>NZ_JBIYDP010000004.1:0-218557 GCF_044908765.1 Bacillus sp. RC251 | reverse complement strand
CAGGATCAAACTCTCCAATAAAGTTAGTTTGTCTAGCATCTAAAAATAAAAATTGACGTTTCACGTTGTTTGTTTCGTTCAGTTTTCAAAGAACTTGTCTGCCGCTTCAGAAGCGACTTCATCATATTAACATCTTCATTTTTCGATGTCAACTACGTTTCAAAATTTATTTTTTGTCGTTTTCTGCGTTTCCGCATCAGCGACGTTTATTAATATACCATCATGATTTTTAAATAACAAGTGTTTTTTTAAAAAAAACACAAAAAAATATCCATCCTACTTTCTTCTATATAGAGACACCTCATCCCATCTATGGAAAACAGCTATTTAAATTGTATACCAATACACTCTAGTTAACCAAACTGTATTTCATAACCCCTTCCTAGATTTTCATTCTCTTCTATATTAAAGCCCTGATCATTTACTTCTCTATAGACTAACAATATAAAAAACAAATCACTCCAAACTAAAAAAATAGATTCACCACTTCCTACATAAAGCAAATATGCCGATTTTTAGTTTTGTTCCTCCACACAAACTATTAATTGAACGAATCGGTTGTTTACAGACAGCTCGATTAGGTAATAGTCTTATCGCTCGGCGAATAGCGGAATAAATAACGAAATTCCAACAAAAACATTAACTTAAGATTATTGTTAGAATTTTTTTACATTTAATTAATGAAAAATATCCATTTTTTGTTATATAGTAAGAAAGGACGTACTCAACTATAAATAAACCAATGGAGGAATTACTTTATGGATAGGTTAACAAAGTTTTCATTAAAAAACCGCGCCGCTGTTATCATCATGGTTTTTCTCATTTCCGTACTTGGCGTTTATTCTGGATCTAAATTACCTATGGAATTTTTACCAAGCATCGATAATCCAGCAGTCACTGTCACAACCTTATCCCAAGGACTCGACGCTGAAGCGATGACGAAAGAAGTAACTGATCCCCTCGAAAAACAATTTCGCAATTTAGAACACATCGACAGCATCACCTCTTCTACGCACGAGGGGTTATCACGTATCGATATCGCGTATACATCCAAAGCAAACATGAAAGACGCAGCACGCGAGGTTGAAAAGGCCATTAACACAATTAAATTACCTAAAGATGCAACTAAACCCATAGTTAGCCAATTAAATACTTCTATGATTCCACTCGCTCAAATTGCGATCCAGAAGCAAAACGGATTTTCAAAAGCAGATGAAAAACAAATCGAAAAAGAAATCGTACCACAACTCGAAAGCATTGATGGTGTTGCCAACGTTATGTTTTTCGGAAAATCAGCCTCTGAATTATCTATCATACTAGACCCAAACCAATTAAAAGATAAAAACGTAACAACAGAACAAATATTAAAAGTTTTACAAGGAAAAGAAACTTCTACTCCAGCCGGAGCAATTACCGTTAATAAAGAAGAATATAACCTTCGTGTCATTGGGGATATAAAAAATGTAGATGATATTAAAAACATAACCGTTGCACCTCAAGTAAAATTGCAAGATGTTGCTCAAATCGAACTTAAACAACACTACGATACAATCTCGCATATAAACGGAGAAGAAGGAACCGGATTAATCATCATGAAAGAGCCAAGTAAAAATGCAGTTGCAATCGGAAAGGAAATCGATAAGAAAATCAAAGATATAAGTAAACAATATAAAGATCAGTTTTCTATTAAACTTTTAGCCTCAACTCATGAGCAAGTTGAAAATGCTGTTACTAGTATGGGCAAAGAAGTAATTCTTGGAGCAATTGCTGCAACTCTAATTATCTTAATCTTTTTGCGTAACTTCCGAACGACACTCATCGCCGTTGTCAGTATTCCATTATCTATTTTATTAACACTCTTTTTACTACACCAATCTAACATCACACTTAACACCTTAACGCTTGGTGGTTTAGCAGTTGCAGTTGGACGTCTCGTTGATGATAGTATCGTTGTCATCGAGAATATTTTCCGTCGTTTACAAAAAGAATCTTTCTCTAAAGATATTATTCTCGATGCAACGAAAGAGGTCGCCGTCGCAATTACTTCTTCTACTTTAACAACAGTCGCTGTTTTCTTACCTATCGGCCTCGTATCAGGAGTAATCGGAAAATTAATGTTACCTATGGTATTAGCAGTTGTATATTCTATACTATCATCCTTAATCGTTGCACTAACAGTTGTTCCACTTATGGCTTTTTTACTACTAAAAAAAACAAAGCACAAAAAGCCAAGTTCTTCACCACGATATGTCGCTACATTAAAGTGGGCTCTTTCGCATAAATTCATTATTCTACTTACTGCTTTTTTATTATTCGCAGGATCGATTGCAGCCTATGTATTACTACCGAAAGCGAACATAAAATCTGAAGACGACACAATGTTATCTATTAATATGACTTTCCCAGCTGATTACGCTCCTGAAACACAAAAACAAAAAGCCTTCGATTTCGAAAAGAAATTACTTTCTAATTCGGATGTAACAGATGTTATTTTGCGAATGGGATCTAGCGCAGAAGATGCACAATGGGGGCAAACGACAAAAAATAATCTTGCCAGTATATTTGTAGTCTTCAAGAAAGGCTCTGATGTTGATCAATATATTAAAGAGTTAAAGAAAGAACATAAAGCTTTTGAGCCTGCTGAACTAGATTATATAAAAACGAGTTATTCAAGCTCTGGTGGTGGCAACAATTTGCAATTTAACGTAACAGCAACTAACGAAACGAATTTAAAAGAGGCTGCTACTATCGTCGAAACAAAACTAAAAGATATGGCTGCTCTCTCTAAAGTAAAAACAAATTTAGAAGACTCTAAGAAAGAATGGCAAATCCATGTTGATCAAACAAAGGCCGAACAACTAGGCTTAACACCAGAATTAGCAGCACAACAAGTAGCATTCCTTATAAAGAAATCACCTATTGGTGAAGTTTCAATCAATAATGAAAAAACAACTATTATAATAGAACACAAAAAAGAAAACATCACTAAACAAGAAGACATTTTAAACACAAACATACTATCACCTATCAATGGACCAATTCCTTTAAAAGACATTGCAACTATTTCAGAAAAGCAACTTCAAACAG
This sequence comes from Bacillus sp. RC251, assembly GCF_044908765.1. Lineage (NCBI taxonomy): Bacteria > Bacillati > Bacillota > Bacilli > Caryophanales > Bacillaceae > Bacillus > Bacillus sp. RC251. The sequence goes on along the minus strand of NZ_JBIYDP010000004.1, from coordinate 215,470 downwards.
AAGTCTTCCATAAAGATAGAAAAGAAACGATTCAAATTACTGCCGAGGCCTCAAATGAAGATTTAAGTAAAGTAAGCGCAGAAGTAAACAAAACGATAGCTAACTTAGATTTACCTAGCGGCGCAAAAGTAACTATTGCAGGTGCAACTGAATCTATGCAAGAGAACTTCACTGATTTATTCAAAATTATGGGGATTGCAATCGGGATTGTATATTTAATTATGGTTATCACCTTCGGACAGGCGCGCGCTCCTTTTGCAATTTTGTTCTCCTTGCCATTAGCTGCTGTTGGCGGTATTTTAGGATTAATCATTTCAGGAACACCCGTTGATGTAAATTCCTTGATCGGCGCATTAATGTTAATCGGGATTGTTGTTACAAACGCTATTGTATTAATAGAAAGAGTGCAACAAAATCGGGAACACGGAATGGAAACAAGAGATGCCTTACTAGAAGCGGGATCCACTAGGTTACGTCCAATCATTATGACAGCTATAACGACAATCGTCGCTATGCTCCCTCTCCTATTTGGTCAATCGCAAGCAGGAAGCATGGTATCAAAAAGTCTTGCCGTCGTTGTCATCGGTGGTTTAGCAGTCTCAACCGTTCTTACATTAGTAGTCGTTCCAGTTATGTATGAACTATTAGATAAAATCGGAAGAAAAAGACGCTCTCGCAGAAAAATAAGCACTTCTACAGAAACACCTGATATTTAAAGAAAAAGGCGTTTTCTTCAAGAACGAAGATAACGCCTTTTTCTCTACTTACCGATATAATCCATCATTTTTTGAGCATATCGCTCTAGAGGTTTACCAGAATCTACAATAAGATATTCAGTATTCGAAGGTCTCTTACTACCATCTAACCACTTTTTAAAAGCTACTTCCGAATCCACTTTTCCAATCTGACTGAACATACGTTTACGTGTTTGTAACCTATTATTAATCTCTTCCATATCATTAAGATAGCATTCAATATATTTATATTTCACACCATGTTCATTAGACAGCTTAATTCTTTTTTCAACCATACCTTCATATAGACATGGACTATCCAATATAACACTATGCCCTTGTCCTAAATAAGAATCAAGCAATGCCCATTCAACATCGTATGATACTCCTCCAACAATCGTCGATTCAATCCCTTTCATTTCTAATGATTGTAACAATGCCGATTTCAAAACGTCATGATTTACAATTACAGCACCTGTTAACTTCGCTATATACTTAGAAACTGTCGATTTTCCCGATCCAGGAAAACCTGACATTTGCAGAAGAAACAAATTAACTCCCCCCTCTCGTCCGAACCTATTCATCTATATAATCAATTCCAAATTCAACAATCATTACATCCATTCCTTCTATATTAAAATACAAAAAGAACTCTCTACTTATAAGTAGAGAGTTCTTTTTGTATTTTATGCTGCTTTTATCTTCTTCGTCGTTTTACTTTTTCTTTTCGTTCCTGTAAAACGTTTGTGCAATACAGATGCTACCAAGCGTGAAATAACATTGAATAGTAATACCATAATAATTAATACAGCTGCAGATTTTGTCGCAATCAACTTTGCATCCGGAATAACTCCTTCAGAATTTAACTTCCAAATGTGAACCGCTAACGTTTCAGCTGGTCTAAATGGATTTAAAGGATGCGCAGGACTTGAGAAGTCCGCTGCTGAATTTAAAATCGGGGATGTTAAACCCGCTGTATAAATTAACGCTGCCGCTTCACCAAATATACGACCCGCCGCTAAAATAATACCTGTAATAATTTGCGGTAATGACGACGGAATAATGATACGAGCAATTGTTTGCCATTTCGTTGCACCTAATCCAAGACTTGCCTCTTTTACATTATGAGGCACTTCTGAAATCGCATTTTCACAAACACGTGTTAAACCTGGTAAGTTTAAAATAGTTAAAGCAAGAGCACCACCCATTACTGTGTATCCCCAACCTGTCATGGTAACGAACACTAACAAACCGAATAAACCAACAACAATCGAAGGTAACGACGCCATTGTCTCAATACATAAGCGAACAAAATTTAAAAAGCGCCCTTGTTTTGCATACTCTGCTAAATATATTCCAGCCCCTAATCCAAGAGGAATAGATATAACAAGCGTTATAACAAGCATGTAGAAAGAATTGAATAACTGTGGACCAATCCCACCACCAGCTCTTGTATTACTTGGTTCTCCAAACAAAAAATCAGGATCCCAAAATCCCCATCCCTTTTGCAGAATTTCAAATACTAAGAATACTAGCAGAGCTACAACTAAAGCCGCAACTGCATAAAAGATACCTGTCCAAATTTTATTTACCATTCTTGCATTCATTATTATCGCTCACCTCTTTGCCCAATCGCTCGAATCACTAAAATAAACAGGAATGAAATAACAAGTAAAATCATCGCTAAAGTCCATAGCGCATTATTCCAAGCAGTTCCGTTTAATGTATTTGTCATGTCCATTGTCAAAATACCAGTTAACGTCGCTGTCGGACTATATATTCCTTCTGGTAATTTAATTGTGTTCCCGATTACCATTTGAACCGCTAATGCTTCACCAAAAGCACGCGCTAAACCTAAAACAACACCTGTTAAAATCCCTTTTTTCGCAGCAGGAACAATCACTCGGCTAACCGCTTGCCATTTCGTTGATCCTAGACCATAAGAAGCTTCTAAATAATCAAATGGAACAGAGCGTATTGCATCAGAAGCGATACTAGCAATAGTAGGTAAAATCATAATACTTAATACAACAATACCCGCAATTAGACTAAATCCCACTCCCCCGAACGAATCACGTAATAGTGGCACTAAAATCGTAACCCCTAATAATCCGTATACAACCGAAGGAATACCAACTAATAATTCTAAAACGGGCTTCAATACTTTATTTCCAAACTTTGGCGAAATTAAATTCATGAATATAGCAAGAGCTATAGCAATTGGCGCACTAATAATAACCGCACCTAACGAAACCACCGTTGAACCTACAATAAAAATCAAAGCCCCGAAGGTTCCTTCGTCAGTATTTGGATTCCATTTTGTCGATGTTAACATCTCAGTAAATGAGATACCACTTTGTGTAAAAGATTGAATACCTTTACCGCAAATAAACGCAATAATAGCTAATGTAATTAAAACAATAAAAATACCACAAAACGTAACAAGCGATCTTCCTATATATTCACTTTTTACGTAATTAATTTGTTTTTTCCCCTTCATCACAGGTCAGACCCCACTTCATAGATTGAAATGAACAGGACTGGCCTTGCAGCCAGCCCCATAAAAATTTATTACTTATTTAATTTAGACATTGGGATGTAACCCATATCTTCTACTTGCTTTTCAAAGTCTTTTCCTTTTACATAATCAATGTAAGCTTTCGTTGCTTCTTTCGCTTCACCTTTTGTTACCATGTACTCGTAAGACCAGAATGGATATTTACCAGACGAAATGTTTTCAACTTTTGGTTCAGAACCATCAATTTTCACTGTTTGTAGCGCACCTTTTTTATCGCCAACCATGTAAGACATTGCTAAATAACTTACTGAACCTGGAGTAGAATTGATCGCTTGCTCTACTGCACCGTTAGAATCTTGTGTTGTACCAGTTCCATCATTAATTTTCGCTTCTTTCATAACTGTCTTTTCAAATGTAGCACGTGTACCAGATGAAGCTGGACGGTTAATTACGTTGATTTTTTCATCTTTCCCGCCTACCTCTTTCCAGTTTGTTACTTTCCCAGTGAAGATATCTTGTACTTGTTGCACTGTTAAGTTATCAACTTTTACATCTTTATTTACGACAAGCGCGAATGCAATACCCGCAACCTTGTTATCTACTAATTCTTTCGCTTTTTCAGCATCTTTTATTTTATCCCCTGATGGAACATCTGAATTACCAATTTGTACTGCACCCGATGCTACTTGGTTAATCCCAGTTCCACTACCGCCGCCTTGCACTTGAATAGAAACTTTTGAATTTTTCTCCATGAATTTCTTTCCAGCTTCCTCCGCAAGAGGTAGAAGAGCTGTAGAACCAGCTGCTGCAATCGTACCTGATAATTCTTGTTTTGTATTATCGCTTCCTTTAGCAGGTTCTTTACTAGCTGTATCATCTGCTTTCCCACATCCAACTAACGCTCCTGCCACCACTAAAGCCGCTAAAGAAAATTTAATACCTTTTTTCATAACCATGTCTTGTACCCCCATTTGGATTATCACTTTTCGAATTCATTTTCTTTCGAACACAAATTCATTGTAGGACAACAATATTATGTGAGTGTTAAGCAATTTTTAATTTTAAGTAAATGACGATAATAACCCTTAAAAGCTAGGAATCCCAACATTTATAGTTAAAGAACCCAACAAAATCCACACGAATTAAGCTGTAATGTAAATTTATTCTTAAAAATGTAAATTCAATGTAAATGTTTTTCGCTCTTTTCCCCTTTTAATTAAAAATACATTTACAAATACATTGTATCTTTTAACTTTTACACTCTTACTTTATTTACATTCAACAAAATTTCAGTAATATTTTTTAGTACAACTAAATAAATTGGAACAATTCTAAAAATAAATGAATATTTTTAAAGTACCAATTGACAGCATCATCCAATGTAGTCTACTATATTATTAACAAAAAGTTTACCTAAGGAAACTTTTTAAACTTAAACAAACAATATAGAGATGAGGTAACTTTTATGGTATCGGCTAATACAAAACCACTTTCCGAGTTTAAGACAGGAGAGTTTGTACAAATTGAGAAGATACAATTAGAAGGAACTATGAAACGACGTTTATTAGACTTAGGATTTATCCCTGGGGCAACAATTAAAGTATTACAGCGCAGTCCGCTTGGAGATCCGGTCGCTTATCAAGTAAGCAATACAACTATCGCACTACGTAAGGAAGAAAGTTCCCTTATTTTCGGGGTATTAATAGGAGATGATTTCAGATGAGCAAACATCGTATTGCTTTAGCTGGCAACCCGAACACCGGGAAAAGTACATTATTTAATACTTTAACAGGCTTAAAACAACACACTGGAAACTGGACGGGAAAAACTGTTTTAAAAGCTGAAGGGGAATATCAACATAACGGAAGTAAATATACATTAATAGATTTACCTGGAACTTACTCACTATATTCAAATTCTGCGGATGAAGAAGTAGCAAGAGATTATATTATATTTGAAAAACCAGAAGTAACTGTAGTTGTTATAGATGCAACTGCAATGGAAAGAAATTTAAATTTAGCTCTCCAAGTGATGGAAATGACAAGCAATGTAGTCATTTGTATTAATTTAATTGATGAAGCGGAGAAAAAAGGCATCGTTATTGATGAAAAGAAATTAGCAAAATCGCTCGGTGTACCTGTAGTTAAGATTTCTGCTCGTAACCGAGTAGGTATTGGGCATTTGCTAAGCGTTATCGCTAAAGTAGCAAATAAAAAATTAATTCCAACACCAATTAAAATTTCTTACAGTGAAAAAATCGAAAATATGATTCAGGAATTAGAACCACAAATTTATAAAGTGTTCGGTGATACGTATCCAGCACGTTGGATTGCGTTACGTATATTAGATGGAGATAAAAATTTCTTAACTACACTTCAAAAACACCATAATGAACCACTTGTAAGGGAGGTCGTAATGAATGGAATCTCACTCAGCCAGTAAAGCTCTTCCATTAGACTATATTATTCAACATGCACAAGCACTCTCAAAAGAAGATATACGAGATGATATTGTCGGGGATATTTATCGAACATCTGCAAGCATATGTAAAGAATCTGTTCAATATACAAATACTGATAAATTGTATCGTTCTGAAAAACTAGATAAAATTTTCACATCTCCAATCTGGGGATTTCCAATTATGCTCGGTATTTTATCTATCATTTTTTATCTTACAATTGCAGGTGCTAACGTACCCTCTGATATGATTGCTGAGTTCTTCGGATGGGCCGAAGGGTATTTAACATCTTGGTTCCAGGCAGCACATGCACCCGAATGGTTACATGGCATTTTAATACTCGGCTTATTCCGTGGTATCGGTGCTGTTATTAGCGTTATGTTACCACCTATGGCCATCTTTTTCCCTATGTTCGCACTATTAGAAAACTACGGATACTTACCACGTGTCGCTTTTAATATGGATCGCTTATTCAAACGCTCCGGTGCACATGGCAAACAATCTTTAACAATGGCAATGGGATTTGGTTGTAATGCAGCCGCTATTATGTCAACGCGTATTATTGAATCACCACGTGAACGTATGCTTGCAATCTTAACAAACAACTTCGTTCCTTGTAACGGTCGCTGGCCTATGTTAATTTTAATGGCTTCATTATTTATGGCCGCTGGTTATACAGGTAGTATGCAAACATTAGTTACTGCTGGCGTTGTAGTTGGAATGGTTGTAATTGGTGTTATTATGACATTAACTGTTTCTTGGGTACTATCAAAAACAGCTTTAAAAGGTGTGCCAACTCACTACACTCTTGAGTTACCACCGTACCGTAAACCAAAAGTTTGGAATACAATTGTACGTGCAACACTCGATAAATCAATTTATGTTTTAAAACGAGCTATCGTTGTAGCTGCCCCTGCGGCTGCATTAACTTGGTTACTAGCTAATATTTTCATCGGTGACACAAGCTTACTTATGTATTTTGTAAACTTCCTAGATCCGTTCGCTAAAATGTTAGGACTTGATGGATTTATTTTAGCTGCATTCATTCTTGGACTACCAGCGAATGAAATTGTTATCCCTATTTTATTAATGTCTTATTTATCAACTGGAGCTTTAACTGAAATAGACGATTTTAATCAAATTAAAAATCTATTCTTAGAAAATGGTTGGACTTGGTTAACAGCGTTAAACACAATGTTGTTCTCACTTCTTCACTTCCCATGTGGAACAACACTGGTTAACATATATAAAGAAACAAAAAGTGCAAAGTGGACATTCTTATCGTTTGCAATCCCTACCGTTATCGCCATTGTTGTGACATTCCTCTCTACACAATTGGTACATTGGTTAGGGCTTTTATAAGCAAAGCATACATAGAAGGTATCCCCCTTCACATTTGCTTTGCGCGAAAGAAACCTGAAATCATTCAGGTTTCTTTTTTTGTGCATCAGTATTCCAAGGCTGTGCTCCATACGTTGTGAGTTTCTTATGAATAAAGTATATGGCTCCCGGAAGAACTGCCATTAATATCGTGCAACTAATTCCTAATCCAGTAAACACCTTCCATCACCTTACTTTACTCTTTTTGGTAAAGCTGAACCTGAATGCTCAATTGTCGGATGAACATGAACAGTAATCTCAGCATTACTAAAGTAATTTTCACCTTGATCCCAATTCTTATCTATCTTCTTCCATTCTTTATAATTATGCCGCTTATATACGTCCCCTAACTCTAATACATCTACCTTATATTTTTTTTGAACAAGCTTAATCGATTTTTGAATGCGCTTCTCCATTTCCTCCGTGATGTTTTTCTTTAATCGCTTTTCGTTCATAATTTGTTTATGATCACTAAAATGCAACTCAGCCAATGTTCCTTCCAAAAACAAGTGAATATCGAACTTCGGTTTTGTAGCATTTTCTGTAGATACTTTAATCTTTCGACGCATTTTATGAATTTCATATGTAATAAGCTGGTCTTTTTTACGAATGGTAAAGAATCCTCCAATTTTCTTACCTATTATATAATTTATTCCAAATGTTTCTTCTCCATTCAAACTACCTACACACTTATTATCCTTCCCGCGAAACAACGCTGCACCGTTCATTTGTACCCCTTGCCTTGTTAATTCAAGAATAGGTAATACGAAGCTTCGGTTGGAAATCATCTTTTCCTGAACTTCACCAATTCTTGCAGCCTCAATCATTTGAGCATTTTTCGGAGGATGTTCAGCTAACATATCAATATACTGCGCCGGTAAATTTTCAGGCTTAGCGCTCTGCTTCAAAATAGCTTCTGCATTTTTCTTAGAAACGAACAAACGTATATTTCTTCTCATCTCATGATCACGAATATATACATCTAACGTATTTTGTAAAACATATGGATTCGATAATAAGTCTTTAGAAAAAATTATCACTTGTATGTGCGGAAAGAATAGTGAGCGACTAATTTTTTTGGCAATAATTCGTATTTGCTCAAAGACACTATCTGCCTTCGCACTCACATTAATATAATTTTCGCTATCTCCACCACCTTGTCCACCTTGTTGCGACAATTTACTGGGGAGTACCATCTGATACGTCCCTTTCATAATTGGATTCGCTTTCTTTTTTTTCACAATATCATAGGCTGCACCTACTACAAATCCTCTTTCTTCTATTTCTTCTAACTCAGAGCATCCACTTATCGATCCCGCTAACACTAGAAGCATTATAATTTTAAGAAGGTGTTTCATTTCTACCATTCCTTCTTTTTATTTTATATACAATAAAAACTAACAAAGGTGCTAACACGACAAAGCCCATATCTATCCAAGCTAAATAAGTTCCGTAATTTGACAAGTCATTCAAACTACTAGGTATCATATTCAGCATAAAAATAATCGGGGCACTTACGAAAATAAAAATATGTTTCTTCACTTTCGGAAACATAGCACAAAACAATAAAGATGCGACGTCATAATACATTGCTGTAGTGTTATAAATAGTAATAATCCAAGTAGTAAAAAAAATCGCATCAAACCTTTCTAAAAACCCCCCACCAATTTCAATTTCTTTCCCGAGTTCAATTGTTGGATATGTCAATCCACGTGTTGTCATATATGTAAAAACACTAATACAAGTTACATAAATTAAAATGTATGACAACACGTTTACCATCACCGCTTTTGCAACTGCCATCGGTGCCTTTTTCACTGACTTATCGTTCAACATCACAGCATAAAACAGAGCTACCTCAAATCCGATAAATGTGAAAATAGAGTTTTTAACTCCTACAGCATATTGACTGACGTCCGTTTGAAAAGCTGGTAGTAAATTATTTATTTCCATTAAATTTATATTCAATAAAGAAAGCAGCACTATCGCAATTAAAACTATAGGTAAAAACAAAACGTTTAGCCTTAATAAAGCCGCTCTCGATCCTGCTACTCCATAAATAACAACTAATAGGAAAAAGAAAGACAATAGTTGCACTGGTGTATCACTAAATAAATACGTTTGTGAAATAATTGCAATCATTCGCGATTCATATGCTGTCAAAGCAGCAAACGTTAATACTAAAATGCTACTAATTGTGTATGCAACAGGCTTCGTCAAATGTGCACTCGTATATTGAACAAAGTTTTGTTTTGGGAATAAAATAGCTACCCTCGTTACAAACCACCCTAAAACCGCACAGACTAATCCACCCAAAAGCAAAATAATCCAACCGTCCGAAAATAAGGTTTGCGTAGCAATATCTCGCGGCATAGATAATGCACCTATACCGATAATTGTTGACGATACCGCAAAACCAATTTCCCGAGATCCAATCTCTTCATCCCCATATTCAAATGGCTTCAATTACTCTCGCTCCTTTGGACGTATTGTAGAATCTTTCGTTTGTAAGTACTCTGGTCTTTCTTTCAACATTGATTTTGGCAAGCGGATCATTTCTTCTTCCCAATCTTTATAAAATGCAGGAGCAATAGGCGTTGTATATGGCACCCCAACACTCTTTAAATTCGTAATATGAATCGCAAGTGCAATAAGAGCTAAAATAATTCCATATAGTCCAAAAGCAGTCGCCGCTAAAACAAAGACAAAAAGTAAAATCCGAAACGTAATCGTAATGCTATATACAGGCAGTGAAAATGTAGCAATTGCAGTAACTGCAATAATAATTACTAAAAACGGATTTACAATCCCTGCGTTCACCGCAGCTTCTCCAATTACAAGACCACCTACAATCCCAATTGTTTGCCCCATCGGTTTTGGCAACCTAATTCCCGCTTCTCGTATTAACTCCATCGTTAATGCCATCATTAACGTTTCTATATATGCCGGAAATGGTACCCCTTCTCTCGCTCCCGCAATAGAATAAGCTAATTTAGAGGGAATAAGCCCTTGATGATACGAAACAAGCGCTACGTACGTGGCAGGTAGTAAAACAGCAGCAATACCTGATCCCATACGTAAAATTCTTAATAACGTACCAATTACCCAGCGCTCATAATGATCTTCTACAGATTGAAAAATATCAACAAACACTAGTGGAGCGATAAGAGCAAATGGTGATCCGTCCACTAAAATGGCCGCTTTTCCTTTCGCTAGCGCAGCCACTATATTATCAGGTCTTTCTGTATTCAAAAATTGCGGGAATGGTGATAAATTATTGTCTTGAATTAATTGCTCAATCGTTCCTGTCTCAAGAATAACGTCTGCCACTATTGATTGAAGCCTTCGATCTAATTCGTCTACAATATAAGGGTTAATAATATCCTCTATATAGACTAAAGTTACTTCTTTTTGCGATCGCTTCCCCATAATATAGGATCGAAACCGTAACTTCGGATCACGTAAGCTGCGGCGAATTAACATCTTATTTACGTTAATATCTTCATTCAATCCAATTCTTGGTCCACGTATTAAATCTTCTGTTACTGGAGATTCTAGACTTCTTTTTTCCCATGCTCGGCTATTAATGACAATAGCGGTTTGAATATTATCAATTAATATAACTGTGTCTCCTGCTAAAATCGCATTTATAATGTCTGGAAACGTTGTCTTCATACCGACTTCTGCAATAGAAATAAAACGATCCAATAATGTTTGAACAACAGCTTCTTCTTTTTGTACTTCTTCATATTGAAGTGTACGAACTACATATTTATAAACATTATCCTTATCTGTTAACCCACATAAAAAAATAACCGCACAGCGTGTAAAACTACCCGCAAGGGCAACTTCCCTAATTGTTAAATCATTAGGCGAACCTAATTCATCCCTAATTTCTTTCATAACTTCAAATAAGTTACCTTTTAACTCTAACAATTCCCCCACCTAACTTCCTTTTCAACAAGTTTTTAGTTAGATTCCGCTAATAGAAGAAAATATATACAAAAAAGAGCTATCTCTTTTCAAAGATAGCTCTAGCACACGGATTACTTTTCTACTATTATACTGTCTGTCTTTATAGACACATTTCTCGTGAACCCGCTAACGATAAACATCACAATCATATTCATTAACAATGCGACTATACCTACATTTAAATCTTTTATATATTGAGGGAAAGCTGGAAACATCGTAGCTATAGTTGAACCAGATAAAGTAATATATGCGACCACTAACAACCCAATCCCCATCCCTGCAATTGCCCCTTGCTTCGTAATAACTTGACGTGGAAACAAACTACATACAAGTGCAGGGAAAAGTTGTGTCACTATACTATATCCCATTAAAAGAAGTGCCCCTATTGTTTCTCCACCTTTAAAAGTGAACAAAACAGCTACAAGCGTTACTACAGGCACAAATAATTTTGCCACTTTAGCAACTTGTCTATCTGAAGCAGATGGGACCATTGTTCGGTAAATGTTTTTTGCTAATAAAGTAGACGCCGCCATAACAAGCATAGAACCCGGAACTAATGCTGTTAATACTCCTGCACTACCAATAATACCAATAAACCATGGATCAAATGTTTGAAGAGCGAGACGGAATAACGAAAGGTCTACATCCCCTCCCTTTAACCCTGGAACTTGCAGTATAGCTGCAAATCCTGCAAAGAACACGAAAAGTAAAACTAAAGAATACAATGGCATAATTGCCGCATTTTTACGAAATACTTTTTCATTTTTTGCAGAGAAAGCAGAAGCGAATGTATGGGGCCACATATAGAAACCGAGAGCTGTTAATACAATAGTAGAAACAAACCAAGAAATGCTCATTCCTTCATCAGGTAAAGATAGAAATCCTGGTTTTGCTGCTTCTACAGCTTCAAACATCGGCTGAAAACCTCCGTAATAATGATATGGTAAATATATACCTAAAAACATAACGATAAACAGTATCATAATATCCTTCAAAGCGGCTGTCCAAGCAGAGCCGTGTATGCCTGAAACCATTACATATATCGTTATAACAATCGCACCAATCCACACTGCAATAACTGGTGATACCCTGCCGTAAGATGCTTCCGAAACGATAATACCTAATCCTTTTAACTGTAAAACAAGGTATGGGATAATTGAAATAACCCCAATGACAGAAACGATAATGCCAAGCGTCTGACTCTTATATTTCTTCACAAAAAAATCTGGCTGTGAAACAAGATTATGCTCTTTCGCATACTTCCAAACTGGCGGCAATAAAAAGTAAGATAAAATATAAGCTAGTGCACCATAACCTAAAATATAGAAAGTAGGTGCTCCTTTACTATACGCCCATCCACTTCCGCCTAAAAATGTGAACGTCGTATAAATTTCACCTGCCATAAGAAGAAAAACAAAAATAGTGCCAAAGCCTCTTCCTCCAACTGACCATTGCTCTAAATTCATATCTTTTCCATGTTGTGCCCGAATTCCTAAAAATAGTGCGAGAAACAAAAATAAAATAATGATAAGTAAGGCGATCATTTTACATCCCCCTTATTAGCAGGATCAAATACGTACACAAGCCCCATACAAAGAGACGTAATGAGCACCGATAATAATACCCAAAATAATAAAAATGGCATCCCTAATACGTAAGGAGTAACTGAATTAGCAAATACAGGTCCAACAACTAAACAAAAAACTGGAATAAGCGCTAATACGTGTATTTTCTTCATCTCATTCTCCTTTACTTATAAAATTCATAATAGATGATACAAAGACTTCCACTCCAATCGGTAATGCATCTTCATCAATCGTAAAACGAGGATGATGATGCGGATATATAATTCCCTTCTCTTTATTTCCCGCTCCAATAAAAAAGAATGTCCCTGGTGCCTTTTGTAAAAACGCTGAAAAATCTTCCCCAGCCATCGTCGGTTGTAAACGAGTAACTCGTTCCCTTCCATAAAGCTGTAATGCAGTTTGCTCAATAATCTCTGTAACTTCATAATCATTTACTACTGGTCGATATCCATATTCATAAGAAAATGTATATTTCGCTCCGTAAGATTCCGTCACATGCTTCACAATCCGTTCAATCCTTTTCTCTGTTTCTTCTCGCAACTCATGTCTTAAATTCCGCACTGTCCCTTCAATCTCCGCTTGTTCTGGAATCACATTATGGGTTGTCCCAGCATGAAATTGCGTAACAGATACTACAAGAGAATCTAACGGATTCGTGAGGCGAGATACAATGTGCTGAAGTTGCGAAACGACTTGTGTACCGATTGCAATACTATCAACCGTTTCATGAGGGATTCCAGCATGTCCACCTTTTCCTTCTATCGTAATTTTAAAAACATCTGGGGCAGCCATTGCAGGACCATAAATTACACCTATTTTACCAACCTCTAACGATGCCCAAAGGTGAGCACCAATAATATAATCCACACCTTCCATTACACCCGCTGCAACCATTTCCTCTGCACCGCCAGGAAAGTTTTCTTCTGCATGTTGGAAGAGAAAACGAATCTCCCCTTTAATCTTCTCTCTTTTTTCTACTAACTTATGTACGACCCCAAGTAATATCGCTATATGTCCATCATGGCCACATGCATGCATAACACCTGGATATGTAGAAATAAAATCAAACTCATTTTCTTCATGAATAGGAAGAGCGTCCATGTCAGCACGAACCGCGATGGTTTTACCAGGTTGCTTACCAATCAACCTTGCCATTACACTATATTTAGTAGGTCTTGACACTTCTAAATATGGGATTTTTCGAAGTATATCGAATACAAACTGTGATGTTTTTTCTTCTTGAAAAGATAACTCTGGATACTTATGAAAATGCCTTCTCCACTCAATTAATTGATTTTTCGATAAAATCAGTTCCTTTGCAACATCCATTTCTCTTCGCCCCTTCTTCACCAAGTTAAATGTTATTATAGCGTGAATTGTCAACTTTTAAAAGAATCTTCTGAATTTTCCGTTATAATGATCCAAAAATAAAAAGCCATCAAAAAGATGACTTTTTCAGTATTATAAAATAGTAATCGCTTGTTTCCCCATTTGCTCCCAAGCTTTCTCAAACTCTGCTCGCGGAACAGCAAAACGCGGATTATTTTTAAGTGGATCATTTACATATACAAAGTTTTGATCATACCCAACTATTACTACACTATGTTCATAATATGTAATTTTCACTTCGCCAGAGCTTGTATTCCATGTTTCAAAACTACTCTCGGCTAGTGGCTTAAACGTTGTATTAATAATGACCCATACTGGCGAACCGGAACTAACTACTTTATACATATCTTGCACGTCTCTACCTGTTAAATTAACTACTTTTTCAGGAGCATATTTTTCTGCTAAATTAAAAATGGGTTGATTATATACACCATATCCTGGCTCAGCCTTCGTATAAATATTTCCAACGAACCCCTCATAAGGATTTCCACGTAAACCATTTTGTTCAAATGGAACACGATGAATTTCGCTAGCAAGTTGCATCTTATCTACTTGTATACCTTTGTATTGTAGCAACATAGCCAAACTTGTAACTTCACATCCACGAGGTAATTCTGGTAACTGCTTTATAAACGGAACATTTTCAATCATAGTCGCTTCTTTCATTTCAGATAGAAACTCTAAACGGAACACTTGCGCCTTTTGTATAATTTTATCTTTCCCTATAAAAAACGCGGCAGCAAATATAATTCCAAAAACAAAAAGATATTTTAACTTTTTCATTTTAAACAAAACTCCATTAATTATTATTTTACAGACATACCTCTTATCATTGTACCTTTCTTCTTACTAGTTTGCTAGAAAGATTCTGTGAATTATTGTTTACACTTTAATCGTTATAAGATTCTAATTATTTTTAATAAAAAGAAAAAACAATATACTTTTTTGAATATTTTTGCTAAAATCAAAATAATTAACATAGTGAAGATATCACCTTGTTAATAAAAACATTCTTAGAGTATTTAATCATAGTTCGCATTTTTACATACTCCATTCATTTCATAATAAATAAGCCGAGTATGTGTCACATCCCCCACTAATGATTAAAAACTCGGAATGAAAATCAATTCATACATACAAGAAAATAACGGGGTGAGGGGCATATGAATCAACAAGTAGAACACACAGATTTAAAACGAACAATGAAAAGTAGACACCTATTTATGATTGCACTTGGTGGTGTTATCGGAACTGGCCTATTTATGGGATCTGGTCAAATCGTCCATAACGCCGGTCCTGGTGGTGCTATTCTTGCATTTTTAGTCGGTGGATTTGTTATGTATTTAACGATGTTATGTCTTGGTGAATTATCAGTTGCTATGCCAGAAGCAGGTTCATTCCAAAGCTATGCAAGCAAATTTATTTCACCTGGTTTTGGATTTGTTGTCGGTTGGATGTATTGGTTAAATTGGGCTGTTACAGTTGGGGTAGAGTTAACAACTGTAAGTATTTTAATGAAACGTTGGTTTCCAGACGTTTCTTCGTGGATTTGGTGTGTTACATTTGCAGCAGCACTCTTTCTTGTAAACGCATTATCAGCAAAGGCATATGCAGAAGCAGAATTTTGGTTCGCAAGTGTAAAAGTCGCAACCATTGTTATTTTCGTCGTACTCGGTGGTGCAGTTATGTTCGGTCTACTAGACTTTAATGGAAAACCAGCGCCAATGCTTCACAATTTCACTGAAAATGGCGGATTATTTCCAAACGGTGCATTAGCTGTTCTTCTTACGATGATTACAGTAAATTACTCCTTCCAAGGAACAGAATTAATCGGAATTGCTTCAGGAGAAAGTGAAAACCCTGAAAAAACAATTCCAAAAGCGATTAAAAATACCATTTGGCGAACTCTCTTCTTCTTCGTCCTAGCAATATCAGTTGTTGTAGGTTTACTCCCATGGCAAGAGGCTAATCTAGTCGAAAGTCCATTTGTACTTGTATTTGATGTGGCTGGTGTTCCATATGCAGCTGACATTATGAACTTTGTTATTATTACAGCAGTATTATCCGTAGCCAACTCTGGTCTATACGCAAATTCTCGTATGCTTTGGGCGATGGCAAAACAAGAAATGGCAAGTCCAGCTTTTACAAAGTTAACTAAAAAAGGAGTGCCACTAAACGCATTAATTTTCAGTCTAATTTTTGCAAGTTTGTCTCTATTAACAAGTATATTTGCGGCAGATACTGTCTTTTTAGTCTTAACATCTATTGCAGCTATGGCCGCTGTCGTAGTTTGGATGTCAATCGCAGCTTCACAGTTTTTCTTCCGTAGAAATTTCTTGAAAAACGGCGGGGACATTAATGATTTAAAATATCGCACACCGCTTTATCCAATCGTTCCAATCGTAGCATTCTCACTCAATTTCATTACATTTGTTAGTTTAGCTTTCATTCCAGATCAGAGAATTGCTCTTTATTGTGGTATTCCATTTATGATTTTTTGTTACATTTTATACCAATTAAAATATAAAAAAGTTGACACATTTGAACAACAAATAAATCTAAAAAAAGAAGTAAACTAAATATACAAAATATTCAGCTATCTTCCTTATCATAAGATAGCTTTTTTCTATTTCTTGGATATCTTGGTATAACTTTATTTATCTTAAAATTTCCACAATCACGTTTTTCACTGGAAAATAGTTTACAATGTTATCAAGTTACAAATGATATTCACCTTAAAAAGTGTGCATTTGTGTCTATTTTTTAACAATATCACAAAAACTATTGCCATCTATAAATTAATAGGTTTATATTGTTTTATTGGCATAGTTTCAATCCAAGGAGAAAGGAGATTTTCAATCGTGCAACTAAAGAAAACGTTTTGGAAGCTGGCTTCGCTTCTTCCGTTATCATTACTTCTGTTCCTCGGCGGCTGTGATAAGAAACTCGCAGTATTAAATCCGCAAGGACCTGTTGCAAAAGCACAGTATGATTTAATTGTTTGGTCATTCTTGCTTATGTCATTAATTATCGCAATTGTATTCATCTTGTTTACAGTCATCTTGATTCGTTATCGTGAAAAACCAGAGAATATGGACTACGAGCCACCTGAACAACACGGTAACACATTATTAGAAATTATTTGGACGCTTGTTCCTGTTATTATCGTTATCGCATTATCGATTCCAACAGTAAAAGCAACGTATGCTTCGGAAGAGGTTCCGGAAGAGTCCAAACATATTAAACCAGTTGAGATTTATGTTACATCTGCAAACTGGAAATGGTTATTCAGTTACCCAGAGGAAAAAATTGAAACCGTTAACTATTTAAACATCCCAGCTGGTGTACCAATTCAATTCAAACTGACTTCTGTCGGTCCAATGAATGCTTTCTGGGTACCAGAACTTGGTGGTATGAAGTACACTATGGATGGCATGATTATGGATCTTTATTTACAAGCTGATAAGCCTGGTTCTTACCTAGGCCGTAGTGCGAACTTCTCTGGTGAAGGATTCACACATATGGAGTTCGAAGTTGAAGCAAAAACTAAAGAGAAATATGACAAGTGGGTTAAAGAAGTACAACAAACTGCTCCTAAACTAACAGAAGATAAGTACAACGAAATTGTTAAACCTGGTGTAGTTGGTCGTATGACATTCTCTAGTCACCACTTAAGTTATGTAGATCCAAAATCACTTGAATATTGTGATTACAACTACTACAAAAACAAAAAATAATAGCTATTATTCCAACAGATTGGAGTGAACACAGTGAAGCTTGATGAATTCTTTGTCACAGGTGACCCGATTATTTACGGTGCAGACGCTTCTATCGTTCTTGTGACATTAGCAATCATTTTCGTACTAACAAAGTATAAAAAATGGAAATGGCTTTGGGACGAATGGTTAACAACTGTTGACCATAAAAAAATTGGGGCCATGTATATTATTTCTGCGGTTATCATGTTATTCCGTGGTGGTATGGACGGTTTAATGATCCGTGCACAGTTAACATTCCCAGAAACAACTTATTTAAATGCTGAACACTATAACGGAATCTTCACAACACACGGTACAGTTATGATTCTTTTCATGGCGATGCCATTCGTTATGGGATTAATGAACCTTGTAGTACCATTACAAATTGGTGCTCGTGACGTTGCATATCCGTTCTTAAATGCTTTAAGTTTCTGGTTATTCTTTGTCGGAGCAATGTTATTCAACATCGCTTTCGTAATCGGTGGTTCTCCAGACGCTGGGTGGACTTCTTACTTCCCAATGGCAGGTACAGAGTTTACTTCTGGTGTAGGAAATAACTACTACGCAATTGCATTACAGATTTCAGGTCTCGGTACGCTAATGACCGGTATTAACTTCCTTGTTACTATCTTAAAAATGCGTACACCTGGTATGACTTTAATGAGAATGCCAATGTTTACTTGGTCAATCTTAATTACAACAGTTATCATTATTTTCGCTTTCCCAGTATTAACAGTTGCTCTTGCATTAATGACATTTGACCGTCTATTCGATGCTCACTTCTTTACGATGGCGAGCGGCGGTATGCCAATGTTATGGGCCAACCTATTCTGGGTATGGGGTCACCCTGAAGTATATATCGTTATTTTACCGGCATTCGGTATTTTCTCTGAAATCATTAGTACATTCTCACGTAAACGTCTATTCGGTTACAGTGCGATGGTATACTCAATGGTTGCAATTTCTTTACTAAGTTTCGTCGTATGGCTTCATCACTTCTTCACGATGGGTGCAGGTCCAGCGGTTAACTCATTCTTCTCGATTTCGACAATGGCGATTTCGATTCCAACCGGGGTTAAGATCTTTAACTGGTTGTTTACACTGTATAAAGGACGTATTCGTTTTACAGTTCCAATGCTTTGGTCATTGGCATTTATTCCAAACTTCGTAGTCGGTGGGGTTACAGGGGTTATGCTTGGTATGGCAGCAGCTGATTATCAGTACCATAACAGCTACTTCCTAATTGCTCACTTCCACTACGTATTAATCGCAGGTACAGTATTCGCTATGCTTGCTGGATTCACATTCTGGTATCCAAAAATGACTGGTCATATGTTAAACGAACGCCTAGGTAAATGGACATTCTGGATCTTTATGAGCGGATTCAATATCTGTTTCTTCCCAATGTACTTCTTAGGTTTAGACGGTATGACTCGTCGTATGTACACTTACTCTGAAAGTCTTGGATGGGGATGGCTAAACCAAATCGCATCTGTTGGTGCGGTAATGATGGGTATTGGTTTCCTAATTCTTTGTTACAACGTAATTTGGAGTGCTCGTCACGGTGAACGTGACACAACTGGAGATCCATGGGATGGCCGTACACTTGAATGGGCAACTCAATCTCCTGTACAACATTACAACTTCGCGAAACTTCCTGAAATCAAAGAAGCTGATGCTTTCTGGTACATGAAAAAACGCGGAGAAACAGTTACACCAGCAGCAGAAGATATCAAACCAATTCACATGCCAAGTAACTCTGGTGTGCCTATTATTGCGTCTTTATTCTTCGGTCTTGCAGGTTTCGCATTAGTATTTAGCTGGTTCTGGCTTGCAGCAATCGGCGGCGTTGGTATTTTAGCTTGCTTAATCTATCGTTCATTCGATTATGATGATGGCTACTACGTAAGTGTTGATGAAATTAAAGAAACAGAACATATAGCATGAGAGGTGAAATGATATGGCGGCTTTAGATAAAAGCTTACCTTTGGAATATCAATCCGAGCAAAGCAGATTGAATATCCTAGGATTCTGGATTTTTCTTGGGGCTGAAATTATGCTGTTCGCAACACTTTTCGCCTCTTATCTAGTACTTGCTGGTCGTACGGCAGATGGCCCAACCCCAGCGCAACTGTTTGAACTTAAAACGCTTTTAATTCAAACATTACTACTTTTAACAAGTAGTTTCACATGTGGTATCGTAATTCACGAAATGCGTAAGCACAACCAAAAAGCAATGCTTGGATGGTTCATCCTTACATTACTTTTAGGTGCAGGTTTCCTATTCTTTGAAATCGAAGAGTTCATTATGTACATCGGTGAAGGCGCAACAATTCAAACAAGTGCTTTCCTATCTGCATTCTTCGTTCTTCTTGGAACGCACGGAGCCCACGTAACAGGCGGTATCATTTGGGCAATTTGTGTTATTATCCAAATTTTAAAACGAGGTTTAACACCAGTTACAGCTCGTAAAGTATTTATTATCAGCTTATACTGGCATTTCCTTGATCTTGTTTGGGTCTTTATTTACACACTAGTTTACTTGAACGGGATGGTGGCGTAAATGGGTCAAAATAACAACCAGGCAAACGGACATGCGCATAGCGGATTCCCTTGGTCACACGTTTTCGGATTTATTTTATCGCTTGCACTAACGTTTCTAGCGTTATACGTGGCACTTTATACAAACCTGCCACTTTCAACAATCTTAACAACTATTATCGTAATGGCTGTTGCGCAAGCGTTGTTACAATTAATTATGTTCATGCATTTAAAAGAAGGAGAAGGAAGAGTTCAAATTCTTACTATGATATACAGTTTCTTCGTTGCAACTGCAACAGTTGGTTTAACTGTATGGATCTTCTTCTCAATGTAATGTACATGAAAAAGACTGCTGAGATTCCTCAGCAGTCTTTTTTTATCCCGCATTAACGAGCAGTAAGACCCCCACTGATTAAAGTTTCACTTTATCCCCTCACCTATTACATCCACATTACGGAATTAACAACAGAATCATGAAAAATATACTTATTATGACAAATGTTAAGAAAACTCTTTCTTTATGAAATCGAATCCATATGCGTTGCTTTTCTACCTATTATATGGCTAAATAGGTACTATATTTATTTGAAGGGAGAGAACGCAATGGAACATCATACTTCTGTTCTATCACTTATGGTTGTCGTTGCAATCGCGTTTTTCGTTCCCCTTTTGTTACAACGCTTTAAATTAAAAGCACTTCCTGTCGTTGTTGCAGAAATCATCGCAGGAATCTTTGTAGGTAAAAGTGGGTTTAATATTATTCAGCCAGATATGTGGCTTCAAGTCTTATCGACACTAGGATTTATCTTCTTAATGTTCTTAAGCGGTTTAGAAATTGATTTTTCTATCTTTAAACAAAAAGGGAAAAAGAATACGACAAACGAACCAAACACATTCCAAGCAGCAAGCATTATCTTCTTATTTATTTTCATCTTATCTTATGCCCTATCATTACTGTTCGTATGGCTAGGATTCGTGGATAATGCAATGTTTATGACTTTAATTATTTCAACTATTTCTTTAGGTGTTGTTGTACCAACATTAAAAGAGAATAACTTAGGAAAAACGGCAATCGGACAAATCATTTTATTAGTCGCTGTTATTGCAGATTTAGTTACAATGATTTTACTCGCTGTATTCGTCGGATTAAATTCCGAAAGCGGTCAAAGCATGTGGCTCCTTCTTCTTCTATTCGGCGCTGGTATTGTTATTTACTTCGTTGCAAAACGCTTTAAAAACATTCCATACTTAGATAGCTTAAAAGCTGGTAGTGTACAAATTGATACACGAGCTGTTTTTGCACTCATCTTAATATTAGTTGGGTTATCTGAATCTGTTGGAGCTGAAAATATTTTAGGTGCCTTCTTAGCAGGGGTACTCGTATCGTTATTATCACCAAATGAAGATATGGTTGAAAAACTGGATTCCATCGGCTACGGTTTCTTCATCCCTATTTTCTTCGTAATGGTTGGTGTGAATCTAGAAGTTTGGTCTATTTTTAAAGAACCTTCTAGCATGCTAATGATCCCAATTTTAATTATAGGACTCTTTATCTCAAAACTGTTACCATCACTCGTCTTACGAAAATGGTATCCACGTAATATCGTACTAGGAAGTGCCATCTTATTAACATCGACACTTTCTTTAGTTATTGCAGCTGCACAAATTGGTGAAAAACTAGGAATCATCAGTCCAAGTTTATCTGCTTCCCTTATTTTAAGCGCAGTTATTACTTGTATTTTTGCACCTATATTATTTAAAAAAATGTTCCCAAAAGTAGAAACACCAAAACCAAAAGTTTCTATTATTGGCGCAAGCAGAATTACCCTTCCGTTATCACTTGATTTAAAACGAGAAGATTATGACGTAACACTATATATGATGCGTCAAAATAAAATAAATGATGAGGAAGCGAAATCACATGACTTCCCTATCGTAAAATTAGATGACATCACAATCGCTTCATTAACTGAACAAACAGCATTTCATGCAGACCGCGTTGTTGTTGCAACAAGCGATGATGAACAAAACTTATTATTAGCAGAACATGCAAAAGAGCTAGGGGTTGAACATGTTATTGCAAGTGTAGAAGATCCACTTCTACAAGAAAAAGCAACGCAAGAACATATCGCCGTATTCTCAACAATTAACTCTACACGTATTCTATTACGTGCACTAATTGATAAACCGAGTCTCGTTCGCTTAATTACAACAGCAAACGAAACAGTCCGTGAAGTGGAACTACGCAGCAATACATACAACGGCGTTGCACTTCGTCGCCTTCCATTTTTAGGCGATGTACTCGTCATTCAAATTTATCGTGGAAATAAAGCATTAATCCCACATGGTGATACAAGCCTACAACACGGCGATACATTACTTGTAACTGGCTCAAAAGAACATATCGATACACTAAAAAGCATATTAGAATAGAAAAATGCCCCTCACATAATTGAGGGGCATTTTTTTCCATTTTATATGGTAAAATGTTACTATCACATATTATGAGGATGGATCACATTATGTCTATTGTAACTTTAGCTCTTTTATTATTGGCGGAAATACTCGTTGCCATTATTCTCATCGGTGTTAGCATTGAAATTTGTAGTTACGGATGGAAAAAATCGAATGGAATAAAATACTCTTGCCTCTTACTTTCACTCCTTCTCGGAACTGCTAGCATACTCGGACTTTTCGCCGCACCTGCCTATTTCTTTATACAACTAACAGAAAACGCCTTATAAGAAAGGATGTTAATATGATTACCGTGAAAAATATTGAGGGATCTGAAACTTACGTATTACGTCAAAAAATTTTACGCCCGAATCAAACATTAGCAGATTGTAAATACTCTTCTGACTATGAAACAGACACCTTTCACTTAGGTGCATTTATAAACGATGAACTAATTAGTATCGCTTCCTTCTCAAAAGAAATATACCCTGACTTACTAGCAGGTGTTCATTATCGTCTACGAGGAATGGCAACATTACCTGAATTTCGAAACAACCGTGCTGGAAGCTCCTTAATTCAGAAGGCGGAACAAATCTTGCAAGAACGCCAAGCAAATATATTATGGTGTAATGGCCGAATTACTGTAGCTGACTATTACAAGCGCTTAGGCTTCCAAGAATATGGTGAAATCTTTGAAATTGAACCGATCGGCCTTCATAAAGTACTATATAAAAGAATATAAGAAAAGCTTTCCGCAATATGGGAAAGCTCTTCTTATATTTCAATCTTCACTTTTTATTTTTCTCATATATATGTATATAAACAAACTAGGAACTAAAAAACAAGCAAACATAATAAGTCCTGTCATACTAATTTCCTTTATAGAAATATCTGGTGTTACAATGATACAAATAGCTAAAATTCCAATAACAATACCTACTGGAATAAATAATAATTTCATAAAATAGCTCCGTGATACTCCACCTGTATGCTCATATGCCTCTACAGAATGTTTTAAATTTAAGAAGTTAATGACTACGATCCCGCACATAAATACCATTAATAAATCTGAAACACTTTCATATCCTGCATCTTGCAAAACGTAGCGATAAAAAACAATACCTAGTATGACGATATTTTGTAAGATGAAAACGAGTCTAATATGTTTTAGCCCCTCAATCATTAAACGTTCATCTTTCACCATTCTCATCCCCTCACTCCTCTTCCTCCCAAAATAAATCATTCAATGTTTTGTCTACCGCATAACAAATTTTCAAACATAAATCTAAAGACGGGTTGTATTTCCCCTTCTCAATTAAACTAATCGTTTGCCTTGTAACGCCTACTTTTTCTGCTAATTGTTGCTGCGTTAAATCTAACTGAACACGCGCGACTTTTATTTTACTTACAGCCATTCATGTTCCTCCTTCACCTATATTGTAACATATATATTCCATTAAGTAATTTATATTTTACTCCATTAATTTGATTTTCACCTTATTATACACAAAAAAGGAGCCTCTCATAAGAAGCCCCTTTCCTATATCTATATTATAAGAATAAATGACATCCAAATAAAATTGTAAATAAGTATAGTAACGGATGTACTTCCATCGCTTTCCCTTTCACAATTTTTAAGACTGGATACACTAAAAATCCAATTACAATTCCATTCGCAATGCTAGACGTTAACGGAATACCAACGAAAATTAAAAATGCTGGTAATGCATCTTCAAATTCATTCCAATTAATATCACGAAGACTTTGCGCCATTAAACTACCTACAATAATTAATGAAGGAGCTGTAATAGCGGCTACACTTGATAAAGAAGCAATCACAGGGCTGAAGAATGCCGTTATAATCGTTAGACCGACAACTACAATACCTGTTAATCCTGTTTTACCACCTGCAGCAATACCAGCTGATGATTCAATCGTCGCTGCTGTTGGGCTTGTTCCAAAGATAGAACCTGTAGTCCCGCCAATTGCATCCGCAATAAATGCTTTACCAAAACGCTTCTCTGTATTATCTGTAATTAAACCTGCTTGTTTAATTAAACCGAGTAATGCACCTGTTGTATCAAATAACAGTACAAGTAAAAATGAAAATACAACACCGTATAATCCATATTCAATTACATCTGAAAAAGCATTGATTGGGTTTGAAACGATAATTCCCTCTGGTAAATGAGGCATCGCAACAATTTTATCCGTAAACTTCAATTGACCTGTAGAGAAGGCGATAACTCCTGTCACAATCATACTAATAAATAATGCACCGCTCACACGTAATGCCATTAATACCGCCGCTAATATTAAACCAATTAAAGTTAAAATAACGGCTGGAGAATGAAAATCACCAATCGTAACTAAATTAGATGGATGATCAACGATAATTCCAGAAAGGCGTAATCCAATAAAAGCAATAAATAGTCCAATTCCACCTGCAATTGCATGTTTTAAACTATCAGGAATTGCGACAATTAGCTTTTGCCTAAATGAAGTGAAAGATAATAAAAGAAAAATGATACCTGTTACAAATACTGCTGAAAACGCAATGACATATGTAATCCCCTCTGCCTGTTGAACAACAGAATAAGCAAAATACGCATTCATTCCCATAGCTGGAGCAATAACAATTGGATAGTTAGCTAAAAACGCCATACATAGCGTCCCTATAACAGTCGCAATAATAGTTGCTGTAAAAGCTTGATCAAATGGTACACCTGCATCAGATAATATTTTCGGATTGATGACAAGAATATACGCAAATGTAAAAAAAGTTGTGATGCCAGCTAAAAGCTCTTGCTTCACAGAAGTGTTATATTTTTGTAATTGAAACATGGTTATGTACCCTTCCTACATCTGAATTATTATCACATATTCTTTTCTTACTAGTATGTGAGAAAATATAATACTTAATCTTAACAATCAATAAAAAGAAGAGTCAATATATTAGCTAATAGTTCGAATTTTAAGTTTAAGTCTGACAAGTTTAGATGTAGTACAGTTCATCATGATTATTTTTGTAGCATAACAGATAGAAATGTTTTATAATTTGAAATAGTTAAATATTTAGCAAACGCATTCAAATATCGTTCACTCTACAAGGAGGATTCTTCTTATGCAGCACACAAACAAATCTGAAACTTTAAATCGAGGTTTAAAAGAACGACATATTACTTTAATGTCACTCGGTTCAGCTATTGGCGTTGGACTATTTTTAGGATCCGCTTCTGCTATTAAACTAGCCGGTCCTTCCATCTTACTAGGTTATATGATCGCTGGACTCGTTATTTTTTTCATTATGCGAGCACTCGGAGAAATGGCAATTGAACAACCGGTTGCCGGTTCTTTTAGTAAATACGCTAATGATTATATCGGCCCACTTGCTGGCTATATTACTGGTTGGAACTACTGGTTTTTATGGGTTGTTACTTGCATGGCTGAAATTACGGCGGCTGGCATTTACATGCAGTACTGGTTCCCAGATATCCCGCGCTGGACTTGGGCACTACTCGCTCTATTATTAATGAGCGCTTTCAACTTCTTATCAGTAAAAGTATTTGGAGAACTTGAGTTTTGGTTTGCTCTCATCAAAATTGTCACAATTATCTGTATGATAATTGTTGGAGCTGGTATTATTTTATTCGGATTCGGAAACGGTGGTATCGCTACTGGTATTTCAAACCTTTGGTCACATGGTGGCTGGTTCCCAAATGGTTTTTCTGGGTTACTACTCTCCATGCAAATGGTGTTATTCGCTTATTTAGGCGTTGAATTAATCGGTGTTACAGCTGGTGAAGCTCAAAACCCGAAGAAAACACTCGCAAAAGCTATCGATAACGTATTTTGGAGAATCCTAATCTTTTACGTCGGGGCATTATTCGTTATGATGGCAATTTATCCATGGAACGAACTTGGCGAGAAAGGAAGTCCATTCGTATTAACATTCCAACAAATCGGCATTGCAAAAGCAGCAGGTATTATTAACTTTGTCGTATTAACAGCAGCTCTTTCTTCTTGTAATGGTGGTTTATTTAGTACAGGCCGTATGCTATTTACCTTAGCTCAGCAAAAGAAAGCACCTGAAAGATTTGGTCGTTTAAATAAAAACGGTATTCCGAGTCAAGGAATTGTAGCAACAGCTATCGTTTTACTCGTTGGTGTTATATTAAACTATCTTGTGCCCGCAAAAGTGTTTACATGGCTGACTAGTATTTCAACTTTCGGGGCAATTTGGACTTGGGGGATTATATTAGTCGCTCAAATTAAATTCCGTAAAGGATTATCAACTGAGAAAAAAGACAAGCTAACGTATAAAATGCCTTTACATCCATTAAGCTCTTACTTCTCACTTGGCTTCCTTGCACTTGTACTATGTATAATGGCGTATTCAGAAGATACACGAATTGCATTAATCGTTGGCCCAATTTGGCTTATTGGCTTAGCTATCGTGTATTATATGAAAGGATTTCATAAGATTGATGAAACACCTAATTCAAAGATTAGTTAAACAAGCTATCCCTTCCTTATTAATTGGAAGGGATTTTTTATTGTCTATATAAATATTTCTCAACAAAATTCACGGTATTTTTACAATTTTTTAATATTTTTTACGTTTTCCGTCTTTTTTTTTTCAGAAAAATAAATTACATTATTAAAGCACATATATTTATTATTAGGGGGATTCTTCTATGAAGAATAAAAAGTGGATTACATTTTCTTTAGCAACAGCAATTACACTTAGTATGGGGAGTTCGTTCATACCGTCTACTTATGCAGAAAGCTCTGTAGACCCAGCTCCTGAAATTGCTGCAAAGGTTGTAAATCAAAATAGCGGGAAGAAAGTATTATTCGATAATACACACGGTCAAACGGCCGGGACTGCTGACTGGGTTATTGATGGTGGCTTTTCTGATTTCGGAAACGGCATTGCCCAAAATGGATATCATGTAAAAGAACTTCGTAAATCAACACCTATTACATACGACGACTTAAAAAATTACAACGTGTTTATCGTTCCAGAGGCAAATATTCCTTACAAAAAATCTGAACAAGATGCTATGTTACAATACGTGAAAAATGGCGGTAGTATCTTCTTCATTGCTGATCATTATAATGCAGATCGTAATAAAAATCGCTGGGACTCTTCTGAAGTATTTAATGGATACAGACGCGGTGCTTGGGATAATCCTGCAAAAGGAATGTCTAGTGAGGAAGTAAATTCACAAGCTATGCAAGGAGTAGAAAGCTCTGATTGGCTATCTGACAACTTCGGTATTCGCTTCCGCTACAATGCAATCGGTGATGTTGCAGCTAAAAATATTGTGTCGCCTGAACAATCATTTGGAATTACAAAAGGTGTTTCATCTGTAGCAATGCACGCTGGTTCTACTCTAGCAATTACAAACCCAAAACTAGCAAAAGGACTTGTTTATCTTCCAGAAAATCCGTCAAAATGGAATAACGCTGTTGATAGTGGTGTTTATAACGGCGGTGGCGTTGCAGAGGGTCCATATGCCGCAATCGCAAAAGTAGGACTTGGAAAAGCTGCCTTTATCGGTGATTCTTCTCCAGTTGAAGATGCATCGCCAAAATACGTTCGTGAAGATTCTGGCCAAACAAAGAAAACTTACGATGGATATAAAGAAGAAAACGATGCTATCTTACTAGAAAATATCG
Organism: Bacillus sp. RC251; assembly: GCF_044908765.1. NCBI lineage: Bacteria > Bacillati > Bacillota > Bacilli > Caryophanales > Bacillaceae > Bacillus > Bacillus sp. RC251. The sequence goes on along the minus strand of NZ_JBIYDP010000004.1, from coordinate 186,992 downwards.
TAAATTGGCTATCGAATAAAGAAACATTTACAAGCTTAGATCAAGTAAACGGTTTACAACTTGATTCACCTACTGCTTTACAAACATTTGAACAACCAAGCTTATCAACAGAGCCACAACCAGAACCTTGGAGTGCACCAAACGCGGGTTACCAATGGTTTAATACAAATACATTTAAATCTGGTTCATACGGATATAACGGCGCCGTAACAGCAAATGATTATGTGATTACACGCCCTAGCATTCTACCAAACAATGAAGTGTTCCAAATAAAGATTCAAGTAAACAACTTATTACCTAATACAACTTATAATAACTATTCTTTAGGTATCTTCTCGACTGGTGGAACACAAGTAGCAAAAGTCCAAAATACAAACGGCACTTGGCCATCTACTTTCGGATATAGTAGCGCCTTCTCATTCACAACAAACAGCTTTGGTTCTGCTGAAAAAATTGTGAACGTACAACTTGATTCAAATACAACTGGACAAGCAACACTTCGTCTACGCCAAAATACAACAGCGAAATATAGTGAGGCTGTAACGATTAATAAGAAATGATGAAGAAGGCAATCCGCATGCGGATTGCCTTCTTCTCACTTCTCTTCTTTCGAGAAAAACATTCTTGAAATAACGATACCTATACTACCTACAATTAAGAATAACACAGCCCTGATCATCATCGATACTTCTGGTAAGTCCAGAAGGAATAGCTTCCCTATCGTTACGACTAACACGACTAAGCCGGCATACAATATTTCATTCATATTTTTATTCCTTCCAAGCCAAACGGCAAATAATGCATATACCATCCATAATAACGATACAGATACGCTTATTATACTTCCATCTGTAGACAGCACTTCACCGACTCTAGTAATTGCAATAAATACGATAACCATAAACCAATAGAGTGCTATAGAATAAACATATTTTCCGAAGCTCGTTAATACATCTTTCGCTCGTTTCATGCAGTAATAAAATGTACCTATTAAAATAATATGAGCAACAAACCCAGCTGAAACAAAATGATCGAACGGGCTAAAAATGGTCTGTATCATTCCAATCGCGTAAATCGTCGCGCTAACATATAATTTTATTTGTTGTTTTACTTTAATAGAAGTCACCATACCGAGGAAACCTTGTAATAATAATACAATCGCTGCATTCACTAAACTATACTCATATAAAATCGCTAAACTAAATGCACCCATTGCGAAACCAAATAAAAGATTTGTAAATGAAGAATGCCTATTTTTTCTATATTCAAACACGAACATCGTAGCGTGAACGAGTGCACTAATCATTAATCCCCATGTTGTAAATTCAGGTATTTTTGAAATGGCTAATATAAAGAAAACTGCATTCGCACTAAATATCGCCAAGCGTGGCTCTAATATAAAGCTTCTCTCCGTAAACATATGCCAAAATAATAGTAAGTGAATCAAACCATAAACAACTGTTAACTGTACTTGCAAATCCTCTACTAACATTGACATAATAGCAAAGAAAACAAAAAGGACAATAGCAGCAACAGCATAAGAAATCATATATAAATACTGATAACGATTTTTCAACGCATACCATAATAAGCTAAGTGTTAGTATCGTCTCATATCCAAAGAAAATATAAGGATTAGGAGTCGTACTATTTAATAAGAATGGCACGAAGAAAGCTCCTACGGCTACGAATATAGTAAGATATTCCGATTGATACCTCTTCGCTACATAAATACCTAAAATGACCCATGCAATATTACATACAAACGCGACACTCGCCGGAATAAAGCCATATAAATAATGTGCCGCAAATGTCGTTAAAACTATACCCGTTATACTTCCTCCTGCTAATACTAACCCTAACGCTTGCCGCTCTCGTTTAATTTGAATATCCCCTATATAATAAAAACCGATTGATAGGACAATACCAAACACAATTCGTATTGCTGGCGTTAATAATCCAGCATCTACCCCTGCTTTAAACAACCAGATTACTCCAAGTAACATAATACCGACAAATATGCGTGGTAACCACGTTTGGCAAAACTTAACAATATTAAATGGTTCTGGTTTAAAAGCAGATATATCTACTTGTTTTACCTCACGTTCTTGCACAGGCTCTTTTATTGTAACTACTTCTTCTTTTTGTTTTTCCTCCGTTACCGTTTCAATATATTCTTCCTTTTCCTTACTAACATGTTGCTGAGCATTTTCTACTTCTATTTCTCTTTGTTTTGCTTTCAATTCAAAAAGCGCTTCTTGAATCGTTTCAATTGCCGTTTCGAGCGCTTCTATTTTCTTATTTAAATCCTCCTTCATACGCTCCCCCCTCATCATCTATTCAAAATCTATATATTACCAATTATCTTTATCATACTCTTAGTCTATTCATTTTCAATACTATTTTTCCTAAAAAAAGAAAGGTGTCTTCCGAAATAGGAAAACACCTTTTTACTCATTTATTCTTATTTAGAACAACACTAACGATGACACCAATACAAACACCTATAATAGCTGGAACAATCCATCCAACACCTTCTGTATAAAACGGAATGTATTTCAATATTGGCGTCCACTGATTCATCATTACATTTTTATTGAAAATATCGATTGCACTAAATACTGCTACAATCCCAACAGTTACTGCATATACGTATGCATACTTTCCAATATATTTATGGAATAACCCTAAAATAATAAGTGTTAATGCAACTGGATAAATAAACCCAAGAATCGGTACTGATACTTTTAAAATTTGTGTTAATCCTAAATTAGCTAAAATCATACTAACAAAACTCAATATAAATGCCCAAACTTTATACGCTACTTTCGGAAATACACTTGCGAAAAATTGACTACAAGACGTAACAAGTCCGATTGACACACATAAACACGCGATCGTAAAAATAAGACCTAATAAAACGACTCCGCCTTGTCCAAATAATGTAGTCATCACTTGCGCTAACACGTTCGCCCCATTATCAAATGTACCTAACGAACCGCTAATTGAACCAACATATCCAAGTATGACATAAATAATAGATAATAATAGTCCTGCACCAATTCCAGCAATACTCATATATTTCGCTAAACCTTTATCATCTTCAACACCTTTTGCACGAAGAGCATTTGCAATAACAATCCCAAAAATTAAAGCGGCTAGCGCATCCATTGTTAAATATCCATCTAAAAAGCCTTGGAACATAGGAGCTTGTTCATAGTTTCCAGTAGCCTCTTTCACACTGCCTACTGATGTAAACATACTCTTTATAAAAATAAGGGCAATCATACCTAATAATAACGGTGTTAAAACTTTTCCGAACAACCCCATTAATTTAGACGGTGATAAACTTAACCAGTACACAATACTAAAGAAAATAACCGTGTAACATAATAAAACTACACTTCCCGATTCTGTGAAGAACTGACCTGGTCCCATTTCAAAAGCTAAACTTCCTGCACGTGGTATACCAAGACCTGGTCCAATAAATAAATACACGATACATGGGAAAATAATGGCGAATGAAGAATGAACCCTCCCCGCTAACGTTTGAAAGCTTCCCGCTTTCGCAATAGCGATAACACCCAATATAGGAAGACCTGTTGCTGATATAATAAATCCTATTAATGAAATCCACACATGTTCTCCTGCTTCATACCCAAGGAAAGGTGGGAATATAAGATTCCCCGCTCCAAAGAACATCGAGAATAACATAAGGCTAATCAGTAAAATTTCTTTTTTCTGTAACAATTTCATTTGTTTCTCCTTCTTTAATTTCATCTTTCATGAAATCAATTTCACATATAAAAAAGTGCAATAATCCGCTTCCTAACAAAGAAAACATAGTCCATAGTCTAACATAAAAGAAACACCCATTCTATAGCTATATCTCTTTTCCAATTTCTTCTGAAAAATCAACCTTTATTGACTTATAATAGTTAATAAAGTAAAATATTAAATGTACAAAATTATTAACTTTGTTTTTGTTTGTGTCAGGAGGAAAATAACATGGAATCAGCGATACAACTAGAAAGAGAACAACAAAGAAAAAAGAAACATCCTCCAGGTTTATACTTACTCTTCTTTACAGAAATGTGGGAAAGATTTAGTTACTATGGATTACGAGGATTATTAACATTATATTTAACGACAGCTTTAGTAAGCGGTGGTCTTGGGTTTAGTCCTGCGTGGGCACTCTCCATTTACGGATTTTATACTGGAGCCTGTTATTTCACACCAATGATTGGTGGGTACTTAACAGACCGGTTCCTAGGTAGACGAAAAGCGATCACAATTGGTGGTATAACAATGGCAATCGGTAACCTTACACTATTTGCCATGCAAAACCAAGTCGGCCTATACCTCGGATTAGCGCTTATTATTATCGGTAACGGATTCTTCAAACCGAACATCTCTACACTGGTTGGGGAATTATACGAAGAGAACGATCCAAAACGTGATAGTGCATTTACGATTTTCTATATGGGTATTAACGTCGGTTCATTTTTAGCTCCACTCGTTTGCGGATTTTTATCAGAAAATTTATTCAAAACAACAGTGGATGGCGTTGTTCACTTTGGATTCCGTTACGGTTTCTTAGCCGCTTCAGTCGGAATGATCATTGGACAAATTTTATTTACAACATTATCAAATCGCTTCCTTGGTGATATCGGTAAAAAACCAACTCGTGATTTGCAAACAACAGATGGACAACCATCAGTAGGAGATACACCGTTAACAAAAAAAGAAAAACAACGTACCGCAGTTATCGTCATTTTAACATGCTTCGTTGTCTTCTTCTGGGCTGGCTTTGAACAAGCTGGTAGCTCATTAACATTATATACAAACAAATTTGTAGACCGCTCTGTGTTCGGATGGGAAGTTCCAACATCTTGGTTCCAATCGGTCAATCCATTATTTATTATTTTACTTGCTCCAGTCATTTCAGCATTATGGGCAAAACTTGCAACTCGCAAGCGCGGGGATTTAAAAATCCCAACTAAAATGGGACTTGGTATGATCTTGCTCGGTATCGGTTATATCATTCTCGTTATCGCTACATTAAAAACTGGTAGTGATGAACATAACATTACAGAAAAAGCAAACTTACTATTTATCGTCTTTACGTATCTTTTCCATACGTTAGGTGAGCTATTCCTATCACCTGTTGGACTTTCAATGGTTAGTGCACTTGCCCCAGTAAAACTTGCTTCTTTATTAATGGGAGTATGGTTAGCAAGCTCAGGAATCGCCAACATTTTAGGCGGACAACTTGCAAGCTTCACAACTTCACTTGGATATGCTGAAGTATTTACCGTAATCGGAGCTGTAGCAATTGTATTAGGTTGTGTTTTATTATTAATTTCTAAGAGATTAGTGAAATGGATGGATTAAAAAAGATGAGGGGAAATCCCTCATCTTTTTTATGCATTCTTACCTTTTTCTATCGCTTGTTCGTACAGCTCTTTATGTTCTTTATATTCACTTGGCACAAAATTCTTATAGAAGAATGCAAGCCAACTGCCTCCTTTTTTATATCCTTCTTCTCTAATTTCTGCTGCTTTTTTATTTGATTTAAATCCTTCAATAAACCATTTCTTTAACGATTCATTTTTTTCATACTTAGCAGGAACTTTCAAATCATAGTTTTCAAATGCATACTTATAGCCAGCCTTTTCTACTGCTTTTTTTGTAGACTTATAGCCCTTTTCATAAGCTGTTTCATACACCTTCACGTACACATCTTTCTCTCTATTTCCAGGGTTCTTTCCGGCTAGTTCCTTACCTGCCTTTTCCCCTAGTTCAGCTTGCTCTTTTTCAATGTTTTCTGTTCTTTCTTTATTCCCTACTTGGAAACCTTCTGCAAAGTTCGGCTTAAACTCCGGAGCAATTTGACTATCTTCCATCGTCTCTTGTGCTAAACCTTGCTCTTTTCCTTTTTCAAAATGCGTTTTCTTCTGCTCTTCTAAAGACCAAGATGCAACATATGCAGTTTTGAATGCTTCTTTATATGTATCTGATTTTCCAGCTAAATGTGATTCCGCATCATTTTTCCCTGCTTTAAAATCAGTCTCTCCACTTTTTTGTCCCTCAAGCTGCCCTTTTTCCATATCAGCTTGACGCTGTACTTCCTCTCGCTTACGTGCCTCTTCTGCTTTTCTTTGCTCTTCAGCTACACGTTGTCTCTCTTCCTCTGCTTTTCTTTGTTCCTCCGCTACACGTTGTCTCTCTTCTTCAGCTTTACGCTGCTCCTCTGCGGCACGTTGTTTTTCAGCCTCAGCATTGCGCTGCGCTTCTACTTGTCTTTCGGCTTCTACAGCACCATTATCATTTGGGCTAGGAGCTGGACTCGTTGCACCACTACTAGAAGCTGGCTTATTGTGATAATGATATTCCCCGTACTGTAATCCCCATTTTTCACAATTTGTCCGACACGTATGTCCTCCATTAGCATCTGTACGCCCTGGATGCGCATAGGCTGAAATTGGAGCTACCAATAACGCTACACTTGTTGTTAAAAGAAGTTTCTTCACCTGTTGTTTCACTCTTGTTCCTCCCAAAATCTTGAATTCTAACTTTATTATACATAAATAGAAAAATACTTAAATACTAACTAAAATATTCTATTATTTCTCAACATTAGTAAAAAAGAAGGTCAACTCTTTAAAGAGTTGACCTTCTTTTTTACTTCTTCGCCTTCGTTCCTACTAAATCACCAGCAACAACGTAACGTTTAGAATTATCTTTCACAGATACACATGTAATAAGCGTTATCTCATCTTTCCCATGATCCTCGACAACCTCCCATTTATCAGGAGTTACTTCAGATACACCAGTAACCGCATATTCATATTCATTTTCATTATCATACAAATAAATTTTATCACCTTTTTTTAAAGAGGCTATATCACTAAATAAAACACCTTTTTTAGACATGTTATGTCCTGCTAATGCATAATTCCCTTTTCCCATGACTTGATTTTCTTTTACTGTTGCTGCACCTGATAATAGGTTTTTCTCAGTAGAAGATTTTAAAACAGGAAGTTCTAATGAAACACTCGGGATCGAAATACGACCAATTACTTGTTTCTTATCTAATGATGCACTCGCTACTTCTGCCAAGTCTGGTTGATCAATTTTCGAAGCATCTACAAATTCCGTCTCATGTTTTTCATAATCCATCTTTTGAACAGCCTGCACATTTTCAGTCTGTTTCTTTTCAGCCTGATATCCATCGTAAAATGGCTTTCCGATTAACACACCACCTACAACAAATAGAAGGATTGCTACTATACTATAAATTCTTTGCTTATTCATATACAATTCCTTTCCCTTACAAAATCTTACTCTATATAAAATGATAAGATAATATTGCTATATGTACAAGTGTAAGCTAAAAAGAAACCTTCTCGCACGTGCAAGAAGGTTTCTTTTTAAGCTAATTTATTTCTGTATAGTGATACGTGAAAGACTGTCATTTGAACAAAAAGCATGAAAAATAAAATATATAACGGATATCCAGGAATATATAAATCGGCTACAGGAGAAAGTGTTAAAAATCCAATAGCAATAACTACTCCGTACCAAAATGAAATAAATGTTGTTCGGCATGCCTTTTGTGTGATTTCTTTTTCCCGCTCATCTTCTTGTGGAAAGAGTAATGGGTACATCCAATAAGAAAGTGCTTTATGTTTCTTCTTTTGAACTTTATAAAAAATCGTCGTTATAATAGCTACAATTGTTAACAATCCTAATGGTATCATATTGATTGTTACTTCAAATGGCAATTTCTCAGTTTCAATAATATTTGCCAGCTCTATCCAAGCATAATAGAGTTCAATAAATGCCCAACAAGCAATCACAAATCTCAGCACATTTACAATATAAGAAACAGCAATTCTATTCATCATTTTCCCCCTCCTTATTTAAAACAAACACATCTTCCATCTTTAACTGAAATACATCGCAAATCGTAAGTGCTAATAACAGTGAAGGGACATAATCCCCTTTTTCAATTGCCGCGATTGTTTGTCTTGTCACTCCAACCTTTTCTGCTAATACACTTTGGGAAAAATTAAAGCGAGCTCTTAACTCCTTCACTCTATTTAAAATGGTCAATTTTACCACCTCTCAATTTCATTGTATGCTTTCCTTAACAAAATGTAAACTTAACTTAACATTATTTTTATAAAAAAATCCAACTTTACGTATTGTAAAGTTGGATTACATATTAATTTAAAATTTTAACTTTAACTGTTCTTCTACCCCACTCATTAGCTTGAGCTGAGTTTGGCATTAATAGATCAATGATATGCCCTTTTATTGCACTACCAGTATCTCCAGCAATTGCTGTTCCATATCCTTCTACATATACAGTAGAACCTAGTGGGATAACAGATGGATCTACAGCAATTAATTTCATGTTTGGATTTGCAGTTAAATTATGTCCTAACCTAGATTTTACAGTTTCACCCGGTTTATAGCCGTTTTCAGATGGATCAGCTGTATAAGCAGTTGCTGTTACGTAAAATTCTTTTCCACCTTGAGCTGGTTTCGTATCAGGTTTAGACTCTGTTACTGTATTTTTCGCTACAGGTTCAGCTGGTTTACTAGCTTTTTCTTGCTTTTGTTTTTCAGCAATTTCAGCCTGTGCCTTAGCTAAAGCTTCTTGCTCAGCCTTTGCAGCTGCTTCTGCTTTTGCACGCTCTTCTGCAGCAATTCTTGCTGCTTCTTGCTCACGAGCAATTGTTTCTTGTACTGCCTTCATATTTGACTCAATTTTAGCTTTTTCTTCTGCTGCTAAATTAAGTTGGCTTGCAACCTGATTATATTTAGCTTGAACTGTTTGTAAGTTATCTTGACGCTTTTTCAAGTTATCTTGCAACTCAGCTTGTGCTTTTGCTAATTTTTGTTTGTCTACTACTAAAGATGCTTCTTTTTCATCAATTGTTTTCTTATCCTCTTCAATTTGACGAAGATCTTGTTCTTGTAGACGTAAAATTTCTTTATCAGCTTCTAAAATAGTAGAAACTGCGTTCATACGTTGTAAGAAATCTGCAAAGTTTTTTGACTCTACTACAACTTCCACTACTAAACTTGTATTTGAACTGTTTTGAACAGAAACCATACGTTTTCTCATAATATCCTTACGAGCAAGGACTTTATCCTCTAAAACGACAATTTCATTCTTTTTTTGCTCAATCTGCTTATGTGTTTCATCGATTTTACGTTGAATAGCAGCTTGATCCTCTTTATTTTTTGCAATTGTATTATTTAAATTATGTAGTTCGTTTTCGATACCTTTAATTTCTTTACTAACAGCTTGCTTCTCTTGCTCTTTCTTTTGCATATCTGCATCGTTTTGCTGCAATTGCTGTTGCATGTTGTTAAGTTTCTCGTCGTTTGACTCTGCTTTTACAGCGACTGTACTAGAAAGACCGATAATGCCTGCTAATACTAGACTACTGATTCGCTTAAAATAGTTCATAATCCGACTCCCTTCTTATACAGTTATACATGATTTATTTTACAGTTTGTTTACAATACCATTAAATACAGTTTATTTTTCATGACGAAAAAAAGGGAATTATGCATAAAATGTAATAGATTCTTAAATATTTAACAATTCCTATATTTAAAAATTATAAAAGATGCTAAAATCCAAATATAGAGAAAATATAACTTCTAAAGGCGGTTGAAATAAATATATGTTTACTCAAAAGAAATCACTCCAACATAAAATTGATCAATTAGAAAATCGTATACAGGAATTAGAAGCAGAATTAAAACAAAAAGATATTGAAAAACAAGAAATCATTTCTTCTATTCACGACCGTGTGCAAAGCGTCGTTCAAGAGCACCAACTTGTAAATAATCAACACCATACACTTCAAAATTTAGTTCAACAATTAAGCTCATGTTTCGAAAATGTTTCAACGCGTACAACACATTCCAATGAATTGAATAATGAAATGTTACAAAAAGAACAAAGCTTAATTCAGTCAATTGAAGAAATTATTGACTGTTCTAATGAAGGAAAAGAATCTGTTCATCGTTTACTTATTGTAATTAATAAATTAGGTGAACAATCTCAGCGCACGTCTAATAGTATGAATCATTTAAGTGAGCGCTCAAAAGAAATCGAGCAAATTGTAGAAGTCATCCAAAACATTGCAGCACAAACAAATTTACTTGCTTTAAATGCGAGTATTGAAGCTGCGCGTGCTGGAGAGCACGGTAAAGGATTCGCTGTCGTTGCCAATGAAGTAAGAAAACTAGCGGAAAGTACAGCCGAAAGTACAAAAAACATCGGTAACTTAACGAAAAAAATTCAAGAAGAAATTGAAAAAGCATACGATAACACAAAAGATAATTTGCATTTAGTTGATGAAGGTGTCGAAATGAGTGCTGATACAAACGCTAGAATTGAAAATATTTTAATTATGATTCAAACGTTACAAAGCGGTGCTACAAATGTTATTAAAGCTATCGAAAACCAAAAATCTTGTAATGATGATATATTACGTGAATTCTCTAATACACAACAAATGTTCCAAAAATTAAATACTACTATTATGAACCATATTCATGATGCCGAAAAAGTCGATGTTCAATTGACTAAAGGTCTTCAAGAAACAGCGGCTTCTCATTAATAATAACCCCCCCTTTAGCGCTATAAGGGGGTTTTATTATATTTCGAATTTTTATTTCTTTTCAATATTCATCCATATCTTTGTTATAATGGAAAAGTTGTTTCTTTCGACTAATAAACAAGGAGGTTATTATGGAACAATTTCATTACATTTTAAAATATTTAATTCTTGGTCTGTTCCAAGGACTAACAGAACCCATTCCGATTTCTTCAAGTGGTCACCTCGTTTTAGCACAACATTTGCTAGGACTAAAAATAGAAGGATTTAGCTTCGAACTACTTGTTAATTCAGCTTCATTATTAGCTGTATTACTTATTTATAGAAACGATTTAATTCGTCTAACGAAGAATGGTCTATCTTATATATTTACAAGAGCGGAAGGCGCAAAATCAGATTTCTTCTTTATTATTTACCTTGTTATTGCGACCATTCCAGCAGGTGTTATTGGTGTTTTATTTAAAGATTACATCGATCAGTACTTAAAAGGTGTGAAGATGGTTGGGATTTCCCTCCTTATTACTGCTGTCGGCCTTTGGATTATTAGAAACTTGCGTGGGCGTAAAAATGATGGCGACCTTTCTATGAAAGATGCAATCATCGTCGGATTAGCACAAGCTTGCGCACTAATTCCTGGAATAAGCCGATCAGGTGCAACAATCGTCGCAGCGATGTTACTTGGTATGAAGCAAGAAACAGCTCTTCGTTTCTCATTCTTACTATATATCCCTGTTAGCTTAGGTGGTTTATTACTAAGTATTACAGACATTGCAAAAGATCCAAATCTAGACACATTATTCGTGCCATATGTCGTTGCATTTATCGCAACATTTATCATGACGTATATTTCTTTAAAATGGTTTATGAACATTATGGCAAAAGGAAATTTAAAATATTTCTCTTTCTATTGCATTATCGTAGGTGTACTTACTCTTATTTTCTTATAAAGTTCAACTTACAAATCGAAAAACGAGTCATTCTATTAAACTAGGATGACTCGCTTTTTTATATCTTTATAATGATAAAATCCCTCTTACCTTTCTGTACAGTAAGAGGGGCCCTCTTTTATGCGTATACTTTCTTTTCTTGACAATACAAACGAATAACATGTTTATTTTGTTGAAATACATCATGCGTTAGGCGGATAATAATAAAATTTCGTTTTGTTTGATCATCATGAACAAAAATCTGTTCTCCCTCCTGAAAACGCCATGCACTTTCAAAAGTTGTAATATGATCCCCACTTACAGAAAAAAGCTCATATCGCATATCTTGTACCCTCTCTCAACTTATAATAATCACAATATCCTTATATTAAATTTAGTATAACTTAATCCCGTTTAAATTTGAAATTTTTTCTATTTCGAAATATTTTAATTTTGTTTTCAGGCTCTTTTAACGTTATAATGATAAACGAATTTTCAATGAAAGGAGCTTCATTTTGACTGCATATTTATTTCCAGTAAAAACAGCATTTATTTTATTTCCTATTTTAGCAATGTTTCTCTTAATACCTTTTTTAATATTTAACTACCGAAAGTATGGTTATTTAAATAAATGGCGTTCATTTATTTTATACTCATTATTACTTTACTTATTAAATGCCTATTTTCTTGTGATTTTGCCGTTACCACAAACATATGATACTTGTAGCCTACAACCGACTAATACGCAACATATGCAACTATCACCATTTTATTTCATACAAGAAATTAGTAATCATACCTCGGCAATTTTAACGAAACCAGCTACTTATTTCTACCTATTAAAAGAATCTGCGTTTTTACAAGTAACATTTAACGTTCTATTAACCGTTCCATTTGGTATTTACTTACGTTATTATTTCCGACGTAGTTTCTTACAAACAGTGTGCATTTCTTTTTGCCTTTCACTGTTCTTTGAGTTAACACAAGTAACTGGATTATATGGTATTTATAATTGTGCCTATCGCTTATTTGATATTGACGATTTGTTTTTAAACACGCTAGGCGGCGTAATTGGTTTTATCATTGCACCAATATTTACGTACTTCCTTCCGAAAACAAGTGAATTAGATATTCATATTGATTTAGAAACAAAACCAGTCGGATTCGTTCGTCGTTTTATCGCGATGCAAATTGATTGGATTTTCTTATCTATCGTTGTACCTGTCATTAAAAACAAAGGAAATTCCTTCTTTGTTTCTAATATTCAATCTTACACGAACATATACGAACTCATTTTCATAACGTGTTCGATCTTTATTTACTTTATTATCATTCCATACTTTACGAATGGAAGAACAATAGGAAAAGCGTTGCTTCGAATTTATATTAAAGGACAAGCTGAGCGTATTACACTAAAAGAATTATTCATTCGTTACGGGATATTCTATTTCATTTTAGGCGGAATCAATTATATTCTTTCGAGTAGCTCTATCTTAAATCATACAGAGCCTTTAGTATTACTAGTTATACTATTATTCCAATTTGTAATTAACGGTCTATTTATTATTCATGTTTTATTGCATGTATTTAGTCGTGATAAATTACTATTTTACGAGCGTATTAGTCAAACAAGAAATGCGATCATACTAAAAAAAGCTGACAAGTAATACTTTGTCAGCTTTTTTTCATAATCGTAAATAATTTTTCTGTGTAAGGGTTTGAAAACATTTCTGCTTCATCTAGAAACTTCCTCGCCTTTAGAAACGAATGCATTTCTGGATATATATTTTGTAATTTTTCGTACGTTAACGTATGCATTTTCCCCCAATGCGGGCGCCCTTCATACTTTAGAAAAATTTTCTCCACCTCACCAAAATAAGCAGCATACTTCATACCTTTATACATATGAACGGCAATATACGCTGAATCCCTTCCGTACGCTGGACTGAGCCATATATCATCACTTTTCACATAACGACATTCAATTGGGAAGTGCACTTTATACTTTTTCTTTTCAATAAGGTTTGAAATTTCTTCTACAACGGCCCGCATATAATTTGAAGGAACACTATACTCCATTTCATAAAATGGAACCGCACGCGACGTAGCAAATACTTCATAACTCGGACCAACTATCTTTGTATTCGGTACAGCTTTAGCCGATAATCGACTTACTCCTTTACTTATAGAGGGAAACCATTTACATCCTTTAGATAACAAAGAGAACATCTTATTTTCCAGCAACTCTACCTTTAGTTTATGCCATTTCAAGTCACTTTTTTTACCCGTTGTTTCATTTGTAAATTTCACTTGTACTTCATCTGAATAAGGAAAAACAAAAAATTCAAAATGGCGATTCTTCTTATATTCTTCTAGCTTGTTCATTACAGTAGATAATGACTGTTTTTCACTTTTATAGACGAGTGAATAGGCTGGAATAACCTTCAATTTTATTTTTACAATGATACCTAACATTCCAAGCGACAACTGAAAGGCTCTCCAATATTCCACATTCTCAGTTTCCGAACAAACTATACTCTCGCCTGTAGATAAAACTGCGGTAATCTCTATAACTTGTGTTGATAAACTTCCAAAGGTAATACCCGTTCCATGAGTCCCTGTACTAATCGCTCCTGCAATCGATTGCAAATCAATATCCCCTAAATTTTCTTGTGCATAACCTTTTTCTTCAAGTAACTTCCCTAAATCATGTAACTTTGTTCCTGCCCATACTTCGGCAACCATCTTCTCTGCATCCATATCCAAAATACCTTTCAATTCATCTAAAGAAACTAAAATTTCTTCCGTTTGCACAAGAGGTGTAAACGAGTGTCCTGAACCGACAACACGAATTTTCTTCCCTTTTTTTCGAGCAAGCCCTACAACTTCTACTACATCTTGTATACTTTCTGGATACATCGTATAATGCGGCGTTCCTTCTACATTCCCTGTCCAATTTCTCCATTTTTGTCCCTTTATAGAAAGCATTGGCCATCCCCCCGATATGTTGAATACTCCCCAACAATCTCTCCTTCTTTCACACGATATAAAAAAGGAAAACGCTCACATAACTCTCCAGCTTTACTATGGCGAAACAAGATAGAATCTCCTATCTCTACTCGTTCCTCACCGTTATAAAAAATCGGTGTTTGCACTTCGCCAGCGCCTTCTAAAGCTAATAATTTTGCACCATTTGGTCTCCAAATCTCAGGTTCTTTATCTTTCCCGATTGCACCTGAGGCAATATATCCACCACCTAAACAAGTGTAAATAAACAGGGCTGGTTTACGCACAACTGGTAAAGCAAATCCGACAGCTGGATGAAATTGCACCTCTTTATAATAATCGAACAGCTTCGGGGCATAAAAAGCAGAACCTATTGTAATCTCTGAAACTGAATTATCTTGCTCAGTTGTTTTTATACTTCCTGTGCCTCCCCCATTTACAAACCTTAGTTCAATACCTAGGTTTTGTATTTCTTTTACGATATGTCCTCTTCTTTCTTTAACTTCTAACACTGACTTCTTCTTTAAATACGAAATTACTTTACTTTTCACTCTTTGATTAGGTATGTGATCTCCTACCCCAGCAATTTGGGCTTCATATCCCATTACACCATCTAGTATTAAACATGATGATTCTTTTACCCTTCTCACTATTTTCAAAGTACTCTGCACATCTTTTACTGGTGATCTTTTGACCCCAAAATGAAATTGAAAAAAATGACTACTCATATCAATATCCAAACAAACACGAAAACACCCTTTAGACTCCTCAGCAATTTTTTCTAGATAAACAATATGGTCTTCACAATCCACCATACAAGTTATAATGAGGCCTTGCTTTGTTAGCAAACTAATTTCATGTAAAGCTCTTTTATCATAAGCAGGATACCCAAGCAATAAATCATTGAATCCTTGTTCAATTAAAAACAAAGCCTCTCTAGGTGAAAAACACATAATACCTTGAAATCGATCATTTGTAGCTAAAATCTTTTGCATAACTGGAACAGAACGTAACGATTTACTCGCTATACGAATCTTCTTATTCCCACTTAATTTTATAATCGATTGAATATTTCTATCTAAAGCCACTTCATCCAAAAATGCACACGGTAATGGAACCTCTTTAAAAATTCCTCGATCCACATTTTTCTCTCCTCTTTTCAATATGTCTTATACATATTGGAAAGAAAGTTGAAATTTCCTCTACAAAATAAAAAAGTTTCTTCCTATTAAGAAGAAACTTTTTTAGGACTATTTCATAGAAATAGTTGCCTCTACTGGATAATGATCAGAGTAATCATTATATGTATATTTTTTAAGCCATGATGTAACAGTCCACTGTGGAGATTTCGGTTGTAATACTTTATTCTCTATAAATGACGGATTCGCATGGTCTTTACTTGCGATAATATAATCTAAATACTCGGCAGGGCTATCAGGGAAATTATATTTTGCTATACTGTTTGTCGTCGCATCCCAAGTTGCTGTATGTCCTGTATAAGATGGAATAGAAGCGTGCAATGTTTTGAACATGGATGCGTACTCTGAGTCACTATTGTTCTCTGCATTTATTTTATTCACGTTCATATCACCACCAAATAGGACGTACTCGTCATTTGGTATATTCTTATTTTTAATAAAGTCTTGAATTTCTTTTAACTGATTTGTACGTACAGATGCAGGTGAAGTTTTTCCGCACATACTATCTTCAGCCTGCAAATGTGTCCCGATTACATGAACGAAACGATCATTTTTCTTAATTTTCGTGTATACAAATCCTTTATTCGATAAATTATCTGGCCCGCATCCTTTTGCAAATACATATTGAATCTTTTCAACAATCGGCCATTTACTCACGATTGCAACGCCCCCATCTTCAGGAGTTGAAGATGAATAGCTACCTAACGTTTTATCCCATTCATTTCCGTTACTACGACCTAATACCGCTGTTTGATTTGGATATTCTTTCTTCAAATTCCCTAACAAACGATCTGATGCGCTATTATCAAACACTTCATTTAATATAACAACGTCTTGATTCTTTATATAATCTGCCGCCCCAATTAAATCAGCACGCTCACTTTGTCCCCAGTTCGGATATAAATTTGTTGATAGCATGTACACATTATGTGTCATCACTTTCAAAGTATTATTTTGATTTGTAGACGTTTCTGCTTGAGCTGAAGATCCTCCGTATAAAACTCCTAAACCAATCCCAAAGCTAAGTACACCTTTTAGCAATTTTCCTTTCACGTTTCATACCTCCATGTATTAGTTATAAAAAGGCCAAATACTCTATTGTGAGATTTGACCTTTTTTAATACTTAACGATCTCCGTACGTATCAAACCAAAGCTGAATGTATCCGGCAGTAACACGTTGTGCATCCATTAATCGCTTACCTGTCATTGGTGTAACTTCAGCGCGCCATTTATCTGCATATTCTTGTGATACAGCTGCTTTTACGAACCAATCTTTCGTATTATCATTTACAATGCCAGCGTAATCTTGTTTCGCTGCTACTGCCGCTCCGTGAATCCACTCTTCTGGATTTGTACCTTTCCAGTTCCAATATCCATTTCCATCCGTTACTTTATAATTATCTTTTATCGTATCTACAAAGTTTTCATATTTAGAATGGAATCCTTGTGGGTACGAAAGATTTGTAAAGTTTGCCGCATGCATCGGTTGGTTTACATCTCCTAAATAATGAAGAGATAATCCTAAATAGAAGAATGCTTGTTTCATGTCTTTATTTTTATATGATTCACCAGCTAATTTAAAATATTTAGCGCCAGTTTCTTTTGCTTGCTTTGCAAATGGAATATATGTTTTTCCATTGTCTGGATCATAGAAATGTGAAGCAAATGTGCTATTATCATAATAAGGATTTTCATAGTCAGCAGCATAAATACCATTTTCTAATTCCGTACGCCATTCGTTTACTTGTGCAACTCGATCTTGTTTTACAAGTGTTGTATTGCGAGACATAATATCAATCGCACGGTTTACAATCCATAAATGAGAGTTTACACCTTCTTTATGTTTATCTTCAGCAGACCAACGGTGAACTATTTTTATTTTACTTCCCCCATCATTTTCATGAGCAAATGCAACGCTTTGTAAAGGGGCTACTAATGTAATAGCTGCTGCTAAAGCAAGTACTTTCTTTTTCATCTGAAATCCTCCATTTTATAATTGAATTATTGTAAACTTTTTGTTAGGATCCTATGATGTCGTCCGGTTAACCTATGACTAGAATATCCCACCTTTCATGAAATTTCTATCAATAAATTAAAATATGCAAATGTTCATATCATTATAACTTTATACATAGTGAATATAATGAATGAATGCACTTATATTGTAATAAAGTATTGTTAAGCTACTACAAATGATTGTCTAAACTAATGTAAAAAAAGAGTAAAGCATACACATGCTTTACTCTTTTTTTCTATTCGATAATATACTTGGCAGTTGTACATTAACGGCCAACTTATGAATAAATCCAAACACTAATCCAATCCCAATAAAGATATATAAGATTGTAAATACCTTTCCGAAATCAGTTTGCGGACTAAAATTCCCATCACCGACAGTCGTCAACGTGACCACACTAAAATATAAAGCGTCAAGAGGACGTAATCCTTCAACTGTACTATAAAAAATCGTACCAGATGTTAATGTTAAAAATGTTAATACGAATAATACTTGAAATTCTTTATCTTTCCACGCTCGTAAACAAGCTTTTAGCATTCGTTTCAATGTCAACATAAATGAAAGCATTAGACTTCCCCTTCCAAACAAAATACCTGTAGTTAAAGGAAAGTCTATCACCTTTCTGTATAGAAAAAAAGTAGCCCTCTTCTATTTCTAGAAAAGGGCTACTTTTTACTATTCTCTATTATTTAGGTGAAACAAGAATTTTCACTTGTGTTTTATCTGTTACAAGTGCTTCAAATCCTTCTTCAACAACTTGATCTACTGTGATTTTTTTCGTAATTAATTTCTCTGCTTGAATTTGGCCAGAGCTAATTAATTTAATAACAGCTGGGAAGATATGACGGTATCCAAGAATACCGATAACTTCTTTTTCTTTTAGTACAAGGTTGTTTGGCGTAATTGTCGCATCTTTTTCCCACACACTAACAATTACAGTTTGTCCTTCAAAGCTTGTACTTTCAATCGCTTGACGAAGTACTACTTCGACACCTGTTACTTCAAAGCTCACATTTACACCTAAACCATTTGTTAAGTTACGAATTTCTGCTAGTACATCTTGAGTAGCTGGATTTAATACATAATCCGCACCTGCTAATTTTGCTAACTCTTGACGTTCTTTAGAAAGTTCTACTGCAATCACAGGAGTTGCTCCTGCTGCTTTAGCTGCTTGAATGACAAGAAGTCCAATTGGACCACAACCAAACACTGCTACAGCTTCCCCTTCTTTTAATTTACTTTGACGTACTGCATGAACTGCTACCGCTGCTGGTTCTACAAGTGCACCTTGTTCATACGTCATTTCATCAGGAATATGGTGGACCATATCTTCTGGTACTACTGTATATTCAGAGAAACCGCCGCCGTCTCCGCCAAGACCGTGGAAAACAAGTTGTTCACAAACATTGTAATGTCCATGTTTACAAGCTTCACATTTACCACAAGAATAAATTGGTTCTACAACGACGCGATCTCCCACTTTATGAGAAGTAACGCCTTCACCGATTTCAACTACCTCACCACTAAACTCATGACCTAAAATAACCGGTGCTTTTACGTGTGTTAATGGGTGCTCTTCTGTTGGAATAAAAATAGGTCCTGCTAAATATTCATGCAAGTCTGTTCCGCAGATACCACACCATTTCACTTTAATCTTAACTGCTTCTGGTCTTACAGTTGGTTCTGGTACTTCTTCTACTCGTACATCGCGTTGATTATGCCAAAGTAATGCTTTCATTTTATACATCCCTCTCTACGTATATACTTAACCTGGTGAAGTTTACAAATCTATTATAATACTTCTATCCATATATTTCAAAAAAACAATCTCATTTCCACTAAATTTTAACAAATAACGTTCAATATTTTGTCACTTTGTACTTTTTTCCACATCTGTTAATGCTAATTTCATTGCGGTTGAAATTAGCATTATGCCATAATAGCAGAGGAGAGGTGAATATCGCTTGAAATATTTTATTTACTTTATTGTTATCGTAGCGTTTCTAGATACATTTTCACAATTACCTATTATGAGTACGTTCGCTCAAAGTCTTGGAGGATCTCCTCTTATTATTGGGCTAGTTGTCGGTATGTACTCATTCGCTAATATGATCGGTAATATTATTGCTGGCGCTGCTGTCGATAAATTTGGTGCAAAAAAAATACTTTATATAAGCATGGGACTTACGAGTTTCATAGTCTTGTTATACACCGTTGTTCAAAGTGGTGAACAACTATTAGTTGTGCGCTTTATGCACGGCTTTAGTGACGGATTTTTAATTCCTGCTGCCTTTACGTTTTTATCAAAACAAACAAATTCAGCAAGACAAGGTAAGGCAATGGCTCTATCTGGTGCTGCTGTTGGAACAGCGGCAATTGTAGGACCGGCTTTCAGTGGAATTATGAAAGCAACTGCTGGTATAGAGTGGGTGTTCATTACCATTTCTATTTTAATGGTCCTTGGTACAATCGTATCTCTATTCTTCTTACCAAATAACGTATCAAGAAAAGATACTTCAAGAACACAAATGATGAACAAAGAGGATATGATTGAACTATTAAAATCAGAACCGTTATTGCAAGCATATATTGGTGCTTTCACGCTAATGTTTTCACAAGGAATTGTCACTTATATGCTACCAGTGAAAGTTGAGGCATTAGCACTTAAAGCATCTACAACAGGCATGATGTTAAGTGTATTCGGCATTACCGCTATCCTCTTCTTCTTGCTGCCAACAAACCGTATTTATGATCGATTTAATCGTTCAAAACTTATGCTAATTGGTATTGCAGTAATGGCATTCGCGTTATCTTTACTTGGATTATTCGCAACAAAAGGTATGCTCTTTATCGTTATGATGATTTATGGCATTGGATTCGCTATCCTTTTCCCATCGATAAATGCATTACTTGTTGAGAATACGACAGATGATAAGCGCGGAAAAGCATTCGGATTGTTTTATGCTTTCTTCTCATTAGGAGTTGTTGCTGGATCCTTTACGGTTGGTGCAATCGGGGCATCCCCTAGCGTCAGCTTCGTTATCGGAACAGCATTCTTATTAACATTCGCTGGAATGATTTATGTAAGAAGCAAAATAAAAAGTAAAGAAAAAAGCAAAGTAAAAAAGACAATGATGGGTTAATTCCATCATTGTCTTTCTATGTATAGCCTTTTAATTTATAATTTCAACATATGCTGGATTCGCAGTTATATAATTTCCAGATTTTAATTTATACATTTTCGAACCATTCACAGTTAATGTTTCTACAACAGTAAACACATCTCCCTGTTTCACAGTCCCTGCTTTTGCATTCCAATCAGGTTGGTTATAATAGTATAATTCAGGTGCCTTTACACGAAGTAAGAATGTTTTCTTTTGTAAATTAAATGATTTTACTAATCCATTTACATGTCCTCTTGCAAGCTGCTCTCTGAAATCCGCATTGGCAAGCTTTGCAGCATCCTCAGCTCGATCAATAAATCCATTTTCAGTCAATATTGCAGGCATATTTGTCTCTCTTAACACATGAAAATTACTTGTTTTCATTCCTCGATCAACAAAATCAGTTGTTTTCATAATTTCTTGATGAATCAATTGGTGATACGTTGTAGTAGGAGCACCTGCATTCGGATAACTGTAATCCTCATAGCCTGTTCCTCCACCACTATTGATATGCACAGATAAGAAGAAGTTTGCTCCCCACTGATTAGCATCATTCGTTCTTTGTGCTAATGTAGGATACACATCACTTGTACGGCTCATTCTAATCTCATGACCTGTATACTCAGAATTTAAAATATTACGAATTCGCAAAGCAATATCTAATGTTAAATCCTTCTCTTTCAAACCATTTCCAATAGCACCTGTATCTGTTCCCCCATGCCCTGGATCTAGATAAATTTTAACTGTTTCTGCACTCGCATTTGTACTTGGCACAATAAAAAACATACAAGTTAAACATAATAAAAAGATACTACTTTTCATAACAAACGATACATTTTTCCATGCTTTCAATTACTTTACTCTCCCTTTACTTACAAATTAAAAGTTTACTACGTGCTACTTTTCTTTTTCCGAAAGAATATTACATTAAACTACTAAACTATTATCTTATTAATTCCCTATGAATTTTACTTAAAACAAAAACTAAAAGCAATATATAATTTTATTTTTTAAAAATAATTAAATTTCGACACCTTAAATTAGTAAAACCTTGAAAAATATGTATTTACTTTTTTTTCAATTAGAACATTTACCATATTAAAATAATTAATTCTCATCTGATATACTGAAAGTTCTTCGAGTCAATTCTCATAAAAAACAAATAAATCCTTTCGACAATTTCCTCGGAAATACTTCTTTTCCCCACATAATTTGATACACTACACATAGATAAATTAATACCTTAATGTACAAAGAAAAAGCACATCCTTCGAATGAAGAATGTGCTTTTATTTTATCTCGCTATTTGCGGAAAGTAAGAATCCCGCCTCGAAATTCGACGAATACGAGGAAGTGTGTGCTAATAATCATTGGGGATGAACACCTCCGACTGATTAAAGTTCCATTTTATTAACGCTTAATCCAAACAGCACCTGCAGACTTATCATCCGCTTGTCCAACAACTTGGAATTTAAGTCCAAGGTTTGGAACTTTTCTTCCTGCATCTGCAATTTGTTTGTTACTATATACTTTTGAATCATCAAATGTTGTAACACCTTGTAATCCAGAATAGTTAAACTGTCCACGTGTTAATGAATTTGCACTCCATGCTGGTGTTTGATCAAATGAAAATGCAGCATCTGCAATTTGCATACCTGTATTACCGTAAGTTGGTCTTCCGTTTAAATTGCCAACAAATGCCTCTGGATGCGAATCCACAACACCAAGGAATCCTTCACCTGGATGCACCCCAACCCAGTTATCTTTGAAGCTATCATCTGCATACCAAACGACAAGACCTGTATTATACACTGGACCTTTTCCTGCTTTTAATCCATTATCTGATCCCGCATAGTTTCTCCACTCTAAGTAGTAATAATGAGCTTTCTTTTCTGTCCCATCAGAAACAACAAAACCATTTAAATTCATTTTAGCCTGTCCTTCTGTATCATCAGAAAATACAACTTGTCCATCAACAGTTACATTTACATTATCCATCGCGAAACCTTTATATGTTACAGCTGGATCTGTAATATAATCGAATTGCAGTTTCACTTTTTTCCCTTTAAATTGACTTAAATCATATGATTTATCCATCCATTTTCCATCTGTTGTATCTTTATCTTCTTGGACTACTTTTTCTCCAAGTCTATCAATTAATGTTTTCGTTCCATCTTCTGTTACTGCATGCACTTCGACAAAATCGCACTCTGCTTCTAACTCATAATTTGCTTTATAATCGAATTTTGCATTTGTTCCTTTTGTTAAATCAAAGAATGGTGTCTCTAGTGTTGTATGCATATCATCTCCTCTTGTACTATAATATGCATGCTTTCCAAACTCTGGTTTAATCGTTTCAACACTTTTACCTGGTAAGTTAACACGTACAACGCCTGGACGATTAGATTTCGTAACACTTTGATCAATATATGTAGGAACTCCTACACCGCGCTTAATTTTATCGTAATCCACTTCTAAAATTTTTGCCCAGTTGCCACCCATATTCTTTTGTAAGAAATCTTTATTTTGTGGTGAGAAACTAGTTGGCTCTGTTCCTGCAATTTTCCCTGTCCAACTACCTCCACTCATTAATGACCACGCTTCGACAGGTGAACCAGTTCCAGTATATTTCGTGTCATATTCATCTGGTAAGCCAAGATCATGTCCAAATTCATGCGCAAATACACCTACTGCTCCATCTTCTGGTTCAATTGTATAATCATGCGCCGCTACTTTTCCACCAAAGTAATCTACCTTTGATTTTGTACCTTCAACCGCTACTGGATCTATTGCTAATTTTGAACGATGTGACCAAATTGCATCATCACCTAATTTACCACCACCAGCTTCTTGACCAACGCCAGCATGGATTACCATTAAATGATCAATTACACCATCAGGTTCATTTTGATTTCCGTCACCATTTGTATCATATCTATCGAATTGATCAAATTGAGATAAATCTAATCCTTTCTCAGCAGCTGCATGTAAAGCTTCTTTCACTAAATCACGTGCACCTTTTGGTCCTTTATTATCATGACCACTGCTACCATCAGCACCGTAGTCAGACGCTTTTCCTGGGACAGTTAGCCATTCTGTTACATATCCATCAGTCGTATAACTACCGCCAGACTGCTCTTCATAATATTGTTTAAACGTCTTTACTTTTGAACCATCAAATAATGTGTACGGCTCATTACCAAATAACATTTTTTGATAATGCTCTCTACTAAAGTCATTCGAATACATATACCCTGGCGTTTGATCAATATTATTATGTTTATAATCACTAAATTCAACGAGTAATACTAATACTTTATCATTTCGAACAGATCCCTTATACGGCGCTTGCTTTGCTTTAGATGTTGGAACTTGCCCATTCAATTGTTTCTTATTTGGTTCAGGCTTTTGCTCAGGGCTAACATTTTTTTCAGGTTTCTTTACATTCTCCTTTTCCTCCATTTTCTTCTCTTTTACTTTTTTCACGAAATCAGATGCCTCTTTAGCAGTATCCGCTGGAAGAATTTCTTTATTTGCCTGATCGCCTTGTTTCTTTTCAATATACTTTTCTACAGCTTTTTTCGTTTCTTCTTTAGAAGATGCTGGATTTATTGTTCCTCTTTCCTTCAGTGCTTCCGCTAAACGATCTTCTTGAATTAAATTGTAATCAATTGGTGTTGTAGATACATTGTCTTTCTCTTTTGCTGGCGTTTCTGCGTATGCTAGCGGAGCACTCATTACAGATGTGCATCCGATAATTGCCGCAATTGCTAATGATGATAACACTTTAAATGGCGCTTTTCTTCTCATTTTATTTCTCTCCTTTTATAAAACTTAAAATTCAGATAAATAAGTGCATTTAAATCAAAAGCTCTCCTTTCTGCCCTCCCTATATACAGTGAAACTTTAATCAGTGGGGAGTTTGTCCATCCCCACTGATTATTAGCCCAAACCAATCGGGCATTTACGGGCAGTTGATTTTCCACCTAACTTCTTTGCTCTAGCTGAATTTTGAGGTGGGAATCTTACTGACCGTTAATGCGGGACAAAAAGGCATAATTCTATAAACGTTAAACTTTCTGTTATAGAATCATGCCCTCCAGTTTTCTGGTCAGACCCTCTATCTTCTTATATCAAAATATGAAAAATAAAGAGTGATTTGTATATATTAAATAGTTTATATAACAAATTTAAAAGACAATATGCAAAATTGCATGAAAATTCTTTTAAATAAAAAAAAGAATCCTAGTCAATTAAACTAGGATTCTTGATTTTCTATTATTTCTCTTGTGTTTTTTCCCAATCAGCTAAGAATTTCTCAATTCCTTGATCTGTTAATGGGTGCTTCACTAATGAAGCAATTACGTTTGCTGGGATTGTTGCAATATGTGAACCGTTTAATGCTGCTTCTGTTACGTGAACACTGTGACGTACAGATGCTGCAATGATTTCTGTTTCAATGCCGTGAATTGCAAAGATTTCTGCGATTTGGCGGATTAAGTCCATACCGTTATGACCGATATCGTCTAAACGACCTAAGAATGGTGATACATATGTTGCACCAGCACGAGCTGCAAGTAATGCTTGAACTGCTGAGAATACTAATGTAACGTTTGTACGAATTCCTAAATCAGAGAATGCTTTTACTGCTTTTAAACCTTCTGTTGTCATTGGTACTTTTACAACAACGTTTGGAGCAATCTTCGCTAATTCTTTTCCTTCTTCAATCATTTTATCAGCTTCTAAGCTAATTACTTCTGCGCTTACAGGTCCTTCTATAAAGCTGCAAATTTCACGAATACGCTCATGGAAATCTACGCCTTCTTTTGCTACAAGTGATGGGTTTGTCGTTACTCCAGCTACTACGCCTAATGCATTTGCCTCTTTAATTTCGTTAATGTTTGCTGTATCAATAAAGAATTTCATTTGTTATTCTTCCTTCCTGATTTTCATTTTATATTTATTTGTTTTTCTTAATAAGCTCTAATTCAATCGGAATAGATTTGTCCACTTTTTTACCTTGCGTGATCTCTTTTGCTGTTTGCATCGCCTTCTCCCCGATTAATTCCGGTTTTTGAGCAACTGTTGCAGCCATATGCCCATCTTTAACCGCTTTTACAGCATCTTCTGTTGCATCAAACCCAACGACGACTACATCCGTTTTTCCAGCAGACTTCAATGCTTCAAGTGCCCCTAATGCCATTTCATCGTTATGCGCAAACACGGCTTTAATATCACCATTTGCTTGCAAAATGTTTTCCATAACAGATAATCCTTTTGCTCTATCAAAATCAGCTGCTTGTTTTGCAACTACTTTTAAAGACTTATCAGCTACGTTATGGAATCCTTTCCCGCGCTCACGAGCAGCAGAAGAGCCAGGTATTCCTTCTAATTCAGCAACGTTTGCTCCCTCGCCAACTAATTCACGAATATAGTCACTAGCCATTTGACCACCTTCAATATTATTAGAGGCAATGTGAGAAACAACCTTACCTGAATTTGCAACGCGGTCTACTGTAATAACAGGGACATTCGCGGCGTTTGCCGCACTTACTGCTGAAGCAACAGCATCTGAATCGGTTGGATTAATAACAACTACATCGACACCTTTTTGAATTAAATCTTCGACATCGTTCGTTTGCTTTGCTGCATCATTTTGTGCATCAACAGCAATCAATTCAATGCCGCTATCTTTCGCTTTCTTTTCTGCACCTTTTTTCAAAGTCACAAAAAATGGATTGTTTAAAGTTGAAACAGAGAATCCAACTTTAATAGTTTTATTTCGACCTTTATCGCTAGAATCCTTTGCCCATTCTGGTGGTTCCATTGAACAACCAGCAGTAATGACCATAATACATGCAACGAGTATAAGTAACCATTTCTTCATGAACTATCCCTCCATTACGCTTCTTTTCGGCGATCAATTAATACAGCTAGTAAGATTACAAGTCCTTTTACAACTTGTTGGAAGAAAGAAGATACACCTAATAAATTTAAACCGTTATTTAGTACACCGATAATAAGTACACCGATGAATGTACCAACAATCCATCCTCTTCCCCCAGAAAGACTTGTTCCACCTAATACAACTGCTGCAATTGCATCTAATTCATAAGAAGTACCTGCAGTTGGCTGTGCAGAATCTAGTCGTGATGTTAAGACAATACCTGCAAGCGCTGCCAAAATTCCGGAAAGACCGTAAATCATTACTTTAATTCTCGTAACATTAATACCTGATAGTGCTGCTGCTTCTTCATTTCCACCAATTGCAAATGTACGGCGACCAAATGTCGTTTTCTTCAAAATGAAGTACAGTACTGCGAAAGCGATCATCATTGTAACAGCTGGTACCGGAATACCTAGAAAATAACCGCGGCCAAACATTTGGAACATTAAATGATCACCAAGACCAGTGATCGGACGTCCGTCCATATAAACAAGCGTCAACCCACGAAAAATAGTCATTGTTGCTAAAGTTGCAATAAATGGAGCTACTTTTCCCTTCGCTATGATGATACCGTTTACAATTCCCATTACAAGACCAGCTAATAATCCAACTGCCATCGCAAGGAACGGGTCCATGCCACTTGCCATCATTCCAGCAACAAGTGCACTTGATAATGCTAAAATAGAACCTACCGATAAGTCAATACCCCCTGTTAAAATTACAAAGGTCATTCCGAATGCAATAAGCGCATTAATCGATACTTGACGCAGTATATTAAATAAATTTGGAATCTCAATAAATGCCGGATTTAAAGCTGTAATTACGACGATAATTAATACTAAACCGATTAAAGAACCGAGTTGTTGTAATACATTCCCCTTCTTAGCCATCCTTACTCTCCCCCTGTAGCTAGTGCCATAATAGACTCTTGTGATGCCTCACCTTTCTCTAAAATGCCGCCGACTTTTCCTTCATGAATAACAAGAACACGATCACTCATTCCTAAAACTTCTGGAAGCTCAGATGATACCATAATAACGGCATCGCCTTGCTCAGTAAGCTTATTCATAATAGAGTAAATTTCTTTTTTCGCTCCAACATCTACACCTCGTGTTGGCTCATCTAAAATGAGTAACTGCGGGTGGATACCTAGCCATTTTGCAATAACAACCTTTTGCTGATTTCCACCAGAAAGAGATTTCACCGCTTGCTCTCCACTAGCTGCTTTCACATTAAGAAGTTTCATCATATCCGCTGTAAACTGTTGTTCTAGTTCGTTACTTAAGACACTTCCCTTTGAAAGACTTTCTAAATTCGGTAAAGCTAAATTTTCTCGAATTGAGAAATCTAACACTAACCCTTCAGATTTTCTATCCTCTGTAATAAAAGCTATTCTTTGTCTTATCGCATCTATCGGACTATCAATCTTTACTTCTTGTCCATTTATAAAAATTTGGCCAGAATCTAAAGGTTCGTATCCAAATATCGCTTTCATAATATCTGTACGGCCAGCTCCCATCAAGCCAGCAACACCAAGGATTTCACCTTTTCTTACTTGAAACGAAACATTTTCAAACTTCCCTTTTTTCGTTCCGTTACGCATCTCAAAAATGACATCGCCAATTTGACTATTTCGCTCTGGGTAACGTTCACCAATGCTGCGCCCCACCATCATACTCACTACTTCATCAAATGATGTTTCCGGAATGAGTCTCTTTCCTACGTATTCCCCATCACGTAAAATCGTAATGGCATCACATATTGAAAAAATTTCTTCCATTCGGTGTGAGATATAAACGAACGAAACGCCTTCTTTACGTAATTTATTAATGACAGTAAACAACGTTTCAATTTCACGATCTGTTAATGCAGCTGTAGGTTCATCCATAATAATAACGCTCGCGTTTGTCATTAACGCTTTCGCAATTTCGATAATTTGCTGTTGTCCAACCGATAACTCTCCTGCCAACATAGCGCCTTTTACATGTAACCCTAACTCCGCTAGTTGCTGCTGCGCAATCGCGTTCATTTGACGCGTACGCAAAATACCTGTCTTCCCATACATTAACTCTTTACCGAGAAACATATTTTCAGCTACTGTTAAATTCGATAATATGTTCAATTCTTGATGTATAAATGCAATACCGTACTCTTCTGCTTCTTTCGCATTTTTAAAAGTTCGTTCTTGTCCATCAATCTTGATTGTTCCACCATCTTTTTTGTATACACCTGTTAAAATTTTCATGAGCGTTGATTTGCCCGCTCCATTTTCCCCCATCAATGCATGGACTTCCCCTGTTTCAATCATAAACTGTGCATTCTTCAAAACAGGATTGCCATTGAACGCCTTTGAAATATTTTTCATTTCAATACGCATTCCCATCACTTCCTTTTATTAAAAAATCACGCCTGCATGTAAAATTACATTGGCATAAGGAGTAGCCTCTCCTGTACGAATAATTGCTTTCGCTTTCTTCGTGTGCTCTTTAAATTGTTCATGCGATACATATTCAAATGCTGGCTCTATTAATTTCAGCTCGATTTCTTTATTTACTTCCGCATTATTATTAATGACTTCTTCTGCTAACGTTACTTTTTCAATTGCCATATCATCAGCTACCACTTGCAATACGTCTAAAAAGCTAGGTTTTCCAATCTCAACAGCTAAATCAATTCGTTTTACTCCGTCAGGAATTGGTAACCCGCAGTCTGCGATTACAATCGTATCTGTATGTCCAAGTGAAGCAAGGACTGATGCAATCTCACTGTTTAATACACCGTGCTTTTTCATCCGACAATCACCTGCACTTCACGTACTCTATCTCTCGTTGGCATACCGCCCTGTGCTCCAAGTCTCGTTACAGAAAGGCCACCAGCAATATTCGCAAAACGAATTGCTTTTTGAAGTGTTTCTCCTTCAGAAAGCGCGACTGCTAATGCACCATTGAATGTATCACCAGCTCCAGTCGTATCTACTACATCAACAGCGATGCTAGGAACATGTACAATCTCCGTACCATTATGGAAACGAACACCGTTAGAACCTTCTGTCATCAATAGTTTATTTGGATATTTAGCCAGTAAATCTTCAATTGGTGACGTGAAATCATCTAATACGATGCGACACTCATGTTCATTTGGTGTAATATAAGTTGCCTTTTCTAAAATATCTTCTGATAACACTTGTGCTGGCGCCGGATTTAACATAACTGGAATATTATGCTCCTCACAAATAGCCAATACATATTCCACTGTTTCAAGTGGAATCTCTAGTTGAAGAACAACCATATCTGCTTTTATAAGAAGATCTTTTGAACGATCTACAACCGGCTCATTTACAAGAGCATTCGCCCCTTGCACGACAACAATACTGTTATCCTCTTCTGCTAAAACGATATGAGCAATTCCTGTCGCCGTATCTGTAACCGGTACCACATAGTCGATAAAAACACGTTCGTTCTCTAAATTTTTCTTAACTACAGCTCCATAATTATCGTCTCCTACCGCACCAACCATCGCTACATTTGCGCCCAATCTAGCTGCAGCAACTGCCTGGTTGGCTCCTTTCCCTCCTGGGATTGTATGAAATGCTTCACCAATTACTGTTTCTCCTGCTTTCGGACGTTTTTTTGAAACAGCCACTAAGTCCATTGAAATACTACCTACCACTGCAATATTTGGCATCTGTTTCATCTCCTTACTTCGTTGTATTTCGTTCTATAATTTCAATCGGTAAACGATAGTGTTTCTCTTCTAATACGTTTCCTTCCATCTGCTCTAATAACAGCTCTGTTGCAATTTTCCCCATTTCATAAATTGGCTGTGCAACAGTTGTAATAGATGGATACATCATTTCTGTTAAAGAAATTCCATCGAATCCGATAATTTGTAAATCATCTGGAATAGAAATCCCCTTTTGGAGTGCAGCCTTTACAATACCTATTGCGATTAAATCATTTCCAGCAACAATTCCATCAATATGTGGGTATTCTTCTAATAATTCCACTGCTACACGCTCACTATTAGCTGGATCAAATGTACTCTCTGCAATCATATAAGAAAGATTATTTTGCGTAATAACGTCTATAAAACCTTCAAAACGTTCATTAGCCGTGCTTACGTCACGCGGTCCGCGAATATGCGCAATATGTTTACAGCCTTTATCTATTAATAGATTTGTCGCTGCCTGACTCCCTGCATAGTTATCTGCATATACAGTAGGGATACGCTCATTAAACATACGGTCAATTGCAACAACTGGAACAGACAACTTCATGTAATTAACACTATTTTGTGGATTCGTTGCTACAATAAATCCATCCACATTATTTTGCCTAAGTACATCAATATATTGCTTTTCTTTCTCTAAACTCTCATCAGAGTTACAAAGGACAACTGTGTATCCTTGCTTATGCGCTACATCTTCTACGGCACGTGCAACTTCTGGAAAGAATGGATTCACGATATTTGGAACAACTAAGCCAATTAAACGAGATTTTTTATTATACAATGAACGCGCTACTGTACTAGGTTTATAATCTAGCATGTCAATCGCTCGTTCTACTTTCTTTAATGTATCTTCATGAACATATCCATTTTTATTTAACACTCTGGAAACGGTAGCAACAGATACTCCTGCTAATTTTGCAACGTCTTTAATCGTACTCATTCTCTTCCCTCTCCATCCCATTCCATGTAACCGTTTACAGAAAATAATATAACGTATTTCTAGAAATACGTCAATCATTTCTCACGAAAAAGCTTTTAAGGTTATACTCAAAAAAAGCACCGCCATAAGGCGATGCTTTTTCATTACGAATATGATACAGTTTGTTCTTTTTCCTCTGTAGCTGGCTCTTCAGCATCTTTTTTACGATCTGACAGTTTAATCTTCTGTAAGAAAATCGTAAAGATAGCGCCTACTACGATAAATACTAATCCTGTTAAGAATACAGTATGAAGTGAGTCTACTAAAGAGTTTTTCAAGATTGGTACAATGCTGTTAGCGAATGCTTCTGGCATTTGTTTTAATGCTTCTGGACTAAATAGCATCGAATATAAACCTTGTGGATCTGTTTGAATCATATCTTTAAATTTCGTTACCATTTGACCCGCTTCTTTCGGGAACGTATCTAATACAGGTACTAATTTATTTGTTAATGTTGTACCTGAAGTGTTATTCATGATTGACCCTAAAATTGTAATACCAAATGTTCCACCGATTTGACGGAAGAACTGACTTGATGATGTTACGACTCCAAGATCTTTTTTCGGGAAACTTTCTTGTAACGCTAATGTTAATGTCGGCATAACAAGACCCATTCCTAAACCGATAATACTCATATAGAAAGTAGCAGTAAGTTTAGTCGTGTGCATATCCATCGTTGTTAATAACCAGAAACCACCAGCCATAATAAGCATCCCTGTAATAATTTGTGGTTTCACACCAACTTTTAATACAAGTTGACCACCGATAATACTCATCACTATCATTGTAATCATCATTGGCGTCATGATTGTTCCTGATTCAGCAGCACTTACTCCTACAATTCCTTGCATGAAGAATGGTACGAACATAATCGCACCGAACATTCCGATACTCATAAAGAAACCAATCGCATTCAGTATTGTAAACGTGCGATTTTTAAAGAAATGCATCGGTAAAATCGGTTCTTCTGCTTTCGTTTCAACGATAACAAAGCTAATAATACCAATTAGAGCTAATGCAAATAAACCGATAATTTGCCAAGAATCCCATGGATAATCTTTTCCGCCAAACGTTAATGCAAGTAATAAACTTACAACACCGAGAATCATCGTAAAGATTCCAGCAATATCAATTTTGATCGGTCCTGTTTGTTTATGTGACTTTAATCCCATTGCAATAAAGATTGTTGCTAAAATACCAACTGGTAAGTTAATGTAGAATACCCATCTCCAGTTCACTGCGTCTACAATCCAGCCACCCACTTGTGGTCCAATTACAGAAGCAAGACCGTATAACGCACCAAAAATACCTTGCCATTTCGCACGTTCTTTTCCCGTAAACATATCTCCGATAATAATCATAGCCATCGGCATCATAATACCGCCACCAAGACCTTGAATACCACGGAAAATAATTAATTCTGTCATACCATTTGCCATACCACATAACGCCGAACCAACCATAAAGATAACTAGTCCTGTAATATATACGTTACGACGGCCAAGTAAATCCGCTAATTTACCTGCAATTGGTACAACTGTCGTTGATGTTAACATATAAGCTGTTGTTAACCACGTCATTAAACTTAATCCGCCTAGTTCACCGACGATACGCGGCATTGCTGTACCAACAATGGTTCCATCTAATGCAGCAAATAGCATCGCGATTATTAAACCAATTAACAGCAACTTTCTATTTATGTTTTCTTGTTGCTCCATGTAATCTCCTCAATTCCTCTTAGTTATTCTCTTTTTTCTCTTGTGTCCCGCAAATAATTGTTTCTAATTTCTCAAAGAGGCGTAACAAATCTTCTCTTTCTTGTAATTCTAAATGTGAGAAATATTTTGCAATATGCTCATTACGAGCGGTCATTGCCTCTTCTACTCTAGCTTTCCCCTTTTTTGTTAACTCAATGATGACAACACGACGGTCATCTTTGTCGTGATAGCGTTCTACAAGCTCTTGGTCAATTAGGCGATCAATCATCACTGTAATTGCACTAGGCTTTACATACATCTTTTTTGCTAATTTTGTCGCTCTTGAAGCACCGTAATGATCTAAAATCTTTAAAATATAAAACTGCGGTGGTGTAAGTCCTGTTGCTTGCATTTGTTCTAATAACTCCGTCTGCATTTTCTTTCCAATCGAAAAGGCAAGAGCTTGAATTTTATCGATATGCGTCATATCATTTGGCATGTTATCCACCTCTTATTTAAGCAATAAAATATTTAACGTATTTAAATATTAATCCCACAAATAAAATCCGTCAACACTTTTTATTTATAAAAACGTTTACATTTCTGTCACAAAGTTGTATAATTTTCGACGAAGTTAATATTGACAGTCACGGAGAATCGGAGTATACGGCTATGAATCATAAAAAAGGAAACTTTTTTATATTTCATGGCCTTTTTATATTCTCTCTGACTTACAACATTTCGAATTCATTAGGGGAGGATTTTCATTTTATGTTTTTCACACAATTATTTAAGCCTGCGCCCCACGCGGAACGCTTACCAGCTGATCGCGTTGATAGCGAATACCGTAAATTACGTTTACAAGTATTCTTAGGTATCTTCATCGGCTACGCAGGTTACTACTTTGTTCGAAAAAACTTTTCACTAGCGATGCCATACTTAATCGAACAAGGCTTTAGTAAAGGGGAACTTGGGGTTATCCTTTCAGCAGTATCTATCGCTTACGGATTAAGTAAATTTCTTATGGGTATCGTATCCGACCGTTGTAATCCTCGCTACTTTTTAGCAGCTGGGCTATTTTTATCAGGTATCATTAATATTATTTTCGGCTCATTTTCTTTCATTACAACGAGCATTATACTTATGTTTGTCCTTCAGTTTTTAAATGGATGGGTACAAGGTATGGGATGGCCTCCTTGTGGTCGTACGATGGTTCACTGGTTCTCTATTAGTGAACGTGGTACAAAAATGTCTATTTGGAACGTTGCTCATAATGTCGGTGGCGCGCTTATGCCTTCTCTTGTGACATTAGGCTTATACTTCTTCGCCAATGACTGGAAGAGTATTTTTTACTTCCCAGGTATTCTTTCAATTTTAGTTGGTATTTATGTATTAATTACGATGAGAGATACACCTCAATCTTGTGGATTACCTTCTATCGAAGAACATACTGGAGAATATCCATCAGATGAAAAAGTAAAAGATCGAGAACGCGAACTTTCAGTAAAAGAAATTTTATTTAAATACGTACTAAACAATAAATTTTTATGGTACATCGCTATCGCGAACGTTTTCGTTTACTTCGTACGTTACGGCGTTGTAGACTGGGCTCCTACTTATTTAGTAGAGGAAAAAAGTTTCACTCATAGTAGCTCTCGTACAGCTTACGCTCTATATGAATGGGCTGGTATTCCAGGTACACTTCTTTGCGGATGGATGAGTGATAAACTATTTAAAGGGCGCCGCGCACCTGCTGGTATTTTATTTATGGTTGGTGTATTTATCGCCGTTCTTGTTTACTGGCTAAATCCTCCTGGTAATCCAATGGTTGATAGTATCGCACTTGTCGCAATTGGATTTTTAATTTATGGACCTGTTATGTTAATCGGCCTACACGCACTAGACTTAGCACCAAAAAAAGCTGCTGGAACTGCCGCTGGTTTAACTGGATTCTTCGGTTACCTAGGTGGAGCTACTTTTGCTAGCGCAGCTATGGGCTTTATCGTTGATGCATTCGGATGGGATGGCGGATTCATCTTATTACTTGTATCTTGTGTACTTGCAATGTTCTTCCTCGCTCTTACTTTAAACACAGGATCTGCAAAACAAAAACAAGCTTAAGTACTAATATTATTCTTATCAAAAAAAGAGAGGCTGTTCTTTCCAGAACACCTCTCTTTTTTCTACATATAAATCTTTTTTCTTACAAAAGATTTATTCTCCTCTTTTTATATGTTAGCGTTTTCAAATAACTTCAATCCCTTATACAACAGCATTCAATCTCTGTATAAAAAGATTTTTGAATATTTTCTCAACTTATGCTTGTCAAACATTGTCAATTTATATTAAAATAACAACAACATACAAAATATTTAGTCTTTTCAGAAAAGATGGAGGGATAGCCATGAAGAATCCACTTCTTCGCATTGAAAACTTACAGACTTCCTTTCGCATACAAGATCAATATCATGCAGCAGTTGATAACGTTTCGTTAACTGTCCATGAAAATGAGATTGTCGCGATAGTTGGTGAATCAGGTTGCGGAAAAAGTGCACTTGCCCTTTCTATTATGCGATTGCATAATGAAGCAAATACAAAATTACAAGGGCAGCTTAACTATAGAGATAAGGATTTACTAACTATGTCGACCGCAGAAATGAATAAAGTACGCGGATCAAACATCGGTATGATTTTCCAAGAACCTCTTACAGCACTCGATCCTCTTATGACAGTTGGAAAACAAATCGAAGAAAACTTAGACTACCACACAAGCCTTTCAAAAGTTGAAAAAAAAGAACGCACCTTAGAACTACTTCATCAAGTTGGTATTCCAAAACCAGAACTTACATATAAACAATACCCACACGAATTATCTGGCGGAATGAGACAAAGAATTGTTATCGCAATTGCAATTGCTTGTAACCCAGCACTCATTATTGCGGATGAGCCAACAACAGCTCTTGACGTAACCATCCAAGCACAAATTTTAGACTTACTAAAATCTATTCAAGAACAAACGAAAATGGGCATCATTTTAATTACTCATGATTTAAGTGTTGTCGCAGAAACAGCCGATCGTATCGTCGTTATGTACGCCG
The DNA here is from genome assembly GCF_044908765.1 of Bacillus sp. RC251. NCBI lineage: Bacteria > Bacillati > Bacillota > Bacilli > Caryophanales > Bacillaceae > Bacillus > Bacillus sp. RC251. Next base: position 150,581 of record NZ_JBIYDP010000004.1, on the reverse strand, counting down.
GACAAGTTGTAGAGACAGGAAAAGTTGAAGAGATTTTTAACAACCCTCTTCACCCATATACTCGTTCTCTATTAAACTCCATTCCATCTGCGTATGGTGAAAAAGAAAAATTGCATGTAATTCAAGGGGTCGTTCCTTCGTTAGCGAAGCTTCCTCGCACAGGTTGTCGCTTCCAAGATCGAATTCCATGGATTAGACCTGATCAACACGAGGAAAATCCAATTTTACATGAAGTAAAACCAGACCATTGGGTACGTTGTACTTGCTACAAGCATTTCAACTTCCAAGATAAGAAAGGAGATGACGTAGCTCATGGCACTGCTTAAAGTAGAAGATTTAAAAGTACATTTTCCAATTAAAGGTGGTTTCTTCGGCCGCACATTAGATTACGTGCGTGCTGTCGATGGTGTAAGTTTTGAATTACAACCGGGTGAAACATACGGGATCGTTGGTGAATCAGGAAGTGGCAAATCAACAACGGGTAAAGCAATTATGCATTTAACGAAAGCAACAGAGGGTAGCATTCATTTTAATAATAGAGATTTAACAAAATTAAGTCGCTCTGAGCTACGTGAACAACGAAAAGATATTCAAATGATTTTCCAAGATCCGTATTCATCATTAAATCCGAAGAAACGTGTTCTCGACATTATTGCTGAGCCTCTTCGAAATTTTGAGAAGCTCTCACCTGATGAAGAACGTAGAGCGGTTCAAGAATATCTTGATAAAGTTGGTCTAAATCCAGAGTCAATTTATAAATATCCACATGAATTTTCCGGCGGGCAAAGGCAGCGGATTGGTATTGCACGCGCTCTTACATTAAAACCGAAGCTTATTATCGCTGATGAACCTGTATCAGCACTAGATGTTTCTGTACAAGCGCAGGTTTTAAATTTTTTACAAGATTTACAATCTGAACTTGGACTAACGTACTTATTTATCAGTCATGATTTAGGTGTAATTCGCCATATGTGTGACCGTATCGGTGTTATGTATCGCGGGCGCATTGTCGAAGAAGCAACTAGTGCAGAAATTTATAATAATCCGCAACATATTTATACGAAACGCCTAATATCAGCAATTCCTGATATTCGTCCTGAAAACAGAGAGCAACAGCGTAAGCTCCGTCAACAAGTAAGTTCTGAGTACGAGAAGTCATACGAAAATTATTTCAATGAAAACGGTCGGGCTTATGACTTAAAAGCAATCTCGCCAACGCACCGGGTGGCATTACCATAAGGGAGTGATAAAACATGTGGAAATTTATATTACGGAGATTTTTAGTGATGATCCCGCAATTATTCGTGTTAAGTATACTTGTCTTTCTACTAGCTAAAGCAATGCCAGGCGATGCCTTAACCGGCAGAGCAGTAAATAATCCGAAAGCAGATCCAAAAGTTATCGAAGAGCAACGTGAAAAATTAGGTTTAAATGATCCTGTTACAACACAATATGTTCGCTGGGTTAAAAATGCTGTGCAAGGTGACTTTGGTATTTCCTATGCACATAAAATGAAAGTAACTGATTTAATCGGTGAACGCCTTGGAAATACAATTTGGTTAGCAATTCTTGTCCTTGTTCTTACTTACGTGATTGCAATTCCACTCGGTGTAATAAGTGGACGTTGGACTGATACATGGGCAGATCGACTCATTACACTGTATAACTATTTAGGACTTGCTACACCACTATTTATATTTGCATTAATTATGCTCTTCCTATTTGGATTTAAGCTTGCAATATTCCCAACCGGCGGTAGCGTAGATCCTCAAGTTGCAACAGGTACATTCGCTTACTATTTAAGTAAATTGAATCACATGATATTACCAGCTTTATCTGGTGCATTAATTGCAACAGTGGGTACAATCCAATATTTACGAAGTGAAATTATCGATACGAAACATAAAGATTTTGTACGCACAGTAAAAGCAAAAGGTGTTCCAGAATCAAAGGTCTATTCTAGACATATTTTACGTAATTCATTTTTACCAATCGCAGCTTTCTTAGGATATGAAATTACAAGCGTGGTTGCTGGATCAATTTTTCTAGAAAGTATCTTTAGTTATCCTGGCATTGGTCAATTATTTATGCAGTCTATTTCTCAACGTGATTTTAGTGTCGTAACTGCACTTGTTTTATTTACTGGATTCGCAACGCTACTCGGGACTCTTCTTTCCGATATTATTCTAAGCATCGTTGATCCACGTATTCGTATTGATTAATGGAGGTGAAGAAACGTTATGTTAGCAAATCCCGAAAAACAAACTGAAGTCGTTCATTACGAAAAAAGTCCTTCTGGCTTTTCTGTCATGTGGCGTGAATTTCGTAAAGATAAATTAGCAATGTTGTCACTTTTCTTATTGGCAATCATACTGATAGCCGTTTACACAACTTCCTTCATCATGAAGCAGGAGGATATTGTAAAAGTTGATTTGTTTTCTATTTACTCTCCACCATCTGGTGAACATTGGTTAGGAACAGATTACGGTGGGAGAGATATTTTTGGACAACTTATTATTGGAACGAGAAATTCATTTACGATTGGACTTGTAATCACTATCCTCTCATGTTTGATTGGTCTTTCTATCGGACTAATCGCTGGTTACTTTGGTGGAGCTGTTGATAACATCATTATGCGTATTATTGATTTCAAACTTATTTTACCTTTCCTAATGCTTGTTATCGTACTTATCACAATTGTTCCAGTCTTTAATGTCACTGTATTTATTTTGATCATGAGTATCTTCCTATGGACAGGAAAGGCCAGGTTGATTCGTTCAAAAGTATTGACCGAAAAAGAATTGGATTATGTATCTGCTTCCAAAACATTAGGCACACCAAACTGGAAGATTATGATGTTCCAAGTATTACCCAACTTAAGTTCTATTATTATCGTAAGCGTTACATTAAATCTTGCTGGAAATATTGGCATAGAATCTGGACTAACTTTCTTAGGTTTTGGTCTACCAGAGAGTACACCGAGCCTTGGAACACTTGTTAGTTATGCAACGAATCCTGATGTTCTACAAGAAAAATGGTGGATTTGGTTACCTGCATCACTCATGATTTTAGTGTTGATGCTGTGTATAAATTTTATCGGTCAAGCGCTACGTCGCTCAGCTGATGCGAGACAAAGAAAAGGTTAAGGGGTGGAGACAATGACAAACAAACCAAAATTTTTCAAAGTATTAAGTACACTTGCAGTTTCAACATTACTACTTTCAGCGTGTGGGGGCAGTGGAGGTAGTGAAAAAACGAGCAGCACAAAAAAGGTAGACACAAATAAATTTAATGAAACCGTTAAAAATGATAAAAAAGAAGTTAAAGATGGCTCATTAACATATGGGCTTGTTTCTAACACACCATTTGAAGGACTTTTGAACTTCGCTGTATATGAAGGTGATCCTGACAACCAAGTTATTACTTTCTTTGATGAAGGATTATTAGACAACGACAAAAACTGGGAATATAATAACGAAGGTGCTGCTACGTATGAAATATCAGCAGATAAAAAAACAATTACATTAAAAATTAAAGATAACGTAAAGTGGCATGACGGAAACCCTGTAACAGCTGAGGATTTAGAATATTCTTACCTTGTAATTGGTAGCAAGCTGTATGCTGGATCTCGCTATGACACTCAAATGCAAATGATTGAAGGAATGACTGATTATCACGATGGAAAAACTGACAAAATTTCCGGTGTAAAAGTAATTGATCAAAAAACAATTTCATTTACATTTAAAGAGCCAAATCCTTCTGTGAAAACTGGACTCTGGACATATCCTCTTCATAAAAAATACTTAGCGGATGTGCCAATTGATAAATTAGCAGAATCTGATAAAATCCGTAAAAATCCAATTGGTTTCGGACCATTTAAAGTTAAGAAAATCGTTCCTGGAGAATCTGTTGAATTTGAACGTTTCGATGATTACTGGGGCGGAAAACCAAAACTTAAAAATGTAGTCTTAAAAGTTGTAAATCCATCTATCGTTAATGCTTCATTGAAAAATGGTGACATTGACATTGCAGAAGTAAGTGCAGATCAATATCCGAACGTAAGTAAATTAAAGAATGCACAACTAGTTGGAAGAACAGATTTATACTACAGCTACATCGGCTTTAAATTTGGACACATGGATAAAGAAAAACGTGAAATGGTAATGGATAAAGATACATTCAAAGATGTTCGTTTACGTCAAGCAATGGCTTATGCAATTGATCGAAAAGAAATCGGTGAAAAACTATATCACGGTTTACGTTATCCAGCTAACTCACCTATCTCACCAGCTTCACCTAAGTTCCACAATAATAAAGTAGGTTCTTACGATAAAGATGTTGAGAAAGCGAAAAAATTGTTAGACGAAGCTGGATATAAAGATAAAGATGGTGATGGTTTCCGTGAAGACCCTAACGGTAAAGAAGTTAAACTTAACTTCTTATCAATGAGTGGTAGTGATGTAAGTGAGCCTCTTGCAAAATTCTTTATTCAATCTTGGAAAGAAATTGGCATTAAAGTAGAACTTCTTGACGGTCGCTTACACGAATTTAACTCATTCTATGATAAGCTGAAAAAAGACGATCCTGCGGTTGATCTATATGCTGGTGCTTTCGGTACTGGTTCTGACCCAGATCCATCTGGCCTTTGGGGACCTGATGCAAGCTTTAACTACCAAAGATGGTCAAATCCTAAAAATACTGAGTTATTAAAAGAAGGTCTTTCTCCAAAAGCTGCTGATGATAAATATCGTACAGAAGTATATGATAAATGGCAAAAATTAATCCATGATGAAGTACCAATGATTCCACTTCATTATAAATTCGATCTAAAGGGTATCAATAATCGCGTAAAAGATTATAAATATACACCAGAAGATCAATACAAGTGGGGTAAAGTTAGCGTAACAAGCGATAAAGCAGAAACAGAGAAATAAGAAAATAGCTCCTAGCACTAAGATACATGCTAGGAGCTATTTTTTATTTACCATCCTTCTCTTACTATTAATAACAACCAATTCCTTTCCTACTCTAAGATTAAAAGATTTGATGAATCATCTTTATTACAACAGCTAACGTAACAGATGCAGCAAATCCGCCTAAACAAATTAAGCTTACCCCTTGACTATATGATAAATTTTGCAATGATTTCATTACTTCCATCCTCCCTATCTCCCCTTTGATACTCTTATTTTACCAATGGGAAAAATTTCATAACATCGATTTTTCTGACAACAAACTTACAAATTTGTAAGTTAACATTTTCTAAAACTTATGTATCTAGTATGTCCATACCTTCCCCTTTTATACACCAAAAAGGACCTTGAATTATATCAAAGTCCTACTTACACTACAGAGTATCTCACTCAATTTATTTAATAATCATCACCGGGCATTTCACTCGTTTTGCTATTTTATGACTTACACTACCAAGCACCATCTCTTGCAGTGTATTTAATCCTCTACTTCCAGCGATAACAAGATCTATGTCTCCTGTATTTACATATTGAACAATCGTATCTCCTGGATCGCCATGTAATATCGTAATTTTATAAGAAATGTTCTCTTTCTTTAATAAACCTTCAATCTCTTTTAATTTATCTTTTCGACTAGCCGATATTGTTTCTAGATCTGTTTGACCTTGTATAATATCTGATTTTGCCGTTCTATTATCTACTACGTACACAACTTCAACATTTGTTTCTTCGCTACATTTCGCAATATATGTTGTATGTTCCGCTGCTCGAAGTGCATGTTCAGAACCGTCACATGCTAATATAATTTGTTTGTACATATGCTGAATCCCCTTTTCGTTATCCTACCCGTATTATATAATAAAGCCCCCTAAAAAGGAGGCTTCTAACTAGCAATTCTTTTATTATAAGTAGCTAAGTTTGAAATAATCTTCGAGCTTCGTTCATTTAATCCCGTTATACTTACTTTCACGCCACTTTGTTCATACTTCATGATAACTTTATCAATTGCGGCTACCGCTGAATCATCCCATACGTGTGCATGAGTAAAATTCAACTCAATTTCTTTTACATCTTCCTCAAATGAAAAATGATTTATGAAGTCCGCTGTAGATGCAAAGAAAAGTTGACCATGAATTTCGTATATTTTCTTATTTTCAATATATAAATGTTTCACGTGAATCTTTGCCATATTGAAAGCAAATAAAACCGCACTAATTACTGTTCCGATAATTACACCTAGTGCTAAATTATGTGTAATTAAGACAATCACAACTGTTACGATCATAACTAATGCATTTCCTTTCGGTACTTTATGAATCGTTGTTACAGAGTTCCAATCAAATGTTCCGATTGAAACCATAATCATAACTGCAACTAAAGCTGCCATCGGAATATGAACAACATAATCACCTAAAACGAATAGTAATACGATTAAAAACCCGCCTGCTACAAATGTCGATAAACGACCTCGTCCACCTGATTTAATATTAATAACAGATTGTCCAATCATTGCACATCCTGCCATTCCTCCGAAGAAACCCGCGACAATATTTGCAATACCTTGCCCACGTGCTTCTTTATGTTTATTACTGTCCGTATGCGTCATATCATCTAAAACTGAAGCTGTTAATAATGACTCTAGTAAACCGATAATTGCAAGCATAACTGCGTACGGTAAAATAATCCCTAACGTCTCAAGTGTAAAAGGTACGTCAGGAATGCTAAAGAACGGTAATTCTTTCGGCAAGCTTCCCATATCTCCTACTGTTTTTAACTGCAATCCGCTCATAAGTGCAATACTTGTCACAATAATAATGGAAATAAGTGTAGACGGTACAGCCGTCGTAATACGTGGAAATACATATATAATTACAAGTCCTAATGCGACAAGTGCATACATTTGCCAAGTTGCATGTTTAAAATGTGGTAATTGCGCTGTAAAAACTAAAATTCCAAGTGAATTTAAAAAACCACTCATAACAGATTTAGGAACAAACTTCATAAATGAGCTCAGTTTGAACACGCCAAAAATAATTTGGACAATACCCGTTAATATTGTTGTAGCAAATAAGTATTGCAAACCGTGATCCTTAACGAGCGTTACCATTAATAATGCCATTGCACCTGTTGCAGCTGAAATCATCCCAGTTCTTCCGCCAACAAATGAAATGGTAACTGCGATACAAAAAGCTGCATACAATCCAACAGTCGGATCCACACCTGCAATAACTGAGAAAGCGATCGCTTCAGGAATTAACGCTAAAGCAACGACAATTCCTGATAGCACATCTCCTTTCACGTTGAAGAACCAGTCATTTTTTATCGTTTGAAACAAAATACCACTCCTCTACTCTTTTATCATTTGATTTTCTCCATAAGAAAATCTAGACCGACTGCACGAAGGCTATTATATAACGAGTAGAGAGATTTTTGCTATGTAAAAGTTTCCTAAAAAAAGACGCTACCTTCATAGCGTCTTTTCTCATTTCATTAATGTCCACCGTGCCCTTGACCACTTTCCTGAACAATCTCTAACCTTTCATCCAGTATACCTTGTGTTTCAAATGAAATATCACTCGTACTTCCTAATAAGAAGCCGTGGTTATACGGTCCAAGTGTTGGGTCATCTTTAAACTTCGGCTGAATACTAGCAAGGAATTCATACACTGGCTGTGAAGCTTTCCCTTCTTGTAACAATACAACAGGTGCGTGTTTACCCATATGAGAAAAAGGTGCCCCTGCAACTGCTAAGTCTGGTGTTTTACTTGAAACAAATGATAAACCGTGGCCTGTTTTTGTGAATCCCCAGCCAAATTTCGTTTTTTCATCTTTAAACTTCGCAAATGAGATAGAGTTTTCTACTGGAGTCTCTCCACTAATACGCGTTACTTTCCCGTATTTACTTAACTCTTTTTCTACTTCTTTTGAAACGATTTTTTCTGGTCCTAGTAAATATATATTTGCTTTATCTTTTCTCATTTTTAATGCCTCTATCGTCGCTTCTGGCACTTTATCTTTTTCTGTATATAAAAGCGGTTCTGGCATATGAGAAATCCAATTTACAGCTGGTGTTGTATATAAACGCCCTTCTTCTTCAGACGAACCGATAATAACACTGTTTGGATAGCTACCTGTTATATCGGCATATTCTTTATCCACATCTTTAGCAAATGTAGCTGGATCCGTTTCTTTTATTTGCTTTACTTTATATGCTTTTAATTGCTCAAGGATAGATGGACCTACATCCCCCATCACCATAATTTGTGTTCCATCTTTCGTTCCGAGCGGATTTAATCTTTTTATTTCTTTTAACGTCATTTCGGGTACCTTTTCTTTTTCTATAAATAAAATTGGCCCGTTATTCGGATGGTGAATAAGATCCGCGCTCGCAATACCTAATTGCCACTCGTTTACTGGCACTAAAATAACAGCGCCTGGCTGATTCTCTTTATGCGTTGCTGGCCATATCGTTTGCGAAGTTACTACTGCCATTTGCAGTGGATCGTTTGTGTTTAATCTCGTTACATTTTTTAAACTTGTCGTTAATAAATCATTCGATGCACCTTCGTTCATTTCTTTCGGCGCAGTTACCTCCTGATTCATTTTCATTTCCTTTTGCTCTGTTTTTTTCTCTTCTTTAGATTCATGATTTTTACGATCCGTGTTCGTTTGTCCACATGCAGCAAGACCAACTGCTGTAATTATTGTTATCCCAAAGATTCGGGTCACCTTTTTCACTATACCGCCTCCGTATAAATCATTTTCGAGCCAATATGATTACCTAAAATGAAATTTCAACTTTACAATAACAAGCAATTCTGAAGAAATTATGCAGATGCATGATAATCTGCACCATTTCTTCATGATTTTGACTTACAATTTAATTAATAACTACAAATGCGGAGGTACTCTATGGTCGATATACTACTCGTAGATGATGAGCCGAGAATGCTTGAATTATTAACGCTTTATCTTACTCCAATCGGATACAACTGCGTATGTGCAGTATCCGGGGAAGAAGCTATTTCACATATAGAAAATCGAAACTTCAAATTTGTTTTACTCGATATTATGATGCCAAAGATGGATGGGTGGGAAACGTGCAAAAGAATTCGATCCTTTAGTAACGTTCCCATCATTATGGTAACAGCTCGTGATCAAACGGTAGATGTCATCCAAGGGTTAAAACTTGGAGCGGATGATTATGTAACGAAACCTTTCCATGAAGAAGAGCTTTTCGCAAGAATTGAAGCTGTTTTAAGGCGAACGAATCAACACGCACAAATCCAATATCACGGTATTTTATGGGATGAAGCAAAGCATTTCGTCTCTGTCTATAATGAAGAACTTCTTCTCACTCCAATCGAATTCTCTTTACTCGGATTATTTTTACATCATGTGAACTACGTGTTAAGCCGCGATCAGCTCATTGAACGAATTTGGGGACTAAATACAAATACAGAAGATAGAACAGTCGATTCACATATTCGTAATTTGCGTGATAAATTACGAAAAGTAAATTTCCCTATTGATCACCATTTAAAAACTGTTTACGGAGTCGGGTATCGATGGGTTGATACTGTAGATTAAGGAGCAAAGTAATGAAGCGAATTTCTATTCAGCTCGGATTTTATTTTTTAATTGTTACACTTTTAATCGAAAGTGTTCTATTTGTCTTGCTTTATTATAGTCTTGTCAACAATAGAGTAAATGAAGAAATGGCAGCTTTATTAAAGCGTGGAAATAGTCACCGAGATGTCCTTGAAAAGTATTTTGATAAGCAAACAATCTCCCATGTTGCACTAATGGAATCCGAAGCCGAAACCACTGTCGTTATTACAAATGCCAATAAGGATGTGCTAGCTAAATCCAACGAAATAACTACTACTATAAAAAAGCATATTGAAAAGATGCAAACACGGACAGATCATGACGGAGCAATTATAGAGAATCATTGGAAAACATCTAATTATATATGTACAGTTAGTCCAATTATAGTCGCAGGAAAAACAGAAGGCTACGTATATATGTTTCTCGGAACGGAATCAATCGAGGAAATGGTTAACGGACTAACAAGACAATTCGTTATTGCCGGAGTCATTACGTTTCTATTAACAGCCATCACCATCTTTCTCTTATCACGGTTGTTAACAAAACCATTGTTACACATGAAACATGCCACTGAAAAAATGAGTAAAGGCGATTTATCTGTTTCATTAACGACTAGTCGAAATGATGAAATTGGTGAACTAACCTCATCTATTCAAACGCTTGCTAATGATTTACATTATATGAAAACAGAGCGAAGTGAATTTCTAGCAAGTGTTGCTCATGAATTACGAACACCGCTAACATACGTAAGAGGTTATGCTGACATTGCTTTAAAGGAAAACACATCTCCTGAGCAACGTTTACGATATTTATCTATTATAAAAGATGAGTCTGATTATATTACGAACTTAGTTCAAGATTTATTTTCACTTGCACAAATGGAACAACATAACTTTTCTATTCAAGTAAAGGAAGTATATTTACACACCTTCCTTACTCGCATAGCTGAAAAAGTAAATGCCATGTATAAAGAAAGATACATTACAGTTTCTTTTTCTTGTCCTCCTACACTAGTAGTAAACTTAGATGAACAGCGATTTGAACAAGTTGTAGTAAACATTTTAAATAACGCTTATAGACATTCACAAGAGCATTCTCATATAAATATTTCTGTTACAGAAGAACATAAACGTATTTCCATTACAATTGAAGATGAAGGCGAAGGTATTCCGCCTGAAGACCTCCCTCACATTTTCGACCGTTTTTATCGAGTTGATAAAGCAAGATCACGAGCTACAGGCGGAACTGGTTTAGGACTATCTATCGTGAAAGAAATTGTAGAACTACACGGCGGGAATATTACTGTAACGAGCGAAGTCGATCATGGGTCTTGTTTTATCATTTCATTATCATCTATATAGAAATACAACTATCATTAATTAACCTACAAACTTACATCATAATTGACATATGAAAACGCCCAGAGCAGAAAAAACTCTGAGCGTCTTTTATTGTCTTATTGAATTAAATTCTCCTTTAACTTAAATAAAATTAAAGGCAAAACTTAAATAAATTTCTAAACATATTCATTTCACACTCTTTATTCTAAAAAGAATCTTTAATTCTACTTAAAGTAACACACTTTATATTTGTAATGGTTTATAAGCCAATGCTTTATCTATAATTTCTCTGGCAGTTAATTCTTCATCACTCCAGAAAATATAATCACTTATTTTAGGGTCAATAACAGACGATTTAACCATGTCCAACCAAATTGCCAGCTCCCATTCTTCTCCTTCTGTATCCATAAGTTTTTGAACCAAGGTAACTAACTCTTCTCTATTTAACTCTCCTAACTTTATATTTTTATGATTAATAGCTCTTTTTACAATGTATTCTGCACCGTAGTCAGCAAAAAATAATTCTTTTGCACGTGGATAAGGAACACTCTTTTCAAATACAGTCAGTTTATGTTCAAAATCTTCTCCAAAATCTTGTAGCTCTTGAATTTCTAAAACTAATTTTAATAGTTTCTTTTCATCCAATTCCTCACTCCCTTTATTCAAGACAACCACCTTAGTAATCTAAGTACATTTCTTTATACTTTCCATGTTCATTTCAACATAAAATTACAATTTTCCTTTTGAATTATCCAAATCAATATGTTATCCCTTATACTAATTGATATGTTAAGGACAGATAAACCTTACTATAACTAAGAATACGAACAGACCAAATCAGATGTAATTTGGTCCGTTCATTAGTATGCTATTTCTTTTCCTTATAATATAAATTTACAAATTGTCCAAAACGTTTCGTATCCGTTAAAGTTAAATTGATTTCCGGGTTCTTTTCTTGAAATAACGGAACTCCAGAACCTAATATATGCGGTGTAATCGTGACAACATATTCATCAATTAGATTATTCTTAAAGAACTCTCTTAATAAACTCCCTCCACCGACCATCCATATTTTAGATCCTTCTTGTGCTTTTAACCTTTTTATAAACTCCACTACATCTTCATTTACAAACTCTACATGTCCGTTTGAACCTTTTTCTGAGTTAGAAAAAACATAACATTTTTTACCTACATACGGGAATGTTTCCGTATGCTCTACTACATAATCGTACGTTCTTTTTCCCATAATTATTGTATCAATCGTTTCATACATTTCTGTATAACCGTTATCTCCCTCTCCTTCCGTTTCCATTAACCACTGTAAATCATCATCTTCTTTCGCAATATATCCATCCAAACTGGCTGCAATAAATAAAACAATTTCACGTGACATCTCTTCTCCTCCTTGCATCTCATCTTGATAACATTATGATGTAAACAATATACTAACAATAAAACATGACAATTTATGTCATGTTAAAAAGAAAAAAGGTGATACATTTGTCAAAAGCTAAACGCTTATTAGATATTCTTATATTTGCTTCTGCCCAAAAAACATTTACAGCTCAGGAAATAGCTGATGAATTTAATATTTCCGTTCGTACTGTCCATAGATACATTGTAGATTTAAGTGATATGGGATTACCCATTTACGCAGAACAAGGTCGTAACGGGGGCTATAAAGTATTAACGAATAAAGTCATTCCCCCTATTTTATTTACGGAAGAAGAAGCAGTATCCATCTTTTTTGCATTTCAATCTTTAAGCTACTACAGAAACTTACCTTTTAATACAGAAATCAATTCTGTTACTCATAAACTGTACAGCTCTCTACAACATGATGCGAAAACGAAAGTTGATAAAATACGTTCTTATATCGCTTTTTGGAATCCAAAGAGAACAATTGATACCCCTCTTTTAAACGAAGTGTTAACCGCGGCTATTGAAAATAAAAATTTACACTTTCAATACGAATCTAAATTGGGGATAAAAACAAAACATGTTCATCCTATCGGTGTATATGCTCATGACGGGCTATGGTACTTACCATCCTATGACTTCAGTAGAAAAAAAGTATTACTGTATCGCGTTGATCGTATTCTTTCTATATTATCAACAGAAAAAACTGAAGATACATTCATGAATTTAGAAGAATGGTTTGCCTCTAACTCTAACGTAATACATAGTCCTACTCAGTTACATGTTTTACTGACGACAGAAGGTGTACGCCAATGTAAAAGCGTGCCTTACCTTGAAGAATTCGTTGTAGCAAACGAAGACGGGACAGGATATATACATTCAACAATTGATAAAGGTGAAATTAATTTTATTACGCCTTTATTTTATAGACTTGGAAAAGATGCAAAAGTGTTAGAACCGAAAGAATTGATAAATGGTTTACGTATACGTGCGAAAGAAATTTTACATATGTATGAAGACGAAAAAAGCTGCTAAATATAAGCAGCTTGTTAGTCTCTTTGTTACTATTGACGAATATCAATCCACCAACGATATTCCGCATTCATATTTTCAGTGCCACCATTCCCTCTGTAATGGAAAGCATCAAGGAAGATTGAATCTAGTTTATCCTCATCTACAAAATAACCTAAGTTTACTTTCATCGTTTGTCCTGGTCGGATACTGCCAATATTGTAAAAACTTTTTCCATCTCCGTGAGGTTCTAAATAATCAACTTCACCTGTCATAATACGCGTTGCGTCCATTCCCTCTTCTTTAGCGTATTTCCATGCATTCCCTTCAAATTTAAGCTGTTTTATGGATGGATGCATATAGATTTCTTCTGTCGGCTTTTTACCAATATTTTTCACTGTTGTTGTTAAGTAGACAAATTTAACATTAACTAATTTTGAATCTACTAATGTATCAATTGAATCTTTACCATTCCCTAATTTATATTCATCTCGTCTGTACGATAGTAATTTTCCCGTCTGATCTAAAGCCTTATTCTTGCTTAATATCTCTAGGCCAAGTTCATTAAAGTTCTCTTGTTTAAAATCTTTAATTGAATCAAAGACTTCAACTTTTTCTATCACATATTCAATTTGGCTGTTATCCATAGATATCGTTACTGGAACCTTTTGTCCTATATGAAATAGTTGTTTACTATCTTTTTTCAATGGAATCACCTTGGTTTTTTTAGGCTTACTTTCTTCGCTAAAATACTTTTTATCATAATCTGTTATATCTGATGCCTTTTCTTTTGACGTAGGCTCAAGTGAAATACTCCCTAACACATCCATCATTTGTTCTTCATTTACATCGGATCCAATATAACTTTCTAACATAATCCCTTCTTTCTCAAAAAAGAGAAAGACCTCTCTGTTAAACGCTAAATTGTGGTTTCCATTTTCTTTATTGACAATCACTGCTTTCTTGCCATTTATCTCTTTCTCTTCGTAGCTTTTTGAGTACAGCGTTTTAAAGTTCGAATCTTTTCCTACTCTCCAAAGAATGAATGAAAATCCACCCTTTGCGTAGTTATCTTTAAAGGAATATTTCATAGCAGTTTCATCGATTGCTTCCATATTTTCTGGTAATTTACCCAGTTTCAACTTATACCACTTATCAGCCTTTTTCGAGTCCTTATTTGTTACCGAAACATTTACTTCATAATTTTGTTTTTGAACAATCATATTATAGACTTTCACTGCACCAAAAACGGTTGTCGGCATACCAATCAATAAGCAAGCAGCAGCGATTAACATACGATGTTTTTTACGCTTTTTCTGCGGTTGTCCATCTTTCAACTTCATTTCCTCCATAAACAATTTCTTTTTGCGCGTATATGTATGTGAAAATTCATGTTGTTCTTCGAGTTTATCAAAATCATCTAAAGCAATTTTTTCAGCAAGTTCATATATTTCTTTGGAGTTCTTTGAATTCGTCATGTTGTATACCTCCTATCATATTTTGGACTCGTTTTCGAGCGCGTTCAAACTGCTTGCGGGCATTACCCTCGGTTATTCCCATAACACTTGAAATCTCTTGATACGTTAAGTTATAGAAGACTTTATACTTAAACACCTGTCTGTTAGATTCACTTAATTCTGTTAGCAATGTATCAATTTGAACCTCAGACATTTTACGTTTTTCCCACTCTTCAATATTTTCGTCTACTGCTTCGATTGATTCTCTTTCATATTCTTCTAAAAATGTTTCATGTCGTTTATTTTTCCTGTAACTATCAATCGCCTTGTTTTTCGCGATCCTCAAAATGTAGCGTTTAAGCTCTTGAGTAGCCAAGCTATGGAGCTTTTCCAAGTTTTTATAAAGAGTAATAAACGTCTCTTGAACCGCATCTTCAGCCTGCTGAATATTATTTAAAATAGAATACGCTACATAATAAATTTTTTGTTCGTACAACTCGTATAGCTCTTCCATCTTTTCATAATCGTTGTTTGTGACTTTCATATAATTCCTCCTCTCACTCTATATAACGAATGGGCGATATACTTTGTGACACTACAAAATTCCTTTATATATAAAATTTAATAATAGAATAAACAAAAGCCCAATTTCTCTATTTTAACTGAGAAATTGGGCTTTTGTTTATTAGAATTTCCCTGATTGTTCCCTTAAGAAAACCCCTCTTACGCCTTTTCAGTAAACAGCATTTGCTCTATCGCTTCTTGTAACAAATGCTTTGTCTCTTCCAAGTTATAATTCTTCTTTTCTCCTAATTCTACCGTATAAAACTCGGCAAACGAGCGCTCTTTATATCTCGGTACGACATGCATATGATAATGCGTTAACTCATTAAAGATTCCACCATTTTGACAAATTGTAACGCCATCTGGTTTATATAATAGCTTAATCGCTTTTGCAATCAGTTTAGAAGCATCCATAATGGATTTTGCTACAATATCATCTAATTCGTCCACTTCTACAACATGCTGCTTTGGCACAATTAAAGTATGACCTGGATAAAAAGGTTCATGATCTAAAAAACATGTTACATAGTCATCTTCATATATTCTATATATAATTTCTTCTTCGTTGGCTAATTTACATCCTAAACATTCCATTACACTTTCTCCTCTCTCTAAAACATAAAAACGTGAGAGCCGTATTCTCACGTTTTTATGTTTCACTTTATTAGTTCAATTGTTTCCGTAACTTTTATACTATCTTTTACCGATTGAACAATCGTACAATTTTTCACTGCAAGTTGCAGCGCCTTGTCCAACTGCTCTTCTGTAATGTTTTGGGCTTTAATTTTATAGTGCAAATGAACACTTTCAACTGGTTTGGATAAAGCTTCACTTCTACCAATTTCAGTTTCAATTGTAAACGTATCGTATGTAATACGTTTCTTTTCTAAAATTGTTTGAAAGACAATTGCACTACATCCTGCGATAGAAGAAACGAGTAATTGTAACGGTGAATACCCATTTTCTTTTCCAATCGCTAATGGACCATACGATAAATCTGCCTCTATACCATCATGCTTAATTTTTATTTTCATACTTCGCTTCCATCTCCACTTTCATCGGTTTCTTCCGTTTCTTACTCATATAATAATATATATAGCAGAAAATGATAAATGGAATACCACAGTATAACGCCATTCTTTGTTCTGGAATAAACGCTAAACTAATAACAACGATGCTATTTGTAATTAAAGCTAAAATAGGAACAATTGGATATAACGGCGTTCTATACTTTAAGTCCTCTAACTTTCCTCCGCCTTTTATATACTGACTTCTAAAGCGAAGTTGCGATAAAGCAATAATGATCCAACTTGAAACAGCTGATAAACCAGCTATAGATAATAAGTACATGTATACTGTATCTTCTGCAAGGAAGCTTGTGAATAAAGATAGCCCTGCTACCGCAATTGTTACGACTAGCGCTGTAATTGGAATACCTCGTTTATTTACTTTCTTGAAAGATGTTGGTGCCATTCCTTCATTTGCAAGTGACCATAATATACGAGTTGCCGCATATAATCCTGAATTCGCTACAGATAGTAACGCTGTAATAATAACGAAGTTCATAATATCAGCTGCGTATGGAATACCGATTTTATCAAATACGACTACGAATGGACTTTCAATTACCCCTGCTTCTTTCCAAGAAATTAATCCTACTAAAATCGTCATTGTTAAAATGAAGAATAACATAATGCGCCATACTGTATTACGAATTGCACGTGGAATTGTTTTTTCTGGATTTTCACTTTCTCCCGCTGCAATCCCGATTAACTCTGTTCCTTGGAATGAGAAGTTAACCGTAATCATTGTAAGTAATACGGCAGCTAGTCCATTCGGGAATAATCCACCATCGCTTACAAAGTTAGAGAAAAGAGGTGCTGCTTCTTTTCCGTCATATGATATAAACCCTAATAATGCACCACCACCAAGAACAACAAACGCAAGAATTGTCACTACTTTAATACTAGAGAACCAAAATTCTAATTCAGCATAACTTTTCGCCGAAATTGCGTTTGACGCATATAGAATAACGCCGAATACGAGACACCATACCCAAACATCAACATTCGGAAACCATCTTTTCATCATTAAACCGATTGACGTTAATTCTAGTCCTACTGTCACTGCCCAGCCAAGCCAATATAGCCAGCCAATCATAAAGCCCGTTCCTGGCCCAATAAACTTCGTCGCATACTTTTGGAAAGAACCTGAAACCGGCATTGCTACCGTTAACTCTCCAAGACAAAGCATTGTTAAATACATAATAAATCCGCCCACTAAATATGAAAGGATGGCTCCCCCTGGTCCAGCCTGATTAATGGTATAACCTGAACCTAAGAAAAAACCAGTCCCGATTACACCACCTAGTGCGATCATAAATAAATGTCTACTCTTCATCGTACGATGTAATTTCTCATTCGTTGATTGCTGCATCTAAATCCTCCCCCTACCGATACCCCTATATCTTGTTAAAATTTTCTGATAATAAAAATATACACGAAAGCGATTACAATTTCTATATAAAATTAAAACTTTTCTGATAAAACAATATAAAAAATCGAATTATCGCGAGATTTAGATTATAATTAAAGGAAAATAAGGAGAAACAAGGAAAAACCTTTACATATATTGTAAAGGTTAACGAATTTCTAATCTTCTCGATAAAATTGATAAACTATAATTTATGATAAAGTACATACAAGCTACTACTATAAACGTTGGAATCATATAATTCACATTCTGTCCGCTAATAATTTGAGCATTATGCATAAGCTCTGGCAGTGATATAACAACTGCTAATGATGTATCTTTCAGCAATGAAATAAACTGACTAACAAGCGGCGGGACCATTCTTCTTAATGCTTGTGGTAAAATAATGTGCCAAAGCGCTTGAACATACGTTAATCCTGAAGATCTTGCAGCCTCAATCTGTCCTTTTTCAATAGATAATAAACCACTTCGAACAATTTCAGATATCATTGCTGCTTCAAATATTGTTAAAGCAACAATTGTAGCTGTTATAATTTCTAATTTCAAGCCTGCTTCTGGAAGTGCAAAATACGTGAAAAATATAATTAAAAGTAGTGGTAAATTTCGAATTACTTCAACGATAATTCCTAATACTTGTGAGACGATAGGTATTTTCATATACCGCAATATCCCTATTACACTACCAATAATAAAGCTAAGTACAATCGCTACGAGCGCTACCTCTAGCGTTATAAGTAATCCTTTTAATAAAAACAGAATATGATCTCCTGTAATTGCTCCCTTAAAATCCATTTACACCGCCTCCTTTGCTAAGCGTTTTTCTAAATAACGCACTAGCATACTGAGCGGAATTGTTAATATTAAATAAAACATCCCGACAAATATATAGACGTCGAACGTAACCAATGTCTTCGTTGAAATTAAGTCTCCTTGATACATTAAATCCGTACCAGCGATAATTCCGAGTATGGAAGAGTTTTTTACTAAATTGAGAAATTGATTTCCTAGAGGAGGAATTACGATTTTCATCGCTTGGGGTAAAACGATATGGTACATTGCTTGCGTATAAGTCAATCCTGAGGAACGTGCTGCTTCCATTTGGCCTTTTGCCACTGATAAAATACCAGCGCGAATAACTTCCGCAATAAACGCTGCCGTATATACGGTAAGCGTAACTGTTCCTGCTACAAAACCATTTAAAGTAATTCCTATTACAGGTAAAGCAAAATAGAATATAAATGCAATTAATACAAGTGGAATATTTCTTACAAACTCCACAAAAGCTGATCCTATCCAATTTAAAATACGAATAGGTGCAATACGCATTACAGCCAAAATTACTCCTAAAATAAAGCTTCCTATTAATGCAATTACACTAGACATAACTGTATACTTAAAGCCTTCTAAATACATATCAATGTTATTCGTTAATATAGAAAAATCAGGCACATATTCTCCCCTCTTTCTTTACAAGAAGAGGATGAGCATCCCTCATCCTCTCACTGTTACTATTCACTAGAAATAAAGCCCCACTAATTAAAGTTTCACTTTACTTCTCTTGTTTTTGTCCAATCCATTTTTCATACAATTTATCGTATTCCCCATTCGCTTTCATATCTTTTAGTAAGCTATTAATCTCTTTCGTCAAATCATCTGCACCTTTTTGCACTGCAATTCCGTACGGTTCATCCGTAAAAATTTTCCCTACAACTTCATAATTTGAATCTTGTTTTGCCATGCCGTAAAGAATTGCATTATCTGTCGTTAAAACATCGCCTTTCCCCGCTTTTAACGCCGTAAATGCCTCACTGTAATTTTCAAATTCTAATACAGTCGCTTCTGGTGACTTTTGACGAATATTATTTGTAGACGTTGAACCTTTTACAGCTAACACTTTCACACCCTTTTTCACATCATCAATACTTTTAATATCGCTCCCTTTTTTCACAAGTAACGATTGCCCCGCTTTAAAATATACATCTGAAAAATCCACTTCTTTTTTACGTTCTTCTGTAATTGTCATTGTTGCGATAATTGCATCAATATCACCGTTTTTCAATAGTGGAATACGCGTTTTAGATGTTACTTCTTTTAATTCTAGTTTCTTTTCATCTCCGAGAATTTTTTTCGCAAGTGCTTTCGCGACATCAACATCAAATCCTTCTACCTGCCCAGTGGAAGGATTTTTTAATCCAAATAAGTTCGTATCATTCTTCACCCCAACTACTAGTTTCCCGCGCTTTTTAATTTGCTCAACAGCCCCACCTTGCTTCGTATTCGTTTCTTTCGCCTCATCTTTTTTACTTCCGCATCCGGCAACGACAAGTACGAATAAACATGAGAATACGATTAAGGTAAACAGCTTTTTCATTTTAAGCATGAAATTCCTCCTTTAATGATTTAACACTCGGCTTAAAAATAGACGAGCTCTTTCCTGTTCAGGATTTGCAAAAAATTGTGTTGGTGTCGTATCTTCAATAATTTGACCATCATCCATAAATAAGATCCGATCTGCTACTTCTCGCGCAAATCCCATCTCATGCGTGACAACGACCATTGTCATTCCTTCTTTAGCTAGTGTTTTCATAACATCAAGTACTTCCCCAATCATCTCCGGATCAAGAGCAGACGTAGGCTCATCAAATAGCATAATTTCCGGCTGCATTGCCAATCCCCTAGCAATCGCTACCCTTTGCTGTTGTCCTCCGGATAATTGATGCGGGTATACACTAGCCTTCTCCGGAATTCCTACTTTCTCTAAATAAAACATCGCTGTTTGCTCAGCTTCCTCTTTTGAAACTTTATTTACTTTAATCGGTGCTAGTGTAATATTTTGAAGAACCGTTTTATGTGGATATAAATAAAAATGTTGAAAGACCATCCCAATATTCCGGCGTAATTCATTCATATCTGTTTTTGTATTGTGTACCTCCGTATTTTGTACAAGTAACTCTCCATCTGTAATTGTCTCTAGCTGATTTATACACCGAAGCAACGTGCTTTTTCCTGATCCTGAAGGACCAACAACTACTACCACTTCCCCTTTTTTCACTTGCACATTAATATCTTTTAAAACTTGAAAGTTGCCATAATATTTATTTACATTACGAAACTCTATCAACATACTCTCCCCCTCCTTCCCCTAACAAAGCATGTACATTCTTTTTATATTCAAAAACAGTCCCAAAAATAACTTCTCCCTTCATTTTTGCCCATAAAAAAAGCAAAGGGATTTCCCTTTGCTTCTCCATTTCTATTCGATTAAGATACTTCTTCTTTCTTATCTTTCCCGTATTCATGCTCCCAGAAATCAGCATTTTTAATTCCTAATGGCCCTGGATCGAATACCGGATCTTTTCCTTCTTTTTTCTGCTTTTCATAATCCTTTAATGCAACTAATGCAGGTTTTTGTAATAGTAAAATCGCAATGATATTTACCCATGCCATAATTCCTACACCGATATCACCTAAAGCCCAAGCTGTTGCTGCTGTTTTTATACAGCCGTAGAATACAGCTCCTAAAAATACAAACTTTAGTACCATAGACAACCAAGGGCGGTCTTTATCACGATTTAAGTACGCGATATTCGTTTCTGCAATGTAGTAATACGCCATAATTGTTGTAAATGCAAAGAATAGTAACGAAATTGCAACGAAACCGTTTCCAAATCCAGGGAAAACAGATTCTACCGCTGCCTGTGTATATCCCGGTCCTGGCTGAGCACCATTTAATTTATTTACGATAAAGTTTTTTCCGCTTGCATCAAATACGTTATACATGCCTGTAATAATCATCATAAATGCTGTTGCTGAACAAACAAATAATGTATCAATGTAAACGGAAAATGCTTGCACTAAACCTTGCTTAGCTGGATGTGATACTTCCGCAGCAGCTGCTGCATGTGGTCCAGTTCCTTGCCCTGCTTCATTGGAATAAATACCACGTTTTACTCCCCAAGAAATTGCTAAACCGATAATACCACCGAAAGCCGCCTCTAATGCAAAAGCACTTCTTATAATTAACATAAATGCTTCTGGCAACTTTTCAATATTCATAGCAACAATAACGCAAGCTACTAAAATATAACCAACTGCCATAAACGGTACGACAACTTGTGCCACGTTAACAATTCGCTTTACTCCACCGAAGATGATAAGAGCTAATATAACAACTAATAAAGCCCCTGATACGGTAGTGTTAATTCCAAAAGCTGTTTCTAAACTTACAGCAATACTATTTGCTTGCACACCTGGTAGTAAAAGCCCCGTTGCAAGAATTGTCGCTGCAACGAATACTAATGCATACCATTTCACACCTAAACCTTTTTCAATGTAATAAGCAGGTCCACCACGAAACTGCCCTTGATGTTTCGTCTTATATATTTGTGCTAATGTAGATTCTACATAAGCTGATCCTGCTCCTAAAAAGGCCACTGCCCACATCCAAAATACAGCTCCTGGTCCACCGAATGCAACCGCTGTTGCTACCCCAGCTATATTCCCTGTCCCAACGCGCCCTGATAACGAAAGTGCTAACGCTTGGAATGAAGAAACACCAGCCTCTGATTTTTCACCTTGAAATGTCAGCTTCACCATTTCGCCTACATGCCTTACTTGTAAAAACCTCGTTCGAATGGAAAAATATAAACCTACTCCTAAACATAAATAAACAAGTGCTGGACTCCAAACAATATTATTTAACCAATTTACGAAAGCTTCCAACATTCCCCCTCCTTCTTTATAAAGAATATTCAGAATATATATAAAATTATAAGTGTATACCGAATCTATAACAATATTATTTTAATAAAACAAACATATTTTTGTATAAAAAAACAAAGCATACATTTATTCTGTATACTTTGTTTTCACAAAAATGTATTATATATTCACAATTGCTTCTCTTTTTATAATTCTTTCATATAGCTCTTCTGATAATTCTCGGAAGTTATCTGGCATATCTTTCTCCTTAAACTTCTTTTGAAGTGTACCGTATAAACCAACATCACGTAGACGTAAGAACAACGGTAACGATTCATACCAACTATCCGCTAGTCTGTGCTCATACTCATAGCCTTTTCGTAACACTTGTAGCTGTTTACGAGCAAAGTCTGTCTTCTCTTCCGCTGTCCACGGTGTAAATAGAACAGAGTAATAGAGAACCATTGCTAAATCATGTATAAAGTAATTATAAGCCGCATCATCAAAATCAAAGATTGTTAGCTCTTTACCATCATAATGAAAATTACCGGGATGGATATCACCGTGCATAAGGCCGAACGTTTCTCTTTCAATTGGAAGAGCCTTTATTTCATCCATTAATACCGCTGCAATCTTTTTCACTTGATCATCTTCTAATTCATTAACAATCCCACTTTCGTCTTCTTCCCACGTATCACGATAATCTGTTTTAGGGTAGTTCATTGTTAAGCGGTGCAGTTGACCAATCGCTTTTCCCCATGCTTCAAAATAAGCATCTCCCCAATAAGGCGATTCTTTTCCTTTTACTTGTTCACCTTTTGCATATGTAAATAAAGAAGCGAAAAAGAAAGTTTCATCCTCTGCTCTGATCCCTTCTACAAGATTTTGAGACTTTGAATAAAGAGGTCCTGCTACCTTTGCCCCATGCTCCGCAACATATCGTAAAAAATCTAGTTCAGCTTCAACTTCTTTTTTAGAACGATGAGAAGAGTGTGTTAAACGTAATACGTAATCTTCACCACGATCACCCTTTGCCTTAAAAATATAATTTTCAAAATCTCCAAGTGGCTTTTCTTCCACTGTTACATGAAATGCCTTTGCTGCTCTTGCTAAAACCTCTTTTGTAAAAACACGTTCTACAGCTATTTCCACATGTATCCCTCCTATATATCTTCTTAATTCGACATAAATGTGAGAAGTACTGCTATAAAATTGAATAATGCGTGGGCAATCATAGCTGATAAAATAGAATTTGTTTTCTCATATAACCACGCAAATACTACTCCACTAAAAAAATTCACTGGTAATGTGTTATATGTTGGAATATGAACAACGGTAAATATTATGGAACTTATAAGCACTCCGCCCCATATACCATATTTATCACGAAAAAACGTATAAAAAACCCCTCGATACAAAATCTCTTCATAG
This sequence comes from Bacillus sp. RC251, assembly GCF_044908765.1. NCBI lineage: Bacteria > Bacillati > Bacillota > Bacilli > Caryophanales > Bacillaceae > Bacillus > Bacillus sp. RC251. The sequence continues at coordinate 126,581 of NZ_JBIYDP010000004.1, read as the reverse complement.
ATTGGTGATATAACTGCTGCTCCGATTACCGCGATACAGAATGAATATATTGATTTATCATTTTGGACCGTTTCCGTTTTACTATTTTCAAAAGAAATACCCATTTTCTCCATTATCATTAATACAGCAATACTAACTACAATTAAGAAAATAACCGCTCCAAATGTCCATAAGAAATCTTTTCATGAAAGCTTCCGAATTCCAATATCTCTCCACGAGAGCTTATATCTTTTTATACAAAAAAGATAAACTACAGTAGTAAATATCACTGCCATTATAAATCCCATTAATACTCCAGCATATAATGAGTTCCCTATTATTTTTAAAGCATAGTCATAAAAAAGAGATTCAACAATTACTGGAACAATAATAAATACAAACACAAATAAATATAAAATTTCTTTCCATCCCCACATACTTTTCAAAATTATATACACCATCCCTCTACTCCTTGTTTCCTTAAGTATAAAAGATGACGTAACGTAACTTTCAAGCTTATTTTTTTTCAAATAATCCAAGCATAATTTTCTCTCAAAACACAAAAAAGGTTGATTCACTAAATCAACCCTTACACTATTAAAAATTTTATTTCTCAATTCTTCATCAATTTATTCTTATATATAACATTTATCTTTATCTCTCTTCACCTTTTGTCTGCATTGAATTGAAAGTCCAATTTAATTTTAATGAATCTCCTTGAAATACATTTTGCTCTTCATTGCTATCTACAAATGTGAACATTACATAGAAAGTATCATCATCACCAGGAGCAAGTCCATTTCCTTCTCGGTCTACAACACCTTTTTGTACAAGATCAGGAATACTTCCGTTTTGCGTAGCTACCTTTAATTCAGATAATGTAGTAGACCAAATTGGAACCTCATTTTTATCCAAATTCCATAAGAAATCGACACGGATATGATCACCAAAATCAGCACTTCCATTATCTCCTTTAGCATCGATTACACTATAATCTGTAAGAAGTTTCACGTCTCCTATCGCTAAAGTTCCTTTGTTAACTAATTGAAAACCGCGTTCCATTTCATCACCTGGTTTAATATTGTCGACATTAATAACAACTTCAGGATTAACACTCAAATCTAAAGTACCCGCTGCAAACGTGTTTTGTGATACTTCCTTATCACTAAAATACGCATATGTCCCCCCGCCAATTAAAGATAAACCAAGCCCTGCAGTTACAACACCCATACCAAGTTTTTTCTTAATACTCATTTCACAAGTCCCCCTATTTTTAAAGTTCAAACTCCAAACCTTATTTCCATCCCACAAACAATACTAATTAAACAAATAATATTCCCCATAACGAAACCTAACCAACGTTAAATTATTTACTTCATGTTTACAAATAACTATCACTTTAAGAATAACCGGTAATGTTACATCGAATCATTACCGGTCCATTGTTAGTAAATCCTATTTAATTCTATACTCATTGTTTTATCACTTAGTTTACTCTAGAATTGTGCCCACTTATTTTTTTGGCTCTAATCCAATGGAACGTAAGATTTTATCTAACGTCACTGGCCCTACATTTTCTTTCGGTTTCTGATTTTCTTTGGCATCTGGACCCTTTTTCATGAAATTCTTCTCAATAAAACGAATATCTGTTTCATTTACAACACCATCTTGATTGACATCTCCATCTTTTACAGCCACTTTTCCTTTTTCATATGAAAGAGCTGCTATTCTAGCATCTTGAATATCTACCATTTTATCGCCGTTTACATCACCTGCAAGGCTGTCATCCATATCAGCTCTAAAGTTTTGTCCCACTAATTCTCCATCCTGCATTTTCCCTATTTTTGTAGTTAATTTACTATTTAAATGACCTGGCATTTCTACGAAAATATTATATTCTGTATCACTTACTGGAACACTATGAATTTCAAATTGCCCATTATCATCAACCGTTCCTGTATATTTCTTTCCATCCTTACCAACTGCATACACTTTTGCTCCTAGTTTTGTGTAGTCATTCTTACCTAAATACCCCTCTTCAGTTAAGAAAGCTTCTGGTCCAATATATCCTGTAACCATTGCATGTTTCGAAATAATAGAAAAGGATTTATCTTTAAACACAGGAATCTCAACGCCTTCTGATGCACCTGTTTTTGTATAAGAGAATTTATCTACTCCAAATGCTGTTAAATTATTAAAATACTCGTCACTCGTCATCTCGAATGTAACATCTACAAATGGTGCGTCTCCATCTAGACCTTTAAATTCTGTTCCTTCTAAAGATGCACCAACTTTCACCTTGTTTTCCCAGTTTCCTTCTTCATTTATCACTGGATCTTCTAATTTAATATTTAATCCATGTTGTTTTGCATATTCTGCAAGTGCTGGATTTGGTTTAACATCTACAAATTTAAACAACTGTTTACTATAAGGAATCTCAAATGTACCTGACATAAGTTGTTTCACATTATTAAGATTTAAAGTTAATGTAATTTTTTCTCCTAGTTTAACTTTATCCTTGTCATAGCTTGGGACAGCGTATTCCGTTCCCTCTTTAACAAAGACATAATCTTTAAATCCATTTACCATATTTGATGCAGTTGCAAGATCATATCCAAATAACCTTAAATTAAGCGGTTCATTGATTTCCTCTGGAAGTACACCAAATTTAAAATCACCATTGGCTTGAATTGTATTCAACCAACCTGACGGAAAAGCAGAGTTTTGGTAATATACAATTTCATTAGTTTTTTGGTCATACTGAAGGCCTTTTGCCTTTAATACATCTATCGTAGAATCATATATGTTACCATGTACCCATAATGCACGCTGACCATCTTCTTCTTTGAACATAGATTCATTTACCTCATGAACGCCAGGTTTTACATCGGTAAATTTCATTTCAGGTTTGATATTATCAATAATTACGCTATCTCCTTTTGTATAAGGTTTCCCTTCTTTGTCATATCCAATGAAATCAAGTTGGTAATCTCCATCAGGCAACGTAACTCGCTTGTCTCCAATTGGATGATTTGGATCTCCTGTAAACGGGAATACATAGCCACCCATACCATCGAACATGATATATTCAATATTTGGTGTTAGACTGCTAGCATTAATTGTCCCCACAATTCCTAATGCCTTTCCTGTTTTTCGATCCTTCACCACTGCATCGATAGTTTCAAGTGGACTGTTCAATTTAAATGTCAGCGGTGAACTCGGCCTTTCCATAAATGGATGGAAGTTAGATGTATCTGTTGCCATTGCATCTCTCAGCAAATCTACAGATTCAATTCCTTTTTCTGTGAATTTAACTGCAAATGGCACTTGATATACTTCTTTTTCATTTTTTTTATTTGAAATATGAATATATCCCTCATATCTACCAAATTCAGCGTTTTCTGGAATGATAATTTCAGGGCTAATTTCCCCTGATGTACTAGGAGCTACTTTAATAGAATCTTGTACGTTCAGCTTCACACCATTCTTCGCTGCATCTTGCACACCTACACTTGTTGGTGAAAACTCTACTTCTAATTTAAACTCTTTCTCGTCTGTTTTATTGCTATTCTTAATTAAGACTTTTCGACTATCTTTAATAGGTCCATTTCCCAATTGATTTTTATATCCGAATGCAATAGACCCTGTTTTTTCTTCAATTTCTACTTCTTCATCATTTACAACGTTTGATGTTTTATCGATAACCTCGATAGCTGTATCTGCATGAACTGCACGATACGCATCAATTCGGCCTGATCCCACCTCAAATACAGAGCGTGCCTCTTTTAAGTCAACTGCAGTATTCATAAGCGCTTCTTTTACTTCAAACGGACTGTAGTTTGGATTTTCTTGCAAAATGAGTGCTGCCACCCCCGCTGTATGAGGAGTTGCCATAGATGTACCTGACATACGTCCATACGCTACCGGATAATTTTCTCCATCCTTTGGATCATTAATATATTCAGGAACAGTAGAGAAAATAGACACACCTGGCGCTACAATATCCGGCTTAATATCATCTGTTTTACTTGCAGGACCGCGAGAGCTGAAATCGGCTAAGTGATCTCCCTCTGTTTTTGTGTTACTCAGTTCTCCAAATGTTAAAGAGACATCTCCTTGGACAGCTTTTGCTTGCAATTTCTCACCATCTGCCTTTGTTAAGCGGAACGATGGAATAGATGAAGTACTTTCTCCAAGATAACTTGTAATTTCACCATCTACATTGTTATATACAATTACCGCCTTTGCACCTGCTTCCTTAGCATTTTTAATTTTTTCATCAAATGTAATCTCACCGCGTTGGATAAGAGCTAACTTCCCTTTTACATCTTTCCCTGTAAAATCACCTGATTTCCCAAGTCCTGCATATATAAGCGATAAGGATTGACCTTTCAAATCTTCAATCTTATCAGTAAAGCTTTTTCCAAGTAGCATCATTTTATCCACATGTAAATCAGCTGCATCGGTGGAAAATGTCGGGATAGTCATCGCAGCGTCACTTGCTCCAACTGTAATTGGAAGTGCTGCTGCACTAGGTGATCCAAGGGTACCTTCTTCTGGACCACTATTACCTGCCGCTACTACTGTAACAACACCAGCTAACATCGCATTGTTTACTGCAATAGAAGTAGGATATAAAGGATCATTAATAGACGCACCTAATGATAAATTGATAACGTCCATATCGTCTTTCACTGCTTTATCAATCGCAGCAAGAATACCGCTTGTTTGTCCACTTCCATATGGACCTAATACACGATATGAATATAAATCTACATCCGGAGCGACTCCCGTAACTGCATAATCCACACTATTCTTTTTGTCTGCAGCAATTGTCCCAGCTACATGAGTCCCATGGGATGTATAGTATGCACTTCCATCATAAATTTCAGGATATCCTCCAGAATTTTGCCAATCCTTATACGTTGTCTCCATTGGATCAGCATCATTATTAACAAAATCCCATCCTTTTATTGAGTTCGGATCTATTTTGCTTGGATCTTCACCTTGCTTTGCACGATACCCTTTATAAGCATCTTTTAAATCAGGGTGGTTATAATCAATACCTGTGTCCAGTACACCTACCTTAATTCCTTTTCCTGTTATTTTTTCATCATGCAGCTTGTCCACACCAATTTGTGGTACACTATCTGCCATTTTGGGTTCGGCAGCCGTCTTAGCTGTTTCTTTCGGTAAATCAATTTTGACCTCACGATCTTCCCATACACGCTTAACAATACCAGTGCGAACTAAATCTTCGATCATATTCGCAGGTAACGACATTGCCACACCATTAAAAGCATTCTTATATTCTCTTGTTATTTTGGCAGTTTTAAAATCCGGCCCCTTATCTTTCTTTTTTTGAAGCTGTTCAAGCTCAGTTTTAAATCCTTTATGCGATGCTTCCACCTTTTGTTCTGCAGTTGAAAGAGCTATTTTTTTCCCTTTAGCTGCTTGTTTTAACATCTCGATTTTGCTAGGTGCTTGCTTAAATTCTACAATCACATTCACATTATCAGGACTTGCTGTATTAATGCCTGGTGAAATAACAAAACCAGGTTTTGTATCTAATGTTTTTAAAGCATTACGTTGTTCCTTTGTAAGTCCTTTCAATATAGAACTTGCATCATCAATTCCAGTTAAAGTAGATGTATTTACTTCTTCTGCCAATACGTTATATGGAATTCCTTGAGACATTAACATGCCAACAGTTAGCGTTCCGATAAGTATTCTTCCGAATTTCCCCTTCTTCATAGCGCATCTCCTTATTATTAAAATTATTTTTTCTAAAATAAATCTTCTGAGCTCCTATGTAGCATTGGCAATTCTATCAACCTTGGATCTATTTAAAAGGATCAAAAATCTCCAACACTACTACCGCCATCCCCACACTTCTAATCTTCTTTCTATAAAAGCCCCCATAAATTGTTTCCAACTACAATGATTTACAACATGAATTATTAGTAGCTTTAAGCAATAGTTCTATTTTTATTATTCCACATTCTAACTTTTCTGAAAATTAAACGAAAGGCGTATCTTTTTTCTAATGATTCTATGTCTACATAGTACAAAAGAACTATCTTGCTCTTTATTCTTTGTAATATAGAATAAAGAAACACGATAGTTCTTTTAAACATCTCTTATTTAATCCAACGGAACCAATTGATTTCGAACAGCATAAATCACCGCTTGCGACCGACTTTTCACATTTAGTTTTTTAAAAATTTTATTGATGTGAATTTTAACTGTTTTATCACTAATATACAGAGCTTCAGCAATTTCTTTATTACTAAATCCTTTTACTAATTCAAAGAGAATTTCCTTTTCACGTTCCGTCAGTTCATTTTCATTTGATTCTACTTTCATTTTTTGCTGATGATATGTAATTAATTTTTTAGTCATACGCGGATGAATAACTGAATCGCCTCGATATAACATCCGAATTGCTGCTACTACCTGCTCCGATGATGAATCTTTCAATAAATACCCATCAGCACCAGCTTGAAGTGCATCCATTAAATACTCATCATGCTCATACATTGTAAACACAAGTACTCGGCAATTCGGATAATTTTTTTTCACCAACTCTGTAGCTTCAATACCATTTTTCCCAGGAAGATTAATATCCATCAAAATACAATCTGGTCTGCATTCTTCTACTTTTTCCAATACTCCGTCCCCAGAGCTAGCTTCTCCAACCACGTTCATATCAGATTCATCCTCTAGTATGCTCCGAATTGCGTCTCGTAAAAAAGCATGATCATCCACTACTAATATTTTAATCATTTTACGCACCCCTTGTTTGTGAATCTGGAATTAATAGTGTAATTTCTGTCCCTTTCCCTACAGAACTATCAATCTGTAAAGTAGCCCCTAATTGTTCAGCTTGTTCATTCATATGTAATATACCATAATGTGGCTCATTCTTCGTTTTAACCATAGACTCAAATAGTGAAAACCCAACTCCATTATCCTTAACCCTTAAAAGCACGTGCTCACTTTGATAGCTAAGTAAAACATCAGTCTTGTCTGCTTGTGCATGTTTTACAATGTTTTGCAAACTCTCTTGTAATGTATCAAAAATAGCTCTTTCTTTTGAAAAGCTAAGCGCACGTGCATGACCTCTTTCATGATATGTAATATCTAGTTCATATTCTTGTTTTAAAGACTTTATTTTACTTGCTATCGCCTGCTTTAGCCCTAATTGTTGTGTCGGATATGGTTTTAAAGCATAAATAGAATAGCGAACTTCTCCTAAGCTTCCTCTTAAATCTTTTATACTTTTCTCTACTATTTGTTGCATATCTATTGGTTTATCACGATATTTTTTCTGTGCGGATTCTAGTTGATATATCACCCCTGCCAATGTTTGCGCAATACCATCGTGAATTTCGCGTGCGATTCTATTTCTTTCTTCTAAAATCATTCTTTTTTCCTGTTCAGAAATCAATATCCTTGTTTTAACTACGTTAGCTAATTGATTAGAAAACGTAGCTAAAGACTGTACATCTTCCGGGAAAAAACCCGCAGTTCTACTTTTCCCTGCAACAAACATTCCGACTAGTTCATCATTTACAATAAGAGGAAAATATACAAGGGAGCGTATGACACTATCAAATATTTCATCTCCAGGAGCCGTACCAGTTTTCCAATCATTAAACACAAGATTTTTAGAGATTCCCTCAAACTTTTCCGAATGATCAGAAATATCAAGACGGACTTTCCCATCTTTTAATAGAAGATTCCAGTTTCCATCATCTTTTGTCCATATTCCATATGCTTGTATGCCAAAAAAACCTTTAAGTGCTTGTTTAATATGTTTCAGGTTCCCTCCGGTTAGTCCACGACTAATTTCTGTCGTAATAAGAAACAGCTCATATAATCGTTCCTTCTCCATCCTTATCCGTACAGAAAAAGAGCTAATAACTGAAATTGCTACAAGTGGAAAAAAGAAAAAAAGTACTGTAATCTCATTTACTTCCACACTATATGTACTAATTAATACATGCATCAAGGCCGCATAAGAGAAACCAAAAGTTTCGCAAAGGAATACCGTTACAGTTTTTTTATACCACTGATAGATTGAATATGGCTGTGGAAGGAGTATCATTAACAAATCGTAAAAGCGGTTGTTGAAAAAACAAAAAAACACGCAAAATAATAACAAAGATATTAAATTTTCATACAGAACTGACATATCTATATTGTTAATTAATAAGTGCATACATTTATTTGAAAACCATTCGGCCAAGATCAAACTAAGCGCATGCTGAGTACTATTAAATAACATTCTTTGTATTGGTGAACGACGATGCAGGTGAATAATTAACGTTACGAGTACAATAGCAATAATAGTTATATGGATTCCAAACTGCCAACTCATAGCGTAAATTATGGGAAAGGTAAGCGAGCTCGTTCCTCTCCAAAATCGTACAGGAAAATACTCTGCAATCCCCATAAATATTAATAACAATATTAGTATTGTTAAATGAGAAGGGATTTTAATTTCAAGTAAAGATATAGTTATAGTAATCAAACCAAGAAAAGAAATAAAATAAAGATAAGAACTAGCAATCTTTTCTCTCATAAAGATAGAATTTACATCCTTCAAAACAACCCCTTCTTTCTTTATAAAACTTCATTTTCTCTATTATCCAATAAAAAACCGGCACTGGCAAAATGGAAGAACCTCCACTAGCCAATCACCGGCTGTGTACTGCCCCTAAAAAGGCAAGACACAATACTATTATTATAAATCGCTTTTCTTAAATTTCCTATTCATCGAATGATGTAATTATATGTGCCGCTAGGTTTACCCTCCTATAGTACAAAAGATATATATTAATATTGCCAATCTAATATACGCTTTCTTCCCATTCTCCTAATTTTCATTTTCTTTAAGTATAGAAGATAAAAAAGCAGAATTTTCAATCTCTCACCCGAATAATCCAAGCATAAATTTCTCACAAACAACAAAAATTAACTGAAGTGACTTTATTCTAAAAGAGGTGGAAATTATGACAGAGCCTAAAGAACAACAAGAGAGTAAAAATCAAAAGCATATGTTTCCATCACTTCCGGAGAACATTAATTACATTGAAAACAAACTTTCCCATTCAGACGATATAAAAAAATTAGATATCCCTTTTCAAAATGGAAAAGGAACAATTATATATATCGAATCTTTAGCAGACCCAAATTTAATTCATCAATTAGCTCTTGAACCATTATTAACTCGATCGGATCTGTCTTTAGATAAAGCTTTTGCCACATTAAATATGAAAAAAGAAACAAATTTAAATTATGGTGTGCAGCTTTTATTACAAGGTAAATCTTTATATTTTCATGAACACGTCGACAGTTTTTGTATTTTCGAAACAGCTCTATCTTTAAAGAGAGATATAACAGAACCTGATAATGAAGGGATTGTCCGTGGACCGCATACTGGTTTAGTAGAAGATTTAGCAACCAATTTAGCTTCTATTCGTAAACTCATAAAAAGTCCACATGTCGTCGTTAAATATTTCACACTCGGTGAAGAAATGCATACGAAAGTGGCAATTGCTTATATGCAAAATATAGCGAATGACGATCTAGTTACAGAAGTAAAAAGAAGGTTAGAAACGATTCAAACGGATGCATTAATGCCTCCAGGATACATACAAGAATTCATAGAAGATACCTCTTTCTCACCCTTTCCACAACAATTAAATACAGAACGTCCAGATAGAGTCGCGGCGAATCTAATGGAGGGACGAGTCGCCATTTTTTCTGATGGGGATCCAACAGCACTTATTGTACCCGTCACATTATTTGCCTTTTATCAATCTCCAGATGATTATAATAACCGCTGGATTGTCGGTTCTTTCATCCGAATGATTCGCTTAGTCAGTTTCTTGATTGCCTTTCTCTTGCCCGCTATATATATCGCAACAGTTGCTTTTCATCCTGATGTGTTGCCGCTCGAACTTGTTTATACGATTAAAGCTTCATTAGAAAAAGTGCCACTTCCTCCTATTTTTGAAGCTCTCTTAATGGAATTAATCTTTGAATTATTACGGGAAGCTGGTATTCGCTTGCCAAGCCGAGTTGGACAAACAATCGGTATTGTAGGTGGTTTAGTAATTGGTGATGCAATTGTAAAAGCCGGTCTCGTTTCTTATACAATGATTATCGTTGTAGCTTTAACTGCAATCTCATCTTTTCTTGTTCCATCAAATGATATGAGTTCCGCAGTTCGGATTCTTCGCTTTCCATTAATGCTCCTTGCTGCCATATTCGGCTATGTAGGAATATCATTCGGTCTCATTATAACTTTCGTTCATTTATGCCAGTTACATTCATTTCATACCCCATATCTTTCTCCTGTTGCTCCGATGCGGATAAAAGATATGAAAGACTCTTTTGTACGACTACCAATTTGGTCGTTTTGGGAACGACCACATGATTCAAAACCGAAAGAAATGCAACGACAACATGTAACGAGAGAGGATGAGAACGGTGACAAACACGCAAAGTAAAATTTCACTTGTTCAATTTACCTTTTTCGTTATTCAATGCCAAATCGGAGTTGGTATACTTTCTCTACCAAACCGTCTTCACCCAATAGCGAAAGGTGGCGGATGGATTTCTGCTCTCATCGCTGGTCTTGCAATTCAACTTATTATTTTACTTATGTGGCTTTTCTTAAAACGATTTCCTGATGCAGATATGTATGAAAGTGTTTGTATGCTATTTGGGAATAAGCTTGGAAAACTATTAGGTTTTGCTTATGTTTTTTATTTTACCCTTATCGGTATGACGGTTATGTTAAATGCTTGTAATGTCATTAAAGTTTGGATATTACAAGCAACTCCTTGGTATGCCACCCTCATGCTATTTACAATAGCTTGTTGTTACATAGCTTATAATACGTTCAAAGTCATCGTACGGTTTTACGTCATGGCTTCTATTCTCATTTTACCAATGGCTCTTTTAATTGCCCTAGGGCTTACACGAGCTGATTTTTCTTACATTTTTCCAATTACAGAAGCCGGATGGTGGAATATTATTCAAGCATCAAAAGAAACCATTACAGCTATGTATGGTTTTGAGATTATTCTTATCGCTTTCCCAAAAGTAAATGGGAATTCTGTGGCAAAACTGAAAGCAATTTCTATCGCTAATGGATTTGTAACTCTTTTTTATACTTTTACTGTTTGGATTTGCTTTATCGTATTTAGTCCAAAACAAGTTGAACTTATTCCAGAGCCAGTTGCTTACTTATTGCGTTCTCTACATATTGGGATTATAGACCGAACCGATTTACTATTCATCCCAATATGGATGATAACTGTTGTAGCTTCTATTGCTAGTTATTACTGTGCTGCTTCTATAGGAATTGGACATATCTTCAATCTGGCTAATCATAAAAAGGCTGTTCCAATCGTTGGTATTATTGCTTTTAGTGTAGCCCTATTTATAGATACACCTGAAGAATTAAAAGTAATTGCAACTTTTACTGATAAGTTCACGTATATTTTCATAGTTGTCCTCCCTCTTTTATTTCTACTTTATTCAGTAATAAGGAATAAGAAAGGAGAACAGTATGTTCCAAAAAAGAGTTAAATTACTTTTTATATTATGTACTAGTGCATTCCTTTCTGGCTGTTGGGATCAAGAACCATTAAGAGAAGCGAGATTAGCTTATAGCATTGGATATGATATTACGGAACAAAATAAACTTCAGCAAACGCTTGAACTCGTAAAAAGTTCAAGCGGAGAGCAATCTTCATTCGAAAATGAAATACATTCAGCAACCGGGCATAACATAAGGGATACAAGCGATGCCCTAAAAAAAAATGTGACTGGGAATATTCGCTATTTCAAATATGGTGTTCAATTACTAGGAACCAAAATTCTAAAAAAAGGTATACTACCGTATTTAGATGTCAGCTTTCGTGACCCAACAAACCCAACTGCTTTAGTAAAACTTATTGCAGTAGATGGTGAAACGTCCGAGATACTCGAAAAAAAGAAAATAGGAAATTTACTAATTGGAGATTTTCTAAAGAAAAAAGTGAAAAGCTTAGAAGATATGAGTGTATTTCCAAAAGAAACTTTAGAAACAGCTGCTACAAAAATGTTAGATCCCGGTAAAGATTTCACCCTCCCGTCTATAAAAATAAAAGGAAAAGAAGTAATTACAAACGGGTTAGCTTTATTTAATAATGATAAATTAACTGGGCATTTACCTTTGAAACAATCTGTTTTATTCGTATTATTAACCGGAAAAATGGGAACAAGTGCCCGTATAACCCAAAAACTTACTAGCGATGAATCAGAGAAGACATCTGATTATTTAACAATGGAAATTAGCAATCGAAAGTTAAAGCGAGACTTAAAAATAACAACAGATAAAAAAGGAAATGTATATGCTCACATTAAGCTTCAACTAAAAGTTATAGCCCTTGAGGCTCCAAGAGATAATATTTACAAAATGGAAGAAAGAAAAAAATTAAATGAAAAATTATCTAAACAACTTACAAAAGAAGCAAAACAAATAACGAACAGGTTACAAAAAGCAAATTGTGATGCTTTCGGTGTCGGCAGACACCTTATCGCATATCACCCTGAGTTATGGAAGAAAAAAAATTGGAATAAAGATTATGCAAAAGTAAAATTCAAACCTGAAGTAGAAGTAAACATTTTGTATAGTGGTGTCTTAAAATAAAAGGTTGTATGCCACGCGGGCATACAACCTTTTTATTTCGTATATCGATATACAATTGATTCATATGGTCTTAAGTTAAGTTTTGTAATATCCTTGCTGAAATCTTTATAATTCGACAGTAGTATTTCTTGTTTCATTCCATCTAATGGAACATGAGCTGGTACAGCATACGTTATTTCTTCTCCGTAGAAGTTATTGATAACAAGTAGTACTTCATTCTCTAAGGTACGAGTATATGCCCAAACCTTTGCATGTTTTTCATCTAAAATAGCATATTCCCCTTCTGTAATTACATCATACGTTTTTCTAAGTTCTATTAACTTTTTATAATGATAAAATACAGACTCTTTATCTTCTAATGCTTTTTCTACGTTTATTTCTGTAAAGTTTTCAGCCACTGAAATCCAAGGTGTACTTGTTGTAAAACCACTGTTCACCTTTTCATTCCACTGCATCGGAGTACGAGAGTTGTCACGAGATTTTTGTTTTAAAATCCCGATAATCTCTTCTTTTGATAATCCTTCTTCTAGCTTTATATCGTGTATATTTAACGATTCCACATCGCGATATTGCTCGATGGACTCGAATTTAGGATTCGTCATACCGATTTCTTCGCCTTGATAAATGTAAGGTGTTCCTTGCAACATATGCATAGCTGTCGCTAACATTTTCGCAGATTCATTTCGGTACTTTCTATCATCACCGAAGCGTGACACTATGCGAGGTTGGTCATGATTACACCAGAACAACGCATTCCATCCTGCGCCCTTTTGCATTTCAATTTGCCAATTAGACATAATCTCTTTTAATTTAATGAAATCAAAATCAGCTTGCGTCCACTTATCTCCATTCGGATAATCTACTTTTAAATGATGGAAACTAAACGTCATACTTAATTCATTACGCTCAGGGTTTGAATATTTAATACAATTATCAATTGTCGTAGATGACATTTCTCCAACTGTAATTACATCTTTCCCTTCAAAAACATTTCGGTTCATCTCTTGTAAATATTCATGAACGCGCGGGCCATCTGTATAATATTTACGCCCATCGCTTGTCGCCGTACTTCCGTCATCATTTAAGAACTGTTGATCTTTTGAAATTAAATTAATAACATCTAATCGGAATCCAGTTACCCCTTTATCAAGCCAAAAACGCATCATATCATATACTTCTTCACGAAGTTTTTTATTTTCCCAATTTAAATCAGCTTGTGTCTCATCAAATAGATGTAAAAAATATTGCTCTGTCTTCTCATCATATTTCCAAGCAGACCCACCAAACTTAGATTGCCAATTATTTTTTTCATCACGCCAAATATAGTAATTACGATATGGACTATTTTTATCTTCCTTCGCTTCCTTAAACCACTTATGCTCCGTAGAACTATGATTTACAACAATGTCGAGCATAATTTCAATGTTACGTGCCTTTGCTTCTTCTAAAAGCTCTTCAAACTCTTCCATCGTTCCGTAAGATGGATCAATACTGTAGTAATCACTTACATCGTATCCATTATCATTTTGTGGTGATTGGTATATCGGTGTTAGCCAAATATAATCTACTCCGAGTTCCTTTAAATAATCTAGTTTCTCTGTAACTCCTTTTATATCACCGGTTTCTTTATTGTAATAGCTATTAAAGCTCTTCGGATAAATTTGATAAACTACACTTTTATGCCAATCCTTCATGTTTAACTTCCTCCTACTTCTGTTTTACTCGTTTTGCAAATAACCATGTTAACGTAAATGGGATTACAACTGCGATAACCATTCCTACAATAAACATTGGAATCGATTTCGGAATGATAGAAATAAATGCTGGTAATCCGCCAATTCCGATAGCAGGTGCTAATACACCATTTAACGTAATAAATATAGCTGCAATAGCCGATCCTATAATCGCTGCATAGAACGGGAATTTATTTCGTAAGTTTACACCAAACATAGCTGGCTCTGTAATACCGAAATATGCTGAGATTGCTGATGTAGATGCCATGCTTTTATCATTTTGATTTTTAGAAATCCAGAACATCGCAAGTGCCGCACTACCTTGCGCAATGTTAGAAAGAGCAATCATTGGCCAAATGAATGTACCACCGTGCTGTGCAATTAATTGTAAGTCGATGGCAATAAACATATGATGCATACCTGTAATTACAAGCGGTGCATATAATGCTCCAAACAATACTGCTCCAACTACTGGTACTGTTTCATATACACCTACTAATCCAGCTGTTAATAAATCTCCAATATGACGTGTAACTGGACCAATAATTCCTAATGCTAACACACCTGTTACGACAATCGTTGTAATTGGTACAACTAATAATTGAATTGCATTTGGTACATGTTTCTTCAAGAAAATTTCCACTTTACTTAATACAAATGCTGCTACTAAAACCGGTAAGATTTGACCTTGATACCCTACCTTTTCAATTTGAAATAATCCTAAAATATCGAAGTACTCAATCTTTTGTCCCTCTAAACCAGTCGCTGCTTTTCCATAATCCCACGCGTTTAATAAGGCCGGATGAACGAGCATTAATCCCATAACGATCCCTAATATCGGACTACCACCAAAACGCTTCGTCGCTGACCAACCGACAAGTGCTGGTAAGAATACGAATGCTGTATTCGCCATCATATTAATTAAATCCCAAAGCCCGCCTAAGTTTGGATACACATCTAATAAATTTTTACCTTCAAAAAATAAGTCCTTTGCCCCCAATAGATTATTAATCCCCATTAGTAAACCAGCTGTTACGATCGCTGGTAATATCGGCATAAATACATCTGAAAATACTTTTACAAACTTTTGAGCTGGATTTAACTTTTGGTTTCCAGAGTCTTTCACGTCAGCTACTGTCGCTTCCTTCATACCTGCAAGCGTTATCAATTCAGCGTATACACGATCTACGTCCCCTGGGCCAATTACAATTTGAAATATCCCAGCGTTATGAAACGCTCCTTTCACTAATGAAACAGACTGTAATTTATCATTATCTATTTTACTTTCATCTTTTAAAGCGATACGGAGCCTCGTTACACAGTGCGCAGCTTGTTCAATATTGTCTTTCCCACCAATATACTGCAACACTTCCTCTGCTGTTTGACGATAGTCTTTCCCCATATTCCCGTCCCTCTTTTCTTTTTTTGATACCGTTTACAATTACATATTAACTCGTATATATAAGTTAGTCAACACTCGTATATACGAGTTTGTGATTTTTTTATAAAAAAAGAGATGAAACGTTATTTCGTTCCATCTCCTTATTTTCTCCGCGCCACATCCGAAAAATGAAAAATATCTAAACGATGGCGTGATTCTGTATATTCGAACTGACTTCCATCATAAAAATGCGTAAAGTTTTTCACAACGACAACATAGTCTGTTCCATTTAAATCTAAATACTCTCTATCGTCCTCTGTACATGGCTGCACTTCAATTACCCTCTGTGAGTAACTAATATGAAGACCTAATTCTTTCTCAATGTATTTATAAATGGACTTTGCTGCAATTTCACTCGTTAATCCAGGAATATATTCCGATACAAAATGATTAATATCCAAAATTACTTTTTCTCCATCAATATTTCGTACTCGTTTAATATGATCTATTTCTGTTTTCTCTTTCACATTTAATAGCTTTGCAACTTCTTTTGTCGCTTTTACTTTCTCCATTTCCACGACTTCTGTAATACAATGGCGTCCTAAACGTTCATTTTCTTCTTGGAAACTTACAATACCACCAAAGTTGAATTCAATGTTTTTTCGCTTTAAAACAAAAACACCTTTTCCATGTATTTTTTGAACATATCCACGCTCTTGTAATAAATCTACAGCTTTTCTTACCGTACCGCGGCTTGCTTCATACTGCTTCATTAATTCAGTTTCGGATGGGATTTTGCATCCCTCTTTTAATTGCTTATTATCAATAGACTTACTGATTGCTGTATAAATTTGTTCATACTTACTCATCATCTACAATAGCCCCTTGTCACCTTCTAATTCTATATGTATTATACCATGCTACACTCTTCTGCCAATCTCTCACTTATTTTCCAGTATAGGAAAAATACAGGTAAATATTTAATCTCTAAAACGTATTTTTATAAAAATTTTTATATTTTTCTTTTCATTCAAAAAAACATGTAGTATACTAACTTCAAAATCAGAGGAGAAAGGGAGCAAAGAACTATGCTTACTTATACAACAATTGTAGTTACATTTGCACAAAAACATCATCATCATACGTAACCCTTGAAACCTAGCGGAAAAATTACGCGTAGGTACAAGGGTTATTCCCGTTGTACCTACGTTAGGCGAAGAGCCATGTAGGTATTTTTTATCTACATGGCTCTTTTTTTATTGCCAAAAAGCTAGTAAAAAATGATGTTTAAGCAAAACTTACTACAAAGGAGTTAACAAAAATGGAAACGAAAAAATGGGGATTATGGATTTTAACAGCTTTTGTAATCGGAAATATGGTTGGCGGTGGCGTATTTATGCTCCCAGCAAATTTAGCACACGTATCAGGTCCAATGGGTTCTACACTCGCATGGAGTATTACAGGCCTTGGCGTATTTATGATTGCACTCGTATTTGGAAATTTAGCAATCCGAAAACCAGAATTAAAAGCTGGACCACAAAGTTATGCTCAAGCGATGTTCCCTTCAAAAAAAGCGGGTAAAGTTGCAGGATATAGTATGGCATGGGGCTATTGGGCTGCGAACTGGGCTGCAACCGCATCTGTTATTATTTCCTTTGCTGGATATTTATCAACATTCTTTCCAGTGTTACAAAGTAAGCAAATTCTTTTTTCAACGAACGGATTTTCACTAGAACTCGGAAAAGGACTAACTTTCCTCGTATGTAGCCTTATGTTATGGGGAATTCAATATATTCTTTCTCAAAATATTGACCGAGCTGGAAATATGAATCTTCTTGCTACCATTGCAAAAATTATTGGATTTACAATGTTTATTGTAATCACATTATTCATTTTCAATGCCTCTAATTTCGGAGACGGTCAAACATTTATGAATGAAGCAGGACAATCAATTTCGTTAGGTGGACAAATCAATTCAGCTGCTATCGCAACACTTTGGGCATTTATCGGTATTGAATCTGCTGTAATGCTTTCTAACCGCGCAAAATCTCAGCGCGATGTAAAAAAAGCTACCATTTTCGGGTTGATTATCGCTCTTCTTATTTACATGTCAATTACTTTACTTACAATGGGAGCTCTCTCGCAAGATGCTTTAAAAGAATCTCAAAAACCATTAGTAGACGCATTAAATTTAGCAATTGGCAATAAAGGCGCATATATAATGGCTTTACTTGCACTTGTATCTTTATTTGGATCTACAGTTGGCTGGATCGTTGTTAGTTCAGAAGTACCTTACCAGGCAGCAAAGAATGGACTTTTCCCTAAGTTTTTTGCGAAAACAAATAAAAAAGGTAGTCCTTCAAAATCATTATTTATTACAAATGTGATGACGCAAATTTTCTTATTCTCAACGATTTCTGGTACCGTATCAGAAGCTTATAATTTCGCTATCGTTGTAGCAACATTAGCTTATTTAATTCCATACCTTGTTTCTACGCTGTACCAATTCAAATTGGTTATTACAGGAGAAACGTATGATATAATGCCTGGCTCTCGAATAAAAGATGGGATCATTACTACATTAGCATTTGTCTACTCTATTTGGGTTATTAAAACAGGAACTGCTGATTTAAAAACGTTCTTCTTAGGAATTGGATTGTTTGTATTAGGTCTTATTCTTTATCCAGTACTAATGAAAAACTCACAAAAAATAAATTAAAAAAAGAGAAGCTACCAGCTTCTCTTTTTTATTAAAAATCTATAATTAACTTTTCTTTTAACTCCCCTACAGATAAAGGCTTCGCATAATAAAATCCTTGTACGTAATCACAGCCCATAGATTGTAATAAACTTTCTTGCTCTACTGTTTCTACCCCTTCAGCAACTACTGCTAAATTTAAGCTATGAGCAATTTCAATAACAGATTTTACAATCGTTCGCTCTGGCTGTGCATGATCATAATGAAATTCACGAATAAAGTTACGATCAATTTTTACTATATCCAGTGGCAGTTGTTTTAAATAATATAAGGAAGAATAGCCCGTTCCGAAGTCATCTAAAGCAATTAAAATACCCATATTTCTTAATTCTTGTAATGTAGCAATAATATAATCAAAATGGCGAACAGCGATACTTTCCGTTACTTCCAAAATTAAACGATTCGGTGGAAAGCCAGTTCTCCTTAAAATGCTACGTACAGATATAATAAAACGCTTTTGCATTAATTGTTGTATGGATAAATTAACAGATAACTTTAGTCCTTCTTCGTAATCTGGCAATGTTTTAAACAAGCGACATGACTTTTCTAATACCCAGTCTCCTAATTTTATAATAAGTCCAGATTCTTCAGCTACTGGAATAAATTCGCCTGGCGAAATAGGCCCTTCTTCTGTCGAACAACGCGCTAAAGCCTCAATACCGGTATATTTCTTCGTTTTCAAATCAATAATAGGCTGCAGTACCACATCTAATTCTTCATCACGAATTGCCTTTTGCAAAGCGAATTCAATTTTCATTCTACGATTTATTTTCGCACGTAACTCATCTGTAAAGAAACACGCGGCATTTCTGCCTTGTTCTTTCGCACTATACATGGCTAAATCCGAATTTTTCAATAGAGTTTCTACATCTTGTCCGTCTTGCGGATATGCGCACAGTCCTAGACTAGCTGAAATGTATACTTCATGACCTTCAAGCATAAATGGTGCCTGAAAACATGACAACACAGATGTCGCTAACTGCCTCATTTCATCTTGTTTATGATTTTTTGTTAACAGCACAAATTCGTCGCCACCCAGCCTAGCCAGAACGTCTTTCTCTCCTAGCACGTAATGCAACCGTGAAGCAACTTCGCTTAAAAGTAAATCCCCTATCATATGACCTAGCGTATCGTTTACTAATTTAAAACGATCCAAATCAAAGTAAATCATACCAAATTCTTTTTTTCCTGCAATCATCTCGTTTACAGTCGTTATTAGCTGCAATCGGTTCGGTAAACTCGTTAAAGCATCATGATACGCAAGCTCCCTATAACGACTTTCACTTAACCGCAACCTCTGCTCTGCTTCTTTCCTACTACTAATATCATTTCGGATCGCGATAAATTGATACGGCTCTCCTTTTTCATTTAAAAACGGAACAATTGTTGTTTTAACCCAATAATACGTCCCATCTTTTGCTTGATTTCGAATCTCACCTCTCCATACTTTTCCGTTCAAAATACGCTTCCATAGAATTTGAAAAAATGTTTTCGGGTGATATCCTGAATTTAAAATACGATGATCTTTTCCTATTAACTCTTCTCGTGTATATTTGGAGATTTCACAAAACTTATCATTTACATATGTAATAAGACCATTTCGGTCTGTAATCGCAACAATTGAAGACTCATCTAATGCTAACTTTAAATCTCGCAATGAAGAGTCATATAATGCATGACCTCTTTGTTCTAGCATGCGCATCTCTCCTTGCTTCCTATCTGACTAAAACACAACTTGTTTCTCTTCATAGAAATAGAGATATTTCATTTCTTAATAATAGCTATTTGCATTCATCACATTTTGAAATATGCCGATTAAAATAACATAATATTATTTATAATAAAAAGCAATATAATGCCGTTTCCATTATAAATAGTAGTTTCTTATCACTATAATGATCTTATTTTATTATACCTTATTCATTCTCTTACGTTCCTTTATAACTAGCTCTATACGACCATTGTTTCCTAATAATCCCGCTCACATTTAACCCTCTTTACTTTACTAGCGAAATAGAATTCCGAGCACACTATACAACTATTCACGGATACTAATATAAAAGTTAAAATTAGTATATATGTTTTTGAATTACAATAACAAAATATTAACATATTTTCACCTTTATTTTGGAAATATTTTATAAATACTTTATTAAACTAAAAAAGAGGCAAGCCTCTTTTTTAGTTTAATACGGATATGGTATTTGCTGATACCCTGGATATGGAGTTGGATATGGTGCTGGGTATGGCGCTGGATAAGTTACTGGGTACGGTGCTGGATAGTAGCCTCCACTTGCTGCACCCGTTAATGCGCCAGCTGTAAGTCCACCTAACACGCCTCCAGCAAAACTTCCTGGGAAAAATCCACCGCCCCATGAGCCGCCACCCCAGCCCCATCCACCTCCGTGATGGTGGTGATGATCATAGTGATTGTGCTCTCCATGATGGTTATGTCCGCCATTATGATGGTGACCTCCATGATTATGACGATAATACAATCCGTTATTTTCTATATAATTCATTATTCCCCTCTCCTTTTCCATTTTCTTATCTTAATAGGTATTGTATGAATAGTACGGACCTTGTTAGTAACCTATATAATAAGAAGAATCTGTATAATACGAATAACCATATCCTTCGCTTCATCATGCACCTGTTACAAATCCATGATATGGTTATCCCTGTTCCTATATAACGGACAAATGTTTTGTCCCCCCTACACTGTTTATTAACCAGCAAATAGCAGGATAATAACGTAACAATATACTGTATGTAGGACAAATGCGGAAAGCATGGGGAAAATGTCTATATTTTGTAAAAAAAACAAAACACTTTATAATAAGAATGTCGGATTATACCTTTTATATAAGAAGTCTATATTTAAGAAAGATTAGAGGAATTTTATAGAAATGAAGAAGCCTATCGTTCAATTACTATTAATATTTACAATTATATCTATCGTTCTTTTCCTATTAAATACATCGTTTATTTCTTTATATACATTTGTCGGTGCCCTATGGTCTATTACAATCGTAGGAATTTCATTCGTTATTTTCATCGAAAATAGATCTCCTCAAAGCACCTTAGCGTGGTTTTTAGTATTAGCACTTCTTCCCGTTATAGGGGTGCTTTTATACTCTATTTTCGGTCGTAGCCGTTGGAGAAGAAAAAAACATCTCCATCGTTCAGAAGAGCAAAGAAAATTATTCCGTGAAATATTAGAAGGAAGACGAGTAGAGTTATCACTCAAAGTCCCATTAAGTGAACGCTCTGCCCATTTAACAGAAGTCGTACAAAAATTTGGAGGCGGGCCTGCCGCAGATAGAACAACTACAAAGCTTTTAACAAACGGAGATCAAACATTCTCAGAAATTTTGCAAGCTATCGAGCAAGCAAAACATCACATACATATTCAATACTATATTTATAAATCTGATGAGATTGGTACGAAAGTTCGAGATGCTTTAATAAAAAAAGCAAAATCTGGTGTTATTGTACGCTTTCTTTATGATGGACTCGGAAGTAATACGTTAAGAAGGCGCTTTTTAAAACCTATGAAAGAAGCTGGTATTGAAATTGTAGAATTTGACCCTATTTTTTCAGCTTGGTTACTTGAAACTGTCAATTATCGTAACCATCGAAAAATCGTTATTGTAGATGGAGAAATCGGTTTTACTGGTGGACTCAACGTCGGTGATGAATATCTTGGCCGTTCAAAAAAATTTCCCGTTTGGCGTGATAGTCATTTAAAAATAGAAGGAAAAGCGTTATATAAATTACAAGCAATTTTTCTAGAAGATTGGCTCTATGCCTCTAGTGGATTGAATACTTATTCTTGGGATCAATTTATGAATAGACAATACTTCCCAGGTAAAGAAATTTCAAGTGCAGAAGGTGCTGTGCAAATTGTAGCGAGCGGACCAAGCTCAGATGATAAAAGCATTCGCAATACATTATTAGCTGTTATGGGATCTGCAAAAAAATCGATTTGGATCGCTACACCTTACTTTATTCCAGATCAAGAAACTTTAACATTATTACGTTTAAGTGCAATATCTGGCATAGATGTACGCATTTTATATCCTGGTAAAAGTGATAGTATTATTAGTGATCAGGCATCTCAGTCCTACTTCACTCCGCTTTTAAAAGCTGGTGCTTCCATTTATAGTTATAAAGATGGTTTTATGCATGCAAAGATTGTACTCGTTGATGATAAGATCGCGACAATTGGAACGGCAAATATGGACGTACGCAGCTTCGAATTAAATTATGAACTTATTAGCGTACTATATGAATCAGAAACCGTTCATGATATTAAACATGATTTTGAAGACGACTTTAAGCATTCCACTGAAATTAAATGGAACGCATTCCAAAAAAGAAGTATCAAAAAACGAATATTAGAGTCTTTCATGCGACTCATTTCTCCTTTACTGTAAGCAATCAATGTACTATTGATTGCTTTTTCTTTTCCATTTCCCCTCTCTCCTTTTCTTTGCATACCATATTAAAACAAGTTATCATAAGATGTATTACTTTATGAAAATAATGTTAGGTGGGAAATACATGTTAGAACAATTTCATATACATGCTGATTTAAAACAACAGCTCTCAACCATTCACGAAAAAAATAAACAAGAAGCTGGTGAAAACGCACATTTAATTGGAAAGAAAATATATAAAGCATCTGATAACAGCATTATTGAAGATGCTATTACAGCGCTTCTTCTTGGCAAAAACATTCTATTAAAAGGGCCGACTGGTAGTGGTAAAACAGTACTAGCTGAAACTCTTTCTTCTTTATTCCAAAAACCAATGCATAGCATTAACTGTTCTGTTGACCTAGATGTAGAAGGTATTTTAGGATACAACACACTACAAACGAAAGATGGCGCATCTGAAGTTACATTTGTTAACGGCCCTCTTATGAAAGCAATGAAGAACGGTCATTTCCTATATATTGATGAAATCAATATGGCAAAACCTGAAACGTTACCACTTCTTCACGGTGCATTAGATTACCGTAAAATGATTACAAATCCATTTACACAAGAGGTTGTGTATGGCGATGACGAGTATCGTGTAATTGCAGCAATTAATGAAGGTTACGTTGGAACAAGCGAACTAAACGAAGCATTAAAAAACCGTTTCGTTATTATTGAAGTTCCATACATTCAAGGTGACACATTAAAAGAACTATTACTATCTGAATCAAAATTAAATGATGTTGCAACAATTGAAAAGTTCGTTGCATTTGCAAGCGACCTTATGCCTTTAGCTCGTGATGGACGTGTAAGTGAAGAAGCAGCAAGTATTCGTGGCATTATCGACGCATGTGATTTAGGTGTATATATTCCTGTTATGCGTGCAATTGAACGTAGTATTATCGCAAAATTAAACGATGAAACAGAACAAATGACTGTCCGTGAATTAGCAGAAAGTTATTTCTTTGAGGGATAATTCATGAGACAAATTTTTAGTGACAAAAAAATTGATGCGTCGCTGTTTCTACAAATGGAAAACTTAATGTATGCTCTTCTAAAAGAAGACGATGCCTACCTTGAGTATGGCTATAAAGCATACTACGACGAAATTGAAAAAAAGGTTGTCATTAGTCACTTTTGGGATGATCGAAAAGAAGAGGATACAGTAATCGGATTAAAAAGCGAAGTGTTTTTAAAAGCACTTGGTAATAAACATTACTCGGACATGACTTTAATTCGTTCTTATGCGATTGAATTACAAGAATCACCCTTAAAAAAGTTTTTAACACAATTATTTGTTCTATTAGAAGATTTACGTGTTGAGGAAATCGTAAAAGACTTACGCCCTGGCACAAAGCATGTTTTTAAAAGAAGAAAAGAAATGTATCGCAATTACTTTGGTTCACAAAATGAAATCAATCGTGTTCGTAACTATCACGGTGATCGTCTATTTTGTCTCTGCTATCTTTCATTAACGAGCGATAAATATGAAATGTTTAATAATGAATATTTCGAGCAAATTGAAGCAATTTTGCATGAAACATTCCAAGCTCGTAATACAGAAGACATTATGTATATCGTTGAAAAAATTCGCTATCGTTTAGAAGGACTTCTTGAAAGTGATATGCTTAATAATTATTTCGGACATGCTCCGCTTTATTTATCTGTCATTGCAGACGAAAAGAACTGTCGCGTCGAAGATTTAGCAAATGATGATACGCAGCTCATAGATGACGATGAAAATAAAAACAAAATGGATGAAAGTTTCTCCACATGGCATCGTGAAAATAAAAATAACGAAAACGAGAATTTTTTACGCTTTGAATTAGAAAGTGGAACAAAAACAAACATGATGGGCGATACTGCTCGTGAATCAGAAGATGGCGACCAAGCACTTGGTTCTGTACAAGGTACTTCTCAAAAGAGTACACAATCCAACTTTGATGGCGCTGATACAGAAGAAGCAAGAGCTTCACACGCTTCTAGCCAAAACGAGGGTGCATACGGTAAGTATAACGTTGGTGCTTCTCATATATTTAAAGAAGCTCGCAAATCAAATCCTGATGAAAAAAAGGATTACCAAGCTATCAAATCAGTCGTTAATAAAGATGTAAAAGAATTAAAGAAAATTATCGAAAAAACGATTGAAAATAAAACGAATGCAAATAGTGATAAATATTACGGAAGACTTCGTAAGAAATTCCTTCGTATTTATACTGAAAAGCAGCCGCGCATGTTTTATAAAAAAGGACAAGAATCACAAGAACTTGACGTTGCATTCCAACTACTAGTGGACTGCTCTGGTTCTATGTATAACAAAATGGAAGAAACGAAAAAGAGTGTGGTCCTATTCCATGAAGCATTGAAATCTTTAAAAATCCCGCACGCCATTAGTGGATTTTGGGAAGATGCTTCTAGTGCTAAGCCTGAGGATAAGCCAAACGTTATCCATGAAGTTGTAACGTATAAAAACTCAACGTTACCAAACGTCGGTCCAGAAATTATGCAGCTTCGCGAAGAAGAAGATAACCGCGACGGATATATTATTCGTATCGTTTCTGAAAAACTTGCAAAAAGAACAGAAAAACATAAATTCTTACTTGTCTTTACAGACGGTGAGCCTTCTGCGCTAGACTATCAACAAGACGGTATTTTAGATACGCATGAAGCTGTCAAACTTGCTCGTAAAAGTGGTATGGAAGTAATCGGAATCTTCATCGAAGAAGGCGAAGCAAAAGAAGCAACTTATCAATTAATGAAGAACATTTATAACCATCACTTCTTAGTTGCAAATCATGCTGAAGATTTACGTCTGAAGATTAAACCACTATTGAAAAAGTTATTACTGAAGACGATTGAATAGAAAAACAGGAGCGTTGTCGCTCCTGTTTTTTTCTACTCAATCACTTTGTTTCTGGTTGAAACTTGTATGGAATAGCTACTTCTAATAATGCCTCGAATCCGCCATCGTAGAATGGGAATCGTTCATTTGCAATTGCTCGGTCCACCCACTCTATTGCAGAAATTTCTTCTTCATCTTCCGCAATCAGTTCACCCTTTACTACATTTGCTCGGAATGTAAATAGTATCGCATGATTCCCTGATGCTTCAAAGAATTTTTCATTGATCGCAACAAGTCCACCTGCCACAGCAGTTAAACCTGTCTCTTCTTTTACTTCTCTTATTAGTGCTTCCTCTAATATTTCACCTTTTTCAACAGCCCCACCCGGCAGTGACCAAACGTTTTGTTCTATATTATGTACCATTAATATTTTATCTGTTTCTTCATCATGTATTAGTGCATATACGACGTCAACTCTTTGCATGTTGCTTTTCTCCTTCAATTAACTCATCCATTGTAAATAAAGAATGTAGTTGTAAGCCATCTTCTAATAAGTTGTCTTTTCCCTCTTTCGTTCGTTCAATTACACCTAGAACATGATGTACTTTCGCACCTAGTTCTCTTAAATCTTTCGTGCTTAATAATATTTGACCACCTGTCGTAATAACATCCTCAACAACACAAACATTTTTCCCAGCAATATTAACGCCTTCTGCTAACTTACATGTACCGTACTTCTTCGCTTCTTTTCTTACAAATACAACAGGTATACCTGTTTGTAAAGATAATGCTGTTGCTACTGGAATTCCTCCCATTTCTAAACCTGCGAGTACTTCTGTCTCAGGAGGAATGAGCTCTTTCAATTGTTTAGCAATTTCTAATAACAGTACTGGATTAGATTCAAATAAGTACTTATCAAAGTATTGATTTGATACTTGCCCTGATCGAAGCTTAAATGTTCCCGTTAAACGTGACGTATTGTAAATTTCCTTTGCTAACTCCCATTTCTCCATTGTATCTCTCCCCTTTATTCACAAATTAACTCATTCTATCACACTTGTAATTATTTGTATATTCCTAAAATACAAATAAAAGGGTCGATTCCTAAGAATCGACCCTTCCTGTTAATTCATCACTAACTCAGCTGTGAACTTTTTTTTTAACTTAGCCAACATGTCCGTTGTCATTTTGTCTAAATCGTATTCTGCTTTAAAGCCCCACTCGTTCATTGCTGCTGTTGCATCAATAGAGTTCGGCCAGCTATCAGCGATTGTTTGACGAGCAGGATCTACAGCGTAATCCATTGTAAACGTCGGGATGTGTTTACGAATGGATGCTGCGATTTGCTCTGGCTCAAAGCTCATCGCTGTAATATTAAATGCGTTTCTATGCACAAGTTTACTTGGATCAGCTTCCATTAATGAAATGATCGCTTGTAAAGCATCTGGCATGTACATCATATCCATGTATGTTCCTTCTGCAATGTATGAGGTGTATGTGCCTTTTTTAATCGCCTCATAATAAATTTCAACTGCATAATCAGTTGTTCCGCCTCCTGGAGGAGCTACATAAGAAATTAAACCAGGGAAACGTACACCGCGCGTATCAACGCCAAACTTTTGATGATAATAATCACATAGTAATTCTCCTGCTACTTTGTTTACCCCATACATCGTAGTAGGACGTTGAATTGTATCTTGTGGCGTATTATCTTTCGGCGTTGATGGACCAAATGCACCGATAGAACTTGGCGTGAAAAACTTACAGTTTAATTCACGAGCTGCTTCTAACGCATTTACAAGTCCGCCCATATTTAAATTCCAAGCAAATAACGGATTTTTTTCTGCTGTTGCTGAAAGTAAAGCTGCTAAATGAATAATTGTATCTACTTCATTACGCTTTGCGATATCATGTAGTTTTTGTCCATCTGTTACATCTAACGTTTCAAATGGACCAGACGTTACTACTTCACTATCTGTTTCACGAATATCTGTTGCAATAACATTTGATGCACCGTATACATCACGAAGTTTCATTACTAGTTCAGAACCAATTTGCCCTAAAGAACCGGTTACTAGAATTTTTTTCATTTTCCCCACTCCTCATTTGCAAGCTATTCAAAAGATGTCGTTACTTAAATGATGCCCATTTCTTTCCCTACTTTTTCATACTTACGAATTGCTTCATCTAACATTTCTTTCGTATGAGCTGCTGTAGGCATATTACGAACGCGTCCTGTTCCTTTAGCTACAGTTGGGAACACGATAGATTTTGCATATACGCCTTCTTCATTTAGACGTTTACTAAATTCTTGTGTTAATACTTCGTCACCAATAATACAAGGTGTAATTGGCGTTTCACTTTCTCCAATGTTAAAGCCAAGTTCTTTTAACCCTTGTTTTAAATAGCGGCCATTTTCCCATAAACGATCATGTAACTCTGTGCTTTCCATTAAAATTTCAATTGATCGCATACATGCAGCTGCATCAGCTGGTGTTAATGCTGTAGAGAATAAGAATGGACGTGAACGAACTTTTAACCAGTCAATTAAGTTTTGTTTCCCTGCTACATATCCACCAATTACCCCAATTGCTTTTGATAATGTACCAATTTGGAAATCAACTTTATCAGATAGACCGAAATGCTTTACAGTTCCTGCACCTTTTCCAAGTACACCTGAACCGTGTGCATCGTCTACATATGTCATTAAATCTAATTCTTCTGCAATCTCAACAATCTCTGGTAATTTTGCAACATCTCCATCCATTGAGAAGACACCATCTGTAATTACCATTAATTTATTGTAAAGACCTGATTCTTTCGCCGCGATTGCTTTTTGGCGTAAATC
This sequence comes from Bacillus sp. RC251, assembly GCF_044908765.1. Taxonomy (NCBI): domain Bacteria; kingdom Bacillati; phylum Bacillota; class Bacilli; order Caryophanales; family Bacillaceae; genus Bacillus; species Bacillus sp. RC251. Next base: position 97,844 of record NZ_JBIYDP010000004.1, on the reverse strand, counting down.
TTCCATATCAGAATGTTTATAAACAATAATTTTTGCTTTTGATAAACGACTACCATCAATAATAGAAGCATGGTTTAATTCGTCTGAAAGAATCGCATCATTTTTATCCATAACGGCTGAAATCGCTGCCATATTACAGTTAAATCCTGATTGGTAAGCAATTGCTGCTTCTGTATGTTTAAACTTTGCAATTGTCTCTTCTAATTTAATATGCAAATCTAAAGTACCGTTAATTGTACGAACAGCTCCTGCTCCAACGCCGTACTTATGAATTGCACCAATTGCTGCTTCTTGCAAACGGCTATCTGTTGCTAATCCAAGATAGTTGTTTGAAGATAAGTTAATATATTCTTTTCCGCCAATTGTAATGATCGGTCCATTTGAACTCTCAAGCGGATCAATTACGTTATAAAGCCCCTTTGATTTTAAATCCTCTAAATTTTCTTCTAAAAATTTCGCAAGTGTTTTACTAGACATTGTGAAGCCTCCCATCGTTCATGTAAGCGAATTATTGTCTTAATAGTTCTAATAATCCCTCTACTAGCTTAACACGTTTTCAGAATTTATTATAGAAAAATAGTTTAAAGTAACCGCTTACAATTCTAGATTATAAATGATTCATTACAAGAAATCTATCATTTACTTTTCATATTTGGTAGAATAAAAAAAATATTTAAGGGGGCTTCAATCATGGCATTTACTGAATCTGATGTATATAATCACGAAGCATTTTTTGAACAATATATGAAACGAAGATACCGAGAAAATAGCCCAAATGAGTCACTTGAAAAACCAGCCTTCTTTCAACTCATTGGTGATGTGAAAGGAAAGCAAATCCTCGATCTAGGCTGCGGTGATGCTAAATTCGGCGAGGAATTATTAGAAAAAGACTGCCACTCTTACACTGGTATTGAAGGCTCCGAACTTATGTATGAAAAAGCTAAAAAACAACTAGAAAATAAAAATGGGACCGTCCATTTTTTAAACCTCAAAGACTACACATACCCTCCCGCTACTTTTGATTTAGTAACATCTAGACTCGCCTTACATTATATTGAACATCTTCCTATCATTTTTCAAAATGTGTACGAAGCTTTAAAAACAAATGGAACCTTTACTTTTAGTGTTCAACACCCTGTTATTACTTCTTCATTTGAAAGCTTGCAAACGAGCGGAGAAAGAACAAGCTGGCTCGTCGATGATTATTTTAAAATGGGAAAACGCGTTGAACCTTGGATTGATCAAGAAGTTATTAAATATCATCGTACAACGGAAGAATATTTTACATTATTACAACAAGCTGGATTTACGATTACAAATATAAAAGAAGCTACACCAAATCAAACTTATTTTCAGAGCGAAGAAGAATATGAACGACGTTTACGAATTCCCCTCTTCCTCTTATTTTCTTGTAGAAAATAAAAAAGACGATGAATCCTCATCGTCTTTTTTCATTAACTCATTGCCTGAGCAACCTCTTTACGTACACGTCTTCCTTTTCCATGCGGAATACAAAGTGGCGTCCCAAACAATGGATCCGTACTGATTTGACACTCCATTCGGAATACATCACGTACTAGCTTCTCATCTACTACTTCTTCCGGCTTACCTTGTGCATATATTTGTTTATCTTGAATGGCTACAATATTGTCTGCATAGCGGCATGCTAAATTTAAATCGTGTAATACCATAACAATTGTTCTTTGTTCTGTTTCATTTAATTCGAACAATAAATCTAGCACTTCAATTTGGTGAGTCATATCTAAATATGTAGTTGGCTCATCCAGTAAAATAATATCTGTATCTTGTGCAAGCGTCATTGCAATCCAAGCACGTTGACGTTGTCCACCTGAAAGAGCATGCACATCACGCTCAGCAAATTCTGTCATACCTGTTGCTGCGAGTGCTTTTTGTACCATTTCCTCATCTTTTTCTGACCATTGCTTCAGCCACGTTTGATATGGATAACGCCCTTGCTTTACAAGTTGCAATACTGTAAGCCCTTCTGGAGCTTGCGGTCCTTGCGGTAAAATTGCCATTTGACGAGCGATTTGCTTCGTTTGCATACTTTGAATGGCTTGATTATCTAGCAAAATGTCACCAGTTGTTGGCTTTAATAATCTAGCTAGTGAACGTAATAAAGTTGATTTTCCACAACCGTTAGAACCGATAAAGATTGTAATTTCGCCTTTTGGAATTTCTAAATTCAACTCATCAATAATAATTGCTTCACCATAAGACAGCGTCAAACGTTTCGTCTCCAATGCTTTTTGCATATTCATCTCCCTTTATGAATTCCGACTTTTATAAAGTAAATAAATAAAATAAGGTGCACCAATTGCTGATGTAAATACCCCTGCTGGAATTTCAAGTGGTGTGAAAACTGTACGCCCGATTAAATCTGCAGCAAGTACTAAAATTGCACCAACAATAGCCGCAACTGGGAGTAATGCACCGTATAAAGAACCAACTAGTCTTCGTGAAATATGAGGTGCCATTAAACCGACAAACCCAATTCCTCCGGCGAAGGCAACTGCGCCACCAATTAAAGCTGTACTCAGTAATAACATGAATACGCGTGACTTCGTTAAAGGAACACCGAGTCCTACCGCAATATCATCCCCTAGCTCTTGCGCATTTAAATGCCTAGCAGCTATAAATGATATTACCGTTAAAATGAGAACCCACGGCGCAAGCACCATAACGTTTTGCCATGAAGAACCGTAAACAGTACCTGTAATCCATACATTCGCTTGACTCGCTTGATAAATTGGCGCTAACAGCATAAACAAAGTCGTTGCCGCTTTCGTTAATGCCCAAAAACCAACACCAATTAAAACAAGACTAATCGGTGATAATCCGTCATTTCTCCATGCAAATAAATATACAAAAAGCGCTACAATCGTTGCCCCAGCGAAGGCTGCTAACGGCATATAATGAATGCTTACAGTTAGCGCATTATTTTTATCACTAAATATAGCTAAAAATAATACAACTGCAACACTTGCACCACCTGTAATCCCAATGATATCAGGAGAAGCCAGTGGATTTCGAACGAGCCCCTGTAAAATACATCCTGCTACTGCAAGTGCGATTCCTACAAGGATGGCAATTAAAATACGCGGCATACGAAACTTATTTACAACCATATTAGACATCGCATCGCCATTTCCAGTGATTGCTTGCCATACATCATAAGGAGCAATTTTCATGTCTCCCATACCTGCACTCGCAAAAAATAATCCTATTAAAACAACTAGTAAACTGAATAAGACGAGACACGCTCGTTTATACATTAAAAACGAGAGCCCGCCTTTTCCTATACGAAACGGAATATACTTCTTCATTTGCTAAGCCCTCTCTTACGTGCAATATAAATAAAGAATGGTGCCCCGATAAATGCTGTCATAACCCCTACTGGTACTTCTTGTGGCATAATGACATATCTCGCTGCTATATCAGCCAAGATTAGTAGTATTGCACCTAACAAGCCGCTATACGGTACTCTCCATCTGTGATCTACTCCAATAAGAAATCTGGCGAAATGTGGGATAATGATTCCGATAAATCCAATCGGACCAGCGACTGCAACTGAACCACCAGACAACAGGACAATAATAAGTAACACGAATGATTTCATTAAAATTGTTCGTTGTCCAAGCCCCTTCGCGACGTCTTCCCCCATCATCAATGTATTTACTTTCCCTGCCATCATAAGCGATGCGATCCAGCCTACTAATAAATATGGGAATACAGATTGTAAAATTTCTAACTTTCTTCCTTGCACAGATCCGGCAAGCCAAAACAGTACTTCTTCAAGCGCTTTTTCATTTAACACAAGTAATCCTTGTGTTAATGATGAAAATAACGCACTAATTGCGACCCCTGCTAATGTTAACTTAAGAGGCGTCGTCCCTTCTTTTCCTAAAGAACTAGAAGCGAATACAAGGATTGCAGCAACTGCTGCCCCTAAAAAGGCAATCCAAGTAAAAGCTGACAATGATGTAACAGAAAAAACCACAATTGCTACAACTATGAAAAACGCAGCGCCTGAATTTAATCCAATAAAATCTGGAGAAGCAAGTGGATTCTTCGTTAAAGTTTGCATAAGACAACCAGCAATGGCTAAACTAGCACCAACACTAGCTGCAATTAGTGCCCTTGGTAGACGCACATTTTGAATAATAATATGTTCATTGGAACCATTAAAATGGAAAAAAGCATCTAACGCTAATTTCCAACTCGTATTTGTATATCCGAAAATAATACTTCCCCAAATACAAATAATGACTGCAATGATTCCAACAAATAACCCAATCCATTTTGCTTGATTTGTTTTTAATAACATGCAGCGTTTCCCCTTCAATGTATAATGATACGTTGTAAGTGTATTTCAACTTAATTCTCATTGTCAACGATAATGAGAACTATTTTCATTGATATGTATTGACAATCAAAAGATAAAAGCTTAATATCATGCTTGCTATTGAAAAAACTTCTCAGTATGTAGGGGGTACATAATGAAATTCGTGCAAAAGAAATCGTTTACAGTATTTGTATTTTTACTAGCCTTTTCACTACTTTTAAGTGCTTGTGGAAAATCAAATACGAAAGAAGAATCAAAAGAAGATACGAAAAAAGAAATGATTACTGTAGAACATGCAATGGGTAAAACAGAAGTTCCCGCTAGTCCAAAACGTGTAGTTATTTTAACAAATGAAGGCACTGAAGCTTTACTCGAGTTAGGTGTAAAACCAGTTGGGGCTGTGAAATCTTGGACTGGTGATCCATGGTATCCACATATTAAAGATAAAATGAAAGATGTAAAGGTTGTTGGTGATGAAGGGCAAGTGAACGTGGAAACAATCGCTTCCTTAAAACCAGACTTAATTATCGGTAACAAAATGCGTCACGAAAAAGTGTACGAGCAACTAAAGGCAATTGCACCTACTGTGTTCTCGGAAACGCTACGTGGTGAATGGAAAGATAACTTCAAATTTTATGCAAAAGCATTAAATAAAGAAAAAGAAGGTCAAAAGGTTTTAGCTGATTACGATAAACGTATGAAAGATTTAAAAACTAAACTAGGCGATAAAGTAAATCAAGAAATCTCTATGGTTCGCTTTATGCCTGGTGATGTTCGTATTTATCACGGTGATACATTCTCTGGTGTTATTTTAAAAGAACTTGGATTTAAACGTCCTGGAGATCAAAATAAAGATGACTTTGCAGAGCGTAACGTATCTAAAGAACGTATTTCAGCAATGGACGGCGATGTATTATTCTACTTCACATTCGATAAAGGAAACGAGAAAAAAGGTTCTGAATTAGAAAAAGAATATATCAATGATCCTCTATTTAAAAATTTAAATGCAGTGAAAAACGGTAAAGCATACAAAGTTGACGACGTTATTTGGAATACAGCCGGTGGTGTAATGGCTGCTAACCTACTATTAGATGATATCGAAAAACGCTTTGTTAAATAATATTTCCCTAACCAGCTCCCTTCTATGGAGCTGGTTATTTTTTGATTCACTTAAATGTCACATTATTTCATTTTGTATTTTTATTCCCAATATGTTATATTATAAAAGTAAATAGAATATATTTTCTCTATATCAGAATAAATATTTTAATCTAAATTTTCTGATTAATCACTATTTTATATTCTTTTAGAATTCAATTATTACATTTGAAAACGCTTATTATCTAGTTTTCAGGGAAAAATACAGTAACGGTTGAAGAGAAATAGATTTTTTTAGAAATTTTCTTTCTATTTCCATATAATTCTATTGACTTCTAAATATTTTGTGAATTAAAATAATTACATAAATATCCGTTATACAGGATTAGGGGGAAACAAACATGGATGCAGCTTTAAAATTAGACAAAGCTGGAGAGCAACAATCACCAAAAAAACATCCACCAGGATTATATTTGTTGTTCTTTACAGAGGCATGGGAAAGATTTAGTTATTACGGAATGCGTGGCTTATTAGTTCTTTATTTAACAACGAGCTTAGTAAGCGGCGGTTTAGGATTTGATAAAGCAGTTGCTGTACAAATATACGGTATTTTCACAATGTTAGTATACTTCACTCCGATTATTGGTGGTTGGTTAACTGACCATTTCATTACGAAGCGACACGCCATTACTATTGGTGGTATCATCATGGCAATTGGTAACTTTGTACTATTTTCAATGAATACGAAAACTGGACTATTTTTAGGATTAGGATTATTAGTTATTGGTAACGGATTCTTCAAACCAAATATTTCGACTTTACTAGGTCAATTATATAGCGACAACGATTCTCGTCGTGATAGTGCTTTCACTATCTTCTACATGGGAATTAACTTAGGAGCTCTTATCGCTCCATTCATTTGCGGTTACTTCACAGATTACAAATATGGATTCTTAACAGCTTGTATCGGTATGATCATTGGACAGGTTGCTTTTAATTTCTTAGCACCTCGTTACTTAGGAACAATTGGTACAACTGTTGTAGGTAAAAAGTCTAAAGAAAAAACTGCAAAAGTAATTGAGAAAAAACCTTTAACATCACAAGAGAAAAAACGTACAGCTGCAATTTTAATTTTAACTTGTTTCGTTGTATTCTTCTGGGCAGGCTTTGAACAAGCTGGTAGTTCTTTAACACTTTACACAGATAAGTTCGTAGATCGTACAATTGGTGGATTTACAATTCCAACACCTTGGTTCCAATCTGTAAACCCACTATTCATTATCTTACTAGCATTACCTGTTTCAGCTTTATGGATTAAGCTTTCAAAAACAAAAAATGGTGATTTAAAAATTCCAACAAAAATGGCACTAGGTATGATTTTACTAGGTATTGGATACTTAGTTCTAACTTTAGCTGTTTTAAAAACTGGTAGTGATGAAGGTAACATTACAATGAAGGCAAACTTACTATTCATTGTATTCACTTACATGTTCCACACAATCGGTGAATTATTCTTATCACCAATCGGATTATCTATGGTTAGTGCAATCGCTCCTGTTAAATTAGCTTCTTTATTAATGGGTGTATGGTTAGCTGGTACTGGATGTGCAAACTTCTTAGCAGGACAATTAGCTGCTTTCACTCAATCTTTAGGATATTTAGAAGTATTCGCAAGCATCGGTGTTATCGTAATCGTACTAGGATTAGTACTTCTTATGTTCTCTAAGAAAATTGCACATATGATGGAATAATAAAAAAGACGCTTCTAAAATTAGAAGCGTCTTTTCTATTACTTCTCCTCTAAAGCCGTCACGTTCACGTGAACGCTTTCTCCAGGATTAGATACATCATACACTTGAGCAACTCCACTCTGCTCGTCACAGCTCTCAATCCATACTGGTACGCCCTCATATGTAACGTCAATGCTACTTGAAGAAGATAAGATTTGTTTCACACGTTTTACATCCATACTACTATTCCTCCTTTTCCTTACTACACTCCTTTCTATCTTTTCTTTTCCCTTTAGAATATATTCCATATAACAACATGTTAATTGATAACCTTTTCTTCCTTACATGCTAACATTTACTCTCATATCACCTTTCTGACAAATAAAAAAAGACGTATATCCCACACGTCTTTTTCCATAATATTCAAATTTTAAGAAAATAATGTTTTTACAACTTCACTTACTTTATCATTATGAATTTGATAATACACTTCTAGTCCTCGTCTTTCAAAGCGCACTACTTTATTTTGTTTTAATTTCGTTAAATGTTGTGAAACCGTTGATTGTGGAATTTCTAACACTTCCTGTAATTGTGTTACATTACAAGTTCCACGTTGCATTAGTTCCATTACTAGGCGTAAACGTAACGGATGCGCTAACGCTCTTAACATTTGTACATCTTCTTCTGAAATACGACATTCGAATTGATTTTGGCTCATAAAGTTCCCCTCATTTTCGTTTTTATTTTCTTTTTATTTATTTATATATCTGTTCTTATATTTCCTGTTACGACATAACTTTATCAACCTATAATGCTGAAAATTTTTTCCACCTTTATCAGGAAAGAATTCAGGAAAAATTCCTTGCTGATTTTGAATATTATACTATATGATATAATGAAAAAGCAAAAGTAAGGGCTATGAATACTTTGCTTACAAACGTTGTTTTATCAAGCTTTTTGTTATATTTTCACCTCACTGCAACTTACAGTAACGATATTGTAAAATACCGTCTATAATTGATAACCTATCGTAACGTATTTGGGTTATATTTAACCTCTTTGTTATGCTAAAAGGAATTTTCAGTAAAAAAAGATAATGTAATATTAAAAATTGACTTATTGTTGTTTTAATTCGTATTGTACTTGCTCAGACTGTTATTCAAAACTTCCTATTAAATGCATTTGGTTTCTCTTTCTTACTAGATCAACTCAGACCAGCATGTGACACCTATCAAATTTCAACATCCTATATACTTAATGCAAAGACGTCATCTAACATATAAGATTAATGATATACGAACAAATAAAACAATATAGAAATAACTTCAAAAAGCAAACTCAAATCTATTTGAGTTTGCTTTTTGTCTACTTTATGAACAAAGCATTTCTTTTAATACTATTATGGAATAATTATACTTTTTTACGTTGACAATAGTGTTGAAGGAGAATATACTAAGCATGTAAGTTGATTGTGAATTGTTTCACAAATAATGTGAATTTCTTCACATAAAATAGATAGGAGTTGTCATTATTATGAGTACTTGGACACAAATTTATGACCCATTAAACAATATTTGGTTATCTGCACTAATCGCAGCACTTCCAATTTTCTGCTTCATCATTTGTTTAATGGGACTGAAAATGAAAAGTTACATGGCTGGTCTTTACAGTGTGATTGTCGCTATTATTCTTGCTATATTCGTTTATAAAATGCCAGCAACCGTAGCTGTAGCATCTGCCGGATTCGGTGTTTTATCTGGATTTTATCCAATTTGTACTATCGTTATCGCAGCAATTTTCCTTTACAAATTAACTGTTAAAACAGAGCAATTCAACATCATTCGTGATAGTATTTCAAGCATTACAAATGATCAACGTTTACAAGTATTATTAATCGCTTATTCTTTCGGTGCTTTCTTAGAAGGCGCAGCTGGTTTAGGGGTTCCAGTTGCTATTACAGCTGCATTACTTGTGGGTATGGGCTTTAATCCATTAAAAGCAGCAGGTATTTGTTTAGTAGCTAACATCGCTGGTGGTGCTATGGGTGCTATGGGTATCCCAGTTACAGTACCAGCACAATTAACTGAGCTAGACGCATTAACTATCGGTCGTCAAACTGTTCTTATTTTACCATTCATTAGTATTGTTTTACCTTTCTTACTTGTTTCAATGGTTGATGGAATTAAAGGTATTAAAGAAACTTGGCAAGGTATTCTTGTAAGTGGTTTTTCTTTCGCTATAACTCAGTTCCTTGTGACTTACTTCTTAGGTGCAGAACTTACTAATATTTTCGCAGCCGTTGTAAGTATGGTTTCTCTAGCATTATTCTTACGTGTTTGGCAACCAAAATCTTCTTCTACAGAAGAAAAACAAGAAGAACAAGAACCTCATACATTCAATCAAATTTTATATGCTTGGTCTCCATTCGTATTCTTAACTGCATTCGTAACAATCTTTAATTTAAAACCAATTAAAGCTTTATTTGCTCCGGATGGCGCACTAGCAAACTTAGTATTTAACATTCAGTTCCCTGGTCTTCATAATGCTGTTATGAAAACTACACCAATTACAAAAGCTGATACACCTTTCGCGGCTGTTTTCAAGTTTGATGTATTCTCATCTACAACTACTGCAATCGTATTAGCAATTATTGTTTCACTTATCGTTTACCGCGTAAAAGGTAAAATGGTTAAAGAATTAATAGTAGAAACAATGAAAGAACTAAAAGCTCCAGTATATACAATCTGTAGCGTTATCGCTTTAGCTTACGTAGAGAACTACTCTGGTATGTCATCTACACTTGGACTGGCATTCTCTTCTACTGGTAATGCATTCCCAGTTCTTTCTCCAATCTTAGGATGGATTGGCGTATTCATTACAGGTTCAGTAGTATCAAGTGGTTCATTATTCGCACCGCTTCAAGCAGTAACTGCAGATCAATTAAATATCGTTCCTTCTACTCTTGTTGCATTAAACGTAGTAGGTGGTACAATGGCAAAAATGGTTTCACCACAATCTGTAGCCGTTGCTTGTGCAGCAGTTGGACTAGTTGGTAAAGAGTCTGCCCTATTTAAAACAGCGATGAAATACAGTTTAATCTTCTTAGCTATTATTAGCTTACTTCAATTAAACGCTGTATTTAATATCTTTTAAAAATAAAACACCGATCCAAATGGATCGGTGTTTTATTCATATTACATCTTCTTATTCTTTAATAAAGAAGCTCCAGCAATTTCAGGATGCGTCATTTCGAACGGATCTAGAATAATATCCAATTCTTCTTCTGTCAGTACACCATGTTCTAAACATAGCTCCCTAACAGATTTTCCTGTTTCAATTGCTTCACGTGCAATACGAGATGCTGCTTCATAACCAATATGAGGGTTAACTGCTGTAATAATTCCAACACTTTTCTCTACATATTGCTTCAGCAATTCTTCATTTGCTGTAATTCCTTTAATACAATATTCACGGAATACACGGAATCCGTTATTCATAATACTAATAGATTGAATTAAATTAAATACGAGTACAGGCTCCATTACGTTTAACTCTAATTGTCCTGCTTCTGATGCTAAGCAAATTGTATGATCATTACCAATTACTTGGAAAGCAACTTGATTAATTACTTCTGCCATAACAGGATTTACTTTACCTGGCATAATAGATGAACCTGGTTGGCGAGCTGGTAATTGAATTTCCGCCAATCCAACACGTGGACCAGATGCCATAATACGAAGATCATTTGCAATTTTAGACATATTCATCATACATACTTTTAATGCCGCAGATACTTCTGTGTATGCATCTGTGTTTTGCGTTGCATCAACTAAATGCTCTGCACCAACAAGTGGGAATCCGCTAAATGTTCGCAAGTGTTTAACCACTTGTTCAATGTACGTAGGGTTTGCATTTAATCCCGTACCAACAGCTGTCGCCCCCATGTTCACTTCATATAAATGTTGGCGAGACTGTTTAATTCTTTTTATATCACGTTCAAGCACTCGGCTATACGCTTCAAATTCTTGTCCAAGACGAATCGGAACAGCATCTTGTAAATGTGTACGTCCCATTTTAATGACGTGGTCGAACTCTTTTGCTTTTGCACGGAAAGCAGCATGAAGTTCTTCCATTGTAATAAGAAGTTCTTCTAACATCATAAGAGTTGCAATATGAATTCCCGTTGGAAACGCATCATTTGTTGATTGAGCCATGTTCACATGCGTGTTTGGGCTAATTTTCACATACTCGCCTTTTTCACATCCCATACGTTCTAAAGCTCGATTAGCAATTACTTCATTTGTATTCATATTAATAGAAGTTCCAGCACCGCCTTGGATTGGATCCACGATAAATTGATCATGGAATTTCCCATCAACAATTTCTTGCGCTGCCTCTGCAATTTCATATCCAATGTCTTTAGCTAAGTAACCAGTATCCATATTTGCAAGTGCCGCCGCTTTTTTCACAATTGCCATTGCCGTAATGAGTGACGGATGAATGCGATATCCTGTAATCGGGAAGTTTTCTACAGCACGTAATGTTTGTACCCCATAATAAGCTACACTCGGTACTTCCTTTTCACCTAAAAAATCTTTCTCTATACGTATATCCTTCGTTGCTATCATTTTCATCACCTATACTTTTCATTCTAAATCCTTATCTAAAAAATTCGCCTCTAAAAAAAACGAGTATCATTCAGAAGAATTTTTCAGTATCCACCTTCACTATATAGCACCTTTTTTGAAAGCGCAAACATTTATTTTTCTATATATACCTTTTATAAAGTGAAACTTTAATCAGTGAGGGTTTTGTTGATCCCCCACCTAACTTCTTCGCTTTCGCTGAATTTTGAAGTAGGGGTCTTACTGCCCACAAATAGCGGGATAACAATTTATAGAAAATCATTCTTCTACCTTCTTTATTTCCACTCGTTTAATTTGATGCATATCCTTTTCGAGAACTTTAAAAGAAAAGCCGTGTTTTTCAATAACATCTCCTTCAGCAACGATTTGCTTTTGTACCATAATCCAGCCACCAATTGTATCTACATCATCAGCGATTAAGTGTATGCCAAATAAATCATTTACTTCACTAATAAGCACTTTTCCCTCTACGATTTTACACCCTTCACTTATATGCTCTATAGGCGGGTGCTCGTCTTCATCGTATTCATCTCGGATTTCTCCAACAATTTCTTCTAAAATATCTTCTAATGTAACAATCCCCGCTGTACCACCATATTCATCATATAGTACAGCTAATGGGATTCGTTTTCTTTGCATTTGTAATAGCAAATCATGTATAGGAATATTTTCTAGTACTTCAATAACTGGCCTTGTATACGGTGTAATCGAGCACTCCTCATCTCGGTTACCATCCATATAACGAATAAATAAATCCTTTACATTAACCATCCCAATAATTTCATCTTTATCTTCACCAAATACGGGATACCTCGTATATTTTTCTTGTGCGATTATTTTAATATGTGTTTCAAATGGTTCGTCCTCATATAAACCTACAACTTCCGTACGAGGTACCATAATTTCCTTTGCGACTCTATTATCAAATTCAAAAATATTATTTACATATTTAAATTCCCTTTGATTAATCTCTCCGCTCTCATAACTCTCGGATAAGATTAATCGCAATTCTTCCTCCGAATGAGCTACTTCATGTTCAGAGGCTGGATGTAATCCGAATAGCCCTGTTACAAGCCTTGCTGAACCATTTAAAGCCCAAATAAACGGATACATTACTCGGTAAAAATAAATAATTGGCTTCGATAATAATAAGCTAACTTGCTCTGCTCTTTGTATAGCGAGCGTCTTCGGAGCAAGTTCACCAATGACAACATGTAAAAATGTAATCACTGCAAAGGCAATAATAAATGAAACTGTACTTGCAATTGCAGGAGATAGGTGTAGTTTTAAAAACAACGGCTCGAGTATATGTTTTATAGTGGGCTCTCCTAACCACCCAAGCCCTAAAGCAGTAATTGTAATACCTAACTGACATGCTGATAAATACTCATCTAAATTCGACGTTACTTTTTTAGCTGCCAATGCTCCTCGTCGTTTCTCACTAACGAGTTGATCAATACGACTGCTACGTACCTTAATAATTGCAAACTCAACAGCTACAAAAAATGCTGTTAACGCAATAAGGATAACTACCATCAATAATTTTAAAATATCCACATATGTCCTTTAGCTTTCTTAGCTAAAGTTACACCTCCTTTAAAAAAGAAGTTTCACTTTAGTTTCTTCATTTATTTGAAAGCAACCCTGTATAAAATTCACCAATTTCAAGCCTCATACAATTCTAAAGGCAAGCCATCAGGATCTTGGAAAAAGACAAATTTTTTATCCGTAATTTCATCCATACGTATCGCTTCAGTCTCCACACCGCATTGTTTTAAATGGTTTACAGCTTCTTCTATATTTGTAACAGCAAATGCTAAATGTCTAAGTCCAGCTGCTTCTGGAAAACTGGGGCGCTCAGGTGGACTAGGAAATGAAAATAATTCAATTTGATACTCTTCCCCTACACATAAATCTAACTTATAAGAATCTCGTTCTTTTCTATATACTTCATTTATCACTTTTAAACCTAATATCCGAGTATAAAAATCCTTTGACAGTTCATAATTCGAACAAATAATTGCAACGTGGTGCACTTTACATATATTCATGCTCTCTCTATTCCTTTCTTTACCAAAGATGCATATTCTCCCTTGAAATGAAAAACATATATAGCAGAATATCTCTTTTAGGGGGCTTACTATGAAATTTATTACTTTTTTCGTGGGACTTATCGTTGTTTTCTTCCTTGCTTATATTGCTAGCAACAATAAGAAACATATTAAATTTAAACCAATTTTCATCATGCTTATTATACAGTTGATTTTAACCTATTTATTATTAAATACAGAAATCGGCCTCATACTTATTCGGGTCATTTCCAGTCTGTTTACAAAGCTGCTCGAGTATGCTGCTGATGGTATAAACTTTGTATTTGGCGGTCTTGCCAATAAAGGTGAAATGTCATTTTTCCTTACTGTATTATTACCAATTGTCTTCATTTCCGTCTTAATTGGTATACTACAACATTTCAAAATACTACCATTTTTTATTCATTGGATCGGTTACTTCCTTAGCAAAATAAATGGTCTTGGGAAATTGGAATCTTACAACGCTATCGCCTCTGCCATTGTCGGCCAATCAGAAGTTTTTATTACAGTTAAAAAGCAATTAGCTCAAATTCCAAAACACCGTCTTTATACACTTTGTGCTTCTGCCATGTCAACCGTATCTATGTCTATCGTAGGTGCCTACATGACAATGATCGAGCCTAAATATGTAGTAACCGCACTCGTTCTCAATTTATTTAGTGGTTTTATTATCGTACTCATCATCAATCCTTACGACGTTAAAGATGACGAAGATATTTTAGAAATTAAAGGCGAAAAGCAAAGCTTTTTTGAAATGCTTGGAGAATATATTCTAGATGGCTTTCGCGTAGCCATCGTTGTCGGCGCTATGCTCATCGGATTCGTCGCATTAATGAGCTGCATTAATGACCTATTCCTCATTATATTCGGCATTACTTTCCAGCAATTAATCGGCTACGTATTTGCGCCTGTTGCATTCCTTATCGGTGTACCAAGTTCTGAAATTGTCACAGCTGGTAGCATTATGGCAACGAAGCTTGTAACGAATGAATTTGTAGCAATGATGAACCTTAGTAAAATTTCTAATAGCCTTTCTCCCCGTACAGTGGGGATTATTTCTGTTTTTCTCGTTTCTTTTGCCAATTTTTCTTCTATCGGCATTATTTCAGGTGCAGTAAAAGGGTTAAACGAAGAACAAGGAAACGTCGTTGCCAGATTTGGCCTTAAATTACTATATGGAGCTACTCTCGTTAGCATTTTATCTGCAATTATCGTAAGCATTATGTTGTAATCAGGTAAAATTTTATCATTTTCTTATCCCTATCTTTTGTATACAATAACGAATAGATGTCTTTATAAATAATCAAGACATCTATTTTTTATACATGTACAATCGCTTTTATTTAGCGTACAATATTTTTTATGTGTTTGAATGCGCTTCTAGATGTATACACTTTGATAGCTTTAAAGGAGAAAAAATGATGAAATCCGATATGAACAAAGATACTCGAGCCAAAAAAGGACGCTCAAAGAAAAAACGCCTCCTTTGGTTCCTTCTTATTCCATTACTGATTATAGCACTTGGAGCAGGAGGCTATTCCTTCCATATATACAGTAAAGCAAAGTCTGTATTAAATAATGCTTATTCTGAACTGGGCCGCGGGGACAAATCCAGCAAACGTGAAAAAGCCGTGAAACCTATGACTGACAACATTTCCGTACTTATTATGGGTGTTGATGAAAGTGATATTAGGGATAAGAGTTATGGAAAAGCAACTCGTACGGATGCGCTATTACTTGCAACAATTAATAAAAACGACAAATCTGTTAAACTTGTCAGTATTCCACGTGACTCACGTGTCTTCATTAAATCACGTGATAAATACGATAAAATTACACACGCGCACGTATTCGGTGGTGTAGACAGCACGATTGATACCGTAGAGAACTTTTTAGATGTTCCAGTTGATTACTATGTAAAATTCAACTTTAAATCATTTATTAAAATTGTCGACTCCCTTGGTGGTATTACTGTCGATGTTCCTGTTGAATTCACAGAACAAAATAGTAAAGACGAACCAGATGCAATTCATTTGAAAAAAGGACGTCAACATTTAAATGGAGAAGAGGCATTAGCACTAGCTAGAACTCGTCATATCGATAGTGATTATATGCGCGGTCAACGACAACAGCTTGTTTTAGAAGCTATTGCTCAAAAAGCACTATCACTTAATTCCATTAATAAGATTGGTGGTCTATTAGACGCTGTTGATAAAGACTTAAAAACAAATTTAACTTTTGATGATATGATGACAATTGCAAAAAATTCAATGGATTCCAATTTGAAAATGGACAAAATGCAAGTAGAAGGTACAGATAAATATATTGGTGGTATTTATTATTACGTTCCAAACGAAAAAAGCGTCAATAACATTTCGACAAAACTACAAGAACATCTCGGTGTTACGAATAAAAATGAACATAAAAAATTATAATAAAAAGGCTGCTAGATCTTTCTAGACAGCCTTTTTATTATAATTTCCAACATATTTCTCGTACATATTGTGACAAAAAGAGACAATTATTACACCAGTGTAACATTTTTTATAAAAACATTACACGCATAGTGAAAATAATAGTATACTAGTACGTACATAATGTTATTTTCATCATTTTTATACAAAAAATGTAATACATATATTTATACAAAAATTTCTGGGGGGAAATAAATGAAGCTAAGTAAAATACTAATCGGTTCTGCAATTACTGGGGGCATATTACTTTGTGTAGGCGGTGTGGGTGGATATCAATATGTATCCAAACTAAATAATCAATTAAATACTACTGCATTACCGAATACTACATTTGAAGGTATTTCTCTCGATGGAAAAAACAAAAAAGATATTCAAGCAATTATTAATCAAAAGGTAACTGAATTAGATCAAAAATCTCTTACGTACATATTCCAAAATGATAAACAAACGTACACATGGAAAGATTTAGGGGTAAATTATAAGGAAAAAGATATTATCGACAAAATCTTTACAGAACAAGAAGGAAATGCAATGAATCGTTACAAAATGCGGAAGCAGGCTGAAAACGGTGAATTAAAACGTGATTATAAATTAACAGCTCAATTAAATACAACTGCCTATGAAAGCTTTATGAAGGATAAATATAATGACACATTAAAAAATCCTGTTAATGCAGAATTAAGTGTTGAAGGCTCTACAGTAAATATTAGCCAAAGTCAAAATGGAGAAAAAATTGATAAAGGAAAGTTAACTGATTTAACGAAACAGGCCATTACTTCTGGCACATCAGACGTTACGTTACCAGTTACACTCTTAAAACCTGAGCGTTCTACAGAAGATATACAAAAAATGGGGATTAAAGAAGTAATTGCTGAATATTCAACTCCAATGGCTGGTCGTAATGGAAACCAATCCTATAACGTAAATAAGTCAGCTAATACTTTAAGTGGAGTTATTGTCGCACCTGATGAAACGTTTAGTTTTAATGGCCGCGTTGGCGTAACGGATGCTGCACATGGTTATAAATCCGCAGCAGTATTTTCAGAAGGTAAAGTTATACAAAGTGCAGGCGGAGGCGTTTGCCAAGTTAGTAGTACTTTATATAGCGCAGCTTTAAGAGCAGATTTAGGAATTGTTTCTCGAAGTAATCATTCTATGCCCGTAAATTATTTACCACTTGGGCAAGATGCAGCAGTGGCAGATTATGGTCCGGATTTAAAATTTAAAAACAATACAGGCAATCATATTTATATTCAAGCATTTTCAAACGGCGGTAGTATTACTACTCGCATTTTTGGTACAAATACTGGTAAAAATGTTGAAGTTTCTTCTCAAGTAGTTAGTAGAACTGGTGATAAAATAACAGCGGTTACGTATAAAAAAGTAACACAAAACGGTGAAGTAGTATCAAATGGACAAATTTCCAAAAGCGTATATAAAAGTGCCCCAACACAATGAGACACCATCAAATTGGCAAACAAAAAAGGCGTGATCTATTCACGCCTTTTTCTTTTGCAATAATAGTAAAAAAGCTTCCAGATGGTCTTTCGTTTCCTCTAAAGACCACATGCGATTTCCTTGCTTCGCAGCTAATACGCACGCCTCTTCCCAAGTATCCTTTTTCTTCATATATAATAATTCATCGCGTAATTTCAAAACAATTTCTTCATCTTCTTGCTCTATAAACTCTTCCATCACGCCTACTATTTCATCTTCATGAACACTTAACGTACAGTACGATTTAAGAAAGTATTGTAATGTCGTATACATATGTACTCCCCCTTCTTATTTGTCAGATGGATAAGAAGTAATGATCTTATATCCTAAATCTCCTGACTTATCTCTCGCCAAAACAGTAACAGTTTTTACTAGCTTGTCTTTTACATTCATATTTTTCTTTATTACCGTTTTTCCAACCGGGAATGAATGAGTTGTATTTAATACGAGACGAGCCTCTTTAGAATTTTTTAACCAATCTTGAATTTCCTTATCATGCTGCTTCAAACTATCTTTTACAGCTTTCGTCGCTGTTTCCTTATCATAGTATGTACTTGCCGCTGATACTTTATCTGTCTTCAAGCGATTCTTCAAATCCTCTTCTGATTTTCCTACATGTCTTTCAATCGTATGACCATTTTTAGGTGGCCCTTCCATTTCATCTAAAATATTATCACTAATTTTTTCTACTGATGTCGATTGATTCCCTGTTTGTTTCTCTGTTTTTTGTTCTTTTCCTGCACATCCACTTAAGATCAGCATTAATGCCAATAAACTACTCAAGAAAAGACTACTTATTCGTTTCATCATATCACCTCTTCCATGATTATTATCGTAACTTCACTAAAAGTCAATTTCACAACGAAAAAACATATACATTTTTAAAATTCATCATCAATTTTGCCATATTACCACCCTAATTTCATCAAACTACTATTTTGGACCCCCTCTGAAATATACCCCTATGTTTTTATAATTATTTCCCGGATTAAATCACCCCTAAAAAAGCTAAATATTCCCTTTAAAAACAGAGTTTTTTGGTGATTTTCTAAAAATAAAATATACCCCCAATTCAATATACCCAATACCTATATAAGGTATATTGATGGTGTTTTATCAACGTTTTCTACATTATGTAAATTTGTACTTGCCTACACAATAGAAATATGGTGTAATGCAAAAAAAGATAAAGGATTTTAAACAATGGCTGAAACAATTCAAAACTTCTTAACAGACTATTATTCAATCGCAATTCCACTTAGTATCTTAATTAACGTCATCATCAGTCTTTTAGGTTTTATCCCTAGTATTTTTTTGACCGCTATTAACATACAGCTCTTTGGTGTAACAAACGGAACCATTATTTCGATCGCAGGTGAGGCATTAGGGGCTATTATCTCGTTTTATATTTATCGTATAGGCCTTCAGAAATTCACTCACAACAAAGTAAATAAGTATCCAAAGGTAGAACGCCTACTTTATGTAGAAGGTAGAGAGGCCTTTCTACTCGTTCTATCGTTTCGATTCATACCTTTCATCCCATCAAGTATCGTTACTTTATTTGCCGCTCTAGGCAAAATGTCATTACTCTCTTTCAGTATTGCCAGCACAATAGGTAAAATACCGGCTTTGTTAATCGAAGTATATTCTGCCTATCATGTCATGAATGGAACGAATGAAGCGAAGTGGATTGTAACAATAGCGGGTTGTGTTGGATTGTTTTATTTGTGGAAAAAATGGAAAAAAAAATAAAGAAGGAGCCTATGCTCCTTCTTTATTTTTGAAGTATTTTATTAATAATACTCTCTTAAACCCTTAGTTTACACCAACAGCACTAAATGATTGCTTAACTGCTGCTACTTCCGCAGAAGTCGCACCATATAAATCAGCTGCAGCTTGTACTGCACCAGCACGAGCTTGGCTAAATGTAGTAGATTGCGTGAAATATTGTGTATTTGCACGGTAATAAATTGCACCTAACTTATCTTTACCAATACCAGTTACAGTTACACCAGAATGTGTACCACCATTTGCTAATAAATAAGCTTGTTTGTTAATGATACCACTGTTCGTATGAACTCCACCGTTATCACTTGAACCAGTGTAACGCTTAGAATAATGATCTGGATCACCATATTTCGTTGGATCACTCATAGAGCGAAGTGCGTCTCCTGCTTTACCAGGCGTGTAAATATCTTCACCAATCTCCCAATCTGGATTACGGTTATCATAGAACTCTACTAATGTACCAAAGATATCAGAAATTGCTTCATTTAATGCTCCTGATTCATTTTGATAAATTAAATTCGAGCTATTTTCCGTAACCGCATGCGTTAATTCATGACCAATTACATCAATTCCACCAGATAATGAAGTAAACGTTACACCATCACCGTCTCCGTATACCATTTGTGATCCGTTCCAGAATGCATTATTATAATTGCTTCCGTAATGAACTGTTGATTTTAACGGCGCTCCTGCATCATTAATAGAATTTCTGTTAAATGTAGCTTTATAGTAATCATATGTTTTACCTGCATAGTAATGAGCATCTACCGCTGCTGCATCATACGCTGCATTGAAAACATTATCTGCATCTGCCCATAATGTTCCTGGTAATGTTGAACGATTTTTCGCATCATATGTGAAAATCGTTGCCCCGCGTGTATTATCTTGTAAGTAGTAAGATGATCCAGATAACGTTGTATTAAGCGACTTCGTATCTCCTAATACCCCTTTACCAGTACCTACTTTATTTGTTCCTGTTACAGGCTTTACAACTGCTTTTGCATCTTGCTTAGGAGCCTCTTGTTTAACTGGTGACTTATCATCATTCGTCACATGATCGATTGTATTAAACTTATTTAATACTTTACCGCTTTCTGCTTCAATGAAATAGTAGTAGTTTCCTGGGCTTGGATCTAAGAAGTTTAGATTTACAACGTATGCATATGTTGTTTCTTCACCATTTTGATATACATATAAGTCCGCTTTTGGTTCTACCTCATACTTAGGTGTAACACCTAAATCTTTTTGCGCAATTTCAATTGCTTTTGCGCCCTCGATCTTATTTTTATTCTTCAACTTTTCTTTTTTGTCTAAATCAGGTGCAACTGTTCCAGACAATACTTTTAAAGAACCATCTTTACTTACATGAGCTACTTGAGTAGAACCCCATACAGGTACTCCTTCGTATACTTGTTGCATACGTACTACTGTTGAATCAGTTACAGCATCTTTTTTCACTTGTTTTACTTTGAAAGAATCTTGCGCACTCTTTTCCCCTAACTTATAATCACCTTTTGCTGCGTTTAAGTAATCAAACACAACAGATTCTGCTTTCTTACCAGTCGCTCCAGTTAGATCACCAGAAATAAACTCAGGTGATTGCACCGTTTCATTGTACTTCTTCGTAGAGAGCACATTTTTAGAATCCGCAAATGCAGAGCCTGTCCCTCCAAACGTTGTAACTGCCATTCCTGCCGCTAACACTAACGCTAAACTTTTCTTTTTCATGAATCTTCCCCCTAATAAATTATTTTTTGAAAAAGAGTAGTTTTATCGTAGCACTATGTTTCCACTATTAATATACTAAAAATTCAAATAATTTTTTTCTCAAGTTTTGTAGAATTTTGAGGAACAAATATTGAAAAACCCCTTTCCGATTGGAAAGGGGTTTTTATTAAGAATTTATTACTTCTATTACTTCTTTAGCTTGACCATACATATCTCCAGTCCAAGCATATTGAGGTTCTAACACTACTAATATAGCCACTAATGCTAGTGCACCAAAAATCATTTTCTTCATATTCATCTTCCTCCCTTTTCTTCTAATAAATTAATAGTTAGTCTATAATACCGATTACTTTCTTGGAATTCTAATACTTCTTCATGATATTTTGCTAATTCTAAATATACCTTTTTCAAATCTTTTTTATTTTCCTCTTGCCTAAAAAATGTTAAAGCTTCTGTTTCTAAAAACTTTTTATACACCCCCTTTTCTTCAAAATATTTATATTGAAGTATTAAAAGTGTATATAACATACTTTTATACTTCTCATCTCTTTTCGCAACTTCTATCCCTTTATTAATCCACTCTTTTACTTCTTCAAATTCCTTCAATTCAATACATTGCAATGCAATCTCATATACAGCATCAATGTAATCTAAATCTTCTTCCTTCTTGTATTGTAAACATTGTAAATAATACTCTTTCGCTTTTGCATAATCCTTTAAATGGTAATGTAAATACCCCATGTTATTTAGAGCAATCGCTGTTATGTTATCTTTATCCGCAAAAGAATTAGCCTCTCTTAAAATATTTCTATAAATCCCTAAAGCTTCGTTATATTGTTTTTTCTGTATATAACTTAACCCTATCAATAACTGGCAATTAATCACATGACGAAATTTATATTCATTCTTAAAGCCTTCCATAGCTAAATGAGCAAAATGTAAAGCCATATGTTCTATTTCTAATTCATTATAAACAAGAGCTAAATTATAATAGATCCCAGTTTCATAATAGCCTTGTTCTTTCGCCATCACTTCAGTTTGAACTAAATAATCTAAGGCCGTTTTATATTTATGCTGTAAAAAATAATATAGACCTTTACTATACGTATATAATAATTTCTGAAATGGCGAATACTTTTTGTACATCTTTTTTAATCTCTCTAATTCTTCTTCAACAGCCAGAAAATCTCGTTTCATAATTAAATACCGCGTATACAGCAGTTTATAATAATTTATAATTTCAAAATCCAAAACATGCTTCATTTCACCTTGCAACTCTTCATATATGCGTTCTACTTGTGGCTTGTCCAAATGAACTAGTGCATTCAACCATTCATCTAGCTTCCCCTTCACATCTTCTTCTACATCTCTCAAATCCGTCACGGCAATTTCTAACCTTGTGCAGAGCAATTGTAGAATTTCTTCTGATGCCTCGATCTTTCCATTTTCGATTTTACTTAAGTATGAGACAGAACAAATGCCCTGACATAATTCTTCTTGTGTCATTTTTTGCTGTAGCCGTTTATAAAAGACTTGTTTGCCTATTTTTTCTAATGTTTGTTGCATTGTCCTCCTCCATTCTCATTACCCCCATTACTCTAATAATACATAAAATCTTGAGAAATATAAATTGATAAATGTTAATTTTCTAAAAAATATGCATTATTTCATTTTTTTCCCTCTTGACTATACTTTCATATCCATTCTTTGCTACGAGCGGTGAAAAATTGGTATACTATAACCAAATTATGGAGGTGTTTTCGCGATGACTTATTATAAAGACGATAGCTATGCCTTACATACAGATTTATATCAAATTAATATGGCTTATACATATTGGAAAGATGGTATTCATAATCGCCGCTCGGTGTTTGATTTATACTTTCGAAAGCTTCCATTCGAGAACGGCTATGCTGTTTTTGCTGGCCTTGAAAAGATTGTAGAGTACATAGAAAACTTCAGCTTTACCGAAAGCGATATCGCTTATTTAGCAGAATTACAATTTGAAGAAGAATTCCTTCATTATTTACAAAATATGAAATTCACTGGGACCGTTCGAAGTATGCAAGAAGGTGAAGTTGTATTTAATAACGAGCCTTTATTACGTGTTGATGCACCGCTCGGTGAAGCACAAATTATTGAAACTGCCCTGTTAAACATTGTGAATTACCAAACATTAATTGCAACAAAAGCTGCTCGTATGAAGCACGCTGCAAATAATGATGAACTTTTAGAATTTGGTACAAGACGTGCCCACGAGTTTGATGCAGCTCTTTGGGGCACACGCGCTGCCTTTATTGGTGGTTTCTCATCTACGAGTAACGTACGAGCTGGGAAACGCTTCGGAATACCTGTAGCAGGCACACACGCTCACTCTTTCGTTCAAGCGTATCGCGATGAATATGTCGCGTTTAAGAAATACGCTGAAACTCATAAAAAATGTGTCTTTCTCGTTGATACATACGACACTTTAAAATCAGGTGTTCCAAATGCAATTCGCGTTGCGAAGGAGTTTGGAGATCGTATCGATTTTTACGGCATTCGCCTTGATAGTGGTGATATGGCTTATTTATCTAAAAAGGCAAGAAAACTACTAGATGAAGCTGGGTTTACAAATACAAAAATTATTGCTTCTAGCGATTTAGATGAATACACAATTATGCATTTGAAATCTCAAGGCGCAAAAATTGATGTATGGGGCGTTGGAACAAAATTAATTACGTCCTTTGAGCAACCAGCGTTAGGGGCTGTCTATAAACTAGTTGCGATTGAAGATACTGATGGAAAGTTAAATGATACAATTAAAATTTCATCTAACCCTGAAAAAATTACCACTCCAGGACTGAAACGAATTTATCGCATTATCAATCGAGTTAACGATCATGCAGAAGGCGATTATATTGCATTAGATTCTGAAGAGCCAGGAAAAGAAGAACGTTTAAAAATGTTTCATCCTGTACACACGTATATAAGTAAATTTGTAACAAACTTTGAAGCACGCGAACTGCATAAAGACATTTTCATTAACGGCGAAAGAACATATGAACTACCAGGTATATTAGATATTCAAAAATATAATGAACAGAGTCTCGCACTATTTTGGGAAGAATATATGCGAACTTTAAATCCCGAAGAGTACCCTGTCGATTTAAGTCAAGAATGTTGGGATCATAAAATGAATTACATTCAAACTGTTCGAGAACAAGTTGAAAAAAATATACAAAAATAAAACAGAGAAGCTTTTCCTTCTCTGTTTTTTCAATACGATATGTATCTTTGTGGAAAATATATTAAAATAGTACGACAAATATTTTTTATTTGTAAATTTTAATATTACGTTATTTATTTACAAAATAATATTTGTTATTATTTTATTGAGTCAATTTCAACAAAATAACCTAAAAAAGAGGACGCAGGTTGCGTCCTCTTTTTTATAAATCTTTCACTCGTAGTACACGCATTGCATTTAACACTGCAAGTAGTGTCACACCAACATCTGAGAAGACAGCTTCCCACATTGTTGCAATACCAAAAGCACCAAGTAATAAAACTAATCCTTTTACCCCTAATGCAAAGATGATATTCTGCCATACAATGCGTCGTGTGCGTTTTGCAATATTTAAGGCTGTTGCAATTTTTGAAGGCTCATCAGTCATAATAACAATGTCTGCCGCCTCAATCGCTGCATCTGATCCTAAACCACCCATCGCAATACCAACATCTGCTCTTGCTAATACCGGTGTGTCATTAATACCATCACCAACGAAAGCAACTTTTTCTTTTCCGTTCTTCGCCGCATCAATTTTTTCAATCTCTTCGACTTTTTGTTGCGGTAATAGTTCTGCGTGAACTTCATCTAAACCTAATTCTTTACCAACAGCTTCACCAACGGATTTTGCATCACCCGTTAACATGACTGTCTTCTTAATACCTAGTTCTTTTAATTTTTGAATTGCTTGTTTTGAATCTTCTTTTACCTCATCAGAGATAACGATATAACCTGCATATTCCCCATCTACAGCAACGTGAACTAATGTACCTACCGTTTCTGGTTGCTTAAATGTAATGTTTTCTTTTTTCATTAATTTAGCATTACCTGCAAAAATTTCTTTTCCTTGTACTTTTACGACTGTACCGTGACCAGAAATTTCGCTATACTCATCGATTATTTTTTCATCAATTGATTTTCCGTATGCCTTTCGAATAGATTGTGCAATTGGATGATTAGAATACACTTCAGCAAATGTTGCATACTCTAATAATTCTTCATTTGTAATACCTTCGCTTGGTTCCATTTTTGTAACTTTGAAGACACCTTTTGTTAATGTTCCTGTTTTATCAAAAACAATATATTTCACATCATTTAAAGCTTCTAAATAGTTACTTCCTTTTATTAACACACCACTTTTAGATGCACCACCAATTCCTCCAAAGAATCCAAGAGGAATAGATACAACTAACGCACATGGACAAGAGATTACTAAGAACACTAAAGCTCTATAAATCCATTCTGAGAATGTAGCTCCTTCTAAAATAAGTGGTGGAATAAACGCCATGATCGCTGCTGTAATAACTACAACCGGAGTGTAGTAACGCGCGAACTTCGTAATAAAGTTTTCTGTTGGCGCTTTTTTACTGCTTGCATTTTGAACTAAATCTAAAATTTTTGATACAGTTGATTCACCAAATTCTTTTGTAACTTCAATTGTTAATACGCCATTTTGGTTCACAAAACCACTTAATACATCATTTCCAACTTCGACTTCACGTGGTACAGATTCACCAGTCAATGCTGAAGTATCTACCATTGATGTTCCTTCAACTACTTTTCCGTCTAATGGTACTTTCTCACCAGGCTTCACGATAATATAATCGCCGATTTGTACATCTTCTGGTGATACTTGTTTCGTTTCATTTCCAACCTTCACATTCGCATAATCAGGACGGATATCCATTAATGAAGTAATTGACTTTCGGGAGCGATTGACCGCAATACTTTGGAATAGTTCCCCTACTTGATAGAATAGCATTACCGCAACAGCTTCTGAATATTGTTGAATCGCAAAAGCTCCTAGTGTTGCAATTGCCATTAAGAAGTTCTCATCGAACACTTGGCCGCGAGTTATGTTTCTTACCGCTCTCCAAACGATATCTCCGCCTATTAATAAATACGCAAGGACGAATAACGGAATTGTTATCATTTGTGGTAAGCCAGCTAATGCAGCAATTGCTGTCAAAATTCCGCCGACCACTAATCGTCCTACCATCTTTTTCACATTTGCTTCACCATGGTCGTGACTATGTCCGTGGTCATGACCACCTTTTTCTTCACGAATAACTTTTACATCTGGTTCTAACTTTTGAACGACATTTGTTATATTTGCTATAGTCGCTTCTAATTCTCTTTTATTCGCTACTTCAACTCTTAATTTCTTTGATACGAAATCAACAGTTGCTGCTGAAACAGTGGGCATTTCTTTCACTTTATTTTCAATCTTCATCGCACAGTTTGCGCAATCTAAACCTTCTAATATAAATACTTCTTTCGCTACTTTTGTGTTGTTTTCTTCTTGTACTTTAATGTGCGGTTCTAATTTTGTAACGAGTTGTTTTGCTTCTGTAACAACTTCGCTTTCTTTATTTTGTACTGTTTCTAAAACCATTGTTTTTGTCGCGAAATTTACAGAGCAAGAATTTACTCCTTCTATATTCCCAACGCCTTTTTCAATTTTCATTGCACAGTTCGCACAATCTAAACCTTCTAACACCAGTTTCTTTTTCACTAATGCTTCAGCCATCGTTCTCCCTCCTCGCGTTCTTTTTATTCTTCCTCGTTTACGTGTTCAAACGCTTGCTCGAAGATATGAATTACGTGCTGGTCAGCTAACGAATAATAAACGACCTTTCCTTCTTTACGATTCTTTACAAGTTTCGCTTGCTTTAACACACGAAGCTGATGTGAAATAGATGATTGTGTCATTCCTAATAAATACGCTAAATCACACACACACATTTCTGCTTCAAATAACGCATGTAATATTCTCGTACGTGTACGATCACCTAATACTTTAAATAGTTCTGCTACTTTACTTAAACTTTCGTCAGTTGGAATTGTTTGTTTTACTTGATCAACAACTTCTTCATGAATTATCGTTTGAGAACATGTCTCTTGTGGTGTTTCTACTTTATTTACAGCCATTATAGCTCACCTCTTCATTTGAACATATGAACAATCATTCATATATCTTATACTCTTATTATATGAGCGTCCATTCATATGTGTCAATGAAATCTCATATATTTTTCCGAACATTTTGTTCATATTTTAATAAGGCTTACACATATTTTCCACATCCATTACATTCTCATACAAAAAAGGATGTACATTTTGCACAAAAGAAAAAAGCCTTGCGCGCTCCCTAGACGCACAAGGCTTACTATACTTATATCCCTTTTAATTAGCTTGTTCTAAATTATCCTGCGAACTTCCATCGTCTTTTAAATGACTATGTTTTTTCGAATAAACAAAGTATACA
Source organism: Bacillus sp. RC251 (assembly GCF_044908765.1). Classification (NCBI taxonomy): domain Bacteria; kingdom Bacillati; phylum Bacillota; class Bacilli; order Caryophanales; family Bacillaceae; genus Bacillus; species Bacillus sp. RC251. The sequence goes on along the minus strand of NZ_JBIYDP010000004.1, from coordinate 69,891 downwards.
ACTACTCCGATTGCTAACCAAACACCGAAGTATATCCATGTTTTTAATGGTAAATTTACCATTAAGAATAGACAACATGCAACTGAAATAATCGGTAAGATCGGTACAAGTGGTACCATAAATCCACGTTGTAATTTCGGATGCGTTTTACGAAGAATGATAACAGTTACACCAACCATGGCGAATGTTAATAACGCTCCAATATTCGCTAAATTCGACAATTCTTTTAAATCGATAAATCCAGCAATTAAAGCACTACCAATTCCTGTTAACCAAACTGAAAATGTTGGAGCTTCAGTCTTCTTGTTAATTTTCGCGAAAGATTTTGGCAATAAACCGTCACGGCTCATTGCGAAGAATACACGAGTTGTTGCATAAATGTAAGCGAAAATTACAGCCATAATTCCGATTACAGCTCCAATAGCAATTACACCAGCCACTTTATCTTGTCCTACAACTTCTAACACATATGCCATAGCTTCAGGTACATCTAATTCCTTATAAGAAACCATACCTGTCATAACGAGACAAACTACAACATAAATGATTGTACAAATAACTAACGAAGCAATAATACCAATCGGTAGATCACGTTGCGGATTTTTTACTTCTTCAGCAGAAGTTGCTAATGCATCAAATCCTAAGAAAGCAAAGAATACTGCTGCTCCTCCGGCGAAAACTCCACTTATGCCGTACGGTGCAAATGGTATCCAGTTTTCTGGTTTCACGTAGAATACACCAACTGCAATGAATAAAACAACAATACCAATTTTAATTAATACCATTATGTTATTCACACGCTTACTTTCTTTCGTACCTCGTGATAATAACCAAGTTATCACTAACGTAACGATAATTGCGGGTAAGTTCACCATACCACCTTGCGATGGAATCGTTAACAAGGCTTTAGGAATTTCAAGTCCTAATCCACTAACTAAGTTATTGAAATAACCCGTCCATCCGCCAGCTACTGCAGCAGTTGTTACGACATATACGGATAACAATGTCCATCCCATTAAATGGGCAACAAACTCACCAATTGTTGCATATGAATATGTGTACACACTACCTGAAACAGGAAGTGTAGATGCAACTTCTGCATAACATAATGCTGCAAATCCACAAACAATTGCTGCTATCATGAATGAAAAAATAACTGCTGGACCAGCATCTCTTGCTGCTACTAATCCTGTTAATACTAGAACTCCTGTACCGATTATCGCACCAATCCCTAGCATTGTTAGGTCGAATGCCCCTAGCGTTTTCGTTAAAGTTTTACTTTTACTTTCCCCTAACAATTGCGTAACGGATTTCTTTTTAAATAGGTTGGCCACGATGTATGCCCCCTTTTGCCAAGAAGAGCTAAGAGATCATCACTCTTAGCTCTTCTCATGTTGTTTTATATATTGTTCGATTTTGTTTTGTATAATGCTTCTATTAGCAAGATACTGTTTCTGCTTCTAATAATTCTTTAGCACCTTTGTACTCTACACCGTGAGCTTCTGCAACTGCTTCGAATGTTACATAGCCGTCTAATGTGTTAATACCTTTTAGTAATGCAGCGTTCCCTAGGCAAGCTTCTTTGTAGCCTTTGTTAGCAATTTGTACTGCATATGGTACTGTTACGTTTGTTAATGCAAGAGTTGATGTACGTGGAACCGCACCTGGCATGTTTGCAACTGCATAATGAACAACGCCGTGTTTTTCGTAAGTTGGGTTATCATGAGTTGTAATACGGTCAGTTGTTTCGAAAATACCACCTTGGTCAATCGCGATATCTACAACAACAGAACCTGGTTCCATTGATTTAATCATTTCTTCTGTTACAAGTTTTGGCGCTTTTGCACCTGGGATTAATACTGCACCGATTACAAGATCAGACTCTTTTACAGCTTCTGCAATATTGTAAGGATTAGACATTAAAGTTTTTACTTGGTTTCCGAAAATGTCATCTAATTGACGAAGACGTTCTGCACTTAAGTCGATGATTGTTACATCCGCACCTAGTCCAACTGCAATTTTAGCAGCATTTGTACCAGCTTGTCCACCACCGATGATTGTTACTTTACCACGTTTAACCCCTGGAACACCTGCAAGTAAGATACCTTTACCGCCTTTGTTTTTCTCAAGGAATTGTGCACCAATTTGTGCAGCCATACGACCAGCTACTTCACTCATAGGTGCAAGTAATGGTAGAGAACGGTTTTCTAATTGTACTGTTTCATATGCAATAGAAACAACTTTCTTTTCGATTAATGCTTTTGTTAATTCTGGTTCTGGAGCTAAGTGTAAGTATGTGAATAAGATTAAACCTTCGCTGAAGTGTTTGTATTCGCTTTCAACTGGTTCCTTAACTTTCATAACCATTTCCATGTTCCATGCTTCTTCAGCCGTATCAACAATTTTTGCTCCCGCTTCAACATACTGAGCATCTGTGAAACCAGATCCTAGACCTGCACCCTTTTGAATAAATACTTCGTGATTGTTACGAATTAAATGTACAACACCTGCTGGTGTCATTGCCACACGGTTTTCGTTGTTTTTAATTTCTGCTGGTACCCCAATACGCATAATGAAATGCCCCCTTATAATTAACAGAAAAAAGAAAGTCTTTTTTCTTTTTGTAATAATTAATAACTTATGTCCTTATTCTAGCATAACTTAAAAGTTATGAAAACGCTAACATATCATTTTTTAAAAGTTTATATATTTAGAATAGTGTAAATATAAGAAACATTGATTCTATTAGCATCTTCGCTCCATTTCATTATCTATCACTCTATTTTTATTATACTCCCTAAAAATAAGCAGTATTCACTTATTATTCGACAATAATGTAACAATGTAAGAAACCTAAGTATCGACGTATACATATACACTTATTACTGTACACAATACTTTAGAGATATATTCTTTTCCTAAAAAAAACAGCTGCAGGCATTTAGCCAGCAGCTGGGTAACTTATAAATAACTTGGAAAATAAATCATCTGTTGTTTCACTAATTTTATCAAACAGATCACTTTCTTCCGCTTCTTGCTCTTTTAACATCTTAATTGTTTCACGTGCATCTTCAGGATAATCGGTAATGATACCATCTACGTTTAATTTATAATATCCCTTTAAACTTTCCATATCATTTACCGTCCATACGTAAATCGGCTTGTTTAACTTTCTTGCTTCTTTTACTAATTTCTTATTTAACATGTATTCTTCTGCTACATAAAAATCAGCCTTCACATTCTTTAAGTTGGCTCTACTTGCATACAGTATATATCCTACTTTTATATTTGGATTTGCACGTTTAAACTCTTTAATAAGCGGATAGTGTAGCGTTTGAATGACACATTGTTTCTCAAATTCATTATCTTTAATCACTTTTAATACTTTGTTTACGAAATCTTTTTCGCCACCATGAAGCTTCACTTCAATATTAAGTTTGATTTTGTTCTTTGACAGCTTAATGATCTCATCAAGTGTACTGATTTGTCCTGACAATCCGTCTTGACTAAGAGTAAGCTGCCTTAACTCATCCATCGTTAAATCTGACACATGAACATTAGCATTAGCAAGACGTTTTAGCTTCAAATCATGTATAACTGCTAGTTCACCGTCTTTCGTTTGCAGTACATCAATTTCAGCATAATCTGCTTTCGCATCAATAGCCCCCTGCACAGCTTCTTTCGTATTCTCTACGCCTTTTGAAATATAACCACGATGAGCCATAATAATTGGTTCTTTATATGTGTTTGTAATAAAGGTAACAATGAAAGCCACAACCATTCCCGCAGTAATAATTCCTACAATATATACGCCAATAAATTTCCAACGATGTTTTTGGAAGAAACATTTATCTGCTTTCGTCTTTGAATAATCTAATCCTTCTTCTAATAAAACATCTTCAACCGGAACCTTTTGTAAATATAATCTTGTTATTGCCATAATATAAAATGGCGTCACGATAAAACTAAATAAATACAATGTACTCGTTAAAAATACAGACATTGTTGATTCCGCTAATAATGCAAATGTTCCCTGTGGATTTGTAAATTCGTACATGCCCCATAGACACAATAAATATATTCCAAAAAATACACCGTACACAATCCCTATTGAAATAAAAAATCCTACTAAAAAGAATAGTACTTTTAAAAAACTTTCTTTTACTAACGTTGCACTTTTACGTGCTGCTGTGCGAAACGGCTTTTGCTCTAAAACAACAATAGGTAGAACAAAAATCCAGCGAAGATTCAAATACGCAACTACAGCAAAAAATGTGTAATAGCCAACTTGTCCCATCGTTGTCTTAAATAGTTCCCCTGTAATAAAGTTAGGAATTTGAATTTGCGGAATTAATGCCGTTTCATATCCAATATTTAAAAGAGGTAACAATACGACAGCATATAAAATAAATCCTGGTAAGCAATATGTGAACAGAGTAGGTAAATACGTTACAGTTTTATATAAAATCGGACGTAATTTCACCTTTTGTCTTTTATGAGCGAAGTACGAAATAATAATAAGTACCGCAAATTCCGTAAAGATAAGAAACAGTGCTAACAATGATAAAATTACGATTGCCAAAATGCCGTATGGTGTCTTTAAAAACGCTAATAATTCATCATTCGTCGCATTTGCATAACCACCAAAATACAATAACTTATTAAAAATAATCCCAAATAGCGGGACAAATACAATTGCTGCTAATAATTTATAAGCAAGTTGAAAGGTTAATACATTCCAAAAAGCAAATCTAACTGTTTGAAAGGAATGTCCCATTACCCCTGGTATAGATAGTCTTTTACGGTGTTGCATATATTCCTCCACATTCTAAAACGATATTTGAGATGGATTCCATACTTCCATTTCCAATCCATCTTTTTAATAATAATATATTCCGCTTAACATGAACACTCTTATACATACAATGAAAAAAGTGATGGCTACGTCCCATCACTTTTTCATTTACTCTATTTTTTCTCTAATCCTTGCCCAAATGCTTTCAAGAAGCTAAAACCGAATGTAATGGCTCTATTGATATCTGGATCTTTTAACACTTTAAAGAAATCCATCACTTTTGTTTTTTTACCACTATTTAATTCATCTGTTGCAAATTGCAATCCAGTAACTAAACTCGATGTGATTTGCTTCGTTACTTCTGGGTCAACTGCAGATAGCGCTTCCCCCGCTCCCATCATATTGTTGAGTGCATTTTTAACGGGTTCACGATTTAATTGCTCCACAGCGATTTTTGAAACATCTTCCTTCGCAGCAAGTAAACTAATCGCTGCATCTAATATCCCAGCCTTCTGCAACTGTGCTAAAAGCTGCATCGTTTCTTCTACTGCTTCACGATTATTAGATAGCTCATGTAGAAGTTCATCTGCTAATTGCTGTTTCTGTTCTTCCTCTGTTACAACTTTCTTTTTAATTAACGTAATTTCTTTCGCCACTATCTCCGCCCCCTAGTCCACAAGTGATACGTATTGTTTTCTTTGCCACTTTTGCTCGATTTCAACACCATTTTGCGGATTACGCTTTTTATCTCGCGGGTTTGAAGATGGTAACGGACGATTTCCTTTTTCACGTAACACACGCATTTTCACCATCGTTTGTTTATATGCTGGTGTACACGTATAAAGGTCTGTTGCCGTCCCAGTTAAAATATTGATTGCCTCTTCATTTACTGTTGCATGCATTGGTAAATATAGCTCTTTCCCCGTTACACGATCAGTAATAAGCGCTTGTACTTTAATTTTCCCAAATGGTGATGCTAATTCTACAAGACCACCATCTTTTACATTGCGCTCTATAGCGAGTTCAGGTGAAATTTCAACGAATACTTCAGATACTTTAGATAAAATACCAGCCGACTTATTCGTCATATTCCCTTCATGGAAATGTTCTAGCATACGACCATTATTTAAAAGTAAATCATACTCATCTGGCGCTACAACCGGTGGTACCCATTCATCTAATGATAAACGAGCAAATTTATCTGGGAAGTTAAATCCATCTACATATAATAGCGGTGTATCGCTACCATCATGACTACCCCAACATAAACTATTCCATCCTTCTAGACGGTCATACGTCGCTTGAGAGTATAACGGTGCAAGTGATGCAATTTCGTCCATAATTTCACTTGGACTTTCGTAATTCCAATCTCCGCCCAGTGCACGAGCAACTTTTTGCAAAATCCACCAGTCTGGTTTGGAATCACCAAGCGGTTTCAATACTTCATATAATCTTTGAATACGGCGCTCTGTATTCGTAAACGTTCCTTCTTTTTCTAAGCTTGGTGCTGCCGGTAAAATAACATCAGCAAAACGAGCTGTTTTTGATAAGAACATATCTTGAACAACGAGGAAGTCTAAATTTGATAAAATATGTTGCACATGGTTCGCATTTGAATCGACTAAAGCCATTTCTTCACCCATGACATACATACCGCGTAGTTTTCCTTCTTCCGCTGCAAGTAACATTGCAATATTATTTAATCCTGGTGCTTTCGGAATAGTTGTACCGTATGCTTTTTCAAATTTCGCACGAAGCGTATCATCTGATACTGCTTGATAACCAGGAAGCCAGTTTGGTAATGTTGCCATATCACAAGCACCTTGTACGTTATTATGCCCTCTTAATGGGTATGCACCTGCACCAGGACGACGATAGTTACCCGTAACAAGTAGTAAATTTGAAATTGCTGCTGATGTCGTACTTCCTCCTGTATTTTGAGTTACACCCATTCCCCAAAGTATACAAGTACCATCTGCTTCATATACCATACGGGCCATTTCTTTTAACTGAGCTTTAGAAATCCCCGTAATTTCTTCTGTGTAATCAAGCGTATACTTTTCTAACATTTTGCTATATTCATCAAAGTTCTTCACATTTTCAGCTAAAAACTTTTTATCGTGCCAATCTTGATCAATGATATATTTCGTAATACCTGCAAGCCATACGTAATCCGTTCCTTGACGCGGATGAATAAATAGATCCGCACGCTCTGCCATTTCATGTTTACGAAGGTCTGCTACAATCAGTTTTTGCTCGTGTAATTTATGAGCACGTTTTACTCTCGTAGCAAGTACAGGATGTCCTTCTGTTGGATTCGCACCAACGATAATAACAAGGCCTGCTTCAGCTATATCTTTCACTGTTCCAGCATCCCCGCCCATACCGACAGTTTTAAATAAACCGTCTGTCGCTGGAGATTGACAATAACGAGAACAGTTGTCCACATTATTCGTTCCATATATTTGTCGGGCTAGTTTTTGCATAAGGTAATTTTCTTCATTCGTTACTTTCGATGAAGAAATGAATCCAAATGCGTCGCTGCCATATTGAGATTTAATATGCTGCATGTTAGAAGCAACAACTTCTAATGCTTCTTCCCATGAAGCTTCAACAAACATATCTCCTTGGCGAATTAATGGCTTCGTAATTCGATCTTCACTATTTACAAAGTCCCATCCAAATTTACCTTTTACACATGTGGAAATACCATTAACAGGTGCATCTGAAACAGGTTGCACTTTTAATATATGGCGATCTTTTGTCCATACTTCAAAGGAACAACCGACACCACAAAATGTACAAACTGTTTTTGTTTTATTAACTTTCGTCTTACGCATCGCAGCCTCTACTTCTGAAACCGCTAAAATACTACTATATCCAGGCTCTACATCCTTTACAAAATCAATCATTGGATCTAACACATCTGGTTTTAATCCAGTCATGAACCCCGCTTCACCTAGCATTGTTTTTTCCATTAACGCATTACATGGACATACTGTTACACACTGCCCACAACTTACACAAGATGAGTCATTTATGCTTACACCATGATCCCATATAACACGTGGACGATCTAAGTTCCAGTCTATCGATATAGTTTCATTAACCTGTAAGTTTTGACATACTTCTACACACTGTCCACAAGCAATACATTGATTTGGATCATACCGATAAAACGGATGTGACATATCCACTTCACAAGCACTTACTTTCGGCTCATACGGATATTTCTGTTCTTCAATTCCCATCATATGTACTGTGTTATGGACTTTACAGTTACCATTATTGTTATCACAAACGGTACAATACAATAAATGATTCTCTAATATTCGATCCATTGCCTCAGTCTGTGCCTCTTTTGCACGCTGGGACTGTCTTTCAATATGCATACCGTTCTCTAATTTTGTTGAACAAGCACGTAATAACTTCCCATTTACTTCTACAATACACGTATCACAAGTTTGAATTGGATCTACTTCTGGTACATGACAAATTTGAGGATGTTCCAAATTACTCTCGTTAAATAATTGTAGTATCGTCTTTTCACCCGATGTGGAAAATTCTTTACCATCCACGGTTACATGGACTGTCTGTTCTGCCATAGTTTCCCCTCTCCTTACAACCAACTGTACAACACAATTATGAATCCGTTTTCAAAATCGCATTACTGTACATATTTTTGAACGCTCTGTCCGAATACTTTTCTTATGAAGTCGATTCTAGATGTTATAAGGTATAACTACGAAAGCTTGAAAATATCACTATTCTACAGTTCTATTATATCGTACATATACAATAATAACCAAAATAATCTGTGATTTCCTTGCTAATAGGTGTTTTTATTTCCCCATTGTTTTATGATAAATATGGGAGAGAAATACATATAAAAGGGGAATTAAATATGGGGCCTACGCAAGAGACTTATACAATTGTACGCTATCAATCTGGTACATTTTCAAAACAACTGGATGAGATTGTTACAGAATCTCCTATTACAATTAAATTAAATGGTGAAGAATATGTAACAGTTGTATGCACACCAAATTATATTGAAGATATGGTAATTGGTTTTTTAATTTCTGAAGGAATTATTGCTTCCTATAAAGATGTTGAAGAACTATGGGTGCAAAAAGATAACGGAATTGTCCATGTAACATCATCAAAAGTAAATCCACTCTATCAAACTTTATATAATAAACGATACATCACTTCTTGCTGCGGAAAAGGTAGACAAGGTTTTATTTTCGTTAACGATGCAGCAAAAGCAAAAGATTTACATGATATACATGTAAAAATTACTCCTGAAGAATGCTTTTACTTAATGAATACTTTACAACAATCTTCCACTACCTTTCGCCAAACCGGTGGGGTTCACAATACCGCGCTATGTGATCGAAACAATATCCTCCTATCAAGAATGGATATCGGAAGACATAATGCATTAGATAAAATATATGGCCATTGTTTACGCAACGATATATCCGTTAAAGGAAAAATCATCGCATTTAGTGGGCGTATTTCATCCGAAATTTTACTCAAAGTTTCAAAAATCGGATGTGAAATGGTTCTATCTAAATCCGCTCCAACAAAATTAGCATTACAACTCGCTCATGATTTAGGCATTACAGTCGTAGGATTTATTAGAAATGAATCTTGCAATATTTACACACATCCAAATCGAATTGATGGTTATCAATCGAATAACTAAAATAACTCCTCGGTTGAGGAGTTATTTTAGTTATAAAAATGTAATATATTAAAGACTTGAATAGTTAATGAAGTTAATATATAATTTCATTACATATTAAAAACAAAACATTGTAGCATATATCTTTTCATTCTTTTACAAATTAAAAGAGACTGTTAACAAAACACATACACAATCTTATAGAAGTAATGGATTTATTTTATTTGAAATCGACCAAGGAGGTTATAACTATGGAAATTCGCTTATTAACGACAGAGGACGCAGAAATATATTTAAAAGTTTGTATGGAAGGTTTAACGAAGAACCCGGAAGCTTTTAGCTCTTCTTATGAAGATGTTCTTAAACATGAGGATCCTGTAGCTGCTATGGCAAAACGATTAAGCAATCCGGATAAGTATACTCTAGGGGTCTTCAAAGATAACGATTTAATCGGCATTTCTACTTTAGAAACAAAGCCTTTCATTAAACAAGAACATAAAGCAAAAATCGGTTCCGTTTTTGTTTCCCCAAAAGCGCGTGGCCTTGGAGCAGGAAGAGCTCTAATTAAAGCAATTATCGAAAATGCCGATAAATTACATGTAGAACAACTTATGCTCGATGTTGTAGTTGGTAACGATGCAGCAAAAAAATTATATGAGTCATTAGGCTTCCAAACTTACGGCGTACAAGAGCGTTCATTAAAACATAACGGGCAATATTGGGACGAGGAACATATGGTTCTGTTCTTAAATGATTAATACTTCAATATAGTTTTTTAAAAGCATCTTCTTATTAAGGAAGGTGCTTTTTTCATTACAACAATGTAATCTTCATGTCACCTTTATCGATCGTACCAAACCTTTCCATTCATTATACTAAAAGTATAAAGTAAGGCACCAATTATGAAATGAGCGTATAGCATTCAATTGATAGATAGAGGAGAATGTGACATGAAACAAAACAAACGAGCTATGCTTTTAATATTTACTACAGCAATTGTAACTTCTGGGTTAGCAATTTTACCTTGGTTTATTATATAAAACTATTCCCCTAATAACGAAAAAAAGCTTATTGCTTCTTAAGAAGCAATAAGCTTTTTCTATATTATAAAATCCCCAAAATTTTATTTACACAACTTATAATAATAACCATAGATACGGCAATGCACATGACAACCGTATTACGATCTTGCTTTTCTTTTTTTGAAATTTCTTCTTTTGGATTCATGTGTATGATCTCCTTTTAAAAAAAGTGTGAGATAGGAATTTTTTCTTATCCGATGCGAGGTGAATACGAAAACCCTCTCTATCTCACATACACAATAGAATGGAATTGTCATTTTATAAATAAAATGACATGACGTTATGTCGCAACATAGGGTATTTTGTGTCGCTACGTTTTCTATTATAAAAAATAGTTGTGCAAAACTAGTGCATTTTTTATGTCAATTACTCTGAGCGAGAAATCACTCTTCCACTCAATCACATAAAAAGAGTTTTTTATCATTTTCATGTAAACTATACAAGTAGAATGAACAGTTTGGGGTGCACAATATTATGGTTAAAATTTTATTAGTAGACGATGAAGAACGCATGTTAAGATTATTAGATCTGTTCTTAAGTCCTCGTGGCTATTTTTGTATGAAAGCTACCTCTGGCCTTGAAGCACTAAAGTTAATAGAACAAAAAGACTTCGATATTATTTTGTTAGATGTTATGATGCCGAATATGGATGGATGGGATACTTGCTATCAAATCCGTCAAATTTCCAACGTTCCAATTATTATGCTAACAGCTCGTAATCAAAATTACGATATGGTGAAAGGCCTTACTATGGGCGCGGATGACTATATTACAAAACCATTTGATGAGCATGTATTAGTTGCAAGAATCGAAGCTATATTACGCCGTACAAAGAAAGATGGCTTCGTTAGCTTCAATGGTATTGAGTGGGATAAAACGAAACATACTGTCACAGTATATGATGAAAAAATTCCACTAACTCCTATCGAATTTTCTTTACTTGGACTATTTTTACAAAATACAAACCGTGCTTATAGCCGAGATGATTTAATCGAAAAAATTTGGGGTTATGAAACAGACATTGAATATAGAACAATCGATTCACATATTCGCAATATCCGTGATAAATTACGCAAAAAAGGATTTCCAGTTGAAAATTACTTAGAAACTGTTTATAAAGTCGGATATAAATGGAAAAGTGAATAATTACTTCGGTCAGTGGACAATAGTATACCACTGACCCTTTATATGAAATAAGGTATGGTGAGAAAATGAGTAAACTTTCACTTAAAATTGGGACATACTTTTTAATATTAGCTTTATGTATTGAAACAATTGCTTTTGTATCTTTTTACAAAAGCATTTCAACAATGCGGATTGAGGAAGAAACACTTGCTCTTTTAGAAAAAGGTAATCGCTATAGTAAAAAAATTACAAGCCGCACAAAGTGGAATGCAATTGCTAAAGAAAAGCAACATCCCGAACGCGCTGAATACAATAAAAACCCTAACCGTCCTATGTATCCAGATTTCGATATCGCGGATGCAGCTGCACACTTAGTAGAATCAGAATTAATTGCTAACTCTGATATAGCTATCATACTAACAGACAATAATGGCAAAATTATTTCCACTTCAGAACCCGTAACAAAGGCAATGCAAAAACAACTTATTTGCAAGACAGAACCTATTCCAAAAGGCGGATTGATCGTCGAAAAGAACTGGAAAAAATCAAAATTCATCACAACGGTAAGCCCACTTAACACAGCAGAGTTTCAAGGGAAGTTATATATGTTATTAAAAACATCCTTCTTAGAGAATATGTTACTTAAACTCATGAAACAATTTCTTATCATTGGTGTTTTGACAATTATTTTGACTACTATTTCTGTCTTTGTTTTTTCGCGCGTTATTACAGAACCACTTATAAAAATGAAGAGGGCGACAGAAAAAATATCAAAATTAAATACACCAATTCAATTAGGTATTAAACGGAATGATGAACTTGGAAGCTTAGCAAAAACGATTGAAGATTTATCCAGTGAACTGACTTATATGAAAAAAGAACGTAATGAATTTCTCGCTAGTGTTGCCCATGAACTATTAACTCCATTGACCTATATGAAAGGTTATGCGAAGGTTGCAAAGAGAGACTCTTTAACGAAAGAAGAGCGTGAAGAATACTTACAAATCATTGAGGATGAAACAGATAGTGTAACCGATCTCGTCCAAGATTTATTTATGTTAGTGCAATTAGAACAACACCAGTTTGTTATAAAAAAACAAAAAGTGATTCTTCAACCATTTTTAGAACGAATGGTTGAAAAAACAAAAACAACATTAACAAATAAACAAATGCAACTCCATGTATATTGCAAAGATGATTTAGAAGTTTGCATAGACGAAAGACGTATGGAACAAGTTATGTTAAATTTATTACACAATGCTTATCAACATTCGCCAGAAAACACAACTATTACGATACGCGTGCTCACAGAAACAGATTCTTTTATAATAAGTGTAGCCGATGAAGGCGAAGGTATTCCTGAAGAAGATATCCCGCATATTTTTGATCGTTTTTATCGTGTTGATAAATCCAGAACGAGAGCTACTGGTGGAAAAGGCATCGGGCTAGCTGTTGCAAAAGAAATTGTAGAATTGCATAACGGTTCCATCCTAGTAACAAGCCAATTAGGAGTAGGAACAAACTTTATAATCGAGCTACCTTTTGAATAAGATGCGTGTGAAAACACCAGTAGTAGTAAACACTACTGGTGTTATTTTGTTCATAAAATCAGCTCATATAAGCTAAGCTTTTGAAATTATTCTTATTTCAATATAAAATAAAGGTACATTTGCAAAGATTTGGAGGGTGATACAATTGGATATCCATGTATTAACAAAAGACGAAGCTGAAATTTACTTAGAACTTCGTGTAGAAGGATTAAAGCAAAATCCTGAAGCTTTCAGCTCTTCTTATGAAGATATTATTAATAAAGAGTGTGCGATTGAATATAAAGCACAAAAATTAGCACAAGATGAAAACTATACGCTAGGTGCATTTAAAGATGGACAATTAATCGGGGTTGCAACACTGGAAACGAAACCATATGTAAAACAAGAACATAAAGCTAAAATCGGTTCTGTATATGTGTCTCCAAAAGCACGCGGACTTGGAGCAGGAAAAGCACTTATTAAAGAATGTCTTGAACTTGCTAAATCTTTAGAAGTAGAACAAGTTATGCTTGATGTTGTTGTTGGCAACGATGGAGCAAAAAAACTTTATGAATCATTAGGATTTAAAACATTCGGTGTACAAGAGCGTTCATTAAAATATAACGGACAATATTGGGACGAAGAGCATATGGTCTTATTCTTAGATGAAAATAAATAATAAAAAACATCCTCATGCCTGGAGGATGTTTTTTACTTTCTTGTATACCATGCCTTATGTAATAATTGAACCGCTTTCGCAATTTCGTCTTCTGATAAAATTGCAAACCCCAGTAAAACTACATTTTCAGGCGCAGTACCGTCTTTATAGTACGTAGAAACAGGATATATTTTAATACTATATTTTGCAGCTTCTTTAATTAGTTCTTCTTCTCGCATTCCATTATGCACTTTTAATAAAATGTGTAATCCAGAATCTTCTCCTATCACTTCAACACGATTAGAGAAATACTTCTCTATTTCAAAAACAAGTCGATCCCTCTTTTTCCGGTAGACGACGCGCATTTTATGAATATGTTTTTCCCAATAGCCTTCATTTAAAAACTTTCTAATCACTTCTTGGTCCATTCTTGAAACACTTTGTGTATAAAACAAATATTCCTTTTGATATTTTTCAATTACATTCTTCGGTAATACTATATAACTCATCCGTAATGAGGGCAACAAAGCTTTTGATAGTGTCCCCATATAAATAACTTTCCCATCTGTATCTAACCCTTGTAGTGCCGGAATTGGCTTTCCTGAATAACGAAATTCACTATCGTAATCATCTTCAATAATATATCTGTCTTCTTCTTTCTTTGCCCATTGTAAAAGCTGCGTCCTTCTCGTAATAGGCATAATCATTCCATATGGGAACTGATGAGAAGGAGTTACAAATACAACATTTGCATCACTATTTTCTAAATCTGCCATACAAATTCCGTCCCTATCTAAAGACAATATTTGAACCTTCTTTTCTCCCTGTTCAAAAACGACCATTTTCCTATGATAACCTGGATTTTCAACAGCATAATTACTTCCCTTCAACAATTGAAAAAGTAACTTCACTAATATTTGTGTTCCCGCCCCTAATACAATTTGACTAGCTGAGCAACGTACACCTCTAGATTCATACAAATAGTTCGCAATTTCCTCCCTTAAGCTCAATTCCCCTTGAGGGTGTCCAAGAAAAAGCAACTCATTATTATGTGGTTGCCATACATCATTTATAAGCTTGCGGTACGTAGTGAATGGAAACGTATTCGTATCAACCCCTGTTTGGGTGAAATCAAATGTATAGTTCTCCTCCCGAAACGGTACTTCTTCTACTTTCGCTTCACTTCCTTCTACATAAATCATTCGTTCAATTTTACATACAAAATAACCTTTTCTCGATGCTGACTCAATATAACCTTCTGCAAGTAATTGCTCGTAAGCCGCTTCTACTGTATTCTTACTCACTTTTAAATAGCTTGCCAGCTTTCTTTTTGCAGGTAATTTTGTTAAAGCCGGAATCGTTCCATCTTTAATCTCTTTTTTTATATACTCATACAATTGCATGTACAATGCTCTTTTACTATTCACATTTAAATTAGGCGTTAATTCTAACATAATATCTGACCCCTTAATAAAACTAAAATCTGATACTTTTTACAGTATCAGATTTTATATATAATTCCTTTTATCATGTCACACATAAAAAATCAAATACCGGAGAGGAGAAACATGATAATGAACAATGGTAGACGTATCGGACTCATTATGATTATTATAGGGGCTACATTATGGGGATTATCTGGTCCAATGATTCAGTGGCTATTTCAGCATACTAATGTATCCTCAATTGATTTTTTAACAATTCGCTTGTTGCTTGCAGGAATATTTATTTTGTCTTTCTTACTTATAAAGAAACAAAACATATTTCAAATTTGGAAACACCCTAGATATTCTATACAACTTATTATTTTCTCTATTCTCGGCATGCTTGGTGCGCAATACGCCTTTATTGAAACAGTTCATATTAGTAACGCCGTTACAGCGACATTATTTCAATTTCTTGGCCCTGTTTTTATTACCATTTATGTCGCATTTGGACAAAAAAAATTCCCAGCGTCTATGCAACTGCTCGCAATTATAACAGCACTAACGGGGACATACTTTATTATTACAAATGGTTCAAT
This sequence comes from Bacillus sp. RC251, assembly GCF_044908765.1. NCBI lineage: Bacteria > Bacillati > Bacillota > Bacilli > Caryophanales > Bacillaceae > Bacillus > Bacillus sp. RC251. The sequence goes on along the minus strand of NZ_JBIYDP010000004.1, from coordinate 53,989 downwards.
TGAAAATATTGTTTTATCAAAAGAAGCCATTATTTTTGGTCTATTAACAGCAATTGGATTTGCATTTTATACCCTTCATCCAGCCTCTCTTATTAAAGAATGCGGAACAACTGTAGTAATCGGCTGGGGAATGTTAATTGGCGGTATTGCCCTGCTTATTTGTAATCGCTCGTTTGAATGGAATCAGCTTTCACAAACTTTTACATCAAGAACTTTTTCTATGCTTATTCTTATCATCATAAGTGGCACTCTTTCTTTCCTCCTTTATATCGGTAGTCTGAAATATTTAGCAGCAACAGAAACGAGCATTTTATCTAGCATTGAACCACTTGTAGCTGCCATCGTTTCAATCGCTTGGCTAAATGAATCCTTTGGAGCATATCAATTATTAGGCGGCGTATGTATCATTTTTTCTGTTATTTTCTTAACGATGCCACAAAAAGAGAATGAACCTACCTTTTCAACTGAACAAATATAGAAAATGTCAAAAGAGGTCGTACAAAACTTACGACCTCTTTTTATACTTTAAAGGAATTGTCCCGCTTTCTAGCAAATACAATTACACTAACAATAAAATTTAGGAGTGTGACACCATGAAAAAAATCGGAACTATGCTACTTTTCTCTTTTCTCATCGCTGGATGCACACAAGCGCAACCTGATTCAGAAGCACCTAAAAAAGAAGCCATCGCAACGTCATCCACTCAAGTTAATGCACCTTCCTTCTTTCATCTTAGCGTTTTAAAAGATGTAAATTGGGAAGAAACACCCTCCTTCATACAAGAAAAAATACCTTTAAAAGGCATCGAAGAAAAAATCGCAATGGCTGATAGTCCTATTATCGCAAATGAAAAAAATGAAATAATGTGGTACTTTTTAGATCCTGAAATGCCAACTGGAAAACTATCTATTATTGCACTAAAACAAGGATCAATAACTCCAACACCCGTACTCTTTCAACAAGAAACTTCCAAACCAACTTGGACTACTTCAAATACAATTGATTCTACTACAAACGAACTCCCTCTCACTATGTCACTACCTTCATCTGGATTATGGGTATTAAATATATATGTGAATGAAAAATATTATGATCAGTTTTTAATTACCGCTGAGTAAAGTGACAAAACTAAAACACTTTCTTACAACAATGTAATTTCTACGTCATGTACTTCGATAGTTGAAGTATCTCTCTTCTCTTATACTTAAAGTAAGAAATGACACGAGGAGAGATGAGAGATGAAAAAAATGATAGAAGTAATCGTAGCAGTAACTGAGGTTTTAGTAAATGGTAAACAAGTTGCAATGGAATTAAATAAATAGTGAAGACACACAAATAAATAATTTTACACTTCTTCATTATTTTGATTTCTTATCTCAAAAAAGCAGTGCCTTTTTAGGCACTGCTTTTAGCTATTAATAACTTGGTATTTTCATAATTTGCGCCACACCTGAATCAATGGCCGCTTTCGCTACAGCTTCCGCAACACTTGGAACAACTCTTTTATCTAACGGATTCGGGATTACATAATTCGCATTACGTTCTTCGTCCGTAATGATGTTAGCGATCCCATATGCTGCCGCTAATTTCATCTCTTCTGTAATATCAGTCGCGCGCACATCTAACGCACCACGGAATATCCCTGGGAACGCCAATACATTATTTACTTGATTCGCATAATCCGAGCGTCCGGTTCCTACTACAGCTGCCCCAGCCTCTAATGCATCCTCTGGGAAGATTTCTGGAATTGGATTCGCCATAGCAAACACAATTGCTTTCTCATTCATCGTTTGTACAAGTTCTTTCGTTAATACGTTAGGAGCAGATACGCCAATAAAAATATCAGCTTGATGAATCGCTTCTTTTAACGTTCCACGCACATATTCTCGATTTGTCTTTTTGGAAACTTCAATTTGTGCTTCGTTCATCCATGATTCACCTTCACAAACAATACCTTCTAAGCTAACTAACGTAATGCGCTTTGCACCAGCTTTTAATAATAATTTTCCAATTGCAATTCCTGCCGAACCCGCACCGTTAATAACAATTTTCACATTATCCATTTGTTTGCTAACAACTTTTAATGCATTAATAACAGCTGCTAAGACGACAATAGCGGTCCCATGTTGATCATCATGGAATACAGGAATATTTGTTTCTGCTTTTAATCGCTTTTCAATTTCAAAACAACGTGGTGCCGCAATATCTTCTAAGTTAATTCCTGCAAACGTAGGCTCTAAATTTTTCACAAGAGTAACGATTTCATCCACATCAGTCGTACCTAAACATAACGGGAAAGCATCTACATTCGCAAATTTCTTAAATAAAATACTCTTCCCTTCCATAACAGGCATAGCTGCTTTCGGTCCAATATTCCCTAAACCAAGTACCGCTGTTCCATCTGAGATAACTGCCACCATATTACCGCGTGCCGTATAGTCATACACTGTTTCTTCATCCGCCGCAATTGCTTTGCAAGACTCCGCTACACCTGGTGTATATGTCAGGCTTAAATCATCCGCTGAATTTACTTCTACTTTACTTGTAATTTCAATTTTCCCTACTAATTCTTTATGCAGTAACAATGATCTTTCATTAATTTGATTATCTAACATACTTATAATCTCCCCTTAAATTGACAAGCTAGCTATATGAATATAGCTAGCTTGTTTGATCATGAAAACATTTTCAATAAAATTGTCGCTGTTACAACCATTGCTGCCCCGCCTAAACGTGTTGAAATTTGAGCAAACGGCATTAATTCCATACGATTTGAAGCTGATAAAATAGCAACATCTCCAGTTCCACCTAAACCACTATGACATCCCGTTACAATTGCTGATTCAACTGGATACATTTTCATCACTTTCCCTACAAGAAAACCTGATGCTACCATTGTAAGAACAACTGATGCGCACACAACAACATATCCTACTGAAAGAACTGCTGCTACGTCTTTTAACGGAATATATAGCAATCCTAGTCCAACCATTAACGGCCAAGTTAAATTCTTCGAAATGAATTTATATAAATGGAATGCTCCTTGCTCCATTTTTGCCGGCATTAATTTAAAGTATTTCACAAGTGCTGCTGAGAAAATCATAATGATTGCCCCAGGAATACCGATGAACTTAGAAGCAAATCCTCCGAAGATGAAGAACGTACACGCAATTAATAAACCTGCTCCCATTAATGAGAAGTCAATTGGCTTCTCTGTATTTTGTTCTTTTAATAGCTCTGCTTGATTGTCTGTTTTCACTAATACACCGTTACCACTAAGCTCCGGTTTCTTCTCACCTAAACGCTTCATATACCCTGCACTCACGATTGCGAACATATTTCCAATAATAGCCGCTGGAATAAGTTGTGATACAAACGTTGCTGATGATTCATTTAAAATATCACTATAAGCTAGCGACAATGGTAAAATCCCTTCCCCAATACCACCACTCACAATTGGTACGATGATAAAGAAGAATGTTTGCTTCATTTCAAATCCAAATAGTGAACCGACTAATAATCCTACTGCTACCGAAGCTAACGTCCCTACTACTAAAGGTATAAACATACGAACGAAACCTTGTACTAACACTTTACGATTCATTCCTAAAATACTTCCGACTACTAAACAAGAAATATATAAATATAAAAAGTTCGATTTTTTCATTAACATAGTCGCAGCTTCCATTGAAGCTGGATTCATCCAGTTAAAAAATACAAGTAATGATGGAATAAATAATGAAAGTATTGCCGGACCGCCGATATTTTTTAAAATTGGAATTCTCATTCCAATGTCACCTAAGAAAATACCCATAATCATAATAACTGCAAATCCACCAATCATATCTGCTGGCAATTTATTATATACAGATGCCCCATAAATAATAGCAGCCAATACTACATATAACGGTAAAGGTATAACACCGATTTTTACATTCATAATTTTAGAAGCGAAAGATTCTCTTTGTACTTCATTTCCTCCAGAAAATGATACCGCTTCCACATTCTTTTGAATTCCCATATGGCACCTCCTTGTTTTCTTAATAACAATATTAAAACGCTTTCAATAGTAAAAATAGTTTTTGTAAGTTTTGTAATTGATTTTGTAATTAAAAAAAGTATAAGCGACTTATAATAAGTCGCTTATACGTAAAACTCTATTTTATTTTTGTCAATACATCTTAATTTACTCACTGGTCTTCCTACATGTTGATACACCATTTCGTTTTCTAATACTCCAATTTCAGTCAAAAACATTACATACTTTCGAATAGAAACTCTTGAAACTCCAACTAATTGCGCCATTTCATCTGTTGTAAACGCTCGTCCATTCAGCGACTCGATCTTCTGCCAAATTAATTGCATCGTTTGCTTCGTTAATCCTTTCGGAAGCTCTTTAGTGACAGTAGGCTCTCTTTTTTCTTTTTGCAAAATTAACGAATCTAATTCCGATTGACTAATTTTTTGTTGTTCTTTCATGAAAGTAAGCTTTTCTCGATATATAGTTAACGCCTTTTTAAATCGTTCAAATGTAAATGGTTTAATTAAATAATCTACTACACCATATTGTAATGCTTTTTTAATACTCCCCATATCATGTACAGCTGAAATCATCATAATATCGATTTCTTTTTCTTGGTTCCGAATATACATTAAAAGCTCAAATCCAGTTTCTTCTGGCATAAAAATATCAAGTAATACTAAATCTACTCGTGATTCCTCTAATACTTCTATCGCTTCTTTAACGGAGTTAACTGCTTGAACAAGTTCAAACCCTCCTACTTGCTCTAAATAATGCGTATTTAACATTGCTACCATCGGGTCATCTTCTACAATTAAAACTTTAATCATATTTGCCTCTCATCCCTACCTTTAGGTATTTCAATTGTTATCGTTGTTCCCTTTCCTACTAATGAATGCATATGAATTTCCCCATTTATTCGCTGTATACTTTCTTTTACAAGATACAAACCATAACCACGGTTATCTCCCTTTGTGGAATAACCTTTCGTAAATAATGCCCCTATTTCTTCTTCTGGTATACCTTTCCCCGTATCTTGTACTGTAATGATTAATGTATCCCCATATTGTATCTCAACTTCAACTTGCTTCTTTTTACAATTCATCACTGCCTCTAATGCATTATCAATTAAATTTCCGACAATCGTAATTAGTTCATGAATAATACTTTCATCATCTATTTCCGGCATGTAAGAATCTTCACTTATGATTAATTTTATATTTTTCTCTCTAGCATAGCTAAGTTTCCCAAGTAAAAAACCAGCAAATACTGGACTTTTTATTCTCTCCATAACCCCACCAATTTCATATTGATGCTCTGATACCATACCGCTTATATACTTCTGTAATTCTTCATACTGCTTCATGTGTGTAAGTCCTAATACGACATGCATTTTATTCATAAATTCATGCGATTGTGCCCGTAATGCTTCCGCATATAGTCTAATACCAGTTAATTCCTCTGCTAATTTTCTAACCTCTGTTTTATCACGAAATGTTGCAATTGCACCAACTATTTCTCCTTTTACATATAAAGGGACACGATTCGTCACAATCGTAATTCCATAAATATTTTGTTCTTCGTTTAATTGTACCTCTCCCGTTTGTAATACTTCTTTTATACGTGAATTAGGCATATACAACTCAACATCTTTACCGATAAAATCTTCTTCAAGTCCACTTTTCTTAAACAATCGTTTTGCCTCATTATTTATTAAAGTTACATTGGCTTCTTTATCTACAGCAATAATACCTTCCCTTACAGATTGTAGCATCGTATTTCTTTCTTCAAGAATTTTTGCTATCCTGTGAGGTTCAAGACCGAATAAACTTTTCTTTATATGTCTAGCTAGCAATATTGCTCCTATAATTCCGACTAGTACTCCTACTCCGACACCAATATAAATGATATGTCTACTTTCCTTAACTCTCTCTTTTACATTATCTGCTGAAATACCAACGGCCACCGCTCCAAGTTGTTCACCTGTTTCAGAAAATATAGGTACAAACACTCGCATTGAAATACCTAAAGTTCCTTCTGCCAGCGATACATGTTCCTTTCCTTTCAATGCAGGCCCTTCATCTCCCCCAATAAAGTGATAGCCTATTTTTTGAGGATTTGGATGTGATTTTCTTATTCCATTCATGTCCATAACTACAATGAATTGAACACCTGTGTTTTTTAATATTCTATTTGTATACGTTTGGATTGCAGAAGTATCTGCCTTCCCAATCAAACCATCGATTACAATTGAATCATTCGCCACAATGTGTGCAATTGTTTTTGCTTTCTCTGCTTGGCTATCCTCCGTCGTCCGTTCTACATTATGACTAATTAATATATCTGTCACAAGTAAAGAAAAAATTACAACTGTACAAACTAACAATGTAATCGTTTTCCATAAATTCCATAGTCTTTTTCTTTTTTTCATCCCGTTAATGACTCCCCTAATTGCTGAATAGAAAAATAAGTAAGGTGAAAATAATATCACCTTACTTATCTGCTGTTATTATACTTTAAATTTACTAGTCATCGCTTGTAGTTCTTCGGCCATCCCAGCTAAGTTTTGCGAAGCTGAACTAATTTCTTCCATTGAATTCACTTGTTCTTCTGTTGAAGCAGCAACACTTTGCATACTAGCTGTATTTTCTTCTGCAGCCGCTGCAATTTCATCAATAGCATTTGTCACTTCATTTGCATCTCCAGCAATTCTCTTCGTTGTTTCTACCATTTGATTAACTTGAGAAACAATATGTGTAGTAGAACTTAAAATTTCCGTAAAACTTGCTTTCGTTTTTGTTACAACATCAAGGCCTTGTTGGACCTCTCCATTCACATTATCCATCGCCTTAACAGTATGTTCAATATCCGCCTTAATTTCTGCAATTAAATTTGCAATCTCTCCAGATGATTCTCCTGATTGCTCCGCTAATTTTCTAACCTCATCAGCTACAATAGCAAACCCTCGGCCCTGTTCACCTGCTCTAGCCGCTTCAATAGCCGCATTTAAAGCTAATAAGTTCGTTTGAGTAGCGATGTTTTGAATCGCTTCAGAAATAGCTCCTACCTGCTTTGATTTCTCATCAAGAAGTTTAATAATAGCATCTGACTCGGATACCGATTTAGAAATAGACTGCATTTGTTTTGCTGTTTGTTCAACCAATTCTTCCCCTTCTTCAGCTCTTTCTCTCGCATGTAATGAGGAGATAGAAATTGATTCCGCGCTTCCAGTTACATCTTGAATTGCTGTATTTACTTGTTGTAATGTAGCCGCACCTTCTTCAACACCTTGACTTTGTGATTCAGCTCCACCTGATACTTGCTCCATTGCAATTGTAATTTGATCTGTCGCATCATTTGCTTGCTGTACGCTCGCTGTTAACTCTTCAGCCGATGCAGCGACATGTTCTGCTGAAAAACTAATTTGAGTAATCACATCTTGTAAAGAGGCAGACATTTCATTAAATGAATTCCCTAATTTCCCTATATCATCCTTGGAATGGATTGTAATTTTCTCTGTCAAATCTCCCTTACTAATTTTATGTGCCGAGTCAGCTATTTTTCTTAATGGTCTTGTAATAGACTTTGTAATGAAATAAATTAATACACTACCAAATACAATAGCTATAGCAATGACAATCAAAGTCTTATAAAACACTGGATTCGCAGCTTCGGTAATTTCTTCGTCGAACATAACCCCGACTACTTTCCATCCTGTTTTCTCATTTGTTGCAAAGATTAAATTCTTTTTATCACCTTGTTCTGTATAAGACACATTTCCTTGTTTTTCTTCATAAATTGGTTTAATCCACGGATCAGTAACTTTTGCACCTGGTTTTCTAGATGGATGACTAACAATTTGCTTATTTTGATCTAGAATAACTGCATAACCTTTTTCACCAATGTTAATCATTTTGGAAATTTTTAAGATGTTATCTAAATTTAAGTTAATTCCTATAACACCTTTACCATCTTTTACTTCTTTAGCAATTGTCACTACCATATTTTTAGTAGATGCTGATTGATATGGTGCAGTAACAATTACTTTCCCTTTATTTTCATGTGCTTCTTTATACCAAGATCTATCTGTTGGATTATACCCATCAGCCATTTGGATAAATGGTTCTCTTATAAACTTTCCTGCCTGTGTTCCAATATAAATACCTTCTACTTCTGGATGAAGTTTTATATATTGCGTTAACTTCGTTCTTACTATTTCTTCTTGTCCGTTTGGATATGTATCCTCTGTTAAAATGTCTGCAAAGTACGCCGCATCAACAAATTTCTCTTCTATATTTTGAGAAATAACAGTATTTAAAACTGAAATATTCTCCTTTGCCTTACCTGTAATTTGTTGTTCAAAATTTGTTTTGGCAGTTTGATATGAAACACCACCGATAATAAGTCCTGGTATAGTTAAAATAAGAAAAAATGAAATGATTAATTTTTTCTTAATACTCATACATTTAACCCAGTTAAATATTTTTTGCATAATAATCCTCCTTTATGTAATGTGAATACTTGTGTAATTTTATACAAGTAATATATATAAAACAATATATAATGATAACATGTAATTTTTTTGTCAATTATGCATTTTTACATATTCACTACTTCTAAATATTTAATCATAAAAAATAAGAGAACTTCAGCTTATATAATAAGCTGAAGTTCTCTTATTTCTTAACAAAGATACCCACAAAAACTCCTCTTACAGTTCCTTACATCTATTTCCTTACTAATTCATTTAGAGCTTTTCACATAACTAATCGCCTGACTCCCCATTTGCATCCATGCCTTTTCAAATTTTCCTCTCGGCACTTTTACATCTAGGCTATCCTCGAGAGGATCCCGAATATATACAAATTCTTCATCGTATCCAATCAGTACTACACAATGTTCATTATACGTAATAGAAACATCTCCGCTATTTGTTTCCCATGTAGTAAATTCATCTTCATCTAATGGCGCAAATGTTGCATTCGTAATCATAACTACCGGTTGTCCTGATTTTACACTCTTATAAAGTTCTTCTATACTCTTCCCTGTTAAGTCCACAGCTTTATTAGGTAAATACTTTTTCGCTAATTGAAAAAGTGGTCCGTGATATACACCATATCCAGATTCAGAAAAGGTATAAATATTCCCTACAAATCCTTCATTCGGATTCCCACGTACACCATCGTTCATAAAATCAACTTTCTTTATTTCATTTGCTAATTGCATCTTATCCACAGTAATGCCTGAATATTGTAACATCATCGCTAAGCTAGTCACTTCACAGCCTCTATCTAGCTCTGGTAATTGCTGAATTAAAGGTACATTCGATAAGATGACCTTTTCATCATTATTACTAAAATCTGCTTCTTTTCCGCTTTGTATATTGAAGAATGTTAACTTCTCCACATACTTTGTAATGCCATTTGTATATACATTCCATACTGCTATAGCTAATAAAACCATACATATATACCACTTCCATCTCCGTATCACTCTCACGCCCTTTTTAGTTCGTTAAATAAGAATAAAACGCGTCAGCATCCGTGCGAATCACCGGTACAAAATTTAGCTCTTTTCCTTTTTCAGGCTGATCTTTTTTAATTTTTTCTGCTAATTCTTGAACGTTCATATTCGTTTTATCCATATTAAGCTCATCTGCCATTTGTAACACTTTTTGTTCATTAATTTCGCTTAATACTTGATATATATCTTTACCATACAAATCAATATGATATTTTCTTGCTTCTTCCTGCACTTTTTGTTCGTACACTTCTTGCGCTAACGCTTCTATCTCTTTTCCTTTTTGTGAAATACCTAACTTCCCTGCTTCCTCTCTTACTTTCGTTCCATAGATTTCTTCCGCAATGTCCTCTATTTCTTTTCCATTTGTCGAAATGCCTAATTTATCCGCTTCATCGCTAATTTTAATCGTATTAATTTGAGTAATTAAATTTACAATCGTTGTATTCTCTATAGATATGCCTAGCTTTAACGCTTCTTGCTTCACTTTTGTTTCATAGATTTCTTCTGAAAGAGTTCCAACGTCTTTTCTTTCAATCGAAATTCCTAACTGTTCAGCTTCTCTTCCTACTTCCGTCTCATGAATTTCTTTTTCTAGCGTAATTTGTTCTTTCCCTTCCGTTTCAATACCTAGATTCTCCGCCTTTTCTTCTGTATGCACCGCATGTATCTTCCCATTATTTAATTGTTCTTTACTGCGCTGCGTGTAATTTGTCTTTCCTTGTGATATTTCAGAAGGAGAGGCACCCCCTAATATGCTTAAGCTCATTACTCCAATAGTGAATACCGTCATCATTTTCTTTTTCAAAATTAATTCCTCCCTCTTACACTTTCTTTTCCATCATTCCCTATACATAATCGAAATAACATTATGATCGATATAATCTGCTCAAATACCTTTTTATAATCGCTTCTTCATAGGGCGAACTTTGTGTATATCATACATGTTATAAATAGTTTCTTAACTTTCCCTTAAAAAAAGACGACCTTGTAAAAACAAGATCGTCTTCTCACTTATATTCTTTGGTTTTTAGGGAAATTCACTTCAAAACAAGTACCCTCTCCCCATTTGCTATCTACTAATATTTTCCCATAATGCTTTTCTACAATCCAATTTGCGATTGAAAGGCCTAATCCCGCTCCTTCTGACGCACTTCTCGCTTTATCACCTTGATAAAAACGATCAAATAATTTTGGGATGTCCTCATCTTTAACCCCTATCCCGTCATCTTTCACCCGTATACGAATTGAGCTGCTCGTTTGCGTACAATCGATTTGAATATGCCCGCCCCCATTTGTATACTTCATCGCATTATCTAACAATATGACCATCATTTGATGAATTCTCTCTCTATCACCCATAAATGATATGTCATGTTCTACTTTCAATATCATCTCTTTTTCTTGATATGAAGCAATTTCCTTATATGGATCTACTATTTCTTCTAACAATTTATCCATTTCAAATGTTTTCTTATCCATCTCAATTTGATTAGAATCCGAACGTGCTAACAATAATAAATTAGTTACAAGCTTAGATAACCGTCTACACTCCTTTGAAATCGTAGAAATATCCATCGCTTTTTCTTCTATTGTCGCAGATGGTGACTGAAATAACACATCCGTTTTTGATTGAATAACTGCAAGTGGTGTCCTTAATTCATGTGATGCATCCGAAACGAATTGCTGCTGTTTTTCCCATGAATTTTGAATGGGTATGAGTGCCCTGCCAGCTAAGAAAAAGCCGATGCCTATTGCACATAAACTTCCTACACTACAACCAATAACAAGAATTAAAAATAAAGTATTTAACATTTCTTTTTCAGCTGTTATATCGCGTACAATTTGAACTATTTTTGTATCTTGTTGAAATGCAAACGTTCTAAAATATTGCCCTTGCACTTCTATATCTTGCAAAGTTCCTAATTTCTTTGGAGAAAACTTTTCCAAATTATCTTCAAAGATAAAACGGCGTTTGCCGTTTTCAATACCTATCTCCACTGTGTTTCCAAGCCAAGTTAACTCCGTTATCCTTGGATCCCCAATCGGAGGATATCCCCTAATTTTTTTAGGTAGTTTTTTATCATCTGAATTCTTTCTATGCTGAACAGATTTTCCTATCGATTTATCTACTTCATTATAAATACGATTATATGTGTATGAATAAATGATACTGCCTAATACACCTATTAAGATAATAAATACTAATGAATTCAATATAGTCAATCGAATGCGTGTTTTCTGAAACATGCTTCCCTTTTTCATTGCTCTTTTAATATATATCCAATACCTCGAACAGTTTGAATATCTTTCTGATAACCGAATGGCTCTAATTTTTTACGTAAATGATGTACATACACTTCTACAATTGCTACTGTCGTATCTGAATCAAATCCCCAAACACGATCAAAAATTTGTTCACGCATTAAAATCTTTCCGCTATTTTGAACAAGGTACTCTAGAAGCTCATATTGTTTTAATGTTAACTTCATGCTTTGTCCATCTACTTGAACGTCTTTATCTTTTCCGAACAGTTCAATCCCTTTATAACGAATAGTCTGCTTTGTTGTTAAACTACCGCTTCGTCGTAATAAAGCACGAATTCTCGCTTTTAACTCTGGAGCCTGAAATGGCTTAACAATATAGTCATCCCCACCAAAGTCCAAGCCTTTCACGCGATCTTCTAAAGAATCTCTCGCTGTCAAAAATAGGACTGGTGTTTCAATCTTTTCATCACGTATTTTTTGAATTACTTCAAAACCGTCCATTTCTGGCATCATCACATCAAGCAAAATGGCGTCATATATATTTTGTAATGCTAGAAATAATCCATCTTCTCCATTCAATGCTGTATCTACTTCAAATTCATCGCGTAATATTTGGACAATAGACTCTAATAAAGAAGCATTATCTTCTACTACGAGTAAGCGCATATTCTCACCTTCCACCATATTGTTCAATTCTATTTATAATTACATTTTAACGTTTTTCTCAATATAAAATTTGAAAGATTTATTATAAAGATTCTTCCTTAAATTTTTCTTAATAAAAAATTGAAAGAAATAAGATTCCCCTTATCTCTTTCAACTTTTTACTACGTACACCTTTTTACTCGGCAATTCTAAACAATTTAATTGGCCACCATATACAGCACCGCCATCAATCCCTATAATACGATTACTCCCAAAATACACGCCGCAATTCTCACTACCATGAAACGTTTTTGTTTCCGTATGACCAAATACAACAACCTTTTCACCACTATACCCACTATGAAACTCATTACGTATCCACATTAACGTATATGGTTCACATTCCGAAACTCGCTTCAATGGCTCAACACCGGCATGAACAAATATATACTCTTCTGTTTCAATGTAATGATCTAATTCTTGAATAAATTTTACATGTTCCTCTAAAACATGCGATTGTAAAATTGGTTTTTGGAAAGCTTCTTCATTAACCACAATATCTTCTTCTACAAAGCCATAGCTGTATAAAGTCTTATCTCCACCATTCCTTTTTACCCAATGATTCCATGAACGTTCCTCATCAGTCGTTAATGCCTTAATCATCATATCTTCATGATTGCCCTTTAGAATGAGGGCTCCCTCTTCTTTTAACTCTTTTACCTTTTCAATTACTGCACGCGCATTGGGACCACGATCTACATAATCCCCTAATAAAATCAATTGATCCTGTCTTGCATCATATTGAGCTTCTTCTAATAACTGTTCGAACTTTTCTATTTCTCCATGAATATCACTAATAACAAGAATTCTTTTCATATTATCCCCTTCTTTCTAAGCCACTCTCTTTCTAATTATAGTTCAAAACAACAGAAATTTCTGAATCCATATTCAAAATCACATTTATTACAAATAAAACGATTGTCCTTACAACAATGTAAGTCTCTTGTCATCCAATTCGATAGTTGCAAGTGCTATATTTCCTTATACTAAAAGTAAGAAATGAAACAAAAAACAAGGAGAGATGAGACATGAAAAAAGTGATGGAAGTTGTAGTAGCGGTGGCAGAGGTTTTCGTAAATGGCAAACAAGTTGCAATGGAGTTAAACAAATAATGAAAAGGACAAGATTCATTCTAGACCCTTTACTCATATAAAAGAGATAAGACTTCTTCATTTTTTTGATCCCTTATCTCCTTGAAAAAGCCGTATCCTTTTTCGGATACGGCTTTTTCTTATTTTTGACTCGTACGAGCTGAAATACTAATTGCTCTATCAGTTGCTTTGGCAGCTTCATCTAACGCTTCTTTACTATTCTTTCCGTCATACATTGCTTCTAATGCTTTTACAACTGCATCTCGTGATTCTGGGAATACATTAATTAATGCTCCTTGAGTTGCTGGAGATTGCTTCGTCGCTTGTAATTGTTCCACTGTTACTTTTAGCTGTGGATATTTTTCATATTGCTCTTTTACTAATGGTTCATTGTATGCATCTGGATTAATAGAGAAATAGCCTGTTGCAGTATGCCATTTTGCTTGTACGTCTGGCTTCGTTAAATATTTCATAAAGTCCCAAGCACCTTGTTGTGTTTCTTCTGAAACCATATTCGTCATCCATAATGATGCTCCGCCAATAACAACACCATTTTGTTTCGAATCCTCTGGATATGGAATGTATGACACGCCTACATTAAACTTAGATGCATCAATTAAGTCGCGAACACCAGCTGAAGAATCTAAATACATAGCAACTTGTCCAGATTGGAACGCGGCACGAATATCATCCCAACTTGCTCCATACTTTCCAAGTGCGCCAGCTTTATTTAAATCATCTAACATTCCAAATACTTTCTGTCCTTCTTTACCGTTAAATACCGCCTTCTTTGCAGCATCTTTGCGGCCGTTTTCGCTATCGACATATAAAGCACCTTGTGTCGCTAACAATTCTTCAAAGAACCAACCATAATTCAGCATGGAGAATCCATACTGTTTTACATTTCCGCCTTCTTTAATCGTTAACTTTTTCGCTGCTTCTTGTAATTCCGCATATGTTTGCGGGGCTTTCTCTGGATCTAATCCCGCCTTTGCAAAAGCATCTTTATTATAAATTAATACTGGTGTAGATGAATTAAATGGCATAGAATACATTTTTCCATCAACTGAATAATAATTTGTAATTGTTTTTTCCAACTTTGAAGTATCATACTTATCTTTTTTTATCCAACTATCAATTGGTGTAATCTTTTTGCTATCAATCATATATTTTGTTGTAATTTCACTCGACTGAACAAGAGCTGGCGCTTCTTTCGTAGCAGACATCGTTCTAAATTTCGTTAAAGACTCTTCATATGTCCCTTGGAACTCTGCCTTTATCTCGTATTTATTCTGTGATTTATTATAGTCTGCAACAAGCCCATCTAGTACGCCTTGTGTTTTTCCACCCATCGCATGCCAAAAACGAATTACAGTCTTATCACCATTTTTTTCAACTGGTGCTACTTTTGCCTGAGCTTCAGATTTCCCCTCCGTTTTACTGCTTGAACAAGCGGCACTAGATAATGCCATTGTTGCTGCCATTAATAGAGCAGCACCTTTTTTTACTAAACTCATTTTAATCTCACCTTCTCTTAGTTATTTAATTGCACCTTTTGTTAATCCTTGTTGTAATTGCTTTTGCCCTACAAATAGTAAAATCAGTGTTGGAATGACAATAACCGTAACACCGGCCATTACGCTTCCCCAATCAGTTGCAACTTCTTGAGACTGAAGCTGCTTTACACCAATTTGAACTGTTCTTACTTTTTCATCAGTGGTCACTAAGAGTGGCCATAAGTACATATTCCATGTTGTTAAAAAACTATATACTCCAAGCGTAATAAAACTCGTTTTACAATACGGAATTACAACGCTGAATAAAAACCTTACATTTCCAATCCCTTCAATAAAAGCTGCTTCCTTCAGTTCATTCGGAAGTGTCATAAAATGTTGACGTAGTAAGAAAATACCGAAAGCTGTTGCAAAAAACGGCACTGTCATCCCAGCAAAGCTATTGATCCAACCGAAGTTTTGAATCGTTAAAAAGTTCGGTACCATCGTTGCTTCCCACGGAATAAGCATCGTTGAAATAAACAGGAAGAAAATTACGTTTCTCCCTTTAAACTGAAGAAAAACAAAAGCATAAGCTGCTAAACTGGATACGATAAGTTGTCCAATCATAACAATCGTCGATACAATTAAACTGTTGTACAAGTATGTAAAAAGCGGTACTTTTTGAAAAATATTAATAAAATTATCGAAAGTAAATTGGGTCGGAAATAGCCTTCTCATTTGAATATCATCTGGTGTCATAAAGCTTATTAAAAACGCATAGAGTACAGGAAAAAACACCATTACTGCACTAATAATGAGCAGCATGTATAATAGGAAATTTTGTTTCCACTGTTTAACGATCATTTATAATGCACCTTTCTCTCAGCAAACTTGAATTGAATCAATGTAGCAATAAAAATGAAAACGAATAATATCATCGCTTGTGCACTTGCTGTTCCAAATTGATGATTCACAAACGCCTCTTTATAAATTGAGTACACAATTAAATTCGTTGCATCATTTGGTCCACCGTGCGTTAAAATATCAATTTGTCCAAAGCTTTGGAACGCACTAATTAACGTTACTGTCACGATAAAAAATAAAGTTGGTGATAGCATCGGTAATGTAACACGGCGAAGCTTATATAAATAGCTAGCGCCATCTATAGATGCACTCTCATATAAAGACGTATCAATATTTTGTAAACCACCTAATATAACTAAAAATGCAAATCCTGTATTCACCCAAACCGTTGTAACCGATACAGAGAACAATGCCCAATCTGGACTCGTTAACCATGCTATTGCAGGTAGATTCATAGAGGCTAATATATTATTAAATAACCCGACACTTGGATGAAATAAAAATAGCCAAATCACCGCACTAGCAGCTACTGATATTCCCATAGTGGAAGAAAATAACACACGGAATAACCCAATGCCTCTTACTTTTCCATTTGCAATCAATGCAAGAAATAAAGCGAATATAATACTCGTAGGCACTGTATATACAACAAATAATAAAGTTGACTTTATGCTTTTGTAGAAAGCAGGATCAGAAAATAAGTATTGATAATTTTCTAAGCCAACAAAAAGATTAGCTTCTCCGTGTATATCTGTTAAATAAAAGCTATAGTAAATCGTCCTAAATAATGGATAAAAAAGAAAAATCGAAAACAGTAAAATAGATGGCGCCAAAAATAATAATCCTATTCTTAAATCTTTCGTTTTACTCCATAAACTCTTCTTTTTTGAAACTTTTGCTTGGGCTGGTAACTTGCCTACCTCAATCATTATTTCGCCACCACTTTCAACTCTTCTTCAGCTACCACTTTTAATCGTTCATTCGTATTTTGGTGAAAGAAGCATAACTTATCTTGCGAGAATAATAATTTTACTTTGTCACCTTTGTTCAGGAGTAGCTGTCCAATGACTTTTGCACTCCAAGTTATTCCATTTACCGCGAAATTTAATATAGATTCGTTACCTAATACTTCTACAGATTGTAACGTGACTTCTTGCCCTCTCTCAGACAGTTCAATATGTTCAGGACGCATACCTATTCGAATTATTCCTTCTGGTAATTGCTTTAACAGTCCAATAGATAACGGAATTTGCAATTGCCCTATATGTACTACGCCTTTTTCTTTATCCACTTCTCCATCATTTATATTCATCGAAGGAGACCCTATAAAGCTTGCAACAAATTCATTCGCTGGTTCATTATATATATCAAGCGGTGTTCCAACTTGCTGTATGCTTCCTTTATTTAAGACCATGATACGATCTCCCATAGTCATCGCTTCTATTTGATCGTGAGTAACATAAATCATTGTAATTCCTAGACGTTGCTGAATTTCTCTAATTTCAATCCTCATTTGCGCACGTAATTTCGCATCTAAATTTGAAAGTGGTTCATCCATTAAACAGATCGGCGCTTGACTTACGATCGCCCTGGCAAGCGCAACACGTTGCCTTTGTCCGCCTGATAATTGACCTGGCTTCATTTTCACATACTCTTTCAGTCCTACCATTTCAATAGCTTCCATTAATCGCTTTTGTCGCTCTTCTTTTTGTACTTTTCTTACCTTAAGCCCAAATAAAATGTTTTCTTCTACAGATAAGTGTGGATATAATGCATAATTTTGAAATACCATTGATAGATTACGGTCTTTCGGCTCTAAATCATTTGCAACATGTTCATTAATAATTAAATCCCCCGAAGAAATCTCTTCTAAGCCAGCAATCATTCGTAATAGTGTACTTTTCCCACATCCTGAAGGTCCAACTAAAACAAAAAACTCGCCTTTTTTAATGTGAACCGATACACCTTTAACCGCTGTCTCTTCCGCATTTTTATACACCTTTGAAACATTTTTCAATTCAATCACAAGATTGCACTCCTTTTTTCTTCTTGTATCCATACTTCATAATGACTCGTTGAAATTGCACTTGCTCCTGCACGAATAGCAATTTCCGCATCTTCTCGTGTTTGAATCAGTCCGCCTGCAATAATAGGAAATTCTATTTCCTCTGCTAACTGCTTAATAATGGAAGGCATAATACCAGGCATAATCTCTACCGCATTCGGTTTAGTCATTTTACAATTCTCAATTGATTTTGTAAGAGATAAAGTATCAACAATAAAAATGCGTTGAATCGTTTTTAATCCAATTTTATTAGCATTTCGAATTGTCGAACCTTTTGTTGAAATAATACCCTGCGCCCCGATAACATCTTGAATATACAAAAGAGCTTCCTCTGTATTTGTATTTAAACCTTGTATAAAATCACAATGAAGAAATACATCATGTCCATGCTTCTGTCATTCATATACACGCTCTGGTAACTCCAGCATTGAACCAGTCATAAGAACAACTGTTTTCGGTAATTTTTTGTATGTTTTGTACCCTTTCCAATCTTTTATCATCGCAATATAAGGTTCTTTAAACATTCGTTCCACCTAGCTTTTCTATTTTTATCCAAACTAAAAACACCTACTTACATAGAACACCTTTCTCCTTATTTGAACTCTAGGAAATAGAGCACACCTAAGAAAGTGGCACGTTATATGTAAGCGGGTGTTCTCAAATGTTCTCTACCCTAGTTATTCTGTTACCTTTACTATATTACGCATTTATTAAGTCAGTTTTGATAGATTGTTAATTAGGTGTTAATCGAATGTTAATATTCATCATATTTTTTTAACAATAATCTAAATATACGAATGAACCCCAACAGCAAACAACTATTTTTAAAATTTAAGTGATATGCAAATTCATTCCATAGTTAATCAGTTTTAGTTTTCTCGCAACTGCTTGTGAAGCATAATTATCCCAAGAAGTACTATAAAGTGGAATGCGTTTTTCTTCTTGTATTGATATCCCCCAGGCTGTAACAACATCAGTACCATATCCATTCCCTTGAAACTCCGCTAAAGTTTCCACACTCGCCTCAGCAGCTACAGGCGTACTCCTAGCACTGCAACATATAGAAACTACCTTTTCATTTTTTACAATTGCAAAGTAAGGTTGCCTCCATCCCATCTGTTCTATTAGATTAGGAAAATTTTCTCGCAAAAGCTCTTTATTCTTCTCTGTTATCTGTATTGTTCTAGTTGGCTTATGTAAATTATTAGAGAACATGAAAGCAGGGCCCATCCAAATATTTTTCACTGTTTTTTCTTCATTTAATACATCAATGATCTTTGCTATCTCTATATGATTTAAAGGTTCTCGAATTAATTTCTCAATCTTACCTACCGTTTCATCATCCAGATCACAATGATATCTCGTTATACTCCCTTCACGAGTTCTGCCAAGAAAAAAGCGGGGTGCTTTCGGATTTCCTTGTTCATTTACATATTTCATTTTCCCTACTTGATTATGAACAAATAAAACCTCTACCTGAATTGCTATTAAATCAATTTCTGAGAGCCTCATTTATATCCTCCTTAGTTACTCCATATACCATTCATAATCTATTTTTCATGCACAAAACAAAAATCCCATTCAAATACACATTACTGAATCCATCATACTAAATGACTTCTTCATTCTGTCTATCTAAATGAGATTATTTCGTACTTTTTATTTCTTTATCTTGTTATTCCACCGGTTGTGGTTGTGGCTGTACGACTTCATTCGCTCCAGCTAACCTCAACATATTTGCAATATCTTTAAAACCTCTTTTTTCAGCATATTGCAGTGGCGTAATATTTTCCTTATTGGCCATATTTACATCTGCCCCGTGGTCAATAAGCATTTGAATTACTTTCTTATGATTTTCACTACCATTTCCTAATACGATTGCTTCTACTAAAGCCGTTCCACCACGAGCATTTCTATAATTCACATCAATATCTGTATGCTCTAACAATTCTTTTACAACCTCTATATGGCCACGTTCAGATGCAGAAATGAGTGCTGTTCCACCTGATTTAGTAATTTCTTTCGTATTAACCCCTGCATTAATTAGTAGCTTTACAATGTCTGTATATCCTTCTCTACTTGCATAAAGAAATGGATTACTTTGTTTCTCATCTTTACTTTCAATATTAGCACCTGCACCAATTAATGCTTTAACTGTCTCTACATGATTTTGATACGTTGCTGCAAGGATAGGAGTTTCTCCGTTGTCACCTTCTACGTTTATATTGGCTCCATCTTGAATCAGCTTCATAGCTGTTTCCGTGTCGCCAAGAGTCGCAGAAAGTAGCAACTGTTTGTCCATTAAATTTATACTTTTTTCTTCTTTAGGTTCTTCCTGTTCTTTATGCTTTTCTTTTTTCTTTTCGTTTTTCACATGAACCGGTTTCGATTCTGGCTCCTCTTGCTTATCGCAAGCCACTACCGTCATTAAAAGTCCTAATAACATACATAATAAAATTTTTTGTTTTCTCACAACTACAGCTCCTATGAAAGATAATGTTTTCTTAACCATTCCTCCATCACATACAATAACTCTTCTTGAGTACATTTATCCATAAGCCCTTTATATTCCTTCTTTAATCGGATTATCTTAAAACCTATACTATGTTTCTCAACCTATTGGAATGATGTGCCTGATGGCCTCATCATTAACATTATGAAGCAATTAGTTTAGCACGATTTTACCGCATTTGTATACATTTCTAAAAAGTACATAAATGATTGCTTTAGGTTACTATATTCCATTGTAACCGTTCTTCTAAAAATTTTACACCTTTTCTATATTTGCACCTGAGTAATAATAAAAAAAGACAACTATATAGTTGTCCTTTTCTATTATTAATGATGTCCACCGTGATTTCCTTTTTTCGGGTTCCCCATCATTTCTTTATTCATTTCCCATTTATGCTCTGCTAGCTCTTTATATGAAAGAACTTTCCCTTTATAGTTAGACACAAAACTTTCTGCATCCTTTTTATTTTCAAATGAAATGACATTATAGGCCATCGGTGTCGTTATTGTTTTATCATATACGTAAGTCGCATCTTCTAATGAAATCCACTCTTTCGAATCATAATCTCGAACAAATTTTTCTTTCGTCTTTTCACCTGGATTAATCTCCATCCATTTATACATACAACCGATATCATCAAACTTTAACGCTTTTCCATTTTCTAAAATGACTTCTGTTGCAAATTGATTATCCATTACCCCAATTTGGCAAATATCACACTTATCTTGTTTCTCATCAATTGCTACAGCCTCTGCTTGTTTCTTACCACATCCTACTATTGTAAAGACAAAGAATAAGCATATAGCAAGTGTCACATACTTTGTTCTCATTTTACTTCCTCCCTAACCGTATCTTCCACAAGGAGCATATCAAAAAGTTGTGTGAGATTTGTGAAAAAATAATGTACTTTTTGTAATATAAAGACCAAAAAAGATGTGTAGCCATTTCTACACATCTCTCATCATTCACAACCTGTAATTAATAAATCGTCTTCTAACTTAACTAATAATGTATCTGTATTAATTTGCTGACCAACAACTACATTTACTAACCTTATATTTCCACTAATACCGACCGCAACTTTTTCAAGCACATCGTTATTTTTTCGGATCATCATTAAATTTTCCCACTCATATACGTAAGAAGATTCATTAACAAAAATCTCTTCTACTTTTCCTTCATAAGAACTATAAATCTCTTCAATTCTCGTTTTCATATAAAATCTACTCCCTATTTCACACTTCAATATTTTCATCTTATTCTACCATTCTTACGGAGAGCGGCTTACTTTTTAAAAATTCAAATTAACTACCGTGAACAAAATGACCAAAATGAAAATTATGCTTCTAATGATGTTATTTTTCAAATTATTTACCATTTGAATGAATGCTTTTATGATAAATAAAAAACACTTTTTTCTGAATTTTCGTTACATTTTGAAAGCGCAATCATTCTTGAGGGGGAGATTACATGTTAGCACTACTTGGATTTGCGATGGTATTTGTCTTTATGTTTTTAATTATGACGAAACGCATGTCAGCACTAGTAGCATTAATATTAATTCCAATTACTTTCGCATTAATTGGAGGTTTTTATGCAAATATGGGACCTATGATGTTAGAAGGAATTCAAAAACTAGCACCTACTGGTATTATGCTTATGTTTGCTATTTTGTATTTTGGGATTATGATTGATAGCGGTTTATTCGATCCTGTCATTAGTAGGATTTTGAAATTTGTAAAAGGAGATCCTTTAAAAATTGTTGTTGGTACAGCGATTCTTACTATTATCGTTTCATTAGATGGGGATGGAACAACAACGTATATGATTACGGTTTCCGCAATGTATCCATTATATAAACGCCTTGGAATGAATCCACTTATATTAGCTGGGGTTGTTATGTTAGGAGCAGGAGTGACAAATCTTACACCGTGGGGCGGACCGACAGCTCGGGTTATGAGTGCTCTTGGACTAGACGCATCAGAGCTCTTTACACCACTTATACCAGGAATGATCGCTGGTGCAATTTGGGTCGTTTTCGTTGCTTACTATCTTGGCAAAAAAGAAAGAAAACGATTAGGAATTATGGATGTACAATACTTAAAACAAATGCAAACGATGGATGAGCAAGCTGCCACAGTAGAAGCTGCCGTTCATAAACGCCCTAAACTTCTATGGATTAACTTTTTATTAACTGTTACCTTACTTGTCTGTCTCATACTAGAAGTTATGCCGTTACCTGTTTTATTTACAATCGCTTTCGCCGTTGCTGTTATGCTTAACTATCCGAACTTAGAACAACAGAAAGAACGTATTGCTTCTCACGCAGGAAACGTATTAGCCGTTGTTTCTCTCGTATTTGCCGCTGGAATTTTCACTGGTATTTTATCAGGAACAAAAATGGTAGATGCAATGGCTCAAAGTGTAGTCACTCTTATACCAGACGCACTTGGACCACAACTACCGATTATTACAGCTCTTCTTAGTATGCCGTTCACATTTTTCATGTCCAATGATGCATTTTACTTCGGGGTATTACCTATTTTAACGAAAGCTGCCGCTGCTTATGGAATTAGTGCAGCTGAAATGGGACGCGCTTCATTACTCGGGCAACCTGTTCACTTATTAAGTCCTCTCGTCGCTTCCACTTATTTATTAGTCGGAATGGCCAAAGTTGATTTTGGTGAACATCAACGCTTTACGTTACTTTGGGCTGTTGGAACGACAATGGTGATGTTAATTACGGGAATTGTAATCGGAATTATTCCAATATAAGACGTAAAAAAACAGTAGAAGAAATGCAATTCTCTACTGTTTTTTTGTTATGAAGAAACAAGAAAATACCTTCTTTCTGGTCTCCCTACACTCCCATATATAAGCTCCGCATGAACTTTCTTTCCAGATATTAAATACTCTAAATAACGCCTCGCTGTTGATCGGCTTACCCCAACCATTGAGCTTAACTCTTCTGCCGTAATACCTTCTTCATCAACTGCTAACATATGCTTTTTTATTTTTGCTAAAGTTAAAGGATCTATCCCTTTCGGGGCATATTCTATTTCATTTCCCTTTACGCCTCTTTGGGACCATAAATGTTCAATTTGTTCTATAGATAATTGATTAGTTTTTTTTAACTGCACAATCTTTTTTTTGTAACTTTCCAAACTCGCCCTAAATCGATCAAACATAAGTGGCTTTACGATATAATCTGTTACTCCGCCTCGTAGAGCATGCCTCACTACATCTGTTTCCGATGCAGCTGTAATCATAATAATATCTGTATCATGCAAATTATGCCTAATATATGTGACAAGTTCCGTTCCTTGCATATCAGGTAAGTACACATCTAATAAAACGAGTTGTGGCTTCACAAACTCTAGCCATTCTTTCGCTTGTTCTCCAGTCGTTGCTGTTCCAATTACTTTAAATCCCTCAATCTTTTCAGTAAAACGACGATGAATGTCCGCAATTCGAATATCATCTTCTACAATCAATACTTCAATCTCCTCACCCATTACAATTCGCCTCTCTCTTTTGGTAATGCAATAATAAATAATGCACCACCTAAATCCCCTTTTTCGATTGCAATACTTCCATTTAAATCTTCTACTAACTCTTTCACTTTTGCTAATCCATATCCTCGTTTCCCGCCTTCTTTCGTCGAGAAGCCTTTATAAAATATGCTAGTAATGACTTCATCATGAATCCCTTGTCCTGAATCTTCCACTTCAATTACTATCTCTTCTCCAATATCAGTTACAAACATCCTTACCTTCTTATCATTCTCTTCATTTCTTTCAATTGCTTCAAATGCATTCGTAATTAAATTTCCTAAAATAGAAACGACGTAATTACTCTCAATGTGCGGGCTTAATTTATCTAAGCTACTTTCTCGATCTAGCATAAAATCAATCTTTAACTCTCGCGCTCTATTATAGAATCCAATTAAAATTCCACCTAACCATGGATTTTGAATTCGCTTCATAATAAATTGAACAAAATCTTGATATACCGCTGTTTCCTTATGAATAAGCTCTAAAGCATCTTCATATGATTCTAACTGGATAAGACCTGAAAGCGTATACAACAAATTGTTATATTCATGCGTTTGCGCTCGTAATGCCTCTGTATATTGCTTCGTCTGAGATAACTCTGCTGTTAACTGATCCATTTCAGATTTCAAACGTAAACTCGATACAACGCCAGTTACTTTATTCTTTACTTTAATAGGTAGACGGTTCGCAATAACAGCCTGCCCTTTTATATTTAATTGACGATCAAACTGTTCTTCACCAGTTTGAAATACATCTAGTATCGTTGAATTAGGAATTACATTTAAAATAAATTCCCCAATAATATTTCGTTTTTTATCTAGCGAAAGAATATCATAAGCCGCTTGATTGACTAAACTAATCATGCCATTTCGATCAATGACAATAATCCCTTCACGTACAGATTGAATCACTGTACTATGCTCTTCATATAAAGATGAAATTTCTTCTGGCTCCATCCCAAACATCATTCTTTTTATACTTCCGGCTAAATATATAGAACCAATTATCCCGATTAAAAGACCTATTACTGTAATCCAAAATACACGCTTTCCATATACTTCTACCGCTCCATGAATATCATCCATTGAAAATCCAACAGACACCACGCCTATAATTTCATTTTCCTGATTACGGATTGGAACTTTGCCGCGTAATGAAGGACCTAATGATCCAGTTGCTTTCGAAATATAAGATTTTCCTTCTAATAGTACTCCTTTATTATCTCCACCAACCATTGCTTCTCCTATTTTATCTCGCTTAGGATGTGCATATCGAATCCCCTCTTTATTTCCAACTACAATAAAATCAGCATCTGTATCAATTCGAATTTTTTCTGCAATTGGCTGAATAATAGAAGCTGGGTTTTCTTTTTGAAAAGCTTCCGTTATTTCAGGTATAGCAGCAACTGTTTTCGCAACATGCAAAGCCCGTTTCCCAATTTGCTCTTCTACCGTTTCAGACAATATGTAATAAAATAAATAACTTGTTAATAGAAGTACGACTAGAATAAGTGTACTAATTGTTATTGTAATTCTCGGTTGTAGTTTTAACTTTTTAAATTTCAAAACCATTCCCCTAACATAATTAAAGATAGAATTTAACGAAAATACAGTCTTTTATAATTTTACCTAATCATAACACGGTTACTCTATATTTCTTTATTTTTTATCTTCATAAACTGAAACTTTAATCAACACACAAATAGCGGGATAAAAAAAGAAACGAGGTACAATTACTACCTCGTTTCTTTTTTATTACACTTTAAATTTCCCAATCATCTCTTGTAATTCTTCTGCCATTTGCGATAAATGAACTGCTGCTGCATTGATTTCATCTACTGAAGCTAATTGTTCTTCTGAAGAACCAGCAATATTTTGAACGCTTGCTGCATTTTCTTCAATCGTAGCTGCAATTTCATTAATAGATGCACTAACTTGTTTTGCATCTACTGTCATTTGCTTCGCTACTTCTACCATACTATCAATTTGTACAACTGTATCATCTGTAGACTTCAATATTTCAACAAAGCTTTGCTTCGTTTCATTTGCAACTTCAAGCCCTGATTGTACTTCTGTTCCAACTTGCTTCATAGAGCTTACTGTTTCTTTTATGTCAAATTGTATCTCTTTTACTAGTTTTCCAATTTCCGTAGAAGACTGTCCTGATTGTTCTGCTAACTTTCGCACTTCATCTGCTACAATTGCAAATCCTCTTCCTTGTTCTCCAGCTCTCGCAGCCTCAATTGCAGCATTTAATGCTAATAAATTTGTCTGCTCTGCAATATGTTGAATTACCTCAAGGATTGCTCCAATTTGTTTCGACTTATCATCTAGCAAAACAATAACTTTATCTGATTGTGAAACAGACTCATGGATTAATTGCATTTGATTCACCGTTTGTTCAACTAACTTCCCACCATCTTCAGCCTTTTTCTTCGTATACATAGAGGCTGTGGATACTAATGAAGAACTGTCTGCCACACGTTGAATTCCTTCTGTAACTTCTTCTAATAATGTTGCGCCTTCTTCAACTTCTTTCGTTTGTATTTCCGCTCCACTCGACACTTGCTCTATCGCTTGTGTAATTTGTTCCGTTGCTTCACTCGTCTGCTTCATACTAGCTGTTAATTCTTCTGAAGATGCCGCTACATGACCTGCTGAAGTATTTATATTGGAAATGACATTCTGTAATGATGCTGCCATCTCGTTAAAGCTTTCTCCTAGCTGTCCAATTTCATCTTTAGAATGAACTGTAATTGATTCTGTTAAATCGCCTTCACTAATCTTTTTCGATGATATAACAAGTTGTTTTAACGGGTTAATAATAGAAGCAATTATGAAGTAAATTAAAATCCCGCCAATTATTAATGAAATACCAATAACAGTTATCGTTTTATAGAAAATAGGTTCAGCTGCTTCAATAATTTCGTTTGAAGGCATAATTCCTGCTATTTTCCATCCAGTTATCTTATTTGTTTTAAAAGTGATATGACGATCTTCACCATCTAATGTGAAATTAAAATCACCTGTTTCTTGTTTGTACAACTCTTTTTCGAGCTTCTCTTCTACCTTATCCCCTGGCTTCATCGTTGGATGCGCTACCACATTTTTATCTTGATCAAAAATTGCTACATATCCCTTTTTACCGATATTAACCATCTTTGAAGTATTTACGATATCATTAATAATTAAATCAATACCGAGAACACCGCTCTTATCCTCATTTTGTTTTGCTATTGTAATAACAATATTTCCTGTCGTTTTTGATTTATATGGAGCTGTAATAATTACTTCTCCACTTTTTTTCACTGCCTCTTTATACCAATCTCTTTCTGTAGGATTATATCCTTCTGGCATTTGAATAGACGGTGATTGAATAAATTGCCCATTGCTGGATCCAGTATAGATGGCTTCCAGTTCTGGATGTAACTTATTATATTCTTCTAGTTTATTTTGGATATTTTGTATTTGATCCGTTTGGTAACTTGATTGTGTAAATAATTTTGTAAAATAAACTGCATCTACTTTTTTACTATCCAATTCCTTATTAATTACATTATCCAAAATTTTTATATTATCTTTCGCCGATTGTGAAATCGTCTCATTAAAGTTTGTCTTCGCTTGCTGATAAGACGTCCAACCAATTACAATACTTGGAAGAATTAAAATGATAACAAATGACACAAGTAACTTTGCTTTTAAACTACTACTTCTTAATTTTCCTTGAAACATATTTCTACCCCTCCATACCGTTTTAAATGTAATTGTTTTACATTTAATTTCTTTATATAAATCATACGATTCAAATGTATCAATGTGACTCTCTATCTCTTTCTCTATTGAAGAGTTGATACATACCTTTTTCATTCTATATAAATTAAATAATTAAAACAATATATAAAAATGTATATTATTCGAAATATTACAATTCACAGAAGAACCTCTAGTATCTTACTTACTAGAGGTTCCTTCCACTTTACTATTCTTTATCTTTTTCTACTTCTTTTTTCTCGTCTTCTACTACGGATACAACAGGTTTATCGTTTGATAATTGTTGTACCGCTCCTTTTCCTGCAAATCCTTCTAATAGCTCTTTTAAATCAATGCCAGAAGACGCTTTTAATGTTTCTTGCATCGTTGCCATTAAATCAGTCGCATAACCTGCAACTTTTCCGGCGCCGCTATTTTTACCACCACCGCCTGTATCGACAACTGTAATCTTATCAATGTTGCTAAGCGGGCTTGCAATTTCCTTCGCATAACTTGGAAGCATTTTAAGAACCATATCCATAATTGCCGCTTGACCATATAGCTCAAATGCCTCTGCAATTTTTTGTTTCGCTTCCGCTTCTGCTAAACCTTTTAATCTGATAACATCTGCTTCCGCTGTACCTTGTGCTTTTTGTACTTCTGCTTTTGCTTGACCTTGCGCTTTTTCGATTTCCGCCTTCGCTAAACCTTCTACACGAACTTCTTCTGCACGTGCTCTTGCTTCCGCTTCAATTTTATATTGATCTGCATCTGCTTTTTTCATTTGTTTTACTTTTTCTGCTTCTGCTGATTGTTCAACAGCATAGCGATCTGCATCTGCCTTTTTCTTTACTTCTGCATCATATTGCTTTTCACGACGCGCAATCTCTTTTTCTTCTAATTCAATTTGCTTTTCACGCTCAATGATTTTAACGCGCATTTGCTCTTCTGTAACACCTTGTTGCGCTTTTGCTTGTTGTAATTCATAGGAAAGATCTGCATCTGCGCGAGCTTGTTCTTGGTCTCTCTTATAAGATTGTACTTTTAACTCTTTATGTTTTTCAGCTTCAGCGATTTGTGCATCACGTTGATACTCAGCTTCTTTCGCTTCTTTCTCAGCACGAGCTTTTTCAATTCGCGCCTCTTTTTCACGCTCTGCATTTGCAACTGTTGCATCACGCTTAACCATCGCAATTTGTGGCTGACCAAGTGCATCTAAGTAACCATTCTTATCCATAATTTCTTTAATTGTAAAGGAAACGATGCGAAGTCCCATCTTCTTTAAATCTGTAGAAGCTACTTCATGTACCTTTTGAGCAAATTGCTCTCTATTACTATAGGCATCTTCTACTGTCATAGAAGATAAAATAGCACGTAGATGCCCTTCTAAAACTTCTTTTGCTTCTATTTTCAACTCTTCTGTTTCTTTTCCTAAATATTGTTCAGCTGCTGTAGAAACTTCTTCAATGGTAGACCCTACTTTAATAATAGAAACACCATTTACTGTAATCGGTACACCTTGTTTCGTATACGTATCACGTGTTCCCACTTCTAATTTGTAGTTTAATAGACTTAAAGGCTCTGCTCTTTGCATAATCGGAACTACGAAAGTACCGCCGCCACGAATAATCTTAATCTTCTTTCCATCATCAGTAGTAACTACATTTTTCCCGCCACCAAGCCAGTTTCCAGTAACAATTAATGCTTCATCTGGTCCAACTGTTCGATACTTTGTAATGAATACTAAAATGAGTAGAATTAAAATTGCGAGTAATACTCCACCGATAATTAATGGAATCGTCATGTAAATTCCCCCTTATAATTTTGGTTTCTTTAAAGAATAAGCGATGTTCTGTACAAGCAGAACACCATCTTGGACTCCCTCGATAATAACTTCAGTTCCTTGTGAAATATCTTTTTTCCCAATTGTTTTAGCTGGAATTGCATTACTTCCAAATTGGGAGGAGATTAATACTTCTCCAAATCCTTCTGTAGGAATTGTTGTAATGACCTCTCCCTTACAACCAATAAATTCATCCATGCGCTGCACGGTGTTTTGTTCTGCTTCTGCAATCGGCTTTAAAATTAATATTTTCATTATGAAAACACCAATAAAGGATATAGCAAATGCAGACCCGAAGATAAGAATGCTATTAAAGGAAAATAAATATTCTCCTATATAACTAAGTCCACATAACATGGCGAAAAAACTAAGTAATAAAGTAACAACGGATACAGATCCGCCTCCAAAACTAAATATGGATTCAAATATATCTCCAAAAAAGATATAAATAACAGTGAGTATAGTAGCAATAATAAACCCGTATAAATAAATTGTTTCAAGTGGATAACCAAACAAAGCCATTTCTTATCCCCCTCTCTTAAACAATCCCTTTTTTGTTATGTGTATGCCCCACCTCTTTCAAAGATTATAGTTCTTAATTTTCAGTTATTTACCCTTTAAAGAAAAGCCTGTAAGACAGGCCCATAAAAAAGAACAGGAGAAACCTATTGTGACAGGCTCCTCCTAGTAAATAACCGATATATTATATATCTATATAATATACTATTTTCCACAAAAAGTAAAGTTAAACATACATTGGAAAGCACTTATTTTACTGATAATTCGTACGTTCCATCGCCATTATCATATTTATATACATACAAATAATACTTACCTGGTTTTGCATTAAATTTTGCCTCTATATGATTTCCATTAGCTTGACCGTAAGCGGCATAATTTTGCATATCTGATTCATGGTGAAGCACCCATGTCATCCCGATTCCATACTCATTTAAAACGGAAATATCGATATTTTTCGTTGATGCTACATTAAATGTATAAACATCGGTATGATCTCCACCGATAAGGCTACCTTTTATAGTAGTGTTTAGCCCAATACGATTCGCTTCCTCTGGACGATTATTTGGTTCTAATTCTGTTAAACTTCCATCTTTAATCGTAACAGTGGTTTCGTTTCTGCTCTCTTTGCCTTTATCATCTTTTACTCTTAACGCTACTTTATAAATTCCTTCTCTTTCATATGCATGTATTGGATTAACTTCTGCACTTGTGCTACCATCTCCAAATTCCCATAAATAAGAAACAATTTTTCCATCTTCATCATTTGAGCCATCACTTTTAAATTGAATTCCTTCTTTTACAAGCCCATTATAAGGTCCATTTATATTAACCGTTGGAGCTTTATTTTCTCCATCATCTTTTGCGATACCATGGAAGACTACATCATATTCAAATTCATTTGAACTATTCACACGATAATTGACGAAGTATGCTGTAACAGTTTTGTAGCCACTCCATTCTTTTTGCGCCAGTTGTTCTAGTGCCTCATTTACTCGTTTACTCATTTCATTCCAGTCTTCTGACTCACCTTTTGTTACACTACCTGTAAATGTGCCTTCTAATGTAAATGTATTAAAGAATTGGGAGCTATGTTTTGTCATTTTTGCCTCTTTCATTGGCAACGTATCACTAATTTCTTTCTCTACTGCTGTTAACGATTTTGGTGCATGTTCAGCTAAATAATCATCTGCTACTTCCGGTACATTATATTTATCTTGATTATCAATTAGCTGTTGCATATACTCTTGATACTCTTTATTTAGTTTAGAATCTTTACTTAAATTCTCACGATAGGCATCATAATTTTTCACGTCATTTGCACGAATTAAATCTTGAATTTTATCAAATGTTTCAAATTGATGTGTATATAAATAAGATTGCAATGCGAACGAGTAATTATAGAAATCCCAAGAACCATATTTAGCAAATAATGTGCGCTCTGCTGTATAACGGCTTGCAGGATCAGATGATAATCCACTAATGATGCTCTTTCTCGGTACTACATTATTTGTACGAGTAGATCCTGCGAAAAATTCTGCATTTCCTTCTTGGAACCAAGTTAATCTCTCATTTTGATACATATCCCCTCTTCCAAATAAACCTGGCACTTCAAATCTCCCTTGAAGATAATGAGTAAACTCATGACGGAATAACTCTTCTAAACTATAAATACTTTGTTCTGGCGTACGCTCATATGTAAAGAATGTACCTGTTTCTTCTATATAAATGCCACCGTTGTTTGTTTCATATCCATACAGTTGTCTGTTTAACTGATATTCGTCTGGAGTATTATAGATTACTATCGTTAATACGTCGTCTGCATTACCTGGCTCTAATGCTTTGTCATTCCCAATTACACGATGATACTGTGCTTTTACTTCCTTTGCAGCCCAGTATAGTCTCTTAATTTTTTCTTCTGATACTTTATCTCCTGTTTTAAATACGATAGATCCATCGTCGAATGTATACGTTTTTGGTAAGTACTGTTCTTTTCCTTCTTTACGTATCGTCTCTAAATCTACCGTATTACCGCTATAATCTTTTCCGTTATAATTTGTCGTAATTTGTTCTACTGCAACAAAATACGGCTCACTTAAACGCGGATACATATGCATTGCTTGTGTAACAACCTCTAAACCTTTATTTGGATTACTATGAAACTTCCCTAAACGACTAGCAAAATAAATTCCATTATTAACGAGCCACTTATTTTCTGGTGTTACTTCATTTAAAAGAGCAATACGATTTATTTCATTAATAAATCCATCTATTTTCCCGTACCACATTGTATCTTTTGCTTCTTTACGAGTTTCAAATAAATAAGATTGCATATCGTAATCAATACCTTGCATCATATCGTATACAGCTTGTCCTTTCATACGATCGTCTACATACGTATGAAGATTATCATTGTATTGTTTTAAAATATTCGATGCGTATTGAACCGTTTCCACATCACTTGAAGCATTACTAATTAATTTACCGTATGCAGATACGACTGCATCTTGCTCATATGTACCAAGCTTAAAGTTTGGATTGGTTGCAATTGCTTTTAAAGCAGGTAAACATTTATCCTGGAAGCTTCTCTCATTTAAATCACTTAATTCATTATTGTAAAATGCGAGATAAAAAGCTGAACGTAACACTTCTGTAAACGTTTGAATTCCTTTTGAATCATCTTTCGTAAACGTACTACCTCGGTGAGCTAATTCATCTATAACTGCTTGCATTTTCCCTTTGTCTTTATAAAAAGCCTTTGCATCTTCATTGAACTGGAATAAGTCTGTAATTTGATTCCATTTAATACTTCCTAGCGTTTCAACCAATTCTTGATTATTCATTTTGTTTAAATCAGCCATTGAATAGCTTTCTTTCATTTGCTTTACTTCTGAGCTCTTCATAATAGATGCTGGTCGCTGTGAAAAGTCTCCTACTTTTAAACGTTCTTGAAACGATAATGTTTCCTCTGCTTTAGAAACATGTCCAATCTCATCTACTGGTTTTTCAATCCCAACTGGTTTCGAATGCAATACATTGTATGGCACCTTTTCTTCTGCTGATACATTCGTTTGAATTGCTCCTAACGATAGCGCCATTGTACTAATACTAAGCATCACTTTATTAATCTTTGATTTCTTGTTCATATCATTGCCCCCTATTTATATATTCCCTTGAAGAATTTAACATAAAATCTAGATACAACAATATAAAATGCAATATTTCATATTATTTCTTCCTATATTTTGTACATATCGTGAACAGACTTACCTTTATCTAACCTCCAATAATTATGAATCCATAGCGATTAAACTGTCCTTTTACACAAGATAAAAATCGAATTTTTTGACAATTAATCTTTTAATTGTTATAGTTAATATAATTGTTAACTTTATTAAACAAAGGTGGGATTCTATGATAAAAAAAGAAAACAGTGTATTTTATATCTCCATCTTGCTAACAACATTATTCATCATATGGGGAATTACCCCGGCAAGTTGGATACAAGGCTATGATTTGCAAAGTGTTACATCTTCCTTAAACTCATTTATCCTCAATAAATTTGGATGGTTTTACTCTCTACTTATGACCGCAATGATTATTTTAGCCACTTATTTAGCATTTTCTAAGTACGGTTCTATTCGTCTTGGTAAAGATGGAGAAAAACCACAGTATAGTTATCCATCTTGGCTATCCATGTTGTTTGGAGCAGGAATGGGAATTGGACTGCTCTTTTATGGAATCACTGAACCGATTTCACATTTTACAGATCCATTAACAGGAAAAGCAGGTACAGAGGAAAGCGCCAAACTCGCTATGCAATATTCATTTTTCCACTGGGGACTCTTTCCGTGGTCACTATACGCGATGGTTGCTTTAACAATTGCATATTTCACATTCCGCAAACAAAAAGGTAGCACAATTGGAGCTACAGTTACTCCATTATTTAATCGATCGAAAAATTCTCCTATCGGAAAAACAGTCGATATTTTGGCTGTTTTAGCCACAGTATTCGGTATTGTGCCATCTGTTGGGATTGGTTCTCAACAAATCGCCGGAGGATTAAGCTATTTATTCCCTTCTATTCATAACACTGTACTTACACAACTCGTACTTATCGCCATCTTCGCTGTTTTATATTTAACAAGTGCACAAACAGGCTTAGATCGTGGGATTAAATATTTGAGTAACTTAAATTTCTCTCTTGCAGGTATATTACTCGTCTCCTTTTTACTTTTAGGACCAACTGTATTTATTATGAAATATTTCACATCTACACTCGGTTCTTATATCGGAGCTTTACCTAGTATGGGATTAAATTTAGGAGCATTTAATGAAAAATCTTCTTCTTGGATTGAAAACTGGACTATTTTCTATTGGGGATGGTGGATCTCTTGGTCTCCATTCGTCGGTACATTCATCGCTCGTATTTCTAAAGGGCGCACAATAAAAGAATTTATTATTGGAGTTGTATTAGTCCCAACTCTTATCTGTACATTTTGGTTTGCAGTATTTGGCGGTACCGCTATCCATATGGAAATGTTCCAATCGCTTGGTATAGCTGATGAAATCGCAAAAAATGGTACAGAGATTGGATTATTTGCTGTTATTTCACACCTACCGTTCTCTACATTTTTAACAATTATCGGGTTAATTTTAGTAGCCACATTTTTCGTTACTTCTGCTGACTCGGCAACATTTGTTGTTTCAATGCAAACGAGTAACGGAAGCTTATCACCGAAAAATAGTTTAAAACTTATATGGGGATTAACAATCGCAATAATTGCTGCTATTTTATTACAAGCTGGAGGATTAAATGCGCTGCAAATAGCAGCTATAATTGCTGCGCTACCATTTTCTATCGTAGTTGTTCTTATGGTCATTTCGCTCTTTAAGGAGCTTCGAAAAGAAGATGTTAATTTACAAGCAAAAGAAGTTCCGCAAAAAATAAAGAAGGTTATGTAACGATTAGCACCTCAAATTTTTTCTAAATCCGTGATGAATGAGGAAAAAGTAGATTAATAAAACCGATTCATATGAAATATCATTTTCATATGAATCGGTTTTTTACTCTATTATATAGTGTTGTAAACATGCCTTCTCCTCAAAACCTACTTTCTTGTACAACTTCATCGCACGATCATTATTCGTATTCAAACATAGTTCTATCTCTTTCATCTCTTGGAAGGAGAAAATATACTGAATTACCCCTTGTAATAACCGCTCTCCGACACCTTTTCTTCTACTATTTTCAGCGGTTGCAATAAATTCAATATTCGCTTCGTGAAACTCCGGATTTACTTCAACATATACATAACCTTCTAACCTGTCATTCTTCATACTTACAAATAATTTATTCGTATTGCTTAAACGTTCAATAATTTCATACCCTTCATAATATGTATTAGGAAAAATATGATTGTGTAAAGAGATAAACTGCTCAAATACTTTTGGTAAAGCTTCTTCCACATTACATATAGTATGTTGTTTCACACCACTATTACTTAGCCTAAAAATACTATGTCGCTCTTGTTCTTTAGCATGTAAATCCTTCATTAAACGAGTACAATTATTATTTTCCACGTGATAAAAACCATAAAATTTTCCAATATGAAACGGTACCTTTTCTATAAGTTCCTTCCACATATGTAAAGCAACTTCTTCCCAATTCTCTGCTTTAATAAACGGTCCCCATATTTCTGCACATTTCTTTACTTCATCCACATCAAATCCCAATACACCAATTATTTTATTGTCCTCATAAGTAACAACAAAAGATCTTTCCCATCCTATATCAGAAAAATCATGAAGAATCGTATGTAACACCTCCTTTTTCTCATCTCCACAATAACCAACATGATGAATAGCATCCTTATTCATACTTGCAATAAATAATGCAATCTCTTCAATTTTTAACATAGAACTAATATGCATACCCTCTCCTCCTTCTCTAATATATTTACACTTTTTCCATTCATATCCTTCTACCATAAAAAGGCATTATCATAAGCACATTTCAAAATGAAATCGCTATGATAACACCTTCTAAAAAATCATATAATAAAATAAAACGTTATTTATTTTTTAAATATATTTTTTCTAAACACAAACATACTCAGTGCAGATAAAACTAATGCTAAGCCACCAAATAGAGATACATTACTTTCTTGGCCACCTGTTGCTGCTAAAGATTTCTTACTTTCTTCTTTTTTACTATGAACTTGTTTATTTGACACATTTTCTTTCGCTAGTTGATTCACTACTTCTTGTGCTTGTGCAGGTTCTTGTACCGCTTTATTTTTCTGAACAGTAGCTGTTTCTAGTTCATTTGAGCCTTCTGTTTGTTTCTCAACATTGGCTTCTGGCTCGTTTACATTTTCACCTTCTGTTATAGGTTCGCTTACTTCTTCTTTCGGCTTTTCTACTTCCGCTTCTGGCTTACTTGTTTCTTCTTTCGGCTTTTCTACTTCTGTTTCTGGTTTACTTGTTTCTTCTTTCGGCTTTTCTACTTCTGTTTCTGGTTTACTTGTTTCTTCTTTCGGCTTCTCTACTTCTGCCTCTGGCTTACTTGTTTCTTCTTTCGGCTTTTCTACTTCTGTTTCTGGTTTACTTGTTTCTTCTTTTGGCTTTTCTACTTCTGTTTCTGGTTTACTTGTTTCTTCTTTCGGCTTTTCTACCTCTGTTTCTGGTTTACTTGTTTCTTCTTTCGGCTTTTCTACTTCTGTTTCTGGTTTACTTGTTTCTTCTTTCGGCTTTTCTACTTCTGTTTCCGGCGACTCAATTTTTTCTACAATATTTTGAGTTACTTCACCGCTGAACCATATGCCAAGCCCATAATAACTCGTTCCATCAAAAGCAAACTCATATTTTTTCTCTCCTGGGGTACTCCACACAATTGTCCCTTCTTCTTCATTGAATGTTCCGCCTTCACTTTTCAGTGTAATATCCTCAAGAGGATTATCTTCCACATCAGAAACAGGAATTTTCACTTCTTGATTCACTTGAGCATCTTCTAGCATAATTTTTTGTCTTCTAAGATCAATTGTAATCCACTGAGATAATTGAATAATTGGTTTTATATCACGAATTTCATTTCCAGCCAGTTTTAATTTAAAAAGATCTAACATAGAACTAAAAACTGTTATATCTTTAATTTTATTATCTGACAAATCTAAAAATCTTAATTCTTTAGCTTTAGTTAATGGAGTTACATCCACTATTTTATTACCTTTAATTTCTAATTCGTCCATTTTAGTTATCCCACTAATTTCTTCCAAGCTACTAATGTCATTATTGTTTATTATTAGTATCCCTAAATTTTTGAATTCCTGTATACCTTGAAGAGATTCATTATTAATTTTATTGGCTGAAACATTTAACTTCTTCAATGAATTTAATGTAAATAATGGTTTTATATTTTGGTTGTTATTGTTGCTTATATTTAATACTACAAGCTTTTCCAACTTAGCTAACGGCTCTAAATTTTCTATTTTATTATTTGATAAATCCACTGACTTCAAGTTTTTCAAATTCGAGATAAATTCTATGTTTTTCAACTCAAACTTTTCCAATGTCAGATCTTCTAAATTTTCCATATACTCTAATCCAGATAAATCTTTTATTCCATTGTTCTGTCCATCCATTATCTTTAATGTTTTAACCCTTAATAAATCTTCTTTCGTGATAGGAGTATTCAAGTCTGTTCTACCTAAACTATGTTTATTAATATACTCTCTTAGTTTTTTATCTGTAATAACACTTACATCTGCTTGCTTAGCACTTATTTTTTGAATAACTGTTCCATTAAAATGTACTTTATTCTTAGAAGAACCTGTTTCTAAATTGAACTCGTATACTTTCTCTCCAGAATTTTCCCATTTTACAAAACCATTATTATGTGTTCCCCCCTCACTTATCCATCTAATATTTTGGAGTGGTTCGCCGTTTAAATCATATACAGGAATCTTAATGTTTTCATTTATTACTCCTTCATTTAAAAATACTTTTTGTCTATGAACTTTAACTACAAAACGCTTTCCAAACTCTTGAATAGGTCTTACATCAGAAATTTCATTTGCACTTAAATTAAGTTCATATAAATTAGTTAGTTCACTAAGTGGTGACACATCAGAAATATAATTCTCTTCTAAATCAAGTGATTGTAAGTTTTTCATTTTAGCTAGCGGTGTAATATCTTTAATTTCTGCATCTCTCACTGCAAGCTGAGTAAGGCTCTCCATTTTACTAATAGATTCAAGATTAGTAATGTTATTATTTCCAATCCATAATTCTTTTACTTTATTTAACTGTTCAATTCCTGTTAAATCGCTAATATTATTATTAGCTAAATACAACTTACCTAGAGACCCCATTGTAAATAATGGTTTAATATCTTCAATCTTATTACCGACTAAATCTAATGTTCTAACTTTTTTCAAGTTACTTAATGGATTTAAATCAATAATTTTATTATCTCTTAAAGAAAGAGATTGAATTTTATTCAGCCCAGCAATTGGCTCAATATTTCCAATTCGATTAGAGAAAAGATCTAAAGACTTCAAATTATTCAAATTAGCAATTGGCGATAAATCACTCACTTCAGATTCATGCAATCTAAAGGTTTCCAAATTTACCATATGCTCTAAACCAGCTAAATTATTAATACCTTTCCCAGCATATACCGCTAGTTCTTTAATTTGTAGTGCATCAACTTTCGTTATTGACGCATTAATATCTTTACGCCCTAAAATATTTTTATTAATGTATTGCTTCAATTGGTTATCGGCTATTATATTTTTCGTATCTTCCTTTTGCTCTTCATTATTTTCCTTCTTCTTTTCTGGAACATTATTTTCTAAATTTAAAGCATTTACTTCAAACTGCACTTGATATTTATTATCATAGGCCATTGTCGAAATATAAATATGCATTTGCATATTATATCTTTTTCCTAATTCTCCTACTTCAAACTGAATCACTTTCGTTCCATTTTTCTTTTTATCTTCTGATATTACTGTTACATCATGAAACACACCAGGAGTATGAATATCTTCTGTTTTCAAGTATTTGAAGAAATCACTATCACTTAACGTTGCCGTTACAATTTTCTTTCCATTCTCAATCGTTAACTTAGGATCCTTTATATAAACAGCTGCCATGGACTCCTCATTCGTTTTATCTTTATATGCTTTCATAACAGCATCATATGTACCATCTTCTAAAGCATATCCCTTTTTATTAGCCTCAATTGCTACTGCCGCTAAAGCAGGCGTTGAATACGTAGCAAATGGAAGTGATAACGCCGCAGCGATAATCATCGCATTTATATGTTTTCTTTTATTTTTTTTCAACTTTACATCTCCTCCAAAATATATAAATCTAAATGTAATCATATCTCGAATAAATGATAATGATTTTCATTATCATTGTCAACTAAAAAAATAAAAAGTTAACAAAAAAATAACCCCTTTTTAAGGGGGTTATGCCATTTTTTCTCCGGTTTCTTCTTTAAAAAAGCTCTTCATCGCATGGAATACGTCTGCTTTTTGCTTTAAAATATAATATCTAAAATTCTCATCCTTAATATTTTTATAGGCTGACATGAGGGTACTATGGCGGTTGTACTGGTTCACTTCCCCATATCCAAACATATTACACTTCTTCATTAACTCTTCGACAAGCTTTACACATCTAGCATTATCTGATGTTAAATTATCACCGTCTGAAAAATGGAATGGATAAATATTATAGCGGTCTGGTGAGTATTTATTATCAATTAGCTCGAGTGCTTTTTTATATACAGAAGAACATATCGTTCCGCCACTTTCTCCTTTTGAGAAAAACTCTTCCTCTGGAACTACTTTTGCCTCCGTATGATGGGCAATAAACTCAATATCTACTGTTTCATACTTCGTTCGTAGAAATCGCGTCATCCAGAAAAAGAAGCTACGTGCCATATATTTTTCCCATATTCCCATCGATCCACTCGTATCCATCATCGCTAATACAACAGCTTTTGAATCTGGCTTTAATACTTCATTCCAAGTACGGAACTTTAAATCTTCTTGGTGAATCGGATGAAAAGAGGCTTTACCACGCATCGCATTTCGTTTATATGCGGATATCATCGTTCGTTTCTTATCGATATTTCCCCATAATCCAGTCTTTCTAATGTCATTAAATTCAACATGTTCAATCCGGTTTTCATCTATTTCTTTTCTCTTTAAATTAGGCAGCTCTAACTCTTTGAAAAATGCTTGCTCTAATTCTAAAATAGAGACTTCAGCTTCATAATAATCTTCTCCAGCCGCGTCCCCTGCTCCTTGCCCTTTTCCTGGTCCTTTTTGCTTTTGACCACCTGATCCATCTCTCGCA
Source organism: Bacillus sp. RC251 (assembly GCF_044908765.1). Lineage (NCBI taxonomy): Bacteria > Bacillati > Bacillota > Bacilli > Caryophanales > Bacillaceae > Bacillus > Bacillus sp. RC251. Next base: position 13,409 of record NZ_JBIYDP010000004.1, on the reverse strand, counting down.
ACGACATCACCAACTTTGCTGTCACCATTTCCTTGCCCAACGTGTTTGTTTTTATCATAATTGTACCTAATCTTATATTCATCTAAAGAACGAATCGGTATTTTTACAACATCCTTACCATTAGACATAACTATGCTTTCTTCTGTTACAAGATCGGGTAAATTATTCTTAATTGCCTCTTGTACTTTTTCTTGATGGCGTTGTTGGTCATCATATCCTTTGCGATGGAGGGACCAGTTTTCCTGTGAAATCGTATAATTTGGTTGGTTTTCTTCACCCATTTCTTTCCCTCCTTACTGTAATTGTCTTCCCCTATGAACAGTAAGCTAGAAATTTTGTTTTATACTGTGCAAGCTAGAATGAAAGATAACTGCCCATCGAAATTCATCCCATAAACATATATAACGTTTTTCATATAATACTCCGAGCATCCTAAACAAAATTTTGCCACTCACATACTAGAAAGAGATATTCAGCCGTTGATAAGAAAGAAACACAATGCATAGTTGCACACATTTACACTTTGCAACATATTGTATTGTGTTGGCTTTTTTCGTATGAATGGTTGGTTACTCTATCATATGCATATTGTAAAAATAATTGACAATAAATTCATGAAATTGCATCTTAATTTATTACATTTGGACAAGGTATGACACTTTACACATATAAATGGATAATAAAACGCTGTCCCGCAAAATACAAGAGACAGCGTTTTGTTATCAAACTATCGGTTTAGCAGACTACCTACATAGCGTAATAATTCATTCGCAGATGAAGAATTATAGCCGTGCTCATCAATTAAGCGTGCAACAACATCATTGATTTTCTTAAGCTGATTTTCGTCTGGCGTTTTCGTTGATGTTGTAATTTTCACTATATCTTTTAAATCAGCAAATAGTTTTTTCTGAATCGCTTCACGAAGACGCTCATGTGAATTATAATCAAAGCGTTTTCCTTTACGCGCATAAGCAGAAATGCGAATTAAAATTTCTTCACGGAATGCTTTCTTAGCATTTTCTGAAATTCCAATTTGCTCCTCAATTGAGCGCATTAGCTTTTCATCTGGACTCATTTCTTCACCTGTTAATGGATCACGTAATTTCGATTTATTGCAATATGCTTCAACGTTATCTAAGTAATTATCCATAAGTGTCTTCGCTGATTCTTCATATGAATACACGAATGCTTTTTGTACTTCTTTCTTCGCAATTTCATCATATTCTTTTCTCGCTAATGAGATGAAATTCATATAACGCTCTCGATCTTCATTACTAATTGACGGATGCTGATCCAACCCGTCTTTGAGCGATCTAAGTACATCTAATGCGTTAATAGATGGTACCTCTTTTCGAATAATTGTAGAAGAAATTCGGTTAATAACATAACGAGGGTCAATACCTCTCATACCTTCATCTTGATATTCACGTTGCAGCTCCTCTACATCAATCGCATTATAGCCTTCTACCGTTTCTCCATCATATAAACGCATCTTTTTAATTAAATCAATATCTGGACGCTTCGGATCTTTTAAACGAGTTAAAATCGTAAACATTGCTGCAACGCGAAGTGTGTGCGGTGCAATATGCACATTGGATACATCACTTTCACGAATCATTTTTTCATAAATATGTTCTTCTTCACTCACTCGTAAATTGTATGGAACTGGCATTACAATAATTCTTGAGTGCAATGCTTCATTTTTCTTGTTTGCTATGAAGGAACGATACTCCGTTTCATTCGTATGCGCTACAATTAATTCATCTGCTGAAATAAGCGCAAATCTTCCCGCTTTGAAATTCCCTTCTTGCGTAAGCGATAATAAATGCCATAAGAACTTCTCGTCGCATTTTAGCATCTCTTGGAATTCCATCATCCCACGGTTTGCCTTATTCAATTCTCCATCGAAGCGATACGCTCGTGGATCTGATTCTGAACCATATTCTGCGATTGTTGAAAAGTCCAGACTACCTGTTAAATCGGCGATATCTTGTGATTTAGGATCAGACGGGCTAAATGTACCAATCCCTGTACGGCGATCTTCCGAGAAGAAAATACGCTCTACAACTACATCCTCAATTCTTGAACCATATTCTTGCTCTAGACGCATTACGTTTAATGGCGATAAATTCCCTTCAATTCTAACTCCATACTCACCAAAGAAATCATCCCGTAAATGATGCGGAATTAAATGCAGTGGATCTTCATGCATTGGGCAGCCTTTAATTGCAAAAATTGCGCCTCGATCTGTTCGTGAATATGTTTCTAATCCCCGTTTCAACATCGTAACTAATGTTGATTTCCCTCCACTAACAGGACCCATTAATAATAAAATACGTTTTCTAACATCTAATCGTTTTGCAGATGGATGAAAATATTCCTCCACAAGACGTTCTAAAGCATCCTCTAATCCAAATAGCTGATTACTAAAGAAGTTATACTTTCTTCTACCATCTACTTCTTCGATTCCAGCATCTTTTATCATATTGTAAATGCGAGAGTGTGCTGTTTGAGCCACCCATGGTCTTTCCTTCACAAGCTCTAAATACTCCGCAAACGTACCTTCCCATTGTAACCGTTCTTCTGCTGCTCGATGCTGTTCAATCTTTTTTAGAATATCCATTATAGCTCCTCCCCCATCTCCTTGTTCAATCGGATTATTATAAAAGGTATGCTAGGATGTCCTTAAACATTCTTTAAATCAAAATGAAATATACAGTATTGCTATAAAATTCTCTCCAAAATTCAAAGAAAATTCTGTATAATATAGGTATTAAAGTTTTTACACCTCTATTCATTTTAAATAAATTCTTTTCTTCCAAGAACCTTACATACATTTTGATTCATATTTAAGATTCGTAAACTGAAAAATAGGAGGGATATTAGTATGAAATTATTATTAATTTTAGGTGTATCACTCACATTTCTTACAGCTATTTTCACATCTGGTTACAATGATAAACCCGGTACACATAAAAAGTGATGTGCTTCTTAGCACATCACTTTTTTTATCAATCATTTATAATACACATTTTCCACATCATATTTTGATAAAGGTCGGCTATAATAATAACCTTGCACAAACTTCACATTCTTTTCCTTCAAAAATTGTATTTGTTCCGCTTTTTCTACACCTTCTGCAATTACATTCAATTCCAAAGTATGAGCTAAATGAATAATTGCAGCTGTAATATTCGTATCACGTTCATCCACATGTATACCTTCCATAAAAGAACGATCGATTTTCAACGTATCAATTGGATACGTTTTTAAATAACTTAAAGATGAATATCCCGTCCCAAAATCATCTAAATGAATCTTTAAATTTTGTTCTTTTAATTGTAGCAATACTCTTTTTGATATGTCTTTATGCATAAGGGCCCCTTCTGTAACCTCTATCGCTAATAGATGAGCTGGTACATTGTACTTATGTAAAGCCCGTGTAATCATCTCTATTAATGTAATCGAGCGAAAGTGCCTGGCTGAAATATTAACTGCAATCGGGACAACTTCATATCCTTTATTTAACCATTTACGTATTTGCCGACACACTTCATTTACTACCCATTCATCAAGCTTAATAATAAATCCTGTTCTTTCTGCTAGCGGAATAAATTGATTGGGAGAGACAAATCCCAATTCTTTATTCTCCCACCTTATTAAAGCTTCCATACTCGCTATTTTTTTCGTTTCAATATTCATTTGTGGCTGATAATACAAGCAGAATTCATTTTTTTCTATAGCACGATGCAATTGGTTTTCTATTATAAATCTTTGTTCACGCTCACAATCTAATCCACTGCAATAAAACTGATAATGCCCTTTTCCTTTTTCTTTTGCTTTTTCCAAAGCAGCATCAACTCTTTGGAATAATATTTTTTCATCCTCTCCATCTGTTGGAGCCATTACAATTCCGATTGACGCACTTAAATAGACGTCCTCTTCTTCGATTACAAAATGTTCACTAATCTTTTTTAGTATTCTTTTTGCAACTATCTCTACACGTTCTTTCGTTATATTTTCTATTAACATAACAAATTGATCATCGTGTTCTCTAAATAAGTGCATACCGTCTATTTGAAAACTGCTTAAACATTCTGTAACTTTTTGTAATACTTTATCTCCTTCTTTATGACCAAAAGTATCATTAATAAGGTGAAATTCATCTAAATCTATAAAAACAAGCGCAAACTCTGTATTATCATTTAAAAAAACATTTAACTTATTTGCACATGAAATTCTATTCATTAATCCTGTTAATTGGTCATAATAAGCTAAATATTCTGTTCGCATTTCATTCAATACTTGTCTTGTAACATCCCTCGTAACAATATATACCCCAACAATTTCGGCGTTCACAATAATCGGAATAGTTCTCAAAGAAATATAGAGCTCGTACCCTTCTTTATGAACATATTTCTTTGAAACAATTTGTTTTGCCCTTCCTTGCAGGGCTCCTTTAAATATAATTTGAAAATCTTTTTCATATTCTTTATTAATAAATTCAAAAATAAATTTATTATGTAATTCTTCATATCGATATCCAAATATTTCATACGTTGCTGGATTTGCATATGTAATTCTACCTATAGAATCCATAGATATAATGGAGTCATTATTATATTCTAATAACGACTTAAACAACATTTGTTTTTCCTCTATCTCTGCCTTTTCCTCAATCTGAGCTGTGATATCCCTCGTAATACAAATAATAAACTGACATACTCCTTCTTCGTCGAATACAGGATTAAGTGAAGATTCATAATGTAACTCACCCTTTGGTAAACTAACTACATCACAAAAGGTATGTGCTTTCGCTTCGCTCGCTACTTTTGCATATTCCACTTGCAATATTTCCGCCGTATCTTCTGATAATACTTCAGCAAACGTTTTTCCATAACATTCTGCGCCTAGGTTCGCATAATCCATACCTATCTTATTTACATAAATATATTTAAAGGTTTCCTCATCCATAACTTTCACAATAAATACTAAATCTTGAATGGCATGTAATAGTCCTCTTCTTATTAAATCCATATCTATCATACTTAAAAAGGTATTTTGATTATTATATTGTTCCTTCATATTTATCTCAACCCGTCTAATCTATTTTTATTCATATATCCCATTCTATATGAATATGTACCCTTTTTTAAATGTATGATTACATATTATTTTTATTTTTAGAAAAAAAGTCGCCATATGGCGACTTTTAATAAACAATTTCTAAATCTAATCCCGGATAATTTTGTTGACGGAATGCTTCATAAATTAAAATAGCTGCTGTATTAGATAAATTTAATGAGCGCACTTTATCAGTCATTGGAATACGTAAACAATGATCGAAATTTTCTTCGATTACATTAGCTGGTAAGCCGTTTGTTTCTCTTCCAAATACAAAATAGTAATCCTTCTCACGTTTGCTATAATCAAATGCTGTATGAGCTTTCTCGCCATACTTTGTTAAATAGAAGAATTCACCGTCTTTATTTTTCTCATAAAATTCTTCAATTGAATCATAATACGTAACTTTCACGTGCTGCCAATAATCTAATCCTGCACGCTTTAACATTTTATCATCCGTTGAAAATCCAAGCGGTCTAATCAAATGTAATTCTGTTCCAGTTGCTGCACAAGTACGAGCAATATTCCCTGTATTTGCTGGAATTTCTGGTTGATATAAAACAACATGTACTCCCACGCGATATTCACCTCTGTTTTTTGTCTACTACGTATTATACCACTTGAGCGAAAAATCTCTACCCATTAATAATATGAAAGAATTTATATTTCATTTGTGGTGTATATTTACTAGAATCTTCATAGTTCCAATAACGCCGACGGCTATTCGCTGAATGTGCATTCACAAGTGGCATACCATCTGCGTCTTTGGCTACTACAATCGTCGTATGATTCCACCTACCATCATCCTCGAAATCATAAGCAATGACATCACCAAGAATAAGGTCCTCTGGTCTTTCTACTGCTTCTGCTCGAAGCCCAGCTGTAGCACCTGACAAATACCAATAAAAAGAGTGTGCGACAGCCCAGCTCCAACTCCACTGATTCTCCCTTTGCCACCATCCTTTACGAATATTAGGGTATCCATTCATTGGTACTTCTCCAGTATGAAGACATTGAGAAATAAAATTCGTACAATTATCAGGGAAATTACGATATACAGGGTTTCTATCATCCCACCAACGCTCTGCATATTTAACTGCCTCTAAACGGTTATACTGATAAGAACCATACTTCTCTTTTGTAACTTCTCTTTCTAACGTCTCACTCATTCCAACTGCTTCTGGTACTTCAATAGCATAATCACCTATTACCCGGCTATTATTTAAACAAACTCTTCGCTTTAGTTGTTCCTCTTCGATATAAAATAATTCTTTATGCTTAATTAAATATTTAAAATGTATTTGATAATCAATTTCTTGATGATTGCTATTATTTAATTGTCTCATGAAAGAAACATCCGCAGTTGCTTTCACTATATCTGCATTACGCTTTTGAAACAATTGTTTCTTTCTCTGTGCTATTTGTAATAAATCTTCAGCAATACCATCTACATTTGTTCGTTTCTCTGTTACATATGCTAAAAATTGTTGTACTTGCTTTTCAATATTTATTTTTACAACCATTTCGTCTCCCTCCCATATTACAATATGAAAAAGGGAGATATTATCTACTCTTTTTTCTGCGCTAACAATTCAAGGCCGCGATTCATTTCATGAAGAACCTCTTCATCTTTCTCACGTTGCATCGCTTTTTCAATAGCTTCGCCCACGCCATCTCCACCAATTTTCCCAAGTGCCCATGCTGCTGTTCCGCGAAGTACCGGTCTTGGATCGTCTTTCATAACACCAATTAAATCAGGAATTGCTGATGCCTCTTTAAAATGCGCAAGTGCCAAAATTGCATTTCGTTGCAACGGCTTTTTACCTCTCCATGAACCAGACATAATTCCATATTTCTCTTTAAAATCACGATTACTAATTGTTAAAAGTGGTGTTAATAAGGGCTTAACTAACTCAGGATCTGGTTCCATCTCAGGGTGGTTATGAAAATCCATTCCTTTATTTTTCGGACAAACAGTCTGACATGTATCACATCCATAAATACGATTACCTATTTTTTCGCGATATTCTTCCGGTAGGAACCCTTTCGTCTGTGTTAAAAATGCAATACATTTCTTCGAGTCTAACTGTCCTCCTTGTATTAAAGCACCTGTAGGACAAATATCAATACATTTTGTACAACTTCCACATTGATCTTCTATTGGCTGGTCTGGTGGGAACGGAACGTTTGTAATGATTTCTCCTAAATATACATACGAACCAAATTCAGGTGTAATAATAGCGCAATTCTTACCGCTCCATCCAATGCCGGCACGCTCCGAAACAGCTCGATCACTTAATTCACCCGTATCAACCATTGACTTAACTTCTATCTCGGGAAGTTTTTCGATTAAGTATGCTTCTAATTTTTGCAAACGATCTCGTAAAACAAGATGATAATCTTGTCCCCAAGAGGCACGACAAAAAATCCCCCGGCGTTCTCCACGCCTACTTAATGGTGCATTTTTTAATTTTGAAGGATACGCTAATGCAATCGCAATAATTGATTTTGCACCAGGTAGTAGAAGCTGTGGGTTCGTTCTTTTTTCTATATCAGACTCTTCAAATCCCGATTGATAATTTAATTGTTGTTGCTGGATTAACCTCTGCTTTAATTCCTCAAATGGTGAAGCACTAGCAAAGCCTATTTTATCTATACCAATTGTTTTACTATACGCAATGACATCTTGCTTTAATTGTTCAAAATCCATTCTTAATCGCCTCCTCAGATGAATCCATCTCTTATGTAACGACTATATTGGTTAGCAATTCACTTTTGGAATACTATTCTTTACTTCTATTTTCGCATACAATTATGCTTTTCAAACATTAAAAAACGCAATGCCTCGTTTATCTTAGAAACGAAACACTGCGTTGATAACAATTTATAGAAAAACATTTAATAAAATTTGGAGCGGGTGAAGAGAATCGAACTCTCGACCAGAGCTTGGAAGGCTCTTGTTTTACCACTAAACTACACCCGCAAATATGAAATAAATATAAGATATTAGAATAACTTATGTAAGGTAGTATAGCATGTAAAAAAAACGGAAGCAAGAATTTTATCGAAAAAAGTCGAAAAAGTGATGAGTAGCTCATCACTTTTTCAATTCTTTATCAATCGCCTTCTTCATACTATCGAAATCAGGGTTTGCAAGATTTCCGTTTATGTATACTGAAGGAGCACCTTGAACTTTTAATTTTTGAGCACGATCTGAATCTTTACGTACTTTTTCTTTTATTTCTTTACTGTGTAAATCTTTCTTAAATTGTTCTACATCAACTTTCGGAAGCTTCTCTTTCACAATGTTAAGAAGTAATTCTTCTGTAATCCATTCTTCCGTATCTTTCTTTTGACTTTGATAAATCTCATCATAGAAAGTCCAGAATGAATCTTGATCTTGTTTATAAATTGCCTCACCAGCTGCTGCGCCTAAATCAGAGTCTTTTCCGATGAACGGGAAGTTAATAAAATATAACTGCACTTTACCTTTATCAATATACTCTTCTTTTAATCGTGGTAATACTGTTACATCCCAAGTACGACACGCAGGACATTTGAAGTCTCCAAATTCAACTACCTTAACTGGTGCATCATCTTTCCCTAAAGATTGTTGTGTGGAATAAGCAAACATCTCATTCCCTTTATCTTTTTTGTCATTTATGATGCTATACGCAATTGTTCCAATTACAATCAATACTGCGATAGAAAAAACTACACCAAGAGCCATGAGTTTATTTGATTTCATATACATTCCTCTTTAAATTCATATTCTGTATACAGCATTGTACACACTACACATAATATCAACACTTATATACGTCACGCAATGAACACGCTCACATAAATTACAAAAATACAATAATTGTGACGATATTGTGTCACAATTTGTCACAATTTATTCAAAAAAAAGAAGCTCCTATGTAGGAACTTCACTTAGCTTACTGCTTTTTCACGTGCATTATTTAACATCGACTGCTCTGTTTTTATATCATGACGAATTACTAATTTCTCACTAACTGCTTGCACATACTCATCATGATTGATATAGCCTTCCTTCTCCATCAATCTCAAAACGACATTTCGTCTCTCTACGGCCTTATCATAATTTTGTGCAGGTGAGTAATAAGCAGGTGCTTTTACTACAGCAGCCATCATTGCACTTTCAGCCAGCGTTAATTGGTCCACCTTTTTACCGAAGTAAAGGTTTGCCGCTTTTTCAATTCCCCATGCTCCTTCTCCGTAATAAATATTACTTACATACAATTTTAAAATTTCATCCTTCGTAAATGTACGTTCAATTTTTTTCGTATAGAAAATCTCTTTCCACTTACGAGAAAATGTACGTTCATTCGTTAAAAAAGCATTTTTGGATAACTGCTGTGTAATTGTGCTTCCGCCTTGTACAACACCACCAGCCTTTATATTCTCAACAGACGCTCTGACAATCGCTATATAATCTAAACCGTTATGATGATAAAACCTTTTATCTTCTGTCGCAATAAATGCATGTGTTAATGATTCGGGCACCTCTAACTTAGCCGGTACATGTAATTTACTAATATCACTTTGCTCGATCATTACATTTCCAACGAATAATAATGTACAACTTAACAATAATAATAAAATAATGGCTTTATAAAAGAATTTAGTCATTGGATTTAATGCAACTTTTTGATGATAGTTCACCCTAGATAATACTCGTTCTTTCATCTTGAACACCTCTTTTCCACACAGCATATAACTCTTACTTTAAGAATACCTTGTTGTAAAAAAACATCCCATCGATTTCTCTTACACATACCTTACATCATTGTAAGGTATAAAAAAGTATTGTATCACAGTCTTTTTTTATCTACTATTCATCTGAAATATTGAATATAGATTATGCTAAACCAATAGCAGAGTATACCTTAAGCCTATACTCCCCTATTAAAACACCCTATTTTCATTATATCATCTACAAATATATATATTTGTAAGTATCTAGTAATCTAAATGTATACAATATATCATACATTATACAGAACAAACGTTCTGAAAATCAATACTAGCACTATTATTATTTTGACCTTTTTCTTAAACAGTATACAAAAAAGAGTAGTGATTTGATTGTATCTCAAACCGGCTACTCTTTTCTTTACAATCTACCTATTAAATTATACGGCTGCACTTCCCACGTTTCGTACGGAATACAATGTGTTGCTCTCATCGCATCAAGCGTTCTGGATTTCATATGAGGACGCGTTATATACTCATCTATGTTCTCTTCATTTAAAGCAACAAATTTAGCCTCTTGTATTTCTTCAGGTTGAATTTTTATTTCACCGCTCACATATGCCACTTTAAAAACAACAGATAAAATATGCATAGAGGCATTATAATAAACCCCTGTAATTCCAATAGGCTTCACCGTTAAACCCGTTTCCGTTTCCTCAAACATTTCCCTACAAACTGCTTGATCGAGCGCTTCTCCTTCTTCCACCTGTCCTCCTGGCAACTCCCACGTATCCGATCGCCAATGTACTTTAGCTAATAACACTTCATCTTTTTCATTTGTTAAATAACCTGCTACAGCAACAATATGCTTTGGTGTTTTATGTTCCATATTAAACCTCCTAGAAATAATGATTATTTCATATATCCCTATAAGCATATTCCCTGTCTACAACAAAATACCTTTACTAATTCATCAACTTAATTAACTTCATAAAAAAAGCCCCTATCCGTTAACGGGCAGGGCTTCTATCGTATTATTCTCCTAAGTCTACGTTGTGGTAAACTTGTTGCACATCTTCTAAATCTTCTAATGCATCAACCATTTTTTCAAATTGTACTTGAGCATCTTCAGGAAGTTCTACATCACTTTGTGCAAGCATTGTTAATTCTGCAACTGTGAATTCTTCAACACCAGCATCTTTAAGTGCAGATTGTACGGAATGGAATTGATCAGGTTCAGCATACACGATAACAGAATCTTCTTCTTCTAGAATGTCACGTGCATCAACATCTGCTTCCATTAAAATTTCAAGAACTTCATCTGATGTTTTACCTTCAAGACCGATAACAGCTGTCGCATCAAACATGTAAGCTACAGAACCGTTTACACCCATGTTACCACTGTTTTTGCTAAATGCAGCTCGTACATCTGCTGCAGTACGGTTTACGTTATTTGTAAGTGTATCTACAATTACCATAGATCCGTTTGGTCCAAATCCTTCATAACGAAGCTCATCATAATTTTCTTCTGAACCGCCTTTTGCCTTTTCAACTGCACGATCAATAATTGTTCTTGGTACGTTGTATGTTTTCGCACGCTCTAATACAACTCTAAGCGCTTGGTTTGATTCTGGATCTGGCTCGCCTTGTTTTGCTGCCACATAAATCTCACGTCCAAATTTCGCGTATATACGGCTTGTATTTGCATCTTTTGATGCTTTTTTTTCTTTAATATTATTCCATTTACGACCCATACTTTCCACTCTCTTTCCCGTTTTAAATCTACATAAAAATATTAATATAAAATATAACGTGTATTCAACACATTTTTAAAAGAAATATAAAAAGTTCATTTTTGATTCATATTACAGACATAATATAAATTACTATCATTTTGTTCTATCCGCAAGTTATATTATACATGAATTCCTACGTTTATTACGAATTTTAGAATCAGGTAACATAATTTAACAAAAAAGACTCTAACATTTCTGTTAGAGTCTTTTTACATCACCGATTCCCATAATATTTCCTTAATTACTTTCTATTGCTGTATAATTAAAATAGGAAAAAATTTGAAGAAAACATAGGGGAGAGTAATTATGACACATTCAAATGAGAAAAAAGCACATGGTCTTAAAGGGATAGGAGAAAAGCTAAACCCAACTATCTATCAAGTGAGATTCATGAAATTAGATGAACCAATTCAATTTGAATCATTTCCTGAATTAAAGGAATTAGGAGATTGGTTGAGTACTTCAACGCACATGTGGACGTGCCACTCAACTATGTACAAGTACAACAAAGAAGAGTTTAAAAAGAGGTTTTTAGAAATTACAAACTTAACCATTGATAATGTACTAATATCTACTGGTGCTGTCGGATTTAACTTCATGTCACCGGGATGGAGAAATTCTCTCTAGAGTGTTCGAAGGGAATATTGTATATACAATATTTTGCTGGAATTTTATAGAATATCACAATTAAAAGGATAAAAATGAATGTTTGTTTTTATCCTTTTAATGTTTCGCAGTTTACTCACCGTACACTTTTTGTGCTTATTTTGTCATGTAATGAAAAGAAAATACAAAAAAACTCTATACTAATTGTATAGAGTTTTTTACGCCGTTCATGATACCGATGGTCGGGGTCGAACCGACACTCCCGAAGGAACACGATTTTGAGTCGTGCGCGTCTGCCAATTCCGCCACATCGGCACAAAAGAAAGGCGGCAACCGGATTTGAACCGGTGGTAAAGGTTTTGCAGACCTCTGCCTTACCACTTGGCTATGCCGCCATGCTAAATTTTATTGGAGCGGAAGACGGGATTCGAACCCGCGACCCCAACCTTGGCAAGGTTGTATTCTACCACTGAACTACTTCCGCAAAATGGCTGGGCTAGCTGGATTCGAACCAGCGCATGACGGAGTCAAAGTCCGTTGCCTTACCGCTTGGCTATAGCCCATCGAATTCTTACTTAATTATATGTAAGTATCAATTAAATTATTTGTAATTTTAAAAATAAAAATGGGGCGACTGATGGGAATCGAACCCACGAATGCCGGAGCCACAATCCGGTGCGTTAACCACTTCGCCACAACCGCCATGTTGTGTAAATATATTTGGCAGGGGCAGTAGGAATCGAACCCACACTGGAGGTTTTGGAGACCTCAGTTCTACCTTTAAACTATGCCCCTATGTAAATGGTGGAGGGGGGCAGATTCGAACTGCCGAACCCAAAGGAGCGGATTTACAGTCCGCCGCGTTTAGCCACTTCGCTACCCCTCCGAAACTTACATGGTGCCGGCTAGAGGACTTGAACCCCCAACCTACTGATTACAAGTCAGTTGCTCTACCAATTGAGCTAAGCCGGCGTATATTATTAAGATAAATGGTGGCTCGGGACGGAATCGAACCGCCGACACGAGGATTTTCAGTCCTCTGCTCTACCGACTGAGCTACCGAGCCTTATTAAAATGGCGGTCCCGACCGGGGTCGAACCGGCGATCTCCTGCGTGACAGGCAGGCATGTTAACCACTACACCACGGGACCATTTGGTTGCGGG
>NZ_JBIYDP010000003.1:0-539955 GCF_044908765.1 Bacillus sp. RC251 | reverse complement strand
ACGATAAATAAGCCCCTTTTTTACTAACTTATCTACCAATCTACTTACAGTTGAAGTCTCTAATCTAAGTTTATTGGATAGTTGCCAAACAGTTAATTTTTCCACCTCTAGTTCCTCTAACGCCATCATTTGAGAAGTTGGTAAAGGTTTTTCAAATGGTCCATTGGGCAAATTTTGAGATTCAAAAACCCCAGTTATTATAATCATTTTCTTAATATCTGTTCTTAGTTTTAAGGCATCTTCTCTTTTCAAAAAGGTCACCCTCCTACAACTAATGTATCATACATCAATTGTATTATACATGAATATGTTTTTTTCACAAGCTTAACGTAAGCCAATATTACAACATGGACGAGATATTTCTTCTTGTTAAAATGGTATAAGTGGATTGTTTTCTACAAATGGCAGAACATCAATTATGTATCAGGGGCCTTTATGGGGTACCGCTCATCGCAATCAAGCTAAGAAAATAAAACTACCCAAAAAGAAAAAATGAGTTGAATTCTCAAAATAACTAATTGTAGAGAAAGAGAATTTTCATTTAGTGTGTACTTCAAAATAATACCATTTAAAATACCGGTTCTAATAAGAACCGGTATTTTAAATGGTATTAAGCTTTAGGATCCATTAATTATAGGATAGCCTATAGATTTAACACACTCCCCTATAGTTAGGATTTTTTCAATTCTTTGTTTGCTTTATCTATTAACTTAGAAGCAGTCTCTAATCTTTCAACCCCACCATCAACTTCATATTCTTTCCCCTTATCTAAACCTTCTTGTATGATTTCCACCCCATCTTTTACATGAATCATCGCTAAACCTACATTATGTTGTACTGGGTGATCTTTTACTTCATACTCTAACTTACTTATTTTTTCCACTAACTCTAAATAAGGTTTAGATACTTCTTTTAACTCTTCTGACTTTTTCTTCATTGACTTGCTACTTTTTACAATACCGTCTATTTCTTTAGATTGTTCGGAGAAATCTTTCATTAAATATGCTAGGTTCTTATTGAAGTCTTCTTTTTTATTCTGTTTAACAGAAGCTTCCATTGCTTCATCTTTCTTAACCTTAGTCTCACATCCAACCCCGGTTAACATTAACATTGGAACTACTAAAAAAGATAAAATCTTACGTTTCATTGACATATACCCCTTTGTTTTAGAATGCTTTTTCTATTCTTCCCACTTTTTTATTTGTTTCCATTTTATTCGGCACTACGAATATCATTTATTTTACCTATTTTCCTATTGTTTCAGCAATGTTTTCAATCTCTTTTAAATATATATCGTTTACATCACTTATCCCCTCTAAATACTTGTCAAATGGTTCGTTCATACCGTCTGTAGCTTCTTTAAGTTTGGTTGAATCTTCTTTTTTAATGGCGTCTAATTGCTTATTAAAAGATTTATCTAACATTGTAGTTGCTTGAGATACCTTTTTATATACATCTTTATATTTTGAGCTTGGTGCTAATCTTCTCATTTGTGCTGTAACTGACTTTGCTTGTTTAAATTTCTCTTCAAACTCATCTTTGGATGATTCAGAACTATACCCCTTTTCCTCAGCTATAGCTAGATCTTCAATAATAGTGTTAAACTCTTTATTTAATTGGAGTAGGTTACCTGCATAAATGTCTTCCTTTGTAGTACACCCTGCTGCCCCCCCTGCTACAAACATAAGTGAAAATGCTAATAATACTAGATTCTTTACCTTCAAACCCCTACACCCCTACACCCCTACACCCCTACACCCCTAAAAAATTGTAAGTAATTAACATATGAAACCATAACATAAATTACGTAAATAGACTATAAAAAAATAGCGATTCTTACGATAAATTTTGAGTGTTCTAACAACCTTAAAATATGTATCACAATTATAAAGTATCTGGCTCCATATACTTTTTTAATAATCCTTTATTCAACTTCTAAAGTTTAATATTTTGTTGCTTTTTATGCTCCCTAGGATACCGTCAGCATTTTTCAAAATAATCTATGCTATGCCGAAAAATAAAATCATCTGTCCATGTGGACAGATGATTTTACATAATTATCGATATCGGCAGTTGATTAATATTAGCTTATTTGTCTTATAAGTTAAATCGAGAACAATTAGACCCCAAAATATTCCAGTTATTTTTGTATGTTAGTTAAGGCAAACCTCTTTCGTTTTTTAAAGAAGTTCTTTGGTTCGTTTGAAGATAATCTCCAAAGAAGTCGTATATCCTGCGAGTGTTAGCGTAAGGACTTGAACAAATTCCCAACCATCCTCAGCATGTTCTATAATAATACGCTTATAATCTTCTTTGGGTTGCCCTTTCCATCCATCAATTTCGACTTTCACAAATTTATAATCATACATATTCTTCCACCCCTTTTTCCCTAATTGTACCATTTAGAAGAAGCGATGTATTGTACTTTTTTGACTGTATACTCTATACATATGCAGTTAACATAACGCATCATTATCAGTAGCAAGGACAAGGAGGCATCTTCTCCTTACAAGGGAACCTCCTTTCTTTGTTCTATCGATCTATGCATTTTTTTATACATTCCTATCCCGGCACGGTTTTAGGATTCTTTTTTGTTGTTGGATAAATAAAAAACTGTATTACATCTTGCATCCTCCTAGGTGTCACTATATATGAACACTACGTATTTGACTTTCTCAATGACCAACATTACTTAACATAGTAAAATAGTATTCGGATGGGAATCCAATGTTATTAAAATTAAAGTGGTTATCAAGTCGGAGGAAGGCACCTTAGGGTGTCTTTTCTTTTTAAAATATATAAGCGCACTTATCCCTTTCCTAACAGAGGCCTCCCCTCATGCTTCCTTACAGAGAGAATGATAAGGCTTTTTTTATTTACCCAATTACTGAGCTCTCAAATGTTTTAAATAGTTACAATACATGTATTGCTTCAATAACATATGATCATTCTTAAGAATGTCATTGAAATGTACCAATAGATGTTAGTGCAGTAAAATAAATTGTGTTATGATGTGAGCAAATATAAAGCTATTTAACGGAGGGATTCATATGCCACATGTTGTATTTCGTGGAATTACTACTGAACAATTAAAACGCATAAGCAAGCCATTAGTAGAAGAACTCGCAGAGATTTGTGAGTGTGGTACGGATAATTTTACGTTGGAACTACCAAGTTCTACGTTTGTATTCAATGGAGAAGAAATAGAAGCGTTTCCTCTTATTGAAGTGAAATGGTTCGAGCGCGGACAGGAAATTCGTGATCGATTTGCCAAGGCCATTACTACATATATAATGGCTTTTGGACTTCCAGAAGTAGAGGTTGTATTTACGGTTTTCACAGAATCAGCGTATTATATTAACGGGAAGCATTGTGCAAGTTAGAGCTATTTAAAAGATTTTTGTAACATTTATAAGGGGTAGAACCACATTGCCATCATGCTAAGAAAAGCGAATATCCAAACACAATAAAATGAACTCAATTCTCATAGACAACTAACTGTGAAGAGATTAAATTTTTGTTTTTGGGGACATCAAAATATTAGCTTGTGTTGTAGCGGTCCCCTTTTAAAATAGTAGAGTATAAACATGAAAAAACTCCTAACAAATTTCGTTAGGAGCTTTTTCAAATATGCGATTTTTTTTTAATCTTCATTATCGATTTCTATTGTACCTGTTCTAGCACTAACTTTTAAACTATTTAACAGATTATCAGGTGTCTTAATTTCCACTTCATATTCAAATTTAGATTGTGCTAAGTTGTCATCTTCTAATTCGAATTCTTTTTTCACATTAATAATTTCTCCATTTGTATGAGCTAAAGAAATTTCACGAACTTGTTTCTCTGTGTAGTTTTCATTCTTTTTGGCATAATTGTAACCCATACCATAATACCCACCAACAATAGCAATACCACTTACTAAAATAGCAATTACACTTATCATTATTTTCTTTTTATGTTTTAACATTTTCATCCACTCCTTCATGATTAATCATCTATTCCGAATCTTGCTTCAAGTGCATTTTCTGCTTGCTCTAATTGATCTTCTAGTATATCGTGTTCTCTTTCTTGCGTTTCATATTGTTCAACTGTTATCGTTCCAGCACGATAATCTGCTTCAAGCTGATTATCAGATAGATCTATATTGTCATCTAATTGATCAATTTCTTTTTTTGCTGTTAAGTACGTATTTAAGTTTTCTTCTTTAGCTCCAACTGGTTTCGTGTTATTTGCCTTTTCAACGATAGATGTGACTTCGTTTTTAAAATCTTGTATTTGCTTCGTATCATTCACAGCAGGCCCTGTTTTGTGTAGTTCTTGTTGTAGTTGAGAACTTTCTTTTTGCAATTTATCATTTTCCACTTTCAGTTGTTGTACTTCTGTATTGTTATCAGCTTGAGTAGAACAAGCTGTTAAGAATAAACAAGACATTGCTCCAATCAACATCCACTTTCTCATTCTGTTTTCCTCCCTTTACATGTGCACCTTATCCTTGCCTTTATATTACTGAATAAACATTAAAGGAAGATTAATGTACAAAAAAATAAAATGATATAATTAAATAGTTTCTAATCTTTCTTTAATGTTTTGGAATTATAGTGATACATATTAATAAGAAGAAAAGGAGAATGTTAATGCGAGTTCTTATTGTCGAAGATGAACAAGACTTACAAAATATATTAGTAAAACGATTAAATGCAGAACATTATAGTGTCGATGCATGTGGGAATGGCGAAGATGCCTTAGATTATATAAACATGGCTACCTACGATTTGATTGTGCTTGACATTATGATTCCTGTAATAGATGGTTTACAAGTATTACAAAGGTTACGCGCGGATAATAATACAACTCCTGTCTTGCTTCTTACAGCTAAAGATACAATTGATGATCGCGTAACAGGACTCGACTTAGGTGCGGACGATTATTTAGTAAAGCCGTTTGCTTTTGACGAACTGCTAGCAAGAATTCGAGTGTTAATGCGAAGAAAAACAGGAAGCACATCTAATGTGTTTGAAATCGCTGACCTAGTGGTAGACTGCAATATGCATAAAGTAACAAGAGGAGGCCAAGTTATCACTCTTTCCAGTAAAGAATTTGCTATTTTAGAATATATGATTCGTAATAAAGACGTTGTGCTGACACGAGATAAAATTGAACAACATGTGTGGAATTACGACTATGAAGGTGGCTCGAATATTATTGATGTTTACGTCCGCTATCTTCGTAAAAAAATTGATAGCCAGTTTGAAACGAAGTTAATTCATACAATACGAGGAACTGGTTACGTATTGCGAGTAGAATCATGAAAAGACTATCAATCAAAATGAAAGTAACCCTGTGGTATACAGGGCTAATTGTAATTATTATGGCACTCGTGTTAGCTTTTATTTTAACTTCTTCAGATAAAGTTTTGCTTTTTAATATGAAAGATCAATTGAAGAGCACAGTAAAAGAAAGCATGGAAGATATTGAATATAAGCATGGACAATTAAAGATGGACGATGATTTTGAACCCTTAGAAGATGGAGTAAATATCATTATTTATAATAAACAAGGTGAGCTGCTGGCAGGAAATATTCCAACAAGCTTTAATAAAAAGATATCGCTTAAATCCGATGAAATACAAACCATTAAAGACGGTAATAAAGAATGGATTGTATATGATTTTCTCCATAATGCAGGCGGCGATGAGCAAGTCTGGGTTCGCGGAATTATGACCATGAACCAATTATCATCAACGATGAATACGCTTATCGTGGTAACACTCATCTCATTTCCATTACTTATTCTCATTGCCGCAGTGGGAGGATATTTTATTACGCAAAGAGCGTTTCGACCTGTGCAACAAATGAGTGATTCAGCTAGTAAAATTGGTGATGGTAAAGACCTTTCCAAGAGAATTCATTTACAAGGTTCACCGAAAGACGAAATGTATCATTTGGCACAAACCTTTGACAAAATGTTTGAGCGATTGGAAACATCATTTGAAAGTGAAAAACAATTTACATCTGACGCATCTCATGAATTAAGAACACCAATATCAGTTATTATTTCGCAATGCGAATACGCATTATCGCAGAGGAATAATCCGAAAGAAATGGAAGAATCGTTAGAAGTAATTTTAAAGCAATCACGTAAAATGTCCGCGCTAATCTCACAACTCTTATTATTAGCAAGAGCTGACCAAGAAAACCATAACACTTTCCAATTTGAATGTATCAATATGAGTGAATTAACGGAAATCGTTGTAGAAGAGCTTTCATTAATGGTTCAAGAATCTTCGATTGATATAATAACTCATATAGAGGAAGACCTGTTTATGAAAGCAGATCAAACATTGATGATGCGTTTATTAATGAATTTACTAACGAATGCGATTGCTTATAGCAAAGCGAACGGCACTGTGAATATGCAATTGTTCCGCGATGGAACCAACATAATAGGTAAAGTCTCCGATAATGGCATAGGCATCAGTGAGCAACATATTACGAAAATATGGGACCGCTTCTATCGAGTTGACGCAGCAAGAACATCTTCAAGCACCGGAAACACAGGTTTAGGATTGTCGATGGTAAAATGGATTGTCGAACTACACGGAGGAGAAATTACGGTTGAAAGTAAATTAGGAACAGGCAGTACTTTTACCTTTAAACTACCAATTGAAAAACGAGCATAATTTATAAATGTTTGTAGCCCCAGAATAAAGATTCTTCAATCCTTATATAAAAGTAACCGACGCATTTTAAACAACATCGATTTTATCATTTTGGACAACCTTTTCTGTTAAGTTGATATACATGTAGAAAAAACTATCGAAATAAAACCCCAGAAATCCAAAGGTCTCTGGGGTTTTATTATATATTTAGCTCTTTTTGCTTTTTGTTTTGTTTATGTTTATACAGCAATTTTCGGCTTATGAGAGAAATCAGTAATAAGATCAGTACTAGTGCGAAAAGTTGCATAAATGATAAATTAAAATATTTAGCACCTGTAACGATTAACAGTGTAGAAATCGTACCTTTTACAATGAAAAAAATAATGATCCATAATCCGCCTTTTTTCCAGTTCATTTTTATATTACCCTTTCCTACGTTTAAATTCTTTAATGGGACACCTTATTAAAAATCTATTATATTAATAAAAAAGTCATGTCTAATTAAATGCAATGATTCTATAATAAGTGAAAATGATATTCAATGTCAATTTTATTGACTATTTGAATACCTGTTTCTTCATCTCAATCTCTTTCTACTTTGTTTCTTATAAGCAATGAACTCTTGTTTTCAAACAAAAAAACCTCTTGAATTTGCATGCGAATTCAAGAGGTTTTTTTTCATATACATCAAGTAAGATTTCTTGCTTTGTTTATTCATTTATGGTCTTAATACATAGCTATTAGTAAACAATAACTGGATCATACGTGTTCAAACTATCATATACAGTTTTTGCAACGTTAGGAAGAAGGTTTACACACCCGCCTGATCCTCCTGTTAAATAAGCATTATTTCCCCAGTCTTTTCGCCAGCCTGCATCATGGAATCCTTGACCGCTATTTGTGAATGGAACCCAGTAATCTACTTTCACTGCATAATCAGCTTTACCTACTGCGCTTCCTTTAAGCGTGTATGGTGTTCGTTTATATAGAACGTACCACACACCTGGTGATGTATCTTCACTCGTGCTATGTTTACCCGTTACTACATTAGTTGTGACAACTAATTTCCCATCTTTATAAATCCAAATTTGTTGATCTGCAATAGAAACTTCTGCATATGTGTCTCCAATGCCATTATTCGATGTTGTTTTATAGCCGATCCCTTCCTTCTCCCAACCATTCCCGTGAATATTAGAAGCAGAAAGCGATTTCTCGCCTTTCTCAAAGGCTTGTTGAACTTGTTTTGTTTCTTTTTCCACATCTAGTGCCCAGCCGTATCCTTGTCCTTTTACTGATATAACCGAACCAGAATGTGTTTTAAAAGCGAAGTCTTTATGTAATGTAGATTTAGCCTTATTAATTTCAGCAACCTTATTCTGAATTTCGCTCGCATCGATTGTTACTTTCATATCCTTTGACATAGTAGCATTTTGAATTAAATCTTTCGCTTTTAATGAATACACTTCATCCTGCACTTTATAATCAACAGACTGCGTAAGAAGATTTTGTAATGCTTTCTCTTCTTTTTTAATAATCGGATCGTCTTCTTTAATAGGCTGTATGTATGCAGACTTTAGATGAATTTCGCTTTTATGCTTCTGCTTGTCGTAATCTTTTAGTAGATTCGTAACGTCATACTGTTTTCCATCAACGCTCTTCGCAATAACAACTTTTCCTTGTTCGAGCTTAGCCATAGCATCTTGAGGCGCTTTTAATTTTTCATTCATAGAGACAAGCTTTTCTTCTACAAGTTTTTTCATCGTTTCACTACGATACTGATCCGCTTCTTTCGGTAGCAATGAATAATCTTTTTCCTTTGTGGAAGGGAAAAATGTCCACTGACTTTTTAATAGTTTCTTAACTTGTGGCAAGTCTTTTTCCGTCAGTTCCGTTTTTGTATCTTGTTCATCTAAAATTTGTTGTTGATCAATATAGACTTTGTTTGCTAGTCCAGATGTTTTTAATTCCTGTATTGCCTGATCAGCGCTCAAACCACCGACTTTTGTATCGTTAATCGTAACATTCGAATTGAAGTGAGTTGCTTGATAATAGCTCATTCCTCCAATAAGAAGTGCAATTACACCGCCACCCGCTGCGATTAGCTTCCAATTTGTAAAACGTTTTTTTGATCTTACCCGTTTTTTCTCAACTTCTTCAACAGATTCATTTACTATATTGTTGTTCATCAATCTTTCCCCCGTATACATAAACGTCAATCGATTTTAAACCAAAACCATTGATTAGTGTACCTTATTTTTCCTGAAATTTCATTATTTTTAACCAAGTTTTATTCCATTTAATCGATTAAAGTTAGATTTTTTAATAGAAAGATATATAAAGATGGTAGATAAAGTGAAAAAGGACCACACCAATCGAGTTATTATGAGCCCTTCACATTCACTGAATTTTGAAGGGCGATACTCTCTATAAACATTTTAACCTAGTAAAATAATTTTTAGAAGGTTAAAGTTAGAGGCAGGCACATTAGAATGTCTTTTATCTATGAAAAATATCCACAAAAAATGGCCTACATGTAGACTCTTTTGTGTGAATATTTTAATTTCGAATATTTTATTAATTTAAATGCGAGCTATGCTTCCCGCTTTTTACCCGGTTTCACAGCCCCTACTATCGGCCTAACGAATTTCACCTTATGACCTTTATCATCAACAATTTCAAGTTTCTTTAAAACTATTATATATGTTTGTACCACGCTTTATTGATACGATTAACCTTTTCAGGTGTTGAAGTTTTAGAATCATTCTTTGGTGTAATCCTATTATTAGAACATCCTGCAATGGTGAGACAGCATGTAGCTAATAAAACTAATAATATTAACTTCTTCAAATAGCCACTCCTATATAAGGAAAATATTATATTGAGAAAATTAAACATAACATCGAATCTTTGTAAAAACAATATATTTCCTAGCATTATTATTCAATGGCGGATTAATGGACACCTTAATGTTCATTAACCTGCTTATAAGCGGAGAACCTCATGCTCATCAAGTCAATGTCCAATTTCCATTTTATCCGATTCTCAATATTTATTCCAATATAAAAAGATAGCTATTTTTGTTGAATACTAATTATCTCCAAAATGAAAAATACGAGCTGAGTTCCTATAACCCTATATACGTTTATTCAACTAGTTTCTCCCCTGTAACAATCTGAAACAAAGTAGCTGCATGTTTCCCTTCTAATTGAACGTACCGACTATCCCCCGCTATGATCTCTATTTTATCCTTATTAGGACTTACCCAAATTTGATACAACACAGCTTTCGCCTCTATTTTCGGATTTTTAAATTGAAAAATAAAGTGATAATCAGCTAGACGAGACATTTCCACTTTTTTATTTTCAAAAGTAGCATCATTTAATATTTTCTTTACTTGCAACACTTCGTTATTATCTGTCGCCATCTTAAAATCTTTATATTCATTATCACCAATATGTTTTTGCACTTGAATTCTTTGATCTTCATTTCCTACTATATTTGAACAGCCGGTTATTATGAGTATACAGATCGCAATAAAGACTAGAGACCAATTTCTAATTTTCATATTCATACCCTCTTTTCAATACAAAATATTTCGATTTGTAAAATAAAGGTAATTAATTTAAACTTAAAAATATAAATAATAAAGAGAAAGGAGTGTCGTTCTATGCAGTTACAAACATACACTTGGAAAAGTTATATGTTTCTCATTGTAAGTATATTCGTTACTATTAATCTCTTTCTCTTCGCACCTATTTTAGACAGAGTTGGAGTAGAATATGTCGTGCCTTTCGCCTACTTCATATTAGCTTCCGCTGTTATAGCAATCCTTTTAGCAATCATCTCTTTTTGTAGCCGAGCTGAGAAGAAAATTTTAGCCATTATCGGTTTATGTTTTACTCTATTTAACACAACAATTATTTTATTTTTCCTTTGGTTTGGTTACCATTTCGCTTAAGTGAAATATAAATAAATTCCATAAGCCACAAATAAAATTAACAGAATAGAAATGCTAAGTACCGTATATATGATCCATTTTACATTTGAACTCATATAATCTCCCTTCTCATTTCATAATAATTCCAGTATATAACAAAAAAGCATTGGATACCCAATGCTTTTTTACACTTACGCAAATAAAGATGTATTCGCATATAACGCTGGTGAACCACCTGAATGTACGAATAAAATGTTGTCTTCTTTATTAAATGTACCTTTTTTAATTAAGTCGATTAGTCCCGCTACTGCTTTACCTGTATATACTGGATCGAGTAAAATACCTTCAGTTTTCGCAAGTAATTGAACTGCTTCCACCATTTCTGGTGTTGGTAACGCGTAACCTGGTCCTACATATTCATCAAAGCATGTAACAGCTTCGCGCGGGATAAAGTTCGGAATACCAACGTGAGCTGACGTTTCCTCTACAAGTTTTGCTACTTTCTCTTCTTGTTCTGCTTTTTCTCTACTTACGTTGATTCCGATTACAGGAATGTGACTTTGTGTTCCAGCAAAACCAGTAATTAAACCAGCGTGCATACCAGCGCTACCACTTACACAAACAACTGAGCTGAAATCAATTCCTTGGTCAAATGATTGTGCCATAATTTCTTGCGCACAAGCAACGTATCCCATTGCACCAGTAGGATTTGATCCACCAACTGGTATGACATATGGTGTATTACCTTTTTCACTTACTTCTTTCGCTACTTTATGCATCTCTTCCATAAGATCTGCTCCGTTTGGTACAACAATTACATTTTCAGCACCTAGTAAATGATATAAGAAATAGTTTCCGTTAAAGTCTGGCTTCTCTTCTGGCTCAAGCCCTTCTTCTAATACAAGAATACATTTCATTTTTTCTTTTACCGCAGCTGCCAGTGTTAGACGGCAATGATTTGACTGAATACCACCAGCTGTAATTAACGTATCTGCACCTTTTGCCTGTGCATCTGCAACTAGAAACTCTAACTTTCTCGTCTTATTACCACCAGCTGTTAAACCAAGTAAATCATCTCGTTTAAAATAAATAGTCGGCCCACCAAGTGCTTCAGAAAAATTGTTTAATTTTTCAATTGGAGTATATGACTCTGTATATTTTTTTCTCGGGAATTTAGCTAAATTCATTAATAACGCTCCTTTTGTACTTCTTTCACAATGTATGTAACGATACTATTATTACATGTAAAAATGTTGAAGTCATCTTTCTGGGTGAAAAATGTGTTGGAATTTGGTTTTTGTGAATGGAATTGTATTAATAATTTTAACCTCAATACGGTACGTGAAATTACATTAATAACTTTCACTTTATTTCGGTACATGAAGTTTATATGAACGATTTTTTCAAATATATCGTCCATAACTTGAAATATATCGACTTACCGATAAAAAACGACAACACAAAAGAGCCCACTTATTAAAAAGTAGGCCCTTACTAATCACTTATTTGCCGAAAACCGAAGAAGCTGTGTTAATCCTGGCTCTAAATTCATTTCACCTTTATGGCGTACGTATACAGTCTTGTTCCCATCAAATTTTGGTGGGTTTCCTGGATTATACGTATTCCACTCACTCGTTCCTTCTACAGAGTACTCCATATATTCCGTTGCACCGACAATTACATTTTTACTATCGTCAGCTGTTACATTTGGTGCCATTTGTGCGACTTTCGCATCACTAATTAATAGCTTCTTTATATCCTTATCACGTTTATAATCGTAAGCTGTTACCATTACATCGTTACCATATGCTTTCACTTGTAATCCTTGTTTAAATGAATATCCATCTGGAGCAGTCTTCTCTCCGCCATTTGGTCCAGCTGACATCCAGCCTGTTTCAATCCCACCCGTATTTACAACTGTAAATCCTTTTTCATCTCCGCCTGCAATTTTCTTTTTACCAGCCCAGTCTGGTAAGTTTAAATCCCAATGCGTATGACTCGTGAAGAAAACAACTTGCGGATAGTCTTTTAATATATCGTACAATTTATCCACGTTTAAATAGTCATTTAAATACGGTGATTGTCTCGATCCAGATACTGTATCAGGTAAAACGTGATGAGAGAAAATGAAGATTGGCTTATTTTTATCTTTTTGACTGTACTCTTCTAAATTTTGTTTTAACCAACCTAATTGCTCATCACTCATAAATACTTCATCCCACATTTTTGAATCGTGGTATTTCATATATTTTTCAGTTCCTAAAAATAAAAGCGGATAACCGTCTAATTCTTTTTTATGATATACCTTTTCTTGCCCGCTAAATTGTAAGTAGCGGTTAAATAGCGTTTCTTCCGTTACACCATTTGGCCATGTATTTTGAGAGAGCTTTCCATCAGCTGTCCATTTACCAGCGTAAAACTCATGATTCCCAACAGTTGACCATACATTTTCTGGGTGCTTATTTTTGTTTAACACACGCTTCACATCATCGTATTGTGATTGTTGTCCCGTTGGCGTTATATCCCCATTCATAATAAGCGCTCTAGAAAGTGGCGTCACTTTGTTCATATCTTTTAACACATGATCAAAGTCTCCTAAATCCCCTTGAATATCACTAATAACG
Source organism: Bacillus sp. RC251 (assembly GCF_044908765.1). Lineage (NCBI taxonomy): Bacteria > Bacillati > Bacillota > Bacilli > Caryophanales > Bacillaceae > Bacillus > Bacillus sp. RC251. The sequence goes on along the minus strand of NZ_JBIYDP010000003.1, from coordinate 526,736 downwards.
TTAAAAGTTGTAGCTGATTTTCGGGTTTGCTCTTTCCCTTCCGCATGTACTGAAAATGTCGGTAATAATGCCGCCATAACAGCTAACGAAGCAACTGCCTTTTTCATACAAATTCTCCCCCTAATAATAGAATGTATAAACTGACATGTTCTACTTGCTCTTAGGTGCTTGTCCAATTCACATTATAGGGAGGGATTGTAAAGATAGATGACGTTAAAAGTTAAGTGTTTTTTAAGAGATTTTGTCGTTTTTTGCAAACCACAATTAGCGATTTACGCCAATCTAGCTTTCTAGCTTTTAACATTACATAAATGTAAATTTTGATGTTAAATCTTTTCGTTTCATACATTGTTTTTTATTACTTCTAATTTTCGGGAAAAATCCACTAATTAATAATGTTATAATCCATACCATTATTAGAATAAAATTTATTGTATTACCGGAATTTAAGCTGAAAACTCTCCACAAATAGGCAGCACAAAAAACGAGGATAGCAGTAATAATAAGTAAAAATGTCCTAACTACTAATCCGATGTAGGATCTCTTCTCTTGCTTAAAAATGAAAGTTCTTCTACCTTTGTACAATCTAATTACAAATAGCAGCAAATATAAACCAAGTGTGGCTCCAATAACAATTGATGTAATAGAGTTGTTTTTTCTCTGCTCAGCTAGAGAGAAGTAACTTTCGGGTAATTTTCCAGTTTCATGTTCAATCCATGCATGGTAAATATCCTGTCGTAAGTCTATACCACCTTCACCATTTGTAAGGATTACCAATCCATCCTTTGTATTAGGAATGAAACCATAAAAAGAATGCCAGCCTCGATTGTCACCAGAATGATAAAGTAATTTCCATTGATTAGATAGTTTTTTTTCAAATATACCTAAACCATTCTCCCCTAATACCGGCTTTTGCATTTCTTCAACACGTTCACTTTTGATGACACCATTCCCTTTATTATGTGCATCCACGCTTGCAAGTATCAATGTCATCATATCCGTAACATTTGTCTTGAGGCCTGCAGCAGCCTGTTCGGTAAATTGGTAACTAGGGAGCTCCTCTCCAAAATATCCATAAGCTTTCGAAAGGTTTTGGTTTTCAGGACGTTGTAAGAATAAACTAGATTTCATTCCTAAAGGTTTCATAATTTGTTCTTCCATATAATGATCAAACGGTATTCCGGTAACCTCTTCAATTACAAGTTGTAAAATTGTATATCCTACACCAGAGTATATTGCTTCTGAACCTGGTTTATTGGTAACTTCCACTGGTTCATTAAGCCATCCTTTTCCAGACAAAGACTCCTCGATAGAGTCAAGATGTTTCCCTGGTGCAACCCCGAGGTATCCTTTATGTGCAGACACCCCTGCTGTATGACTTAACAATCTTCTTATTGTGACTTCATTATTATGAAACTCTGAATTAGATAATTTCCATTTGGTCAGATATTTTTCAGCGGGATCATCTAGTGATAAACGTCCTTCATCTACAAGATGCAAGATTCCCCACGCTGTAAGGCTTTTAGATATGGAACCAGCTTGAAATAATGTATCCTCATTCACCGCTTTTTTTGTCTTTTTATCTACATAACCGTAGTTTAGTGTATAAGTAATACGCCCCTCATGTACAATCCCTATTGCAACCCCTGGCACCTCATAATTCCCCTGCCATTTTGGTACATGTTCATCCAGCTTTTTTTTGAAATCCTCTATACTCCTATCAGTCAACGTACTCGATTCTGCCCTCACCACATTTGTAAACCATGCTTCATTCGTAATAAATATACAAATGATGAAACATAAAATACTTTTGCATATTATCGATGCTTTTTGTCTATTCTTCATTTGCTCTACCCCTTTTTCAGAATATTCTACCCATCAATCAGAGTATCCTATTCTAATATCGCATTCTATCGATTTTTATTACTTAACCTTACAAAATTGTAATGAAAATCAAAGCTCTACTATTATTGTCCTTTATCCGCGGGCAATGAGATTCATAAAAAAGATAGACATGCAGTTATATTTATAGTTTCAGTTAATGTCCCTAAAATACTAGTTTGGTTAATTAGATATATTCCACACTACAAATGTTTATTTTATAAAAAAAGAACCTCACACATTTTGATTAAAATGTGTGAGGTTCTTTCGTCTTCCTTAAATTCCCATGAAAAAGATTGATTATTTTATGTAACCTACTTACATAAACGTAGTTTTTACCTTTTCAAATTTTCTTCATTTAATCCAAATAACTCTTGTAAAATAAAACGCCCATCTTTTCTTATCAATACATCATCAAACCAAATTTCACCACCGCCATACTCTGGCCTTTGAATGTTTACTAAATCCCAATGTATCGCTGATGTATTCCCGTTATCTGCGCCTTGTAACGAATCTCCAATTGCTATATGATAACTACCATTTATTTTTTCATCAAATAACGTATTATTCATCGGGTGTAATATGTAGGGATTAAACGCTAGTGCAAATTCCCCTATATATCTTGCTCCCTCATCCGTATCCAAAATTTGATTTATTCGCTCTGTATCATTTGCATATGCCTCTATTATTTTCCCTTGTTTCACATGTAACTTTATATTTTGAAACGCATAACCTTGTTGAACGGATACTGTGTTACATGTTATTACTCCATTTACAGAATCTTTGACAGGTGCTGTATATATTTCGCCATCAGGGATATTATCCGTACCATCTCCCTTTAAAACGCCTATTCCTTCAATGGAAAACTCCAAATCTGTTCCTTCTCCAATAATCCTCACTCGTTTTGTCCTTTCCATTAATTCTTTTAATGGCTCCATTTCTTTTGACATATTGTTGTAATCTAGCGTACATACATCATAGTAGAATTTTTCATAAGCCTCCGTGCTCAGATTTGCTTCTTGCGCAGAAGCCGCATTTGGAATGCGAGTTGTCACCCATCTCGTTTTATACACAGCTTCACTATGAGCTTTTCCAAATATCTTTTGATATAACTTCATTTTTTCTGCTGGTACATCTGCTAATTCATATGCATTTCTAGGGCTTCGGAGATTAATATACACTTGCATCTTACTTAATCGGTAACACTCCCAATCTGCTAACAACTTAAATTGTTCTTCAGATCCTGACAAAATTAATTGCCTCGTTACAGACACATCGCGCATTGATACATGCGCATATCCACCTGCTTTTTCTACGGACTTAATAATTTCACGAACGACTGCGGGATCTATTTCTGTAACACTTTGGATCAACACTTGATCACCAGGCTGTACTTTTGTAGAATGATTGACTAGTACATCTGCTAATTTCGATAATCTCTGCTTCACTACACCTCTCACCCTTTCATTTCCGTTTCAAAAACTGAAAAAAGAGAACTACTCTTTTAAGCACTTCTCTCTTTCATCCAAACGATACATATAAAATAAATTATTAAAAATATACTATATAAACCCCATAACATAGGTAGTGCAGCTACACTTAAATAAAGAGTTCCAGGTAACAAGCAATCCTAAAAGTCTTTTTGTTTAAAAGCGATGTTTTTTTGCCATCGGTTCTATATATATATTTAATATCCACATTAATACTTTCCATACCTTTTGTTGGCTAGGTGGTAGATGATCGTTATATACATAACTGTATTCAATCTCCTGTGTTGCACCACGATTTCGTTTGAACTCTCCAGCCCCAGCACTACAATGGCAAATTAAATCTTTTTCGATAGAATCCATTGTAATAAGGAGGGAAAGTATACGGTATAAACCTTGTTGCTGGTCAGAGTTTGTATTATAGCCAAGGATCGGCGTTGTCATAACTCCATCCCGAATAAAATAAGCAATAACACCATCAATTGTATCCCCTTTTTTTATGGCCTTTATCTCAAATAAACGATGCTGAAGAGCATTCCATAAATAAGCGGGTGTAAACATTGGGTTATGGGCGGAATATTTTTCGATATATAGTTGGTTGTATAAATGGGAAATTTGTAAAATATCCTCCTTTGTTAATTCTTCATTCGTAATGATTTCATAATTGCTTTTCTCTAATAAGCTTTTATCGTTTAATAAGTCTTTTCGTTTTTTTCGATTCATTTTTTTATAGTGTTTCGGATCAAATAAGTATATAGAACGAGACATAATTTTCTTGTAACCTACTGTAGATAGTGCTTCTGTCGTTACAGGATATAATGCATTATTTAAAGAGCGAAATAAAATTGTATGCTCTGGAAATTTCTCAACAAATAGATTTGTAATTTGTTCGATTTGTCGTTCGTTGATAGAGTGATAAAGGTTTGTTGAAAGCATCCAATTATTTACGACAATTACTTTATTAATATTCGTTTGTCGTAGCCAACTTCCCATAAGATGAATCGGATAGGTTAATAGCTTCTCTAGCCACGGTTTTTTCAACTCCCATAGCTCTTCTAACGCATAAGATACGTAATGTGTATAAGGAGAACATACATATGAATTTTCGAACTCTGCGTTATTAAGGGTAACTGGCAAGATGAGATCATCGATTTCTAATAGAAAGAGCTCCGTGTTAACATTTTCAATACATGCTGTAACGCCCTTTTGAAAAAGAGGCAGGAAACTATCTCGCACATATGCCCCATCTTTTTTTGATTCCCAATCAATGCTATGCAAGGAATGAACATCGTGTAACTGAATCATTTATGTTCACCACGCCTTACAAGACTTTCTATTCTTTTTAATTTTTTATCATATACTTGAATATCGTAATGGGAAAAGAAAAAATGTGGTATCGCACACTTTTTAGTAGACCATAGTGTATGTAACTCTTTCATTACATTTGATTTACATAATTCCAGATTTTCAGGTAGTGCTTTAAGTTTAATTTCAATTTTGTCTACGCTATGCTGTATTACTTTAAATTCTTGAATGTCACTAGATGCAAACAAAATTGCTCTTCTAATGAAATCTGGAAAAATAGATATTTCTTTATTATCCAATTCACTTATTCCAATAAATATATCGTCACATCGACCATCAATTCGTTCTAGCGCTAAAAAAGGTGAACCACAGCTGCACGGCGTTTTCTTCTCAATTAATATGTCATTGAGACGATAGCGTATAATCGGCTGTGTTTTCCTCATGAAATCAGTAATAATGGGAACGAATATCCCTTTCTCTTGATCTAAGTATTCTTTTTCAATATGAACGAGATCTTCATTAATGTGTAACGTCCCCTGCTTGCAGGTGGTAGCAAGAAAACCTTCTGTACATTGGTAAACTTGGTGTACTGTTTGCTTAAAAGTTGCACAAATAAACTCTCTATCAATATCTTCAAGCACTTCTGCTACAGAGATAATTTTCTTAGGACAAATCGTAATGAGTCCTTCTTGCTGCCAGTCAGCAATGTTCCGTAACATAGACGGGGGTGCAATTAAAATAGAGGGCTGTATTTCATTTAATCGCGTGATATGCTGCTGAAACGAATCTAGTAAATCAAAAAAATGAAATGAGATTCGCTTATTTTTTGTCGCTTCGTATAAATTGCTATTTGCACGTAAGAAAAAAGCAATCGTGTGTTTATGTAGAATGCTAGAAGGAAGCACCTTTCCAATAATCGAGCCAGCCCACAACGTTTGTTCTTCCTCAGAAACGAGAAAAACCCCACGATTTCCACTAGTACCTGATGATAAACCGACAGTTATATTACGAATGGTTGGTGAGAAATTCCGGGTCTTTTCTGCTTCAAATGCTACATGAAACGCTTCTTCCTTTGAAATATGGGCTGTATTTAATATATCAAAATGTTCCATCATTACTTCTTTATCAATAATAGGAAGCGCAGCCAAATTCCCCTTTTGAATTTCATTTGAAAACGGCGTATATAATTGGCGATAAAAAGGAGACGCCTCTATCGTAAACAAAAGATGTTTTTCTATTTGTTGTTTATGAAACTGTTCCAACTGTTTACGATTTGAAAATCTCGAGCCATATTTTGTTTTCAAGTATTGCTTGAGAATTCGTAGTTTATTCATAGTACACCCCTGCTTTAATTTTATCCCATGTATGTTCACAATGAGTTGGTACAATTTCAATCTCAGGTGATGTTTGTGATAAATGGTGTAACTTCTCAATATTCTTTCGGTAAGATTTTGGATCGCTCGTTAAAAGGTTGGCAATCTTACTAGGAAATACAAGGTTTTGATACGTTTTACTTAGCCACACTGCGTCTGCACAAAGAAAAACAATTTTATTACTCTGCAAATGGACGAATATACCAAATTGACCAATTGCATGTCCTGTTAAGTCAACAGCAAATAATGAGCCATCATCAAATACATCATACCCCTCTTCAAACTTTCCATATGTAGAAGGTAAGTTTTGCGGTGGAGTTTGATCAATGAATGACATCCTCTTCTCTAAATCCACCGGCAGTGTATCTTTTAGACACCCTTTTAATAGAGCACCAAATTTACTTCTCTTTTTAATATCCTCATAAGCTTTTGCGAAGGTTAATATTTTCGCTTTTGGAAAGTCAGGTAAACCAGCTGTATGATCGCCATGAAAATGAGATAGAATAATATATTTAATTTCTTCTGGCTGAATACCATCAAGAAGAAGTTGCTCTTTAATAGATTGCTCTTCCGTAAAATGAACAGGCGTAAGTTTTGCATATACAGAGTAAGGGAATTTTTTTGTCGCCTCTTTAAAATGTCCCGCATATCCAGTATCAAATAAAATATATCCTAATACTGGATGCTCGAGTAACCCTACTGTAGCAGGAAAGCATATTTGTTTCCAACTTCCCTTGGAGTATGCAATTTTTTCTGGATGTGTGCAATATCCTGTATCATATAGCTTTAAAGATTTGATTTTCATTGTATTTTCCACCAGTCTACAAATTTTGTAATTCCTTCTTCTATACTGATCTTTGGAGCATATTCTAGTTCTTCTTTAGCTTTATCAATATTTAATGTCTGGCTTTTTGAAAGGACACTAACAGTATATTTTGTGAGAATAGGTTCTTTTCCGAATAAAATAGTTTTTGAGATTCCTTCTAGTATAGCAGCTAGTGAAAAAGCGGTTTTGTAGGAAATTTTTTTATATTTTACTTCCTTATCAAGACGCTTCATTACATTTTCTATAACCTCATATAAATTTACACGCTCGTCATTTGTTATATTGTACTTTTGCCCTAATGTATGTTTTGGGGAATGCATACAAAGAAGTAAAGCATCTACAACATTCTCAACATACGTAATATCAACAAGAACATCTTCAGTACCAATTCTCGGTAAAGCACCCTTTTCACATACTTTAATAAGACGCGGAAGAATCGCATTATCTCCTGGTCCGAATAAAGCGCGCGGGCGTATTGTGATAACTGGTAAACCATGCGCGAAAGCTTGATCAATAGCTTGTTCAGCCATGTGCTTCGTTGTTGCATAATGATTTACAAATGTATCAGGAAGTTTCGCGTTTTCAACTACATTTTGTCGCTCATCATAATAGAAATAAATACTTGGTGTTGATACGTGGATCAGGCGTTTTATACCGTACTTTTGACACCCCTCGATAATATGTTTCGTTCCTAACACATTCGCATTATAAAAATCTTCATATTTGCCCCAAGGGGAAGAAAGTGCGCCGCTATGAAAGATGTAATCTTTACCTTTACAAACTTGTAGCACACGATCCCTGTCTTCAAGAGGACAATGAACAAACTCAATTCCATTTTGTTCTAATACCTTACCGATTGTTTTATTTCTTCCCGTTGCCGTTACTTCATGGCCCATATTTTTCAGTCGAAAGGCGAGTTTTTGTCCTAGAAAGCCCGTTCCACCAGTTACTAGCATTTTCATAAATCTTCACCATCCCACGATATGTCATATGTTGTTTGTTCTAAAATAGTCCGTTCCTGTTTATAACTTTCACGCCACAATTTATACATGCTAAAAAACTGATAAAAAAATGGTTTCCAATCATTGTGGCGATAAACGATATCTGGATAAGAGCATAGAACTTTTAACCATCGCTTACGTTTTTGTTTACTTTTTAAATAAGGAAATCCATATAGAAGCATCGCTAACCGAATTGCACACTCAGAGTTTGGTCTTGGAATGAGTGTATTGTTTACCTTTTCATGAAAGAAGGCCGGCAATATTTCCTCATCGAATAAATGTAATCCACTTGTAGTACGTGGATTACATTCAATCGGAATCACATCTCCATCCTCTGTAACGATAAAATCAAAAGCAATTTGTCCTGAGAAATTTAGCTCTTTTACAATATGTCTCACAAACTGATCAATTTTAGGTTGATTCATATGCTGAAACGCAATGGTAGCACCTAAGCCTGCCGTAAATTCCGTTTTATACGTAGCGTGAGCTAATACTTCCCCAGATTGTGCGATACTGTAAGAACAATGCTGCGTTCCTCGTATAAACTCTTGCATAATATAATTCGACTTATCTATCATGCTTTCTTTTAGAGCATCCTCTTTTGTAATAAATTCCACTTTATCAGAAAAACGGGAGAAAATCGGCTTTCGTACAAAAGGAGTATGAGCTGGCGTTTTGTGCATCATTGAACGTATCGCTTCTTCATCATCTATTCTATATGTTGCAGGTACTTGCCACCCTAAATTCGCTACGAACTGAATAAATTCCCACTTATTATGCAGTAATGATAGCTTTTGAAAATCATCTACTAATACATGGCAAAATGCGCTTAATTCTTCTCTATATTTAGATATATAAAACACTTCTTCACAAGTAGGAATAAGCAAATCCACATTGTGACGTTTAATAATGGATAGTAGCGCACGGATACTTTCTTTTGTTTTCCACTTTGGAGAAGGAATTTCATAAAAGTAATCCGTACTCTTTGAAACTTTACTTAATGGATACGGAATACTATCTGCAATAATAACGGTATGTCCAGCGTTATGAAACAGTCTGCATACATGCAGAGTTGCTGGTGCACGTGCCCCTGTAATTAATACTGTTTTCTTAGTATTCAAGAAGGATGCCCCCGATTGAAAGTCCTGCAGAAGTACCTAATAGTAGTATTTTATTTCCACGTTGCACTTTCTTTTGCTTAATCGCCTCGAAAAGAGCGACTGGAATAGATGCGGAAATCATATTACCGTAGTCTTCAAAAATGGTCATAAAGCGTTCTTCATCAACCCCTAATTTTTTACGAATGAGTCTCATAGCTGGTCCACTTGCTTGGTGAGGAACAATTAAATCAATATCGGCTAGCGTATAACCAGTATCCATAAGTAGCCTGTCAATAAACTTCAACAAATACTTAGAAGATAGTTTAAAAATGGCTCTTCCATTCATATCGAACAAGAAGTCTTCTTTTCGTTCCTCACTATACTCGCGAGGATGAATCATCGTTCCACCGCCACGAATTTCTGATAAATGCGCACCAGAGCTATATGTTTCCATATGGGAAGCAATAATAGAAGATGTATGATCGCCTTTTGTTATAACAACAGCTGCCGCACCGTCACCGAATAAAATACTGCTTTCATTTTGTCCCCAATTTAATCCAACAGAAGAAATTTCAGAAGAAATAATAACAACATTTTTGTATCTCCCGCATTCCATTGCGTAAGAAATTGTATCAAGTGCTGTTATGAAACTTAGACATGTTGAATTGATATCAAAACATGGAATACCAGAATGCTGTAGCCCGAGCTGTTCTTGAATAAGTGATGCTGTAGAAGGAATCGCTTGTTGAATCGTTCCGCTTCCGCAAATAATACAATCGATATCATCCCAAGTTAACTTCGCATCTTCTACAGCTTTTTTTGCAGCTTCTGCCCCCATATAAGAAGACGTTTCCCCATCAACAAAATATCTTGTTTTTACCCCAGCTTTTTTTAATGTCCAGCCTTCTGGCACATGTAGCATACGATCTATTTCAAAAGAATCTACCTTTCGTTTTGGAAGATATGTGCCAATTCCTTTTATACTAATATACCTTTTCATTCTCTATCGCCTCTTAATCTTTTTATAAATTTAAAAATCATATACATCTAAACATTGTTGTGGATACATACAGAAAGTATTTTTATAAAATCCTGCTATCCCCTTATGTACTTCTAATCATATTTCTCTTCAAAAAAGAGCAAGCTCTCTACTTGAGAACTTGCTCTTTTTGCATGAGAATTCTTCAAATACATACTCTAGAAAAAAACTTTTATATCAATTTAATTATATTATAACAATTATCCGAAAATATTTAATAGTATTTTTTGTAAATAAAAGTGAAAATGTGGTATAAACTTAAGTGAGATGGTAGTTTATTGAGCAGCAAATATACACATATAGAGTGTACATACAACTCATTTCAACATCTTCTTTTCCCTTTTTGTTTCCATAAAAGTTACTGTAATTTAAAACCTAAAGTATGTATCTCCATATCTTTTATACCTATTTACTATTCTATTGAGATTGAAATATGATAAATCAAACTGAGGTAGTAAATTCAAATAAAAAATCTACTACTTTTGCAGAAGAAATCTTCATTAACTTCAGATGTAATCATATTTGAATAGTAAAAGAACGCTATTTTTTTAATAAGAATCGAGTTTTTTACGCTTGATTGCAATTAATATTTTTCAGTTAATAGATGTGTAGCCATATACCTATCAGTAATCTTTGTATTAACAATTATGCGTAACTTCTATCTCATTATTAGCATAAATTGTTCCGTAAGTAGCACAAAGTAACATTCCACCACAAACCTCACTACTCACTTGAAAGTTTATGTTATCTTCAAATGTATCTATACTATTAGGTCTAATTGTATCTACAAGTTTTTTGAAATCAAGAACCGGTAAATATTTCGCTATGATTTCATAGCTTAATAAATTATCTTCATTATTATATGCATTATATTTCTGAATTTCTCTATAAATCGGACTTGGACTATACGGATCATATTGCAATTGTCCATTTTCATCTTCGAATTTTTTTATTTCTTCTTTTACTATATAATCTGGATAATCTTCACTACTTTCATCTTCATCACCAAATTCCCAAAATGGATATTCTATATCACATAAATGCGTTATAATCCACATTAGAAATTGCTCATTTATAAATCCAACATTGGTTTCTAACTCTTTGAATCTATTACCATAATATTTTTTAGCTTTTTCTACTTTTTCTTCTTGAGTCATATTATCCGTCGCCCCTGTTATATCACATCCATCTAAATCTATAAAAATGCTATTGAATTTACCTAAAATGCCCAAATCAACAGTTTTACTCCAGTAGCCTTCACCATCTTTATCGATTATTATCATAATATCCTCCATTCTGCTTTGTTCGTTGCATAAGAAAAAGTGACTCTTTCTTAATAAGAATCACTTCCATTATTTTATAACTTTTCCCTCATTAATCCTCAATTTCAATTCCAGCTTGTTTAAATGGTTCTAATACTTTTGGGTAACACATTGAAATATATTCCACTGTTTTTAGATTGTTTAAATTTTGAAATCCTTCAACAGATATTACATCAAACAAACTGTCTTCACCATCCCAATCTGGCTTTAAGATATGATAAATTTCATTTCCTCCATCAAAGCAAAGGGATTCAATCTTTTCCAAATCACTTGTTTCCAAAATTAACTCTTCTAAAAAAGCTCTAATTTCAACAATCGGGCCAGCTCCTGAATACCATTCGAAATTATTCGTATACTTTTCTATTAAGTCTTTTAATTCTTTTAAAAATAATGGCTCTTTATCTAATAAAGCATCAATTACTACTAATTTAAAATTAAAATCCTGAAATATCTCACTCTTCCCCATTTTAAATCCCTCCAATGTTATAATATCCTTACCCAAATTATTATAAGTAAAACATATCCAATTGCAGCTACTTTATTTCTTTCAATATCATATTAAAAAGGGATATGCTTAATTGCATGACCACAATCGAGAAAATATGCATTAAAAATATTTTCTTACTAATTATATTCTTTATATACTTACCTTCGCTTCTCTAGCATCCTGTTTCTTAATTAAGTCTAAGTAAAAATGCGAGACAGTTGTGTTGTAATAAGGAGAAATAAATATGAATGACAGATTAAATGTAAACATACCTATAAATGCTGTTAATAAAAACCAACCAATAAAAGATAACCAAAGAACAAATAACTTGAACTTTTGCCCTTTCATTATTCTTTTACTCTCCCTTAGTGCTTCACTTGCTGTATAATCCGGATTCTCTATTAAAATATAATATGCCATTGAATAAGAAAAATATTTAATAATACCTGGAACAATTAATAACAGGCTCCATAAAAATAGAAAAATAGCCTGCAACAATCCTAATTTCATTGATTTAAACAAATTGTTCTTCCTAAACCCCACAAATACATCGTCCACCTTAGCATCTTCATTTTTACCTAAGCGTAAGGTGAAAACAGAATAACCATAATTAAAGATACCTTGTATGACACTGTAAATTAAGAAACAAATCAGTCCTATAAAAACATAACTTAGTATAAGTAAAACTAGTGCTGTTGGATCTACTTGTGGTTGCCCACCAATTGAATAAATCAAGAAAACATCCAAACCAATTACCCCAATAAACAGGCCAAATATTAAATATATAAAACTAGCGATCACTGATGCACTTAAAGTTGGTACAAAATAGTATAACGCCGATACCCCTATACTTACTCCCCATTTCCCATCTAACGAATTAAGTGCTGCTTTCTTTAAATTTCTGATCAAACTTGCACCCTCCTTTTTCTATAATTTAGTTAATGAAAATTTTACAAATAAAAGAACTTGTAGCAAGCCCCACTACAAGTTCTTTTAGCTAAACATTTTAGCTTACCAAAACAAAATATACTTTCTACACAATCGGGGTTAATTTCTAAAATATGGTTTATTAAAATCATTATATAACATAATTGTGAATATTTGTTGAACATTCCGTTTTTGTGATAAATCCTCCAAAAAAATTCTTCCTTATGTTCATCTAGATGTAGTAACTCATGTAGCAATATATCTATCATTATCTTTCTCAATAAATCCTCTCCTCTTGTTTTCCACAAAAAAAGACACAGAGATTCCTCCCCATGCCTACTAACCCTCTACTTCTTCACCGCATGCACATAATGTACCGTCTCAAAAGCTTTTAAATAATCGTTTCGTCCTTCAAAATATAATGTATTTATGTCTTCTGGCGATAAATGCTCATAAATGAGTAAGCCCGCCTTCTCTAACAGTGCTTCCATTTCGGTATACGAAAAACACGATTTCATCGGTTCTCCACCTACTGCAGCCATTTTTACCATATTTTCAACTCGATTGGACAGTCCCTTTTCTGTAAATAAGTTTTCATCCGGATAATCGAATACGATAGAGCTCCCCTCTGGAACCATCTCGAATAAGTATTCTATTAAACTAGAAAGCTCCTCTTTCGTTAAATAGTACGTAACACCTAATAGGCTAAAGAACGTCTTTTGGTTTTCAAATCCTTCATTTACTAATGTTTGCTTCGAGAAATCTTTAGTGAAATCCATCGACACAAAATGAAGGTTGTTTGGAATTTCATACTCTATTTCTTTCACTCTTTGTATTTTAAACGCTTGCGTATAAGGGTGATCCACTTCAAATATTTCAATTTTATTTTCTAATTCTCGATGTCTAAAACTAAATGTGTCTAAGCCCGCACCGAGTATGATGCATTGCTTTGCGCCTAATGCAATTTCATGTAGTAATACTCTTTCACAATATGCTGCGCGTGCCAAAGGTGTTGGTGATAATTGAACTTGTGTAATCCATTTTAATATTTCTTTCGGATTATCTCGAAACCGCTCAGCAATGTCTGTATTGAAAAAACGGATCCCTTGAACCATATTCGTTTCAATATCGTTACGTTCTTTTTGTGAAATAAAATCTTTAGCTACATAATCATCAAAGATTTTAGGACGATCAAATTCACTATGATACGCCCTTCCGAATGCTGATACTAACGACGTTACACTTGCTTCACCTTGTTTCACGCACATACACTCTCCTTCATTTTCACAACAAAAATAGGGTTCCCCTGGCCAGGAGAACCCTATTTTACACTTTATTTTCACATTGGTAAATTATAGCATAAATAAGTTTTTTTGTCAAGTTTTCAGCCTACTAGCACTCCGAAACTTTGTATATTCTCTGGCAGGAAAATTGTCGATTCACACCGAATATCCCAAATGATAACAATACATATGGAGGCCAATATGAAACGATTAGTGATCATTACCGTAGGAAAAACACACAGTGGAAAAACTACATTTGCTAAAGAACTAGAAAAAGAGTTACCCCACGCTTTCGTTATGGATCAAGATAACCAAGCTGAATTCATTAACACGCATTATGAAAAATTACAGCCGGACGAAGGCCCAAATACATTTAAACACGGTCTTTCGAAATTCATTGTTGATTATGCAAAAGAACATACAAGTTTACATCTTATTATTTGCAACTCAAATAGAAGCCGAAACGGCCGGATGTATTTGCTAAATGAATTGTTTCAGAAAGAGGAATATGTACGTATACTCGTTCATTTTGACATTCCAAATGATGTACTTTACGAAAGAGTAGCTCGAAGCACGCGAAGTACCAATATTTTTAGAGGTGATTATTGTAGTTTCAAAGAAGTACTCGATCGACAACAGTCTGAATCACTTCACGAGGATGTGGTAAATCCTATAGAAAACGAGGCTGATTATTTGTTTGTTATTCGTAATCGTAAGGATGTAAACTCTACTATAGAAGAAATTGTTCATCTAGCTAAAAATCTCTCCCCTACCCAAAAATAATAGACTATAAGTATTACATAATGATAGATTATTATGCAAATACTTCCTCTAGACATCGTACATGGTATATAATGATAAGATAATCTACTTCTATATGCTCAATTTTACACAAAACAGCTCATGCATATGAAAGAAAAGAGGTATAAAAATATGAAAACAAAACAAACAATCGCTGCGTCTACACTAGCTTTAGCAATGATTGCTGGCGCAAACTCTGCTCATGCGGAAGTAACTGATGCTACTCCTCAGCAAAGTACGGGAGATCGATTAGCTGAAATTAAGCAACATAGACAAGAGTTAGATGCGAAATTGCAGCAACACAAAGAAAACGTGGATCAAACATTGAATGAACTTAACAAGGTTAAGGAAAATGTTGATACGAAGGTTAATGAACTACATGAGCGTAAACAAGTTGCTGATGAAAAAATTAACGAAATGAAACAACGTAAACAAGAGTTAGATGCAAAACTTCAGCAAGACAAGCAAATCGCCGAAGATAAAATCGCTGAAATTAAAGAGCATAAAAAACAAGTAGAAGATAAAGTTGCTGAAGTGAAAGAACATAAGCAAAATATCGATAATAAGGTTAATGAGATTAAAGAACATAAACAAACTGTCGATGAAAAAGTGAATGAAATTAAACAACATAAAGAAAATATCGATCAAAAGGTTAATGAACTTAAGGAAGTTAAAAAACAGGTAGATGAAAAATTAGCTGAGTTAAAGAAAGCGAAACAAACTGCTGAGGACAAACTTGCTGAGCTAAAAGAAAACAAGCCGAATACTGGAAACACGTTAGAGGAACTTAAGAAAATTAAAGGCAATTTAGATAGTCTTTCCGCTAACTTAGAACTAGCTAAACAAGATGTAAAAAACAAACTAGCTGAATTACAAAAAGCTAGAGAAGATTTACTAAATAAAATTAACGAAATGAAACAAGCGAAACAAACTGTTTCAGACGATTTAACAAAGAAAAAACAAGACTTAGATATTAAAATTAACGACTTTAAACATACTGAGAAAAAAATTGATGACAAATTAGCTGAGGTACATACTACGAAGCAAAATGTAGATAACAAAATTAATGAAGTATCTCAAGCGAAACAAACTGAAACAAAGACTGGTACTACAAACACAAACAATAATGCTAGAGAACTCCCTAACGCTGGTAGTGAGCAATCAAACAATATGGCTTTAGGTATGTTATCTGTCTTAGGCGGCGTTTTATTAGTAACACGAAATAAAATTAAAGCGTTATTCTCAAAATAAGGCCCTTATAACTATATTTTATAAAAAGGACAACCGCACATTTATGTGCGATTGTCCTTTTTCTTTATATTAACTTCCCATCTCTAAGCGTCAATATACGATCACATACATCAAGCATTCTTTCATCATGCGTAATCATAATTGCTGCTTTTTGACTTTCTTTCACTTCACGTTTCATCATTTCTACAACTTCACGTGCGCGTTTTGAGTCTAAGCTTGCAGTTGGTTCATCCGCTAATATTAAGTCTGGGTTGTTCATGAACGCACGAGCGATTGCTACCCTTTGTTTTTCCCCACCAGATAGTTGATTTGGATAATGATTTTTTCTTTCACCTAATCCAAATGCCGCTAATAAATGATCCGCACGTTTTTCTGATTCTTGTTTGTTTTCTTTTTTAAGCTTTGCAATATAAAGCAATTGCTCTTTTACATTTAAATATGGAACAAGATTTGCGAATTGGAAAATGAAGCCGATTTTTTTCAAACGAATGTCTGTCATTTCCTTTTCTGATAACTTCGTAATATTTTGCTCACGAATGTAAATATCCCCTTTTGAAGGTGATAATAATGCACCTGCGATTGATAATAACGTACTTTTCCCTGATCCAGAAGGACCGACGATTCCGATAAATTCTCCAGCTTTCACATCAAGCGACATCGGATGAAGGGCTGTTACTTCCGTATTCCCTTCTCCGTACACTTTACTTACTTTGTCTAATTTTAATAATGAAGTCATTACATTCCGCCTCCAATTGCTTCTAATGCATCAACTTTTAATACTTGGTATAACGAAATAAGTGTTCCTAAAATACTAATTACGATGAAGATTGCTGCATATTGTGCAATCATCGGTGTTGTTAATAAGAACGGCATACCCGCTGGTAAAATTTGTTCTAATCCTTGTACAAGAACAATACTGATTACCATCGCAACGACTGATAAGAATAACGCCTGCACGACTAAGCTATTTGCTAAATAAGAGTTTTTTGTACCGATTGCTTTTAATACACCTAATTGCTGTGTTTTTTGCAATGTAATGACGTAGAAGAATACACCGATTAGTAACGCAGCGATAACAAGTAAGAATGCAATGATCATCGTTAATGTTCCTTGCTCCTCTTTAAATCCGGGAATACTTTGTAGTACTTCTTTTTTGTCGATAACATGTGCATTTTTAATTTCTTTATCTGTATTCAGCGCAATCGCACTATAATCTTTTTGGTTTGGTTGTGAAATAGCTCCCCATACGTCTTCATTTACATAAACGACTGGTGTATGGCTAAACATTTGATCTTTCGTAAATCCAACGATTGTAAATTCTTTCTTTGAAACAGGATCAATAATTGTATCTCCAATATCGATTCCTTTTTCTTTAATTGATTCATCAGCAACCATTTCGTTGTTTGCTGTGCCTAATTTCTCACCTTTTACAATTTTCGGTTCTAAAAATGAATCACGTTCACTTGCGAAAATAGCGACATCCACTTTTTTCGAACTATCTTTCTTTTCATAAGTTGAAACTTTCACACGAAACGGAACGGCCTCTTTCTCGCCTACTTGATTTACTACGTTATCTACATCTTCTTTCTTAATTTGTGAACGAAGTAATTTATTTTCCGCATCATCCGCTAATACAAATTTATTTGCCTCCATATTTTGAATCGATGAAGCATTATCATATGATAATCCATTTGCTAATCCTGAAATAACAAGAACTAAAAATGATAATAACACCATAATAAGTCCGATTAATCCATATCTTAATTTTGATTGTTTTAATTCACGCAGAGCTAAAAACATTTCGCTCGCTCCTTCCTCTTACTTTCTATACGCTTATCATAAAAAAGAAATATGAACGGAATATGAACAGAAGATTACAGAGGAGAAGATTTAATTTTCGGAAAGTATTGAAAACAATCAGAATCCTTGATACAATTCAGTCAAATAATCTTGACCGAGTAATTTTATTTGAGGAGTTGATCTTGTTGAAGCCCATGTTAACAATAACTACTTATAGCCAACTAAAAGCAATAAGCGATCCACTTCGTGTCGAAATGATGATGCGTCTATGCGAACGTCCTTATACAGGACAACTACTATCTGATAAATTCGGCATTCCAAGGGCTAAAATTCATTATCATTTAAAAGAATTAGAAAAGAATGGTTTTATAGAAATTGTTTATACAGAAGAAAAGAATGGCATCATTCAAAAGTTTTATCAATCTGTCGCTAGAGGCTTCACCCCTGCCGCGGACCTATTACCTCATTTAGAAATATTAAGCGAATCAGGTCGCCAAATCTTTTTACAAATGACGGAAAGAACGAAAAGCCATATTCTCGCTGCACCAGAAGAAGCTTTTACATTACGAAAAGTAAGCGAAGATCCAGCTGAGTGGAATTATGTTTCATCTTGCTGGGAGTTTGATGCCACGCCAGAACAATTTCAAGTGTGGGTGAAAAAATTTCATGAATTAATGGCTGAATTAAATGATATCGCAAAAGACGCGGATAAAGATCCAAATAGTAAATCTTATTACATTTCTACTACTGCACTACAAATCGATGAAAAAGCAATGCAGCGCTTTGTGAAAAAAGAAGAAAAATCGTAATACGATTTTTTTTACTTAAACGGTCAAATTTATTTTACCAAATAATTTTTTTATAAAGGAGTAGATTAAATGGACATATTAAAAAACCGGAATTTCCTCTTATTGTTTTTAGGGAGAATTTTTACAAACATAGGAGATAGCTTGTATTATGTAGCTGCGATGTGGCTCGTATATAAGCTGAGTGGTAATCCTTTTTATTCTGGATTGGCTGGTTTTCTTACATTATTACCTTCTGCATTACAATTTCTTACTGGTCCATTCGTTGATAGATGGTCAATAAAAAACACCCTCGTCATTACACAAGTTCTGCAATGCATGCTTATTTTAATCATTCCTATTACACACTACTTCGATCTATTAACAGTTCAACTACTACTCATCATCATGCCCATCGTAGCCTTTATCGAACAATTCGCCTATCCCGCACAATCAAAAGCTTTACCACTTCTACTTCATAAAACACAACTATTAAAAGGAAATTCACTCTTTTCATTTGCGTATCAAGGCATTGATTTAATTTGCACGACGATTTCTGGCATATTAGTAGCACTACTTGGCGCAATCACTTTATATGTAATTGACTCTATTACATTCGCGATTACTGCCCTTTTGTTCTTTTCATTGAAAATGCCAAAGCAAGCAGAAACCAATACATCACTTTCAACTAAACAATATTTCTCTGATTTAAAAGAAGGTTTTTCGATCGTCTTCCGTTCATTAATGGGCGTATTCTTAATCGGTTCAGTAGTCGCTAATTTTTCAATCGGTATGACGATGGCGATACTCCCTTCTTTCGCTGATTCTTTAGGAGGCGTGAAATCATATGGCTTCTTTTTAGCCGCTATATCAGCCGGCAGTTTAATTGGAGCATTATTCAGTTCATGGGTTGGTAAACGTAATGTTGGCCGTGTCTCTATTATTGGCTTTGCGACTGGTGCTATCTTTTGGTTTCTCTCTACGATCGTACCGTTTCAGTGGTTGTCTATTCTCTTATTCGGTCTAGCCTGGATTCCAATTGGTGCAACCAACATATTATTTGCGACAATTAGTCAAATTGTAATTCCAAATCAGTATATTGGACGCATTAACTCAGTTATGCGCAGTATGGGCACAATTGCTATGCCGCTTGGTTCTTTAATTGGTGGATACGCCGCAAATGTATTTAGTAGCCAACTCATTTTCGCGCTCGCTAGCATCGGTATTTTATTTATTTCTCTCGTATGGCTACTTCATCCAAAATTACGAGCATTGCCGAAAGCTGATGAGATTACAGCGGATACTTTTGGGGTTCGGTTTAAAGTAGAGCGTGGGAAAAGTACAGCTTTATAGCAGAAGTGGCAGTACGTGAAATTTATATCAGCGATTTTTCAAATATGTCAGCTCAACTCGGATTATATCGGCGATTTTCATAATATATTGGCGCAACTCAAATTATATCAGCGATTTTCCGATTATATCGACTTATCGACAAAAAACGACAAAAAGAAGAGGCTGTTCCCAAACAGCCTCTTTTATCTATTTCGGAAGCTCCACCTGAACAGTCGTCCCTTCCCCTTTCGTACTATACACTGAAACTTTTCCGTTATGCAGTTCCACAATTTTCTGCACGATTGATAATCCTAAGCCACTACCTTCTATGTTTCTCGCTCTTGCAGTATCTACTTTGTAAAAACGATCAAATATACGGTCCATTTCTTCTTTTTCCATACCAATTCCGTTGTCTGATATAGAGATCATCACACTTGATTCTAATTCTTCTACAACAAATTCAATCGTTCCAGCGTCGTTTGAAAACTTAATGCTATTCGTAAAAATATTACTCCATACTTGATGAAGTAAGTTTTCATCGCCTTGTATTGTAATATCCGGCACATCAAATTCAACGGCGATATCTTTTTCACGCCATTTCCATTCGAGCATAAAAATGACGTCTTTAATTTGCTTTTGTAGATTGAATTCTTTTATTTGTAATACTTTTTCTTCTTTATCTAAAGAAGCGAGCGTAAGTAACTGTTTACATAAACTAGACATTCGCTTACTTTCGCCCTCAATAATTTGCAAGTAATGGTTTCTTTCTTCCCCACTCATCTCTTCTGACTGTAACGTTTTTGAGAACCCTTGAATAGAAGAAAGCGGCGATTGGAATTCGTGAGAAACGTTAGAAACAAATTCTTGTCTCATCTCATCTAATTCTTTAATACTTTTCGTCATTTTTTGAAAATTAGTTGCTAATGTACCAATTTCATCTTTTCGATTTCCATCTAATTCGATATCATATTCACCACTTGCAATCTTTTGCGTCGCTTTCGTAAATGTACGAATGGGACGAACGATATAACCTGCTGCAATCGCAATAAAAATAATACTTAATAAAACGATAAACCCTAGTAATACCGCTAGAAAAATTCGCATCTCACCAAATTGTTGCTGAATGTCAGGACGAATGAATAAAGCGTACTGTTTATCACCGTGTTGTACCGGCACACCGACACTATTAATTAATTCATTATCGAAAAACCCCGTAATAAAGAGGCGTGTTGGATATGTAGAAACGCCGTTAAACGTTTCCCCTTGCAACACTTTATGAACAGTATCATCGCTAATAGAGGTCTTACGAAACGCATTGCCAATACGCTTTCCATTCTTTTGATCATCGACAATATAAATTTCATATCCTAACTTCGCAATAGACTGTAAGTATGCCTCTTGATTTTCTTCACTTTGCTTTTCATATAACGATTTTACTTCTACCGCATACATTAAAATCTTTTCACTATTGTACGGTTTTAACTTCACTTGATAGTACACATTCGTTAATAAAAAACCGATAATACTGCTAAGTAACATGATTCCAACCGTCATAAAAACAAATCTAGAGTATAGTGATTTCATTTTATTTCAACTCCAACTTATAACCGAGTCCGCGTACTGTCGTAATTTGAAAATCATCTGTTCGTTTTGAGAAACGATCTCTCAGTCGCTTCACATGAACGTCAACCGTTCGTTCGTCTCCTTCAAAATCCATTCCCCATACTAATTCAATTAGTTCTTCTCTTGAAAATGTTCTTCCAGGATAACTAGCCAGTTGCGATAACAATTCAAATTCCTTTAGCGGTAGTAAAATTGTTTGACCGTTACACTTCACTTCAAACCCTTTTCGATCAATAGTCGTTCCGTGCAGCGTAATCATATCAGCACTCAGCATTTGATAACGGCGCAATAAAGCTTTCATACGGAAAATGACCTCAGCTGGCTCAAATGGTTTTACAATATAATCGTCCGTACCAGAAATGAATCCTTTTTCTTTATCAACTAACTGATCTTTCGCAGTTAATAAAATAACCGGTATATCATGATACTTCCGGATTTCTTCACATAACGTATAGCCATCAACAAACGGCATCATAATGTCTACGATCGCAAGGTGAATATTCTCTTTCTCTAATACGTCTTGCGCTACCTTTCCATCTTCTGCTTCAAAAACTGTAAACCCCTCTTTTTGTAAATGGTAATGTAACAACTCTCTAATATGCTTATCATCATCAGCTAATAAAATATGTATCATCTTCATTAAACCCTCTCTTGTTCATCCTTCTACATTTCTTACATTAAGAAACAATTGGTTTTTTTGCAAGAAAAAGAAAAACAAACCAACATTTTAAGATAAATAAAAAGAATCTATTTTGAAAAAAGATTATTCAAAATAGATTCTTACGTTTTAGTATTAAGATTATTTTAATGAAAAGTAATTTCTATGCTTTAGAAATATCAACGAATCCTTCTCCAAATACGTCACGAACATCGTGTATAGCAATGAACGCAGCCGGATCTGTAGTTTGAACAATCCGTTTTAGCTTGACTACTTCTTGCTTATTAATAACAACATAAAGAATTTCCTTCGGAGTTTTCGTGTAATAGCCATGACCTGAGTACACAGTAACCCCTCTGCCCATTAAGGTAGTTACCTTCCCGGCAATTTCATTCGGGTTATCAGAAATAATCGTAATGGCTTTCTTCGGATTTAAACCTTCAATTACAAACTCCATCACTTTCGTTGCTACATATAGCATAATAATTGTTATCATCAGTTTTTCTGCACCAATGATGAAATAAGATGAAAACGCAACGATTAAATCGAAGAACAGTAAACCATAGCTAATGCTCCATCCTAAATATTTATGCGTCATCCTTGCTAAAATGGTAGTACCTGCTGTTGTTCCGCCAACTCGAATAATAAGACCAATCCCGCACCCAATAAATATTCCTCCAAAAATGGCATTTACAAGCATTTCATCCGAAGTAATCGTCCAACCTTCTGTCAAATGAAGAAATAGCGAGTTCGTAACTACAGCGATAATTGTATAAATTGTTGTAATCTTATTTAAAAATTTATAACCAGCTATTAACAAAATCGCATTTAAAATTAAGTTAACTAAGCCTGGTGACCATTCAAATAAATAATACGTAATAATCGTGATACCAGTTACTCCACCCTCACCAAACTCGTTCGGGATAACAAACAAATTGACACCTAACGCAAAAAGAAATGCACCAATAATAATAAAAATAATGTCTGTCGTTCTTTTTTTCATACAGTACCTCACTTCTTATGTAAATATTTATTCTGTCATAAACTCTCACCATTATATCGTGGAATATTCAAATCGAACAGTGGTTTATTTTTATTTTAATATAGGATGATAAAACAACTTTATCCTATATCCACATGTAATTTAAAAAGTAAAACAACTGTATTTATTATGTACTACAAGTAAAGTTTTGATTTCACATGCAGTTGATGCTAAAAAATGAATATGAACACTCACTCGTACAAACTTCGAATACAAAACAAATAGGCGAAGCTATAGAATAGACTTCGCATCAAACATGTTATCACAGAGATTTATATTCATACATTCCAGAAATAAATTTACTTATCTTTCTCCATATATTCTTTAATCTTTCGTTCTTCCCACTCTTTTCCGAATATCCCAACTGGAAAAGTTGTCAAACCATGTATAACGATACCGATTCCCCAACCTGCAAGTGGATATAAAAACCACAATTTACTGGAATCAGAGATTATATTTATAATAAAAAGCATTACGTTCACTAGTATATACACCGTTAAATGAATGTAAAACGCTTTTAAATTCTCCACCCTTTTTTTAGCTCGTAAATAATTCTCATCTTGCTCCATATATAAACACCTCTTTCATTTTTGTATTTTTTAAATTCGCTCCGATTTAAACATCATATTCTAATCAAAAATCTCTTATTCTCAAAAATTCACAAAATAAAAAAGATCGTCTTCATTTCAGGAAGATTGCAGGTGCTAGTGGATACCCTTTTTTGTTCGTAGTACGATACCTTGTGAAAAAATTGAAAAATCAAACTTCACAATAGAAATAAACCCTTTAAATCTGTATAATAAAATTAATAGACATATTTTAATACAGAAAGGTTTTGGTAACATGCTAGGTATCGATATCAAAAAAACAGATGGAGAATTAATTATTTCATGGCAACTAGCTAAGATTCAAATTCCATTAAGTGAAATTATTGAAGTTACAGAAGATGAAACCTATGCTGGTGTAGAAGAAGAAAACGTAATCCGAATTGGAACAGCATACGCTACAACAGACCGGATTTTAATCAGAACAGTAAAACAAAATTATCTATTATTTACGACCAATAGAGTCTCAATTTTGAATAAAATCAATGCATAAGCAATAGGATAAAACACTTGTCTATATGGGTTTATTCGATTCAACTGTATACCCGCATTTTAAAAATTATTATAGATACAATGATGTAAAAATAAACAAAAAGTACCCAGCAAATGATCATGTGTATGACAATTTGCTGGGTACTAAGGGATATATTTGTTAATTACAGAATTCTAATTAAGACCAAATCCAAACATCATCATTATTTTCAACATTGCTCTTTACCTCATAAACCTTTTCGATATGATCCGTAGTGTTCCAGTTAATAGAACTTCCACCCCAGCCCACATACTTCATATCAATTTTCACTTTCTCACCCGTATTAAATACTTGTCCCTTCGTTAAGAAAACATCAATAATCACTTTCTTCCCGTTTAGCGATGGATACTCCACTACGACATATTTAGTAGCACCGTCTCCCTCATCTTCCATCGTTCCTACTTTTGCTACTTCCCCAATTACATAATCAGGAGAACCATCTTCTTTTATATGCATACCTAATTTATTTGACGTATTTTCAACTGTATTTGCAATCATATATTCAGTAAAATTACGCATCATAGATCCAGTAGCTTTTACTTCATCTCCTACTTTCACGTTTGAAAGAGAATCTATATACACACTAACAAGTTCTTCATACTGCTTAGATTTAACAACAATTACACCGTTATCTACTTCTACTACTCGTCCTTCTAACGTTGAAAAATTCGATTCAATAGAAGCTGCACTCGCTTTTGTTACTTCTAACCCTGGTAAATTCGTTCCTGATAACGCTGCGATCCCTAAAGCACCTGCTAAAATTATTTTTTTCATACCCATATGTAACCTCTCCATTCATGATGATTTTATTTTTGATTGGATACGACCAACCTGTAACTATTATAGTTACAGGTTATAAAAAATAGCAACCCTCTTTCTTATGCAATGTTGCATACAGTAAATTTTAAATATACAGCAAGAGGACTAAATTCTCGAATTATAATAGTTAATTTAATTCAAAGCTAAAATAACCTTATGGGCACGGTATAAAGAAATTAAGAGCCGCTTTCGGTCCTAAAGTTAGCGAATAGCTTTATAAAAACTCAATCAAAATCTATTCAACGAATTGAAAAATGAACCATGTCGAATTTTATTTTCATAAAATTCAAATTTCAAGAAGGTTTTACAAAATATTACACAGAATTATTCGTATATCGTAGTATAATTGGTAATTTTTTACGATTTATTTCATTTTATCTACCACGTTTAGACAAAATGGAAAACCATAGCAAAAGGAGAGATATAGATTGAAAAGAAAAATTAGTACAGCTGTTGTAGGGTTATCAGTGTTTAGCTTTGGTCTTTTTGGTGTAAATATTGGGGACGGCGGCGTTGTAAAAGCTGAGCACGGTGAAACTTTTGCTCCGAAATTAGAAAGCCATGGGGACCACGGTGGTGCTCCTGCTTTCAATGTTGGCGATACTCCTGCTCCTAAATCAGTAAGCATTGGGGATGGCGGTGGCGCTCCTGCTTTAAATGGTGGTGATACGCCGGCTCCGAAACTTGAGAGCCATGCTGATACTCCTGCTCCGAAACTTGAGGGGCATGGCGATACTCCTGCTCCGAAACTTGAAGGACATGGCGATACTCCTGCTCCGAAACTTGAAGGACATGGCGATACTCCTGCTCCGAAACTTGAAGGACATGGCGATACTCCTGCTCCAAAATTAGATGCTCATGGGGATACTCCTGCTCCTAAGCTTGAAGGGCACGAACATTTCCCTACTCCTAAACAAGAAGCTCACGGTGAGACTATTTAACACAAAAATCCTAGCTACTATAGCTAGGATTTTTACCTTCTTACCCTATTCACACCTCATGCCTACTTTCTCAACTTTTATTTTAGCATTGTGTATGTGACATCATTGTATTAAGATTCTATAGTCAATTGTGTCCTTTTCTTCATAAAAACACATGGACTGACAGGTTTTACCGACATACATAATTCTGAATATTGTTTATCAATAAAAAATTCCATATAATTACTTTTTAATATGTTACCATTATAGTTACAATTATATAGAAAAATATACAAGGGGGCTAATATGAACATTTCATTAAAGGGACATACATATACAACAAAACATTTAGAAGCTTGGTACCATGCAATCTTAACGCAAAACGTTAAGGAAGCACAAATTCAGTTTCAAGAAGCTAAAAAAGAACATGAAGAAATGCTTTTGAAAGAAACAGAAACGTTTCCTCTTTATCACTTATATTACGCATTACTGCAGTTCCGACATACAGCTCTGACAGATGGACTATCAATCACGAAAGATAGTTTTCAAATCATAGAAGACCAGGAAAAACCAGAAGATAAACACTTATCTTATCTATATCATTATTATAAAGCGGTTCATTTTGCAGCAATTAATCATTATCAAGAGGCAGAAGAATATTTCTTAAAAGCACAGGCACTTTTATCCGGACACAGTCAAATTGAACAAGCTGATTTCTATTACCGATACGCTGCTTATCATTGTCACCAACAACAACCAAGTTTTGCGATTGTAAATGTTTCTAAAGCATTAGAATTTTTTGAAACGCAACACGGATGTGAAAGAAATATTTCATCCTGTTTAAGTGTACTTGGTGCTTCTTATGTAGACGTAGGACATTTTGAACAAGCTGAGGAAAGCTATAACAAAGCGTTAGATATTCTCCAAAAATTAAATGAAGAATCATTACAACTGTATGTGCGCGGTAATCTAGGTCATCTATATGCTAGCCAGAATCTTTCTGAAGAAGCGATCCGTCACTTGACACAAGTTGTTGAAAAAATCCCATCTCACTACAAAGCTATATTCTTACTTGCACAAGAACATGAAAAATTAGGACTTATCGACAAAGCAAACCACTACATTAAAATAGGGAAACAACTTATTTCTGAACTTGGTAATGAAGAGCACAAACATCACTTTGCTATATTAGAAGCATTCACGAATCAAAGTGAATTAGACAAAATTGAACCGATTGTTTTAGAAGGAATTGAATACTTCAATAAAGAATCTTTATATATCTATGTTTCTGAGTATCTTGAAAAACTAGCTCTTGCGTTTTATAACAAACAACAACATGAGAAAGCAAGTTTATACTTCTTTAATAGTACAGTAGCAAAAAAATCAAATGAAAGAGGGTTAAAGAAATGAAAAAAACAATTGGTAAAATCGCTTTAGGTATTGCATTTACGGGTATTGCTGCATTTGGCTTAAACGCAGGTTTCACAAATCAAGCTGGACATACTCACTTCCCTTCTCCACCAGCTCCTTCTTTTTCTGAGGGCCATACTGGCGGTGCTCCTGCATTAAACATCGGTGACACTGGTGGTGCTCCTGCTAACACTGAACATGGTACAGATATTTAAGTTACCCAAATTGAAATCTATTTAGTTTACCATTTTCATATATTTACAAGGAAACCATTCGATGTAACGAATATTATGTATATACATGATTTTTATTGTGATACACTCTACCCAAGAGAAATTTTCAATACATATGTGGTTTTCAAGTCTAAAAAATACACCTAGTAATTAGGTGTATTTTTCATTTTATCTCTCTATCTAATAATTAAAAAATACTCCCCTAAAAACCCCAACAAAAAAACGAAGAAACTCCCTATACTTCAGACACTTAAAGTACCACGAACGTTGCAATTTTTAGTGCCACTCCAGATCCAATCCCACTTTCATCCCAAGTGCCTAAAGGCAATAGCTTTCTTGTTCAGGAAAAGCTATCCCCCTCTCCATTCATGATGATTTTATTTTTTGGATTGAATACGACCAACTTATAATCATTACAGTTACAGATTGCAGAAAATAGCAACCCTCTTTCTCACACAATGTTGCATACTGTAATTCTCAAGTGCAATTCAACACTAAGACTGAATTCTTGAATACCAGCAGGTAAACAGATTGATGATGAAGAAAATAATGTGATGCATCATATTTTTTCAAAGCTACAGTTTGTACAGTCGTAGTCCATTACATTATGTAGGAGTGGAGTTAACATGTTAATAAAACCAAACAGATTACAACCAGGTGATATCGTAGCAACAGTAAGCCCTTCATGGGGAGGCGCAGGTGATTCTGAAATAAGATGGCGATATGACCAAGGAGTAAAGAGATTAGAAGAAGTTTTCGGTCTTACGGTTGTTCCCATGCCAAATAGTTTAAAAGGTAGCGAATTCATTTATAACAATCCACAAGCTCGTGCGGAAGATTTAATGACTGCATTTCAAGATACGCGCGTGAAAGCAATTATTGCGAATATTGGCGGTGAAGATAGCATCCGCTTACTTCCTTATATAGATTTTAATGTAATACGTGAAAACCCGAAAATTTTTATGGGGTACTCTGACGTTACCATTTCACACTTGTTTTGTCATAAAGCAGGAATTTCCTCTTTTTACGGTCCAGCAATTTTAACTGATTTTGCCGAAAATATAGAGATGGATCCATATACGGTTGAAATGGTAAATCGGACTCTCTTTTCAAATGAGACAATTGGCGAAATTCAACCAGCTCATGAATGGACGAGTGAGCGTTTAGAATGGATAGAGGTAAATAAAGATACAAGGCGTACGATGCAACAAAACAATGGCTATGAACTACTTCAAGGCTCTACTACCTTACAAGGACGCTTAATTGGTGGTTGTATAGAAGTATTGGAATTTGCAAAAGGAACGGAGCTTTGGCCTGAGAAAAAACATTGGGAAAATAGTATCCTTTTCTTTGAAACTTCTGAAGACCATCCAGAACCAAGCTATATAAAGTATTGGTTACGAAATTACGCAGCGCAAGGCATTCTCCAAAAAGCAAAGGGTATCATCTTTGGTAAACCAAAAGACGAAATGTATTATGAAGAATATAAACATGAAATACTGCAAGTAATGAAAGAACATAACTTAGAAGATTTGCCGATTCTTTATAATTTAAATTTTGGCCATACTGAACCGAAGTTTATTTTACCTTACGGCGCAATGGCAGAAATTGATTGTGAAAATGGGTCTTTCTCTATTTTAGAGAGTGGCGTGGAATAAAGGAAAACTTCAAATAAGTATAGCCATAAGTTTTATAATTATGTTTTCCTGATCCTACAGGAAGAATAGCGTATTTTTTCATTTTAGGGAGATTACTTATCTAATGATAAAGGGGGATTTACGTGTATGGAAGCAACATTTACAGTAAGTAAATGGGATGAAAAACTAATTGATGATACTAGAAAAGATTTCCCTATTAATATTGCCCATGTTGAATATGATATTGATGGTGAATTAAAAGGAAAAGCTTTTGTTGAATATTTATTATATTATTTAGATTCAAATATAAATGATGGTCACTTGGCTACTGCTAACATTTCTGGATTTTTACACTTTGAAGGAATTTATAAGGGGCAACAAGGAACATTTACAGCTATAGAGCAAGGAATATTCGATAAAGGAAATCTAAATTCCCCAGGAACAATTATTAAAGCTACTGGTAACTTAGAAAATCTGAGAGGGTCCTATAATTATCAATTTACAGGTCAAACTAGTAAACTAATTTTAGAGTTTGAATTTTAGCAAAATATCCTATAATTTAGTGGAAAGGACATTTCTTGTAATACTAGGAATGTCCTTTTTTTGTTGACAAGCTTATTCAACTATTCTTCTATTAGCTAAGAAAAGAACAGGGTATATTACATAACGTCTTATTATCAGTATTCAACGATACATAAAATTTTCGTTATGGGGGGAATTAAAAATCTAAGCTCGAGAGGCATGTGGCCCCCACCTATTCATTACTTTTCCTACTAACTAAAGAATAATCCCCGAAAAAATTCCCTTCATAACTTCTTTTTCAAGTTGATTCCGACATGTAAACATCACAATAATTTTTGTACGATGTTTTTTATCGGGCTCAAATTGTTCAATGGTTACGTCACAACGAATTGTTACTATTAATTTGTGACTTTTGATTAAATGAAAATCGCCTCTTATAGAGCGCAGTTTTACTTATATTCATTCTTATGCAAATTCTGAAGCATATTCTTCGTATGTCTTTAATGTATTAAGCAATCGAGCTGATTCAATCATGATTTCGTTCGATGAATCAGTTACACAAATGACAATAAATCGATGATCATCTCTGTCTCCAAACAAGCCTTCTGATTCAAGTTCCATTAACACATTTAACGTTTCTTTCAACAGTGTATTTACTCGTATGTTAAAGTCATCTTCGACGATATCATGATATTTCTTGATAATTTTGTGCACTTCATCAAACATTTCAAAATCGTCCCATTCGCTCCACTCAACAGCTCCGTATCTATAATAATTGTATAAAGGGTCCGACTTATTAACTTTGATTAGTCTTTCTTTATTAGCCACTGGTCCAATGCTATTGACACAATCGTCTGTTAATATGGAGTACCCATATATTGTGTCAACACCGCACCTAGTTATAATTTCGTTATAATGACAACGAATTGCATTTTTTAACTCAACATAAAAACTTTCTTGCAGTTGCATTTTCATCGTATTTCCTCCGTTTTTTGTAGCGACCTGTCGTTACATATTTCAATCTTAACATGAAAATCAACATGTAACGTTAACTGAGCCAAAATAAGAAAAACCGAAACTATAATCATTTCGGTTTTTCAATCTAAAGAAGTCTATATTTACTTTAAAGAATGTATAAACAACCCACTACGCAGTTTCGGTTCAAACCACGTTGACTTCGGCGGCATAATTTCTCCAGCGTCTGCGATTGATAATAAAGCTTCCATTGATGTCGGATATAATGAAAACGCTGCTTTATATTCACCGCTATTTACAAGGCGTTCTAGTTCTTCTAATCCGCGGATTCCTCCGACAAAGTCAATGCGTGAATCCGATCGCGGGTCGTGTATTTCAAGTACTTGGCTTAATAAATGATCTTGCAGAATAGATACATCTAAACCTTTAACGAGATCATTCGCATCAAACGTTTCCTCTTTCACTGTGAGTCTATACCATTTCTCGTTTACATACATACCAAATGTTTTTGGCTCATTTGGTTTATACGGAGAAACAGCTGCTTCTTCTACATAAAAGTATTGCGTGATTTGCTTTAAAAACTGTTCTTCTGATAAGCCGTTTAAGTCTTTTACAACTCGGTTATAGTCCCAAATGGATAATTCATCGTGAGGGAATAATACAGATAGGAAGAAATTAAACTCTTCTTCTCCTGTGTAATTCGGATATTGTTCTCTTCGCATGAGCCCTACTTTTGCTGCTGATGCTGAGCGATGATGCCCATCTGCAATATAAAGATTAGAAATATCTTCAAATAAGTTTACTAAAGTAGCAATTACATCCTCATCAACTATTTTCCAGGCAACATGCTCCACGCCATCTTCTGCTGTAAATGTATAGATTGGCGCATGTTCTTCTTTCCAGCTGGCAATGAAACGCTTTATCTCTTCTTTTGTACGATACGTTAAAAAGATAGGACCCGTATTTGCGTCACACACATCTACGTGACGAATACGATCTAATTCTTTTTCGTGACGCGTTCTTTCATGTTTTTTAATTGTATCATCTTCATACTCATCAATAGATGTACAAACGACAAGACCTGACTGCGTTCTTCCTTCCATCGTCAGTTCATAAATGTACAGTGATGGCTCTTCATCTTGTATGAATACTTCTTCTCGTATAAATCGATTTAAATTTTCACCCGCTTTTTCATATACACGATCATCGTACGGTGAAAGTGCCGGGTCTAAATCAATTTCTGCTTTATCAACGTGTAAGAAAGAATACGGATTCCCTTTTACAACCTCTCTTGCCTCTTTACTATTTAATACGTCATACGGTAAAGCTGCAACTTCCGCTGCTTTTTCTTCTACTGGACGAATGGCCCGAAACGGTCGGATTTTTGCCAAGTTTTCCTCTCTCCTTTACACAATCATTCGAACGGCTACAACACCTGTAATTTTGCTTATATTTTCCACAATGTTCTCTTTTATTATATCATCAATTCCGTTATCAATATCAATCATTGTATACGCCCAAGAATGTTTACTACGATTAATCATATCCGCAATATTAATATGATGTTCTGCTAAACATCCTGTAATTTGTCCTACCATGTTCGGAACGTTTTGATGCATGATTGTAATACGTTTCTTTCCGATATAAGGGAGTTCGACGTTTGGATAGTTTACTGAATTACGAATATTTCCTGTCTCTAAATATTCACGTAATTGGCGCGCTGCCATGATTGCACAATTTTCTTCTGATTCAGATGTAGATGCACCAAGGTGAGGCGTCGCTGTTACATTTTTCATCTTTATCACATTTTCATTGGGGAAGTCTGTTACGTAATGCGTAATAACATCTTCTTCTAACGCTTTTTGAAGAACATTTTCATCTACAAGTTCTCCTCTAGAGAAATTGAATAAACGCATACCTTTTTTCATCTTCTCTACAGCGTGTTCACCAATAATTCCCTTCGTTTGATTCGTAAGAGGAATATGAAGTGTAATATAATCACATGTTGCGAAAATTTCATCTAAACTAAATGCTCTTTGTACATGTGTAGAAAGGCGCCATGCTGTTTCAACTGAAATGTAAGGATCATATCCGACAACGTCCATCCCTAAAGCTAACGCATCGTTCGCAACTAAAGCACCGATTGCGCCGAGGCCAATTACACCTAGACGTTTCCCTGCAATTTCTGATCCAACGAATTGTTTTTTTCCTGATTCAACAAGCTGCGGTACTTCTTCACCCTCTAAATTTTTCGTCCAGCTTACACCGTTAATAATGTTACGTGAAGACATAATAAGGCTGGCGATAATAAGTTCCTTTACTGCATTGGCATTCGCTCCTGGTGTATTAAATACTACAATCCCTTTTTCTGTACATCGCTCGACAGGAATATTATTTACACCAGCACC
Organism: Bacillus sp. RC251; assembly: GCF_044908765.1. Taxonomy (NCBI): domain Bacteria; kingdom Bacillati; phylum Bacillota; class Bacilli; order Caryophanales; family Bacillaceae; genus Bacillus; species Bacillus sp. RC251. The sequence goes on along the minus strand of NZ_JBIYDP010000003.1, from coordinate 493,352 downwards.
AGCTCTTGCAATCGCCTTTAAGTCTTTTGAAAATTCTTCTTGGTGTAAAGAATAGCTGCGAAGTAAAATACCATCTGGGTGGTCCATTCTATCCCCTACTTCATAACGCTCTCCGCTAAGTACTTGCAAACCCTTTTCCGCAATTTGATTTAACGTTTGAACACGAAACATATCCCCATCTCCCTATCTATTCTCAAGCTCAAATTCCTTCATATAATTTACTAATTGCTGTACACCGTGTACTGGCATCGCATTGTAAATACTTGCACGCATACCACCGACTGAGCGATGTCCTTTTAGCGTAACAAGGCCGCGTTCTTTCGTTTTTTGTAAAAACTCATTGTTCAGCTCTTCTGACGGTGTTGTAAACGGAATGTTCATAAGTGATCGATACGTAGGATCAACTGGTGAAGTAAACAATTTTGATTCATCTAAGAAATTGTAAAGAAGTGAAGATTTCATTCTATTCTGTTCTTCAATCGCAGATACCCCGCCTTGCTCTTTCAACCACTCTAGTACAAGTTTCGTTACGTAAATACTAAAGGATGGCGGTGTATTATATAAGGAGTTATTTTTGCTGTAAGTTTCATAGTTTAACATCGTAGGACAAGAGCGATCTGCTCCCCCAATTAAATCTCTTTTTATAATAGCAATCGTTAAGCCCGCTGGCCCTAAATTCTTTTGCGCTCCCGCATATATAAGACCAAACTTCGTAACATCATATTGTTCTGATAAAATATTTGAGGACATATCCGCAACGAGCGGTACTCTATCTAAACGTGGAATGTCTACATATTTCGTACCCTCAATTGTATTGTTCGTTGTAATATGTACATAATCTAGTTTTTCATCATTTGGTAAACCATCCAGTTTAGGAATTGTAGTAAACTTCTCTTTTTCAGAAGAAGCAAGCACTTGTACTTCCCCTATTTTTTCAGCTTCTTGCATCGCCTTTTTAGACCATGAGCCAGTTAATACGTACCCTGCTTTTTTGTACGTATTCATTACATTCAGCGGTATCATAGAGAATTGTAATGACGCACCGCCTTGTAAAAACAGTACTTCATACTCATCAGGAATGTTCATTAATTCACGAATTAGGCTACTCGCTTCATCTATAATACTTTGAAAATAAGAAGATCGATGACTCATTTCCATAATAGACATGCCTGTCCCGTTATAATTTACAAGCTCCTTTTGCACTTTCTCTAAAACTGGCAAAGGGAGTATTGATGGTCCAGCTGAAAAATTATATACTCTCTCCATCACCCTGATAACCTCCCTATTTCTTATTTTTATTAATTTTTAAACTTTCTGAATTATAACCTGAAATATAATACGTGGTCAATTTGTTTTCTATTATTACGGCGTAAGACGCAATGGAATCGCTTGCATGTGCAAACTACTTTTTATAAACATACAAAAAAGTGTTAAGTACATAATCGTACTTAACACTCTAGTAATAAAGTATAATTGCTAATTGTCCGTGAAGAACCGATCAAAAATTTGATAAATAGCAGAAAGACCAATGAGCCAATAAATAGTGTCCACAAGCGCCGGCATAGAACCAAACCATTTCTCAACTACATTGTAATCTAACGCTACAAACAACCAATTCAAACCGCCAAGAATCACCAAAATTACTGTAAGGTAAGACAAAAATTTCATTATGATTGCCCCCTAGGTGATAAGATGGTGAAAGGCCTTTCACTAGAAATATATGTGGTAAAATTCAAAACTTACCTACTTTATAAAAATTATTTTCGGTACCAGCCGTTAATAACTGCCTCTGCTTCTTTACTATGTATTTGATACGCATGCGTACTATTATGAGAGCCAATAAACCAAATTGAAAAACCTTTAAAATACGGTTTTGGTTCTAATACATCTCGGTAAGCACGCCATCCGTTTAATTGTACGTCCTTTGAAAACACATTAGATACATCTGGATTCCACGGATTTTGTAGTCCAAGTTCACGTGCCGGAACGTTAAATCCACCAAAGTAAACCGGTTTTCCTGTTGCTTTATGTAATTGTTCCAACTGCTGCACAACATTTTGCCCACGATTATACACTGTCGTCGCAAATAAACTTTTCTTTACTTCTTCATATGTTGGATTTCTTTTTCCTGAAACTTCAAACCAACTATCAATACTTACAATATCCACCTTTTTTAAATACGGACGACTGATTTTCTCTTTAAACTTCGCTTCATAAGAAGGATCAAAGCTTGCTGTTAACCACCAATTCATTTGATACAAAACATTTCCTTTATACTGCTGACGGACGAAATCAATCGTATCGCTCCAATATCCTTCTGCATATTCCATATTCACAAAATTAGAAGCAATCTTGAGCCCGTACACATTGTATTTACTTGTAATTGAATTAAAGATGTCTTGTAGAATAACCGTTTTCCAATTCCAGAAGAAATCATTAATATTACTCGGATTCCATTCCGTTTCCCCAACATTTCCTTGCTGAATATATGGGAACGGTTCCACAATAACTTGAATATTACGCTTTAATAATTCTTGAATTAAAAGAATAGCCTGTTGCTTTTGCGCTTGATTAATTACCATGTTCGTAGAAGTTACATTCGGAATATCTACCTGAATCGGTACATTTACTGTATTTAAATTTAAGCGCTCTACATCAGCTAACACTTTCGCCACATTTCCAACTTCCCATACCGTTACATTCCCTGACTTTATCTTTCCTGATTGAACAGTATTCACATCTGCCTGTATATTTCCTTGAAAACAAAAAGAAAACAACATAATAAACACTCCTAAAAAACTTATTAAACTCTTATTTTTCTTCACAACTTTCCCCCTATAATTTTTGGCATTCTTGCTTATTCTATACAATGTTTCACATATATTCCACAAGAATATTTAATGAAATTTCATCAATAAAAATGCTATTCACCCTTTATCCATATCTTATTCATACTAACCTCCTAAAAATAGTAAGGTAAATAAAAAAAGAGCGTATTTCCGCTCCTTTCTTATCTTTTTACAATTGAAGTTATTTAATTTTTTCTGATACCCTAACTGAATCTACTTTTTCGTATAATTAAATTTTTATCTATATTCGTTTTTTGTTTGTATTACTTTCATGTCTTTGAACATTCATAATTGTGCCTCCTCATATTTCACTAATTGAATTTAAAACACATCCGTATGCTATTTAGTGAAATTTACTATTCGAGACGTAATTATTGCAGTAATTAAGATAATACTAGCGGTTATCAAGCCAGATTCTCCAATCCAAATCTCAGTTTGATATCCTGTACTTGCACGTGCGAAAGGTCCTTGAATAATGGCATTCCAAGTAGCATGGATGATAACCGAAGGCCAAATGCTACCTGTGATAAGTCGTAAATAAGCTATAATATAACCGAATGGCACAATACAAAGATAGATACCAAGTACTGAAAGAACGACAGATGGTCCCGCTACATATAGACCAGCAATAACTATTGGAACATGCCACGTTGCCCAAATCAATCCACTAATAAGGATGGGCCGTGAAAACTCTGCATCGACTAGTCTTGTGAGCATATAACCTCGCCAACCCATTTCTTCTCCCAAAGCTGGGATTAAGCTAAGCAAACTTCCGAAAATGCCGCTCAATACTACTAGATAAATGAAACTGAATGGTGCCGTTACATACTGCAGTCCAAACATATTGTAGATCGGTTCTAACATACCACCTTCGGGATGCTGAAACCTCGCAATTCCGCTCAACCAGGCGATAGAATAAGTAATTCCACAAATAATCATAGGTATTAGCAGAGCAAAACCGATCCCCTTCCATATCTTTAAGTTACCGAGACTAAAAGATACATCTTTAAACCCTTCTTTCAGTATTATGCGAGTCAAAATAGAGGAAATTGCTGGGGTAAACATATATACCACAATAAGCGGCATACTTTTCGTAATTATTACTACTACATTTAGGATAATAGAAGTAATGATTAAAATACTCAGAAAGAGTTGAAGTCCTATTTTAGCACGTTGGATTTTATCTTTATTGTGGAACGATTTTACGTTTAATATCATTGTAATCCGCCCTTCCCCTTTTATTCACTTGTTTATCGAATTTACTTCTTATCATTTCCACAGACACAACTTAGAATAAAAACATTTTGGCATACAGATTAATCCATCTTTAAAATCCCTCCCAAATTTATAATCTAGTCTTACTTACGACTCATCAATGTAATTATTATTTATAAGTTGTCATAGCCGATAGTACAAAAATGTAATGATTAGCAAATGACCTGTGTCAATTAACCTTATGACAATATGTAACTAGAAAATATGATATGGAATAAATAACAATTGAATTAAGGCAATTGATTCGTGCAAGTACAATGAATCAATCTTGCTTTTACAAATAATTCAATTGAGGTGGAAAAAAATGAATAAGAAAAGAATCATTGCAATGGTTAGTACAGCTTTATTAGTCACAGGATGTGTAGAAGTAGGAAAGGCTCAAACAGTAGCAGTCGAAAATTCAGGTCAATCCATACAAAAAAATATAGTTAAATCAATACAATCACAGGCTTACCCATTAAAAACGATAGAGCCGTCAAAATCATTTGAGGATTTAAAACCACTTAAGAAAATGATTGGGAGCGCACAATATGTAGGATTAGGAGAGAATACTCATGGAAGCTCTGAAATTTTCACTATGAAGTTTCGACTTGTGAAATATTTAGTTACTGAGATGGGTTTTACAAATTTCACAATGGAAGAAGATTGGGGAAACGGCTTAAAGTTAAATGAATATATCCAAACAGGAAAAGGAAATCCTAGGGAATTTTTAAACTTGTTATATCCTACTGATGAAATTATAGCCATGATTGAGTGGATGAAAGATTATAATGCTAATCCATCCAATAAAAAAAAGATTCAATTTATTGGGCTTGACTTTAAGGAGTTGGACCAAGGTTGCTTTAATAAAGTAATTGATTATGTAAGGCTGCATCGACCAGATTTGCTGGCAGAAGTAGAAGAAAATTATAAAGAATTGTCGGCTTTTAATGGAGGTTTACAGGAATATATGAATCTTGCTCCTGAAATAAAAGAAAAGTTCAAAGCAAACGCTGAGAGAGTAGTCCAATTACTAAAAGATGAGAATGGGCAAGCCAAAACAGAATTAGTTTCACCTGAGTACATCTGGGCGAAAGCAACGGCAAGTGTAATAGAGAAATATACCACAATGCTAATTCCTAACGACTATCCAAGTATGTTAAAGCTACATGAGCAATACTTGGCCGATCATGCAATGTGGGCACAAGAGACATTGGGTGGTAAAACGATGGTATGGGGACACAATATTCATATAGCTAAAGGAATTATCGATGAGAAATTATACCCTTATGTTGCGGGGCAGTATTTGAAGGAACGTTTAGACAATAATTATGTCACAATTGGCAGTACAACTACGGAGGGGAATTTCACCTTATACAATGACACCGGAGATAAGATTATAACGGATCCGATTCCACAAGATGTAAATAGTTTCAATTATACCCTCGGAAAAGTACCATATAAAATGTTTTTATTGGATAACCGTCACCTTAAAGGACCAGCAAAGAAATGGGTTAAAGCAAAAAGACCATTACTAAGTATAGGGGCACGACTCTTACCGAACGAATCGGCATACTTTGATACGTCATTGCTTGAGCAATTTGATATTATTTTTCATATTCGAAAAACAAGTCCATCTCATATTAAATAAAGTGAAACTTTAATCAGTGGGGATTTTCTTCATCCCCCACTGATTATTAGTTGAACCAATCGGACTTTTATGGGCAGTTGATCCCCCACCTAAATTCTTTGCTTTCGCTGCATTTTGAGGTGGGGGTCTTACTGCCCATTAAAGTGGGATAAAAGTACAAAACAATCCCTTCTTGCATCTGCAAGAACGGGATTGTTTTATGGTGATTCATATAAGCATCTTTTTTAACCAGAAGTAGGTTACTCTCCCCTTTTTAGCATCATTTAGAAATGTCATATGACACTTTTACACTAGTGAGCATGACAAAAAAAGCAGTACAATTCGGTTATTACATAGATAGGAGCGAGAACTTTATGAAATCAAGATTCATCCAGAATGGTTATTTTTTATTGCTAACTTTCGTTACAGGATTGTTTTATTTTTGTTTTTATCTAATAGCTCTGCTATTCAGTTTCACCCTTTCATTTACGGTAATTGGGATTCCACTAGTTATACGCGTACTACAGACTACTACACCTTTTATCCAATTCGAGCGCATACAGACGAAAATTTATACAAATATTTCAACAGACTCTTATGATAGAAATATAACAATAGATACATCGAACTGGGCTCAGGTGAAATTAGTGCTTACTGATCGTCGCACTTGGTCTGCTGTCTTTTGGCTAATGCAGAAATTAGTAATTGGTATTTTCAGTCTCATTAGTGCAATCATTTTTTATGTAATGCCACTTATGTTGCTGTTGGCACCACTACTGTATCACTACATCGAAATGAATATTATATTCATACAGATAGATACTTTTGCCAAGTCACTTTTTGTAATGTTTATGGGTATAGTATTTACCGCCATAAGTATTAGAATAGTAGACCGTTTGACAAAGAAAATTGGGGGCTATACACGTAGTATGATCCGGCAACTAAATCAATAGAAGTTTACCTTCTATGAGAGAATTGTAGTGTAAAATTAAAAAGTACAACAATGTATGAAGGATTAATTTATAATATAGGAAGTAAAAAGGTAGGCTATTTAGGGGGTAAATGACTTGTTAGATATGGTTAAGTATTGGTTTTGGTACGATTGGATTATGTTAGGAGTCCGTATACTTATTAGTGTCTCTATCGCCATAACCACATTTGATTTTCAGGCTAGTTTAACATTGCCACTTTGGATTATTATTTTTTGGGAGGTTGTTGCCTTCTCGATTCCATGGGTAGCCTTATTGTTCAATTACAAATATTACTTGTTCACAGAAATACTGCTATATGGTGGACTGTGTATATATTTAACTTCTTTATTTCCGGGAGCTAACGTTACATTTCTTATATCTGTTTTTCTGATTGCTGCGAATAGTCAGCACTTTTCCTATTATTGGACAGCTCCAACAACAGTTTTTATAACAACTGGAATTCTCTATGCGGTTGCGCCAAGTAATAGCTATTGGATTATGGTTACCTACTATGGACTTGCTTATGTAATGGGCTTCGCTTTCCATTTATTAATCGTCAATCATAAGCAAAATGAAGCGATTCGTAAACAAAACGCGGTACTTGAGCAATATATGTCTCAGATTGAACGTATTACACTGGCAGAAGAACGGAACAGACTGTCGAGCGAGCTTCATGATACAGTTGGTCACGCTTATACTTCTATTATTATGGGGATGGAAACGTTGCGTACCGAACTTGCTACTGAAATCGGTATACAGAGGCTAGATTCTTTGCTTGAAATGGGACGTAAAAGTATTGAGGACGTGAGAGGTTACCTACATCAAATGGATTCTCCGTGTCAATCGCCTTCCTTGATTCAATCTCTACAAAATCTTGGAGCCGAGTTTCAGGAGCACGCTCAGGTAAATGTAAGTTTTAGGATATTCGGAGAGGAATATCAACTATCTCGGCAAGCGAAGATAGCCTTCATTCGTTGTTTACAAGAGTCCCTTACGAATGCAGTACGTCATGGTCAGGGAACTGAAATTATAGTTTCATTGCAGTTTGAACAACAATATACGAGGTTAGAAGTTCAAGATAATGGAAAAGGAAATGTAGAATGGCAGGAAGGCTTCGGTATGAATGCGATGAAAGAACGGGCAATGAATTTACAAGGTCATTTGTCTGTATATACAAAGCCAGAGGAAGGAATGCTTGTTACATGTACCATACCGCGACAAACTGAAATAAAAGATGGACTTATTCGTTTGTTAATTGTAGACGATCAACCATTCGTTCGGGAAAGTTTGAGGACACTACTCGATAGATATGAAGATTTAAATGTAGTCGGTTTAGCTGAGGATGGCAATCAAGCCATCGATTTGTGTGGGCGCCTTCAACCCCATGTTATACTTATGGATTTAGATATGCAGCACATGGATGGAGTTGAAGCAACCAAAAAGATTAAGCAACAATGGCCACATATCCGCGTATTGATTTTCACAACTTTTCAGGATACCGAACAGGCGTTGGAATCACTTCGCAACGGTGCGGATGGTTTTTTGCTCAAATCTATTGAAACGTTGGAGCTAGCTAATACAATCCGACTTATTCACAAAGGTGGGACACTAATTGATCAGGGAATGTCTCACAAAATATTTGAGAAGTTTGATGAGCAAAAAGAGACACCACAATCAAAAGCAACCGCTTATGAGCTAACAGCTAGGGAGATAGAAATATTGCAGCTAGTAGCAAAAGGACTTCGATACACTACTATAGCATCAAGGTTATATTTATCGGGTGGTACGGTCAGAAATTATGCTTCCACAGCTTACACAAAACTAGGAGTCCGTAACAAAGAAGAAGCTGTTCAAAAGGCTCTAGAAATTGGAATTATTGAATAACAAAATGTTTTGCGATGTATAAAAATGAGTAACAAAGAAAAAGAACACTTTGTGTGGTTTCTTTTGTAACAGAGTAAATAAGGCCCGTTATCGTATAAGTAAATGTTAAAACACTTACTGTTTTGTCATAATAAAATTATTGAATCTTATCCTCTAAAATACAATAGCCTACTATCAATTTAACTGATAGTAGGCTTTTAAAATTATTTAAGAACTGGGTTATGTTCTAGTCTATAAGTTTTCATCAGTGGAAATAGTATCACTTCGGCTGTAAACTTAACACCTTACCTTCTATCCCCTCCGTATTCAATGTAGTCGTATGATACGTTCCATTTACCCAATCATCTATTTGATCATGATACCAATCGCTTCTAAAATGTCCTGATTGTCCTGGCCCTACAATATGATAACCGTTTGACATATCTTTCGTATCAATAACAAATCTCCAAGAAGCTCCGTGATTTACAATACCGTTATCTCCGTAACTCGCTGCTTGAACGGTAACTTGGCTTCCGCCAATTGGAATTGGTTTTTCACGATTAAATGCAAGTAGTGCTAACATACTAGATGATTTTGAGATTGGATGTGTAAAAGCAAGTTGATGGTAATCGCCCCACTTCCACTCCGCAACATCAGGTCCATATTCCTTCTGTAATTTCTTCATTACATTTTCGTACGATGTATGCACAACTTTCGTGAAGCCTCCGTACTTCGTAAACCAAGCGCTATTTTCTCCTGCTACTTCTTTTCGAATCAATTCATCAACAACTTGTGACTTTCCTTCAAATAACTCCATCACATCTTTCGGTATTTCTTTTGAAAATAACGTATTCGAAATCTCTTTCATTAACAAATGGAATATTAATGGTGCTGCTTCATCTTTACTATCGTTAAAATTCCACTTTGTTAATTGTTTTACGCCTTCTTTCTCTACTTCATTTAAAGATGCTTTATTTAACTCTTTTAACAATATAGGAGCAAATTCTTTCCCGTATAAATTTTTTTGATCCATCTGTAACTCTTCTAAATCTTTCACCGTATACTTTTCTTTCTCTTGTAAAAATTCTTGAATACGCATTTGCCTATATGGCTGTGCCCACGTATTACTAATATGGTACGGATAATTATCATCTACAATTTTATTATTCGCAGTTGAAATAAACCCTTGTTTTGGATTTATTACTTTTGGCAGTTGATCATATGGGATATACCCTTCCCATTCATATTCATCTGTCCACCCTGGCACTGGCAAACTCCCGTCACCTTTTTTACGCACTGGTATATTTCCATTCGCTTTATACGCAATTGTGCCGTCATTTGATGCAAATACAAAGTTTTGAGTTGGAGTATGAAAATCTTGAAGTGCCGTTTCAAACTCATTCCAATCTTTCGCTTTATTCATATTTAATACAGCCTTTAATTCAGCGGAAGGTTCCAAAGCAGTCCACTTCAAAGCGAATACTGTTTTTGTTTTCTCTTTTCCTTTATCCGCAAACTCTGAAATAACTGGACCATGCCTCGTAACCGTCACATTATACGGAATTGTTTTCCCGCCTTTTACTTTAATAGATTCATCAACAACAGTAGCTTTTTCCCACTTATCGTTATACAAAAATTCATTTTCATTATTAGGATTTCTCTTCTCAATATATAAATCTTGCACATCAGGGCCAGTATTCGTAACGCCCCATGCTATTTTGTCATTGTGTCCTAATATAACACCTGGCACACCAGCGAAAATAACGCCACTTACATTTAAATCTTTCGTTTCAAGTTTTGATTGATACCAAATAGAAGGCGTCGCAAGAGATAAATGAGGATCATCCGCTAAGATTGGCTTACCAGACGCACTCTTCTCACCGCTTATGACCCAGTTATTGCTACCATTAAACTCTGGGGGAATGATTGTTTTTGCAAAACTTTGTGCTACGTCCACATTTGTATTCTTCAGTTCAGCTAGCAATCTAGGTGCATCTTTCGGATATGTAGGAAATAGCTCATTTGCTTGCTCTTTCGGCAAATTTTTCAGCGCCCAATATCGAAACGCCTGTCCGTGCCAATGTCCACCTAAATCAAACGCCATATACTTTCCAATCGTTAACGTATCAACAATAGACCATTCAGCAGGCTCATAGCCTAATATAGTAAACTCAACTGGCAATTTCTTTTCCGCTTTCGCCTCACGTATAAAAGCGTTCACTCCATCAGCAAATGACTGCAAGGCATATTTCGCTTCCCCGTCATATTGACTAACAGACGCTTCGGCTGCTCGTCGTAAACCGAGCGTTCGAAACAACTTATCTCGATCAACAGCTGCTTCCCCTACAACTTCACTCAACATCCCAGAAGCTTGCCTTCTACTTAAATCCATTTGAAACAAACGATCTTGCGCTTGTACATACCCTTGCGAAAAATATAAATCATGTACATTTTCCGCTTTAATATGCGGTACCCCTTTGCTATCTCGCTTTACTTGAACAGCATGTTGTAAATCCTCTAGCTTTATCGTCCCATCTATCTTTGGCACAGAACTAAGCGTATATATGTTCAAAAAAATTACTGTACAAATAACTAACAAAAGAACGACACTACTAGACCAAATAAAAATTCTCTTACCTCTAGTTCGCTTCTTCTTTATGACGACTTCCATATAACCCCTCCTTTCTCAAACTATTCGCTTCTATTTAAGGAAGCACCTTTTAGAAAAGTTGAAAAACCCATACTTTCTCATACTATGGATCATACAAACTACATACTGCTCTCTTATGTAAACCTTCTTTTCCTTCAATGAAATCTCCCCGCCCTTTCTTACACCAATTCCTCAAAATCCCCTTCACATAAGCAAACGTTCGCTTATTCTGTTCAAACGCAATCTTCAGAGCCTCTAATACTCTCTTTCCTGAAACTTTTTGTATCCACTCTTTTAATTCCTTCATGATATAAGGAGATAGATTACTTATATGTTGTTCGTAAAACTTATAAACTTCACTATGCGAAGTATCCTCTTCTATCTCTTCCTTCTCCTCAGTAACTTCTTGTAAACTACTATTATCCTCTTCTTTCGGCATACCAAAATGCTGCAATAACAATGGAATCTTCCATTCTTCTTCCAGACATTTACGTAAAAACATACGTATGAATTCTTTATTTTTTACAGTCTTTAATTCACGCAACACACACTTTTCTACATTCGTGTTTACAATAGGGTTGTAGTGTAGCCAATTTATTATGTATAACTCTTTCGTTTCCGCATCGTATAAAATCTTTCCGTATTCAATAAACCTGTTCAACAATTTCTCAACAGTCTCCATACTGTAGCCTGTTTCAAGCTCTGCCACTCGCATCGGTAATACGTAAATTCCACATTGCTTCGTTTTCGTACCAGTTAACAAATATATGTAAAAATAACGCTCCTCTGGCGTTAAATCTAATATAAATTCATCTTGCCAAAAGTTCACCTGCACATTACGGTACACCGCCATATATTCCCCTCCTCCTTTTATTCATAAAAAGACAGAATTCAACCCTTCAATATACATATAGGAATGAGCACTTTGTTTTTGCAGTTGAATTCCAACTTTTTTTAACTACTACAACGCGGTTTTATTTTTTCGCGCTTTTTTGTTCTTGTAGTTGTTTTTGTTTTGTATTGTTTTTTCTTAGTGATTTATTACTTGGTAGGTGCTTATAAGGGGCTTCATAGAGGCTAAAATAAAAAGGAGCTGTTCCAAATTTTCATTTTGGATAGCTCCTTTAAAACCCTTATTACTTTTTCTTGTACCAGTACAAACTACTACATACAATTCATTTATTTCTGCATAGAGTTTAACATCTTCACTAAAAAGGCAGCTGCTTCACCGCGAGTTGTTGTCCCTTTAGGGTTAAACTTGTTATCTCCAACACCAGTAACTACCTGTAAGCTGTATAATCGCTGAACAGGCTGTTTGTATGCGATCAAATGTTGATCTGTAAATGGTAATGTGACTAAATTACCTGTAACACCTTTATACTGTAATGCCTTGTCAATCATAACCGATGCTTCTTCACGAGTGATTGGTGCATTCGGGTCAAAAATACCTCCACCACGACCGCTAATAATTCCTGCACTTGCACTTCGCTTAATACCATTATGAAGTGACGGATGCGCTTTGTTAATGTCTACAAATGACTTATTTCCTTCTGGTAATTGAAGAGCATTTGAAATTAATGCAGCAAACTCAGCTCTTGTTACATTACGATAAGGCGCAAATACACCATTTCCTACTTTGTACCAAACGTTTTTAACTGCTAACACTTTGTAACGGTCACCTTTTGAAGCCTTACGAACAGTTTGATGTTCAAGTCCTGCACCGCTACGTATGTTTATACCGTCACCATTAACGACTAGCTCCATGCTAGGTTCAGCTGGATTAAATTCATTTGAATCAAATAGCTCGTTTCTTTCATTTTATGTAATTCTTCTGATTCAGAATGTTTATGCTTATATTCTTCCAGAAGAACTTTCTCATTTTCTGATACTTCTGCCTCATTAATTTACATGTAATCTGGAGTTTCTAGATTGAAATTCGAATAACTTAAACCGCTTGTTCCACGTTCCCCTTGTGCAATACTAAGCTGGTCAGTATGAGATTTGTTTATCTCTTCTGCTGATATCGCTAAAGGTGCACTCCCGAACATTACTAAACTTGTTGATAGTGTGATTACTCGTTTTTTAATATTCATTGCTGTATGAAATACCTACACAGTTCATGTAAGCATCCTAACTTCCCTTTATTTTCTCATTCGTGAAAGACTATGAATCTACTATGTATAAAAATATGTTTATTCCGCCTTTTTATAAACACTTCATTTTATCCCCAGCAGGCGAATTATAGTTTCTAGAAAATTCCTTAACAGACATTATTTTATAACCAATTGCAAATGTCGTCAAAAGCACTTACCCTCATACACACTACTCCTTCTCAAAAATAGATTAGGATACTTTTTTACTGATTTTCTTCAATAAGAAGGAACATTATGATTTTTCATAACTACTATGTATCTATTAAATAAATCCTGTTTCTTTGTACTTGTTCTCTTTGAAAATATTAACATTTTTACATTCTTGCGATAATATAGATGTAACTTTTTATATTGAAGGGAGTTTTATTTGGAAAAGATTGCTCATATTGATAGCTGAAATAAAGAAGACCAAAAAATGATGAAGAAAAACGAGAGTACATTCGATATTCATCAGATGGGATATATTTTGAAGAGCTAGAAATAACACCACTAGAATGGCTTGAAAACATAGTTAAACTATTAAAACAAACAGTACAAGTTTATTAGATCATACGTTAAAGGGGATGAACGAATTGTTAGATACGATTGTTTACGATAAAGCGAAGTACCATTATCAAGGTGATTTTCCTGAGGACTTACCAATTGATCAAGCTTTTGTACATACTGGTATGTTTTTAGGATGGATAATTGAACATCATTTATGTAGTCAAGAATTTGAAGAAGAGTCTCAAGACGAAATTAAACAGTTTAAACTTAGACAAATGACTGGCACAGAAATTTATATGAACTGGGATGGCGTTTTAGCAGACGACATGTTAAATGATGAGGGCAACCGATTCGCACAGTACTACTTTAACCATGATGAGGACTGGAAATATATAAATGATTATAGTAATGTTTTTATAAACGAAGAAACTCTCTACCATGTGCAAGATACTTGGGAAAACTATTTCAAATTAAAAGACGTTATTGATAATAGCTATAATTTTTGGAAAGATAACTTACAAAATAAATAATTATAGAAAGTCGATTTCTTATGTTAATAAGGAATCGACTTTCTTATTATCTAATTTGCTGATTAACACCTCACCCAAAGATCATTTTACTAACGATACTATTATTGATACCGAATTATCTATAACAGAACGTTCTGGACGTGATTTCATTAACACTGTTAATCCAATTAAGGATGTGACTAATGTTTGCGCTACTGCTTTAGCGTTCAAATCACTTTGAAGTTCTCCTGATCGAATTCCTTTCGTAATTAATTCTTGAAAAATAACTGCAAGATACATTTGATGCTCTCTAGTCAGTACTTCAAATTTTTCATTATGAGGAGCAAGTTCAACCATTGTGTTAATACAAAAACAACCTTTACTGAACTCTTTTTTATATTCCTCTTCCACTATATTTTCAAAAAACGTCCGAATTGTTCCTTTTACAGATTGTTCGTTTTGAAGTTTTGTTCGTATATTAGCCGCATGTAAATTTGTGTATCTCCTTAATGCTGCTTCAAATAACTCTTCTTTATCACCAAAGGCTGAATATAAACTCGGCTTTTGTATTTCCATTTTAGCAGTTAAATCGCTTAATGAGGTAGCTGCGTATCCCTTCTCCCAAAAAAGTTGCATAGCAGCATCCAAAGCTTTTTCTTCATCAAATTCGCGTAGTCGTGCCATTTAAAACAATCTCCTTTCTACATCTAGTTATTAAGATTACATATCACCATTTGTGTACCAATCAGTATAGTATATATCGTATTAAATTATAAACGATGTGTCAAAAAATCACATTAAACTCAAAATAAACTTGACATATATGTTTCTTCAAGATTATATTTTACTTACAAAATAACATACCGTTCGGTACATTATTTTCGATAATCCAAAAAGGAGCTGATTTTATGAATGGTAAAGAAAAAATGATGACTATTCGAAAACATACTCACACTCAGGTACATTCACCTGTTCATGCAACAATGTCTCGTTATATGACTCTATTATTCGCAATAGCTTGCGGAATGGCTGTGGCAAACATATATTTCGCTCATCCACTACTTGATTCTTTATCAAATGAATTTAAGATTAGTCATTCAACTATCGGTATTGTAATTACTATTACTCAAGTTTGTTATGCACTTGGATTACTTTTATTCGTTCCACTTGGTGACTTATTAAACCAAAAGAAACTTATTATTGCTCACATGCTTTTATCCGTTTTCGCTTTAATTATAATCGGATGCGCTTCCTCAAGCACCGTACTTTTTATAGGTATGGCCTTAGTAGGAATTCTTGCAACTGTTACGCAAACACTCGTCGCATATGCATCAATTTTAGCTAATCCAGCAGAACGTGGACGCATAGTAGGTTTCGTTACAAGTGGCGTTGTAATAGGTATACTCCTTGCTCGTACATTTGCAGGCATATTAACGGATTTAGCTGGATGGCGGTCCGTTTATCTCACCTCTGCTATCCTTTTACTCTGCGTAACTTTTTTGTTACACCGAAATTTACCTACTCTTGAACATAAAAAAGTGACAACTATGTCTTACCGAAAATTAATATACTCTGTTCTCTTATTATTTATGGAGGAACGACTTTTACGCATTCGCGGAATATTAGCATTGCTTATTTTCACTTCATTCAGTATTTTATGGACTTCTTTAGTATTGCCACTAAGTGTTACACCACATAATCTTTCCCATACAGCTATTGGTGCGTTCGGTCTTGCTGGAGTGGCGGGTGCATTAGCTGCTACTAAAGCTGGGCAATTAGCTGATAAAGGATTCGGACAAAGAACAACTGGCATAGCCTTATCATTATTAGTACTTTCATGGCTCCTAATTAAATTTATAAACCACTCTCTATTCTTACTAATTTTCGGCATTATCCTTTTAGATTTAGCTGTGCAAGCTGTACATGTCACCAATCAAAGTATACTGTTCACAGTGCGTCCCGAAGCAAGAAGTCGAATCACTGCCAGTTACATGATTTTTTATTCCATCGGTAGTGCAACAGGTGCAATTCTTTCAACAAATACGTATGCAAAATATGGTTGGGATGGAGTATGTATATTAGGTGTATCTGTTAGTGCTTGCGCTCTTTTATTTTGGATAATAACCTTACGGCGATCATCACAGCTGAACGAAGAATAATTCATTTATGTTTCATACGTGTTTTTCTACAAGACTATAGAATAGCACTTATTTTTCAATACAAATCAACGGCATTTTCATATAAAAAATGCCGTTGATTCATAATTTCATGATAAGGGACCCTATACTATCGAAATACATCTATTACAAATTCCCTTTAACGTTTTCAACAATCTCATTTATCGTATTCCGATCAAACTTATCACTAATTTCGTATGACTCACGGTCTCCTACTAATTGTACACCTACAATATCATTGCGATCCTTACCATATTGCACTTCAATAATAGCTCCACGCTCTATTTGTTTCCAAACGAGACTTGCTTCATCTTTATTATCTAAAATCATACAGTCCTCAATATTTTCATCAATTCCTATTAACTTGTTGTCATCTATAAATCCAACCTCGTATTGTTGACGCTCTTTCGCTTTGCTACTTACTAATATACCTTTGCTACCATATGAGTAATCCATATAATCCTTTTTCTCAGATTGTACCGCTTTCGTCTCTTGTACTTTAGTTTTTTCAGCATTCCCACAGCCCATGATAAGACTAATTGGCATCACCGTAGTTAGTACTACTCTAGTAAATTTCTTTATCATTTATAAGCAACTCCCCATACTTACATTTAAATTCCGTTTATCAATTTATTAAAAAATAACATGATATAAAATAGGCAAAGCCAACGATAAAATATTCGTTGCATTCCCACAATTTAATTAAGGACCAGGCCATTTAAACCTAGTCCTACATAACTTTACCTTTGCTTCACATACTTAATTGTATTGAATGAAGTCTCATTAAATAATCGTAAGTTTTCCCCATCATAATCTTGAACTTTATATGCTATTTTCTTTTTTTGAATTGTATCTTCTACACCGTCTACTAAACGTTTATTGAGATGTAAATAGATTGTAAAAGCTTCCTTATCATATTCCCAAGTTCCTTCAATATAATTCTTTTTATTTGGATACTCACCTTTACCATACGTTTCAAATGTCTTATCACCTTTTAGAATGAGTGACATAATGAAACCGTCTGTTCCTTTGAATCCCCAATTACCGATTAATTCCGTACCATCTTTCACATTCTTCATAACATTATCCGTATTAATTCCAGCTTTCTTATCTAACTCTTTCAAATCTTTCACAGATACTGTACCATCACCGATTTTAATATCCCCTTCAAGATCTTTGAATGCCTTAAGCCAGTAAATATCTCCTTCTTTCACTAACTTTTCGGATTTCTCGATTAACTCTTTATCAGTTTTATCGCCTTTTTCTCTTTTTTCTTTTCGGGTGAATACTTCATTTATTAAAGAAAAAGACTCTCTAAAATAACCAATTGCTTTTTCAAAATCCTTTTGTTGATTTACATACTCTGCAGGGGGATCTATCGACTCGAATTTATCTAACATTTTATTTAATTCTTTCACACTATCTACTACATCTGATTTCTTTTTCTTACCGTCAAAAACCTCTCTTGTAATATTGTTATGCTCCGCAAACAACTTATCAAACTCTACCCCTAATTTATACACTTTATTAGGATAGTCTTCCTTTGAAACTTTTTCTTTCTTACTATTAGACTTCGATTCTTTTACTTTAGACTCTTCCGTTTTCTCCTGTTTAGAAGTGTTCGTTTTCTCAGACACTCCACAACCAAATAACAACATGACCGGAACTGCTACCCCTAGTAGTTTCTTTGCATTCATGACTGATTTCTCCTTCTACTTAAATAGATTACTCTTACTATACCCATCCTCTTTTTTATCTTGTAAATAAAGTTACAATCGCAATAACTCCTAAAATCGGTCCCCAATATTCCATTTTTATAAAAAATAGTGAATGCTTTTTGTTAAACATAACTTTTTCACCAGTTTCGGCATCTATATAAACTTTCCCATTTGGCTTATTAATATATTTTCCTAAATACCAAGACATAACCCCTGATATAATTAACATTACCGCCATTGGCCAACTATGGTCTTGAAAATATGTAGCGTCCCCCGTTATAGATCCAAAAATAATCTTACCCAAAAGAGTATTAATAATTACAATAATTGCGACTAAAAAACCCCAACCAGACCAAATAATCATCTATTTCTCCTCCTAAAGCGTACAACTTTGTACCTTATGTTAATTTGAACTACGAACGAAAACATCAAAAAAACCGAATATTCAGACGTGGATAATTATATTTATCCTACATTCGATTCTAACTTTAATGTTCTA
The DNA here is from genome assembly GCF_044908765.1 of Bacillus sp. RC251. Lineage (NCBI taxonomy): Bacteria > Bacillati > Bacillota > Bacilli > Caryophanales > Bacillaceae > Bacillus > Bacillus sp. RC251. The sequence goes on along the minus strand of NZ_JBIYDP010000003.1, from coordinate 474,593 downwards.
AATGCAAATGAACCAGACATAATTTGTAATATTGTTGGAATAAGCAAAAAGAATAATGACATAAATAACATAACTATAGGAATCACAATCATACAAACTCCATAAACTTTATTATTAACCTTATTTACTAAACATGATAAAATAAGCAACCCTATTTGAGCCGTTAAAATAATAGAGTAATAAGCTAAAAGTTCATAATCAAAACCTTCCATAATATTAAACGCTACAACTATTAATAGTATGGAAATAATAATTCCTATAATGCCACCAATTAAACCTAGTACGAATTCAAGCGTTCTTTTCAATACTATCCTCCTTTTATGAGCCACTAACAACTTGTATATTTTTCCCATTCACCATCATACCAAATATTTATTGGAAAAACTATACATACTTTTTATTCTCCCTTACCTTACAGTGACCTTCTTACCATTATAGATAGCTTGTAGTAGTTACAAAATCAAAGCCTTCAAAATTACTAACTGGTTTTGATACCTTTAGAAAGTAGACATACCTCTTGAATACAATTAGTATTAACATAAGAAATACGAAAGGCTTAAAAAGGCTTTCACATGAAGAAAGGAAGTTGCACAACTATGGATTTTAAAACAGTTATGCAAGAACTTGAATCTCTAGGTAAGGAACGAACGAAAAAAATATACATATCTAACGGTGCGCATGAGCCAGTTTTTGGCGTAGCTACAGGTGCCATGAAACCAATCGCTAAAAAAATAAAATTAAATCAAGAATTAGCTGAAGAACTTTATGCCACAGGCAACTACGATGCTATGTACTTTGCAGGTATTATTGCCGATCCAAAAGCTATGAGTGAATCGGATTTTAATCGTTGGATAGATGGGGCTTATTTTTATATGCTGTCTGATTATGTAGTAGCAGTAACTTTATCGGAGTCAAATATTGCACAAGACGTTGCTGATACATGGATTGCAAGTGGGGACGAGCTTAAAATGTCTGCAGGCTGGAGTTGCTACTGTTGGCTTTTAGGAAACCGTAAAGACAATGAATTTTCCGAAAGTAAAATTTCCGATATGCTTGAAATGGTAAAAAGTACAATTCATCATTCCCCAGAACGAACAAAATCCGCTATGAATAATTTCCTAAACACTGTGGCAATTTCATATGTACCACTACATGAAAAAGCAGTCGAGATTGCAAAAGAAGTTGGTATAGTTGAAGTCAAACGTAATAATAAAAAAAGCAGTTTGCTACATGCTACAGAGAGTATTCAGAAAGAACTTGATAGAGGAAGACTAGGTTTCAAACGTAAGTATGTAAGATGTTAAACAAATTCGTATCTGGGTGTCAATTCGAGAAAGATTGACACCCTTTTTTATTGAGATTATTCGACTATTAGATAAGCTCAATGACTTCATTAATAGATTTACTAAACATATCAGGATCTTCATTTTTTATTTCCAATAATAGTTCTTTAATGCTACTTGTAATGGATAAATCAAATTGCGAAAGTACTTTTCCATACACCGTTCTTATTTGGGGATCATTAAGTATTCTGTAATGTATAATCTCTACCCAGTCTTTAGCGCCGCTCATCATCGATGGAGTAGCTGTAGCAATACATTTCAATCCCTCTTCTATATGATTTTCATATAAGCCCTCTATCCCATGAATCAAACTAAACATCACTTCAGGTTGTTCAGTATCATCATCAAAGACTAAACATAAATCTGGAATAATAGAAACATCGTTACACTCAATCACTCGTATGCATGACTCATTAAACTCTTGTATCTCATTTTCATTTTCTAGCAAACGGTTATCATATAATCGATTTAAATGTTCTATAGTATCCAAAAGAGATTATCCTTTCTTTTTTTCATCTTCAAAATATTCACTGTCCCGATAGATCTTTATCATAAATTCCATCAGTGAATCAGCTTTTTTATTTTTAAAGTAATATACAGGCGTTTATTGAAACGTATTGAAATTAAAAAGTAATATTCTGATAACCTCCTTCAATTACCTTGTATTTGATTTCTTCATAGAAATGCTTATAGTACAAATTAGCAACTCTGTACAAACTACCTGTACGGCATAGAACCAATAAATGTAACCTCTAAACCATCAAACATATCTTCTCTTTTCGCTTCATTATATTTAAAATCATAAAGAACAATAACAAAGTTAATATCGTTCGCTAAACTATCTCCATTTACTAGCTTTTTTATTTTAGGAATAATTCGTTCACTATAAGAAAAATCACTTAAAATATGTTCAACTTCCCTTTTATTATTCTCATAAAAACAAATTTCAATATTATCTTCATCATAATAACCGAATTCAAAGCTCGTCCCAAACTTTGAATGAACTGAATCACCATCTATCGTGTAATCTATATCGACATAATCCTCAAGATTTTGGAGTGATTTAGAAATTCCAAACCAAACTGAAACCATTCCACTATATTCCACTTTCCCACCCCATCTAGCCGGTCTATAATTCATATAAACATTCTTCACTTTACTATTTTTGTAACCTCAAACTAGAAATTAACTCATTTAAACTATTCGAAACCTCTGTAAACGACCCGCGTTCAAATTCCTCAAATTGAGTCTTTCCACTTACATTATTTAAAACAACTAGTGAACCATTTCCTTCTACCCTTATCTAGTCCCTTAATAACTCGTGATTAAGTCTTCGCCTTCATATCTAGGGTCTTTCTCCACTTTACCATCTTTTGTTTTGATGACTTTTAGTCTACCTAACCACTCTGCTCCGTTATATGTCTCCTCACTTACCCATACATTATGCTTTTTACCATCTACCTCAACTACTAATGTTGGGTGTGTAAATATGAATTCCTCCTCTACATGCCTACCTACTATTTCTGCATGTAATGATGTACCTTCTTCAACTAATTTACTATTCTGATACCCTTCGATAATAGGTAATCCAATAAATACAAAGAATATCAGTCCAAATACGATTACTTTCTTCTTTGTACTCCATTTATTCTTTTCTTTCAATTCTTTTTGTCTTGCTTCTCTTTCTTCGCGTTCATCCAAACTCTTATTTAAAGCGTCTTCCCACGCCTTAATTTCTGCTTCGATTTCCGCTTCGGCTCTTGCTAGTTTTTCTAGTTGTTCATCGGTTGCTACCATCTCATATGAATTATCTCCAACCACACGAATTTCAGCACCATTTTCTTTTACTTTCCGCAAGTCTTTTTCTGTACAATCAAACTCTCGAATGATTTCCCCTTGTGTGTTTACAAGTCTAACGTAAATGTTTTTTTTCTCCTTCTTCTTAAACATCTGAACTCCCCCTTTATTTGTCTCCTATCATAGATAACCCTACTGCAATTAAGAGAAAGAAAACGATAATAAGGAAAGTCTTCCCTTTGCTTACTTGTGTTGTACAACCTTCCAAGACAGCCCATATAAGAATTGGGAAAAGAAGAATACCAAGGAGAATGTCAACCAACTTGTTACTACTCTTCTTTAGTGGTTTTTCTTCTTCTACTATCGGTTTTATCTGAACAGCTTCTTTTCTTATTTGTTTCGGCTTCTTTTTCTTGCGTCTATGATTCACCCAACATACCCCTTTTAGAATAACTTTTTACAACTATAAAAATACCGGAATATCCCCTTTTCACTTCCACTTATTCATATAAGCTCTCAATTTCAATACACCAAAAAGAACCCTTTTCCATACACTTATCATCAATTTTTTTCAATTCTTCCTTCAACCAACTTATTGTACACTCTGGTATATTATTATCGATAAAGGCATCCTCACCATTTATGTCTACTGTCTTATCAATCATTTTTGAATATACTAATAAACATGCTGCAAATTGTTGTATAGAAGAATTCATAAACACTTCTTTATACGCATCACTATTACTTAGAAATACTATTTTTTCTTGTTTTTCAATTATACAAATTGGATCTCCAGAACTTGTTGTTCCTAAATACCAATATTTTCGAAACTCTTCTGGCATATGAAATACATTTATAATAGACCTTACGAAAGACTGAGATGAAGTAAATTCTAAATATGGTGGCGGTGTTTCCGGTAAGCCTCCTATAGACAAAAATCGTTTCACTTCAGCTGAAAAGTTTTTGTTTATTAATTCTTTTTCAGGAAATGTAATGAGTGGGCCATCTTTATTAACATCCCATTTCTCCCGAAAATCCTCTGGTAGTATCATTTTTTCACCTTCTTAATGTGTTTATATCTTTTAAGATTTAATTGGGCTACTAATTGTTTTTTTACTTTTCCACATAAAAAATACCTTCTATTAAAGCTTTCCGTTAAAGTAAAAATCACTCCTTAACAGTATGCCATAGAATGTTTTATATTCATCACATATATCGTTTTCTTATACGACTACATGTCCATAAAAATACTTTTTACCAATCTTCCATTCTTTCTTTGTTAGAACATCAATATATGACATCAACTCTCTATTTTTTTCATTTGTTATTATCGTATCGTATTGAATAGGACATTTGATTCCACTCCAAATTGATAAAACGGAAGGTATAGTAACAACATTATAAGTAGTTCGATCTCTTAAAGAACTCATAACTTCCGAAACTAACTCCTTTGCCAAATCTCCAGGAAAAGATAGTCTATTACGATAATAGTATTCTTGCGTATCGTTATTTTCGATAAAACCAAAATAAGCTTCATTAAATTCTTCTAACGATACTTCATAATACTCGTCCTCCATTCCAAGCATCCATGAAAGTTCATTTCTTATAGCTTTTTCAACAAAGGTATCTTCCCACTCTTCTAGTAACGCTAAAAGATATGGTACTACATGATACGAAAGAGTTTCACCAGCACTTACTACAAAATTATGAACTCCATCCTCTGAAGCACTTGAAAGGAATTTCAAATTATTCGTTTCTAATAAATCATCGTGAGTAGCTACTGAACAAAATAGTCTAGTGCATAAATGCAAAACAAGCTCATTTCCAGTACTATTCATAAGTTCAATTAGTAACCCCTTTACGGAGAAATCACCTAACTTTAACAATTCGTTAATTAAAATAAAGCATTCTGTCTCTGTTGTACTATCCCTTAAGTTAGACTTAAGAGTTTCAATTGTATGATTAGAAACTTTTCCATACCAAATATCTTTTTTTAGATCCTCTAATTCCATCATTCTCCCTCCTTTTATTGCTGCTTACATTTATACGAACCATTTTATATGGATAATATTATTAATCACGTAACTTATTTAAAAACTCCGTAAATTTATTAGCTACAAAAAATACATTTTCTCTCGCTACTTCCTCTGCTTCCTCAGCCGTAATCCCTTCACTTTCCATCAATGTTTCCTTTTCCCATGCCCCCTCATGTTCCCAAAAGACGACAATTGGATCTTCTTCATGATTTTTATAATCAAAGCAAATTAAATTTCCTGCTGGATCAAATGCGAATGGCACCAATGCACTCGGTAATGTGTCATTGTAGTCATAGAATACCTCAATAATATTTTCATCATCATCCATATCATAAGTTAGTAATGTACCAAAAACTTTTCTCTTCCCCTCAACTTCAAATACTTCTGGGCTAACATGTGCTCCGTTATTCTTCATTACACATTCTATATAATCTAAAGGAAAATGAATGCCCAACTCTTTTTCCACATTCTTTACATTTTCTCGCAATAAAGGCTTATCTGGTGATCTCCATTCTACTTTATTCATCTCCTACCACCCCACTGAATCTCCTCAAGTCTTTTTCTCATTTATATTTGTTTGTTCGCGCCATAAACATACTTCTATATTTCGATACCTCTTCACATTTCCTATATATCTTTCTACGACTATCTCTCAATCGAATTACAATTTGTTATTTTATCAATATTCAATATTCTTAATGTAATGCTTCTTACTTGTTTAAACCGCTACTGAATTTTTCCGCATATAATATATCGAATTCAGTTGGTTCTATTTTTTGTTCTACAATATTCCCTTGTTCATCATACTTTTTAAAAGTCATTTCACGTCCCGCAATACATTCAGACTCATGCTTCTTCATTCCGTTTTGAAAAAATTCAACATGGTAGCCTTCAACCGTGCTTCTATTCATATTGCTGATTCTTTTTATATTTCCATTCATATACAACTCCACATACTCTCCTTGTTTAACACCATTTTCTACATAGAAATAACATTCTATATTTCCATTCTCATAGACATCATAAGCTAAGCCAGTAAACAATTTTTCTTTACCATCATCTGCACACTCTACTATTCCTAGCCCATAAGGTCCCCCATATTCTAAACACTCTTCAAACTCAAGGCCATTCTGTATTATATACTCCTTCGTTAACACATCATTTAACATTTTCAATCCTCCTTTACAATATTAGCTAATGGTTAAGCTGTTATGTAAAAGTAAGTTTTTATCGTAATATACTTCTATTTTTATTACGTAATTTCTACATGTAATGAGAGGTATTTTCTAATATTTGTTTATAACGTATGCTATCCATAATATATAATTTTAACATTTAAATACATATTTTTTCTGATTTTTAAATTCACTACTCAATCGCCTAATGAACTAACAGATCCCCTTAGTTATTTTTCATTTTGCACAGTATGTATTAATTACGCACAAATAAAAAAACTACAGTCTAAAAGTATATCACTGTAGATTCTTACATTTACTCTTCTTGATAACGTACTATATCATAGGGATAATGTGGTGTCTCTTTCAAAACTGCATTATCTTAAGTTTATTTATAGTACTTAATGCACCTTTCTTGGAAAGGGATTCTATCATCAAACAGCACTTCTTCTTGCAGAAACTTTATTATATCCTCTATTTTCGCAATGAATAATGCGAAAAAATCGCCCGAATTAGGATATGAAAATAGTCCATACCCCTTTGGTGACAGTATTTTGTTGGCCAATTCAATCTTTTCAGGTAAATAATCATAGTGAAATGCTTCTAATTTCTCGAGTTCTTCTTGTGTCGCTAATTCAATTTGGTTTGTAAATTCGTAATCAAGCATAAAGTTGACAATTTTTTGATATTGCTCACCTTTATAGTCAACGTATAAAAACAGTTTCGTCATCAAACCATATTTTAATAGATTTTCATGTAAGCCATAACCTCCTTGCTCCTTCAAAAACGTTTCCAAACCCTCGCTATCAGGAAATATACTCTGCGCTATACCTTGATTATGCATATTAGCTTCCTCCTTTTTTATTAAAATAATTCTCCATGCTTGTTAGGAATATATTCCGGATAGTTTTTACGATAAAATTGATCAATCATCTGAAGCACAGGATCCCATTCAGGATATGGCTCACGTTCCCCAAATACCATTCTCGCTTCTGGAGTATTCATCAGAAAATTATCAATTTGAGTAGGTACTGGCAACCCTAGTTGTTTCCTTACATGAATTAAAAATAAGATTTCAACAGGATAAAACCCGTATCTGAAATCGCCAAATTCACCTAGTTGTCCGATTTCAGAAACTAATGCAGAATGATACTGAGCCATTATTGAAATTAGATGTTCTATTTCTTCTAAATCATCAGTCGCCCAACGTCCCAACACTTCATCATACATGTTAAGGTCTTCAGGAATTAAATCGCATCGCAGCTTAGCTTCCTTAAACTTATTTTTCACGATTAAGTGCAATTTTTGATTTGTTCCCATGATGGTTTTATTTTTATACTGCAAGTACAGCTCTAGCAAAAACCAAATATGTCTATTCTCTTCATTAGCATCTATTAAATGTCCACAGAAGTGATGAACCATAAAATCATATAATATATTCTCTTCTTTCTCCCATCCATACATTGCAAAATGAACTATTGTGAGGGCGACTTCTCTAAACGTATATCCCAAAATCATCTTTGGATACCTGATTGTATAGAGATCCTGTCCCATGCACTGGTAAAATAAGACTTTCTGCATGTTCTTTAATCCTTCTACATTGTTTCCATCGTTTATCAATACATCGTTTTTCCATAGTGACAAGTGATATGAGAAAATTTTGCTTAAATTTATTAATAAGATGTGATCTTTCTCTGTTTCATTTTGCTCAACAATTTTCTCAATCTTATTTTTACTGACATTATACTTATCTTTAACATCTTCAAATTTGATTCCATCCACAAAATTTTTGCTATATCTTTTAAAAGCCATTTCTAACTTTTTTTGATTCATAACTGCATCCTTCCTATGAATACATCTATTTCCTTCTTTAACCTTTCCCCTTAATTCACTCTCACCTTCAACGAACTCATATATTTCTATACAATTTGTATTATCTATTCATTCATATAACTTATCACCAGACACACTTTTCTGTTCAATCCAAATCTCGCATTTACATATTGCATCTCTTTCAGTAAATTAAAGCAATAGAAACTATCTTTAGTTTTTCCTCTTCTCTTATTTTTTCCCACAACTGTTTGCTAAGTGAACATGTTCATTAAAAATGTTGTTGTTAATTTGTTTTTCATATTTTTTTAATTCTTCATTGATTTTACTGCCGGTTTTACTTTCAAAACTTTTCTCTAATTCTGCTGCTATATCTCTTAGACTTGTTTGTAATTCATGAAATGCCCCTATGTTTTTTTGAAGAGCATATGTATCTTCTTTTATAATGTCTATTGATTTAAACCCTACTTCTGTTTTTAACATCATACGCTGCATTTCTCTTTCAATCTGTTTTTTAGCAGCTTGTAACTCCTCAACAACCTGATCCGCTAAATCTCCTGTAACACTTTCGATTTGCTTTTCTATCTTTTTAATTTCCTCCATAAAACCCATCATATAATTCTCTCCTTATCTAAACTGAAAATTCCCCGCTAATTGATTATCTTTATCCCTAAGTGAATTTGCTGCATCACTAATTTCGTCCCCAAATCTACTTAAACTTTTTTGTTCTTTTCTTAAAAGATGAATTAATTCTTCTGCCATGTATACATCGTGAAAATAGTCATTTCCACCTTCTTTCGTTTTGGCAATTCGTGAGATGGCTTCATCTATTTCATAGGCTTCTAATAGATGATATTTCCCACCTGGCCCTGTTTCATATTTTAATTGACTTTTCAACTTTTGAACCGCTTCAGCCTCTCTTCTTTGAAACTCTTCTATATTTTTTGCTATATCTGATAATCGATTACTGAGCATTTGAATTTTTTGTGCTTGTCTTATAATATCTTCAGGTTCTAATTTTAATAGGGGACTTCCATTTGAATGAAAGGATCCCTTAAATGTATCTCTGCCGTGTCCGTCCATAGTTAAACGTGTAAAAAGTCCTTGTTTTGTATCGTTCTGTCTCACTGTGTATTGCTTACCAATTAGAGGTGCACCGAATTGAGTGTGGTTACCAATCGGGTCATTTTCATGTGTATAATCAGTTGCTTTATTTTCCATTTTTCCTTCATTTACTCGTTTTTTTGCTTCAGGACTTAGTACACCATAGGGATTCGGTGCAGCCCATGTAGTTGCATAACAATCTAATTCTGCAGCGATAAGGTCCGCTTCTGCACCACCTTTACTATGTCCAGTAGTATGAAGAGAAGAAGGGTTATATTTTGCTACGATGTCATTTTTTGCCCATTTTAATCCAGTATCAAATGATGTTTCAGAATCAGGTTTTATAGTTTGACTGTTACTTGGAGTAATTACTTTAGAATGTGTTTTAATTCCAAACGTAATCTGATCGATATCTGTTTCGAAATCTGCTAATTGGTTAGGCTCTGTCCCACGAAATGCTAGGATTATATCATCATAATGTGTTGCATTTTCATCATATTTGTCTGCTGGTACTACTGCGATAGCTTCTAATCCATTTTTTACTTTTTGACAATCTGCATCAATTGATTCTATAACTACCCACTTTTTACCATCTGCCATTTTTATTTCTTTACCTTTTTCTAAAACTTGGTCATCATAAACTTGATCTGCTAGTTCGAAATAATTTTCATCTGTCGCAATTGGATTCTTTTTAAATTCACCCATATGTTTCAACTCGTTTCATGGTATATTTTAACTATATTTAAATACAAGGGGATTTTCTATGAAGAAAAAAACGGTAATTATTTTATCCATTATTTGTATTATAGCAGGAGGGTATTTTACAATGGAATACTTAAAACAAAAAGAAGAAGAGGCAAAGTTTTGGAAAGTACAAGAAGCAAGGGTAGAAAAGTATATTCGTTATAATATTCAGGATGTAAAATCGATTACGTTTACAGAAAAGAGTGTAAGTCCTATGGGAGTCCCTAGATTAAAAGGCTATATAAATAATAATAAAGAATTAGATTTCATAGCTCGTATAAGTACAACTGAAAACTTTGAAGGCCAATTTACGCGTTCTGGGAAATTAGGAAAACTGATAAAAGACCCTGAAAAATCGGTATCCGAAATTGAAAAGGAGGAGAAAGAAAAACATCAAGAGTAGTCTTTGCACTACTCTTATTTTCTGTATCCTATTTTAAGAAGAGTGCAATGGTAAGTTTTTTATAAGGGGATTTTTTATGAAGAAAGTAATGATTTTATCCATTATTTGTATTATAGCAGGAGTTTTTTTTACAATGGAATACTTAAAACATAAAGAAAAAGAAGAAAAGTTTTGGAAAACACAAGAAACAAGGGTAGAAAAATATATTCATTATAATATTAAAGATGTGAAATCTACTACGTTTACAAAACATGAGGTGAACCCGATGGGAATCCCTACTATAAAAGGATATATAAATGGTGATCAAGAATTATGGTTTGTAGCAAGTATTAGTACCACAGAGAATTTTGAAGATCATTTTGGACGTTCTGGAGAATTAGGAAAACTTATAAAAGATCCTGAAAAATCCGTATCCGAAATTGAAAAGGAAGAGAAAGAAAAGAAATAAGAATAGTCTCTGCACTACTCTTGTCTTCCCTACCCCATTTTAAGAAGAATGCAATCGTAAGTTTTTCATAAGGAGATTTCCAATGAAGAAAGTAGTTATTTTGGGCGTATCTGCTTTGTTACTCATGGCAGGAGGATTTTTTACTTTGGAATACTTAAAACATAAAGAAGAAGAGGAAAAGTTTTGGAAAGTACAAGAAACAAGAGTAGCAAAATATATTCATTATAATGTTAAAGATGTTAAATCTATTACATTTACAGAACACGAAACTAGTCCTATGGGCATACCTAGACTAAAAGGGTATATAAATAATGACCAACAATTAGATTTTGTAGCTCGTATTAGTACTACTGAAAATTTCGAAGATAAATTTGACTGTTCCGGGGAATTAGGAAACCTTATAAAAGACCCTGAAAAATCCGTATCCGAAATTGAAAAGGAAGAAAAGAAAAAAATCAAAGAGTAGTCTTTACGATTACTCTTTTGTTTTCCTATAAAAAATAAACCAAAAGTTGGTTATTTGTAATATAGTAATAACCATTTTACTATCTATAAGATAAATTTTTTTATTTTTGATAACCATATGACTATTAATTTCTTTATTTTAGTCTTATTCTTTTTCCAACCTTTATTATCTCTCATCCATCTTACGTTTTATGTATGCAGCGATTTCTATTCTCTTGTTTAGCTATGTCTCTTACATTTGCAGAAACATGAATTATTCAACCAAAAATTTATAATCACTCTTTATATTTTTTAATTCTTCTATTACATTATTTATTTTTATCGATAAATCTTTTATTTCCTCTACTGTCAATTCACCTTCTGCCTCTTGAAGATTAAACATACTTAGCCTCTTTGTTATACCTTTAACACGCCCAACAAAAACCATATGATGATTGACTGCTATTTCTCCTATGGCAGTATCAACGATAACATCTTCAATCTTTCCTAAATTATCAAATTCATCCGCTAGCTTTGCTATAGCATATCGATCCCCTCTCTCTTCATCTAATAACTCTTCATACGCCTCCCGAATTGCATGAAATAATTCATTATACTCCCAATCTTTCATACATCCTCCCTCAAAAAAATCCCCACGCTTATGTGAAAATAATCTTTCAACACAAATATGAGGACTTCCATATTTCATTACTATACTTTATACATTTTATTCGTTAGAATCTTCGTCTTTCAATTTATATACTCTATCTCTTTTCTCATCACTTTTGACAAAAATAAGCTTTTCTTCTTTAACAAACCCTTCTAATAGTAAGCATACTTGCCCGTATGCTTTAGGCTTATTCGTTGTGAATCTTTCATCTGATATTTTACCAGCTCGTATTAATTGTTCGCATAACTCAAGTGCACTTATTTCTTCACAATTAATTAATTCTAAAATATCCTTTTGTAAGGGCGATAAAAGTACGGAAATCTCAGCTACCTCCACCTTTTCTGGTTTGTTTTCTTCTTCAAATAAATCTTCGAATGAAATTTGATTCATACTTCTTTTCCTTTCTAACGATTGATTTGTATAACATGAACTGAATCCTATAGCGTATGTATTATTATGTATTACTTACCTTTTTTCATAAATCTCAAACTCATGTACATCGTTTCATATAGTATATTTCGATTATACCAAATATACGTTCTGTTTTCTATTGTAGAATTCGTTATAATAGGAATGAAAGTAATAATGAACATTTTCTCGTTGTTAATTGTATACTCTCTGTAAAAAAATAGAAATAAAATTTATAAATTTGTATAATAAAATAGTACGAGTAAAATTTTATTATAGAAAGGTTCTGGTAATATGTTAGGTATTCATGTTGAAAAAACAAAAGATGAACTAATTATTTCATGGCAATTCTCTAAAATTCATATTCCATTATGTGAAATCACTGAGGTAACGGAAGATAATACATATGCTGGTGTTGAAGAAAAAAGCGCAATTCGAATTGGAACAGCATATGGTACAACTGATCGTATTTTAATTAAGACAGTAAAACAAAATTATTTATTATTCACTACTAATAGAGTAACCATTTTAAATAAAATAAAAGCTTAATTGTTTTTCTTCCTATATTTAAACGTTAAACACTTTCATTCTATTATAGGAAACGCTACAAAAGGTTCGTTGATTACTCCTGCTCCTAATTCGGAAGCATATGGTGAAACTATATAACACAAACACCCTAGCTCTTCGCTAGGGTGTTCTTAGTTTTATCTATAATACAGTAGTTCTACAATTCTTATTTATTTTTATGAACTCCTTGTAATTGACTAAGAACCTCATTGGCAGTCCTCTCAAATCTTTTAGGGTTATCAGCAATAATTTCATTAAGTAAATTAATTATCGTTAGTTGTATATCATGATTCATTCCTACAAGTACTTTAGCATACTCACTTCTATATAAATCATTATTTAAAATTCTTATGTTTAGTAGCATTGCCCACTCTTTTGCACTCTCAACCATTTTTGGTAAAGCTCTAGGCATCTCTGTTAGATATTTTCCCATTTCAAAATCTTCAATAAAATGAACTAGACCAAACATAACTTCTTCCTCTTGTGTTTCATCCTCAAATACTATACACAACTCTTTAATAAGCTTCTCATCATCACAATCTGCTAAGTTTTCTAATACACTGTCAAACTCTTCACATTCCGATTGATTTTTTAAAAATCTACAACTATATAATCTCTTAACCTCAGATTGATAGTCCATATAAATTTCTCCTTTTAAATGAATTGGATAATTAAATTAATATGATCATTAGTTTTCAACTTTTCTATTACATCAATATATGCCTTCCATCTCAAGTTTACATTTTTAAATATTCAGCAATTTCCACTTCTCCTCTTTCAATAGCAAATTCGTAAGCTCCCATCTCTTTCATAGTATCCCCTGTATACTTTACAGTACTATCAATACCATTCTGAACAAGATACTTTACAATATTAAGATGCCCACCATAAATCGCTGAGAATAGAGGATTTCTATTTGGGTCACTAACATCTAATATTGCACCATTATCAAATAAGTACTCTACAATACCAATTTCACCTTCACTAGCTGCATGTGCAATAGGCGCTGACTTTGGTACACCTTCATTAAGGTTAATATCCATACCAGATTCAACAAGAAATTTTATCATATCCAGTTCACCAGCTCTAGCTGCAGCATGTAGCCACGTTCCATAAGGCGTTACAAAATCAAGCAAACTTTTATCAGTAATAATGATCTCTTTCGCTTGTTCTATATCCCCTTTTTTAATGAAATCATAGATTTTTATCGCTTTTCCCTTACTTTCCATAGAATCCCCCTGCACTATTTTCATCTAGATTAAACAGTTAGACATTGACTACTATACATTTAGCTAAGTGCTGCTGAGAGAGCAGATTTAAGCATAGTATCAAAATCGCAAAAAGTTTCCATATGCTCGCCTGAAGGCTTGTCTAGTTCAACAAATTTCTTTTTGGAAACATTATAACAATACCAAGCTATATCTGAATCTCCGAAAAAAATCAGTTCCTCTTCGTCTTTAATTGATTCCCATATTTCATTAGCATCAAAAAAACTATCTACCTGATTTATTGGCTTAAAATCTAAAAAACTTTGATCAATCCCATATATTATTAATCCATTAAATTCAATTCCATTAACTGTTTGTAAAAATTCATAGTACTGCTGTGGCAGGACATCTTCACCAAATTTTTCTACTACAGATTTACGAAATTTTGATAACTCCTTTTCGTTGATAGGTAAATTGAGTTTTCGATTTCGTTTCTCTCTTATTTTGGATATATGACTAATCTTCTCTCTCCACATAACTTCACCTTCTAATAAATATTCAATCCTTTTCTAGGCTAGAATTACACAAAGTAATCCTCAATAGTACGCCCCATTACAAGGATTGGTTTCAAATTGCCCATTGCTTTTGGCGTGCTATTCAAATATTTTTCGAAGCCACTCTAGCTAGTATTAACCATATGATTTATCTAGATTGATATTTTAATGAAACATATTAAAGCTATTTTCATGATCCTACACGCAAACTTTAGAGTTATTTTATAATTAAAGTATTAAATAACCTCTTTACAAATCAAATCAACTTTTTCAAAATATTGTTGTGGTTGTTTCTCACTTATTTCTTTCAAAATTTTAATAACGTCTTCTTTATTTGTAGTTTTAGCCTTCTTCAATACATTAATAAATGGAATAATAAAATCATCTGAAGCTAGAAGACTTCTATAGAATCTTTTAGCACAATATTTAGCTTGTGACAAAACAATGCTTATCCCTTCAATCAGTTTACTTAAACCATCTTCAACTCCATTTTTTTCGATTATATAAAAAATCGATTCAATTAAATCACCAACAATCGAAGGTTCATCTATTTCATCATGAAATACACTGCACAAATCAATAATTACTTTATTATCTGCCATTTGCAATATTTCATTTAAGATTTCCTCAAATAGCTCAATACTATCATCTTCATGATCCAGAAAACGTATTCTTTTTAAAATAAATATCTTTTTTTCTAATGACATTTATTTCCCTCCATACTTTGAGTAGAGTTTATTGATGAGTTTCAAAAAATTTATAGTTTAATAAAAGAATTAACTTCTAGAATACAAATCTATCTTTAGTTATTAATTCAAATAAATTGGTAATTGATTTAACCATTCTTCAAAATTATCCGCTTCCTTAGTTACACAATTCTCTTCATGAAAATAAAAATAAACTCCCGTTTGCTGGCCCTCTTTTGAATGAAGACAAAAGTAATCTCCATTACCTATACTATAAAAAGGGATTAATTCGTTTTTCCAAAAACCTTCTTTCATTTCATAATCATAAATAAATTCAATAGTATCATTTCCGTTCGTCTTACCACTAGAAACATTTAAAATATCCCCTGGAAATACATATTCAGACATTAGTTCAATAAAACATTTAAATTCTTTAGGAAATTGACATCCAAATTTTTTCTCCAGTTCCCTCCAATCATTATCTGAAGGGGAATCTAAATCCTCTAATTCTTTATCTAACATACTGTCTAATAAGTTTGCAATTTCATCTTTTTCCACAAACTATCCCCCCTATACTAGAAAAACGGCTGAATTCTATTTTATTTACAAGTATTCTCTCGATTAAAGTCAAATGCTGCTTCAACGCCATTTTTCATTAATTTTTGTAATCATACATCAAGCCCATTAGTAAAATAACAATGTTTTTTTCTCAACTATTACTTGTATCTAGTTCTATACATATATTCCTTAGTAACATTTCGTTTACCAACCAGCATGTTACTAAGAAAAGACCCTCTTTTGAAAAAACGAATCAAAAGAGAGCCCTTCTTTATGACTATATTTCCTATCCATATCTTCTGTCTAAAAGACTAGTTAATTATTATGCATTTCTACGTTTCATAAATAATATTGCTCCAAGAGTTAATACCAAAAGACCGGCTCCGACTGAGAACCACATAAAGGACGTATTTCCACCTGTAGCTGGTAATGTTCCAGCTTTTGACGTTTTTCCTGTTTTAGGTTGTTCTAAGTGCGGCTTTTCCTGCTGCGGTTTTCCTAAATTTTCCGCTTTGAACTTCACTGTATGGCCCGCATCTTCAATATCAACGTTGATTGCTACTAAAATATCATCTTGATATAGTTTTTCAAATACTACTACTTCTTTACCTTGTAGTTTAGAAGCATTAAATGTGAAATCAAGTGTGATAGAACCATTCTTCTCTTTTGCCGTAAACTTAGATTCTACTGCTACTTCTTTACCATTTACTAGTAAAGGTTTCTTAGTTGCTTTATCCATTAGTTTACCTTTTGCAACATATGCTTTTCCTACAATTAAGTCTTTGTATTCCACTTTATCTTGGATCGTGATAGATTCGTTTGCATACATATCTTTTCCACCATCCGCTTTATTTGTTGCGGTTGTTTTGATTGTTGGTTCTACGAATCGAACTGTTTGCCCTACATCGTTAATGTCAGATTGAATTGCCACTAAAACACCGTCTTGATATACCTCTTCAAACACTACTACTTCTGTTCCTTGTAGTTCTGCACCTACGAAAGGAAAGTCTAATGTTACAAAACCATTCTTTTCTTTTGCTGTAAACTTAGCCTCAGCTATTACTTCCTTTCCATCTATTAATAATGGTTTGTTCATAACCTTGTTCATTAATTTACCTTTTACAACATATTCTTTTCCTACGATCAAGTCCTTATATTCCACTTTATTTTGAATCGTGATGGAATCTTTTGCATGCATCTCTTTTCCACCGTCTGCTTTGTTTGTCGCTGTTGTTTTGATTGTTGGTTCTACAAATCGAACCGTTTGCCCCACATCGTTAATGTCAGATTGAATTGCCACTAAAACACCGTCTTGATATACCTCTTCAAATACTACCACTTCTCTTCATTGCTGCTCTGCACCAATGAAAGGAAAGTCTAATGTTACAAAACCGTTCTTTTCTTTTGCAGTAAACTTAGTCTCTGCTGTTACTTCCTTTCCATCAATTAATAATGGTTTGTTCATCACTTTGTTCATTAGTTTACCTTTTACAACATATTCTTTTCCTACGATCAAATCTTTGTATTCTACTTTATCTTGAATTGTGATGGAATCTTTTGCATGCATCTCTTTTCCACCATCCGCTTTGTTTGTTGCTGTTGTCTTTATTGTTGGTTCTACGAATCGAACCGTTTGCCCTACATCATTAATGTCAGCATGAGTTGCCACTAAAACACCATTTTCATATAGTTCTTCAAACACTACCACTTCTCTTCCTTGTTGTTCTGCACCAACGAAAGGAAAGTCTAATGTTACAAAACCATTCGTTTCTTTTGCTGTAAACTTAGTCTCAGCTGTTACTTCTTTTCCTTCAATTAATAATGGCTTATTTATAACTTTATTCATTAGTTTACCTTTTACAGTGTACTCTTTACCAACAACTAAGTTAGTGTACTCTACTTTGTCTTGGATCGTGATAGACTCCTTTGCATGCATCTCTTTTCCGCCATCAGCTTTGTTTGTTGCTGTTGTTTTCAATGATGGAATCTTTTCAATTTCTGCGCTAGCCTTTGGTAACATTAAGTTAAAGAAAAGAGATATGACAGAGAGTAAAGCTAGAATCCTAATTACATATTTCCTCCCCATATTTACAACCTCCTGTTTGATTTAGATTACAAACATTTAAAATATTCTTACCAAAACACAATTCCATTATAAAACAAATAATTACATACTTTAACATTTTATTTTAATTTTCCAAATTTTGATTATTGGGATTTGCCAATGACTTGTTATGAAATGAAGCGTATTTCCTGAAACAAACTAGGAATTACGTGCTCGATTTAATTTATACATGAAAGATGATTCGGTGAGAATCATTGAGGAAAATAGGTTGTTGGCAAGAGTAAACGATGAGGTGTGTGTAACCATAGATAATAAGTATAAAAACGTATGAGATGAGATATTCGATACAGTAAAAAATGAGACACCTACCCTATGATAGGACAGCTATCATAGGATATCTATTTTCAAACACCTTATATCTATAACCCTAGTAAAGATCATTTTTGTGTATGAATATATTCTCTAATTAGTTTCACATCACTTTCTCTCTTTTCATCAGGAGAAACTCCTAACTTTTTATACTTCCATATAAGTAATCTCTCATAATGATTATAATTATTTTCTTCCTCTAATAAAGTATAATCAAATTCAACATCAAACTTACCAGTAGAGTATAACTCAAATGTTACATTAGTCCATGGTTCCTTCTTATTTCTTTTAAATTCTTCCCATAACTCTCTAAAGATACTGTCAAGAAGATTTAATTGGTGATCAGTCTCATCTTCATCAATCCCTTCCATATCTTCAATATCTAAACTGTATATCGGTTCCTACTTATTTTTTGGATAGTAGAAAAATACCGTCGAATCACTATATTCATCAACTTCTGAATATACCATTACTTTTTCCCACGGTTCTGGAATAATACTGTTTAACTGCATAACTACTTTTTGATAAATACTTTCCACGTTCTCTACATTCATTTACTTTACTCCCTTACAGTAATATCCTTTTGTCAAAATAATAAATCTGAAAGCCTCTTTATCTTGCCTCCAGTTTCTTCGTTCATTATTCTATTGGACCTATAAATTGAGTAATGAAATAAACATGCTCGATAAGTTTAACCTTTTGTAAGTTTTCTACTTTTTCTGATCCACCTAATGGAAGTAACGGTGTGTAACCAAAACATTCATCAATTTCAAGGCTTCCGTACCTGTGTATTGCCTGTTTGTAAGGCATCCAATCCAATACTTTCTCTAAAAAATAGTCATCTTTCGTATTTTTAAAGAAAAACTTAAATTTTCCACCTGCTACATCTACCGTACCTTTTCGATACTTAAGTAATAATAAATAGTTATTTTCCCACACAAGAATATCTCCCATACCTGTTGTAAAAACCGGGATAGCCTCTTCATAACGGATATAACTTTCCTTTAATATATCTAAGTATTCTTCTGGATTTATCAACCTTAAATATCCGTTTAACATACTTCCAAATCCAAATTGTTTCCATAAAGCTATTATTTGTTCAGGAACTTTACCTGTATACTTTTCAACAATCTCTTGTGACGACTTTTCGAAACATATAAAATCACTTATCTTTTCCATAGTATCTCCTTATCACAATTTCCCTAAGATTGAATTTACTTGTTCTAAATATAAATCTGGGTCGTCCTCTCTTATCTCAAGAAGAATTCCTTTAATTATTTGCTTTGTTGAACTATTTATATTTTCTAAAACATTCATATACGATACGACTAAACCTTTTGAATGTAAAAGTGTCCGATGAATTCTTTCCGCCCAGAATTCTGCATGAGGTAACATTTTAGGAATACTAATAGCTAATTTGTATAGCCCTTCCTCTACCCCGGAATGTTCAGCAATATAAAAAATCGTTTCAATAAGGTAGTCACCCGCTGATGGCACAGCCATATCATCCTCAAAAATTATACATAGATCAGGAATTATATCATTTGTCCCTTCATTCGCTAATTCATTGAGAATACCCTCAAAAACTTCAATATCATCCCCTTCATTCTCTAGAAAACGCATTTTATATAAAGTTGATATTCGCTCATTAAAATCCATTGACTTCTCCACCTTTTTATAACATCATTATTATAATTTTCCACATATTTTCACATCATTATGTTCATAATACGTTCAATTAATCTATCATAATAAACCATTACTTTCTAATAACTGATACCAATCATCCTCTTTGCTTCCTACGGTTTCACTAATTCCTCCAAATTGAACAAACTTATTACCTAATTCACAATATCTTTTTCCTACATAAAAATGTTGTAAGAAATTATTAAAATCACCATATGACTCAATAATAAAATTTTGATTACTTAATTCTCCATACAAACAAGAAACTTCTCCATTCATCTTATTAATAAACAATGGATATCTTTCAATTTTCCCTATACAAATCCAATTATCAGCACCGCCAGGCATGTCCTCCGTATAAAATTGAATACTTTCGCGTTTTAGATGACCATATATAGTAATTACTCCACCGTTCAACATTTCATATTTTTTTATAATAAAATTATAATCTTTCAAAGAGCCTTCTTCTAATTTTTCATCAATCTTTTTTTCTACCTCTACAATTTCACCAATAAGCAAACAAAATGGATCATTACCTAAAATACCCTTAACTAATTCTATTTTTTCTAATACTGACTTCTCCATTTTCTCCTCCCACTCATTATCTATTTAACTAAAATATAACTATTACTGTACCCCTTTTAAAGGTTATTATTTTTCACTTCCTCAAACCACTCATCAGCAATATGGCTAGCTGTTTTAACTTCATCATTCGTATATACTAAATCATACTTATATTGAGCTTTAAACTTGCCACTTTGAACATCATATATCAATTTCATCTCAGTTGGCATGTCACGCTCATACCCTTTGCATAATTCTTCAATTTTCTCAATATCTTCACATATAATGCGCAATGCCATAGACTGTCTTTTGGTAGACACATCATATCTTCCCCCTTCATCTTCCAATGCATCATTTACTTTATGACATTCTACATACTTATTGTTAATGCAATAAAAGAAACTTCCCGAAATAATTCCTTCCTCACGCGAAGCATAAACGTACACTTTATCCGCTCTATCTTCAACATATTCCATACATATAGATATCATATCAGCTTGCAATTCACTAAACTTTTCCTCAAATTCTTTCATACTACTTTTTCACTCCTTAGATTAAAATTCATATGGCAACGTCTTGATACCCCACTTCAGCTACTTTTTCATTTAGTAGACGTATTCCTAGTCCATTCTCTGTATCCCACGTACAATCGAAAGTTATCCCAATATCTCGCTCTTCATGAATATCTCCATATGGGACTACAATTCCAACTAAAGTGATTCTCCTAAGTAATTGGTCAATAGTTTCGATATACGGATAATTTTCATTAAATCCAATATCATACCCTAATTGTTGACGCTCTTGCTTGTAATAGTCTAAAATTGCTTGTAAAAAAACTTGCTGCAATTGTTCCCAATTTTGCAATAATGAATTATAAGCAGTATATTGTCCTTCATCAAACTTACCGTCTTCTTCACCTTTTACTATCAATGCTATTTCAACTTCTTTTCCACAAAATTCAACGTTAATGTCCTTAACCCATCCATATGTATACTCAATCTCACCAAAAACTGCATCATTTATAATCATTTTTAACTCTCCCTATTTACTCCCTTGGATCCATATCGATTTCTCTATTCGTATGAAAGTTACCCTCTGATATTAACTGTTTTTTCCAGTAGTTTCTATACTCAGTATAGTACTATCAATTGCTAATTTTTCAATGAGTTTTTTCGCCTTCCCGTATGGAAATCTCTCTACTAATATATAAGGCAGATTTTTTGAACCCTTTAGCAAATCAATTGCGGAAATCTCAAGCCCTAATACGTTCTTTATTCTTATTACATCTTTCAAACCTTCACTAGGAGTTTTCACTAACACTATATTACAAATATCAGACGACTTATGTATCGTTTTCTGTTCTATTTCACTTACACAACCACTATTTACCCATTTTTTAAAATCAGTGGTAATTACAGTAGCATGGCTTGGATTCATGTCCCCAGAATCAATTACTACCACCTCTTTTTCCTCTGCATGTTGAGCCATTAAAAATACATTACCCCCACCGTCATCACCAATTGAGACATACCCCCTCGCATACTCATCTACTTCCAAAACCTCGTTCCTTTCTGCAATATGCTCCGTACCATAAATAAGTAACCCACTACCGATTGAAAAGCTATTTGTACATCTCAATAATTCCTTATATACATTAGGTAATGTAACATTCATACGATTTTCTACTGCTTGAATTTCAATATCACTCGCTGCTGACTTTTCTATCAAATCTGGAATATTAAATAGATTAATCATTTAATAATTCCTCCTAAACTATCAAGATATTTAAACGTATCGCCTGTCATCTCTCTATAATCGTTTCGCAATAGATTTCATGAAATTCATAAAGTATGTCGGTATGTAAGCCTTCATTTTTCATTTGGTAAGTAGACAATCATTTTCCCTTTCATGTACTCACCTTTCCATCCACAAGGCCATCCTCCCATTTTATACACCTTAAATACCTTTTCATAAAGTGAAACTTTAATCAGTGGGGGTTTTGTTCATCCCCACTGATTATTAGTTGAACCAATCGGGCTTTTACGGGCAGTTGATCCCCCACCTAACTTCTTTGCTCTCGCTGAATTTTGAGGTGGCGGTCTTACTGCCCGTTAATGCGGGATAAAAATTATCCACTTTTCCATTTACTAAACGATTTAGTGCACACATCTCAAGGTCTCTTTCTACTTCTTCAAGAATATTTATATGATCAATAGAAATAAACGCCTGATAATAATTATAGTTATCAGAAAAAACTTCATATAACATCTCTTTTTTTGATTCCATATTAGGGTTATAAGTTCCTTCTAATAATTTTGCACTTTCATCCGATTTCATATCATCCCAAACGATTTGGGTAACATCCAAATCTTGAGACCAAGCCAATTCCTGTGCTTTATCAAAATCATGAATCATTTCAATGTCATGTAATAATTCATGTAACTTTATATCATTCCTATCAAATAAGCTTCTTTTTTGTATATACTCGATAACTTCCTCAACTAACTTAGTATTTTCACCATACTTCATCCCAGTAGCCACCTTTCGCGTCCTTCGTCCTTCAGTCCCATTCTCCATACTGTATTCACTTATGGATATTCATTTGAATTTCATTGATTTTTTGTAAGTATCTTTGCTCATGCAGAGCTGCCTCGAAACCCCAATACCCTAAAGTCTAATCGAAAACAACTCTTAATCCTAGGTTTTACAATAAATAAAAAGAATCCATTTTGAAAAAAAGATTGATCAAAATGGATTCTTCTTCAGCAGATTTTTTGTTTCGGCTTTATAAAAATTCGAGCATTTTCTGCCTGTATTGCTCCATTCACCGTGCTTGATTATTCTCTTAAAAGTGAAGAGTTTCTATTAAACTTTTTTAATATACTCATACACTTCTTTAGGTTTTATATTAAGCATGTGAGCAATCTCCGTTATTTTCTTTCCTTCTTCCTTCATCTTTTTTACTTTTATCTCCATTGTTTGCTCATATTCTTCTGCAATATCAAATAATGGATTTAATAAAGAGTGCCATATTTCAAAATCAGTAAATTTATTTCTTTCCAAAAACTCATTTAGCAATATTTCCAATTCTTTAGTTTGTATCATTCTTTTACCTTCTAACACTTGTTTCTCAGTAAGAAAATCGCCTATATCTTTCATAAAATTAATAAATGAGTCCATGGAATCTGCAAGAAAATCGCCACCACTCCAACTGTCCATTCCGTGCATGAGTGAAGATATAGGGTATCCTTCCTCACTTAAATCAATAATAATTGGATCTCCACACATAGTTTCATATGCAATAACAATCCAATTTGCGTCCCAAGTATCTTCCTCATCGGTTACAAGGGAGTTTCCATCGGTGTCAATACTGTATCCTACTTGAAATTCATCTAATTGCTCAAAAGAACATACATCAAAATTTACATACTCTCTAATTTTTTTATGTTCTAAGTTAATAAGTTCTAAATTTCTCTTTATCTCTACTTTTTGATGATAAGAATTAAATTGTATCATTGTCATTTTTACTACATCCCTATTCATACTTTATATGTATTCTTTTGTATCTGGTTGTTTACTAACAAACTAAGCCAAGAATATTAATAATAGATATTGTTATTTTTTCTTTACCTCATATGAAGATTCTGTATATACAGTCAAAATAAAGTAATTTATATCCGAATATGTATTTGCAGGACTACTATGCCGAGGGTATAAATAAATTGTTTATAAGATCTGTGAAACCTCCTTTAATATTTCATCTTCCTAACTTAGAAACTCCCGATATCATTTTAAAATCCTTCAATTTAGTCGATTGGAGATTATTTCATTAACTCTTTAAAAAAATCAAATACTCTCCATCCTCTGTACTAAAACATCTACCTCTAGATTTCTTATTAGCTATCTCTAAATACCCTCTAGCTTTAGAGAAATCTCCTACTTCATAAGCCACCTTGCCAGCCCAAAATTCTCGTTCGCCTGTATCTCCTCTTTCAGGATCTGCGACAAATATTTTATCAACCCATTTTTTCATCCGTTCAACATCACTTAATAAAATCGAGATATCTAAAATACCCCATATTATTAAAAAACTTTCATCATAAGTTATTTTATCATTTGGAAGCTCTCCCCATGCTTGCTCCAATAAAAAAACAGACTCTTCTAAATTCCCTTTATCAAACTCTTCATTACTCTTATCCATTAATTTTTGTATAAAGATACCTTTTTCACCTGTTACATAAGCCATTCCTATCTACCTCCAAAATTACCTATGTAAAAAAGCACCTTTTGTCTTTTGAAAAGAAAGGCTTTTCTTTACTTCAAAAAATACTTTAATACATTTAATCCGGTGTAATATATATACGTGGTCATTACATTAAATTTCTAATCTTCATAAATTACCGATCCTATATACTTAAAGTTCCTACTATCCAGTTTTGCTTCTTCAACAAGTTCTTCATACTCAAAATCATATAACCTAATGACAGTATTGTATTGTTCTTCTAAATTTTCACCATAAAAATCTATAAGTTCACTTATAATTAATTCAGAATACGAAGCATTCTGTAGTAATTCAGACAAAGACGATGTAACATGTTCATTATATGTACATTCTAATAAGTCTTGGTTATACTCAATGAAATCTATTTGAAAATCAGTCATAAAACGCGAAGGAATCCTGTTCCCCTCATTATCATATTTTATTTCTACATACTTTCTTAACACCATTTTGCTAGTACAATTTCCAGACCAAAGAGAAACAACTCCTGGACTTTCCATATTAATCCTCCTTTCCAATTTTTCTATGTTCTAATAGTAATAAATTAGGCACACTGTTACAGATATAATGTAATCAGCTTCTTAAATTCTTTTTTAATGTTTCAATTATTCACCAGTTAAATTATTAATAAATCTTATTTTTCCATTTTCAGAAACTAATTGTAAATCACTACCTATTGGTAGCTCGTATATTCCCAGAATGGCCAGTTCAATATTTGCTACGGCATTAAAATCACACAACGCTAAATTTTCAGAATCATCAATGGAATTATCATCATCAAATTCCGAAACGAATTTCCAACTATCATCTGCTGCTTCTATTAAATTCTCTCTCAATATCCGTTTCAATTTTCCTGTTTTATTAATTATATTTTTTGAAACAATACAGGCACCAGTTTTTTAATAATTTAATAGTTTTTTTTGATTCATTTTTCCCCATTCCTCTAATTAATTATGATATAACCCTTTCATTTTAACTTTCTATTAATCATGTAATTTACTTAAGAACTCTGTGAACGTATTAGCAACAAAAAATACATTTTCCCTTGCAACTTTCTCTGCTTCTTCTGTTGTAATCCCTTCACTTTTTATTAACACTTTTTTCTCCCATGCGCTTTCATGCTCCCAATAGATGACAATTGGATTTTCTTCATGATTTTTATAATCAAAACAGATCAAATTTCCTGAAGGATCAATTGCAAAAGGAATAACCTGATTAGGAATTGTTCCTTTATAATTTTCATAAATCTTTAATATATTCTCTATGCGTTTTTCATCATAAGAAAGTAACGAGCCAAATACCCGCTCTACTTCGTTTACATCAAAAGCTTCGGGCTACCTCTAGCACATAATGCCGACTAACAAGTTTATCTGGGTTATCCCATTCTATATGACTCATCTAATACCATCTCCCCATAATTTATTTTCATCTAAGTGGTTGATACCAATTGCACTTTATCTGGAATTTGGTATTATCGCTATTCTACAAATGAATGCTCAAACTTTCATGAGTTATTAATTCAATTTAAATATATCTATTAATTTTGATTTTTTAAAGGTTATTATTTTTCACTTCCTCAAACCACTCATCAGCAAAATCATCCGCCGTTTTTATATCATCACTTGTATGGATTAAATCATACTCATATTCAGCTTTAAACTTACCACTCTTAGCATCGTATATTAATTTCATCTCAGTTGGCATATCTTTTTCGTATTCTTTGCATAACATTTCAATTCCTTCGATATCTTCACTTATAATTTGTAGAACCTGAAACATTTGTTCTGGAGATACATCATATCTTTTTTCTCCATTTTCCAATGCATCATTAACCTTGTGACACTCTACATACTTATTGTTAATGAAATAAAAGAAACTACTAGAAATCATATCTTCTTCACATGAAGCGTACACATATACTTTATCCGCTCTATCTTTAACATATTCCATGCATATGGATACCATATCAGCTTGCAATTCACTAAATCTATCTTCAAACTCTTTCATACTACATTTCCCTCCTTTTATAAAATTTTTAATTTTGCATTACCTGGCTTACCATCTATATTGTAAGTAACTATAAATTTGTATAGACTCATATCATTCCCAAAGTATATTACATCAACCTTAACTGTTACTTCTTTTGGTGATTTTACTTTTAAAGCTGCAGCTCATATATTACGAATGAATAATTAAACAATATTATTGTCTCTATAAAAATAGGCTTCAAAATTTAAAGTACAACATCCTGATAACCTACCTCTGTTACTTCACCTTTCATAAGACAAAGACCTAATCCATTTTCCATATCCCACGTACAGTCAAATGTAAGTCCAATATCAAGAAAATCGATAAGATCATTATCCGGAATAAAAATTCCAACTAAGGTTATTTTTTCAAGAACTTGAGTAGCTGTTTCTATTAAAGGATAACTTTCGTTAGGCTCAACATCGTAACCAAGTTCATCTCTTTTTTGTTTATAATAATCTAATATAGACTCTAAAATACTTTGTTGTAATTGTAGCCATCTTTCTATTAAAAAGTTATATGCCGTATATTGTTCTTTCTCAAAATGACCATCATCTTCTCCCCTAACTATTAACGTCACCTTAACTTCGTTCCCAAAAAAATCAATGTTTTTATATCCAATCCAATCATAATTATTAAACTCAAGTTCGCCAAAATCGGCATCATTTATTTTCATTACATATCTCCTTTATTGTTTACTCTTTCTCCCGAAGTTCGTTCCACCCTATTTACGTGTACTTCCATTAAGTAATGTTTCTTGATCTTTTATGAAGAATGGGGTATTTTCCATGTCTTTTGCTAATATATTTTTAATTATATAATATTAGCAAATTTTGTTAACTTGAATTCATATAAAATAATTTTATAGCATTGCATGCACTAATAAAAAAAGCACTTGTTGCCTTAAGTAGACAATCAAGTGCATTAATTTCATATGTTTTTTAAATAGCATAAATTTTGTAGGTCTTAGCTTGATCTTAATCATATCTTTCTATAAAATACTGCAGTCCAATTGTATCTAACACTCGGTCTACACTTCATATCAGACATTTTTTCATATAAATGTTCTTAGTATATTATTTTTGTAACTTTAAATTAGAAATTAACTCATCTAGACTATCCGAAAGCGCTTCAAACGAACCTCGTTCAAACCCCTCCAATTCAACCTTACCACTTACATTATCTAATACAACTATTAAACCGTTCCCTTCTACACCTATTGGAGTCTTATCAACCTTATTATGATTGTTTTTATACCCTTCTAAATTACTTTCGAAGGAATCCAATTCGATATTTGGTAATACAGGTTCTAACCTAATATAATGATTATCAATAAATCCATCTAAATCAGCAAACCAATAAGAATTAAAATAATCATCAATTGAAGTGTGCAATTTAATTTCAAATTTTTCCTCAATCGTCGTTAAATCATTCTTATTATTTTTTTCAATAGGTTTCCATGAAATTTCTTCTTCATCATCCATTTCACCTATATATATAAATGAATCCACTTCTTCGTTATATGGCGTTTTAAATAAAAAATCTAACCCTTTATCAAAATATTCTTTTCTTAAATTAAAATATTTGCTCATAGCATCCTTCATTACCAAAATAATCACCCTTACTTTTCTAATAGTTCAGCATATTTTTGGTCATTTCCCCAAAGTCTTGGTTGAGGAGGAATCCCATTTAAATCGGGTTTATCACTTGATATTATCACAACAGGACTGCCGTTTTTCGAAACGATTGTTCGTTTCTAGTACCAACCAAAAACATACTTGGGGCGTTACCATAAGGTGGCATGAATGCTAGAGCGTCAAACTTCCTAGCGATAGACGAAAAGACCTAGCGTCCTAACTCAAGCCCCCACTGAAATGTTTCATCTCAGTGGGGGTAGTTGATAATCTACAGCTACTTGCAAACTATCAGTCTTCTTTTCTTCTGCAATGTCTTTGCTAGAACAAGCTACTCCTGACAATGACATGATTGGAACAACTAAAGATAACAATTTACGTTTTATTTACATATTCCCTTTATTGTTTTGATTT
This sequence comes from Bacillus sp. RC251, assembly GCF_044908765.1. Classification (NCBI taxonomy): domain Bacteria; kingdom Bacillati; phylum Bacillota; class Bacilli; order Caryophanales; family Bacillaceae; genus Bacillus; species Bacillus sp. RC251. The sequence continues at coordinate 445,579 of NZ_JBIYDP010000003.1, read as the reverse complement.
ATCTGCAATACCCTTTGTTGCTTCATCAAATATCTTTGCACCTATATGCGTCTTACCCATTGACTCATGAAGTTTAGCTTGGTCTTCTTGCTCTATTGCATCAAATAGAAGTTGGAAAGCATCTTCATAATATTGCATGGATTGTTTTATCTCGTTTTGTTCTCCCTCAAATCCTGAAGGTGCTTTTAATTCCTTTAGTTTCTTAGCATTTGCTTTTGCTCCACCTACACTTAGTTGGATTTCACTTTTCTTCTGTACATAAGCCTTGATGTCTGAACCTGCTATTCCTTCAATTAAGTGCATTGTATCTGCAATTGCATTCGAACTGTCTATAATGTCTTGCTTATACTTCGTAACTTCTTCTAAATTAGATACATCGTTTGACTTAGGGGCATCATCTGTTCTTTTTATCGTGTCAGAGTCTGTATCCCCCAATGCACTCTGCTTATCCTTTACAGCTTTATTTGCATTCACAGCGCCTACTCTAGATGTTTCGTCTTGGACAGGTTGGAATCCTGATATCCAATACTTATTACCTCGTTCGATTAACTCTGTGATTTCCTGTTTCTTATCAGGGTCTATATCCTTCTCATTTGCTTTAAAATACTTAGCTTGTTTTGAGTAAGCTTTACTATAACAATCAACTGCTTTTAGTAAATCTTTATGTGATTTTGCATACTCTTTTGGTGGTTCAATCTTATCAAATTTAGCAATGATTGTTTGTAACTCAGATTCTTGTTTTAGGACTTCTTTCTTTAAAGTTTTCTCATCCTTTTCTTTATTCATTGCTACTTCTACTATATTCGTGATTTTTCCCATTAACTCAGATGATAAGCTAGTCATACGTACTGGATAAATGTCTTTCGATAACTTCTCTTTTGTTTCTGCTTTAGACTCTACTTTATCCTTCGCTTTTGAGTCTACTTTATCTGTCCCACAACCTACTAATAACATAACTGGAATTGCTAACATTACGAGTTTCTTTGCTTTCATTATGTATACTCCTATTTAAAAGTTTTTTAATTGACTACCATATGGAACTGTAACATAAAATAAATAAACAAATATAAGCTCATTTTTGCTCTTAAAGGAAATTTTAGGGATTTTAATAATATGATAACATGTATTACGGTTGTAGAGAATCCCCCTTTGTATACCTTTATTCCAAATTTATCCTTATTCATCCCGAAACAAAAATATATGTGATTTTTAGAATGGGTTGTTATAAAAATCTTAAGTCGATGGGCTTGGACTTAGACTTCCAAATATTGTGCGTTCTCATCAAATAACAAACATAAAAAGGATAAATCCTCTCCAAACTTCTCGCCATTATTCATAACGTATTCTTCATTTAATATTTTATCTTCCAAATTTAGAAACCTCCGATATCATTTCAAATTCCTTCAATTGCTCTTCATTCACACTCGAAGATATTTTTCAAATTTGTTCATCTAGAACATTTATTCAATCCTCCATTGAGAACATAAATACTAAATCTCCCCAGCGACTTGACCTGGATTATATAAGACCGCTTGAGTTTTCATTCATTCACTTCTTTAAGTGTTAATCCTTATTCAATTTATCTCTTAATACTCTTTCTCCTGCTGCTTGTTGTGCTACATTTCCTCCTATTGCTCTACCTTCATCAATAAATCGCTTCCGATTTTGCTGGTACTCATATACATTTAATGCATTCATACCTTTTTCTTGATCCTTTAACTGTCTTGCAAATTCTTCTGAATCTAATTTAGTTTTATAATTACAGTTTACTTCCATTTCATCAATTCGCGGAACGTTATGTAGGTCCTTTACTTCACACGTACCCTTATCAGATGGATTTACAAATAGGAAAAGACCTCAATGGTATGTACGATAGGAATAACCTTCAATATTAATTCTTCCATTTGCATAAAAAAACAGCAGAGATTTCTAGTACCTATCTCTACTGTTTTTTCATTAACTTCCAAAACGAACTAATTTTTCATACTCTGTTATGTGTATTTATAACAAATAGTAATGCTTAAATTGCAACATCTTGGTATCCTACCCTAGCTACTTCTTCATTTATTAGACGAATACCTACCCCATTTTCCATGTCCCATGTACAGTCAAATGTTAGTCCAATATATCTGCCTTCAAAGCGTCTAGCAGATGGGACATAAATCTCCACTAGCCTGATCCTTTCAAGAAGCTGATCAATCGTTTCAATTAAAGGATAATTTTCATTATATGAAACATCATACCCAAGCTCATGTCGTTTTTGCTTGTAATAATCTAAAATTGGTTGCAAAATACTTTGTTGAAGATGCCCCCAATTTTGTATTAAAGAATTATACGAAGCATACTGTTTTTCACTAAATTCACCATCTTCTTCACCATCTATCATCAAAGCAATATCGGCTTCTTTGCCGCAAAACTCAATGGTAGTATCTCTACTCCAGACATAATCATATTCAAGCTCACCAAAAACTTCATCATTTATTTTCATTTTAAATTTTCCCCTTTCTATTTATTGGCAAATTCCCCTGACTTAAACGCTCCTGCATTTATCTCTCCTACGCCGCCAAGATGTCCAAATTTGCCATTTATTTCTGATGGTACAAGTTGGATAGTCTTCACATCATTTAATTCGTGCCACGTTAACTTGTATTCTTCTCGATAATCTGCAATGTCTCCCGCTTTAATTTTCCCAGGAGTCATTCCAAATTTGCTTGCCAACTCTGGTGAATTGTTAAGCTGTTCAGCCAACTTTTGATCTGCTTGTTTAAAATTAATAGTTCTAGCTTTTGTTCCGTGCTTGCCGGTCCCGCCTAACATGTATTCAATTTCAAATTGCGCTTTTGCTACTGGTGAAAAATCAGGAACTCCATTTTTATACTCAATTCCATTAATACCAGCTTCATTTAAGATTTTCTGTAACGTAGGATCTGGTGGTGGTTTTAGGGTACATAAAGACTCACCTCTAACCCCTTCAAAAACGACATTTGAATTCGTTTCTGCGGGTGTTTGCTTGAATCTTGATTCATATGTACTGGCAAATTCCTCTTGCTTGAAGGCTGGTGGAACTTCAGCCTCTCTATTACCCGTACCCTTAGTACCACCACTTCCCCGTATCTCCGCAAGCGAAGCTCTAACACTATCAATCTCATCTTGTATCTTCTGATTACTATCAATGCAGTGCCCATGTACCCAGCCTTCTACGTTAGTTCCAACACGTTCGAGAGTTCCGTTATCATTTGTTCTGTAAACAGGAACCTTGACACTTGCTAAGACAAAATTAAAAGGAATGAATCCTACACAATACAAGATTCATTCCTCACTAGATGCTTATAATATTTGTCTAACTTTTTGGGTTCACTTCACAATCAAGTGTTTTTTTAAACTTTAAGTGCAGTTTAACAAAAAAATATTAAGAAACCTATATCAATTTATTACAAATAGCAATGCTCTATATGTCTAATATATGCAAACTAGCTTAATTATTCTTTATAAACAAACCAAGAGCTAAATATTATAAAAAATCCCCAAATTTATTACTTACTTAAAATATATTTATAAAATCTTCTCTTTTTGTTGGAATTTCAGTATTTGTACTCGAGTAATTATTAATAACTGTTTCCATTTCTTTGATTTCCTCTACAGTAATAAAGCTGGTTTCCACTGCACTATTTAAGAAAATTGTAATACTATCGGTAGTAATACTTTCTAATGACTGTGGTAAATATTTTACTTTTTCATTTTTATAGGCTTCCCAAGAAGTATAAGCGACAGCATCAACTAATAGTGACCAGATCCTAGCAATATTCAAATCTTCTTCTTCCTCTGCAAATTCTGAAATTCCTGTAAAGTCTGCGTTATCAATAAGCTCATATAATTCATCCCCAGTAACAGCATGAGATTCAATCCATAACCAACATTTGTCCAAGGCTTCCCTTCCATCCGGATATCTTTCATCATCCTTGCTGATTATAGAAAATACTCTTTCAGCAACTGCTAAAACAAAGCCTACTTTAACTTCTTTTTGTAAATTCTCGATTAATATATTACCCATGATTTCCTCCTTAAATTATTCAATGATCTTTCCATCTTTTAAAACAAAAGATAACAATCCATTAGTTTTAACACTGCCATCAATCTCCGATGTTACTTCTATTGTTAAGTTAGGATATTTTTTGCTAGCTTGATAAAATATACCACTCTTTTCAATAGGATGTGGTTTCAGTAATCCTTTGCTACACTTATTACATACACCTCTTGGGTTAGATTGATGAATTCTAAGTGTACCCGTTACTTCCGTTGGTTCGATTCCTGCTTTTTTTATAGCATAATCAAACTCATTTAAAACTCCTTCTTCAGCATGTCTTGTAAACTGTGCTAACTTAGGATTTTTTAAATGGTCATATGGAGCCCTAATCTCCCTATTTGGTAAGATTGTATCCAATGAAGGCAGTCCAGCTTCTTTTCTAACTTCTGGAGACCCTCCTTCAAAAGCCAAATCCCTAAGGCCTTTTACATCTGTTTTACCAACTGCTATTGTATTAGTCTCTGGAACATTCCACTTTTTCCGTAAAGCATCCAAATCTTCTTTACCTAATTGGATTTTACTATTACCCGTACCCTATGTTGTAATCTTAAACCCTCACAATAAAAAAACAAACCACGTAAACCTTATTAAACTTCTTCTTTTTCTTCCACTACCGGCAATTCATAAGCTGTTTTATATTTCATCATGCCATAAACAATGTTTACAAGCCTTCTCATAATACATACCAATGCTTGTCCCTTTGTTTTTCCTTCTTTTAGTTTCTTCTGATAGTACGCATGAAACACTGGATTTCGTGGCATCTTACTTCTTTTCGCTACTTGCACTTGCTGTACAGCTAAATTATAAAATAAAGCGTGTAACGCCCTGTTTCCTTGTTTGCTTTTATGTGTCTTACCTTTTCCGCCAGAACCAAAGTAAACCGGCGCAATCCCCGCAAATCGTGCTAATTTATTGGCATTTGGAAATCGTCTTACATCCCCAATTTCTGCAATTAATGCTGATGCCGTCACAAGTTCTATTCCCGGCATCGTCTCTAATTGATAATCTAGTAGTTTTACTAGCTGTTTTAATTCTCTTTCGATGTATTTCATTTCCTTCTTTTTAAACTCAATGTCCCTTACAATACTTCTTACTAAAAAATCTCGCGTTTCCTGATACTCTTTCATTGTTTGTCTATCTTCTTTTACAAGTTTTAATATGTCGCTTGCTTTCTTTACTGAACATGTATTGTTGCTAACATCTAATAAAAAAGCTGTTAATTGCTTTATATTCGTCCCCTCTAAACAAGAGGATGACGGATATTGCTGCCAAAACGCTAATGCTGTTTTCCCATCTAACTCTGAGAAAAACTTTTTATAGCTTGGATAATGATGATTTAATTGAATATGTAGTTGATTCTTTAACGCACTTTGTGCTTTTACTAATGCATTCCTTCTTGATACTAGTTGTTGTATCGACCAAAATAAATCGTTTGGCTTTGCATCTGGCAATTGATTAAATTTGTTTACCAATATGCGTGCTACACATTCCGCATCCCAACTATCACTTTTTTGTGTCGTCACATGGCTTTTTCGCTCTAAAAATGATAAAGCTGGATTTACTTCTTTCACTACTTGTTCATGATTTACTAAATATTTCGCTAACGCTCTTCCGTAACCACCAACATCTTCTAAACCAAATACAACAGTTATCCCATCACACACATATGTCTCTACTTCTAATAAGAACTTCGAAAATGCAGATGGTTTATTCTCAAATTGTATTTCTCCTAGTTTCTCTTGCCAACAATTAATAATAACAGCCGTATGATGCTCCTTATGTAAATCTACTCCTACATACAAATAGTTCTGTCTATTATGCATAACTCATCCCTCTATTCAATGATTTAGTCATATATAAAAATGTCGGCAACCTTAGTTCGAGCGTTCATCTTCCGATGCGCATAGGTACGCAAGCCTATCCATTTTCATAATTTCATAAGTACTTATAGTAAAATGAGCGATTTTTTTAAGTACGACTGTTATATAATTGCTGGATGTTTACCGTTTACTTGTATTTGCCCGTATGTATATATCCCTCGATAAAAACTCTCTCGGTCTAACATGCGTTTCACTTGTACTTTCGTAAACAGCTTTCCTTTCTCTGTACGATAGCCTTCCGTATTCAGTCGCTCTGCCAATTGAGTAAGTGACCAATGCTTAAAAAAGTGTCGTAGCTCAAATAGCCTACGTACAACGATTGCTTTACTAGCATCTACTTCTAACACTTTTTGTCCTTTGTTTGCCCTATAACCAAACATCACACCGCCCCCTGCATATCCACCTTGTTCCGCTTTTTTCTTTCTGCCTCTACTTAGCTTCAACGCAATCTCGAGACGTTGATATTGGTCTAATAGCTCTAACATGCCATTTACTAAAAAATCATTTGGGTCATGTGTGTATATACTGTAATTGGGTTGTTCAATTGCTTTCACATCTACCTTGTATTTCTTTAGCTCTCGTTGTATTAACACTTTTGCCATATCAGAGCGCCATAACCTAGATGTATTTAGTACAATCACGTGGCTCACTTGATGATATGTCATATCTGACAATAATTCTTGTAAACCTTCACGTTCAACTGTTAATCCATCTTCATCTACTGTCGCTCCGCTAATTCCTTTATCTTCGTATATGTGAAGCAGTTGTAATTCATTCTCGTTACAGTACCGTTCAATTTCTTCTACTTGATACGCCAAGCTGTACCCTTCACGTACTTGACCTTCTGTTGAAACTCGTACATAACCAACTACTTTCTCTTCCATATTGAGTCCCTTCCCGTTACAGCAATTACAATCCCTGTAACGTTTACCCGTTTTTTGCGGATAACGTGTGCATAACGTCCATCCGTTAAAACGTACTTTACGATGACTTCAAAAAATAACACAACCCTTTATTTTTCCCTCTACTATCGTCGTACACTGTACATAGCCATTACAATCTATAAAACAACAATAAAAATTTAACACTTAATGCACTTATAAAATTATAATGCTCTTTTAAATTTCTACGCTAAAACGCAAAAAAGCACTTGTTGCCTCTAGTTGACAATCAAGTGCTTTAAGTTCATCTGTTTTTAAGTAGCATTAAATTTGTAAGTTTTATGGCAACAGTATGACACCTTTTATATGTCGTGACAACTACTACAGTAAAAATTACGAGCTTGTACGAGTTCGTTAGTTTTATGTCCATTCCATGTCTTTGTATTCGTCGCACAGTAAAATGTCATATCGCCTAAGCTCGTACTTCGTTTTCTATTCTATCATTGTACATAGTACTCTATGATGGTACAACCATCATGGAGTATCTATTTTCAAACACCCTATTATTTTTTCTATCCACTTCACATAAAATTTATTTTTCATTCATCATTATATTTTTTAATCGTGTAATTTACTTAAAAAATCAGTAAATGTATCTGCAATGTAAAATACATTTTCTCTTGCGATTTTCTCTGCTTCTTCTGCCGTAATCCCTTCACTTTCCATCAGCGCTTCCTTTTCCCATGCATCTTCATGTTCCCAAAAAACAACAATTGGATTTTCTTCATGATTTTTATAATCAAAGCAAATTAAATTTCCTGCTGGGTCAAATGCAAATGGAATTAATTCTTTAGGTAATGTATCACTAAAGTCATTATATACTTCAACTATATATTCGTCACTATTTTCATCAAAAGATAATAAAGTCCCAAAAACTCTCTCATGATTATTCACATTAAATATTTCTGGTTCCACATTAGCACCATTATTCACAGCTACACATTTTATATAATCGTTTGGAAATTTAACACCTATTTCATTACCAATTTCCCCTACAAAATCTTCACTTACAGTTGCATCAGCAAATTGCCACTCTACTTTTCTCATCTAATTCCATCTCCCCATAATTTATTTCCACCTAAGTGATTTACTTTATGTACTTTTGAAATAACTAATTGCATCTTGCCAGGGACTTGATGGTGATGCCAAGTTAATCCTTTTATTCTTGCCTTACCAGCATTTATTTGAGCTAATTGATCTGGAGAAAACAATTCTTTTGGAATCTTGCCTGAATCAATCGCTTCTTTTAATTTCCTTGTACATTCCTTAAACTGTGCCTCATCTGGACTAATATGTAAATTCTTATCTAGTCTCATTGTAAATTTAACATCGTCCCCTTTAAATATTGGGAATCCTAAAATATCAAAATCTACTCCTTTTTTCACATGTGTTCCTCCTGCTAAAGGCTTATTTAATATATTATTTTTCGTTTTAGTATTCAAATATGTTTCTGTTAGTCCCACGACTTCTTTAAACTCTTCAACACTATCATACCCAAATTCTTTGATAGTAGTATCATCTACTTGTTTTAAGAAATCTTCAACACTATCATATCCCTTAGGCACAATTGATCTATTAATCAAATTTCCGTCTTTATCGTAATTATTTTTAATTACTTCGTCAATTTCAGATCTATGAACAGTATTACCCGTACCCTTAACCCCACCACTCTCCAAATTCGAGATCCTACTCTGAATACTCGCCTTTGAGGCATCATGGGCTTCTTGGAATTTCCCGCTATAGTTCGTTCCAGATCTAACGACACTTCCATCTGGCATGATTTCTACACCTTTAGCGAATGGGGTTACGGAGTCCACACCTTTTACTAATTTTTCAATTATATAATATTCACGACTTAATCTATCTAACAATCCTTAAAAATAATCTATATTGATTTTTACTTATTTATCAATCTCTAATATCTCTAAGAAAAAAGCACTCGCTACCAATCATAGGTTTTCGAGTGCTTAAATGTATATACTTCCCATCATATTTAAATCATTTTTAAGACTTGTTCCTTAACATCTTCGTCAAACTTGGCTCCTTCTACCTTTGCTCCCTTCCAAACTACATTGTCAAGTTTAGCACCGGTAAAATTCGCATCCGTGAAATTCCCATTTAAAAGGATTGCTCCTGTTAAATCTGCGTTTGTAAAATCAGCATTTCTAGCATTTACTTCTGATAAATTTGAATTTCCTAAATATGATTTTTCAAAATGGCCTTCTGTAAGATTCGCGCTGCTGAAATCCGTTCCCGTACAGTCGGCCTGTTTTGCATCTATTTTATATAAATTTGCTCGTCGAAAAGTAGCATGATTTAATATCGTTCCAACTAATTCTCCATATGAAAAATCAACTTCATCAAAACATGTTTCAAAACAACTACTTATATTTACCTTTGCATATTTCATATTGGCTTTAGAGAAATTAGCTTCACCAAATCTACAATCTGCAATATGTATTTCCTCTAAATTACAGCTTCTGAAATCAGCAAACTCAAAATCACAATCAAAAAACGATGCTCTCATTAGTGAAGAAGCTCTTAAATGGACTTGTTTTGCCATGATACCCTCTGCCATCACCTCTGACAAATCAGAAAAAGTAAGGTCTAAATTGCTCATATCTAGCCCATCTATAATTTCATCATTGTATTGAGATTGATTTAATATTTCCATGACTCTTATTCTATCATTATTTTTCTCATCCATGATTAAAAATTCCTTTCATTTAACTTTCCAGATACTCCTTCCAAGCAACATTTGGAGAATAAGTTACAACCATTCGACTTTCATGAAAACTTGGCATGGCCATTACTTGAGCTGGTTCTAAGTATTTCATTACATGTAACCAACTATCAAGTAACATATCTATATCGGCTTCTAATGGATTTTGTAAAAGATCTATACAAATCCCACCCCAATCCAGCTCTGATACGACAGCTGGGCTATTTAGTAATAATTCCTTATCAAACATGTCTAAAATATGACCACTCAAATATGTTCTAGCGCCTATCCCCAAAGGACCGTTAGGAAGAAACCTTACCGGTATAGGTAAGGCAGACATATTCATCCACATATGTAACCGTTCACGTTCAGTATTCCATGGATAAGACGCTTTCCAAAAAATTTGCGACACCCCAAAACGTGGTTTTACAATTTCTGCGATTTGATCGGATAGCTCAAAAAAAGCAGACCATAAACTTTTAGGTATTGATTTATGAAACTCAAACTCAAGATATGACCTATGACTCCAGTTAACTTTAAAGCTTCCTCTATAGTGCACTGCTTTATCACGATACAAGTGTACTTCTGATACTTTACGTTCCAAAATCACCTTTTCAAGAATTTCCCCACGATTATATTCTACACGTACGGTTTCACTGTTACCCCAATGAGTAGGAGCAAATTTTTCATTCGAATCAAACACGTCCAAAAGACGACCTAGTATCTCTTCCTGATTAATCGATACTGTAGGATACATTGCAATTGTAAAATAATTAGGTTTCATTTAAATCCCCCTTAATACTAAAAAGTAAAGTTACATACTTATCTATATTTTTATCCATATACCTCCACCTGGGATATCTGGGTGTGTTTCCCACTTATGTGTCACTTTACCACTATTCGGATCAGTATAGAAAATGTCACTCTCCTTCGCTAAAGGTCCACTTGGTCTTGGATGAGGAGGAATTCCATTCAAATCGGGTTTATCACTTGATATTGTCACAATATGACTTCCACTTTTATCTTCGAGCATCTCTCTTTCAGCACGCATTTGACTGTCATTATGAATAACGTGTTCTTTGTCACTTATTTTGTGTTTGTGATCATGAACTAAATCGATTTCATCCTTAGCATTACGACCTATACTATCTGGACGCGTAAGATGCCCTTCACTGGATGTATACGTAACAACCTTGCCAGAGTTATTGTCCTCTAATGTACGATTTAGGTGTTCTCCCAAAGCTTTTCTCCCTTTTATTTCTTCTTCTCTTCCACGCTCTTGGCTCTTTCTTAAATTTTCAGTCCTAGCATCCCAATCTTTACGCTCTAAAGGTTGTCTCGTTTCTTCACAATGACGATCATATCTAATATCATCTGCTGCTTTATAATCTCCTCGCGCTTTAGCTTCATCTATTTTCTTTCGATAATATTTTTCTCTTTCCTGAGTTAGCGTAATTTTATTTGGGTTTACGTTACTACCCGTACCCTTAACCCCACCACTCTCCAAATTCGAGATCCTACTCTGAATACTCGCCTTTGAGGCATCATGGGCTTCTTGGAATTTCCCGCTATAGTTCGTTCCAGATCTAACGACACTTCCATCTGGCATTATTTCTACACCTTTAGCGAATGGGGTTACGGAGTCCACACCTTTTGCCACTAGACCTTTAATGAAGTAGTCTGCATCATTAATCTTACCTACGGTTTTCCAGCCTTGTATTTTTAAATTTTTTAATAGATTATTTTCCTTAAGCGATTGTACCACATTTCCACCCAAATTTGGATTAAAACCAGGCATTCCTTCTTTGTATTTTAATAATTTCGCTAAATCAGCCAATTCACTCGTGTCTTTGAATGCTTTTACTCCTTTTCCTACTGCTCCAACAACTGGGATTGCGTCTAATCCGCCAAAAATGATGTTTCCTACCCGCTCTTCTTGGCTCAATTTCCGGTGTGTTCCCCAGTCTTCTCCGTCGATACCACTTTTGATTTGTACAGCGCCGTATACAACTGCCGCAGCGGTTCCGAGTGGTGGGCAAAGGATTGTTGTGATGATGATTCCTACGCCTATTCCTATGTCTCGCACCATTTCTAGTTTTTTCTGTTCATCTTCTATCGATTTGTATTCAAATCCTCGTGTGGATGGGACTACTTTCTTGTATTCTTCATAATTTAATTTTGCATCTGGGTTTTGTTTTTTTAGTTCTTTGTATTCCTCTCTCAGTACGTTATCAAATGCAGGTGAATCTCTAAAAATATCTTCTACTGTTATTTTATCTTTTTTTGTTTTTATTGTTTGTGGTACACTTCCGTACCCTGCGTGCGCATCTGGTAATACTGTCGTTGTTGTGGAGCCAATTCGGTTATCTGTTTCGAAACTGAGAATAGATGTATCTCTCATTTTTTGAGCGAATTTATCCATTTCTACTAAAAAAGGTTTATCTATATGTTCAGAGACCAATCGCCCTGCTTCTCCGCAATATCTTTGTAATGTCGAATAGCTATCAAGTAATTCCCCGATTTTTTGCGATTGATCTTTTGGGTTAAAATGTATACTGCCATCTGAGTCTAAATCTCGTATTCTTCCATCAATTTTTTTCAATAATTCATTTGCGCGCTGTAATTTTATGAGTGCATCTTTTGTAATTCGATTCATACCATCCCCCATGTTTTGCCATGGTTCAGGTCTATATTTCACATCCATTTCGTTTTCATCCCCCCAGCCGTATGGTGATTTCTACAACTTACTTAATATTTCACGTAATTGTTCGTCCTTTTCAAGCATTTCTACACATGCGACCCTTACAAGTCTCGCCGACCTAGAATAGTGTTCAGCAAATTCAAGTGTTTTGTGTAATATATCAGGATATTTTTCAATTACTCTCATCGCTTCACCTTTTTGATAAAAATCACTGCTTAATAAACTCTCAATATTCGTTCCAATGACGTCTACATGGATTTTATATATATCTTCTAATTTCATTACTATATCAAGTAGTTCTTGAAAATTAACTAATACTTCTTCTCCACCACCAGAACCACCGTCTCCCATTGATACTTGCATTATTCAATACCTCCTAACGAAAATTGTCTCGGGTCAATTAATTTTTTATACGGCATTTTTAACACGTCATACAATTTCTTATTCACCGCATAGAGGCTCACCCAGTCATATCGATTACGTTCTACATCTATTTGAACGTAATCTTCTCCTTCAGTGAAATATAAGAAACATTCCCATTTTCCTCCTCTATTACTACGAGGCCTCTTATACGTTTCTATCGCTATAACATCTTTATTTGATAAATCTTTTTCCTCAAATGTTTGTTGTTCTGTTTCTGTCATTCTCTTTGAGAAAAATGTATCTTCTATGTCCCTCGGTTCTCTCAATAAGAAAGGGATGCGTGTTAATAAGGAAAAATATACGTCTGGCTTTGGTATGTAGTCGATCTCGTATTTTTTATTTGGTTCTATTTCTGTTAATACAGCCACTCGGTCTTTATCATCTTTCAAAAAGCCAATTAATACATTATTCATTCTCGTGTATTCATGACAATTTTCATATTCCTTTAATAGCTCAATTATTTGAAAAGCTGCAGGGGTAATTCCATTTTCACTTGTAAGTAAGCCTTTTTCTTTTAAACTCGTAGTTGCTTTCGTGACACATTCTTCATCAAGTAAAATAATTACGTCACGGTTTGGCAATCCAAATATATCCGTAACCCCAGCTGCACCCGCGAGAACATATAATTCAGCAGGTGCAAAAACCATTTCTTTTCTCATTCTTTTATCCCTCATTTCTCCATCACAATTTTTTTATCGCCCTTACTTCCGATATATCGCCATACGTTTGAATACTTTTCTCTAACTCTTTCAAAGCTTTCGTATGTCCTTCAAATGCCTCTACCATTTCTGAGTTATATTGAATGATTAAATCTAGATAACTTAAAAAGGCATCTCTCGTTTTTCCATTCCAGTTCGCACATGTAACGTACGCTTTTAAGTTTTTCGCTTGATTTAAAGAATCCTTCATACCATTTTCAATATTTTGCGCGTAAGAAATGGCACTTGCTGTGTTACTTCCTATAATTTCAACCTCTTTACCACTCATGTGGATTCCCTCCATTCTTCTTATGCTTAATGGATAAAGTTTTCAAATTCCTTTTTCTTTTCTTCAAAAGCCTTGTTCGCTGCAGCGTATGCTGACGCTTTCTCCGCTTCTGCTTTCGCTTTATATTCCAAATACTTTGCATAAGCTGTACTTTTTGCAGATCCAACATCGCTTAATGCACTTTTAAAATAGGATAATACTGTATGTAAGTCTTCATCCTTTTCATGACGTTTTTGTTCAAATTCAACTGCCGGAATTTTATTAGCTTCTAAGCCATTACTTTTACTCTCATAATCTCTTTTCGCTGATTCAGCCTCTTGAATGAATTGTTTTAACTCTCTTTCTTGATCTTTTAAATAATCATGTAAATCATCATATCGATCTCGTTTCCTCGCGCTTTCTGTAAAACCCGATGCATTTAAAAAAGCATTGTACAATTCATCTAACATCTTTCTCCCCCTTTAGCACAATAACTACGTAGTTAAATTCGTATATTTAAACATGAATATTCATTACATTGAGAATTTATAAATAATTATTTTTGCATATTGCTATTTTATCAAAGGGGTTTTAACATTTCCATATTTTATAAAAAGCTTTCGCATTTTTCTTCAATTTTATGTAGTTAATTCCTATCTATACTACCTTTACAAATGAAGATCGTTTAGCCTAGTCTTTCATTAGTCAGTTAAAAAAAGCCACCCAACTCAAATGAATTGGGTGGCTCTATACTATAAAGAGAATTTGCTATTCGGATTACTTCAATTTCCCCTCAAAGACAATCTTTCTACCGCACGGTTCAACTTCTGTTTTGCCGTTTTTCTTCACTTCATGAAAGATTGGTTCTTCCATACGACGAGATGGTGCATAGCCTTCTTGTTCCATACGTGCTAAGCAGTCTGTAATTGTTTCGTTTTCGAGTACTTCAAATTTCTTTTTATTAGGTTGTTTTGTCATGCCCTAACCTACTTTCTATTTTTCTTGATGCGAATTGATTCTTCATGTAGATCATATATACCATTGCGAGAATTCCCATTATAATCATAACCGCAATAAAAAAGCTTGTATACTGTATTTTTTCTATAAATACGCCTCCTAATACAGGTCCCAGTATACTTCCTAAACTAAAGGCGATTCCAGATAATATATTACCTGCTGGCAATAAGTGTCTCGGTAATAAATCTGTCATAAATCCAAGCCCTAAAGAGAAGCACGATCCAATGACCATACCCGCTAACAACATGCAGGCAAAGACGATCCAGTAATATTGATCAAATACGGCTGCCAGCAAGAAAATGCCCGTACTTACGCTGAACGTCCACGTTAAAATACGGTCCCTTCCGTATTTATCACTCAATATCCCGAGCGGAATTTGTGTAATAATGCCCCCAACTGCAAATGCTGGTAATAAGAAGGATACTTCTGAAACAGACCATCCTTTACGAAGCGCGTATACTGGTAAGTTACTGTTTAGCATTGCTTCCAGTACGCCATATGCAAGTGGTCCCAGTAGCGCAATCCATCCTAATCCAACAACTTGTTTATAACGAGAAAATGATGATTCGCTCTTCACTTCTCTTTCATCTTGCGCTGGGAATGCATTTTTCGTTGGAAGTAATAGGAGCCAACCTATTAAACAAAGTATAGTAGATATAATAAACGGCGTTGCAAGACCATACTGCACAGTGCTTGCTAAATACGGGCCGACGGCAAAACCAATTCCGAAGAATACACCGTATATCGATACTTGTCTACCTATTTTACTTGGGTCTGATGTTGTCGTAATCCATGTTTGTGTTCCGACATGAAGCATATGATCTCCGACTCCAACTAGAAATCTAAGTACGAACCATACCCAAAATGAAAAAATTTGTGTAAAGAAGAATAATGAAATAATAACGAGAAACCCACCAATAACGATAATTGGCTTCATTCCAAACTTTTGCATCGGTTTTTCAAGAAACGGCGAAATAACTAATATCCCAATGTATAATGCCGTTGCATGAATACCATTAATACTTGAGCTAACCCCTTCTTGTTCAAAAATCATTGCAATGGCCGGTAAGAGCATCCCTTGTGACAAACCCGAGATTGCTACAATCCCAACCATAATCCAAAATGTAAAACGCAGTGACATCCCTTTCCCTCTCCTTCTCACGCTTTCCACCTTTCATTATAAACTGTTTCTTCAAACGCGTGTACGAATATTCAAAATAAAAAAAGAAGCTAAAAGAATGATTCTTTTAGCTTCTTATCCTTCCCAAACTTGTGCTTTCACATTGTTATGGAATTGCTTGAAATATGGATGTTTATAAAAATCCGTTTCATACACGTATTGCTGTGCACTAGCAATTGGTGGCTGCGGGTATTGCATTTGTAAAGGAACTACAGCTGGTGAAACTTGCATATACATCGGAGCTATCATTATTTTTGTATATATATGATGATTATATGGCGAATAAGCGATTAAAAATGGTTTATGCATTAATACTCTCCCCTTTTACATACAAATGTTATAGTATATGCAACATTTCTCATTTCGGGGATTATTTCTCTTCTAACCAATCCTCCACATGTTTTATAAATACATCTAAACAATCAATAAACGGTGAATGACCGCAATCCTCTAACACTTTCAACTCTGCATTCGGCAAATGTTTTGCTAATTCCTCACCGACTACTTGCGGTACGACGTAATCTCTGTCACCTTGTATGACAAGTGTCGGCGCTTTAATATGATGAATTTGCTTATTTCCCTCTACAACCCCGTTATGTTCATCCGAAATGTTAAATGTAATGAGCGCATAATTTACATCTACGAAATTACGCTGTGTTAACATATCATCTAAATACTTTTCGTAACGATCCGGTTCAGGTTGATTATGTGTATATATTAATAAATTCCATATTGTACGGTAATATAATTTATTCATATTTTTTATCGCGTCTAGTACTGGAGCAATTTGTACGGGATCTTGTGCGACCTCTTCTTTCGTCTTTACTAAACTTGATACGATCGGCTGCCCGTTAATATCTTTTTTAAAAATTGGATATCCCTTCATGCCCACTGATTCTACTAAAATTAACTTTTCGACAAACGTTGGATGATTCGCTGTAAATTGCATCGCAACACCACCGCCCATTGACCAGCCCATTAATGAAAATTTTTCTAGTTTTAATTGATCAATAAATAGTTTTACATCTCTTGCAAAGTCTTGTAATGAATCTATCGATTGATTATACGTTGATTGGCCAAATCCTCTTAAATCAAGAGCGTAAATATGGTATTGATCTTGCAGCTTTTCAATTACTAAATCCCAATGTTGTGACGATGTCATGTTTCCGTGAATGAGTACAAGACTTTCTGCATTTTGCCTTCCAACTTCCTGATACGCAATCGTTTCTCCATTCGATAGTGAAACAAACTCCATTGTTGCAGGCTTAATCATCACAAGTTCCCCCATTCTATTTAATAGAAAGAAAATTCTTTACTTACTTAAAGAATAGCATGCAGAATATATGTTCGCAACATAAAACCTATACGAATTTTTTACATAAATCAACATGTCTATTACTAGACAATTATAATGAAAAAGTATATAGTTAGCTAGGTAACTAATTTGAAAGGATCAAAATACATGGACGAAAAACAACATTTTTTTCACATTGTCAGCCAGACTTCTCGAAAATTCACAAAGAAATTTAATGAACGCGTATCTCCAACTGGGTTATTTAGTGCGCAATGGGCTGTTATTTTCCGCATCAATCAAACTGGTTCTTGTACGCAAACAGAATTATGTCAGTATTTAAATGTTGAATCACCAACGATGACTCGTACGTTAACACGTATGGAAACGATGGGATGGATTATTCGTACAGAAGGAAAAGATCGCCGTGAAAAGCTTATTTCTTTATCAGAAACAGCGATAAAAATGATTCCGGTATGGCAAGAAGAAGTTGATACTTTTGAAGAAAAGACGCTAGAAGATATTAACGAAGATGAGTTACATCAAGCATTTCAAGTGTTACAACAAATTATTAAAAATTTAGATTAAATTGGAGGGATGACGATGCAAAGTGAGAAACTTTGGACGAAGGATTTCCTCGGAACTTGTTTTAGTAGTCTATTTCTCTTCTTAACATTTTATATGCTTATGACTACTTTGCCTGTCTACGTTATAGACAACCTAAAAGGAAAACCTGAGGAAATCGGTTTAGTTGCAACTGTATTTCTTATTTCATCTGTTTTATGTCGACCATTTACAGGAAAATGGCTCGATGATTTAGGAAGAAAGAAAATATTATTTATTTCACTTTCATTATTTTTAGCCGCTACTGTTATGTATTTCGGTGCGCAAAGTTTATTTTTATTACTTTCCCTTCGCTTCTTACATGGTATTGGGTTCGGTATGGCAACGACAGCAACAGGTACGATTGTCACAGATGTTGCGCCAGCTCATAGACGCGGCGAAGCACTTGCCTATTTCGGCGTATTCATGAGTCTGCCGATGGTAATTGGTCCTTTTTTAGGTTTAACAATTATTTCTCATTTTTCATTTACTGTATTATTTATCGTTTGTTCCGTATTTTCATTACTTGCATTTTTATTAGGACTACTTGTAAATATTCCGCATGAAGCACCAATAAAGAAACAAAGACAAGAAAAAATGAAATGGAAAGACTTACTTGAACCATCTTCTATTCCGATCGCTCTTACAGGATTTGTTTTAGCCTTTTCTTATAGTGGCATTTTATCCTTTATTCCTATTTATGCAAAAGAGCTCGGTTTAGCTGACATTGCAAGTTACTTCTTTATTTTATACGCACTTGTTGTTGTAATTTCTCGTCCATTTACAGGTAAGATTTTTGATCGCTTCGGTGAAAATGTACTTGTTTACCCAGCTATCCTTATTTTCACAATTGGGATGTTCATTTTAAGTCAAGCACAAACTTCATTTTGGTTCCTTGGCGCAGGTATGCTAATCGGTTTAGGCTACGGGACATTAATTCCTAGCTTCCAAACGATTGCAATTTCTGCCGCTCCAAACCACCGACGTGGTTCTGCGACAGCTACTTACTTCTCATTCTTTGATAGTGGTATTGGCTTTGGTTCTTTCATTTTAGGTATCGTCGCAGCGAAATCCAGTTACCATAACATGTATTTTATCGCAGCTATTATCGTTGCCTTCACTTTACTTCTATATTATGGATTACACGGACGAAAACAAAAATTCAAGAAACAGCATACAGATGGAAAAGTTTCCGCTTAACATGAATAAGGAAAGTAAACTTCCCCGTTTACTTTCCTTATTTTGTATTTCTTTTAATAGAAGCGTATACTTATAATAGAAATAAAAAAGGAGGGACCGATATGAAACTTAAAAAATCTCCCCTACTCTTACTCATAATCACATTCATATTTGTAATTACAGGGCTCGTTTTTACATACTTCAAACATAATAAAACAATCCCGTCGAAAAATAACGTGACGAAGAAAAATTGGTTAGATGATCCTTACTTACGTTGGTCGTACACACATATGAAAGAATTCACTTTAATTAACGAGGTAAATAATAACCCGGATCACGTTTCCCACTTCTCTACCGCATCACAAAACTTAGACGATTTTGCTGTGGAGCGTAGATTTGGACATACAACTCCTCTAAAAAAACTTTTAGACGATAATAAAACGGATGCTTTTGTCGTTGTACATAATGGACAACTTGTTTATGAACGATATTTCAATGGATATAACGAGAGTGAACCTCATGGCATGGCATCATTAGCAAAGGTTTTTACCGGTGCAATTATACAATCTCTCGCTGAAGAAAATCGTATTGACTTAGAAAAAACAGCTGACACATATATAAAAGAATTAAAAAATACACCGTTCGGTAATGCCTCGCTTCAGCAATTATTGGATATGCAAGTTTCTGTAGAATACCCTACTCACGGATACGAACATCCAGCGTTAGAAAATCAAGATGCACAACTATATTTAGCGAGCAATATTTTACCTAGAGGTAAAAACTACGACGGTCCGATGAAAATTTATGATATGTTACGAGAAGCAGAAGAAACTGCACCGCCTGGTTCCGATTTTTCTTACGATAACGGATCAGCTGAAACACTCGCTTGGGTGATTCGAAAGATCACTGGTAAATCATTAGCTGAAAATGTTAGCGAGCGCATATGGTCTCAAATTGGTATGGAAGAAAATGCTTATTATGTCACCGATGAAACAAAAGTTGAACAAGCTAGCGCTGGTTTAAATGCAACTGCTAGAGATATGGCTAGATTCGGGCAATTACTATTAAACAACGGGGAATATAACGGAAAACAAATTCTCCCTTCTACTATTACTGAAGATATAAAAAATGTCCAAGAAGGTGAACTTGCAGTTGGCCCTGGAGCTTCCATTTCTTATCATAATCAATGGTGGATTCCGCACAATGAACAAGGTGCTTTCGAAGTGTTAGGCAGTTATGGACAAACACTTTACATCGATCCGAAAGCAAATATGGTCATTGTCCACTTCTCTTCTAACGCTACACCAAGTAATGAAATCCATTCAATTTACTCAAATATGTATATTGATATTGCACATCATTTAGAGAAGCTTCCACAGTAGTGGAAGCAGGAGTTTAAACCTTACATTTATGACTATTTGATTGAACACACGATCTGTTGTGTTGAAACATCAATATCTCTAAAAAAGGAGCTCTCTTGATAAAGAGAGCTCCTTTTTTTATTTCTTCTTCTTTTCTGTCGGTTGACTTTGTTTAGCGAAATTAGATGAATCATCGAAATTTGGTTGCTTTTTACCAGCATTATTACTTCTACCTTTTCCCATATGTAATGCACCTCCCCTCATCCTTACTATTCCCAATAAAAAAATCCTCTTGCATCCAGAATTTTTTTATTGCCCCTTATTCATAAGGCACCACTGTTCTCGTAGTACTTCCAACACTTTCAATTCGAAAAGCTTCCACAGTAGTGGAAGCTTTTTCTTGTTGGGGTGTTTTACTTAAAACCATTACCCTCATCACGGTTATTCATCATTAAACTTTTTACTAGCAATCCAATAATACGTTACGAAGAGTGTAAATAAAATCCAAACTATAGTTAGTAATCCAGTAATTATTGCGTTTGAATTTACTCCCCCCGTAACTAACGTTTCCATTGCATACTTACTCATACTGGCTGGATTAAGCTGATCCATTATTGGATTCAAACCGACGATTACTCTACAGGCTAAAAGGAAAACAATTGAAATTAACGCAATCATACCTTGACTGTGAAAAATAGCACTTATCATTGTTGTGAAAGATACGATAAAAAGAACCCAAATTAGATAAAATAGTAATCCAGTAATTAGTTGTGCAAATGGAACAGCAGTAAAAAGATAATTTACATATAGATAAGAAGTAACGTATCCAATTGTTACACTAAACGCTACCATTAAATAGTTCGACACTATTTTCCCACCTACATATGAAGTAACAGTAACGGGTCTTGTTAAAATAAAAGCCAACATACCATTTGCTTTATCTGTTTGAATAGTACCCATCATAGAAATCACTAGAATCATAAGTCCAAGCTGATCAAACTGAGATCCCAAAGTACTCGCTAATACTTCACCCCCTTGTTGCGCTGCCATATTCGGATCAATAGTAATTCCCTGTCCTCCACCTAACGCTTCTAAAATTGATGGCAAATAATGAGTTACTATCGGTTGTGTTGCGCCTAAAAATATAAAAACAATTGGTAGCCAAATAATCTTAAAATCACGTAACATTTGAACACATTCTTTTTTTATCAATACAATTGAGTTATTCATTTTTGCACCACCAATTTCAAGAAAATTTCTTCTAAAGTATCGTTGCTCATTTCAAATTTAACGATGTCCACTTTATGTTCGAGTGCATTTTGCAATAACATATTTTTATTTATTTCAATACTTTCAACCTTCACTTTGATTTTAAGCCCAACCACTTCAACGTCCTTCACATACGGTAATTTTTTTACAACTTCAATCCACTTTTGATCTTTAGCTGTTATTTCAATCATTAATTTATTTTCACTATTCCGGTGTAAAAGTTCAGTAATTGTTGTATCTTCTATCTTTGTTCCATCTTTAATCATGACAAATCGTTCACAGATTTCTTCTGCATCACTTAATATATGGGTTGATAATAAAATAGTCGTATCTTTTTTTATTTCTTCAATGAGATTTAATACTTCCCTTCTACCGATTGGATCTAATGCGGATACCGGTTCATCCATGACAATCAGCGAAGGTTTATGCAGTAATGCTTGTGCAATACCGAGTCTTTGTTTCATTCCTCCAGAAAAGGTACTCACCTTTGAACCTTCTTCTCCACTTAATCCAACTTTCTCCAAAATTTCTGGTATAGACTTTGACAACACTTCTTTTTTCACCCCTGAAAGTTGCCCCATAAACATAAGGGTTTCTCGCGCCGTCATCCAATGAAAAAAATTAGGGTATTGCGGTAAGTAGCCAATTTCTCTTTTCATTTTTGATATTTTTATCCCATTCAATAACACTTCACCAACATCTGGATTAATAATATCCGAAATCACTTTTATTAATGTGGATTTCCCTGCTCCATTTGGTCCGATTAACCCTACACATTCCCCTGATTGCAGTTCCATCGAGAAAGTATTGACAGCAATTTTCCCTTTAAATGATTTTGTTACATTTCTAATCTCTAATTTCATAATTTCTCACTGTCCTTTCTCCCTATAACAAAGTACAGAATAGGTCCCAATACGTTAACAAAAATAATAATTAGCGTCCATACAAGTACATTTTTTCTTGTTTTTCTATTTCGGTATAAATCAATGAATGCAATGAAAACTAAAAGTGCCCCGACTGCAATAACTGGCAATATAATGGGTAGAAAAGCCATAATATCAATGTCTTTAAGATCATTCAATCCATAATGTATTTTCATTGTCATCACTCCTTTCAAATCTCATTATCATTATTGATAATGATAAAATAAAAACGGATGGATTGCAATCATTATTCTCATTATTTATAATGAGAATAAAAAACAATACATAAGGTGATATAATGAGTAATAAAGTTGAAATTTTAATGCATCCTGTAAGAATGAAAATTTGCCAAGTGTTAATGAGAAATAAGGACGATGGGCTAACACCATTAGAAATGGTAAAAATCATTAAAAATGTACCACAAGCAACACTATATAGACAGCTACAAACTATGGTTGATTCTGGTATCGTCCATGTAATTAAAGAAAAAAAGGTGAAATCTGTTTCTGAAAAATATTACGCAATCAATGAAGAAGATGCAAAAATTGAAGGAAGTGAATGGAAAGGCTTATCTGATGATCAAAAGTTAAACTACATTTCCTACTACCAGTTATCACTTATGACACAATATCAAAGTTACCTTAAGAAATTAGAGGAACAAAACAGTCAAGAAGATAAGGCTACTTTTTCTGTAGTAGAATTAAAGCTAGATGAAGAACACTTTGGAAAGTTTCAAAATGAACTTAACGAATTAATGATTAAATACTACAATAGCCAAAGTAAAAACGACGAAATTGAGGCTTCGATTCGGACCATCGCTATTACAATTATTCCAGAAACGTAAACTACATACCCCCATTTTGCCTGTCTAACTTAACTTAGTGCATTCTTCTAAATAAAAGTGAGCTATTTAACACTAACATGTTAAATAGCTCACTTTTTCAATCTAAATTAATACTTTTAATAAAATCAAAATGATTTTCATCAGCTAATTTATCGATATAACCCGTTATATACAAATTCGCTTTAGTCACTTCTGTATTCTTAAATTCAGAATAAAAATCAGGAGAAAATGATACTTCCAAAACAACACTATCCCCAGGTTTAACATTTAATTTATTACCTTTAGCTAACACTTTAAATGGATTAGTTGTTTGAGCAGATTTTGTTGGGGATTTAGGAAATGAAAACATAACATTATTTTGCGCAATAACATAATCGGTATTATTCGTCATTTTTATTTTATAAGATATTTCAGTGTTCGTATTTGTATTTTTAGAAAGTAATTCATACACTATTCCCTTTTCAATATCTGCTTGTTTAAAAGTATTATTATTTTCACTAGAACAAGCACTCAAAATAAAAAACAAAACCAATATGATTATTCCACATTTTCTCGCTGATCTATTACCACCCATTCGTACACACTAAATTCTCTTTGTATTGTCTTGTGATTGTAACTAAAGAATTTGGAAAAACTGAAGTACTTAACGAAGCAATTAAAGAAGATCCAATAAACAATTTCGTTTTGTTCATTACAACACCACTCCCTTTTTCCAAAACCAAGAATATCCACCACTATTTTACAACCGGTGTTATTTCAAATCAATAGTTATTTTGAATTCCCTTTGTATTTTTTGGTGTAAATGCTAGACATTTATATACTATATTAGAAATTCGCAATAATCTTGCTCTTATTTTCTCTACTTGTATAATTATCTTATTTTTCAGTATATTAAAGGTAATCCCAAAAACAACCTCGAATAATTGTAATACATATACATAAGGAGGTTGATCTATTTTGTTTCGTTCTTTTACAAATGGTTGCGTTGCCTTAGTGCAACGTTTCTTGCCCGAACCGTTTATTTTATCATGTTTATTAACTGTTTTTGTTATCTTCTTCGGCATGTTTGCAACGCACCAAACACCTGTGGAAATGATTAATCACTGGGGTAATGGCATTTGGGGACTACTCGCCTTTTCTATGCAAATGGCACTTGTACTCGTGACAGGATCTGCTTTAGCAAACGCGCCTCTCATTAAAAAAGGATTAACGAAAGCGGCAAAACTACCGAAAACGAATGGACAAGGTATTATTGCCATTTCAATCGTAAGTTTACTAGGAGCATACATAAACTGGGGATTTGGTATTGTTGTATCTGTTTTATATGCAAAAGAAGTGGCAAGGCAGCTTGAAGGATTAGATTATAGACTAGCAATTGCTTCTTCTTACTCTGGATTTCTCATTTGGCATGCGGGGCTTTCTGCTTCTATTCCTCTTACGTTAGCAACTGGCGGCGAAACGTTAATTAAAACGACAGCGGGAAGTATAAAAGAAGCGATTCCAATAACAGAAACATTATTCTCACCATACGCTCTCGTTCCAGTTATTATTTTTCTCGTTACGATGCCTCTCATTAATAAAGCGATGCATCCAGATGAAAAACATACGATAACGGTAGATCCTAGCGTATTTCATGAAGAAGCTGCCGCTCAAGAAGTAGGGAACAATACGTTCGCTGAAAAAATGGAAAATAGCATCATTATTACACTTTGTGTTGGATTGTTAGGTCTCATTTATATTTTCAATTACTTTTATACGAAAGGCTTTAACCTTACTCTCGATATCGTGATTTTTATGTTATTAATTGCTGGACTTATTTTCCACCGTACTCCGATTCAATATATTCGCGCTTTTTCGGACTCTACGAAAAGTGCTTCTGGTATTTTACTTCAATTTCCGTTTTATGCTGGAATTATGGGAATGATGATTGGAGCAAATAGTGACGGACTTTCACTTGGAGGAGCTATTTCGAATTTCTTTATTAGCATGTCAAACGAAACGACTTTCCCACTCTTTACTTTTTTAAGTGCTGGCATCGTTAATATTTTTGTTCCATCTGGTGGCGGTCAATGGGCTGTGCAAGCACCAATTATGATTCCAGCTGGTGCCGAACTTGGTGTACCTGCTGCAAAAACAGCAATGGCCATTGCGTGGGGCGATGCTTGGACGAATTTGATTCAACCATTCTGGGCATTACCGGCATTAGCGATAGCTGGTTTAGGTGCTCGTGATATTATGGGATTTTGCGTTGTTAACTTACTATATGCAGGATTTATCATTAGTCTATGCTTCTTATTTATTTAAACGAAAAGCTAGTTTTATACTAGCTTTTTTACATAATAAATCACTTATTTCCCACGCAATTTATTACGTCCTCCCACTCCATAACGCCTCAAATGCAAAAAATTCTTCACATACTTTTTCAATTAAATGTGGATTGTTTTTAAGGAAATTCCACTGTAATGCTTTAGGAAGAAAATATGTATCATACTCTTTACTTCCTCTTACTACCTCATCCACTTCACTTTCACAAATTCCTCTTAGTGAACTACCCACCACTTAGTACCTCTTACGAGCTTACCCCGAGTGGGGGCTTCTCGGTTCATCGCTACTTTTGATAGCTAACGAATTTGCCCTAGGACAGCCGAGCTAACTCCCTTGTTCCAAAGGTTCTTTTGTTACTATTTATGCCAACACTAATAAGCGGATGGCTTCCTTTTTGATATTGATCGCTGCGTTATAGTCACGACTGATTGTGAGTCCACACGAACACGCATATGTGCGTTCACATAATGGCATTTCTTTTTTATTTCCACAACGACTACACATCTTTGTAGAAGGAAACCATTTATCTATTTTTACAAGCTGTTTTCCTTGTTCTTGTAGCTTATATGCTAAAAATGTCGTGAACATCCGCCAACCGTTATCCGCTACACTTTTACCAAATCTAAGTGCTCGTGACATTCCTTTCATGTGTAGGTCTTCGATTGCTACAACGTCAAAAATCGTAGCTAATTCTTTAGACTTGTGATGAAGGAAATTTTTACGTTGATTGGTTACCTTTTCATGCAATTTCGCTACACGAATGCGTTGTTTATTCCAGCGCTCTGAACCTTTCATGCGTCTTGATAATACTCGTTGCGCTTTTGCTAATCTGTCTAACATCTGACGATAAAAGCGAGGATAATTGGCTTTCTCATCTTCGCTACTCACATACAATTCAGCCATTGCGAAGTCTAATCCAACTACACTTTGTACTTCTTTTTGTACAATCTCTTTTTCATATTCAGTCAAGATGGACACATAGTATTTACCAGTAGGTGTCATCGAAATCGTACACGATTTAATGATATGATTTAGCGGGATTGCCCTATGTTGCTTCAGTTTCACTATTTTCAGTTTCGGTAATTTGATATAACCATGAAATAACATAATATTTCCGTTTACTCGATTCGTTGTATAAGATTTTCTACTCTTTTTACTTTTGAATGTAGGAAAATCATTTTGACCACTAAAAAAATTCTTATACGCAGCTTGCAAGTTTAATTGCGCATTAGCCAATGCTAAAGAATCGACTTCTTTCAGCCATTCATACTCTACTTTGTATTTCGCAGGAGTAGGGAATTTTTGTTTCTTCAGTTCTTCCTGGTTCTCTTTATACTTTTCATATACTTCTTTTCGTTCAGCCAGCATTTTGTTATACACAAAGCGTACACATCCGAACGTTTTACGTATGAGATGTGCTTGTTCTTCTGTTGGATACAGACGAAATTTGTACGCCTTATTATACTTTGCCATATCCACTCACCTCATTTTCTGCTTCATTTCCCATAAGCTATGATGGTGATCACACAACCTGAACACTACAAGATTATTATCTACTTTCATTGTTATACCAAAATCCCCCTCTTATAAGACTGATTATATCAGAGGTGAAATAAATAGGAAAACCAAATGTTTGGCTACGCCAAACCGAAATTCATCTCCCACCTGCCGCTAGACTATCGTCTTTCACATGCCTGAGGAAAGAGACTTCTTTCGGATAATATGTTAAATAATCATTTCTTAATTGTATTTGAATTTGAAGAAACGTTTCACTACATTTCTTCAATTGGATTAAACAATTAATATATGTACGAAAAAGTTCATTATCATAATTGCAACACTTTATTATACGTTCGATTTCACTCATAATGTACGAGCCTTTTCTTCTATTTGTAATAACCACTTTTCCCGCTTCTCTACTTTACTCGTTTTCACAGATTGAAAAACTGATCGTTTTATATGGCGAATGCCGCAAAAACGTAACACACCTCTCTTCATCATAATCCAATCCGCTGATCTATATAGTAGCGCGACATACCATAACGGTGAGTCTAATGTATTAATTACCCATGCCTTCTTACCTTTCAATAACCCTTTCGGCAGGGCCCCTTCATATTTATAAGCAAATCCAGCTACAAAAATACGATCAATAAATCCTTTTAAAATAGCAGGCATCCCCCACCACCATACTGGATATATAAAGAGAAGAGTATCTGCTTCTTCCACTAACGTTCTGTACCGAGCTGTTTCTTCTTCATTTACTAAATCACGTCTTTTCTTCTCTTCATTAAATACAAGGACTGGATCAAATTGCTCCTTATATAAATCAAGTACCGTAACCGAATGATTAGTTTCTTGTAATCCTTTTTGCACATGCTTTAATATCCCCGCATTAAAACTGGAAGGACTAGGATGAGCGTATACAATTAGTACATTCACTACAAAACAACTCCCTCTATAAGTTAAAGTTTCCCCTTCTTTAACATCTTCTCTACAATTTGTACGTTTTTCGAACTTTGTAATAAACGATTTAATACTGTAAGTAACTCTTCCTTTTCTAAATCTTTCAGTTTCTCTTTTACCGTACTTTCACCAGCACCTTGAATATCATAAACAACTGCCGCCATATGCTTGCAAAGATTCTCATAAGGACACTCGCAGCTACTTTCTGTAAAATCTTCAAGGTCAATAATTACTTCATAATTTCCTGCATTTCCAGTAACGAAAGCAAATATTTTCTTATCGTGTATTTCAACATCTTCTACATGTCCATCTTCATAATATTCGTATCCTCTATCTACAATGTATTTCGGAATCCATTTCGTTATATCCTGTAATAAATAAGCGTACATAACAACACCTCTTCCTTTAATTCCCTTTTGACTTCCACAACCCCTGCATGTTATTCTAATAACTGTCAAATAGCAAGTCTATATGACAAAACGACTGACACCTATTCGGCGGAGGTGTCTCTTTTCATTTGCAGCCGATATGAAGTGCCTCTTTCAGGCACATTCAATCTTTGACACTACACACTCAACACCATTCCCTTGTATCAGGCTGCTTAAGCAGTCTTTTACTCTACATACTTCAAAAAAAGAGAGCTTAGCTCCCTTTTCCCGCCTTATAAAATACCCCTTTTTCAGTATAGAGATATTCATCAGCTAATGTAATTTTCCCATCCAGTTTCAGTTCATCTAATAGTCTTGATAAATAAAATTGATGTAACATCTTTTTCGTGAATTTTCCTTCATGATGCGAAACGATATGTTCTTGAATATCTAACAATGATATTGGCTTATCTTGCTCTATCATATATTCATAAACTGTACTACGCAGTTTTACGTATTTTTCGAGTGTCACAGTACTTCGCAACCCCTTTCTTCTTAATATAAATTTTCGTAATCGGTTTTTTTGCAACAAAAAAACCTCTCCGATAAGAAGAAGTTACGTATATATCTTCGTCTTATCTCCCAGAACAAATATGTTCTGCTGGAATTAGCACCTGCATCGCGGTTGCTGGGTTTCATCGGGCCAGTCCCTCCACCTCTCTGGATAAGAAAATATTCACTTAATTCTTACTATACGTAATTTCATTCTAATTGTCAAACAAATATAACAAATTATATTTTGTTCCTTACTGTTCATACTATACATATATGAATATGCAAGGAGGATTATGAAATGCACGAAAATGCTCGCGGATATGTCCAAAATTCTTTTCAATCATTACAAGAAGCAAAACATTGTTTAGAAGAAGCGCTACAGACTGTTGAAAAAGATTTTAATCGCGCTCGTATTGAACAATCACTTTATGCGATCGAACAAGCTATTCAACGTTGTGATTACACGGTTCATATTTTAGAACAAGATTGAAAAAACTTCCCATCATAAGGTGGGAAGTTTTTTCAAATGGCATACTTCATAATTATTACCGTTATAATTAAAAAATATACAGAAAAATGCTCCTTACAATATGTAAGAAGCATGAAAGAGGCAAACGAATATGTAAGTCGCGACCCTACCTTATATGAGTATGCTTTTCTATACCATGTTATGCTTATCTAATATGCCGTATTTCTTTTTAAATCTCGTAAGAATCGTAATCCAAGACGTACTAAATAATAGTAAGAACACAACATTTGAAATTGCATGGCTCAAATCGAAATAAAAACTTGCGATATAATACGAAATGACTGTTTCCCACGTTGCTTCACGTATAAAACCGAGAAGCCCCCAGAAATTCATGATCCAGCCAAATAAAAAGCCCACGAAGAACCCGTATAGTAGTCTCCCCCATAACTTTTTCATTAAAAACGTATTACGAAGTAAGCCTGCTATAAAACCAATCATACCCCATGAAAACATTTGCCACGGCGTCCACGGACCTTGCCCTAAAAAGATGTTAGACACAATCGCCGCTGTTGCCCCGATCATAAATCCAGTTTCGCTTCCAAACACAATTGCAGAAACGATAATAACAAAAGAAGTCGGTTGTACACTTGGTAAAAGAGAAAACGGTACACGGCTAACTGCTGCAATTGCCGCTAACACGGCAACGAGAACAATTTCACGTGAAACAAACACCTTCCTTTCAAAACGGATATAGAAAGGTAACATAATAACGACTAATAAAAACAAACTACTTAACATGTAATAACCATCCATGATAAGTGTAGTAAAGAGTAATGTACCTATTATAACTGCAAAAATACATATTATGAATGCAACATATCGTTTGGACACGCTTCGTACACATCCTCCCACGTTAATGCATATGGCAATTCTTTTCGAATGAATCGATTGATAGATGTTGTATAAAAGAAGTTTCCACTAAAAAATTCTTTCGGTGCATCATTCATAATGACTGCTCCGTCAAATAACATCATACATTGATCAACGTATTTCGCTGCAAACTCAATATCATGCGTTGCCATTACAATTGTTGTACCTACTTTTTGCAGTTTTCTAAATAGCTCTCCTACTCTTTCTTTCTTCCACGGATCTAATCCTTTTGTCGGTTCATCAAGTAGTAATAAAGTTGGCTTTGTTAATAACGTTGTACATAATGCAAGTAGTTGTTGCTCTCCCCCGCTACAATCATGTGGATGGCGTTCTTTAAGTGCATATAGCCAAAACTTTTTAAGCTGATGTTCTGCTATTTCTTTTCCTTGTTCTCCGTATAATTCACGTGCACGCTCATACACTTCTTCCCACACTGTATCAAATGTAAAATGATAATACGGATGCTGTGATACATACCCAATACTTTTAAATCGTTCTTTCGAATCAATTTTATGTATCACTTTCCCATTCCACTTTACTTTCCCTCTTCTCGCTTTTTGTAACCCCGCCAAAATCGTTAACAGTGTAGACTTCCCTGTCCCATTTTTCCCAACGAGTGCTACCCATTTTCCTTTTTCAATCGATACGGTTAAATCTCGTAAAATAAGTGGACTATTTTTTTCATATTGAAAAGATATATGCTCTGCACTTAAAATAACTTCGTGCTTTTCACTTTGTGCTATTGGCTCATTCACATAGGATATCTCTGAAAAATTATTCAGTTTCATTTGCGCTTCTCGCACTGTAAACGGAATATCTTCCGCGTTCCATTCTAAAAATAATCTTGGAATTTGCGGAATAAATGGACGGAATTTTTCAACTTCCCACATGTTCGCTATAACCGTTTTAGGATTTCCATCATACACGATTTGACCATTATTCATACAAATAACACGTGTAGCAAGTGGTACCACCTCATCTAAACGATGTTCACTTAAAACGATCGTAATGCCAAGTTCTTCGTTAATTCGTTTTAACAATCCTAAAAACTCTTTCGCAGCAATTGGATCTAACTGCGCCGTTGGTTCATCTAATAATAATAATTTCGGCTGCATAACTAATACCGCAGCTAAATTGACAAGCTGCTTTTGCCCGCCAGATAACGTATGAACAGATTGATGCAATAAATCTTGAAATCCTAAGAAGCTAATAAGCTCTGCTATTCGTTTTTGAATAATCTGTGATGGTAACCCGATATTTTCTAAAGAAAATGCTAATTCTTGAATGACCGTATCCATTACGAGCTGATTTTCTGGATTTTGAAATACCATACCAATTTCTTGGGCAGATAACAAATCCGGTACATTTTCTAATAAAGTACCATCATAATATGTATCCCCAGTACGCTTACCAATTGGAAGTAATTCTTTTTTAAAATGTTTTAATAAAGTCGTCTTCCCGGATCCTGATCCTCCAGCAAGTGTAATAAACTCTCCTTTTTGAATAGAAAGAGAAATATGCTGTAACGCATATTCGTTTTCATCAGCATATACAAATGATAAATTGTTTATTTCTGCATGCGCCACCATATCCACTCCCTTCCTTCCATTATAATTGGTAGACTAATAAACATCGTAAATACGCCAAACATCATTCCATCGTATTGCTGAAATAGAATAGATTCGACTTTCGGATAAATGATTAACTTTCCTCCGCCATACGTACTACATATAATAGCAATGATAAGTAGAATACTTAAATAACTGAGCGTGTACCAATCTCGTCTTTCCATTCTATACCGAATATATGTCGTACGCTTCGTTACACCAAATCCACGGGCTTGCATAGAATCTGCTGTTTGCAGCGCATCTTCTAATGAACAAATTAATAATACTTGCAGCAATTGCATACCATTTTTCACTCGTTCCACAATTGAGCCTGCATCTACTTGTACACCTTTTGTCTTTTGGACGAGTGTTATTTTCTGTAATCGCCTCATAAACAAAGGAACAAATCTCACTGTAATCATCGTTAACAATGCCACTTTCGGTGAAATTCTAGAAAACAAATATAAAAATTTATGACTTGAAATAATATCATTATACGAAGCAAACGTAAACATAATTGCAACTAGTAATAACCCCATTACTACTCCAAACATAATCGCCTCAAGCTTAATACGGCTATCACCTAACCAAAATAATGTAGTTCGACCTCTATGTGTTAATAATGAATTAAATAAAATGACCATAAAAAAGAAAACGATTGTGCTCGGTAACATCTTTCTTATCTTTTCGCTATTCCCTTGCATCACATTGATTATAACGATTAATAGAATTGCCCCAATTAAAAAAAGAGGATGAAGACACATCATACATAGTATCATCACCCCGATATAATAGAAAAAATTCACAAAAGGATGTAAAGAAGAAAAACTTATTTTCATAGTCCTTTACCGAATACCTTTCTTATTTTAATACATACACCCACTCGATTGTATCTCCTGGCTTCACTGTCACTACACCCGCACTATGGTTTGGAAACGAACCGTTCACACGATATTTCCATCCACTAGTAGCTGTAATATCTTTTTCATATAAATCATTAATCCCTTTTACATAAACATCGCCTTTAGATCCACTCGCATCCACATCTAAACCTGTACGCTGCAATACTTTATAAACAGTATCGCCTTCTTGTACATCCATTTTTTTCGCACCTAATAAGTACCCTTTATCACCTTTTACTGAGATAGTGACTTGTTTTGGTTTTGGTATTACTGGATCTGGCACTGGCGGTACTGGATCTGGTACCGGTGTTGGTGGCGTTGGTACAGTTGCTTGTTGCTCTTTATTCGGATCAACCTTCTGCTCCTGCTTCGGTGTTTCTTTCGGCTGATTCACAACCTTCGCTTCTTCTTTTCCTTCTTGTGCTTTCGGTTGCTCTTGTTGTTTCTCTTCTTGTGCTTTTTGCTGTTCTGGTTGCTTAGCAGCAGGCTGTTCTTTAGGTTTCTCTTCTTGCTTTACTTCCGGTTGTGCCTGCGGCTTTTCTTCTTTCGGCTTCTCTTCTACTTTTTGCTCTTGTTTCTCTTTCTGTTCGTCTTGCTTATTTTTCTCTTGTTCAGCTTGTTTTTCCTCCGGTTTTTCTTCCAGCTTCGCTTCATCTTTTTTCTCTTCTTGTTTTGGTTCTACTTTCTTCTCAGGCTTTACAGCTGCCTCTTCACACCCGGCAAGTAGCCCAAGTGAAAGCATTAAAGAAATAAACCATTTCATCTTACTCATGTTGCCTCTCACCTTTCATATTAAAAATTAGGAGCAAATGATTGCTCCTAATTTTTGTTAAGCTGCTTTACGTCTCCATAATACATATGCAGAAGCAATACATAATACACCCATACCTACTTCTGTAGCTGCACTATGAGAAGATGCTCCTGTTTTTGGTAACGTGCTACCGTTTCCTGACTTTTTGCTTTTAACCGGTTCGTTATCAACAACAACTTTTAGAGTGTCATCTTTCGTTTCTTGTTGTACTTGCTTTTGTTCTTCTGGTTGTTCAGTAACTTCTTTTTCTACTACAACATTCTCTGAATCCACATTTGGTTTTTTATCGATTTCAGGAACAGATACAGTTGACCAGTCATAAATCGATTTTCCAAGATCTTTAAACTGAAGTAAAGCTAAGAATGCTTGCTCTGTAGCCATTCCGCTACCGTTTTGATCACTTGGTAACCATTTGAATTCACCATTTTGAAGTTGATATGACAGTAGATTTTGCACTGCCTTATGTAGACGGTTTTGATCTACATCTTTCACAAGTGATAGTCCAATAATTGCTTGCGCAACACTATTAGAGTTTTCTTGTCCATCAGCAGAAAAACCACCATTTTCTAGTTGCTCTTTATATAAATAGGCAACAGCTTTTTCTACAGCTGTCTTCACATCTGGTCGATCTTGATATGGAGCTAATGCTGATAAAACCATACCTGTTACATCAACGCTACTAGCACTGTCTTTACTGCTTGCGCTATCGTAAGTCCAGCCGCCATCTGTATGCTGTGAGTTTAAAAGCGCATCTACTAAAGCAACTCGATTCCATTTTGAATTCACTGGCACTTCATATTTCTTCGTATCAAATGCAAGTAAAGCAAATGTATAACCTGTAACAGAATTTACTTTATCTGATTCATACAATTTTTGAACTAAATTATGTTCGCCAACCTTTGTAGGGTCTGCTTGCATTGCATTCATCATAATAATCGTTCTAGCTAAATCTGTCGCTGAAAAACGGTTAATGCGCTTTTCTACTTTTTCAGTTACTGACTTAACATAATTTAATTTCGCCTCAATTGGAACATTCTTTCCAGAAAGAGAAAGGCCTAAAGCTACCCAATCACTTTCAATTCCATCTTGTAACATCTTTTCAGATGTCTTAGAGATCGCGTCATTTACTTTCGCTGCTGGAACTTGAATGTTCTCTTGCTTTGGTTGTTCTATCTTTTCATCATTTGTTTTTGGTTCTTCTGGTTTTGGATCATCTGTCTTTGGTTCTTCTGGTTTTTCTTGTTTTGGATCATCCGTTTTTGGATCATCTGTTTTTGGTTCTTCTGGTTTTGGGTCATCTGTCTTTGGTTCTTCTACAGTTTTACAAGTACCAAATTTATCTAATGTTTGCTGTAATGTTTCCTGGCTCATATTGCTCCAGTCTGCAACAAAACGAAAGACAACAACATCTCCAGACTTTAATTTATAACTATCTGCTCCAACTTCTGCAGATTTATCATTTACATCATACAACCAGCCGCTTGTGTCCCCAGCCATTAAGCCGTCAATGCCTTTAACATACGTTCCAAACGACATCGTCTCTGCTGTTACTTTGTCCCCCATGACTTTTTGCAGCAAACTTAAAGCTGTTTCCCCATCTGTAATTTGCTCTTCTTTCGGGCATAACATAATGCCCTTTTGTGATTCACCAATAATTGCAAGTTTTGCTGTATTTCCTTCAGCAAACGTAATATGTACTGTATTCGCAAAAGAAACAAATACGAGTGTAACTGCCATTAACGACGTAAGCAGCCATTTTTTCAACATTGCCATCCCAAAATTTCCTCCCTTACTACTATTCACACAAAAAAAGACCCTTCAAGGGCGTGCAATTGACACTCTTTTTTTGTAAGTGTCGAACAAACTGTGCAACACCTCCTACCCACATCATTCGCGGCTATATTTGTATAGGAAAAATAATTTTGTTTATGAACGTATCATTGTGATAACATTCACTTTTCTAGGCACTACTTACTTCCATTTCAGTTATCGTAAAACGATAAACCTATACATTCTGTTAATTATAAATTTCTGTATTATTTTACTATTGACAAAGAATTTTGTCCATGCTTTATCGGATTTATTTTCTAAGAATAGTAACTTACTAACCATTAACGATGCAAACTCTTTTCACTAATAATGACGCCATCTTCATCCACATACACATATTCATTCGGCTTCCATTCAACTTGCCCAAATTGCAATGAAATATTTCGTTCTCCTTTCCCTTCTTTTACACTTCTATTCGGCATTGTCCCTAACGCTAAAATACCTATATTAATGTTCTTTAGTTCACTAGAATCACGAACGTATCCATATACAATAATTCCTGCTAGCTTTCTTTCCTCCGCAATAGCTGCCAAATTATCACCGAGTAACGCACAATTCGTAGACGCTCCGCCATCAACAACTAATACCGTTCCTTCTGGTAATGTTTGCAACCCTTCCTTCACTAGTACATTATCATCCTTCACTTTCACCGTTGCAATTTTCCCGTGAAATTGTTCTTTCTTCCCAAAAGATCGAAAAGACTGGCGACATATTTGTAATTCTTTTTCAAACTCATCACATAGATCCGTAGTTTTCCACATCTTTTTCCCTCTTTTCCTTTTACTTTCTATTTAACATATTCTTGGATTATTTTCGTTTCCCTGTCTATTGTTGCGATAATTTATATATGCAGGAAAAGGACACAAAAACTATTGCCTTAAGAAGCCACCTTTATTATAATCTATTTCACAGATAAATTTCAGAATATTAAAAATTAATTAGGTGAAAAAGGAGGGGTTTTATGCAATTACAAACTGAAGTAAAAAAACAACCTAGTAAACGAAAGTTTAAAATGCCTGATGCGTATGTACTACTATTTTTTATTGCTTTACTATGTGCAATAGCTACTTATTTCGTTCCTGCTGGAGAATTTAAAAGAGTTACAAACGGGACTGTTACGACGACAATACCAGGAAGTTATCATTCTGTTCCACAATCGCCAGTAGGGTTTGTTTCTTTTTTTACTGCTATTGAAAAAGGAATGACACTTGCTGCTCCGATCATCTTCTTAATTTTATTTACGGGTGGCGCTATTGCGATTCTTGAAAAAACAGGTGCTCTTGACGGTTTAATCTATCATGTTATTAACAAATTTCGTAATCAGCAATTACTTTTCATATGTATTGTCGCCGCACTCTTTTCCATTCTCGGAACGACTGGCATTATCGTTAACTCAGTTATCGGCTTTATCCCCATTGGCATCATCGTGGCACGCACATTAAAATGGGACGCTATCGTTGGCGTAGCAATTATTTATTTAGGCACTTATGCTGGTTTTAATGCTACTATTTTATCTCCCTCACCTTTAGGCATTTCACAAAAAATCGCAGAACTTCCGATGTTTTCGGGAATTGGTTTACGTACGGCAATTTATATCTCTTTTTTATTGGCTACCATTCTATATATTAATTGGTATATAAAACGCTTAAAACAATCGAATAAAGGAAGCCTACTCGGCGACAACTGGTTTCCAAGTAATGCTCTTTCAAGTGAGAAAGAACTAGAGAAAACTGAAGTTCCTTGGACAATACGTCACAAATTAATTTTACTCGTTTCGGCTTTATCGTTAATTGCATTTTTAATAGGCGCTTTTCGTCTCCATTGGACGGACGCAGAAATGACCGCTACTTTTATTTTCATAGCAATTACAGCTGGAATAATAGGTGGTATGAAAGCGAACGATATCGCTTCTACTTTTCTAGCAGGCTGCCAAAATCTCATATACGGTGCTTTGATCGTCGGAATGGCTCGTTGTATTTCAGTCATCTTAGAACAAGGCAAATTACTTGATACAATCGTTAACCAACTCGCACAGTCTCTCGAAGGACAAAGCCCTGTATTTGGCGTTATCGGCATGTATGTAAGTAGTGCCGCATTACATTTCCTCATTTCATCGGGGACAGGAGAATCTGTTATTTTCATTCCGATATTAGCTCCATTAGCTGATTTCATGCACATTACACGTCAAGTTACAGTACAAGCTGTTATGCTTGGAGAAGGTGTAGTAAA
This sequence comes from Bacillus sp. RC251, assembly GCF_044908765.1. Lineage (NCBI taxonomy): Bacteria > Bacillati > Bacillota > Bacilli > Caryophanales > Bacillaceae > Bacillus > Bacillus sp. RC251. The sequence continues at coordinate 407,706 of NZ_JBIYDP010000003.1, read as the reverse complement.
CTGCCTCAATCCAACTTCCGGTGTTTTAATGGGCGTACTCGCAGCGAGCGGCATTTCTTACGGCAAATGGATTCGCTTCATGGCTCCACTTGCATTCATTTGGTTTATCATCGGACTTATTTTTCTTATTGTTGGTGTGAATATTGAGTGGGGACCGTATTAAAAGACTCATATTATACTTTACTTAATAAAATATCGATTCTATTCTCCAATCCTATAAAGATCACTTATTCTAGTATAGATATAAACAGGGATTGATCATAGTGATCAATCCCTTCTCTCAAAGTAAAATACCTTTAAGTATTTTACTTCCAAATTTTATTTACCCATTCCGGATGATCAATAAAGGGATTACGATTATGTTGATATTTCGTAAAAATCACTTCATTACGCTTTCGCTCTAAATCATCTACAGGGTCTTGTTCATTCCATTTTAGTAAAACGGATAGTTTGCCCATGTATGGATCTTTATTATTATTCACCTTTTCATTTAATTCTAAGTCTATTTCGCCGTTATCTCCTTCATAACGAACAGCCATGTAAAATAGCATTCTAGCGATATCTCCTTTTACACTATCACGAGGTTCCCAAGAATCACTATCATATTTACATTCTGTCGCTTCCGAATGATTCACACCACCATTATCAAAATCCAGATTTCCACGTGAGCTATTTACAGATACATCCGTCGCTCTTAAATGATGCAAATCTGTTCCAGCTCCTGCAGTCGTTCCAAAATCACCGTGAGATTTTGCCCAAACATGCTCTCGGTTCCAATTATCAACTCCTGAACCATTCGTAAGTTTCCCTTGCGAACGCCCAGTATATAAGAGTATCACATTGTTTTTATTATTTGGATCTTCATCAGTATCTCTTAGTGCTTCCCAAACCGCACTGTATGATAACTTTGTATGATCATCAATAATATTATGAAGTTCCTTCTTTAACTCTAAACCCGTTTTTCCTATTGCATTATTATAATATGTATCATCATAGCTTTTTACAGTAATCTCTTGTGGTGATGCAGAAGCTACTTCACCGTGTATGATATCTGTGAATGATAGAGATGCAGTACTTAAAATAAAAAATGAAGATAGTGTAACCATAGCAAGCTTTGTATTTCGAAACTTCATATACCCATTTCCCCTTTAAAATATAATTTGAAGCTATTAACTAAAAAATGCTTTCTAACCCCAAAAAACTTTTAGAAAGCCATACCCATCCTTTTCTTTTTATTTAATACAAAACTCTATTGAGTCTGTATTATTTCCACACTTTTGGTTTATCTACTTCTCAACGAATATCCTTCTCTAGTAAAGATTATTAAAATATTCTTTACAATTAAAAAGTAGTTTAATGTTAACTTATAAATTTCAATTTTTTCATGCAATTATGCATATTTGATCAATCGTTCGACTTTTCCTTTTTCTATAATTGTCTTTATTTTTTGGTGTAAAACCCTTCTTCCTCTGAAAAATAAGTACAAAAATAGATTGGATACCATGTAAGGCACCAATCTATTTTAATTAAAGAAACTTTGGTAATTCTGAGTTCACAACACATTGCGCAGTAATGATAACATTTTTATATTGAGACAGAACTACTACTATTTATTTGGTATCGAATCTATATACTTTTTAACTACTTCATATACATATTCTTGATTTGCCGCCGCTGTATTTGGATTGTATTTTCCGCCGTTTGTTTTATTGTTAGATAATACTCGAATCCCTAAAAATGGTACGTCATAAGCTTTTGCGATTTGCGCTGCGGCAGCACCTTCCATTTCTTCAACAGATGTACCGTATTTTGTATGGAACCATTTAATTCTATCAACTTCATTATTCCAAAGATCTGCTGAACCTATAGTCCCTTCAACCACTTTACCTTTTGTATATTTATCTTTTACCGCATTAGCTGCTGCAAGTAAATCCTTATCTCCCTCGTAGTATCGGATTTTCTCAGCATTTGGATCTTCTCCTGCACTTCCTTCAGAAGCCATTAAGTCCATTGAAATCCATTTTGTCGGTTCAATCCCTTGATTCTCATCCATATTTGTTGTTTTTAATGAACCTATGTTTGCTACTTGTTTTCCTAAAACAATATCAAATACGTTTAAATTTGGATCGTGTCCACCTGATGTTCCTTGGTTAATAATCGCCTTAGGCTTATATTTTTCAATAGCCACTGCTGTAGCAGCTGCTGTATTTTCCATTCCTTTACCTGTTTTCGCTACGATTACAGGATAATTATCGACAGTGCCTTTATAAAATACGAAAGTTCCAGACTTTTCTTCTTTCACATTTTTCAACTTTTTTGCAAACTTTTCAGCTTCTATCGGCATTGGCCCTTGAATTAAGATTGGTTTTTGATTGTTTTTTGCCTCAACTTGTTTCGGACTCGCATTACATCCCGCAAGTATCGAGAATGACAATGCAACAGTAGTTACTAGGGCAGCACATTTTTTCAACGTATTCTTCTTCATAAATAATCTCCTCTTTCTCTTGTTGTTTTCTATACTCGATACTTTTGGTCCAAACAAAAAAGTTCTAGAAATTGTAGAAGAATCTCTACTTTCTAGAACTACGATAGTCAAAGTTAATTAAGCATAAGGTAAAACAAATGCAAAATTATAGATCGATAGCGCTCATTGAACAGCACGGCCGAACACTTTAACCCGTAGTCCAGTTCTTTCATTGGGAACTAGGTAGAAACGCTCGGACCATATTACCGAGTATATACGAGTGATGATGTGTAAAATTATTATATTGGTAATATATCAAACTTTTAGTGTGCACGCAATCTAAAAGTGAACATTTTTATTAAAAATGTTTTTAATGTTCGTTTTTAATAGGTTAATTAATCATATCCCCCATTTTAAAATGGAAAATATCACAAAAAACTTACAACCCAAATACTAAACTAAATCCGCCTACAACAACAGACCTTGTACCAACAATTAATCTTCCTCACTTCCGCCTAATATTGAGCTGGAAGTCTTATTCCCCTCATATTGCGAGATAAAATTCGCACTTATCCAATTCACAATTATTTCTTCTAGCATCGGGTGAAGTGGCTTTCCCGCTCCCTCTTTATAGTTCTTTTGAAGCTCTAATACTTTAAAATCTCTTTCAAAACTTTTTAAACTATGATCCATATTTTTTGCTACATGTACCTCAGAATCACCTTTCACATAATGACCAATTCGCTTCGCTTTTTCTGGATCAGCCTGAATGTCTTTATCACCAGCGATTGCTAGTACTGAACATGTTACTTGTTTTAAATCTTTATAAATATAGTTCTTTCCGTTCAGCCAGCATTTTATTATACACAAAGCGTATACATCCGAACGTTTTACGTATGAGATGTGCTTGTTCTTCTGTGGGATACAGACGAAATTTGTACGCCTTATTCTGCTTTGCCATATCCATTCACCTCATTTTTCGCTTCATTTCCCATAAGCTATGACGGTAATCACACAACCTAAAAGATTATTATCTACTTTCATTGTTATACCAAACGTTACCTCTTATAAGACTGATTATATCAAGGGCGAAATAAATAGGAAAACCAAATGTTTGGCTACACCAAACCGAAATTCATCTCCCGCCTACCGCTAGACTATCGCCTTTCACACGCCCCAGGAAGGAGACTCCTTTCGGATAATACGTTAAAACTATGCAACTCTCTACCTAGTATTTCACCGTTATCTTATAATAATGACAAAAAAGATTGATTATAGTAATCAATCCTTTTTACTTTCACCGCTCAAAACTAAATCTCTGCATCTAATAAATTGTACTCATTGTCAAAAGAAGCATGGATTCTATGTCCACCAAATACATCTCCATCATTATATTCGCAATATATATCATTTTCTCTAATTACAATGTCCATAAGAGTAATAGATTGCTCAAATGTTTCTTTCGTCATATCATATTCGCCTGCATCTACAGCATCCCAATCTAAATGTTCATCATTCTCATCATATTCAGGCCAAAAATCATTTTTATACTCTATTAATTCTTTCGCTATAGCGACCTTAGCTTTTTTATCAAATTCTTCTAAACATACATAAAGCTTTTCTGCTCTTTTCATCATTTCATGTACATGTACAAGCTCTTTTCCAATATCCAATCCCCAATGTACTTTTCCTTCGTTTTGTTCATATGTATGAAAAGTTTCATTAAAGATAAACATTCCAATTAATTCACTTTTTATTGATTTTTCCATGATTTCATTTCCTTTCTATCTGTGAAAAAGAAACTTTAATTAGCTTGATAGGCATGTGAAGATCCCCTTGCCTATCAAAGGTATCCCAAACTAGATTTTAACCCTGACTTTTTAGAGACATAAATAGTCATGATATGAACTCACTTTTGGTTTTCGATAATTTTTTTGTATTATTCTTTATGAAATGAACAAATAAGGCGATTAAAGGAAAAGCTGCTCCAATGAGTAAAGTTACTTCACTATTAAATTTATAGTACGTATAACTTCCAACCCATGAACCAACGGCTCCCCCCAAAAAGAAGATGGTCATATATAATCCATTCAGTCTGTTTCTTATCTCGGGATTCAAACTAAAGATAACTTTTTGACCTAATAATAAATTTCCTGCTACACCAATATCGATGCAAACGCCTGAGATAAGTATTAATATCATACTAAATAGTGAATGATCTTGAACAAAAAATAATAGTATGATTGATAATAATACAAGCGCCATTGATACATTAGTCATTGTAAAAATATAACCTTTATCTGCTATTTTACCAATAGTAGGAGTTAATAAAGCTCCAGCTATTGCAACAAAGCCAAACAATGCAATTTCATTATTTGAGTAATGTAATGGTTCTGCCCTTAATAAAATTGGAATAACTGTCCAATAAAGACTGAATGTCGCGAATAAACATGCGTGATAAAAAGCTCTTTGTTGTAACGATGAAGTATGTATTAATAGTTTTACCATAGAAGCTATTAAATTTTGATATCGCATGTTACTAGTTGATACCACTTCATAGTCGGGTAAAAATTTTATAATTAACAGTAAGATAACAACTAAGACTATTAATGAAAAAACGAATACCATTCTCCACCCGAACCAGTCAGCTATTCCGATAGATAATGGGCGAGCAATCATAATGCCAATCAATAAACCACTCATTACTTTACCGACATATTTCCCAGTCTCTTCAATAGGCACAATCCTCATTGTTAGCGGAACTAACATTTGAGCCGCACAGGCTCCAATACCAATTATAGTGGTTAATAGTAAAAAAATAATTCCATTTGTCGAAATTAGCGTACCAATTAATGAAAGAATAGTTAGCCCGATAAGAATCCCTATTATTTTCTTACTTTTAAATAAATCTGCCATTGGTACGATAAAAAACAATCCCAATCCATACCCAATTTGCGTCAAAGTAGTGAGCAATCCAGATAAATCCGAGGAGATATTCAAGTCTTTTGCAATGAATTGTACAATTGGTTGTGCATAATAAATATTTGCAGCAAGTGAGCCACAACTAATCGCCAAAATAAATATTAGAAAATTTGTCTTGTTATTCAACTTTACCATTCCTTTCTTTTTCGGAACGTCCGTTCCGAAATCATTAAAAAAAGAAAGACTATAGGTCTGCAATAGTCTTATCCACTAGACGATAGGCTAAATTTTTCTCTTTTTTATATTTGGACATTACATTCAGGCTATGATTTAAACTTAATAAAGAATATGCAACTAATTCAGTATCAGCCTCTTGTGAAATTTCCCCACTCCTTTTTCCTTCTTCAATGACTTGCTTAAATACGTTTTCAAGTTCATTAAAATCATTTATAAGTATTTCTTCTATGGCAGGATCAATTTGTCCAATAAGCAGTGAAGAATTTGTTATTATACAACCTTTTGGAATTTCATCTGAATAACATTTTTCAATATGTTGATAAAAAAAGGATGTAAGTGATGCTTTCGTGTTTATCCCACTAAAAAGTAAATTTCTCTTTTGAGAGCCATAGTTTTTATAATGTTCCAAAACTAGTTTAAATAGTGCATCCTTATCTCCAAAACTATCATAGAGAGTAGATCGACTTATACCCATCGTCTCAATCAGATCTGATATATATGTAGCATCATAACCTTTCTCCCAGAATAAATGCATCGCTTTATTTAAAGCATGTTCTTTGTTAAAACTAATCTTTCTACCCATTTAACAACACCCCCTATTATATAATTTAGTATAAATATTCCGGAACGGTAAGTCCACAAAATATTTCAAAATTAACTCTTCCGTTAGAAGGTTTTATAAATTTATTAATACAAATCAAAAACACTTGAAGTTGACGTTGGGTCATTTTATATACTGTTAAGTAGCTACTATTTCGCAATTTCATAAAAGAAATTAGAAAAATAGGAGGTTTTTAGATGCAACAAGGCGATATTATTATTTATGGATGTGTCATTATAGGTGCAGGGATCGGACTGACATTGGATTATGCATTTCCTGGTGTACTAATTGGATTAGGATCAGGTTACTTACTTAAAAATCTTTTTAGTAAAGAAGAATAGATGTGGTATGAAGAAAATAATCGTTAACGATAAAATCTTAACGTTCAGAAAGGTAGGTTTATCAGTTGATACACATTAATAAAGTTGGAGAACTGGCAGGCGTTACAGTAAGGACACTGCGTTATTACGATAAAATCGGATTATTAAAACCAGCATCAAAAACAGAAGGTGGCCATCGTTTATATACAAATGAAGAAATAAAAAAACTACAGCAAGTTCAATTTTTAAAAAAAGTTGGATTTCCGTTACAAGAGATTAAAAATATGCTCGACTTCAATGAATGGGATTGGTCGGATAGTTTACAGAATCAATTATCTTATGTAATAAAAGAGCAGGAACATCTAAAGAAAATAGAATTATCCTTACGGGAATTGATAAATGGAATTGCGATAGAAGGAGAAGAAAGCTGGATTGCGATTCAGAAGATTATGCAATTATCCAGCAAAGATAAAGATATACAACAGTATTATCGCGAATCTGTATTTAAAGAAAAAGAAATAAAATTATTGGAAAAGGTTCCTAAAATGTCAAGTGACTGTTCTGATTCACTTGAATGGATTGCTCTCATCGGCCAGTTAAAACGTTATATGAAGGACGGTCCAAAGGCAACAAAAGTTCAAAATATCATGAGAAGAATGGAGGAAAAACGCTTAGAAGAATTTGAAGGTGAGGATGAATTTCTAAATAAGCTTTGGGAGATAAGGATGTCTCCCAAACAATCAGAGAAACTTAGTTTATACCCAATTGATCAAGATGTGCTTCAGTTTATGAACGAGGCATATGCCATTTTTATGAATGAAAAAAATAAGCCTGAGCCGAAATAAGGGGAAATCACGATGGGTACAGAACAACTTCTCCTAATAGGCGGATTAGCTATATTGGACACGCTAAGCCCTACTACAATAGGAGTAACAATATATCTACTTTTAACAGATAAAGAGCGTCTCACGAAACGTTTATTCGTTTATTTATTGACGGTAGCTGGATGTTATTTTGTTGTTGGAGTTTCACTCATGCTAGGGTTAAATTTTTTATTTGAGATTATTTCTGGCGTATTTCAAAACCGAATCGTAAGCTGGACATTATTTATTATTGGAGCCCTATTATTCATCGCAAGCTTTTATATTCCACCAAAGAAAAGTTCAAAGCTCCCTTCACCAAAATCAAATAGCATTCTTTCAATAATTGCACTCGGATTCACTACTACATTAATTGAAGCGGGAACTGCCTTTCCTTATTTTGCAGCAATTGGCATACTAACTACTTCTAATCTATCATGGGTAGAATGGTCTTCTATTTTAGCTGGATACAACTTTATTATGGTATTGCCCTCTCTCGTGCTATTTCTCTTCTATCTCCTGTTTGGTCGGTGGATGCAAAAACCTCTCGAGAGGCTCCGAATGAAAATCGCTAATAGTACAGGATCAGCTCTGTCATGGATTATGTGTATAGTTGGCTTCCTCTTAATATTAAATAGCCTGGATTATTTATAGGGTGTTTTACCAAAGTATTAGAAAAGATCTTATTAGCTCAAAAGTGATGTTAAACGAATTAGAGAATTTACAATAAGGAAGGGATTATTATGCTCGAAATTACTAATGTAGAAGAACTTACACCTACAAGCCTAGCCTGCGCCAATCCGTCTTTTACAGGCAGTTACTCTCCCTTCCATCTTCCTCATATTCATCTAATTTTGATGCAGGATAAAATTCGTATTCATCCAATTCGTAATTATTTCTTCCAGCTTCGGATGTAGTGGCTTATCTGCTCCTTCCACATAAATCTTTTTAAATTCCAACGCTTTAAAATCACCTTCGAAATATTTCAAGGTATGATCCATATTTTTTATTACATGTACTTCATAATTACCTTTCACATAACCACCAATTCTCTTCGCTTTTTCAGGATTTGCCTGAAAGTCTTTATCACCAGCAATTGCTAGTACTGGACATGTTACTTTTATTAAATCTTTATAAATGTCATGCTGAAAATGCTCTCTAAGCCATTTTGCATTCATTGGCTTAAATCCAATTTTAACAATATCTTTTTTGGAGTTTATCATTTTCTCTGTTGCCTTTTGTGCCTGCTTTTCTCCCCGTTTCTCAATATTGAGAAGACGCATTAACTTTCCTTTTATTCCTTTTTGCTCTTTTAACTCCTTATAAATAATCTCCCTTTGTCTTTTAGTAGCTTCTTCTAACGATTCCGCAGCTCCTGTAAGAAGTATGAGTCCATTAACTGGGGTTCTTGCGTTTACTACAGTCGCTAACATACATCCTTCACTATGACCAGCTAAAATGATATTTTCCGGATCAACAAATGGTTGTTCTTTTAAATACGTAATCATAGCCTCTATATCACTAACTAAATCCCACATCCCAGTCTTCAGAAATTCCCCTTCACTCTTTCCTACTCCGCGCTTATCAAAACGGAGCGTCACTACTCCAAGTCTCGCCATTACATGCGCTAAACCTTTATAAATATTCGATTCAAGCTTTAACGGTACGATCATTCCATCACGATCAATCTCTCCAGATCCAGCGATAATAACAACCGCAGTATACTTCCCGTCAGCTTTCGGTTTAGTAATCGTACCGCGCAAAGTAAATTCACTATTTATCGCTACTTCATATTCGTCAAAAGTCATTATATTTATCCTCCTTCTATTCTTTTATATCCAATTTAAATTTCAAACTCGCTATTATATTTTTGTACTCTCTTACATCTTTCATAGATGCGAAAATGGGGTTCTCTGCAATACTTTTTAGCATGCTTCGCTTTATAATCTCTTCATTTCTAACCGTTTTAGCACCAAGCGGAAATTCTGCAAACCATTCATCAATCGCATCAAAATATGAATCGCCGTGTAAATGCAGGCTATTTACTGTGAAACTAGCTGCACAAACTGCTACATATTTCTGCAACATTTCTAATGCTCTTTCAAAATTGCCTTGCATACAATATACTTGTGCAGCAGCATAGTATATTTTTAAAGTCATATTAGGATGTAATGTTTCTATTTCATATATATCTATTAACATGAAAGCTCTATTTAAGATTATCTCTACCTTTTCAGCGCTTGAGGCATTTACTACTACATAATTCGGTATTGTGGCAACGAGTTGTATTAAATGTTGGTACATACTAATTTGCATCATTTCATTCGCCTTTTCAGCATTTCCAAGCATTTGATACGCTTGTGCGATTAAATCCTCTTCTGGAAAATTAGGACGTATCGTTTCGCCAAGTAATTGAAGCACCTCATTTGGTCTATTGAGTATAAGATAGCAAGTTGCTTGAAACGATGCCGCCTCTTTCACAAGAGAAACATCATCACTTTCTTCCTGTACCCTGCTAAAGAGAGACATTGCCTCTTCTAAAATTTCAGTTCTTTTATCCGTATCCTCTGTTAACATATGGTGGTTAATAAAAAGTAGTCCCATTTGAAGTAATAGCGGAAAACAAGAATAATATTTTTTGATTATTTCTCTGCACTCCTTCATTACCTCATCAAACGGTTCTTCACTAAAAGCTTCCGCTAGTCTATGATATAAATCCTTAATATCTTCCTGTTCCATTTGCGGTTTATAACTGATTAATTCATCTATACTTATGTTAAAGTACGATGCTAGCAGTGGTAAAAATGTAATGTCTGGATAACTCTGCCCCGTCTCCCATTTGGAAACAGACGCCTTCGTAATTCCGATATACACCGCTAACTCTTCCTGCGTAATTCCCTTTTCTTTTCTCTTATCCGCAATAATTTTATGAATATGAATCTCTCTCACTGTATCACCTCATACGTTTATTATATGTACTATATTCTATACAAAATATGAATTTAAAGTCGACTTTCGTTAACAAAATCAACTGTTAGGAAACATCTCTCTAAAATGAAAGGCAGGAACATATTTGATATGTTCCTGCCTTTTTATTGTGGGGTACCGATACTAACCATCTAGTTAAGATTTTGACATGCTTCAACATCAAATATTTTATCTCACTACAGTTTTCTATGAGAATCCAGTGAACAGATTATTTGTATAATTTTCGAAAGCCGAAGTTAAAAACCCTTAGTTTCTTGCTCACTTAAAGCACTACATTAATCTAGAAATTCAAGTGATTCCAATTTTTCAATTATCATTGACTTATATTTGATAGCTTCATACTGTGAATTATCAATTTTTGTCTTTTTTATATTTAACATATCAAATATTTCTCTTTCAATATCTCTTCTTGCTTCTAAAACTTTAATTGTTCCGTCTAAACCGTGATAGCCTTTCATCTTCCCATACCCTTGATTTGTATAATACTCAATAAATCCAGCAGACCATTCTTTATCTCTTTCATTAAATACCTTTCTGAATGAGAATTCCAAATCATCTTGTTCTATATAAAACAATACTGGATTTAATTTCTCTATAATTTTCTCTAATGCATTAATATAACTTATAACTTTCTCTTTTTTTGCACCATATTTAACCATCCCGATTGTTAATGGGTTTTGTATGAAGCAACATTCAAAAATATAAATTTTATTTTCGTTGTTGGCTATTTCAACAAAATTCCTCCATTTTTCAGTTATTAATTCAATATTCCTCTCTAGCGGTAATTCATATATATCATTTTTAAAAATGGTATTTAATAAATTTTCAGGAAAATTAGAGCTGTATTCATTTTTAATTTTTTTATATGGCAATAAATAATTGTTTTCTCGCTTCGTGACTCTATCACTAATTACTTCCTTAAAATTACCACTATTCACTAACAAACTTTCGAATTCAATTTTATCAAAACAAGATACCCCATCATAATCAGCAGGGTGATCTGGATTCCCTTCAAGAAATAACTCAGCGTCAATATTTTTTTCAATTAGAATATCGTAAAGCAAGCTTGCAGTGGTGGATTTCCCAAAGCCAGGAAGCCCTTCTACTATGATTAATTTCGTATTCAAAAAATCTACACCTTTCAAAGACAAAACGGACTAATTATCCTATAAATCTTTATCTAAATTTAATAAAACTAGAACTTCTTTTCCTATGTATCATTATTTCGTTATTTCACCAAACTGCGCTCTCGTTACTTTCGCTAAGTCATCCACTTTCAGCTCGATTTGTATACCAATCTTCCCGCCGCTTACAATGATCGTTTCAAGCGATTGAGCAGTCGCATCAATGCATGTAGAAAATAACTTTTTCATTCCTACTGGTGAACAACCACCGCGAATGTATCCTGATACTTTCGTAATATCTTTTACAGGAATCATTTCAATCTTCTTTTCGCTGACCGCTTTTGCGGCAGCTTTTAAATTTAGTTCCTCATCTACCGGGATGATAAACACATGATAATTTTTACTATTTCCTTGAGCGATTAACGTTTTATATACTTCTCTCACTTCTCGTCCAATTTTCCCGGCTACTGATACGCCATCAATTTTTCCATCTTCCGGATCATATGACATCATCGAATATTCGATCTTTTCTTTATCTAATATTCGCATCGCATTTGTTTTATCTTTTTTCATGGGTTTCTCCTTAAAAGGTTATTTCATATTATTAAGTTTTATTATACACCTTTTTCCATTTATCCTACATAACTTCACGTATATTTCAAAACTAAAAATATTGATAATTCAAAAATCATCTGATATAATTTGGAAAAACTTATGTTAAGGAGAGATTTGTCATGCGAAATGTTAATACTTCTTTCCAACTTCATCATCATACGTAACGCCGTGTATCCGAAGAAAAATTTTTCTTCGTGGGTACAGGGCTTTTCCTGTTGACCCACGAAGCGTTCATAAAGCTATGTGGGTATTTTTATACCTGCATAGCTTTTTTTAATTTTAAAAAGGAGTGATTACAATGGAAATGAAAAATGTAAAAGGAACGAAAGACTATTTACCAGAGGAGCAAGTGTTGCGAAATAAAATTAAAAGAGCTTGTGAAGATACGTTTGAACGATACGGATGTAAACCGTTAGAAACACCAACGTTAAATATGTATGAGCTTATGTCTTACAAATACGGCGGCGGTGATGAAATTTTAAAAGAAATATATACACTTCAAGATCAAGGAAAACGCGAACTTGCCTTACGCTATGATTTAACCATTCCATTTGCAAAAGTCGTGGCAATGAATCCGAACATCCGCCTCCCTTTTAAACGGTATGAAATTGGAAAAGTCTTTCGAGATGGGCCCATTAAACAAGGAAGATTTCGTGAGTTCATTCAATGTGACGTTGATATAGTCGGTGTAGAATCTGTCATGGCAGAAGCGGAACTTATGAGTATGGCGTTTGAACTGTTCCGAACGTTAAACTTAGAAGTAACGATCCAATATAATAACCGAAAATTGTTGAACGGTATTCTCCAGTCTATTAACATCCCTACTGAACGAACGAGTGACGTCATTTTATCATTAGACAAAATCGAAAAGATTGGGATTGATGGTGTACGAAAAGATGTACTTGAGCGCGGAATTTCTGAAGAAATGGCTGATACAATATGTAATACCGTTTTATCTTGTCTAAAGCTTTCGATTGATGACTTTAAAGACGCTTTCAATACTCCACTCGTTGCCGATGGAGTAAACGAACTACAACAATTACAGCAATATTTAATCGCTCTCGGAATAAATGAAAATGCTATATTCAATCCATTTTTAGCGCGAGGACTTACAATGTATACAGGTACCGTATATGAAATCTTTTTAAAAGATGGATCGATTACATCTAGTATCGGTAGCGGTGGTCGATACGATAATATTATTGGGGCATTCCGTGGTGATAATATGAGCTATCCAACAGTCGGTATTTCATTCGGCTTAGACGTTATTTACACAGCACTCTCGCAGAAAGAAACAATATCATCTACAGCGGATGTATTTATCATCCCACTCGGGACAGAATTACAATGCTTACAAATTGCCCAGCAATTACGTTCTACAACTTCCTTAAAAGTCGAACTCGAACTAGCAGGCCGCAAATTAAAACGTGCCCTTAATTATGCAAATAAAGAGAATATCCCTTATGTGCTTATTATTGGGGAAGAAGAACTTAGTACAGAAACCGTTATGCTGCGGAATATGAAGGAAGGTAGTGAGGTGAAGGTTCCCCTTTCTTCTTTAAATAGTTATTTATAATACGAACCACCCTCGTTTGGGTGGTTTTTCTATTTTATAGATAACGAAACCATTAGTTAACATAAAACAATTATATCCTACTAAAAATCACAAGTATTTAATATCCAATTACCTATTATTTTTGGTAATATATAGATATTAATTGTTTTAGGAGGATTTACTTTGAAAACTTACATACAAACACTAAAGTGGACTACAGGGATCTATCATCTATTATTACTTCCTTGCTATTATATATTTCCAAGTCTTGTTAATCTAGACTGGATACCTTTACTACTATTGATTGCTTTACATATTACTACTATTTTATTAGCTAACAAAGCAGGCATGAATACGTACGCTCATTATATAGGTATTATCGTTACTCTAGTTGCCTTCTTTCCTTATATAGACGTCGTTCTACATATTATAGCAGCTGTTTTCCTTTTATTAGATGCAGCTTCTACTACTAAAAAGGAAGTTTTTAATTCATAGCAAAATCAACAGCACATCCCCAGAATAGATTCACATGCATTTTAATTACAACCAAAATTTAAGAAAGTAAAAAATAAAAGGTTTCTTCACATATGGAAAACACCTTTTATTTCTACAACTCTTAACTATTATTTTTCGTATTTCTACTCTCCAAAACTTTCTCCATATTATGAGTTGCCCATTCCATCATTAATAGAATCATTGGACGTAGTGATTCACCAAGCTCCGTTAACGAATATTCTACTTTTGGCGGCACTTCACGGTATACTTCACGATGTATAATGCCATCTGCTTCAAGTTCTCTCAGCTGCAGTGTTAACATTCTTTGTGTGATATTAGGTTTTAATCTTTTTAATTCATTAAATCTCTTTGTACCATCTAATAAATGATACAAAATAACCCCTTTCCATTTTCCACCAATAACCTCAACCATAGCTTCCACTGGACAAGAATATTTATTTAAAAATGGGTAATTTATATTATTTTCGTTTGAACAATCCATCATAAGTCCCTTCCCTTACCAATAGTATCTTTTTTGATACTATAACACATAAATGTGCGTACTTGTATCTATGTTACTTTAAAAATATAATTTACTTACAAAAATAAATTAATGAAAAGAGGAACTTTTATGACAAATACAAAACAAATTACAAAAGAGAAAATTATGGAGGCTTTCCATTTCAGACATGCATGTAAAGCGTTCGATCCTATGCAAAAAATTTCAGAAGAAGATTTTCATTTCATTTTAGAAACAGGCAGATTATCCCCTTCTTCTTTCGGATATGAACCTTGGAAATTTGTTGTCGTACAAAATAAAGAAGTAAGAGAAAAACTACAACCATATTCATGGGGCGCTGGTGGTCAACTTGCAACAGCTAGTCACTTTGTCATTGTTCTTTCAAGAAATATTAAAGATATGCATTATGATGCAGAGTATATTAAACATATGATGAACGATATTATTGGATTACCTGAAGACACTCAAAAAATTAGA
Organism: Bacillus sp. RC251; assembly: GCF_044908765.1. Taxonomy (NCBI): domain Bacteria; kingdom Bacillati; phylum Bacillota; class Bacilli; order Caryophanales; family Bacillaceae; genus Bacillus; species Bacillus sp. RC251. Next base: position 392,528 of record NZ_JBIYDP010000003.1, on the reverse strand, counting down.
TATGAATTCTTCAAAAAGTTCCAGGAAACAGATTTTAACTTATTACAATCCGATCGTGCTGTATTTGATTGGGCATCTAAGCAAACTTATATTGCTTTAGGTAATATGATGACGAGTGCAGCTCAAATCGGCATTGATTCTTGTCCAATAGAAGGATTTGATAAAGAGAAAATAGATTCTTTACTTCGTCAAGAAGGCATTATCACTGGCGATAATCTTGAAGTATCTGTTATGGTTGCCTTTGGTTACCGTAAAGAAGAGCCAAAGCGTGATAAAACAAGACAAACTATGGATACAATTGTTGAATGGATTAAGTAATATAGCATTCACAAATAAAACTCCTTCTAGCTAAATACTTATTCTATTGAAGAATCAGTTGTTTTTCTAATGTATGAAATTGATTTTTCATGGAAAGATATGTTAGTATGTATACAGTTTGAGCGCTCTATTTTTTAGAGTCGAACAGGAGGAGAATGGATATGTCTGATATTGAAGTTGGCGAAGTGTTTACTCTCAGTGATGAGAATAATGAGGATCAGGAAGTAGAAGTACTCGGAGCGATGGATGTCGAAGGCGCAGAATATATTGCAGTTGCCTTCGTAGAAGACATTCAAACAGAATCTGAGGAAGACATTGATATTTTCTTTTTAAAAGTAGAAGAAGATAATGAGTTTTCATACATTGAAAATGATGAAGAGTTTGATAAAGTATCTGCTGCTTTTGATAAAATTTTGGACGAGCAAGAGCAAGAATAATAAGAATGAAAAACACGAGGGTGGATGCATATCCGCCCTCTTTTTATTTATCCCGCTATTCGCCGAGCAGTAAAAGCCCGATTGGTGAGGGCTGATAATCAGTGGGGGATGGACACCCCCCCCCCACTGATTAAAGTTTCACTTTATCACTCACCCAAAGACTTATGCAACAATTCCAGTACATCTTTCATCACAAATGGCCCCTCTTTTTTCACATGCTCAGCGAATTCAGAAACGAGACGTAATGTTCTTACACTTTCAATCGGATGCTCGCCTGATGCACTTTCAGCAGAAAGCATAACTGCATTCGTTCCGTCCAGTACAGCTTGAAACACATCAGTTACCTCAGCCCTTGTTGGAATAGAATGATCTACCATAGATTGAAGCATTTGTGTTGCTGTAATAACATATGTATTCGTTCGATTACATTCCTGAATCATCATTTTCTGCAAGAGCGGAATAAATTGATACGGTAACTCTACTCCTAAATCCCCCCTTGCAATCATAATTCCGTCTGCTTCTTTACATATATCTTGAAAATTCCCGATCGCTTCCATCGTTTCTATTTTGGCAATTACATTAGGTGACGTTTCTTTGTACTGTTGTATATAATCTCGTATTTCTTTTATATGACTAGGTTTCCGTACGAAAGAACATGCGATAAAATCAACATCCTCTTCTAGAAGAAACTGAATGTCTTTTTTATCTTTCTCTGTAATAGCTGGTAAACTAACGATTGCCCCTGGTAAATTCACCCCTTTATGAGATGAGATATTACCACCTGTTTTCACCTTTGTTTCTATTTTTTCCGTACTTATCTTTTCAACGATTAACTCAACTTCGCCATCGTTAATTAAAATTCTACTTCCAACTTTCACATCATTCGCGATTCCTGCATAATCAACATTTGCTTCTCTATTGCTCCCTGTAACTGGTTGCGTATGTAAAATAAAAGAATCTCCCGCCTGAAGTGTAATTTGTTCTCCTTTTACTTCACCTAACCTTATTTTAGGACCTTGTACATCGCCTAAAATTTTAATAGAATCGTCTAACGATTTGACTAAACGAATGATGTCTTTATGACTTTCATGCGTGCCATGTGATAAATTCAAGCGCACTATTTTCATACCATTGTTTATTAACTGCGCTAACGTTTCTTTATTATGACTTGCTGGCCCAATTGTACAAACTCGATCGATTGTCATTTTTATCACCATCCTTTTTTAGATAAGTTTCCCACATAACCTTAAAAATAACAGAGATCATGTAATGAATAGATTTAAATTTACACGAATTTCATAAAGTTAAACCTGTTTCCCTTGCTAGCTAAGCATTAGAAGATATATTCGATTTTTTGCAAATGAAGAAATGTTGAATCAAAAGTAAAAGAACAGTTAAGTATGGGACAAGTTATTGAGAGTTTCAAAATTCTCATATATTGTATGAATTGAGTTCGAACTCAAAATTAAAAAAGGTGGGAAAATTAGTGAATATGAAAAAATCTTTAACGGTGACAACTTTAGGGTTAGCGGTTTTAGGTTTTGGTTTTACTAATAACGCAAGTGCTTCAGAGGTGGGCACTGCAGACAAGCAGCCCGTTTTGGTTAACAATGATGCTGTTCAATCAGCAAAAACATCTAATGTTCCTAGTTTGACTGTTGCAGCTGCACCTAAGAATGACTCTAATATTAGCGTGTATACTCCCTTTTTTGGTAACCCATATGCAGTTGCTAAATCGAAATCAACTACGATCGAAGACTATATTTATGCAAAAGCAAGAACTTTCAATGGCGATGGCTCATTAGTGAATATGAAAAGTAATAGTGCCAAAAAATCAACTTATGTAAGTGCTACAGCGACCAACACAAGTGTTTATTATGGAGATGATTACGCTATTGGTAATCATACCTATAAATTGAGTGGTTATAATGATGTGAATCACGAAACTAAAGCTTCCTGGTAAGAAAGAGAAAAAAGATATGCATCTTGCATATCTTTTTTCTCTTATATTTTAAATATATTGAGGTGCTATTTATGAAACAAATGTATATTATTATCAGTGTTATACTTATTTCATTAATTATAATTTATGTTTTGTTCCCTACTTCAATCATACAACCACATACATCTCCTAAAGAAAATAAGCGAGAGCAACAAACCAATACTATTTCTTACGGATTGAAGAATACTAAAGGTCAACATATTAATAATGGTAGTAAAATTACTATGGAGAATAATAAAATAAATGTATCGTTATCATTCATACATAATGTTGATGAAGACCGAAAATATGGATTAATTGTCCTAGAAGATTACGAACAAAAACCTTTTAAAATAGAAGAAGCTGCTAATGAAGTATCACACTATTCTTTTGATATGAAACCAAATAGTTCAATTACTACGAGAATCTCTTTACACACTTCTCCTAATGCAAGTGAATTAACCTTTTTAATAATTAAAAAACCTGAATATAAATTAAAAGATAATGACTTAAGTAAAGCGGTTATATTAGAAGAAATTTTAAGTATGCGATACTCAACAAATCCCCCTCAGGAGGGAAGCGAAAAAATAAAACTCACCTTTATAGATCCAAATGCTATTTTAAAAGATGGTCTTTATGAACCATTATTTGTTACGAACAATGAAGAGAACTTACAAACTGTCTTCTCTGATAAAGAAGGCAGACAATTAACCTTATCAAATGGTAATGAAACAAAAGATGAAATGACTTACGCAATCGTGGCATTTAAAGATTGGGAACAAGTTGAAATATTTAATGATAAAAAAGTCGTTTATACTGCGGTCGCACCTGAAACGAGACAAATTTTCAATTTTACATTGCCTTCAGTGGATCAGGAAAGTAATTTTCAGCTCGTCGCTTTTCCATTTCCTTATAAAACTAGCGAAGAAGATTATGTCAGTCAACAAGCATTCGGTTCATTTCGTATCGTAATTGAAAATAAATAGACTTTTACAAAAAATACAAAAAAGCCTACTTCCACAGTAGGCTTTTCAAACTACGAAAGTTTCGTTAATAACTGAGTTAAATCTTTTTTCGTTTTCGTCGTTAATGATTTCATTTTATTAATATCTATCTTTTCTTTCTCCGCTCCTACAATTAACGGATACATACTTTGTCCGATTGTTTTATATTCAGCTGGATGAGATGCTTCTAACTCTTTCTCGATTACATCCCACTTTTCATTAATTTGTTTTCCAAGTTTATTTACTGTTTCTAATTTCGGATTTGCAGCTAATTGCTTGTCTAAACTATCAATCAATGCAGCAACTTCTTTTACATTTGTTTTCACAGCTACGCTTTTCTTCGGATCTTTCGTTGTTTTTCCGTTTGAGTTTGTACTTGTACTTTGATCTGTTGTTTTTCCGCTAGTCGTTTCGTCATTCATTTTTCCTGTCGTCTCTTTTTCTTTTGTTTTCACATTCTCATTTTGAGATGACGTTTTACCGTTACTCTCTGTTCCTGATGATTCTTTCGTATTTTTTGCATCCTTATCTGTTTTTTCATTTGAAGAAGTATTTGTATCTTTTTCAGTATCTTTCGTTATTTTTGACGTCTCATCTGCACTTGTCGTTTTTGATTCTCCTTCATTTTGCGCTGTTACTTGCTCTTTCTTTTCTGTCTCTTTCTCTGCTGAAGGACTACAAGCTGCCATAGTAAGCATTGTACCAATTGTTATCGATGCGATAGCGACCTTTTTCATTTTCATATAAATCCCCCTATGTTTACTTTATTTATCCTCCCCTTTACGATTCGATTTCCCCTTAAAAAATCCCTTTTCACATGAATCACCATCTTTCCGACAGTAATCTTCATAATAATACGTACAAAAACTGATAAACCCATTTGAATATTCGAGTTTCTTCTACTTCATTTTTCTTCTCTGTAGTAAAAGAAAAAGAGTATATTGTCAAATGAATAATTACTATCTTCATATGACGATATACTCTCCTATCAAATTTTTATCTTTCTTGACATTTTATTTAAACAAAAAAATAAAATTTTCTTTTATTTTTTTGTTTCTCAACAATTGTTAACATAATATATTTATGAGTAACCACCGTTCGAATGAATGACTTGCCCCGTAATCCATTTTGCTTCTTCACTTACTAAAAAAGAAATTAAGCGTGCTGCATCTGACGGTTCTCCTACTTTACCTTGTGGGAACTTCCATACTAAATGATGCTTCAGTTCCTCTGTAATCCATCCTGTATTCGTCGGTCCTGGATCAACAGCATTCACTGTAATCCCCTTCTCCATCGCAACTGGTGCTACTGATTTTGTAAATGCTTCAATTGCTCCTTTCGTTGCTGCGTATGCTAGTTCATCAGGCATTGGCCCTAGTGACTGTCCTGAAGTAAGGTTAATAATACTTCCATTCGTTTTCAGTGCATAATGTTTTATAAATAATGAACTTAATTGCATAGTAGCGCGGACATTTACTGTATAATGTTTATCTAGCTGTTCTACATTTAATTCTTCAATTCTCGTATGTGTAGAATACGCTGCATTATTAATTAAAATAGATGGATCACCTAAACGTTCTGAGACCATATAAAACAAACGATTTGGCGAATACGACTGCGATAAATTGATTTCTGCCATTTCACATCGAACACCTAAACTTTCAATCTCCTCTTTCAACAAAAAGGGCTCTTTGTCATGCATTCCCCACGGCATCGCTTTATCATACTGAGACCAGTACGTGAAAAAAATGTCTATCCCTTTTTGAGCAAGCACCTTGCATACAGCTGCACCAATTCCATTCAGACGAGTTGCCCCTGTTACAATTGCTATTTTCTTCACCTTTTCTCCTCCATCTATGGATAAATCCCCTGCACGAATACAGAGGATCTATCTTTTTATTCAATATTTGATAATATGCGTTCTGCACCTAATTTTAAAATTTTAATGAAGATATAATTTACAATCGTAAACATTACAAATAAAACGATAAACATAACCCACAGTCCTACTTGAAGGAAGAAGTATAATAGACTTACTCCCGCTACAATAACTAAAGCTATAAAAATATTAGCTAAAAAGTTCCACAAAGTTGTATATCGGCTCTTAAATAATTTCTGCTCTGTATCCCAATGTATATCTGCAGTTTGTGCATCCCAGCGTGTACCAATTAAATTAATTAACAGTAAACCGTTCGCACTTAGTAAAAACCACAGTAACATGAATACAGGAGAAATCCCAGCTACAACTGCCATCGTAATACCGAATACTGCTAAAATAATCACATTAATTAACCAAGCAGTAATTGCTTTCGCAAAAAAGATATCCGAAGCTTTTACAGGTAAATAACGATTCACAAACCAAGAGCTTCCATCACGTGAAAATGATGTTGTTGCGATAACGTTACTTCCCATTAAAAATAACGATGCACAAAGTCCTACACCAATCGCCAATCCTGCTGATTTTGGGTTATCAATATACCCTGTAATCCACTTTAAATTCCCATCTTGCACGAATAAAACAAAGAATAACATAATCGGCATAACGAAAGTTTGTACGATACAATTTAAGAAAAATTGTGGTGTACGGAATAACGTTTTAAATTCTTTTTTCACATACGCTTTCAAATGTGAACTTTGTACCGTTGATTTCTGTAAGCCTTCTGCTGAAATAACCTCTTTTTTTGCTGTACTCGTTGAAAGTCCAATAACCCCTTTTAAATATGTACGCTCTGCAATGTAATAAAACAACACAAAAAATACAAATGAAATAAGTGCAAAGATGATTACGTATAAAGGTCCCTTCCAATTTGCATTTTCTACTAATGCCACTGCTCCAAAATATGTAGTTGGAAAATAGTTTGTCATTTGTACTAGAAGAGAAGATTGGTTGTTCGCAAGGTAATTCGTAATTGCATCTTCAGAAAACGAGCTTTTATTTTTCCACTGTAAAAATACATTAATTCCTACAATAAATAGTATACTGACGATTCCAATAAATATATTTCCTCGGTCTTTATTTTTCGCTATATTTGTATATCTCATAATAACTGTCATCAGTAACGAAGCTAATACTAACGGCACAATCGGGAACAGTAAGTAAATAAAAATCATGTATATGTAATAGGTAATAAATGCGCTACTTTTTAACCCGTACGTAATAAAGATTGGTAATAAAATGAATGAACTCATTACGTATTGTGTAATTAATACCGTTAAAAATTTTGCCGAAATAATCTGGGCTGGTTTCAATGGTAACGGTAATAACATTTCAATGTCATTACTATAGTAAAATACAGTTAAAATGTTCGTTATACTCATTAAAAATACCCATATACTCGCAATCGCAAGTCCCATTGCGATAATCATTCCTGGGTCTTGCCCTAAATGTTTCATACCTTCATACATTCCGTGCGTGATAGAACCAAATATTAAAAATCCTACAAATAAAATGGCTGCAAATGAAAATACATACGCCCATCGCTTCTTCTTATCTGTTATGAAATCTGCATAATTTAATTTCAATAATACTTTCGTTAACGTCCAAATTTTACTCATTGCCCGTCATCTCCAAGAACATTTTTTCAAGTGATTCATTGGATTTAAAATGATCTCTCATTTCATCTAAATTCCCCTTAAACTGAAGATTTCCCTTATTAATAATTGCAACGCGGTCACATATTTTTTCTGCCACTTCTAATACGTGTGTCGAGAAAAATACGATTTTTCCTTTATCCGCATGTTCTCTCATCATTTCTTTTAAAATATATGCAGATTTCGGATCAAGCCCCGTTAACGGTTCATCTAAAATCCATACATCTGGCTCATGCACGAGCACACCAATAATAACGATTTTTTGTCTCATACCGTGCGAGTAACTTTGAATTTGATCCGATAACGCATTGTAAAGATCAAATTTCTTCGCTAAAGACTCGATTCGTTCTTGGCGTACTTCTTTCGGCACTTCATACATATCTGCCATAAAGTTTAAATATTCAATTCCCTTTAATCGTAAAAACATATCTGGGCTATCTGGAACATAACCAAACGTCTTTTTCGCTTCCATCGGATATTTCATAATATCTTTACCGTTAATCGTAATCGTTCCTTTGTCCACACCATGAATACCAGTAATCATCTTAATTGTCGTTGATTTACCCGCGCCATTCGGTCCTAAAAATCCAAAGATTTCTCCGCTAGGCACAGATAAACTTAAATCTTTTACTGCATAGGTAGACCCATTATAACTTTTTGACACATTCGTAATTTCAATCATTCCATCCAATCCTTTCCTTAATTACCAAATAACTATATTAATATTATAGCATACTTCTATTTTTAGATTTTTATATTTTTTCAGTTTTTTAACCTTTAAAATAAATATACACGCCTAATCCAACGATTAAAACGACAGCTAATATAATATAAATCATCGTCAGCCGTTTAATATTCCCTTTTGTCGCTTTACTATAATTCGCATCACCATTTCGCCCAATTAACACCGTCGCCACTACAGTAATGACTACAAGTAATACAACGATCATGATCCAAGTTAACATTCCTTCCTCCCCCCTCCTTACAACCATTTTACAATATTATCCTCTTTATTTCGCAGTATATTTCCTCTTTTTACTATTATTATGAAAAGAATTGGAAAACTATTATTACTATACATTTTTATATGTGATATATTTATAACATAACGTGATTTATTTCTAACACTGAAAGGAGAATCTATCGTGAAAACAACTTGGATAAAATATTTAGGATTTCTCGGTTTCTTCGGTTTCCTCGGCTTTTTTTATGAAAAAGGATTGTTTACTATGTTTTGTTTCTTCTCCTTTTTCACAACGTATAGAACGGTTCAACACGATGAACTATTTGAACAAATCGTCAATAAATCGTGCCGCAATGCATTTATCGTTACATTACTAACGACCGCTATCATTATGTTTATTGAAATGTTATTTCCAAACCCGGCGCTACAAGAGATTGATATCGCTCTTATTTTCAGCACACTCATTCTTACGTTCGGCTTCTCTATGTTCTTTTATGATAAACCTGTTGATGAAATGGAAGATGCGCCATGGCGTTCGTAACGAGAATAAAAGAATACCGCGCCAAATCGAACATGACACAAGAAGATTTAGCGAAAACTGTTGGTGTACGTCGTGAAACGATAAGCCATCTCGAAAAAGGAAAATATAACCCTTCCTTACAACTAGCTCACGATATAGCGAAGGCACTTCATAGTACGATTGATGAGATTTTTATTTTTGAGGATAAATAATGTGAAACTTTAATCAGTGGGGGTTTTCTTCACCCCCCACTGATTATTAGTTGAACCAATCGGACTTTTATGGGCAGCCCGCCCCCCACCTAAATTCTTTGCTTTCGCTGCGTTTTGAGGTAGGGGTCTTACTGCCCATTAAAGTGGGATAAAAAATACCGGCATTCTTTTCACAAAGAATACCGGTATTTTTCATTTATTCAACTAATCACCCATACAGAATCGCATGAAATACGCCTAACAATAAATATTGATCCTCTATATAATTCTCATCATATACATTCATCTCAATATCATACATATCTTCCTCAAGACGAATATTCCAATCTGCGATTACATAGCCGTTTCGTAATAACTTTCCAAGCCCAATTGAAGTTTTGTGAACAACATATTCTTCTCCCTTATATGTAAAAGTAAATAAGAAATTTGCATCTAATAACTTTCCGTCACATACAAGTATTTCATGCTCTGCATCATTATTATCGATATACGTTACTAAAATCCTTCTTTGACGCTGCCTACTTACATCCTTTGCAACGACGCGAATATTGTCCTTACTATCCTTTATTTCATAAATGATATTACTACCGACTTTCGGAATAAAGTCTAGCACTTTCATCAACGTATTTTTATAATAGCCCCGTACTGCGCCTACTCTTTCGCTTTCATTATAAACCTCTATTGACGTCGTATCCGCCTTACTATCACACAGTCGCTTGTAAGAAAGCTGCATCATTCGCTCTCCTCTTAAGTACTGATCAAACGTCACAGGATATTCTATCGCGCGCAGTTCCTTATTTAGCTCATTTAAATAACGCTCAACACTTTCTACTAATGCTGTAGTGGATATACGCTCCTTAAGTTCAAATTGCTGCCAACTGGAAGCTATTCTCCACTGATCTTCCTCTTCGTATAAGAATCCAAGAATTACTTCCTCACGATCACTCGTTTCATAATTCAACTGTTCGTTCTGCCCATGTTGCACTTGTTCCATCCACTGTCCTAAATAAATACCAAGCTCTGCAACCTTCATGCACGACTTCTGGAACAGTACGCTGTCACCGACAAGAATCGTTACATCCCCTTCAATAAAGCCATTTGCATAAGCGGTATACCGTGGCTCTTCCTTGTGCGGAATACTCTTGTCTAACTCAAATAAAAACGTTAACATTCTTTACTCACCTCTAGTTATTACACCGATCGTACCTATAAATTGAACCCAACTCAAATTATATCGACGATTTTTCCAATATATCTACCGTAACTCAAAATATATCAACGATTTTTTCGATATATCGACGATTCGACAAAGAATATCGACTTATCGACAAATATCAACACATTTAAAATGAAACTACCTTTTCTTCCGCCACTTCCACAATTTCTAAAATTTGTAGCAGGCTCTCCACTTCATAAGTCGGCTTAACACTTGCCCTATTTTCTTTCAAACTTGGATTATACCAACACGTATCAATGCCGTAATCTTCTCCGCCTTTCATATCAGAAGTTAGCGAATCTCCAACCATCAATACACTTGATTTATCAGTAATTCCAAACTTCTCAAATGCATAATCAAAAATCTCACGTGCTGGTTTTTGATGACCAACCTCTTCTGAAATAATAATATGATCAAAGAAATTACATAAAGGCGAATTTCCAATTCTCGATTGTTGCACCTTCGTATATCCATTCGTAATAATACCTAACTTGCAATCTTGTAGTTTCTCACATAATTGTACTGCACCTTCTATAAGATGTACTTCTTTCCCTAAGTTTTCAAGGTATACATCACTAAATTGCTGCGCATCTACTTCTATATTATGCAGTGCAAATAATTGTCTAAATCGATCTACCGCTAATTCACTTAGTGTAATCATTTTATTTTCTAAATCTCTCCATAATCCATTACTAATCTCTTTATAACTTGCAAGGTAATCATTATACCCTGTAGGCATGCCAAACTGTACAAACGCGTTATGTAATGCGTTTCTTTCCGTCTCAGGAAAATCTAATAATGTATCATCTACGTCGAATAATATAACTTTGTATTTCATTATGCTCTCCTCAACTAGTACGTTATTTACAACTTGTATTTTCTCATTAATCGTCTCTTAAGTCGAACTTTTTCCCTTTACGAATAATAGCTGTACAGCAATCTTAAAGTTGTTTCAGACACACGAATCATGTTATTCAAAAATAATTAATTGTGAAAATACTATAAATTTGAGATAATTTGGATAATGAATCCAATTTTTAAAAAGGAATACAGGAATAGAAAGGGGCGGAAAGACATAGTAAATTCATGGGGAAGACCTAAAATACAAATCCCAAAAACAAAAAGTGAATGGGTTGGAGATATCATTGGATATTCATTATTCTTTGGATCAATCATTTTTTTGATTATCATTTGGGGAAGATTACCTGAGGAAGTACCCGCACATTATAACGCATATGGGACTGTAGATCGTTGGGGATCAAAGTGGGAACTTTTACTTCTACCAGGAATAGGGGCATTCATACTCCTTCTCATGCAGACTTTAGAAAAGTTTCCAGAAGTTCATAACTATCCAAAAAGATTTAATGAATCGAATGCTAAACAGTTTTATTTAAATAGCAGAAAAATGCTTAATCAATTAAAAAATGTCTGTTTACTTATTTTTGCTTTCATCCAATTTGAAACAATTTCAATAGCTCTAGATTGGAGCGGCGGTTTTGGAAAATTATTTTTACCGATATTATTAATTGGGACAGCTATTCCAATTGTGATAGGAATAATAAAGCAACGAAACATCTCATAATACGAACCGATATTTCGTTATCGAGCTCTTTATGGAACGAAATTATATCAACAATAAGAAAAGGAGGCTAATCCACATCAGCCTCCCGAATTCTTATTTATCCTCTAGCAATAACTCTTTCATTTCCTCTAACGACTCTTTCGTAAAGCCGAGTGCCTTTTCAGCATACGCTTCAACTGAACCGTATTGCTTTTTCAATTCATCAATCGCAGCTTGTAAATATTCAGCACGCGCTTCAAACATTGCACCTAATATTGCTCTACTTTCATCGTTTTGTAATTTTGCACCTAAAAAGGCCATCATTTTTTCATTTAACTTTTCACGGAAACCGTTACTTAGTAAGTAGTCTTCCATTACTGTTTTTTCCGGTACACCTAGTAAAAGTAATAATAGTGCTGATCCAAATCCTGTACGGTCTTTTCCAGCTGTACAGTGGTTTACTAACGGTAAGTTTTCCGGGTTTTGCGCTAAGTTTAAGAAGCTCACAAATGCCTCATTACCACTTACGAAATCTTGATTCATTTTCACAAGATACTCACCCGGCTTCCCTAGCATAGAAAGGTCACCAACTTGGAAAAACTCGTTTATATTTAAATCTTTCGCTAAGTCTTGCATAACTGGTAAGCACACTTGACGAGCGCCTGTAATTTCTGGGTTTGGCTTATGCTTTACCTCAAAGTCTGTACGGTAGTCACAAATTAACTTTAAGCCAGACTTTTGTAAATAGTCGATATCCCACTCTGTTAGTCCTGCTAATTCTTCAGAACGGTACAATTTACCCCATTTTACTTTACGGCCTTCAGTCGTTTCATATCCTCCCATATCACGGAAGTTAAACGCGCCTTGTAATGGCAATCTACGCTCAGCTACTGTCACTGCTTGTCCATTACTTCCAACTAGTCTAAAATATGGACGCTCATTTTCACTCGGGTTTTCAATTGTACATGATGATTCTCCATTTACCGTTGCAAGTAATTCTCCAGTTTCTTCAATATGATCTGGTGAAGTACTCCAATAAATACGAACTTCTTCTATATTATTTTCCCACTTTATATATAGCGTATTGTCTTCATTTCTTTCTACAGTCGCTTGTAACCAATTTCTTTGCTGCTCCATTCTTTCACCAACACTTTCTCGTATAATCGAATCTTTCTTTATTGTATTATAGAAATATCTATTTTGTCGTTCTCATTTTTCTTTTTATCTTACAAACAGGCAAGAAGTTCTTTTACTTGTTCAAAATTTGTACACGGATTCCCGTTAAACAAGTTCAAGAACCTTTTTCACCCTCCTAAACCTTCCTCACATATCGCTCAGTAGAACTTAATAACTGACATCCATTCTTTTCAAAAACATCCTTCATCCACTCATTTTGTACATTTGTCTCGCCAATATAATATGATGCGCCTATTTCTTTTAAGACAAACATTGCTCCTGTAAAGAATACCGTTTCATACCCTTTATTTCGCATATTTGGAGCGACTGCGAAATACATGAGTTTTCCTTCTTCTAACGTCCCCTTTTCAATATGCGGGATTACAATTCCTACCGGCTCTTCACCTACACTCGCTGTTAAACAATGCTCTTTCCATTGCTCACCAATTTCTTGTAGCATCATATTTACAAATTGATCATAAGTGACGTGCTCTTCCGTCATTTCGTTCCAAAGAGAATAAAATGTATCTTCTCCTACTTCTTCAATCAGCTTAAAATCAATTTCACTTCCTACATCTTCTACTTCATATATATCCTTAAACACAATCATGTTTTCAGTAACATATTCAAATAAATACGTTTCAAAACATTTCTTATACACATCGTAATTTGGGCTTTTTGAAGAAATCTCAAAATGTAAGTTTTCTATTCCCTCTTTTTTAGCCTCAGCAACGCAATATTGCATCATTTCCTTTAATTGCTCTTCTGTAAAAGACTCTGCATTATTTTCTTTTATCATGATAGAAGAAGCATTTCTTCTTATTTTAAAATGTTTTTCTAACTGTTCTATAGTCATCATATACTTCCCTCATCTATGTCATACTCGAATTTCTACTTGTTCTCCTTGCATGAGCAGGATTGTCCTTGAATATATAGAATACTAGAAAACATCGCATCTTTAAAGTGCGGAGGAGGTTCTCCATTGGATATTACAACGTTACAACAACAGTTAGAGCTTATACAACAAAATGACTATACGCAACTGCAACATATAGATATAAATGAGTTAACGCTCAATATGCTTCAGTATGTCGGAACGACTGATAGTTACGTTCGTTACCAACTTATATATAAATGCTTTTCCTATTTCATTCATCATGAATTCCTTATGGATGATCAGCTGAAATTACTTCTGCAAACTTGTTTAAGCGATGAGTATTTATATTGTGATATTCACTCCCCACATACAGATGGGGTTTTCACACGTTCTTACACTGTTTCGTTAATCGCGCTAATACTCCAATTCGCTAACTCGCACTACTTTTTCACAGAGGAAGATATTGAAGAAATAAAAAACAAACTCATTTCATATACAAACTTAGAAACGGATTTTCGAGGCTATATTGAAAATAAAGGATGGGCTCATTGTCTTGCCCACGTATCAGATGCCTTTACTGAAATTGTTCACAATTCCTATACGACCTTTGAGTGGTATGAAGAATTAATTCATTGTTTATTAAATAAAATTTTTATCCCATCGGATCTATTTCATAATAATGAAGATGAACGAATTGTTACACCGTTACTATCGATGCTATATCATGATTTTCCGCAAGATGAGTTAATTTCAATTATTTATAAAAAAATAAAAAGGCTACCTCAAATTAGAAAACGCCTTTCACTTAATGAGTATTGTATATTATGTGCCAACATTAAAACCTTTTTACGCACATTATTTTTCAGAACGAAAGATGATCATAACTTAGCCTATACAGCACGTAAAACAGAAAGAATGTTAAAAGAACTTCCTAACTATTATTAACTATAAGGAGAACAACTATGGGTTATATTGAAGATATGAGAAATTTAATAGGAAATCATCCACTTATTTTAATAGGTTCACACGCCATTATATTAAATGAGAAAAATGAAATATTACTGCAGCTACGTACAGATTTTAAGCGCTGGGGTATTATTGGCGGCGCCTTAGAATATAACGAAACGTTAGAAGACGCTTTACAACGAGAAGTATATGAGGAAACTGGACTTTTCATTAAAAATCCAGAACTATTCCGTACATACTCAGGACCAGATCTCTTTCAAATCTATCCAAACGGCGATCAAGTACACGGTGTACTCGTTGTTTATATTTGCCGCGAATTCAATGGCGAACTTGTATGCGACCAAACGGAATCGAAAGAACTACGCTTCTTTCCGCTTGATGAGTTACCTAGTAATCTTCCTCCTGTTATTGAGAGAATTATTAAGGAGTTTCAGCACTCCAATTAAAAAACATTACATATTTTTATAGAAATAAAACAAGCTCATTTCCCGTCATGATAACGCGAAATGAGCTTGTTTATGTTAGATTGTTATCTCAATCTGATTTCCTTCAGGGTCGCTTACTACACTTTCATAGTAACCATCCCCTGTAGTACGTGGGCCGTTTAATACAGGGTATCCTGCTTCTCTTAATATATTAGTTAATTCATTCACTTTTTCTTTACTACCTACAGAAAAAGCAATATGCGCATATCCCATTGTTTGTGTTTGTGTATTACCGTCTATCCCTACTTGCCTCATAAGTTCTAGACGCGCTCCACCTTCAAAAGTTATAAAATAAGATTCAAACTGCTTTTTCGGATTGTGATATAAGCTATTTTCTTCACCACCGAAGTACTGTTTATAAAAATCACGCATACCTTCTAAATCATTTACCCAAATTGCTACATGTTCAATTTTCATAATCGACACCTTTTCTTTTACAGTATTCAACCAACAATTTGATATTTAATTTTCTTTACTTGCTCTTATAATCATCAGATCAAGTCCAAGGCTTTTTAATCCATATAAATAATCTTCTTTCCAATCGCTCACTGTTATTTTCGGAATATGTTCCGCTGGAATGTACTTCGGACAAGTTTTTACAATTTGATCTATTACAAATTGGTTCACTTCATCATCACAAAAGATAAAGGCATGCGGGTTAATAATAGCTATACATGTAGCTATTAAACGAGTAATAGCATCTATATTATATTGCTCTGGATTATTTGAATCTCTTACTGCATCTTCACTTCTCAAAGATTGTAAGAAGTTTTTATTATCATACTGTGGAACGAAAGATATCTCCCCTGAGAAAAAGGTACTCCCTCGTACCACATCTCCATTTATCATAATTCCCGCCCCTGGGCCGTTTTGACCTGAATACAAATATACAAGAGATGATTTATCATTATTTCCAGTATTTTTATAATAGCCAAGGACTGCGGCATTCATATCATTTTCTATTACTACAGGTATAGAAAACAGATCCTCCAAATGACTTTTCAAATTAAAATTTTGGAACTTTTCATAACCAGGTATATAAAAAATACGACCATTATCAACCGAACCAGGCACACCAATTGATATAGAGCTTATTTTCGGGAATGTAGCTATAAGACTTTCAATATGTTTAGATAATAGATTTACGCCAGTATCAATTAATAAACTTGAAGTACTTCCTTGTTCTTTTACTTCCCCTAAACAGTTAAAAATGGTATAGTTTGTTTCATTTTTCTCTAAAAATATCGCTAATCCTAACATATATTCCGGATTATACGCATATCGTTTCGCTCTTCTTCCGCCACTTGAATCATCTAAACCGACTAAAGTGACTTCACCATCTTGTTTCATATTTTCTATAAATTTACTTATCGTTGGAAAACTAATTTCTAATGTATTACTAAGTTCAACTTTCGTCGCACTTCCTTGCTCTAGAAGAGCCGTACGAATGCCGCGAAAGATCGTCTCTTTAATCGATTTTTGAGTAACAAATTGTTCACTCAAATCGCTCACCACCTTAATCAACATACTTATTAAACACTTTTAATAAGTTGCGTTGACAATATATCATACATCATTTTCTAAAGCAATAGAGATGATATATTTCCGCTGCATGCAATCCTTATTTAGCTCGGTGTATTCTCTCTCGTAATAGACGATACAATTCCAGACAAAAGAACAAATAATAAAACAGCTAGCAAGGCATTACGTATTCCGAATGCTTCCCCAAGTATCCCTAAAAATGGTGGTCCGACTAAAAAGGCTGTATAACCAATGATAGAAACTGCAGCAACATTAGAAGTCGCATTTTCACGGTCATCTCCAGCAGCTGACAGACCAATTGGGAACCCTAGCGCTGCACCAATCCCCCACAGTACTACACCAAATGCTAGAAAATACGAATTACTCCCAAATATTACGATTGAAATTCCTAGAATCGCCATCATAATAGTGGCACGTACGACAGCGACACGACCGAATCGATCAAGGAAATAGCTGCTACACATACGAGTTAACGTCATTGCTAATACAAAAATTGCGTACATAATAGAACCTGCCACTATACTTTGCTCATGTCCATCTACCATCACGATAGGTAGCCAATCATTTGCACTACCTTCTGCAAATGCCATTCCAAGCACAAAAAGACCAATTAAAAGCACCTTTTTTTCCATACGTAAGGAAGTACGCTTCTCTCTCCTTTTGTTCCGCGATTTCTCCTTCTTTCCTGTTCCATGCGGAAGAAAACGATACACCATACATACAAGTAATAGAAACATGACCGAAATCACAAGAAACTGATACAGAATCGGGATGTGAAGCGACGCTGCGACAGAACCACTGAGCGCGCCTACTAAAGTTCCTACACTAAAAAAGCCATGGAATTTCGGAAGAAGAGTTGTTCCTAATTTCTGCTCAATGGAAGAACCTTCTACATTCAATGCGACTTCCGCCAATCCGTAGCCTACTCCAAATACTAGTAAGCTACTAAAAGCCCCCATACTAGAAACAAAATAAATATTTATACCTAAACAAATCAATCCAACAATCATAAAAAACATACTGCCTATAATAACGTCTCTAGCTCCCTTACAGTCAATGAAGCGGCTTGCACTCAGTAAACCAATTATTGAACCAACAGATAGTCCGAACAAAATCCAGCCCATTTCTGCATTTGACACTGCTAACATATCTCGAGTAGCTGCTGTTCTTGAAATCCATGTAGCAAACGCGACACCTGGCAAAGCAAATAAGAGAAAAAGAGCGTTTCGAGAGGCAAGTAATGTCTTTGTATGATTGTCCGCACTATATTTCTCCATATGAAACACCTTTCACATTGTCTATACGATAAGACACCAGTTTATTCATATACCCGTAAAAAACGATTTCTATAAGTCTATCGTTTTAATAACTTTAGCTGGATTACCACCAACAACTACATTATAAGGTACATCTTTTGTCACAACTGCCCCTGAGGCAATTACAGCGTTGTCTCCAATTGAAATACCAGGGTTAATTATAGCTCCCCCGCCAACCCAAACGTTGTTACCAATCTTTACAGGCTTTCCATATTCTTTACCAGAATTCCGTTCCACCGGATGTAAAGGATGAGTGGCCGTATAAATATGGACACCTGGTGCAAACATACAATTATCACCGATTCGTACTTCACAAACGTCCAAAATCACACAATTAAAATTTGCGAAAAAGCTCTTTCCAACATGGATATTGTAGCCGTAATCACAACGAAAATCAGGATTAATTTGGGCTTTCCCATCAGCTGAAGAACCTAAAAGCTGATTTAATAATGTAAAACGTTTTTCATCTCCTGTCTCCATCGCCTCGTTATAAAGGCGTGTTAAACGTTTTGCCTCCACCCTATCAGCCACTAATTCTTCATCCTCCGCAACATACATTTCTCCCGCTAACATCTTTTCTTTCTCTGTTTTCATACAATCCTCTCCCTCGTTATAGAATGAATTACACTTATTAAACAACTTTAATAAGTGACTTTAATTATACTTATTAAACAGGTTTAATAAGTATCCCTATATTAGCATATTTTTTAATATGTGCAACTAATAAGTTTTGAAAGGAAATGTGAATTCTTACTTCACCTAATGATATTACTTGGTGACATTTAACTAATATAATGATTTATCCATTGTTTTTCATTAAAACCGTTGAGACTCATCGTTACATGAAATCCTCTCCTTTAGGCGCTATACTATATGTTTATTAATGAGCAAACCAATATGCAAATCAAGTGTTAATAAAAAAGAGATTGACCCAAAAGTAGCTGAATAACTACTTGGGTTAATCTCTTTCATTTATTATCCTTATTTAACTCTTGAATAAGATCCCTTTTTCCTATTCTATTAGCAAAAGGTATAAAAATAATAAGGACTATTCCGAACATCCCCGCTATTACCGTTACGATAAGTTTGAAATCAAAAAATAAAGATGTACGATCTATTATACTTACCATATAGGTTAATAATATTCCTATAACAGCCCCTAGTACGATTCCAATAAGTACATATAAATTAACTTGCGTCAAAATAACTTGTACAATTCCCTTTTTCTTAACTGTTATTGCTCGTAAAATAGCAAATTCTTTTCTTTTAGATTGAATATTATTTATAAGTGTATTGCATACCCCTAATGTTACACTAAACAAAATTACTACAATAACAACGATGAAGATGGACCACCTTTGCTGAAACATTAAATTAGATTGCTTTAACGATTGAGTATAACTACTTATTTTTAATTGTGGATATTGGCCTTTCAATTTCTTTAATTGCTCCAACGTCTCTCTCTCATTATTTGAACTAATAAATGCACGCTCAAAGGCTGTATAATCTTGTTTATATGTTACATTCCTCCAATCCATGAGTACCGCAGGAGAATTCGGTAGCTCATTAACAATTAACCCAATTTCCACCTTACTAGTCGGTCTAACTTTTTGTTCCTGTTCTGAAAATAGCCCCAATTGAACGATATCACCTACATGAAGTTTATACCGCTCCGCTAACTCTTTTGTAACAATTATACTATTCTCCAAATTTGCTGGTACTTCTGACAGTAACCCTTGCTTTTCCATTTCTTTCAAATCACCTAAACTATAGTCAAAAGTAATATAATTTTTACCTTGCTTTAATTCTGCCAGTGAGTTCGTACTAATTGTACTTGCTCCTTTTACACTACTTATTTCTTTAAATACATTTTGTATATGAGGTAAGGTAATTGTTGAATCATTATTCAAACGATTTTCCACAACAATATGTGTTGGAAATTCGCGTTTTAAATATCTTTCATTATTTTTTTGCATCGTTTTAAATATAGTGGAGCCGAAGACAACTATCACCATCATTGTACTTATCATTAGGATAACAAATGTATTTTTCCTTACTTGCGGAATTACATTTTTAATAGCAACAAATGTATTTCTTCCAAATATTTTTTTCATCATAGGTAGACATGCTATTAATATCGAAGAAAGATAAGTCGGAAATAAAATATATACTCCTAAAACGAGAAATATAGCTCCAATTAATATCACTATCGCCTGCGTATCTCCTGTATTTGCTACAAATCCACCTAAAGCAGTTAAAAATATGCTACTAATTAAAAGGACTTTCCCCATCATACTGCGTGTTTTTTCATTAGAAAAATCGGATTCTTCATTTTCGCGCATAAGCTTTATTGGCAATATTTTCGAACTTCTGTATGAAGGATATAACATAAACACTTCAATAAAAAAGATACTACAAACCATCGTTATAGTTGCTACTTCATAATCGAAATTCATTGATTTAATTTGAAAAGCAAATATATGCTCTAGCCAACTTTGTAAAAAACGGTTACTGATTATAGCTAGTAACAGACCAAATATTCCACCAAAGAAATTAATTACACTACATTGAATAAATATAACTTTAAACATTTGTTTCGTTGTTGCTCCCATTGATCGCATAATAGCAAATTGACTTTTATATTTATATAAAAACACTTCAAAATTAGATATCAATAATAACGCAGTAATAATAAGTATTAATATAGATAAAACGATTATAAAAATATGTAATGATGCTAAGTTCCTTTTTAAAAACTCGTCTTCCTCCGCAATATCGATTCTTAATTCTTTGTCTATTTTATGAATTTGACTAGACAATGCTAATACATCGGCATTCTCTTTTGCTTTTATCAACACATAAGTAGCCTCATTGTGTTTACCTGTTTTTTCATATACGTGCTGTTTCACTGCACCTTCTGATAAAACGAGTATATCCGGAGCTGAACCTCCAGCTTCTATATCAGGTAACACTTCTTTTACTACATAGGATTTATTTTCTATTTCAATCCTTTCCCCAACTTCTACTTGTAAAGTTTCCGCTAATCCATCATTTAATGTTACTTCCTCATTTGATAGATTTTTAGAGAAGTGATATCGACTTTTCGATAACGAATCATTTTGAACACCTACTGTATAAATAGCGGTATTCAATTTATTCACTTGCAAATGATTTACTAATACTTTTGATATGTATTCAATATTTTTTTGTTCTTTAATATTTTGTAGTAAAGATTTATCCATCAACTTATTTTGATCAGGGTTATATCCAACTGATAAATCCATATCTCCATATACATTTTTCACTTCATTTATAACAGACTGTTTCGCATGACTCGAAAATACAACCATCGTAACAATTAGACAAACAGCCAACATAACGCTAACTATAGAGGAAATAGCAGTAAATTTATTCGTCTTAAAAAAGCGTAAACTTAATCCTCGTACTGATTTTATCATTTTGATTTCTCCAGTAATTTTTTAAATTTATCTAAAATGATATTCATATCATTTACTCCATGAGTACACGTATAATCATCAACATTTTCTCCATCATGAAAGAAGAGAACCCGATCTGCATACGTAGCAATGTGAGGATCATGAGTAACAAGAATCATACTTTGATTGAATCTTTGTTTCATATTGACTAGTACTCGTAAAATATCATTAGACGTATTGAAATCTAAATTTCCAGTAGGTTCATCTGCAAGAACAATTGGAGGAGATGTTATTAATGCCCTACCAATTGCAACACGTTGTTGTTGTCCCCCAGAAAGCTGAACTGGTCGATGATTTCTCCAATTTACTAAACCAAGAACATCTAATATTTTATTTGTTTTTTCTCGTATCTCTTCTTCTGAATCAGTTGATAATATGAGGGGTAACGCAATATTTTCTTCTACAGATAAATCCTTTAATAAATGAAATGACTGGAAGATAAATCCTATGTTATCCCGCCTGTACTCCGTCGCATATGGTTCAACAAACATATTTGTAGGCACTTCACCATTTACATAGATAACCCCCTCATCAGGCTTATCTAGAGCACCAAGAATGTTTAGTAATGTACTCTTTCCAGATCCACTCGTTCCCATTATGGCAAGGAGTTCTCCTTTATTTAACTCCAAAGTTACATTTTGTAACGCCCTAACATTTGTATCTATACTCTCATATGTTTTACTTAAATCTTGAACTGCTAACACAACTTCACTCATCATTATTCACCTCAACATTATTAAGTTTTATTCCCTCCACCAAATTAACCTGAATTAAAATTTTTTCTTTTAAATTACTAGGTGGTACAATTTCTGTTCCTATTTGAACTAGCAACATTTTTAATTCGAGAATTGTAACCATTTTTATCCCTCCTCACTCTATATTGGTAACAAATTGGGATTTCGTTCGATTTTTTTTGTAAAAAAATAAGGGAACGCTCAGCGCCCCCTCTCAAATCCAATCCGTTTTTTAATTTCTGCTAAATTTATCTTCGCAATTTCACGCGCCTTCTCAGCACCTTTTTCTAACGCTTCATATAATAAATTCGGCTCATTCATATACATCACATATTTCTCACGAGGTCCAGCTAATTCGCGGTCTACAACGCGAAACAACTCGTTTTTTACATCGCCCCATCCAATACCAGTTTCATACTTTTCACGCATCGACTGTATTTCATCTTCTGTCGCAAATTCTTTATAAATTGTATATAACGTTTCTAGTTCTTTCGGTTCATTCGGAAGTGAGGAGTCTGTTTTGATTTTAAATATTAACTTTCGTAGTTTTTCTTGTTCTGCAAATAATGGGATCACATTTCCGTAACTTTTACTCATCTTCCTTCCATCAAGACCAGGTAAAATGCCACCTTCTTCTTGTATGACATAATCCGGAAGCGTAAATGTTATGCCGAATGTATGATTAAAATATGACGCAATATCACGCGCGATTTCAATATGCTGAATTTGGTCTTTCCCGACTAGTACATGAGTAGCTTGAAATAATAATATGTCAGCTGCCATTAAAATCGGGTACGTATATAATCCCATATTCACTCCAGCATCTACCTCTAACCCTGCTTCTTTATTTTGCTCTACTTTCGCTTTATACGCATGAGCACGGTTCATAAGACCTTTCGGAGTTAGACAAGCTAATATCCAAGCTAGTTCTAAAATCTCTGGCACTTCTGTTTGTCGGTAAAAAATAACATCTTCTCCAAGTCCGAGTGATAACCAAGTAGCTGCTACCTCTTTCGTATAACTACTGAACTTTTCTGAATCATGCACAGCATTTAACGCATGATAATCCGCTATAAAATACAATGCGTTTCCTTCATTATTCTTTGACATTTGCAGCGCAGGTTTAATCGCACCAATATAATTTCCTAGATGCGGATAACCAGTTGGCTTAATTCCTGTTAACATTATTTTTTCACTCACACTAACCCCTCCTTTCTCAAAATAAAAAAGCCCCTCATCCTTAAAAAAGGACGAGAGACTCCCGCGGTACCACCTTAATTAGCTATCATTAATAGCTCACTTCAACTTCTTAACGTGAAGTAACCGTCTTTGCCTACTCATTTCAGCGAGAAGCTCCGGAGCCCATTCCATATTCATCCCTTACTGATTTCCACCACACATCAGCTCTCTGAAAAGTTTCGAATATGTACTCTTCTCTTTCATTGCTTTTCGTTATTTTTTTACAGTTTATCACATTCCCTTTCCAATTAAACCCTAATTTCCTGTTTTATATGGCAGGAATTTTCACCTTGATTGTCTAATAATATATAGGTTTGCAGAAATACTCGAAACAACTTTGGAGGTTTTTTCATGGTAAAATATATATCCATTTTAGGTTCAACGGGATCCATTGGCACATCTGCATTAGATGTCGTTTCCGCTCATCCTGAACATTTTAAAATCGTCGGTTTAACCGCAAATTATAATATCGATCTTCTCGAAAAGCAAATCGAATCGTTTCAGCCTCGTATTGTAAGCGTAGCGACAAAAGAATTAGCGGACACATTGCGTTCTCGTATTTCAACAAATACAAAAATTACATATGGAACTGATGGTTTAATTGAAGTATCTACCCATCCTGATACAAATCTTGTATTAAGTTCAGTTGTCGGTGTTTCAGGTTTACTCCCAACAATTGAAGCATTAAAGGCGAAGAAAGATATCGCCATCGCTAACAAAGAAACTTTAGTTGCAGCTGGACATATCGTAACCGAACTAGCGAAACAAAACGGATGCCGCCTAATTCCTGTCGATAGTGAACATTCAGCTATTTTCCAGTGTTTAAATGGGGAAAATAATAAGGAAATCGAAAAATTAATTGTTACAGCTTCTGGCGGCGCTTTTCGTGATAAAACACGTGAAGAAATGAAAACATTACAAGCGAAGGATGCTTTAAAACACCCAAACTGGTTAATGGGGGCAAAACTAACGATAGATTCTGCCACGTTAATGAATAAAGGGTTTGAAGTGATGGAAGCTAAGTGGCTATTCGATATTCCTTATGAAAAAATTAATGTTATGATTCATAAAGAAAGTATCATTCACTCTTTAGTAGAGTTTATTGATGGATCAGTCATGGCACAGCTCGGTGCCCCTGATATGAGAATGCCGATTCAATATGCATTTCACTACCCTACTCGACTACCTTCATCCTATGAAAAATTAAATTTATTAGAAATTGGTAGTTTGCATTTTGAAAAACCAAATTTAGAGAAGTTCCCCTGTCTACAATACGCATTTGAATGTGGCAAAATTGGCGGTACAACTCCAGCTGTATTAAATGCAGCGAACGAAATTGCAAATGCATTATTTCTTAAAAATGAAATTGCATTTTTCGATATTGAAAAAACAATTTACAATACAGTTGAAGCCCATCATAATGTAAAAGATCCTTCACTCGATGCTATATTAGAAGCTGATCAATGGGCACGCCAATACGCAAATCAATTATTAATAAAAAAGAGCTAAAACAGTTTTATCTGTTTTAGCTCTTTTTTTACGTATTCAACTTAACAAATCTATAACTATGCGTTACTAACACTTTTAATATCGCATATCCTGGAATTGCTAAAATAATCCCCATAATTCCAAATAAATTTCCGGCAGTTAAAATAATAAAAATGATAGTAATTGGGTGAATGTCTAGCTTTTTTCCCATAACTTGCGGAGAAATAAATTTACCTTCTGCTAATTGTACGACCATCATAACGATAATTACTTTTAACACCATTGCTGGCGAGTCAATAAATGCGATAATTAATGCTGGTGTAATTGCAATGATTGGTCCTACGTACGGAACGATATTTACAATCATTGCTAAAATAGCGAGTAATACCGCATATTTAATACCAATAATAAGGTAACCGATTAATAGCATAATACCGATAAACAAGCTAACGATAATTTGTCCTCTAATATACGAGCTAATCGCATAATGCATATCATCTAGTATTCTCATCGCTGCTGGTTGTCTTTGCTCTGAAATAAACTTTAAAAAGTGGTTCGGTAATTGTTCACCATCTTTTAAAAGATAGAACAATATAAACGGAACCATTACAAACGTTAAAACGACCTCTGTAACAGTACTTAAAAATCCAGTTACATTTCCAGTTACTGATGATAGTGACTTCGTAAAATCAACGGTGTAGTCTTTTACCATACTTGCTACATCAATATTTAAATTCTCTTGAATTTTGCCCAGTAAATTACTTTCCCCGAATCTACGTGCTGCTCGTTCAATTTCATGACCGAAATACGGTAAGTTATCTATTAATGCATCAATTTGATCTTTAATAATCGGGATTACTGTTACAACTAAAAATACAAATAATCCTAGTACTATTATATATATAGAAGCGATTGATACGATTCTGGAAACACCTTTCTTTTCTAAAAGCGAAACGAATGGATGCAAAATATAAAATAGCACTCCCGCTAATAATACGGGGAAGAAAATTGTTTTTAAAAAGACGATAAACGGAGTAAAAACAAAAGAAATTTTCGTTAGCAGTAATATGTTAATAAACAATAACGCAAAGCCGAGTAACACCGCTAAATAATTTTGTTCTCTAAAAAACTTTTTCAACTTATCTCTTTTTCTAATATTTAATTTCTCCAATGAAACCACCTCTTCGAATGATGAAAAGCCCTTATTCAGGGCTTTTCATCATGATCTATATCTTTATTTTCTTGCAGCTTTCACTACAAATGATACAATAAGAATTAATACGATTGCACCTAATAATGCTGGCACGACATGAATCCCACCAAATGATGGCCCAAAAGATCCAAATAGCCTACCACCTAATGAAGCACCTAACAAACCTGCGATAATATTTCCAAACATACCACCCGGAAAATTTTTACCCGTTATAGAACCTGCAATTGCACCTATAATAGCACCAACTATTAATGTGATAATCCATCCCATTTTTAGTCCTCCATTTCTATTATAGTGTATTTCTTTTTAATACTAAATTATTATGTAACTATTATAATTATTATATCCAATAAAGAAAAATCTTGTCAAATCTATGAAAATAAAGCCTATAAGGAGGTTTTACCCTATGATTCAAAAATTAATAACAACTTCTCACAACACCGCTACTTCTATTTTAAACATTCAAATACCCGCTTATGAAATTGAGGCAAAATATATAAATAGTACGGCTATTCCTCGTCTTTATGATACTGTAGCCGATATTCAATTATGTGATGAAATTTTTTACGGCTATTTTTATGAAGATACACTTGCTGGGTTTATTTCTTTTAAAACGGATGAAGAGGAAGTTGATATTCATCGTTTAGTAGTATCCCCCGATCATTTTCATAAAGGAATCGCCACAAAACTACTACTTTATGTATTTGACATGTTCTCCCCTTCACAAACATATATTGTACAAACAGGGAAAGAAAATACACCTGCTCTGTCTTTATATAAAAAACATGGATTTATTAAAATAAATGATATTATATTACCTGATGGAGTGGTTTTAACCTCACTAAAAAAATCAGAAAACAATAAACAGTTTGACTAATTAATTTATTTATGTTATCTTTTACTTTATAAAACCTTTTGCTGAGTCCAAATTTTGGAGCGGGGGAACCATTTTTGTAGCCATGCTACTTGGGGCGAATCTTTTTTAAGTAGGGAAACTCTCACTTCCCGAGTCCGACAGCTAACCTCGTAAGCGTAATGGGAGAGGAAGGTGCTTTTTGCCTATGTTACAAAGTGTACCTCCTTAATTATAAATATGGAATCGATACCAATAGACACCTATATTTATAGAAAAGGAGACATGTATAATGTTACGTTTATCTGATCACGCAATAAAAATGATGGAGCAAAGACTTCGACTCGAACAACATCGCACATATCAAGCAAATAAAGTTGTAGATAACTTACATCACAAATACTTCTTTCAACATATTTTTCAACCGAAAAGATAAAGAAAAAAACACAAGGTGTGTCTGTATAGACATTCCTTGTGTTTTTTATATTTCTTATAAAATTCTCACTACATTTAAACTTGCCGTAATCGCACCTGCTATAGTCGTCACATGCCCTACACCTAACGGACCATTTTGTAATACTAACGTGGAATTAGCACTCGTTACATTGACAAGAAGTGTATTTGAAATGGCAGGTTCGATTACTACAGTTGATGTCGTTACGTTTTGTATAAAACTCCCTGTTAGTTGAGCTCCATTTAATAATAATCTGACAGATACTGTCTCATTCCCAGCACTTGCATCTCCTTGAAAATAATAACTTACCAAATATATTCCTGGCGTAGATACGGTAACCGTTGTGGCACTAGTTAAAGATACACCTGTTCCATATACTGTAGATCCACTATTAATTGGAATATTGGCATTGGCTGCAATGGCACTCGTTGATGTAGAAAAGAAATAGCCGCCACCTGTTGATATAGCAGATGATCCAGTTGCTCCTGTTAAACCGGTTGGGCCCGTGACACCTGTTGGGCCTGTTACTCCCGTTCCCCCTGTTGCTCCTGTTATTCCTTGTATTCCTTGGATTCCTGTCGGTCCTGTTGCACCAGTCGCTCCAGTCGCTCCGGTTGATCCGGTTGCTCCCGTCACACCTTGTGGACCTTGAATTCCTTGGATTCCTTGTGGACCTGTTATTCCCGTCGCTCCAGTTGCTCCCGTCGGACCCGTTATCCCCTGTGGGCCTTGGATTCCTTGGATCCCTTGTGGACCCGTTACTCCCGTCGCTCCTGTTGCTCCCGCCTGCCCCGTTACCCCTTGTGGACCTTGGATTCCTTGGATTCCTTGTGGACCAGTTGCTCCCGTAGGTCCTGTTGCCCCGGTTAGACCGGTTGGACCTGTTGATCCGGTTATTCCTTGTATTCCTTGAGGTCCAGTTGGGCCTGTTGGACCAATCGGACCTTGGATTCCTTGCAGACCTTGAATGCCCTGTGGACCCGTTGGACCTTGTATCCCTTGTATTCCCTGAATTCCTTGCGGGCCTGTTGCACCAGTTGGACCTGTTGGACCCTCTGGACCTTGTACTCCTTGTATTCCAGTCGCTCCCGTTGGACCTATATCTCCTTGTGGCCCCTGAATTCCTTGTATACCTTGAGGGCCAGTTGGACCTGTTATTCCACTTAGACCTTGCACTCCTTGTAAACCTTGAGGACCGGTTGGACCGAGTGGACCTTGGATTCCTTGCAGACCTTGTAAGCCTGTTGGGCCAGTTGCTCCCATTACTCCTTGCTCACCTTGTATGCCTTGTATTCCTTGCGGGCCTGCCTGCCCGATTGGACCCTGCGCGCCTTGCACGCCTTGCGGGCCGGTTGGGCCGGTTGCTCCTACCGGTCCCTGTAAACCTTGTAAACCTTGTAAACCGGTTGGGCCTGTTACTCCCATTACACCTTGGGGTCCTTGAATACCTTGATCACCCGTTGGACCTGTTGCCCCCATTGGTCCCTGCACTCCTTGCAAACCCGTTAAACCTGTTGCTCCTGTTGGTCCCTGTACTCCTTGCACTCCTTGAATTCCAGTCGCTCCCGTTGCTCCTGTCGATCCCGTTGCACCAGTTGCTCCCGTCGGACCTGTTGGACCTCCTGGTGATCCTGCTGGACCCGTTGGACCTGTTGGGCCTCCTGGCGGACCTGTTGGACCCGTTGCTCCTGTTGGACCTGTTGCAGATCCCGTTGGACCAGTTACTCCCGCCTGACCTGTCGAGCCGGTTGGACCTGGATCCCCTTGCAAGCCAGTTGCCCCTGTTGGGCCTATTACACCTTGCACCCCTTGAATTCCTTGAGAGCCGGTTGGACCGGTTAGACCCATCTCACCTTGTGGACCTTGTAAACCTTGAATGCCAGTTGCTCCTGTTGGTCCCATCGGCCCTTGTTCCCCTTGTATTCCTTGAGAACCTGTTGGACCAGTTGGACCAATCGGCCCTTGAATGCCTTGTATTCCTGTTACCCCTTGTAAACCACTACTCCCTAAATTACCTTGAACACCTTGTATACCCGTATTTCCAGTTGGACCAGTTGGACCGATTTCTCCTTGCACTCCTTGTATACCTTGTATTCCGGTTGGGCCGGTTAGACCAATTTCTCCTTGCACTCCTTGTATACCTTGTATTCCGGTTGGACCTGTTTCTCCCATTGGTCCAGGTATTCCTTGTATCCCTTGAATACCTGTTGGACCAGTCGAACTCCTTTCGCCTTGTATACCTTGAACACCTTGAATTCCTTGCGGGCCTTGAGGACCCATCGGACCTTGACTACCTTGAGCACCTTGTGGTCCTGTTAAGCCAGTTGGACCAGTTGGGCCAATTTCTCCCTGCACCCCTTGCACTCCTTGAATTCCTGTCGGACCTGTTGGACCAATTGATCCTTGTACGCCTTGTATTCCTTGCGGGCCAGTCGGTCCACCTAAAGAACCTGTCGGACCCGTTGGACCAGTTGGCCCCGTAATACCTGACGCCGGAAAAGGAATAGGTGCTTGAAACTTACTACACTTATCTTGATCCCTCACAAGCATCTCCCCCGTTATAACTAACGTATCAAACTATTTTTAATACATTTAAACTAGCTGTTATCACACCAGATAATGTCGTTACATGCCCAATAGCTAATGGACCATTTTGCAAAGATAAAGTAGCATTTGAAGAAGTAACATTAATGACCATCGTATTCGAAACCGCTGGTTCTAATACAAAAGTACCTCCTGTAACATAAAAAATAAAACTCCCTGCGACTTGCGTTCCATTTAACGTGAGCCTCACGGAAATCGTTTCATTCCCCCCATTTGGATCACCTTGAAAATAATAGCTGACTAAATATATTCCCGGCGTACTTAACGTTACAGTTGTTGCATTTGTTAAACTGACATCAGAACCAAAAACTGTAGCTCCGGAATTAATTGATATTAACGCATTCGCTGCAATTGCACTCGTTGAAGTAGAAAAGAAATAACCACCACTAGGTAAACCAGTCGCCCCTGTTGCACCTGCTATTCCTAAGAAACCTATAACCCCTATACTACCAGTGGCTCCGGTAGGTCCCACAGCTCCAATCGGCCCTTGACTACCTTGCGCCCCGGCTGGCCCTTGACTACCACTAACCCCTGTCATTCCACTTACTCCAGTTGGGCCTTGCAAACCTTGAATACCTTGAGTACCTTGTATTCCAGTTACTCCGGTTGCTCCGGTAGGTCCTGTACTTCCTGTACTTCCTTGTATCCCTATAATCCCTTGAACGCCTCGTATCCCTTGT
Source organism: Bacillus sp. RC251 (assembly GCF_044908765.1). Taxonomy (NCBI): domain Bacteria; kingdom Bacillati; phylum Bacillota; class Bacilli; order Caryophanales; family Bacillaceae; genus Bacillus; species Bacillus sp. RC251. The sequence goes on along the minus strand of NZ_JBIYDP010000003.1, from coordinate 361,600 downwards.
ACTCCGGTCGCCCCTGTTGCTCCGGTCGCTCCTGTTTCTCCTGTTTCACCAATAATTCCAACGTTTCCTTGTGGACCTTGTGGGCCTTGAATACCCTGCGCACCTTGCACGCCTTGTGGGCCCGTTATCCCATCTTCCCCTATATTCCCTTGAGGACCTCTAATTCCTTGCGCACCTGTCGGACCTGTTATTCCTTGTATTCCTTGCATACCTTGAGAGCCTTGCGCTCCTGTTGGGCCTACTATACCTTGTATTCCTTGAGACCCTTGTAAACCAATGGCACCTGCCTGACCTGTTATTCCTTGAACTCCTTGCATACCTTGAGCACCTTGTGGACCAGTCAATCCATTTTCCCCTTGTATTCCTTGAGGTCCTTGCAGCCCTTGAACGCCAGCTGCTCCTGTTTCCCCTCGTATCCCTTGAGGGCCTTGTATACCTTGTGCTCCAGTTGCTCCTGTTTCTCCTCGTATTCCTTGTGGGCCTTGGACTCCTGCCGCTCCTGCCACTCCTGCAGGACCTATTATTCCTTGTAACCCTTGTATTCCTTGTGCCCCTGTTGGACCTGTTACCCCTTGTATACCTTGCACACCTTTAGGACCTTCTGCACCAGTTGGACCAATTTCTCCCTGTGGACCTTGTATGCCTATTGGGCCTTCTACACCGGTTGCTCCTGTTATTCCTTGAAAGCCTTGGGGCCCCTGTGCTCCTTGAAATCCAACTGCTCCAACTACACCTTGAGCTCCTTGCGCTCCTCTTACACCTTGAGGACCAGTTGGACCAGCTATTCCTTGTAACCCTTGCACTCCTATTACACCAGTTCCCCCTGTTACACCACGTTCACCAGTTTCACCCGTTGGACCTGTTGGTCCTCCAGGTGGACCGGGCGGGCCAGATGGACCAGTCACTCCACTAGAGGGACCAATTGGACCGGTTATTCCTGTTGGCCCTCCAGGTGGACCTTCTGCACCTTGTGTACCAGTATATCCGGTTGCTCCTGTTATCCCTCGTATTCCTTTTGGTCCTTGAAAACCTGTGGATCCCCTTACTCCTTGTATCCCTTGTATTCCTTGTGGACCTTGAGGGCCTATTACACCTGTTATCCCCTTTATTCCGCTTATGCCTTGAGGGCCTTGTATTCCAGTAGAACCAGTTGGACCAGTTACACCTTGTATCCCTTGATCACCTTGGTGTCCTTGCTCTCCAGTAATTCCTTGTATTCCTTGTGGACCTTCTTCTCCTTGTATACCTGTAGTTCCGTCCTCCCCTTGTATTCCTTGCGCACCTTGAGGACCTTGTGGACCTGTTACACCTGTAATACCAGCTTCACCTGTCACACCTTGCATTCCTTGTGCTCCCGTTTGTCCTCGTTCGCCTATTTCTCCTTGTATCCCTTGGACGCCTTGTATACCTTGACTACCAGCAGGGCCTGTAATTCCTTGTATTCCTTCTAGTCCTTGTAATCCAATATCGCCAACAGGACCTTGCTCTCCAATTAATCCTTGAGGACCTTGTAAGCCGACTGGACCTGTAATTCCTTGCTCTCCAGTATCACCAATGGCACCTTGTATTCCTTGAGCTCCTATTGTTCCTCGCGAACCTTGTATGCCTTGAATACCTTGAGAGCCTTGTGGACCCGTTGCTCCTATAGGTCCAGTGATTCCCGGAGGCCCGACAGGACCTTCATGCCCTCCAGTTGGACCAGTTGGACCACTATTACCAGTAGGACCCGTTGCTCCTATAAGCGGAAGAGGCAGTGCCACTCCAAATTTTTTGCACTTTCTATGACGACGCACAACAATCCCCCTTCCCCAAAAATAATTACACCTTTTATATGAAATGCATTTTTATAAGAAAAGTACACCTCTGACCTCATTTTTTAAAAAATAAAGAAGCCTATCATTTCATCTATTTGAAATGATAGGCTTCTTTTTATAAAAACACTTTACTTTCTCGCCTTAATAATAAAAGTAGTTGGCACCATTCTCGCTTTATATAATGAATAATATTTCGTAGACGTCTCAGCTCGTTCTCCATCAAACGAGGTCGCTGGTTCAGGCTCTTCTATTCTCTCAATTGTAAATCCCACTCTATTTAACTCATTTATGTATGTACTTATTTTTCTCTTATATAATGTCGCTTGTACATTTTCTCCTTTAAATGTTTCAAACGTAATAGGAGTTTCCTCATGATAAGAAGACTTTAAAGTAATTTCTTCTGTACCATACTGTAAGTTTGAATATATGGGATGCTCCCAGCTAAAAATAAAACTTCCTCCCGGCTTTACATACGAATAAATCAATTCCAACGTTTTTCCTAAATCTGAAGTCCAACCTAATGCATAAATGGAATATACAATATCAAAATACCCTTTCGGAATATCTCCTTCCTCTTCCATTGCTCCACATATTAACTTTGGATTCCAACACTTTAACGTTTCATTCGCTGTTTTAATTTGTTCACTAGAAAGATCAAGACCCCATACTTCCTCTGCCCCATGTTCTGCCATATATTGCAACGAATGCCCACTTCCACATCCAATATCAAGAACCTTTTTATTACTAATTGAATCGAACAAATGAATCTCATCTTCAGACGCGGTATACGGACCATACTTCGGTAAACAATCCACTTGAAAAAAATATGGCGCAACTTTATCCCAGCACTTTTTATTTAAAGTTAACATTTGTGTCCCTTTCATATTCTACATTCCCCCATCCCATTTTCTTCCCCTAATATAAATTACACATTATAACCTGATCTTCCTTTTCTCTTCGCCCGGTAATTTTTCACTTTCGCAATCGTACCGCACGCTCTTCCACCTTCTTCTCCAGCATACATACCGCACCATCTTTTACTTCCATTTCGCGAATGATCATAAAATACCCAGCGACAATCTGGGCATGCTTTTAACCTCCCCCACAAATTTTCTTGAATTGACATTAACACAATGCTTAATACTTTTGTATATACATTCTCTTCGTGCACAGGCTCATATGTAATACCTTTCATACCTTCCTTTACATGTACATGAAATGGGTATTTCTCTAACCACTTTTGCAATGATCCTTCGCCTTCAACCGTTAACCGAATATCTTCTCGAAAACTTTTTAATTCCTCTATCGTATGAAATGGAACCTCTTTATGAAAATATTTTTTCATAAAGAGGTTTATATCCTCTTCTGTTTGCAGCATATCAATTGGCTCTCTCGTATCGTTTGGTATTTTCCATGTATTTAAAAATTCCCGAATATATTCTAATTCATTTGGTGCATTTTGATTCAATTTCATCCACCTTCTTCTTAAAATTTACTTTTTTCTGACTTTATGTATAATTATAATATAAATTAGTTAACCATTAAACAATTTTACTGGTTACAATATTAGGAGGAGTTCTATGAAAAGTTTCTCAATACCGATACGTTTCATGCTTATTTCTTCATTCTTTATGTCTTTTGGGTATTTTGCAGTATACGCATTTTTAGCTATTTATCTATTAAGCTTTCTTCATTTTTCTGCTGTTCAAGTAGGAACAGTGTTGACTGTTATGACAATCACATCAAGAGTTATCCCTTTATTCTCAGGATTAATTGCTGACAAAATAGGCTATATCATCATGATGATAGCCGGATTATTTTTAAGAGGAATCGGATTTATCGCTTTAGGAATATGCTCTGATTTCTATACAATTTCTATTTCTTCTGCACTTATTGGCTTCGGAACGGCATTTTACGAACCTGCTGCGCGCGCCATATTCGGCTCACAACCAGCTCATATGAGAAAAAATTTATTTACATATTTAAACCTTAGTTTTAATTGCGGTGCAATAATCGGACCAATTGCAGGAGGGTTCTTACTCTTACTCAATCCCATCTATGCTTTCTCTCTAACAGGATCACTTATGCTGTTATTCGCTTTTATCTTTTACTTACTTAAAAATCACTTCCAAGTCACTACTGAAAACACGTCTATTACATTTGGAATACAGGCTATCTTACAAAACAAGCCTTTTCTTCTGTTTTCATTTATCATGATTTTCTTCTATATTATGTTTACTCAGCTTACTGTCGCACTTCCACTTCATATGAAAAACATTAGTAATAGCAATCCGCTTGCTACACTCGTTATTACGATAAATGCAATAACAGGCGTCATATTTATGGTATTATTTCGTAAACTATTTCATAAATACAATACACTTTCGATTATTAAATACGGTGTTTTATTAATGAGTTTTTCTTTTTTACTCATTCCTTTATTTCCACACCCATATTGGCTATTTATTTGTGTAATTTTATTTACAATTGGCGAAACACTCGTATTACCTAACGCTGATATCGCTATTGCAAATTACAGTAACGAATCATATACAGCTACTTACTTCGGATTTTATCAACTATCACTCGCATTTGGTTTTATCATCGGTAATTATACCGGTACATCTTTTACAGCCAACTTAAGCGGAATGTATACACCATGGCTTATTTTCGGTGGAATTGGACTTATCGGTTTTATTTCACTACATATTTTAAATATTAAAAAAGGATTCTCTAAAGAAGATATATACCTATGTAATAATACAAAACACCTTTAACACATTACAATTGAGATGGTACCTTTAGACAACCAGCCTATAATAAAAAATTCGACCATCATATGTGACAGTCGAATTTTTTTATTCTTCATATTCAAGATAATTATGTCTTTTACAACCAAACAAATAACAAGCCCCTATATGATAATTTTCAAATTCTAACCCTGGAACATATCCAGATTTGATACGTTCTATCATTTTTTTATAACAATTATTCTCTTCTGTATATTCCTCAATTAACTCTTTCTTATCTTTTTCTGTCCAGTTTTCTTCTACTTCTTCATTCTGAACATCTTCTATTTCTGCTGTTTTCGCTTCGATAGATTCCCGTATAACTTCATTTATACGGGTGAAATTATTAGCTTTATATAAAGCATAAACAAATCTACCAATCCAATTGGGGCTTTTCCAAACTTCTTTATATCCCTTTTCGAACCATTCAATTGCTTCTTTATAGCAATTCAACTCAACATATAAATCTGCTACATGAATTTCTCCTAAAAAATCATCAGATCTCCTGTTAAAAGCATCTAACTTCTCTTTCGCTTCTGTCGTTCGCCCTAAATCAATTAAACATTTTACATAGCTATACATGATATAGTCCGAATCCCCTGCAACTCGCAAGAAAAATTCCGAAGCTTTTTCTAACTCTCCAAGGTTATAATGCGCTACAGCTACATTGTGAAATGCTTCACCCGATGGTTGCATCGAAATAGACTTTTGTAATACTTCTTTCGCTTCTTCCCACTTTTCTTGTTTCGTGTAAATTTCCCCTAAGATGTTATAAGGAAAGTATGAGGAAGGATTCAACTTAACAACTTCTCTTATTAATTCAAGAGCTTTATCATCATCCTCTTCCTCATAAAAGTACATCCAAGCAAGATTATTGAGAGATTGTACACCTCTAGATTCATGTACAGCTCGTTGAAACAGTTCCATTGCTTCCTCATATTTATTTTGTTCAAACATTTCAATTGCCTTCTCGTTAATGTTCAAGTAACTACCTCCGAAGTGAATGAATTCATCTATTCCACATCGTTATTTTAATATGAAAAAATTGTAATTTCTATAAAAATAAGTTCTTTCGCCTGTCTACATGTCATCATGTAGTTGGATAGCCAATTCATAATGATTTTGACAACACTGCTTTCTACAGAAAATATATACCTACTGGAAAGATACTGATTTAAAACAATAAGTAAACTTTTCAAAACCCTTAAATTGGATATACAGCCTGTTTAAATTTACATATTATGGTACAATTAAAAAGAGTGCTAGCTAAACAGTTACGTTCCACACTAGCAGTCTAGCAATGCCAAAATCAAAAATTACTTAAAATTGGGGGATGTTATGAGAAAGAAATTAAGTGCTCTTCTATTCATCGGAATCATATTATCCGGATGTTCAACTATAGCAGAAAATTCTTTAGAAACTGGAAAAGGCAGTATTGAATTATTAACACCGACGATTACAACAAAAGATAACGAATTAGAATTTAAGACTGAAGGCATTGATGAAAATAAAGTGACGTTTATTTATGTCGCCAATAAAAAAGTATTGGAACAAAAAATTAATAATGGCGAATCCTACAAAGTTAACATTAAAGATATCGAGCACGCTCATAGGACAGATTACAAACCAAAAGTTCAACTTTTGCAAACGCAAGATGATCATAAAGATGGAGAGATGGTAACGTTTAAACAAGTTAGATATACAGTTAAAAAAGATTAATTTTATAGGTATTTCCTTATAAATGTAACAAACAAAAATATACTTTTAACAGAGGAGAAATGTAAGGGGTGTTAACATGAAAAAACGATGGATTTCTTGGTGGATCGGTAACATATTTTGGATTATCGTTTTTGGAATATGGGCCGCTATTATTTGGTTACGCGACGTTGATGGTGCTGGTGTTATCCAAACACCCGAAATTAAATCCATATCACTTATCGTTTTATTAATCGCGTTTATCATACCGGTATTTTTTCAAGTTATATGGCTAATCATAAATTTGAGAATGAGTAGAAAAAATAATTATACGATTTAGTTTTTCAATTAACAGATAATTTTTTCATAAAAAAGAGAGGAATCTACATCAAAATAGATTCCTCTCTTTTACATATGGGCTTATACTCCCCTTTTTTACGATGCATGTTCATCTTTCTTCTTCATTAACGCTCTTTTCTTCATCGCCTTCGTTAAATATCCACCTTTAAATGAACGGATTTCATAAGAAGACATAAACGCTTTTGGTGCAATTTCATTAATAATTTCTAACAGTTCTTTTTCTCTAGAACGCTTTGCTACGATATCTAAGCGATAACGTATAGAATTAATACCTTCACCTTCAAATACTGTAACGCCAAATCCAGAGTGACGTAATTCATCTACTAATTCATTACAACGGTCTAGTAAACTAACTTGATACGTAATATAACCAATTGCTAATTTATTCTCTATATAACCGCCTAATAACAGTCCCGCACTAAAGCCAATGACATAGGCAATGATGTTCTTCCAATTTGATAAATCTTGAAACACAATACCTAAACTGACAATGTAAATAGCTCCTTCTAACAATCCAACACCAGCAGCGGATCTTGTTTGATTCTTTACAAGCAAAATCGTACGGATTGTTAAAATGGGAACGTAAATAATTTGAAGCACAAAAATAAGTAACGCTTGTAACATTGGTATCCACCTCTTTCAAAAAGTCTTTTGTCATGATAACATACATAACCTTTAGAAATCGATGGGTTTTTTAATTTTTTTTTATTATTTTTCATACTATTGAAAAACGTAAAAAAGAAGCGTATTATATTTGTCGTTAATTTGATTCCTTTTATCCCGCTTTAATGGGCAGTAAGACCCCTACCTCAAAATCCAGCGAAAGCAAAGAAGTTAGGTGGGGGATCAACTGCCCATAAAAGTCCGATTGGTGAAGGCTAATAATCAGTGGGGGATGAAGAAAACCCCCACTGATTATTAGCCTTCACTTTATATTATCGCTAAACTAAAAAAGGAACCTCGATTTGGTCCCTTTCATCATAGCTCTATGTTTTTCGAAGCCTGTTCTCTTTGCTTCTCTTCTTCTTTCACTAACTGCACATTTGCATAAGCTAAATTCGCAATCATTAAAAAGTGACCACCTAAAATGCCTGTACCGAATGCCCACATTTCCATTTCATGCTCAATTTCATACATAATAATAGCTCCTAAAATGGCTGCTGCAAATCGGTTTAAAACTCCTAATCCAGGAGCCTTTTCTTTCATTACGATACTTTTCCCGAGTTTCTCCACTCTGCGAGCCAATAACCAAAGGCAATATGCACTTACAGCTAATCCGATACCAAACCCTGTTACTTGTTTTCCAAACGGAGTAATCGTCCACATAAGTAGTAAACCACTAAAGATCGCATACAATTGTAATCGATATACACGTAAGGCTGCTTGAATCAAAATATCCGCTCCTAATTTCACATTTTTTATACTTTAGAAGAAAAGCAGCAACTTACACAGTTGCTGCTTTCTCTTCTTCTTGCTCTTGTTCCATCTTACGAATTTCAACACGTTTAATTTGGTAAGCATCTTTTTCTAACACTTTAAATTCATAACCTTCCGCCTCAACGTGTTGTCCTTCTTCAATTTCATGATTTTGCATCATAATCCAGCCACCAATTGTATCCACATCATCTTCTTCAATGTGTAATCCAAATAAATCTTTCACTTCGGAGATAAGCACTTTTCCATCAACGATTTTATGGTGCTCATTTACATGCTGAATTGGTGGTGCTTCATCTTCATCATATTCGTCACGAATTTCGCCGACGATTTCCTCCAAGATATCTTCAAGCGTTACAATTCCGGCTGTTCCTCCGTACTCATCATATAAAACAGCCATCGGAATTCGCTTCTTCTGCATTTGAAGTAATAAATCGTGAATTGGAGTTGTTTCCATCACTTCAATAATCGGACGCATATACGTGCGAATCGATGATAAATCTTCTTTATCGTTGTTCATATATCGAATAAAGAAATCTTTTACATTGACCATACCGATAATATCATCTTTATCTTCTCCAAAAATCGGATAACGTGTGTATCGTTCATTTTGGATTACTTTCATGTGTTCTTCTACTGAATCTTCCAGGTAGAAACCAATGATTTCTGTTCGCGGTACCATAATCTCTTTTGCAATACGATTATCAAATTCAAAAATGTTATTTACATACTTGTATTCAGCCTGATTAATTTCGCCACTTTCATAGCTATCTGAAAGGATAAGGCGTAATTCTTCCTCTGTATGAGCTACTTCATGTTCTGAAGCCGGTTTTAAACCGAATAAGCCAGTTACAACACGAGCTGAACCGTTTAATACCCAAATAAATGGATACATGACTTTATAGAACATCATTAACGGACCTGCCAATAACAATGTTACTTGTTCAGCCTTTTGAATTGCCATCGTTTTCGGAGCTAATTCCCCTACTACAACGTGTAGATACGTCATTAGCATAAAAGCAAGACCAAATGTTAATACTGATGAGATAGAAGGATTTATGTTCCATTTCTCAAATAACGGGTGTAATAACTTTTCAATTGTCGGTTCACCTAACCAACCTAATCCCATAGCTGTAACTGTAATACCTAATTGACAAGCAGATAAATATTCATCTAAATTTGTTGTTACCTTTTTCGCTGCTAAAGCACCGCGTTTCCCTTCCGCAACAAGCTGATCAATACGACTTGAACGTACCTTTACAATCGCAAACTCTGCTGCTACGAAAAATCCAGTAAATGCGATTAAAATCGCAACCATGACTAAATTAAATATTTCCAATGAATCCCCTTAGTTTAAAAAACTAAGGTGTCCACCTCCTGTATACTATAATGTTTTCTTATTTGTTCATTAGAAAACATAGCCCGATACAAAAATTAAAGAGGTCGGATTTCACTTTTTTCTATAATAATAGAACAAGTGTCTGTATTAAAGCTGTCGTTTGACCAGATAAAGATTTCGATATTTTTTCACGTTGTGAATCAGTCAATCCATCTAAAAGCGGCTTTAACTCCGTTAACTCTGCTTCTAATCGATGAATATGGTCTGTCACTTCATTCACTTGTTTCGAAACGTGTTCATTGATACCGAGCAGCTTCTTCTTCTCCTCGATTTTCTCTTTAATCTCACAAAGCGGCATATGCATTTCTTTGCACTTCTCAATAAATTGTAATGTCTCAAATGCTGTTTCATCGTAATAGCGATAATTAGATTGAGATCGCTCCGCTTTTAAGATTCCTAGATTCGTATAATAATCAATCGTGCGTTTCGACACGTGAGCCATGAGAGCCAACTGTCCGATTCGATACACCTTCCCAACGATCTTCCCCCCTTGTTTATATTACTACCATCATACAATACATAAACTGTACAGTCAAACGTGACGGTTTATTATTCATAATTTATACAAAATTCCACATGCTATCTAAGTATGTAGTATATTCTCACTCTATAACTCTATCTAAATAGTTAGATTACTGTTTTTTCGATATGCCGATACCAAATGTAAAAATGGAATCACACATTCCTTTCAACCTTCCTTAATTTAAAACATATGATAATAATATTGAAATAAAATCATTATTTATGCAACTGGAGGAGATTAAAATCACTAGGACAATTATCTCTCACTTTTATAACGAGGAGTATTTATTACCATGGTGGCTTATGCCATCATACAAAAATATTTGATCACGGCATATTAATTAATAGAGGTTCTACAGATCGTTCTGTTGTAATTTGTAAATTATTTGCTCCCAACTGGGAAGTACGAAATTCAAGATTCCTTGATTTCGATCCCACTAATACTGATATTGAGGTGATGGAAATTGAAAGAGAGGTTTCAGGTTGGAAAATGGTATTAAATACTACGGAATTTCTTTGTTGTAACAATATAGAAGAGTTTTTCTCATCACTTCATACGTTAGGCCAAAATATGTATGCGATTAGAATGATTGTCATGATTGATAAGCATAATTACAATTATTCAAAACTAAGATATTCTATTCCATTAGTAGAGCAACGATATCACGGGCTCTTTCCTTATAAACCAGAAATCGGCTGTGCCTGGAGATTTATACACAACCATCTTGACGGCGCATATTTACCAGGCAGACATTTTACGCAGCACCAACCTATCGTTTATAACTCCCCTTCATTCATTTTTAAATTTTATTTTAGCCCTTGGAACGAACATACAAAGGCAAGAAAATTACAAATTACACCTACCCTTTTAAAAGAGGCCGTTCAAATGGGACTTCAAACACAATATGGTCAGTCCTCTGAGGAACTCGAAGTTCGATTTTTACTGCTAACTAAGACGACACAAGATCTACGTAATCACCCTGAGTATCAACAATTATTCCCTAAATTCAAACCTTAATATTTCTCATCCTATCATGTTTCACATATTTTTACGCACTTAGCTAAAAACCATACCATTTGTATTTCATATGAATACTGTATATATTATAAATTTTTATTTTAGGAGGAAAAAATGAAAGCTGTTATTCTTGCAGGTGGATACGGAACAAGGATTGGGGAAGAAACTCATTTAAAACCAAAACCTATGATTGAAATTGGAACAAAACCTATTCTATGGCACATTATGAGTTTGTATAGCCATTACGGGATTACTGAATTTATTATTTGCTTAGGCTATAAAGGATATGCAATTAAAGAATTTTTTCTAAATTACAACTTACACATGTCCGATTTCACGATACATTTAAACGACAATACGATTACTAACCATTCTCATCGTATAGAACCATGGAAAGTTACACTGATTAATACCGGTCTAAATACCGAAACAGGTGGACGAGTTAAAAAAATACAAAATTACATCGGGGACGAACCTTTCTGCCTCACTTACGGCGATGGATTAAGTAATGTAAATATAAAAGAACTCATTGCATTTCATAAAAAACACGGCAAAACGGCTACTGTTACAGCCGTACAACCTCCTGGTAGATTCGGTTCTCTCGTCTTAGATAAACAATCTGTAACATCCTTTCAAGAGAAGCCACTAGGTGATGGCGGATGGGTTAACGGTGGATTTTTCGTTTTAAATCCTGATGTTTTCAATTACATTAGTGGAGATACATCTGTTTTTGAAACAGACACTTTAGTTCAGTTAGTAAACAAAAACGAATTGGCTGCATATGAACATACTGGTTTTTGGCATCCGATGGATACATTGCGCGATAAAAATAAATTAGTCGAGCTATGGGAAAGTAATAACGCTCCGTGGAAGGTTTGGTAATATGGCTTCATCATCTTTTTGGAATAAGAAAAAAGTATGCATTACGGGACATACTGGCTTTAAAGGCTCATGGCTCACCCTTTTTTTAAGTTCTTTAGGCGCAGAAGTAGTTGGCTATTCTTCTCATCCCCCATCCTTCCCTAACCTTTTTGAACAAGGTAACGTAGCAAAAGAATGCACATCAATTAAAGGCGATATTACAGATTACGATTCTTTATTCCATGCCCTGAAACAACATAACCCGGACATACTATTTCATTTAGCAGCCCAGCCAATCGTCACCACTTCATACAAAAATCCTATCGAAACATTTAAGACGAATGTTTTAGGTACTGTTCACGTATTAGAAGCGGCAAAACATATAGAAAGTATACGCGGCATCATTAATGTTACAAGTGATAAATGTTATGAAAATGACGGGAGCGGTAACCGGGCATTCGTGGAAACTGACCGGCTAGGAGGTTTCGATCCTTATAGTGCTAGTAAAGCTTGTGCTGAACTAGTTGCAACATCATATCAAAAATCATTCTTTCGCACTAACACTCTGCATCTTGCCTCAGTAAGAGCAGGTAACGTCATCGGCGGTGGTGATTGGGCAGAAGACCGATTATTCCCGGATATCATTCGTGCATATTTACAAGATGGTACATTAAATATTAGAAACAAAAACGCTATTCGCCCGTGGCAACACGTATTAGATCCTTTACATGGCTATATCCTTTTAGCTGAAAAACTTTGGAAAGACGCCGAATGTGCAGCGGCGTGGAATTTCGGCCCGATAAATGAACCTAACAGAACCGTTCATAATGTCATTCAATCTATAATGAAATTATGGAATAAACCACTAACAATCCTTTCTCCTCATACAAACACTCCTTATGAATCACCTATTTTAACACTCGATAGTACAAAAGCAGTAAATAAACTCGGTTGGACTCCTAAGTTATCAACAGATCACTCTATCGCTTGGACTGTTGATTGGTACAAGAAATATGCATCTGGTGAAAATATGGAATCTTTCACGCGCCAACAAATCGATGCATTCAAAAATTTATAAGGGGGCTATAAAATGGAACTGAAAAAATGCCGTTTTTGCCACTCATTACTAACAAATACTTTTCTAGATTTAGGTGTTTCCCCTCTCGCTAACTCATTTGTAGATCCTGAACACTCATATAAAATGGAACCATTCTATCCGCTGCACACATTTGTTTGTAACTCTTGTTTACTTGTACAATTAGATGAATTTGAATCTCCGCACAACATTTTTCATGACTATTTATACTTCAGCTCTTACTCCTCCAGTTGGCTACTACACGCTAAGCAATATGTAGAAATGGCGATTAAGCGTTTCAACTTAACCAATCATTCGAAAGTGATTGAAATCGCGAGTAACGACGGGTACTTATTACAATACTTTCAAAAAGAACATATCGAAACGTTAGGAATTGAACCAGCAAAAAATGTAGCAGAAATCGCTATTCAAAAAGGAATTCCTACTGAAGTGAATTTTTTCAGCAATGATTTAGCAGAGAAATTACCACAAGCTGATTTAATCGTCGCAAATAACGTATTAGCACACGTCCCGAACTTGCATGATTTTGTTGCCGGTTTAAAAACGTTATTAAAACAAGATGGCACGATAACAATTGAATTCCCGCACTTATTAAATCTCATATCATTTAAACAGTTTGATACGATCTACCATGAACATTTCTCCTATTTCTCACTTATAAGTCTTCAAAAAGTTTTAGCTCATCACCATTTACAAATTGTCGATGTAGAAGAACTTGCAACGCACGGTGGTTCCTTGCGCATTTTTATAAAGCATTATAGTGACTCATCCACTATCCATTCCAATGTTACAAACTTAATCCAAAAAGAAGTAGATCACGGGCTAGATACATTAGATTGCTATCTCCTTTTTTCTAAACGCATCGAACAGTTGAAAATAAATATTTTAAAATTTTTTATCGAAGCAAAAGCTTTAAACAAACAAATTATCGGTTACGGTGCTCCAGCTAAAGGAAACACCCTTTTAAATTATTGCGGGATAGGCAAAGAATTTCTAGCTTATACAGTAGATAAAAACCCTCACAAACAAAATCTCCTTCTACCAGGCACCCGTATTCCAATACAATCTCCAGAAGAAATTAAACGTACAAAACCCGATTACATTCTCATACTTCCTTGGAATTTAAAAGATGAAATTATGAAAGAATGCTCTTTCATTCGTGAATGGGGCGGCAAATTTTTAGTAACGATTCCAGAAGTTGAGGTGATTGAGCCATGAAAAAAATCCTTGTAACAGGCGGTAGTGGATGGATTGGTAAATATGTTGTAAATTCTCTTATACAAAAGGGCTATGAAGTGCACGCCACCTACAATACAAATAAGCCTTCTCACCTTACTTGCCATTGGCATAAAGTAAACTTACTTTGCGATGAAGAAGTAAAAAAACTCATTTACGACATTAAACCTAGTCATCTCATTCATTTAGCTTGGGAAGCGGTGCCGCCAGCGTGTTACGTATCTATTAATAATTACTATTGGCTTACATCCAGTATCTCATTAATTCAACACTTCACAACATGCGGTGGAAAGCGAGTCATTGTTGCAGGTACTGGCGCAGAATATGAATGGTTTAACGGCGTACTATTTGAAGATTCACCGCTTCTTTCCTATAAAACACCGTATGCATTATGTAAAAACGCACTACACTCTTGGCTACAAACGTACGCTGAGCAAACCAGCCTCAGCATGTGTTGGGGCCGCATCTTTCATATGTATGGCCCTCACGAACAAGGGAATCGGCTCATTTCTAACATTATCACTTCCTTATTAAAAAATGAGGAAGCACTATGTACACATGGAAAACAATCAAGAGATTTCCTCCATGTGAGCGACGTCGCTGATGCTCTCGTAACAGTATTAGAACATGGCGTTACAGGCACAATCAATATCGCTTCTGGTCAATCTGTACAAATTAAAGAATTAGCTTCTATCATTGCTAAAAAGATAGGAAAAGAATATTTAATTAAACTAGGTGCGATCCCTTTCTCTAAAGATGAACCTTTATTCGTCGGCGTTAATGTAGAACGTTTAAAAACTGAAGTAAACTGGAAACCAACATACGATCTAAATACTGGGATTGAAGAAACAATTTTATGGTGGGAATCATTTATAAAAAAGCATAACGATACGCACCACTAAAACGTAAATCCTTCGTACCTCTCGCTAAATCCTTATACCATTCTTCTAATTTTTCAGGTGTAATAATATGATGTGTTCCCATTCCCCCATGCTTACTAGCTTCAGAAAGAGTCGGGCCAATTTGTAATTTCCTCTTTCTCATCGCATCGTTCCAAGGGCTGAAACCAAACCATGCAATACACGCAAGTGGCGGATAAATCATAGATTCATGTGCAGATAAATGTCTTCCAACCGTATAACTTCCATGTTCATGATTATGAATAAATCTACCTCTTCTCCATAACGGCCAATCTTCTGGTAAATAACCGTGAAATCGCTGTTTCATTAAAGATATTCCAAAGTTAAGGTCCGGATAATTATAGTTAAGATCATCGACCATAATAATCCCTTCCAGCCAATACATCCTCCCTCCCAATTCATTTAGTGATTTCCAAAACTGATTTTTATCTTGCACACAAAGAAACTCAGTCGTATTTAAAATCATTTTCCATCCCTTTACTTCTTGTTCTACCCTCATCACTTCATGATCTGTCGCTAATGCATCAAATTCTGGATTTGCAGAATCTCGTACTTCCCAGTGCGGCGCGAATTTTTTACAAATTTCAACCGAACGATCTGTTGAACCTTTATTAATTAAAATGCCATGATCAAACAGTTTCGTATGATGAGCAAGCCACCACGGTAATAAATACTCTTCGTTATAAAAATGAGAAATAACGGTTGTAGTTATAACAATCTCCTCCTCGTTCTCTATTAATCTACTTTTTCATCCTACTCTTACTATACTTATCAGTTATGTAATTGGTTTCTTATATTTTAAAAATATGTTTTTCTACCATATACTATGCTTTCTTAAACAACGACCATTTCCATTTTCTAAAGAAACATCCCAATAAGCTGAAAATTAAGTTATAATATCATTATAAAATATGAAGGAGGAATGCACTCATGTACTACAACACTTCATTCGAAAACGATCAACCTGTAGGCCGTCTATAAACTAAGGCGGGCATTCATATAACACGTGCACTATGCCTCGTCTTAGGGAACTCATAATACCCTAAAAATAGACGGAGGTACTTTACATGAAACAAACAATTTTAGGAGCTATATGTTTATCATTAGCAGCTAGTATATGGGGCGGTATGTATGTTGTTAGTAAATACGTACTCGACTTTATCCCACCACTGACACTCGTTTGGCTACGCTTTATTATCGCTTTCGTTGTTTTATATTTCATTTTGAAAATAGCTGAGAAAAAGCAAAAGAAAAAAGTAACCATTCACAAAAAAGATTGGCTACTCTTCGCCTGGATTGGATTTATCGGATATTTCATTTCGATTACTTGTCAATTTATCGGAACAAAATTATCTGACGCTCATACAGGCTCTTTAGTAACATCAGCTACACCTGCATTTATGGTTATATTTGCAGCGATCATTTTAAAAGAAAAACTAACCGCTCGTAGACTGCTATCTACTATAATAGCGACAATCGGTGTCATTATCGTAATCGGATGGGATATTGAAATTGGCTCCTATTTTATCGGTACAATTATATTAGTCGGGGCCGCTATTACGTGGGCTTTACTATCCATTTATGTGAAGATTGCTTCAGCTCGATTTTCATCCTTAGTTATTACAACGTACGCCATATTCTTTTCACTCTTTTTCATTACACCTTTTATGATATGGGAACTACAATCAACCTCTATCGAAACAATAAATACGTACGTAATATTAGGCGTAGTATATTTAGGAGTCGTCTCAACGGCAGGTGCCTTTTTCCTTTGGAATAAAGGGTTAGAATTAATGGACGCAAGCATCGGTTCCTTATTTTTCTTCTTCCAACCTATCGTCGGATCATTGCTTGGTTGGTTACTCTTAAATGAGACATTAAATAGTAACTTTTTTATTGGTGGTATTCTTATTATATGTAGTGTTTTCATTACTACTTTTGAAAAGAAATGAAAAAACAGGCAGAGATTCTTAATCTCTGCCTGTTCCACATTCTTTACGCACTCCAATGCGATGGACGGGACAACACTTTCGGTAATTTCGTATGTTTATCCCCTCTCGCTGCATTAATTTGAACTTGCGTCAGAAAAATACTATTTGTGAAATCCGCCCCGCGAATATCTGCATCTCGCAAATCTGCTCCGATAAGATCTGCTCCTCTTAAATCTGCTCCATTTAAGTTAGCCGCAATTAAATAAGCTCCTCTTAAATTTGCTCCTTGTAAATCTTTCTTCTTCAAATTTGCTCCCATAAGGTCTGCTCCGCGGTGACTAATTCGTTTCTTACGCGCGGCATTCATTTCCTTCCAAACTAGCTCACTCGTTTCTAAAAGTAACACATTTACTTCCGCACGGTGTAATGGAATATTTACTTTCATTAACTCGTCCGCATTTAAATTCGAAAGGCGCTCCGTCTCTTCAATTGCTTTACTTAGTTCTTTATGAATCGATTGTGTCGCCTGTAAAAGCATCGCCTCATTCAAATACCACAGTATTTCATGAAGCTGATGCATAACTGGAAAAGCATCGTACATTTTTCTCGCATGCTTAGCATCTTTCCGCCAATCAATCCCGTTAAATGTAACTTGCGAAATCTTCTGCCCAGCACCGAAACACTCAAATACTGTACAACCTTTATAACCTTTTCCTCTAAGGTTTTTATGTATGCTACATTTAAAGTCTGATTGTAAGTTAGAACATGGCTTCCCACCATCTTTATTCACCGCAAAATCTACCGATGCTGCGAACGGTAACGCCACGCAACATAAACCGAAGCATTTTTCGCAGTTTGCTTTTAAATGATCGTTATGATTAGTCAAAATATATACCCCCTGTTGTCTTTTAACTATTTCATAATATTCCAACTGCATGAAATAATCAATTTTAATATAAAAGGGCATCTTTCATTTCAAATCATAAATTTATCATGCAATTTCCTTTCAATTGAAAAAGACAGTTTCTATCTAATGAATTATAATTAAATTACAAATATTCAAATTAAAAGGAGACTTACTATGGCACTACAAATGAAAACAAACTGTCAAATTTGCGATCAATCGCTGGAACAAGATTCTGAAGCATACATTTGCGTATATGAATGTACATTTTGTGCACCATGTACAGAAGAAAGACACAACGTTTGCCCAAACTGTGGCGGCGAGTTAGTACGTAGACCGAAAAAGAAACAATAAAAGCAAAGCGATATCGCTTTGCTTTTGTTTAGGTATCTGAAATTATATATTTAAAAACTTCACACAAACAGGCTCTGGTACAACAACATCAGATTGTAACAATGTTAACTCACCTGTCGTTTCATTTCTTGAAAATAGCACAAGATTATGTGACTTTTCATTTGTAACAACAAGAAACTTTTCAGTCGGATCTAATACAAAGTCCCTCGGCCAATTTCCTTCTGTAGATGTATGTGCAACAAATGTAAGCTGACCTGAATTTTGATCCACACTGAAAACAGCAATACTATTATGACCGCGATTCGCCGCATACACAAAACGGCCGTCAGAAGAAATATGAATAGCACTTCCTTGACTATTGTCATCAAATTCTTTTGGAACGGTAGAAATATACTGCAACTCTGTAAAGGACCCTTCTTCCGGATTATATGATAATGCAATAACTTCCGAGCTAAGTTCAGTCATGACATAAGCATGCTTTCCGTTCGGGTGAAAAGCAATATGTCTCGGACCACTTCCTGGGTTTACAGACAAGCTATTTACTTCTTTTAACTTACTATCTTTTATTTCATACGTAATGATTTTATCAATCCCTAAATCAACACCAACCACATATTTTTCATCAGAAGTATATCCCGCGTAATGTGCATGTGGTTTTTCTTGTCTTTCTTTATTTGGGCCTGAACCTTCATGTGCCATAATAGATGTGGCAGCGTTTACAGTTCCAGCTTCTTCATTTACTACAAAAGACTCAATTGTTCCTTTATGGTAATTTGCTGTAACTACCGTACCGTTTTCACTATCCACACTAATATGACAAGGAGAAGCCCCTTCTACTACTTGTCTGTTTTGTTCCGTTAGCTCTCCTGTATAACGGTTAATCAAATAAGCAGCTACACCACCAGATTCGCCGTCTTTAACAACGGAATAGAGATATTGATTATTTTTGCTAATCGTTACATATGTAGGGTTATCCAGCTTAGCCGCAAGTGTTACATTACTAACTTTTTGTGCTTCCGTATTTAAAGTAAAAGTATATATCCCTTCACTATTTTCTTTCGTGTACGTTCCAACATATCCAATAAACTCTTTGTTATCCGTCATTTTCATAACCCTCTCCCTATAGTTTTTGTTCATCATACTTCTTACCAAGTTCATAAAACTATTTTTGATTGAAAGAATATCCTAAAAAATCGGAGTACCTCTTTATAAGTTACCATATTTTTCTGCCAAATAGCCTCTAAACCCATTTTTTCTGAAAAGCTGCTATACTTTCATATTCTTCTTCCAAGTGACGGGCCAAACGAATATAGATCGGTATTAATTCTTTATATTTCTCCACACTTTCCATGTTTGGCTCATGATAAAAATTGGCACCTACCATATTAGAAACTACATGTAATGTATTTATTTCACCTAAACTATATAAACCGAGGATAGCTGCTCCTAGACAAGAGCTTTCGAAACTTTCCGGAACGTATACGTCTTGATGAAAAATATCTGCCATCATCTGTCTCCAAAGTTCCGATCTTGCAAAGCCACCTGTCGCTTGAATTTTTTTCGGTTCGCCAATTAGCTCTTTTAAAGCAAGAAGAACTGTATACAAGTTATAAATGATTCCCTCTAAAACAGCACGGATAAGATGCTCTTTCTTATGATGTAGTCCAAGCCCAAAGAAAGACCCCCGCGCATTCGCATTCCATAAAGGAGCTCTTTCTCCTGCTAAATACGGATGAAATAATAAACCATCAGATCCAGGATTAACTTTTGCTGCTATTTCAGTAAGCAATTCATAAGGATCTTTTCCTAAGCGCTTCCCATGCTCAACTTCTAACGCACATAATTGGTCACGAACCCACCTAAAAATCATACCACCATTATTCACCGGTCCACCAATTACCCAAAGGTCCTCAGTTAACGCATAACAAAAAGTCCTACCCTTCGGATCCGTTACAGGATGATCTGTGACAACTCGCACTGCACCGCTCGTACCAATTGTAATAGCAACTACTCCAGGTTCTATTGCATTCACACCTAAATTCGATAGTACCCCATCACTCGCACCGACTATAAAAGGAGTAGTAACAAGTACATTCATCTCTCTTGCAAATTCTTCATCTAATCCTATTAAGGTGTGCGTAGTTGGAACGAGTTTAGAAAGCTTTCCCTCCGAAATTCCTGCAACACGAAGAGCTTCTTCATCCCATTTTAAAGATTTCAAATTGAACATTCCTGTTGCTGATGCTATAGAATAATCAATTACATATTCCTTAAATAACTTATAGAAAACATATTCTTTAATAGAAATGAATTTATAACTATTTGCAAATAAATCAGCATGTTCATTTTTAAGCCAAACTAATTTCGAAAGTGGTGACATAGGATGGGTTGGTGTTCCAGTACGAAGGTAAATTTCATGACCATTCATATCATTCTTTATTTTTTCTGCCCAGCTTGCACTTCTATTATCTGCCCAAGTAATACATCTCGTTAACGGCTTTCCTGCTTCGTCTACAGCAATGACACTATGCATTGCCGAACTAAAAGAAACACAAAGAATATCAACTGGCTGTACATTACTTGATTGTATAGTCTCCTTAATCGTATGTATGACCGCTTGAAAAATCTCTTCTGGATCTTGTTCCGCTGTTTCTGGTGCGGGAGAATATAAAGGATATTCAATCCCATGGCTTGCAATAACAGATCCATCGATCGAAAACAAAACTGCTTTTGTACTAGTTGTCCCAATATCTACACCAATCATATATTTCGAGCTCACTATGTAACCCCTTTCAAATCATTCCTATAACAAAAGAGCACCATGGTGTCTACAAAAAGACGCTCCCTTATGAGAGCTACGTTTTCATAAACTTCACTCTCATAAGGGGATCCTTTTTATAACCATTGTGCTGTTTTGAAAATGCAAGGTGTCTTTTCATATCGCTGCTTTTACGTAATAAGGTGCCAAACTCGAGATTTATTTTAAAGGATGAAGTTACATAGAGATTGGTCCTCTCGTAAAAAAGCAATTTGCGCAAACTTTACTTCCTTATAACTTAGGCGCCTTCGCCCAATCCGCAGCAAATTTTTCAATACCTTGATCTGTTAATGGGTGCATAGCAAGTTGTTCAATTACTTTATAAGGAATTGTTGCAATGTGAGCACCTGCCATTGCTACACGAGTGACATGGTCTGGATGTCTAACAGAAGCCGCAATAATTTGTGTATCTAATTGATGAATATCGAACAATTCAGCTATTTTAGCAACTAATAGCACCCCATCTTCAGAAATATCATCTAGGCGACCTAAAAATGGTGAAACATACGTTGCACCTGCTCTAGCAGCTAAAAGGGCTTGGTTCACAGTGAAAATAAGGGTAACGTTCGTTTTCACACCTTTTTCAGTAAGGTAACGACAAGCTTCTAATCCTGCTAGCGTCATTGGAAGTTTTATCGTGATGTTTTTATCGCCACCGTTAATTTTAATCAGTTGTTCTGCTTGTGCGATCATTTCTTCAGCTGCAACAACATCTGGAGTTACTTCTGCCGAAACAGATTCAACTTTAGGCACTGCCTGACAAATTTCTGCAATACGGTCTTCAAACTTAATGCCCTCTTTCGCTACTAAAGAAGGATTCGTTGTAACGCCAGCTAAAACACCTAGTTTATATGCCTTTTTTATGTCCTCAAGATTTGCAGTATCAATAAAAAACTTCATGATTTATTCCCTCCATTTTTTAACGTTAACGAGTTGTATTATTTCTTTTCTACCGCATGTCCACCAAATTCATTGCGCAGTGCTGCTACAACTTTTCCTGTAAACGTATCATTGTCTAATGAGCGGTAGCGCATTAATAGAGACATTGCGATAACAGGAGTTGCTGTTTGAAGATCTAAAGCTGTTTCTACTGTCCATTTTCCTTCACCAGAAGAATGCATAACACCCTTAATCTCATCCAGTTTGGCATCTTTAGAAAATGCATTTTCAGTTAATTCCATTAACCAAGAGCGAATAACTGAACCGTTGTTCCATACTCTTGATACTTTTTCATAATCGTAGTCAAATTCACTTTTCTCTAGAATTTCAAATCCTTCACCAATAGCAGCCATCATACCGTATTCAATTCCGTTATGAACCATTTTTAAGAAGTGACCGCTACCAGCTTTTCCTGCATATAAGAATCCATTTTCTACAGCTGTATCACGGAAGATAGGTTCAACGATGTCCCAAGCTTCTTGATCTCCTCCGATCATGTAACAAGCTCCATTACGCGCGCCTTCCATTCCGCCAGAAGTTCCTGCATCCATAAAGTGAATGCCATCTTTCTTTAGTTGCTCATATCGGCGAATTGACTCTTTATAATGTGAATTACCAGCTTCAATTAAAATATCTCCTTTTGATAGCAATGGTGTAACTTCATCAATAACAGAATCAACGACAGCGTGTGGTACCATAACCCAAAGAATTCTTGGTGATTGTAATGATTGAACGAGTTCACTTAAGCTAGATACACCTGTAGCACCATACTCTTTCATTTCTTCCACTGCACTCGTATTTAAATCAAATGCTACTACTTCATGTTTATGATCCATTAAATTCTTCCCTAAATTTAATCCCATTTTACCTAAACCAATTAATCCTACTCTCATAATATAATTCCTCCTTGAATTACCTTTCATCATAAATACATGTTAATAAAATGATGAATATCTTTTTGTCATATTGCTTTACTTATAAGGATGTACTTATTTTTTCAATTCCTCATCTAACCACCATTTAAATTCACTTTCTTGTAATAGAGCATGAGCAGCATCCGGACCATACGAGCCAGACTCATATTCATGAAGAGGTAACAAGTTTTCTTCGAATGCTTCAAGGATTGGCTGCACCCATTCCCATGACAATTCAACTTCTCTCCAGTGTGCAAAGAATGTAGAATCTCCGCATATAGCATCATAGATAAGCCTTTCGTAAGCTTCAGGTATTCCCACTCCTGTTTGCTCACAAGTGAAATGAATACGGATCGGTTCAAGCTCTCCATTGTTCAATGGATTTTTACTATTTAATTGGAGTGAAACATTTTCATTTGGACTAATTTCAATGATTAACAAATTAGGCGCTGCATTTGGATTACTATCTTGATACTGCTGTTTTAATGTATTTTTAAACTCAATTACAATACGAGTAGACTTTTCTTTCATTCTTTTTCCTGTTCGTATGTAAAAAGGAACATCAGTCCAAAATGGGTTATCAATCCATAAGCGAGCCGCAACAAATGTATCTGTTGGAGAAGAAGGATTTACTCCTGGCTCCTCTCTATACGCCACAACTTGTTGTCCTTTTATCTCCCCTGAAGCATATTGTCCGCGAATGATATGGTTCTGAACGTCTTCTTTTTTCACTTTACGAAGAGTCTCCATCACTTTTCGTTTTTCCTCACGAATTTCACATGCATTAATCTTTTCCGGCAGATTCATAGCAGTCATCATTAATATTTGCAGCATATGATTTTGAACCATATCGCGAATGGCTCCTGCATGATCATAATATTCTGCCCTTTCTTCTACCCCAACAGTTTCACTAGCTGTTATTTGTACATTCGCTATATGTTCTTTATTCCAAATCGATTGAAGAACAGGATTTGCAAATTCAAGTGCTTCAATATTTTGAACCATCGGTTTACCTAAATAATGATCAATACGGTATATTTCGTCTTCTTCAAACGTTCGACTAAGCTTATCATTCAGCTCTCGGGCAGATGTAAGATCATGACCAAACGGTTTCTCAATCATTAGGCGCTTCCATCCATCTGTTTTATCAAGTCCACTTTCTTTAATGTTTAAAGCAATGGTCTCAAAGAAGTCAGGAGTAACTGAAAGGTAGAACATTCTATTCCCTTGTATATTTTGTTCTTCTTCCCTTTCATGAACTACTTGTAATAACCTTTTATAATCTTCTGGCTTATTCACATCTAACGGACAATAACGAAAATACTCTAAAAAATCTTCTATTTTCGGAGTACCTTCTTCTCTGCGACGAGAAAAAGTTTCTATGGATTCTTTTACTCTTTTTTGAAAATCTAAATGAGATACTTCACGTCTTCCAAGCCCGATAACGGATATTGGCTTTGGAAGCTTTTGATCTCTATATAAGTTATATAGCGCGGGGTAAATTTTCCTTTTCGCTAAATCCCCTGTCGCTCCAAATAAAACAAAGGTCATCGATTCCAATTTCAGTCCTCCTCGTGATGTATAGTCATTGCCAATATAGTAAGAATGCATTGTACAGAAGCTACTACTATTGTTGATCCAATCTTACTTCTTAACTTCTAATTTTTTATATTTGTCGCTTTCTAATTGTCCCCAATATTAATAGTGGCAATTCAAAGCATTTTCCCCACATCCTACTTACTCAGTTATACTTACATAAAATAACTAAATTATAAAAAGTAATTAAGTTATTTTATGTCTATCATATTAACTACATAGATTATTATCGTCAAGGAAAGTGTCTTGAATTAAAGATTTTTCATTTTGTAACATCTTATTAGAAATATGTTCATGAACTGAATAATAAAAAGGAAAAACCGAACATATTCTTGTTCGGTTTTTCCTTTTTATTATTGCTTTAAATGATTTTTAACTGCCCTTATAACTAATTCATGATCTTCTTCTGGTGGTAACCCTGAAACTGTTATCATTCCAATAACTCCTACATCTTTTATTTGCACAGGAACGCAACCACCAAACGCAGCATAATCCGACCTATCTAAAAGATACTTTTCATTATATGGAACACCCGTTATTTCACTTTGTATTTGCATATAATACGAGCTATGATTGTGCAAAGAAACAACTCGTTTTTTACGCTCAATCCACTTCGTATTTTCCTCAGTTGTCCCCGTCATCTTAAAATGAAATAATTGCACACCATTTTTCGCTATATCAACAGCAATCAATTTCCCTTCCTTTTTCGCTGTTTCAACGATAAATAAACCTATTTGCAGTGCATCTTCATTTGTAAAAGAGGAAAATTGAAGTGTTTCCTCCTCTATTAAAATTTGTTTACTTATTTCATTCAAATTTGAAGTACTCATATGTTTATCCCCCTTACTCACTTTATGCCACATTGCTATTTTTAAAATTATGCGACCCTACCGTACGGACTTTTCATATAACTAATAACGTAAAGCGTATTCTTTTCTTCTTGGTGCTATTATGAATTATATTTAACGCACTAAAAATGTATGTCCTCTAGCGCTAAACATTTCGTATAGAAGTTTTCTTCCAGCTACTACTTACAAGCATAAAAAAACCAGTTGCTTAAGCAACTGGTTCACTAAAAGTTTTATCTAGAATATTCATTCAACCAAAGGAATGCTTGTTCATAATCATCGAAAAATTTTACAGATTTTTTTGTATTAGATTGTTGTAAATAATTCAGTATCTCCCCTTCTTCAAGGAGAAAAGCAATTGCCTTACTGTGATTCAAAATCGTTTCATTGAAAAACTTATCTTTCCATACTTTTTGAACAGAAAAATGATCTGGCGTGTACCCTTTTCTATCTACCAGCAATTTGTATTTACGTCCCTCGGAAATGAATTGCTGACAAACCTGCTCGAAGCGATTAAACCATTCATAAACATCATCTGTTTTAATCTTGCCTATAAGACGAGTAACAATTATATCTCCGGAAACCGTTGTACTAATATTCAGTTTACTCAATCTGAAATCATCTCCCTTAGTTACAATTATGCGTGAATCCCTCATAAAATCAATAAGATCAAACTGTAACGCATTAAAAAGGGACAGACTCTCCAAACGGAGAAGTCTGTCCCAAAATCGTTCTATTTTGCATTAGAACTAACAATCGTGAATTAGAATAATGATTTAATACTTGCTAAAACAGTAAGTACACCTACAATAATAACAAATACGTTACTCATTTTCCCTTTGTATTTAGCTAGTACTGGTACTTTTTGAATCGCATACATCGGTAATAGACATAAAATAGCAGCAACTAATGGACCGCTTAGAGAATCAATAAGTCCAAGAATACTTGGATTTGTATAAGCAACAAACCAGCATGATAATACAACAAAAGTAAGGACGATTGTCTTAATTGTTTTTTCTTCAATAACTTTTCCACGTGATTTACCGAACTTAATTATCATGTCACGCATTACTTCAAATGCTCCGATATAATGGCCAAGGAAAGATTTTGTAATAGCCACAAAAGCAATGATTGGAGCTGCAATCGTGATTACAGGTGAATTAAGCTCATTAGCAAGATATGAAAGGATTGATAAGTTTTGCTCTTTTGCCATTTTTAAATCCTCTGGAGTCAAGCTTAATGTACTACTCCAAACGAAGAACATAACTACAGCGAATGTCATGATATAACAAACTTTTTGTATTTGCGCACATTTAGCATCAGTAGCTTCTATTCCATACGTAGCTCTCTGTTTTACAACAAATGATGAAATCATAGGTGAATGATTAAATGAGAATACGATGATTGGTAGAATCAACAGTATCGTTCCAAAATATCCTGTTCCTGTTGAAGCAGTAGAAACAGCTGAAAAGCTAAGCATTGACGTATTCCACTGTGGAATTAAAGATATTGCGATAAAAAGTAGAGAAGCTATGAAAGGATACACTAGCATACTCATGATCTTTACAGTAATATCTTGACCAAAATTCAGTATAGCGATAAGACCAAGAACTAATACAAGTGATAAAATAGCCCTTGGAGGCTCTGGCATGTGCAATTGATGCACGATAAAGCTACTTGCAGTATTTGTAAGCGCAACCGAATACATTAGCACGATTGTATAAATTGAACCGAAATATACGATGTTAAAAATGATACTTGCTTTATTTCCGAAATACTCTCTAATTGTACCTGTGATCCCCTCATCAGCAGAATTAGAAGCGTATATCATTTTAGCAAGTGCCCTATGTGAGTAATACATAACTGGATATGCAAGCAATGTAATTAGTAGTAATGATAATAAACCACCTGAACCTGCATTAATCGGTAAAAAGAGCACCCCTGCTCCAATTGCAGTTCCAAATAGGCTCAATGCCCATGTAGTATCCTGCTTATGCCACTTTTTCGGATCTGCATATTGCTCATTTTCTAGTGCGATATTTTCAGCTTGAACTTCTATTTTCTTTGCAGTATTCCCGTTCATATAATAACTCCCCCTTGTATCTATTCTTGCGTCTCTCTTTATAGCTAACAAATATTCCTTTTTTCGGAAAATGAATTCCTTACAAGTTGCCCCACATTGCAAGTCCTTCATCATAATGAATCCAAATTGAAACATTCGCTAGTTAGCGTCCTAACATAAATGTTAGCGTTCACAAAAAAGTTTACTCGTACTATCCGCTCTTTATATAAAGACCGCTTAAGAGAACAATATTGAATAGACTTCATAAATACGTTGCAACATTTCTAATAACAGTGTATTACTTTTATGGTTTCTCTAAATTACTTGTAACAGTAATTTCAGTTAAACCGGCCTCTCTTCATTTATGAGGCATTTCTTTCTCAATTCTATACATCACTTTAATAGCTTCGGCAGCATTTATGGTATTGATTACACAAGCCACTGAAGCACTTTACATACATTTCGCCTCTAACCACACACCTTTCTTACTAATAATCGCATTTTTTATATTTTCTCCAGAGATCATAAAATTTCTCTCGACGCACTCATTATAACGTGTATATTTATAAAATTAATATTTTTATATTTTCAGAAATATTTAATGACTATAATTTTACATGGATAATAATTTACAGTTAGCATGCAACCCTTGTTCCTATCGCTTAAAATGGAATTAATCAGCATAAAATACAGTAAAATATTGTTTATTTAAGCTACTCATTTTAAAAATTTATATATATTTCTTTATCGAAAATTTTATTTTAATTTAAAAAAGATATTCTAATAAATAATTAATGTGGTTTAAAAGAATTGTCTTTTTAAATGCACAAACCAATTTTTAGGATATAAATTATAGATATTGCATTCATATACATTTTAACTTGATGGTAACGAGGGAACCGCTAACATTTTTCTAAACGAAAACATAAAATAAGCTGCCCGTATACGGACAGCTTATTTACATCATTCAATCACCACTTTTATTAAAATGCAACAAAAGAGATGATATTATTGCTTATTGCACGATCCAACCTATGAAAAGCGAATAATATAATCTTTAAAATCCCTCATTAACTAGCTCTTTTATCGAGTTTAATTTTGCAGAAAGCTCAATAAACCATTCTTCATCCCCTGTTAATAATGCAAGGTCTATAAGATAAAGGATTTGCTCCTTATTTATTACCTTTGATTCAGGGAGTTTGTTAACGTGTTTACTAAAGAGTAAAATCGCTTCGTTCATTGTGTACTTGTCGTCACGTTTCACAATGCTAACTGTAACTACATCTTCCACTTCATCAAGTGATACAATGTAACCAACTATGAATTCACCCTCATTTGATATTCCACGAACCCAATCTCCCTCTTTTAAAACATGATTATTATTTGACATCATACTTTTTCACCTTCTTATAAATATTTTTTGTACCGATAAAAAAGATATAAAAAACAGCTTAAACTGTATTATTTTTAATTACAGTTTTTTTTTAAGAACTCACGGCTACATAATAATTAAGCCGCTTAACGTTCTTGATTAATAAGGTCAACAACTTCTTTCATTGTATAATTCTTTAAATATTCACCTAGATGTTCTTCCACACCTAAGAAAATAGCAAAAAGAACTTTCCGCATATTCGAACCTACAATACACTGATCATTTGATTCTGGACACTTCGGCTGCAATGTACCTTCAGAGGTTATTTGATAAATATTCCAAAGATTAATTTCACTTAAATCTCGGGCAAAAATAAAACCTCCACCAGTTCCCTCCTTTGATTGTATAAACTTATGTTTTTTTAACAAACTTAGCACTTTTCGAATGCGTACGGGATGAACACCTGCACTTTCTGAAATAGCATTACTTGTTGACATCCGATCTGGCTGTAAAGCTAAATAAGTTAAACTGTGAATGGCCAAGGTAAAGTCGCTGTTCATTGTTGTCCTCCTACGATAAAAAATATGATTTCTCGCTTAGTAACATACTGTAGCCATAAATATTACAGATAGGTTAGTCAAACGTAAAAATATAAGAAGCATGCTTAGCATGAAAAAATAAATCTCTTTATATTCTATCAGAACTCCCCTATATCTCCTAACTTCAATTAACTTTTTAAGTTACAAATCAATTTAAACAGTCCACTGTTTCTTAACTTGTTCTTCTGCCAATTGTTTAATTTGTGTCCAAATCGTATCTTTACTCACAATAACATTTGTATGATAATTTCTATCTTTATAATTAACTGTAACACGTACTTCAATCACTTCTGTTTCCTCCTTTCAAAATATTACTTATTAATTAGCCATTTTTTGCAATTCAATATTCAAAAATGTTCGAACGCTACGCGGTAAAAATTTGCGGATTTCTTCCTCGTTAAAACCAACCTGTAATCTTTTTTCATCCAGCATAATTGGACGACGTAACATTTGAGGATACTCAATTATTAATTTATAAAACTCATTAAGCGAAAGCGCCTCAATATTTATATTTAATTCCTGAAAAGTTTTAGATCTAGTTGAAATAATTTCATTAGCACCCTCTTCAGTTAAACGGAGAATGGATTTAAGCTCATCGACTGTAAGAGAATTTGATACGATATTTTTTTCGGTATAATCAATTTGATGTTCTTCAAGCCATGCTTTTGCTTTTCGGCATGAACTACAGCTTGCTGTCGTATATAAAATCACCATATTTTACACACACTCCTTTACTTTTTAAATTATTATATAGATTATTGAAATGTATTAAAAAAAATTACAGTTTAGAATGAAATACACGTTATATTATTTATTCGAGAATATTTAATTTATCTGTTTTTTACAAACAATAGCAACTCACTTCTAAAAACTATACTGTAATTTTAAACTTTACAGTTCTATTAATCAACTGTTAAGTCTTGGATGCATTCCATTAGCCGAACAAATCATTTTCTTCTGTACGAATGTCCTATAGTGTTACGGCTAACCACTTCTTTAAAGTAAATTTTATCCCGCTATTTGAGTGCACCGCCTCAAAATTTGGCAAGAGCAACAAAGTTAGGTCGAAGTCAGGCTCCCCTTAATAACCCGATTGGTAAGGTCTAATTATATTTCACTTTATTCATTTCTTTCCTACATGTACTACTATGAAATATATTTAGCATAATAAAAGCAACTGCATTGAACACAGCAGCATTGTAGGAAGAAATACGCGGACAAAAAAAGCAAAGCGCGCGCACTTTGCTTCTTACAAAATCCCTTTTAACTTTTTACCAATTAACTCCGCTACATATTCATAACCTTGTCGGCCAAAATGTAAACCGTCTTTTTCATCAGCTGTAATACTATCACCAAAGCATACTAACGTATTCATAAAAACTAAATCTCCTTTTACGTATGAAATAACTTTCCTTCTACCGCCTTAATATATCTTTCAGCAGAACGTTCCACTGCCTCATTGGCATTCTCTTTCACTACTCGGTGAAAAGCATTATATAAACGATTAAACTGTAATGGCTTCACTCGATTCGCCATTTCCTCCACTTTTCTCGCTGGTAATGGAATTAAGTTCGGATAGCTGTACATGAAACTCACCCATTGCTGATCCGCTACAACTTGAATAATATCACCTGTTAATAAAATACCTTTCCCATCATTTCCTTCTTCCCAATGTAATACAGAACCGCCGCTAAAATGTCCTCCGAGACGATGAATAGTAATTCCGTCCGCTAATTGTAAAGACTCGCCAGACCAATAAATAATACGGCTACTCGGGCGTACTACCCACTCTTTATCGTCTTCATGTATATAAATTGGTACATTAAACGTTTCTGCCCATTCTACTTGCGTTGAATAATAATGAGGATGAGATAGTGCTATCGCATCTAACCCGCCCCACTCCTTTATTTTCTCAATTGTCGTTTCATCTAAATAAGTAATACAATCCCATAGTAAACGATACGCTTCCGTTTTTACTACATATCCCGTTTGACCAATCGCAAATTCCGGTTTTGTCGTAATACTATAAAGCCCATTTTCTTCTTCTATCATTTCATTTTTATATGTACCACTCGATTGCAAGTTTTCTAAAGTCGTCCAAGACTGTCCTTTCGGATTCACATATTGTCTCTCCTCATCACAAATAACACAACTTACCGGTTCTTCCACACTCGCTGCATACTGTACGCCGCACGTTGTACAAACGAAATTTTTCATAATATTTCCCCCTACCCCTATATTTTTATCCCGCATTAATGGGCAGTAAGATCTTCACCTCAAAATTCAGCGAAAGCAAAGAAGTTAGGTGGGGAATCAACTGCCCATAAAAGCCCGATTGGTTCAACTAATAATCAGTGGGGGATGAAGCCCCCCACTGATTAAAGTTTCACTTTATTAAGCTGATTTTTGTTGATAATGATCTACTTTTTTATTTTCAATTAATAAACCGATTAGAGTCAGTAAGTAGACAACTGAAACTGCCAATGGAATGACAGTAAATCCATTGTCTGCAAAAAGAATCCCGCAAACTGACGTTACGAGTACAGTCCCTACTGACAATACACCATAACTTTTACTTTCATAAATCCATACGTACGGTATAAAATGAACCCCTATTAACATCGCTACTACAAAAGGTAGCCACTCTGGAAATTGAAAATAGGCAAGTAATACAAACGGAATATTTAATACATTTATCCCGCCAATTAATCCAGCTAAAGTCCCTAGCGGATTTCCTTTCGCAAACATGTCAATTTTCAATATAGCAGCTATCATTAAGCCAAAAGGAAATACACAACCCATACCAATTAAATACACCCACACAACTTGTTTTTCTGAAAGAAGAATACCCGTTACACTTGCTACAATCCAAAATAAAA
Organism: Bacillus sp. RC251; assembly: GCF_044908765.1. NCBI lineage: Bacteria > Bacillati > Bacillota > Bacilli > Caryophanales > Bacillaceae > Bacillus > Bacillus sp. RC251. The sequence continues at coordinate 329,240 of NZ_JBIYDP010000003.1, read as the reverse complement.
TACCAGCTATTATAACTGGAAATCCTCTTTTCGTTCTTTGTGCTAAATCTCTTTTTGCTTCTAGAATGTTCATTTCACTATCTCCCCCAAACTATTTGTACTATAAAGCCGGCTCAATTTCGTCCATCCAATAACGCCAAGCTACTAAGTAATCTTCTAAATCTTTCGGGTGGTGTCTCAAACATGTATCTATACGCAAATATAATCCTATGACTATTTCTTCGTATAAATCTCGTTCTTTTTTATGAAATACACATTGTTTCATCGCAAAATCAATTGCTTCTTTCGTAACATCTTCAGGAGTTGAACAGAACGCATAAATTAAATCATATAAAGGATCTCCAAGGACTGGTAACGGATCAATTACTCCATGTAACTTATTCTGCCGGAATATAAAATTATGAAATCCGAAATCACCATGTAATAAAAAGGGTTGATTTACTCCGGCTTCCCTATTTGCTAGTTTAAGAACCGTTCTATATTCTTCTTCACTTATGTAACATCTTACATTTTCATAAGCTTCCATCACATTTGCAGTTAAAAATTCATTCCAAGATTGAACCGGACTTTCTTTCCACCCCCAGCCTTCTGCCTCTGGAACCATTTTATACTTATTGATAACTTCTTTTACAAGTGTACGAAGCGTACTTCGTTTATATCCTTGTTTACACGAAGTATTACCTTCCAGGAAAGAATACACGAAATATGTATGTAAAGGTTCCTTATACAAAAGCTTTGAAAATAAAGTATTCCCCTCATAAAAAGAAAGAAAATTAGCTTCTTCACGTATTACTTCCGCTTCATTCAGCTTTACTACATATTTTTCGTCCAACAAATATACAGTACTTGTCGTTCCTCCGTTCAACGCTTTTACGCTATTTGGAGCATGTGAAATAACTTTCTCCTTAACTAGTTGTGCAGCAATTATTGAAATGTCCATTCTCTCACCCTTTAATTTCGAAGATCCCCTCAATTCAAAAGACAACTTTACTATTATTTGACAAACGAATAGGAAACCCCTTCCAAAATCTTAATATAACAAAAATTCATTTACTTTTATATTTCAAAAATAAGGAAATACTAACAACAACGTTACATACATATTAGGAGGACAATATGAAACCTGAATTTTTAAAAGCAGTACATGATGCCATTGGAAGTGTCGAACACATTCATATAGAAGAAAGCGGTGCTGACAGCTTACTTATCCATCATGATGATGCACAGCAATTACAACAAGTCGCTAAAACGTTAGAAAACAACAATTTCCGCTCTGCTTTAAGAACAACTGGAGATGCTTCGTATATTGAAGTGTTGAACAGATAATGAAAGTCTGGATGTATTCCGGGCTTTCTTTTTTTATCCCACATTAACGGGCAGTAAGACCCCCACTGATTAAAGTTTCACTTTATATTGAAACTTTAAACTCTTTCACATACACCGCTGTTCCAGCAATATCTATTTGTAATTTCTCATTTTCTACATCTTTCGTTACATATACCGTTACACGGCCATCTTTATTCATTTCCTGTCCTTGTTCAACGATTAATTCCATTTTATGGTCAAAACCTTTCTCCAAATACATCGCATAGTACGCTCCCATTACACCTGAAGCTGTTCCTGTCACTGGATCTTCAATCGTTCCAGCATAAGCCGATGAGAAATGACGCCCATGCATTTGTGCCTGTTCATCATAAGTTTCTAAGCAAACTGGATGAATAGAAGCGTTAGGTATTTCTTTTAATACCGATGGAAACATCTCATTGTTAGGCTTCATTCTCTCACATACATCTAGATTTTTAACCGGTACAATTACAGTCCAGTTTCCTGTACTTCCATATACAATCGGTAAACTTACATCTAAATCATTTACGTCCAAACCAATGCTATGAGCTAATTCTTCTTTTGAACCTGCAAATTCTTTAAACTGAGGTGTAGCCTGCCTCATTTTAATAAAGGTTTCTCCCTTTTCATTTACATCTGTTTGTATTGCTAAAACCCCTGCCTTCGTTTCAATCGTAAAACTTGTTTTCTCTTCTAATAAACCTCTTTCACACAAGGCAAATATTGTTCCAACTGTCCCATGACCACATAAATCTATTTCAAAACGAGGGGTAAAATAGCGAACCTTTAAATCTGCTACTTTTGAAGAAAGAACGAAAGACGTTTCGTTAAATCCAACTTTTTCAGCAATACGCTGCATTTCCCCTGCTGTTAATCCATCCGCCTCTAATACAACACCTGCTGGATTCCCCATATTTGGTTTATTCGTAAATGCATCGTAATGAAATACCTTTATAGTCTTCATTTTCTTTTCTCCTAATCTTCTTCTAATTTTCCAATTGTAATTATGTGTAGCAAACCATTTCATATTCTCCATGAAAACCCAAATAGTCATTCAATACTTATAAAATCGTACTTCACCACTTCAATTCCCCCACACCTGGCTCAATAAACTTCCCTGAAACATCCTCATTTGAATCAATTACCCAATCATATATATTTTGTGCTCCTTCAGCCGGAGTCATATTCGCATCAAAGGCACCGATATCAGTCTTTAATTTTCCTGGGTGAATTGCCGTTACACGAATTCCTTTATTCTCAAACTCTTGTTGTAAACAAAGTGTTAACATATTTTGTGCAGCTTTAGCAATTCGATAGGAATATGAGAACTGTCCTTGCGGAAACTCTTTGTTCGCCATTTTATGTAGTGATCCTAACCGAGAGGACACATTTATTATTCTCGGCTGATCCGATTTAGCTAAAGCCACATATGTACCTTTTACAGCTCGAATTACGCCTAAGCAGTGAATATTAAATAAGTCCGTTAACTCTTCTGAATTTGTATGTAAAATCTCAGTCTCCTTTCCAGTAATTCCAGCGTTATTTATAACTAGATCCATATACTCTGTATATCCCTCGAGCTGGTTCTTAATCTGCTTCGTACTCTCATCAAGTGATAAGTCTGCCAATATAGGAAAACATCTACAACTAAACATTTGCTTCAATTGCGTTACCATAACCTCAGTTCTAACTAACGGATAAACGATATGCCCATTTTCATGAAATACTTTTACCAACTGTAACCCTAACCCGCGATTTCCCCCTGTAATTAGAACTCTCATATATCCATCTCCTTATTTTTAAAATAAATAAGAAAGTCCATCCATTTACCATTCTCTAAAGAAAACGCCTCTCTCTTGCATTCAAGTGAAAAACCTGTTCTTTCCGCAAGACGAACGGATGGCTCATTATCAACATGTATATGTAATTCAATTCTATGGAAATGAAGACTATTAAAAAATAACGATAACGCAGCTTTTACACTTTCAATACCATATCCATTTTTCCAGTATTGATTATGTATGGAATACCCCATCATCGCCCATTGATAGTCCATACGTAAGATTTTTATAAGCTCTAGCTTCCCAATATTAGCCCCATCTTCTTTACGAAAAATACCTAATACATACATCTCATCTCGATGTGCTGCTTCATCAAAACCTCTTATCCATTCCGTGAACCATTCTTTTGTTGATGATGCCATAACTTGGTGGCCATCGTCATATTTATACTGCGATGGTAGCCTCTTATGAAATCCATCTAACCAACTTTCATAATCATCATTTTGGAACGGACGGATTATGAGCCTCCCTGTCTCTACTTGTAATAACGGTAGATTCATTTATATCTCTTCCTTTTTATTAATGATTGAATATTCTTTATTATCTTACACAAAATACAAAATCTAGTAAATTATTATGTTCTTTACAAACAAAAATCCAGTTATGCTTTGTACATAACTGGATTCCTCATCATCTAATCGCTTTTTATTTTACAAGTACAACTTCTCTTAATTCCCTCTTCAACACTTTCCCTAAAGCATTTTTCGGTAATTCTTTCATAAATACAACTTCTGGTATTTTATAACTTGCTAGTTTCTCTTTACAATGCCGTATAATTTCTTCTTCCGTTAAAGACGTTTGCATATCTTTTACAATATACGCTGTCGGAATCTCTCCCCAAAAGTCATCTGGAACTCCAACTACTGCAACTTCTAAAACACCATGTATTTCATGAATAACATCTTCTACTTGATCTGGATATACGTTGTCACCACCGCGTATAATAACGTCTTTATATCTTCCCATAATATGCAGGAATCCGTCATCATCTATCATGCCCGCATCGCCCATGTTAAACCAATTATCTTTTACTACCTTTTTTGTCGCCTTTTCATTATTCCAATACCCTTTAAACATGTATGGACTTCTTACATGAATCTCACCAACTTCATTTGTTGTTAGTTCATCACCTGTTTCTGGATGAACAATTTTTAACTCTACATGTTTCAAAGTTTTCCCTACAGAAGACATCTTTTCTTTTCCCATCATTGGATGCCATGAAGTTACAACCCAACCTTCTGTACTCCCATATCCTTGCACCATATATATTCCTTTTTCCATATATTTTTGAATAAGTGTTTCTGGCACTTTTGTACCACCACTTTGTGCTACTTTAAAAGTTGAAATGTTACGTTCTTTTTTATTTAGCTCCTCAAGCATGTAGCTATAAACAGCTGGGAACGCAAGCATCGTAGTAATTTTCTCTTCTTCAATCTTATCCCAAATAAGAGCAGGATTCGAATCAGCTAAAAAGATCATCGTAACACCATGATAAATACAATTTAAAATAGAAAGCACTCCACTCATATGAAATAATGGATGCACGGATAAAAAGCGTTCACCTGGTGGAAATTCTCTTTGGCCCGCAATCTCAGAAAAATAATGATGTAAGTTTTTATGTCCAATTACACATGCTTTTGCCTGTCCAGTCGTTCCTGAAGTAAATAAGTAAATCGCATCATCATCTTCATGAACTTCTACGTTCGGTTCTGTAATTGGCTGTTCTTGTAATGTTAATTCAAATGAACCAAATCCTTCTTCAGTCGTTTTAATTACATAAGGAATTTCTTTAACAGCATCAATTTTTAAAGCTTCATGGAACTCTTCATCAATAACTAACACTTTTAATTTTGCTTCTTTTACAATCGTTTCTAACTCATAAGCAGTAAGCTGATGATTTAACGGAATACATACAGCTCCAATTTTTAAACTTGCCATCATAACGCTTGGAAACGGATGATTATTTTTGCATAGTATTCCAATACGATCTCCTCTTTGTACACCGTTATGTAGCAAATAGTGTGCAAGCTGATTTACTCGTTCATTATACTGCTGAAACGAATACCTTTTCTCTCCCCCTACAAGCGCTTCCAAATTTGGTGATTGCATTGCTCTTTTTTGTAATAATTTTTGCATCGTTCTCAAGTAAAACTCCCCTTTATATATATTAGGTTTTTTATTTTACCAGATTAACTATTAATTTACTAAAGATTACACTTAGTGAATGTAAATCCACTAAAAATAGCCATCTACTTAGCAAGTAAATGGCTATTTCCTCTTATATATTAGAATACTCCTTATTCATCACATAGCGCACATACTCCGGTGCACTTTTATCAATCTCTTCATCACTTAATTTATATTCGGCACCATATAAATAAAATGGAGGTATAAATTTCATATCTGTATATAAGCAAGTAGCTTGAAATGGTTTTGTTAACTCATCCATTGTAATTCCGCTATTTTCATAGTCTTTTTCTAATCCACCTATAGAAATAGCTAGACCAAATTCTTTCCCTTTCACTTTGTCTCCTTTTGATCCGTACGCAAATCCATATGTTAATACATCGTCAAACCATTTTTTTAATAATGGTGGTGAACTGTACCAATAAAGCGGAAATTGAAATATATATCTGTCATGTTCTACTAATAGCTTTTGCTCTTCTTCAATATTAAACTCCCAATTCGGTGCCGCTTTATATAATTCATGCACCGTAATTTCATCTGAATATTTCTCAAGTTCTTCAATCCATCTTTTATTGATTTTTGATTTTTCAATATCAGGATGTGCTACAATTACAAGTGTTTTCATCCGTTTCCATCCCCTTTATAAATTAATCAATCCTTTACGTATTAGTATGAATGAGTCACATATAATTGAAAAGTACGTACTTTAAAGTGCTATAGGAACCTTAAAGTACCTGTGGAGGTGTTATATGAATCAAAATGAAGACTGCCCAATTGCAACGACACTCGATGTAATCGGCGGAAAATGGAAAGTTCATATTTTATGTGTTTTGATGGATGGAAAAATGCGAACAAATGAAATCCGACGAGAAATCCCAAACATTACGCAAAAAGTTCTTACACAACAACTTCGGCAACTTGAAGCTGATGGAATTATCCATCGTACTGTATATCAAGAAGTACCACCAAAGGTTGAGTACACAATAAGCGAATACGGGAAATCTTTAATGCAAATTATGGATGAACTATGCGAATGGGGAAAAGATCATCAAATCAAAAGATTACATGACTAAAAAAATCACCAAATTCTTTACATACTAGTGGGAACGGCACATCACTATCAAGCTAACAAAGAGACCCTAATAAGAAAACTTTCAATTTTATAGTCTCTTTAAAATTTAGCTTGATAGTGATACGGCAAGACCCAAATAAAGAAGTCTATGAAGCAAATTAAAAACAACAACAGATACAACTAATGTTAATAAGAAAATTATAGTCTCTGAATGGCTTACTTCATTTTGAAATCTAAACAGTCACCCTTTAAGCCAAGCTTAATAATATCGCTTTTGTACGATTATCCGTTACTTCATAATAAATTTCTAACCCTTTCCGAGTACCTGTAACAACCTTTGTAGCTTTTAGTTTAGATAAATGTTGACTAATTGTACTTTGAGGCATTTGTAATGTTTCATACATTGTCGTTACGTTAATAGGACCTTTTGCAAGCATTATTTTTACTAATGATAAACGGACAGGATGTGCTAATACCTTTAATACTTCAGTGATTTCTTCATACATTTTCATATTTTTTCTCTCCTTTTATATAACTATTAATGATATCCATATATATAATTCGAAAGGATATATGATTTTATGTCCGTCATTTTAAAAAAATATTAAAAAATCTCTTCAGATAGAGGGAATCCTCCCAATTCTATAGATTTCTCTTTCACTCTATATTATTTGATAGAAGCTTTCCTTACTGAGACCCTCTACCGTTGTTCTCTTGCTGGTGCCCATTATTCCCTTGCGATCCTCTTCCGTTGTTTCCTTGCTGATTTCCATTATTCCCTTGCGATCCTCTTCCGTTGTTCTCTTGCTGATTCCCGTTATTCCCTTGCGATCCTCTTCCATTGTTCCCTTGCCCATTTCCATTATTCCCTTGCGATTCTCTTCCGTTGTTTCCTTGCTGATTTCCATTATTCCCTTGAGACCCTCTGCCGTTGTTCTCTTGCTGGTGCCCATTATTCCCTTGCGATTCTCTTCCGTTGTTTTCTTGCTGGTGCCCATTATTCCCTTGAGACCCTCTAACCTTGTTCTCTTGCTGGTGCCCATTATTCCCTTGTGATCCTCTTCCGTTGTTTCCTTGCTGATTTCCATTATTTCTTTGCGATTCTCTTCCGTTATTCTCTTGTTGGTGCCCATTATTCCCTTGCGATTCTCTTCCGTTGTTTCCTTGCTGATTTCCATTAATCCCTTGAGACCCTCTGCCGTTGTTCTCCTGCTGATTCCTATTATTTCCCTTTATTTGCTTCCGCTGTTGTTCCTTAGATTGCTCTTGTTCTATATACTCTTTCTTCTCGTTGCTTTCTTCTTTTACAGGAGGTGTGTCCGATGATGCATCAGAAGATAACTTTTGTTGTTCTTGATTAGATGACGGTGCAGGTGGAGCAAGCGATTTTTTCTTCTCATTCTCTTGTTTTATATAAACGCCCGTTCCAACTCCTGCTTTCTCAGCATCTTCCCGCATTTGCATCGTACTGCTTTGATATTCGACTGTAACATGTTTTATCTCATATTCTTTCTTTAATTCCTGCATAGCCTTTTCCAACTGTGGTTCTAGCGACTTGTCCTTTGCAATAGCCGTTAGCATAACTTGCTTATCATTGGTTAAGTACTTATCCTCTTGACTCTGCTTTATAATAATACGTATCACGTCTTGCAGATGTTTATTTTCCCACCTGTTCATTTCTTGTAAAATACGCCTTCCATCATCATTACAAGCCCGCAAATCTATAACACGAAGATCCTCCGTTACGCTCGCCTCTATACTTGGATTTATATCAACTGAGACATAAGCAAATACTTTTTCTTCTGGTTGATTGTAAAAAAACAGCAATACGCATAGAAAACCAGCAACAATTACTGTTGTAGGCTTTAAGAAAGGTAGTATGGAAAAACGCGACGCTCTTTGTTCTTGTTTGTTAAACGAGATTTCCTCTCCTATCATGTATGGGTGCGCTTTTCTTTTAAATGTAATAAACTCTCCATTTGGAGTCAAAACAACTACGTTATGCTTTTTTATATCCATCACAATTCCTTTATTCATCATGCTTTTCCCCTCTTATATAATCAAGAATGTATGTATAGTTGTTTGCAAAAATAATACTCATCGCAATAATGTATTTTCTATGTCGTTCCAACGTTTTACGACTTACCCTAACAAGTGGTTCAATATGTTTTAGGGGTAATCTTTTCTTACGGAACAGCTCTTCCATCATTTCCTCTTCTTTTATAATAATCTTCACAATTTCTATTAGGTGCTCACGCGTATCACGATGCTTAGGAGATTCTTTAGCAAGCTCTGAAAATGTAATTTTAAACTCAGCTAACACACTTTGAAAATGAAGAATTTCCTCCTTACGGTTACTATTTTCGATTTCTTTCATATACTCCGTAAGCGATACTTGCATTTCTAACATTTCCTCTTGCTCATCTTCTTTTAAAAAGACAAAGTTATGCTTAGACTCCTTGCGTATATAGTCAATTACATCTCTTTTTATAAGAAGATCAGCAAACGCTAGAAAAGATTTCCCTCTTTTATATGAATACTGTTCAATTGCTTCGTTAAACGCAAACAGTCCAATACTATATTCATCATCCTGTTCTGTAATATATCGGCGACAGACAGACGATATGGATTTTCTAATAAAAGGCTGATACTGTACGATAAATGCTTCCTTATCTCCTCCATTGTTTTGTATGTTATATACGATATCTTCTATTTTCGGTTTTCTTAGGATCTTCATTACTAAACTCAACACTAGTAATCTTCCAGCCTCCTTCTGCTTCAAATAGCAAAATGATCACTAAACAAGTGACCATTTAACCACATTTTCTTAGTACTTTTCTTTGGGCTTGTCTACTTGCTATTACTCATATTTTTCGAGGCCGATTTTTTATATGACTATTTTTTCCACTTGTACTAAAGTGAAGTCTGTATTTTGTACTGCTTTCTTGTTTTCTTTTACAATACCACTTGCTCTTTTCTATTTTAGCCGCAATCTTTGAATAACTCTTCGCTATATTTTTGGTAATTTTAGCTTTTTCTTTCATTTATTTTCTTCTACTTTACATATATTCGAAGGAACAAATAATTTTATGGGGGTCAAATTTTTTTTTTTTTATAAAATAGTTATTTTTTCAAAAATAAAAACCATCAATTGGAAGAAAATCGTTATAACTCCTCCTTATGGTAATTCCTTTGTAAACCTTTTTATTTAAATGTATAATTGTATTAAAAGCCTAAAATTACAGAATTGTATGACGGTGTCATGAAAAGTTTTGGTACGTTAGTAATCTCTACCGTCATTTCAGCAGGCTTAGTGTATTATAATATCGATTCCTTTTATAATAAATTTACATCCGGGAATACATATTACTGGGTAAACGGTATCCTAGCTGCTGAATTCCTTATATCCTTAATTATCAACATAAAAGATATCATCAAGAAAAACTACACAACTTCTGAATCAAATTAAGGAGCCTATTATGGTTCCTTTTTCTATGCAAAATAAAAAAGCAGCTGTTAAGCTACTTTGAATTCTTCTTATCCCCAAATGAAATGATATATATTCTCCCGTTACACGTTCATTAATTCCAGCGACCCTAGCGAATCTCATTAAGTCCGCCCCTAGAAGAAAATACACCGAGATCGTAACTGGTACTTGTGACCACATGAATTGATAAAGCTCATTCATTCTCTGATTCGTCGAAACGATTAAATCATTTACAGGTCCATGATTCCATGCAGAGGTTTGAACTGAAGTGAACGGAAGGTCTTTCTCATTAACCACTATTCTTACCACACTTTGAGTTATGTCCATAACAATCCCATCCACCATTACAGAATTTAGACCTGTTTCTATACTCATATTCTTGATTAATAATAAATGTTTAAGGCAAACCCCTATTTTCATTTCTACTCAAAAATAATTTAAATGATTCTTCTTTATTTCTCAATATAAGGAGCCTTGGATTTTTATTAAAACTCCTGTAGTATATGAACAAAGAGTAAGGTAAGAGTTACTCTTTGCCATTTTAGGAAAGGTTCTGTTGGAAACAACAGGACCTTTTTTCGTAAAGAGATGGTTTTGTTTAATTTCTCACCACTAACCATAAAAATATCTTATAATCGTTATATAATAAATTAAAATAATAGATTAGGAGTAGATCAAATGCCAGTTACACTAGAACTTATTCTTTTCATTCTTCTAGCAATTAGCGCTATTGGCTATTTAGTAAAAGAATTTCAAAAAACTAGGAAAAGAACACTTGGAATTTCACTAGAATTCTTGGTTCTTTTCTGGTCAATATGGAGAATATCGACTATCATAATCTGATTTGTAAAACATGAATTCCTTCGAATAAAAATCAATATTATGTCCATAATGTTAATAGGCTGTATGCCAAAATCCATTTAGTTTTCTCTGTATCTCCTTGTATTGAGCAGTTAGTTTTTGCTAGCTGCTCTTTTATTTATGAAAAAAGATAATTTTTTTATAATGATTCTTCTTTATTTCTCAATATAAGGAGCCTTGGATTTTCATTAAAACTCCTGTAGTATATGAACAAAGAGTAAGGTAAGAGTTACTCTTTGCCATTTTAGGAAAGGTTCTGTTGGAAACAGCGGAACCTTTTTTCGTGATTTAAAGGTACTAAGACAAAAATGAAATATTTACCATGAAGGTAGTTGTTAAATATTTTACGCTTATACAGTATAATGGGATAGTTATTGTGTATTGGCATTAAGAGGAGCGTCCTGATTAAGCGCTTCTCTTTTTTTATAAAATAGCTCCAAATTACTTGGACACATTTACCAGTTTATTCAACACAAATATCATGTTAAAATCCCTTGTGAATACGACATAACTCAACTTGGTGAAGCCCTGTAATATTTTCTGTAGGGCTTCTTTTTTTACAAGCAGTTATTTCATTAAGCTGACTACCTTGTTGTGCAAAATAACGATTTTGTTCACTTTTTTGATACATTTATAAAACATTCATATGTTATCTTCAGTAAGTTCTATTTCCTTTATAATATTGTGTGAAGTATAACAACGAACAAAGCCTAAAAAACTCTAATGAAGTGATGAAAAAAACCTAATTTCTCTACAAAACATTGAGAAATTAGGCTTTTTAATAGAAAAAGTAGCATTCATAAACAATGAATACAGTTTAACTCTTCAATTCTATTTTCACAGATTCATATATTCTTCTAAAGTCAGTTTTTCCTTATATATATTTTCAGCAATATCTCCTACATAGCGAATATGCCAAGGTTCATATGCATAACCCGTAATACTTTCCTTCCCCTTAGGATAACGAATGATAAACCCTGCACGATGCGCGTTTTCTTTCAGCCATTTTCCTTCCTTCGTATTCGCAAAGGATAGCTCTAGTTCATTGTTCGCACTTTTAGAAGAAACATCCATCGTTAACCCTGTTTGATGTTCGCTATGCCCTGGCTTTGCAGAGAAGCGATCCGTATGCTCTTGCCCTTTCTTTTTAACATTGTTGGCATACAGACCTTTTTGATACTCATAGGAACGAAATCCTGAAACAGCATTCAACTGGATCCCATCTTGCTTAGCTAAAAGGAATAGTTTTTCTAATGCTTCCGCTGCTTCTTTACGAAGATGACTCTTTTCTACCGTTCCACTAAATGAGAACGGTACATTTGGTACAACTAAATCCTCTGGCATATAGTCTTCGGGTAAACCATATTCCTTATTAACTACAGCCTGTACACTAGCAAAAGAACTTGCTATCTTATTTGAAGTCCTATTTTGCTTACTATTTTTTTCTTTATTTATGGAGTTTTCACTAGTTTCATGGTTTGTCTTATATGGTTCTTTACCAATAGATATATTGGTGTAAATAATAAAGATACCTAACATTACTACTATACAAGTTAAGGTTCCTACTAATTTAAGTCTCATCATTCATTTCCTTCCTGCAACTCCTACTGTTACTCATTCATCATACTTCAACCATATCAAATCCATATTAATTCCCTGTGAACTTTTCTTCATAACGTATTCCTTAATAGATTGATAGTATATCTTCCCTTTCTTTTGACACCCTTAAAATATCAGCTCTATTCATACATGTAGAAAAATAATCTAAAAATTTGTATAATGGGATAAGAAGTGTAGCATTCTATTATAGAAAGGTCTTGGTATAATGCTAGGTATTGATGTCAAAAAAACAAAAGAAGAGTTAATTATTTCATGGCAATTTGCGGAGGTCACGATTCCATTACGTGATGTAATCGAGGTTACCGAAGATGCTACCTATGCGGGTGTTGAAGAACCAAGTGCAATCCGTATCGGAACAGCATATGGGACAACTGATCGTATATTAATTAGAACTGTAAAACAAAATTATGTATTATTTACTACAAACAAAGTGTCGATTTTAAACGCAATTCACGCGTAACAATGAGTAGATAAACGCGCTTAAACAAAGTTCAAGTGAAATATGAAGGTGCAAAGTCATAGAATTGACTTCGCACCTTTTTTAAAACAATCTATATGAATGAAAATTCCCTTTAACATTTCAGTAAGGCCAAAGCCACTTCTGTCACACCATTCTACTTTGTGTCCCATTTATCTAAATTGAAGAGATAACGCTCTCTTTTTTTGATAAAATTATCTCTATAATGATAGCAGGAAAGGATTTGTTGCTTTATCACGGCAGAAAAAACACAGTTTGTAAAAAAAGAGCATTATATCCCCCAGTTCTCTATGAGACCTTTTGAAATAGCTAAGGGATTTTGTCTCACAGTGAATTTAGAAGCTGACACTTTGGAAGCTAAGGAAAAGAAAACAGGGAATTATTACAACAACTCAAAAATAATCAAATAGATTAAAATACTGTAAATAGAACTAAATTACTAACATAAAAATAAGCACATCCTGTAAAAACAGATGTGCTTATTTTTTAATTTCTATGCATTTTTACGTTTTAAGAAAATTACTCCACCAACAATTAGCAGTAATGCTCCTGCAGCCATAGAGATCCAACTTGTAAGGTCAGCACCTGTTTGCGGTAACCATCCAATTTTAGATTGAACTTCTTTCTTAGGTTGTGGTTGTTCTTTTGGTTGTTCTGAAGTTGGAGTATTTTTATCTTGATGCGGCTGTTCTGGTTTTGGTTGTTCCGGTTTTGGTTGCTCCGGTTTTACTTCTTTAAATTTCACCGTTTGCCCCTTATCTTCGATGTCAACGTGAATAGCTACCAAGACATTATCTTGATACAATTCTTCAAACACTACCACTTCTTTACCTTGTAATGCAGAAGCATTGAATGTGAAATCGAGTGTGATAGAGCCATTTTTCTCTTTTGCAGTAAACTTAGATTCTACTGTTACTTCTTTACCATCAACTAATAATGGTTTTTTTGTTGCTTTATCCATTAGTTTTCCTTTTACTACGTACTCTTTACCCACGATTAAGTCTTTGTATTCCACTTTATCTTGGATTGTTACAGTTTTAGAAGCGTCTAACTCTTTAGAACCATCAGCTTTATTTGTAGCTGTCGTTTTAATAGAAGGCTCTACAAATCGAACTGTTTGACCTACATCGTTAATATCAGCGTGAGTTGCAATTACTTTACCTTCATGCAATACGTCTTCAAACACAACTACTTCTCTTCCTTGCTGTTCAGCACCAACGAAAGTAAAGTCTAATGTTACAAAACCATTCTTTTCTTTTGCAATAAATTTAGTCTCAGCTGTTACTTCTTTACCATCAATTAATAATGGTTCGTTAATAGCTTTGTTCATTAATTTTCCTTTTACAGTGTACTCTTTACCAACAACTAAGTTAGTGTACTCCACTTTATCCTGAATTGTGATAGAATCCTTTGAATGAATCTCTTTTCCACCATCAGCTTTGTTTGTAGCAGTTGTTTTTACTGATGGCTTAACGAACTTAACTGTTTGACCTTTATCATTGATATCAGCATGTGTAGTAACAACTTTTCCGTCTTTCAGTAACTCTTCGAATACTACTACTTCTTTTTCTTCTAAACCAGTTGCATCAAAAGTGAAATCTAGTGTAATAGAACCAGCTGCTTCTTTTGGTGTAAACTTAGTTTCAGCAGTTACTTCTTTACCATTTACAACAAATGGTTTATTAGTCTTTTTATCCATTAATTTACCTTTTAAAGTGTACTCTTTACCTACTTGTAGGTCTTTGTATTCCACTTTATCTTGGATTGTTACAGACTTAGAAGTGTGCATTTCTTTTGTACCATCGGTTTTATCAGTAGCTGTTGTTTTTACTGATGGAATCTTTTCATCTTTGACAATATGTTTAATGATGTGACCATTCTCTTTGATCTCAAAAGAGAATATTTCTTCATTCAATACATAACCTTTTGGTGCAACAGTTTCTTTATATGTGTATTTTCCAAATGGTAACTTTTCAAACTTCGCGATACCTTTATCGTCTGTTTTCCCTTTAACTACTTCTTTTCCTGCTTCATTATAAATAGTAAACTCTGCATTCGGAAGCTTATTGTTTCCATCAGCTACATCAACTTTTGTAATTTCTAGATCACCTTTGATACGATGATTAACTGCTAATAGCTCAATAATTTTTCCGTGTTCCTTTATTTCGAACACAATTGGTTCTGTAATAAGAACGTAACCATTTGGAGAAGCCTTTTCTACAAATGAATATTTACCATACGCTAAATCTTTGACATTAACTTCACCATTTTTATCTGTCTTATATTCCCCAATTACTTTCCCGCTTGCATCTTTTAGCTCGAATACTGCACCTTCTAATTTTTTACTGATATCTTCATTATCTACTTTTAGTAATTTCACACTACCTTTCACTTCTGTATTTTCCACTGTAAAAGTAAGTGTTTTATTGTGCTCTTTAATTTCAAAAGGATACTTTGTTTTATTTCCAATATATCCATTAGGTGTTTTCGTCTCTAAGAAATAATATTTACCATACGTAAGACCATCAACATTTGCAATTCCATTTTCTTTTGTTACTACTTTTTTCGCTTCTTTTCCATCTTCAGTAAAGACCGTGAATTCAACATTAGGCAACATCTTACCTGAATCACTACGTTTTTTTATTTCGATGTTACCTTTTACTTTGTTGTTTACTACTTGAACAGCTCCTATTTCCCCTGTCTTAACTTCAATAGTTTGTGGTTTATCACCTGAAACATAACCTGTTGGTGCTTTAATTTCTTTTACTGTGTAGGTACCAATTGGTAGGTTATTTAATTCTGCAGTACCATCAGCACCCGTCGTTATTTTTCCAACTGATTCATTATTTGCATTAAAGACTTCAAATACTGCACCAGCTAATATTTCTCCATTTTCCCCAACCTTTTTAATTTTTAAAGAACCAGCAGCTTCCCAATTTACTGCAAGGTCACTACTAAGCTTTTCCTCATTTCTTTCTAGTAGCACTGTAGCATTCTGAACAGTATCAGTACCGCGATAAGCAATTGCTTGAACTTTAGTTAAATTTGCAGCAACACTTAGATTAAATTCACCTGTTTTTATATCTTTAGGAATTTGGATACGGAATTTTTCCCCAAGTGAAAGCTGATCTTTCACTTCTCCATTTTCACTAACAATTTTAACTCCATTAGGTGCATTTTTCGCTACTACTTTATAAGAACCACTCTTAGCATTTGTTTGTACTGTGTATAGGTTTGTTTCAAAAAACTCACCCTTTAATTCTGCCTTTTGCTTTTCAGTAGGAATCACATTCATAAAAATATCTTGAGTATCTTCACTTGTATTTGCAGCATTAATAATTGTCTTAGCCGCTTTTTCAACATTTTTATTTTCATGCTTTAATTCATTTACATCAAGTTGACCTAATGCATTCCAAACCGCAAGCTGAGTTGCATAATGTGCTTCATTCTTATTAGCTACTCCCAGTTGTTCTATACTTTTTTGTGGGAAACCATTTAATAGAACCCTATATACTACATTATCTGTTTTTCCCATTTCAGGAAGATCTTCACCATTTGGTGATTTTAAGCCAAGAGTTAAACAATAAGCAATTTGACCGCTTGAATTTTTAATAATTTCAGTTCGGATATCCTTTCCTAAACTGTTGCTATAACTCCAGTTCATTGAATACTTTTCATGCGTCATAACCTCCGCATTTGCCTTCGGTAGAAACACATTAAAGAATAATGCTAGTACTGATAATAATGCAAAAACTCTTTTAACAACTCTTCTCCCCAATTTTAAAACCTCCCTAGATAAAATGAATCTGATGTATTATTTAAATATTTAAAATAATCACAACGAAGATATTTCATATTATAAGACATAAAGTTACAAATATTATATTATTTTTACAAATTATTTATTTTCTCAACATCCACTAAAAATTATAATATTTAAATATTATAATTTTAAAAAGTAACGATATTAGGATACCTTAACAAAATAAGAAACTTGGTAAAATGCTAGAATAACGGTAGTTGGAGTACGGAAACGATTCTTGGCATGAAGGACCACTACAAAGATATTTTAATATGTAAACAGATATTTTCAGATTGAATATATGTATTAATAATGAAATTTTATTGCATTTACACCTGCAATGTTTATATAAAAGGTTGTAAATTATGTTTTTATAGGATTTTTTCTATTAGTTTACTGGAAATTTGCATTATTATGTGACAATAAATATCATTGTATTTAATATAAAATGATATAAAAAAAGGGTATGTAAATAATTATCAGAACTTTCGATTAATTAATTATACTAAAATTAGTATTAAGAATATTAGCAAAAAAAGTAACAACGTTATTACAAAGTTCGAATATTGGTCTAAGTACCCTAGCATCTCAATGGTAACCTCTTGAATACTTTTACGTTTTTAAATAAATTAAAATAACAAAAAAATAATAATTTTTAATTTTTTCTTTGTAATTTAATAAGTTGCATGTTAATATGGCGAAGGTTATAAAATGGATTTCGCCATACACAATGTTTTTTCGGAATATTCACTCCAGAGAAACGTAACTATTTCAGTAATTTGCTTCATCTTTTACCTATACAAGGGCTACTTTCAATTTTTTTGTTCATAAGTAAAAGTAACTTTTTATTCTATCTTCCTCATCGATTTTAATATAAATGGTAAAAAAGCACTTTTTCAAGTGCCCTTCCTTTTCTTTTTTAAAGATAGAAAATCTAATAAAATCAAACACCTAGATTAAACACAGACATAATCCTACTTACAAACTCTCAGAGAGGTATAAACTATGGGAATTCCTACACTATTATTAAATACATTTATTATTATTATTTGTATCCTTAGTTACCAAGTATTTTGGCTAGAACATAAAGAAAAAATGGCATGTAATAATATATTAATTTCTGTACTTTCCTCCATTGCAATTATTTTTTGTATGACTTTTCCTTTTCATTTACACGCTGGGTTCATTTATGATTTACGTTTTATTCCCATTATATTAGTTTTTCTATATGGAAATACAAAGAGCATTATTTGTATTGGAGTTTTATATCTTTCTTATAGATTTTACTTAGGTGGAAGCGGAGTCTTCCCATCATTTATTATCTTTACTATTATTTCTGTTATTACAATCATGTTTCGTTACTTGTCACCTACTTATTTCAAGGAAAAGAAGATATTATTAAGTATTCTACTTATTTTGATATGTACAACTTCCCTTTCTATCTGCGGTATTGTAACGCAAATAGATACAGGTGGTAAAATTGACTCTACTCTCATTGAATTTTTATTCAATTATATAATCATAAATATTTTCACAGTATTATTATCAGTTTATTTAATAGAAGGAATGATCAAGAAATATAAAATAAAAGAAAGAATGCAAAGAGCAGAAAAATTTTATATAGCTAGCGAACTAGCTGCATCGATCGCGCATGAAATTCATAATCCACTGACCACGGTACGTGGATTCACTCAATTACTAAATGAAGATGTGAGTGCTAAGATGTCTCAAGATAAGTACTTAGAAATTATGTTACTTGAAATGCAGCAAATACAATCTACTATTAATAACTATTTATCTTTAACCAAACCACAAAATATTATAAAAGAGGAACTAGATATTAATTACATATTAAATCAAGTGAAAGATAATATTTCACCACTCGCGCTTTCATATAATGTTGAAATAAAACAGCATATTACAACAGATTCCCTTTACATAAATGCTAATCCTGAAAAATTAAAAATATGTCTAACCAACATCATACAAAATGGAATTGAGGCTATGAAAAATGGTGGTGTATTACAAATAAATATACAAAAAATAAAAGATAATATTGTAATTGATATCATTGATACAGGAATAGGAATGTCTTCCCAACAAATAAAACGTATTGCCTTGCCATTTTATTCAACAACAGAAAAAGGTACTGGGCTTGGTACTATGATTGCGTACAGTATTATTAAAGAATTAAACGGAGATATAGAGATAGAAAGTGAACTAGGAAAAGGAACACACTTTTCTATCACTATCCCCTGCTAATATAATAGAAGATTTATTTAAATGATATTATTTTGTGGCTAATATACCCATATAAAAAGAGGACGTAACTATTCGTCCTCTTTTTGTATGGTCCTGGTGCAAAAATGTTAGTTAGAAACATAGAGTAGCAATTTCCTTTTCATTTCTATCAAATTACATTTTTTGAGGTGTGGTCCCCGAAACCCCGAATTATTCACGTACCCCTAGCAAACGAGAGCACTCCCTCTTACGAGAGTAATCCTGTATCTCTTGCTTTTTGCACGGCTTCTTCCCGATTTTTGACTTCTAGCTTGTCATAAAGAGTAGAGGCATAATTTCTAACTGTGCCATTTGATAAGTAAAGTTTCGAAGCAATTGTTTTATAACGGATTCCTTGAGACAAAAGATTCAAAACCTCTAACTCGCGTTTCGTTAAGCCATACTCTTTTCCATCTGACTTCAATTCGACTGACTCTTCCTCATCATTTCCATCCCACATCTTATGGAACAAATCTTGGTCAATCATCGTGCCTCCCCGATAGATGAGGCGAATCGATTCAGCTTTCTTTTCTTTGCTAATACCCTATGAGTCGCTCTTCGATTCTAACTTTTCATCTGTCACACACAGTAGTGTCAAAATGTCATAACTTGTAGGTCGTGTGTATAAAACTAGCCGTACTCCGCTCTATTTTTTATGTCATGCATGAATATGACGAAAGGTCACTAGTTACTATGACTTGCTACTTGCTACACTCGGCTCATACACTAACGAGCTGACAACTCGTTGTGCAAACAAGAAATCTTCAATCTCATAAAGGAGTGTACAAAAATGAAAAAAGTAATCAATAAACTGGGGCTCGTCACAATTCTGCTCACTTCTACAAGCATGATTTCTGCATGTTCACAAGAATCATTAGAAGTTGGAAAATCAAAGTCATCGACACTTGCAACCAATATCAAAATGACGAAGGCACCTAATAACAAAAAAGAAGTAGAATCTTTTGCTGATCCGTTATTCGAAGAAAAAATGAAGAAGTACAATGTGAACGGTTCAAGTTTTGTCGTCGTTCATGATGGAAAGATCGTCATCAATAAAGGGTATGGTTATGCAGATAAAGAAAAGAAGATTCCCGTCAATAAGGACACGGTCTTTCAAATCGCTTCAGTCTCGAAAACTTTTACCACCTTGGCCGTGATGCAACAAGTTGATAAAGGAAAGCTTAAACTAGATCAAGATGTACAACAATATCTCGGTGGATTAAAAATTCCCAATAAAACAGGAAAACCCCTCACCCTGTTTGATATGTTGACCTATACCAGCGGCGTAGACCTGCCCGATATCACCACGCTAATCGGGCCTGAATATGTAAATCAAAATATATCTATTAGGGAATTTCTACCTAAACATATGCCGACAGTGGTACGGCCGCCCGGTGAAGCTTATACGTATGACAACTTTGCATTTTTACTCGCAGGATTTGCAGTGGAGAATGTTACAGGCACATCTTTCTCACGATATATGGAAAAGAATATTTTCAAACCATTAGGCATGAAGTCTACAAGTGTGCGCTTTACACCTGACCTTCTCAAAAGAATGGCTACACATTACGGTCCCACTGGCGATCCTCATCCAATAAATGGGCACGCTCCAACTGATGGACCACAAGGAAGCATTTTGTCCACCGGGGAAGACATGTCAAAGTACATGATTATGCAGCTACAGAATGGAAAGTTTGAAGGTAAAGAAATCGCAAGTAAAAAAAGCATGGATATGATGCATACCTACCAAGTTTTCGCAGATAAGACGATTCCTATTGCGACAGTTGGATTTGAAACATATTTCAATGACCTTGCCAACGGTCAACATGTCGTATTAAAGGGCGGGAATATGCCAGGACATTCTTCATTGATGGTTTTGATACCTGAACAAAAAACCGCATTCTTCATGTCTTACAATAATGATTCTATGATGAGTCGAGAAGTGTATGAAGCGTTCATGGATCATTATTTCCCTGCTCCCAAAGCGGATAAAACAGTATATTTCTCGTTAGAGGAAAAAGAATCCCAAAAATACTTGGGCATGTACCAAAACACACGTGCGTTTGCGATCCGTACCCACTTTACCTATGAGAATGGAACGTTGGTCATGGAAGATGAAACAGCTGGCAAACAAGTCCTGAAAATGATTCACCCTTTGTTGTTTGAGGATCCAGAAGGAAATAAGATTGCTTTCCAAAAAAATGCGGCCGGAGAAATCGCATATTTTTATTACACCAGTCCTAAAGGCCTAGGCATTGTTGCTCAATCTCAGAAAATCAATATCAAACCACCTTTTGCAGACGTCCCGCAAAAGAGTAATTATAGAAGCCATATCGACAATCTTCATGCTTTAAACATCATGGATGCTAAAGCGGATAATCTATTCGATCCGATGGGTACGATGACACAAGGAGAATTTACGGATGCCTTGTTGTTGGCACATGGATGGAACATTTTCCCGGGTCAAGCCGAAGGGATTAAGAAGCAATGTATAGCAGGTATACCAGAATATGACCGCGCGACTCCGATTAGCAGACAAGTTGCAGCAACCATGATTCAAAACTTGAAGCAGATTCAACCTGACCAAACCAATCATGTGAAATTGCTCGAAACTGCGGATGCCTGGGCGGTCCAGTCCATTCAATCCCTTGCCTCACAAGGCATCATAGACCCTGGTACTACCATCAATACTGACGGATCTTTTACCTTCCGTCCGAAGGATTTGTTACTGCGTCAAGAAGCGAGCGCCTTGCTCGATTTGGCTTTTGGCTATTATGCACTGCCTATTAAACAGAAATAAGCATTCACCCAAACATGAATCATGGCAAATGTTTAGGGGGGTATCCCATCAGCATAAAGATAAAGGGTTCTGGTGCAAAGATTGCATCTATTTGAAAGAGGTATATAGATTCCTAATGGAATCTATTCTTATGTAGCCATTCCGAATAGTTGATGAATAAACTTCATTTCATTTTGGACAGACTTGTCCCGTAAAATAAGTTGGCCTTTTTTAATGATATGCATAGCTTCTATTCCTGAAAGAATAGATTTAGCTGTACAAAAAGATTTCAATCCCAACATTGAACGAACTCTCTTTTTAATAAAACGATGATCTTGCTCTACAATGTTATTAAGGTATTTTATGTCTATCAAAACTGACTGAAATATGTTTAAAATTCAGTTCAAAAACTCATGACCAAAAACAAAGTTTTATATCAAACATCAAATACCGTTTATGGAACACTCTTAATGTACGGAAAACCAAGTTTTTAAATAAAAAGTTCCTTAGCGTACGAAATTCGCGTTATGTTGGCGGGACCCCATCGCCATCAAGTTAAGATTTTGAAGTACCCCCTAAACGAAAAAATTCTTTCTCTATAGGGGCACCATATCAAAAAAGAAAATTGTAAGTTTAGACACATTTTAGATACAAAATAACCGATTCCTTATACGTTAAGGGACCGGTTATTTATTTTCCTACTTTTTTAGGGAGGTTTTTCTCGTAATGGTCTTAAATGATTGATTTAAGGTTATAAACTTAAATCATAAATAAAAGATAGAGTAAAAACTATATAAGAAATAAATGTAACGAAAACAAGAAAACATATAAACTGAGCATTAGATACATATTGTTCTATTCTTTTTTTCATTTTAATTAGTATTATTTTTCAGATGTGAAGTATCAATTTGAATTTCACCTTTCCAAGACCCAATTACTTTTCCAATTCTATTTATATTTACATCTAAAGTAAGGGGCTGTTTAAAATCGTCTTTTCCTCCAGTAACTATAACAAATGTAGCAACACCTTCGGGTTTATCATTATCACGAATGCCTACATCATTTAATTTTTTACCTGCTGCCATAAGTTCAAAAGGAAGACGGTCATCTGAATCATGGATAAATGATAGTCTCCCTTCATGTTTAATCTCAGGGTTTTCCTCTTGTTGCCCATTAATTTTACCATCACTTTCGAGCTCTAATCCTGATGTATCAAATTCAAATGGTACTAAACTTCCGTCAGCTTTTTCCATTCTATAATGAACTGATATACGTGAATCTGCGATATATAATTCTTTGAAATGTACAGTAATACCTTGATCTGTAATTTTTTCATCAATAGGAATATATTTACCATTCTTCATCATATCTTGTGTGACACCATTTTCATCTTGTATTCCTTCATTTACAACTTTATCATTTGTAATTGCATCAGAAAAATATGAGGCAACATTTGTAGCCGCTACTTGTACTTGTGGAATCATTGCTGTTGTGAAAAGTGCTGCTGCAGCTACTGCTGTATACATGAAACGTTTTGATTTTTTACTCATGTTTGTAAAGAGTCCCTTCTTCTGTTGTTTTTTGTGATTTATATTAGAAACATTGTCTAGCTTGGAACGACTTTCAAATGTTTTCCATGCTTGTTCTATATCAATTTTGATTTCTTGTGGTGAATTTGCAGATTCTTCATCTAGCATTATGTTTTCCCATTGATTTAATTTACTGATTTCTACTAATAAATCTTGGCATGCTTCACATGTATCTAGGTGCTTTGTGAATTCCTTTCTTATATCATGAGAAAGTTCTCCATCAATATATGTTTGAATAAATCCGATATCATAACATTTCATTTGTTATGCCTCCTCCATTTGTTTATAAATCTTGCGAAATTTCATTTTGGCTCGGACCAATAATGTTCCAATAGAAGATATTTCAATTTGAAGTATTTCTGCAATTTCTTTATATTGAAAACCAGAGAATTTCATTAGTAAAAGGGTTCGTTCTCGATCATTCATTTTATTTAGTATCGTTTGTACCTTTGTAATTTCCTCTTTTCTTATCCAATCATCGTCTAATGATGAAACATTTTGTACTTCATGGTATTGTATTTCTTTATCAATCTTCGCTTGTTGCCTTTTTTCAGATCGCAAATGGTTATAAGCTACATAAGTAGAAGATTTAATCAACCATCCAGGTATGTTTTCAATTACTTTCCAGTCGCTACGATATAATTGTAAAAATACTTCTTGTGCTAACTCTTCAGCGATAGATTGATCTTTAACAATCCATATAATCTGTTTCACAGCATAAGCATAGTACTGCTTAAATAAATCTTCAAAAGGCATATCAGAAGCATGACTTTCTTCATTTTTTATGGTTAACATGTTAGTTTAAACCTCACTTTCAATTTGATGCCTGTATTATAGAGAAACCAGAAAAACGGATTTTGTGACAGTTTTTCTGGTTATTTTTTTATTATGTACTAAAAAAAGCATTCATCTGATTAAAAGATAAATGCCAAAAGGGAAATGAAAACATAAAACTATAACTCTTGCAGTAGTTTTCTATTAATGGGGTACCGCCACATCGCTATCAAGCTAAGAAAAGTAAATACCCCCAGAACGAAATTTTGTGCTAACTTGTAGCAAAAAAGCTCATTTTTTTATTTTGGGGTAATTCGGAATTCTTAAGTTGATGGACATGTGGCGGTACCCCATCACCATCAAGCTAAGAAAAGCAAATACCCGAAAATGAGAAAATTGACGTCTCCAGATTAAAACGTACAATTTTCTCGTTTTGGGGGTATTTTAAAATTTCAACTTGATGATGGGGTATGCCCTACTAAACATAAAGTTCGATTCTCTTTTTATCACTTTTTTTAAAAGTACTCGCTGCAATTGTTTTTCCTATTTTTAATTTTTACTAAACAAAGATAACATTATAGCTTTAACTCTTTAAACACTTTGTTACCTGTATACTAATTTTAGTAAGATATTCCTCCTTATTATTAGTTCTTAATGGATTGTAGAAGTAATCTTCATAGGCATTTCCTTCAATAACATAGCCCTCTGATTTGATAAATTTCGTGATATTGTGGTATGCGGATTCAATATCTTTATAAGATCCTTGGTGATAATATATGACATAAATTCCTCCTGGTTTTGATTGACCTGTTTCTAAATCACTATAACAAAATAAGTGATCTACCTCCTCATATCTTTCTTGAATCAGGCTCTCTCTTGTTATCACAGATCCAATAGGAGCAGGAACAAACAAGCCTATTTGCTTGCTAAAATGTTTTACCCAATCGAAATCGGTCATGCTATTTTTCGAATTTACATCGCTTAAGAAAATAGATTTTTTCTGTGTCTTTTGGATATAAACCTTCCCAACTTCAACGTTTTTTCTTTCTTCTTCCATTGAAATAATACCCTTAAAGAAACGACGAATTTGAATTAATTTCTCAATTTCTTCTTCCACCAGAACTGTCTGCTGTTTTGCCATTTCAACAAGTTTGTAAGTGTTGGGAGAATTAAGATATTCTTTTAGTTCCTCAATCGAAACTCCCACTTTCCGAAGAGATTGGAGTGTTGAGAATGTATTAATTTGATCGTAGGTATAATATCGATAACCATTGGGAAGTTTACCGGCAGGTTTAAAAAGATTGATTCTATCATAATAAAACAAGGTGTCTTTTTTCACCCCAAAATAACTAGCAAATTCTCCTGTACTTAAGGTTTTAAGGTTTTTTCTCTCCAAGTTAAAAACTCCTCTTGACTATAGACTAACTCCACACTTCATACTAGCATAAGCAAACGCATGTTAATACAGGAGGTTTTTATTATGGATTATTTTCACCCCCTCGTCTGGCAGCTGCTCGGTGGTACGACCTTCGCCCGCACAGCTAGCTTTATGACGATACCATTTTTAGCACTTTATTTACAAAATGATTTACATGCCTCACCAATTATGATTGGTTTAGCAGTCGGTATTTCACAATTGACTGCGACATTTGGTGGCTTCTTCGGTGGTTTCTTTACTGACCGGTTTGGCCGAAAAAAAATTATCATCATATCGATGTTCTGTTGGAGTATAGTCTTTTATGGCTTTGCATTCGCAAACTCTGTTTGGATATTCGTTCTATGCAATGCTCTCAACGGTATCTGTCGTGCATTTTTTGAACCAGCTTCACAAGCTTTGATGATTGACTATACTGACGAAGATAGGCGTCGTCGCCTATTTTCAATTCGATATACTGCCATCAATTTATCAGCTGTGATCGGCCTTTTGCTCGGTATTGTCATTTCAAAAGCATCATCAATAAGTTTTCCATTCCTTATTACTGCAACGATGTACTTATTGTATGCGATTTTCTTAGTCATCACTTTACGACGTATAGAGGAGCAGAATACGGTCAATGTTACGCAAGATATTGGCGACTTGATGCGTGTTCTTTTACAAGATAGCACACTTATGTTGCTCATTATTGCGAGTGTTATTTGCAATTTCGTATATATGCAAACAGAGGCAACAATGCCACAATTGCTTAATTTAACTATGGCAGACGGAGTAGCATTATATTCAGTTCTAATTGTGATTAATGCTGCAACAATCGTAATTCTTCAATTGCCACTCGGCATTTTAAGCGAAAAAGTAGCAATCAAAACAAGTCTTATTTTCGGGGGCGGACTATTAGCACTTGGTATGTTAATCTTCCACTTCGCTGATAATTGGACACTTTTTATTGTCGGTATGGTTGTGTTCTCACTTGGTGAAATTTTTGTTTTCCCAATGACGAGTGCTATAGTCGAAATGATTGCACCCGCGCATCAAAAAGCAACATATCTTGGTTTTATGCAATTTCAAAACTTAGGTGGCTTCTTAGGCCCAGTGCTTGGTGGCTGGTTGATTATCCATTTTGCACCACAATTGTATTTGGTGATGGTTAGCCTATGCTTAGTAGTTATTATTTGCTACATAGCAGCTTTACGTGGCAAATCATTTCGAATGTCTTAATACAAATAAAAACTGTGACTACATGAGGTACGGTCACATTACCATAAAGCTAAGGTTTCACACTATTCATTAAGCAAAAAAGACGTTATTCTTACTGTAGAATTATAGGAAAGGATGGCGTTTTTTGTATGTCTAATTCTGTATCTGACGACTTACAATTATTTGCACAGGAGATAAAGAGTCTTTTATCCCCAAATACCTTACAGAATCTAGCTAGAGATGTTGGATTTGTACAGCGAACAAGTAAGTATCAAGCACAAGAGTTAGTAGCTTTATGCGTATGGCTAAGCCAAAGTGTAGCAAAAACTTCCTTAACCCAGTTATGTAGTTGTTTAGAAGTATCAACAGAAGTACTCATCAGTCCTGAAGGACTAAATCAAAGATTTAACGCCGCAGCCGTCCAGTTTCTACAACAAGTTTTAGCCAAACTTCTAAACCAAAAGTTATCTTCAGCTAAGCTAATTTCTTCTCCATATACTTCTATTTTCAAGCGTATTCGTATCTTAGATTCAACTGCATTTCAACTCCCGGATGTATTTTCATCGGTTTATCCAGGTGCAGGAGGATGCAGCCATACAGCTGGGATAAAAATTCAGCTTGAGTATGATTTGTTAAGCGGACAGTTCCTACATATTCATACAGGTCCAGGTAAACAACATGATCGCACTTACGGCTCTCTGTGTGCCCCAACTGTGGCAGCGAATGATTTATGTATCCGACATTTAGGTTATTTTCATTTAAAAGACCTTCAATATATACAAGATCAAGAGGCCTACTATATTTCTCGTATCAAGTCGAATACACGTATTTATCAAAAAAATCCTAACCCTGATTATTTTCAAGATGGAAGAATTAAGAAAGGTACAGAGTATATACAGTTAGATATGGAGACGGTAATGAACTCCCTTCAGCCAGGACAAACATGGGAAATAGCTAATGCTTATGTAGGAATGATTGATAAAGTGTCAGCTCGTGTAATTGTCCATCGATTAACAAAACAACAGCAACAAAAACGATTACAAGATCAAGCTGTAAGAGAAAAAAAGAAAGGAATGAAGTATTCTCCTCGTAGTAAACGACTCAGTGGTATCAATGTATATATGACAAACACTTCTACAGATATTGTCCCGATGGGACAGGTACATGACTGGTATTCTTTGCGTTGGCAAATCGAAATTTTATTTAAAACGTGGAAGTCATTCTTTCAAATCCATCATTGTAAAAAGATAAAATCAGAACGATTGGAGTGCCATTTATATGGCCAATTGATTGCCATTCTACTCTGTTCTTCTATCATGTTTCAAATGCGCCAATTGCTCCTCATGAAGAAAAAACGAGAGCTTAGTGAGTATAAAGCCATATATATGATTAAAGACTATTTTCTTCTTCTATTCCAAACTATACAAAAAAACACCCAAGAGCTATCAAAGGTGTTACTCCGCCTGTTCAATCTCCTACAGCAAAACGGGCGGAAATCTCATCGATATGAGAAAAAAACGGTCTTTGATATATTAGGTGTCGTTTACAATTGTACCATGTCTGATAATCAAGCCGCTTAATTCAAAAAAGTGAAACCCGTTAGGGTTTATTTCGTATGCAAATCTTTCAATCACCTACACTTGCCCTTTAGAAAAAGAAACAATCTCGCCTAAAATTGACTTTGCATAAGCTTAGCTTGATAGCGATGGGGTAGCGTCAAATCTCCATCAAATCAAAATCTCATACCACCTCCTGAACGAAAATTTTATGCATGTTGTTCGTATTTATTGTTTGGGGATAAATCGTTCTTTAAGCTTGATGGCGATATGTTGGGCCCTTATATAAAAAAACCACAGTTCACACCAAAACTGTGGTTTTTTGAAGTACAAGGAATTACATGAATCATAAATCACTGTCTAAATTGTACTCCTCATTTATCAATATCTGTATCTAGTTTTCAACTTCGTAACAGAGCTAAGTTTAATTTCTTACAGAATGAAACCAAGGCAATTGTTTAACACATGTATCGCCATAACATATGCAAGGGATCTTTTAGAAATCAGATAAGCAATAGTAAGTATTACCGATCCTGGTAAATAGATAGCAATATCCGAAAGCTGGTTCGTATGAAGAAGTGTAAAAATTATAATTGAAATGATAGATGCAATAGTAGTACCAATATAATGCGAAAAGCGATTTATTAAAATATGACGAAACACAATTTCTTCAAGTATTGGACCCAGAATACCAAATACAAGCAATGTGAATATAAGAGGTGCCCCCGCACCTGCTTCAAGGAGCTGGTCTTGGTTCTCTGGCTGATCAGTTGCTAGAAAACGCATAACAGCCTGTTCTATAATTACCATAAGTAGAACCAACAGAGGAACACTTACTACTTTCAAAATTGTCTTCTCTTTAAAATATGCAAAACTCTCAATAATTTCGTTCTTAAATAAAATTATTCCAACAATAGCAGGTACAGTAAAACCGATGGCACCAAGGGCAAATTCTGATTCAACTAAATTGTAGTTAGTTAAAAGTGATATGCCAAATAATATGAACAAACCAATTTGAAATGGTAAGAACAGTGTTAAAATTACTAGCATAATAAGTTCTTTTTTATTCTTGTTTATAAAGTTCACTTTATTATTCCCCTAATTAAATTAGCTACAATCTTTGATTTTTCTTTCTGCATAAAGTTCTCCTTCCAAATATATTCATACAAGTTAACGAACCGAACCGTTCGGTTCGTTCTGTTCCAGTGTTCAATAATACTATATGTTTCTAGTTTTTTGAACCCTTTTTACAAAGTATTAACAAAAAAATATGTTAAAAACTAAATATATTTTTTTCTCAGTTGCTTATTTACAATCAAATTCCAATAATTGTTAATGATTAATCGTTTATGGAATGGAGTGAAAGTGGGAGTAGCCCGCCCCCTTTAGCTAATCCTATTAATAAAAATTAGATATAATAGTTATATGTTTATACATTAAAATTAACGATATTTTTTACTTCGTCTATGATTTTAGGTGAAATTAGTTGTATAATATGACTGAATTAATCAATTGGTCACATTATAATTGACAGAAAATTCAAACGAATGATGTAGCTAATATATTTTAATTAACCTCACACTGTATTGTTTTAGGTTCCTATAAGTTAGGGATTAATAAAATGTTTTTACTTCAAGCTTATTTATACTTACAATAAAAATTCAAGAAAAATCATCTTAAATATTAAGTTCGTTTTATTAGGAGGGCCACAAAGCATGACTAAAGTCGATAAGGTAAAAGAAAAGATTATTGAAACATCTTTATATTTATTTAACACTAATGGGATAACTTACACATCCATCCAGGATATAATGACAGCTACTGAACTATCTAAAGGAGCTATTTATCGTAGATTCAAAAATAAAGAAGAAATTGTCCTTGCTGCCTACGACAAAAGTGGTGAGATTATGTGGGGGCATTTTCATAAAGCAATGGAAAATAAAAAGACAGCAATCGATAAAATCCTTGCCATTTTCCTTATATATCAAGATGCAGCTAATAATCCCCCTATTGCTGGAGGCTGTCCATTGCTTAATAGCGCAATTGAAAGTACAGGAGTATTTCCAGAATTACAAAAAGCAGCAGCAAAGGGTTATGATGATACAGTAATGTTAATGGCTTCTCTCATAAAAGAAGGAATAGAGAAACAAGAACTTAAAGAAGATATGGACATTATATCGCTCGCTTCTTTTCTTACATCTTCAATGGAGGGCGCTATTATGGCAAGTCGAGTATCTAACGATAATATACACCACCAGTATTTTATTGAACAAATAAAACATCATCTTTTCTCTTATTCTAAATAAGTGAGAACTTGTATTTCTTCCATTCAATTTTTATAGCTTAAACTGAATAAACCCCTCACATAAAAAGTATCTTCTATTTATGTGAGGGGTGAATAATTTTTAGCAAAGGGAGCTTTTTAGACGTTGTATATTAGGCATACAACCAACCTGTTTTTCACATACCTCGCCTTTTTATCCTACCCCTAAAATAAAAAAACAGCATTCCTGTCTTTTAAAAAAAGACCTTCAAATTTTTAGATACCCCTACTGTCGACGTTCAAAAGCAAGACGTACAGCAAGCCCCGTTAATACACTTGCCATAAGCCAACGCTGCACTCGTAGCCACGTTGGACGTGTGCCAAACCATGTAGCAATTTTACTTGCTGTAAACACAATTAGAAGGTTGATTATAAAGCTAACAGTGATTTGCGTAAAGCCTAAAACTGCACCTTGTATAAGCAACGATCCCTTCTCAGGATCTTCAAATTGAGGTAACAGTGACACATACAAAATAGCAATCTTTGGATTTAGAAGATTTGTCATAAGTCCCATTATAAATAATTTCCGTGGTGGCTCATTAGAAATAGTACGAGGTTCCATACTAGAAGTAGCACCCGGTTTTATCGAATTCCAGGCGAGCCAAAGCAAGTAAGCAGCACCTGCCCATTTGAC
This sequence comes from Bacillus sp. RC251, assembly GCF_044908765.1. Classification (NCBI taxonomy): domain Bacteria; kingdom Bacillati; phylum Bacillota; class Bacilli; order Caryophanales; family Bacillaceae; genus Bacillus; species Bacillus sp. RC251. Next base: position 297,981 of record NZ_JBIYDP010000003.1, on the reverse strand, counting down.
TGCTTCGTAGACAGCGGGTACTGCAAGGAATAGAACTGTAAGTCCGAACATTGTTGCGATTATATAAATTACAAATCCGAGCATAATGCCTAAGAGAGAAATAAATCCTGCCATGCGCCCTTGCGTAATGGAACGAGAAATGAGATACATCATATTAGGCCCAGGCGAACAAACCATGCTAAGTGAAACAATTGCAAAAGCTAACAAAGTACTAAAGCTGACCATAACCCTTCCCCCTTTATGTTACAAAAAATTTCCTATTGTACATTTTATCATGATTAAGGAGAGAAAAGATTAATATAAGCCGCTGCAGCTAAAGAATATGATCGGATCGAATGTATGGTAATCATATACTTCTCCTGCTCTTAAAGAGAGCTTTAAAAATAACCTATCCATAGTGATACTACAGCAACTACTAATAAAGCAAAACAAATTGTGATATTTCGAACCCACTTTTGTATATCCTCAAAATACCGCTCTATAAATAAAGCGTAAATATAAACCATAAGAAGTAGAACAATGAAAGTAAAGGAACCCAATTTATCGTTAAATTTTTCATTGGTATATGTGCTTACATGAAGGAATAGAAAAACAAACGCTACCATGAATAGCTCAAATATCCTTTTTTTATTCACCCCGCCACCACCTTACAATAATTCCCTTTTATTCTATTTTAGCAGAACATAATGTGTAGCAGTATATGAATATTATATTCATGTCAAAAAGGCTAACAATTCAAGATTGTTAGCCTCTACTTTCCATATTCGTACCTTTTATCACTTTACTTCCTAACAACCGGGATCCACATTTCACCAAATACTAAGCCGTCTCTTTGCCCCATCTCAACTGTTGTATTTGGCCCACCAACATAAGCAAAATCTTTCGCATCTGGTAAAGCTTGACCGAAGGCGATGCCAGTCAGCTTATTACTTAGCTCTTCAGCCGTTTTGTCTTCCCCTTTCACTACTAAGTATTCTCCCCTCGGAAACTGGATCACTCTAGATTCTTCTTCTATTTGTGCCTCTGTCAAGACACCAGCATAATACATCATCTTGTTATTCACTGCTTCGCTCACAGAAAAAATGTATTCGTTTGTAGCTAGAGCTTTTAAAGTATCCAGCCTTCCATCTTCTTTAACAGCAGACCAAAAATCTTCCTTTTCTTTATTTATTCCAGCAAAGTTTGTATAGTCACTCTTAATTTCAGTTCCAATTCCTAGCACAATAAAGCTATCTTTTTCTTCAATCGTATAATTTTTCATATTCAAAACCTTCCTTTTTTTAAAATGAATCAAATGATTTATCTTTTCATCTGATAAGTTTATAATATCTTTAAATCATGTCAAAAAATGATACTGTTTAGGAGACTCCAATGAAAAAAGTTGAACGGATTAATACAATTATGAGGTATATCAACAACCGCTCCCACTTTACAATTTCTGAAATCATACGAGAATTTAACATATCACGATCGACAGCTATTAGAGACATTAGAGACATTGAAGCTATGGGCATGCCACTTGTTGCTGAAGTTGGGAGAACTGGGGGATATTTTGTTATGCATAATTCTATCCTGCCCGTTGTTCGCTTTACTGATAATGAAGTGAAAGCCCTTTTTATTGCCTTTATGGCTACGAGAAATCAGCAACTTCCCTATTTAAAAAGTCGGCAATCTTTAGCTGAAAAACTATTAGGACTCATCTCAGAAACTCAGCAAGATGACCTCGTTCTTTTAAATCAAATCTTGCTTTTTGAAGGGACTAACCCTCATAATCCCGATCTACTTGAGCTTTCTGACCTCCCCCATCCGATGTTAGAAAAACTCATTCAAATCCTTCTTTTGGATAGACATTTATTGATTACTGTCAAGGAAGAAAAAATCAAGTCTTATCCAATTTACCTATTACACCTTTATCAAGAAAAAAGCCATTGGATCATTGAAGGGTTTGACTTAAAAGAAGAAAAGAAACTACTGTTCCCTGTCGATGACCTCGTCAATATCGAGCCGTACACGACGAAAAAGAGGTTAAATAAGAAACAGATTTTAGAAAAACTCAGTAGGAAGGACGAAACAATTAACCTTGTACTTGAACTTGGTCCAAAAGCGATTGCCCAGTACAAAAAATACCATCCTTTCAAAGTTTCTATTTCTTATACAAATCCTTACCAATCCACAGCCATTTTAAAAACATTTATCGATGTTCACAATTCCGATGAAGTGACAGAGATAACAAATTGGTTACTTTTCCTAGGGAAAGATATTACAATCAAGGGAATGCCTGAAGAAATATTAAACGATTTACAAGAGCGGTTATGTTTATATTCTCCATAAGCAGTGATCGCTTAAACCCAAAAATATTGAGTTTAATTCGTTACCAGTTGCCCATATTTTTTACCATGAGAGCACAATACATAATAAAAGCACGGAAAACCTTCCCGTGCTTTTTCAAAAATATATATAATTTCGGATGACTTAATTCACTTACCCTAACTGACGTTTAAATGCTTTACTTGCGAAAAAGTAAGAGATGATCATGATACCCACGCACCAAGCAAGTGCAGTCCAAATATCGTTGCCAACAGTCCCTTCATATAATAGGGCGCGAATCGCATTCACGATTGAAGTTACAGGCTGATTCTCAGCAAACGCACGAACAATTTTAGGCATCGTTTCAGTAGGTACAAAGGCCGAACTAATAAATGGAAGAAAAATTAGTGGGTACGAGTAAGCTGTCGCTCCTTCCATAGACTTCGCTTTCAGCCCTGGAATGATAGCTAGCCATGTTAGCGCTAACGTAAACATACCCAGTATTCCCGCTACCGCAAGCCAATCTAGCATATTTGCACTAGAATGAAAACCCATTAAGAGCGCAACAAGAATAACCACCACGATAGTAAGTACATTAGCAACAAGAGAAGTTAAAACGTGAGCCCACAATATTGATGAGCGCTTAATAGGCATCGTAATGAAACGTGCCATCAGCCCACTCTTTACATCCGTAAATAATCGTACAGAAGTATAAGCTACACCGGATGCGATAGCCATTAACAAAATTCCCGGCAATAAATAATTAACGTAGTTATCCGTTCCTGTCTTTATAGCCCCGCCAAATACGTAAACAAATAATAGCATCATCATAATCGGTGTAATCGCTACTGTAATAATTGTATCCGGACTACGCATAATATTACGCATTAAGCGCCCTAGTAATACCCCTGTTTTGCTTTTCATTTACATCTCCTCCTTTTTACCGATAATCGCAAGGAAAATTTCTTCCAACGTCGGCTGCTTCTCGATATACTCTACTTTTGCTGGCGGGAACATCTCTTTCAGTTCAGTAAGAGTACCTGTCGTAATAATTTTTCCGCCATGCAAAATAGCGATACGGTCCGCCAGTTGTTCTGCTTCCTCCAAGTACTGAGTCGTGAGCAAAATCGTTGTGCCGCTGCCGGCAAGTTCCTTGACTGTATCCCACACTTCGATCCGTGCTTCCGGATCAAGTCCAGTCGTTGGTTCGTCTAGAAAAATAACTGCTGGCGCCCCAATCAAACTCATCGCGATATCAAGTCGGCGCTTCATCCCGCCTGAATACTGGTCTGCCCTCTGGTTGGCCGCATCAGTCAGGCTAAATCTTGCAAGTAGATTATCAGCAACTTGTGCCGGATTGGAAACACCACGTAACTTAGCGATCATTATCAAGTTTTCCCTTCCAGTAAGCATGCCGTCTAAAGCTGCGAACTGTCCTGTCAAACTGATGCTTTGACGAACATGATCTGGTTGTCGCTGGACGTCAAAACCGCAAATACTTACTTCACCATCATCTTGTTTCATTAGCGTCGAAAGAATATTGACCGTTGTCGTCTTTCCAGCTCCATTTGAGCCTAGCAGCGCGAAAATTTCACCACGCTGCACCTCAAAATCCACTCCCTTTAAGACTTCTTTATCTTTAAAAGATTTTTTTAACCCTTTTATAGAAATCGCTGCATTGCTCATACTTTTTCCCCCTTATAAAATTAGATTACATACACCCTCTATTTAGTATCACTGATAATCTGTATTACTTAGTACCGGTTTAAAAATATAACTGAATAGCGATGGCGGCAATTCACATTTGTAACCAGCTAATCAGTCGGTATTACTAATTGCATTTATTTTTTTCTCAATTTCTTCATAATACTTTCATTCAAATCTTCACGATACTTGGAGACATACGTTTTAGCGTTTGCCACTAGTTCGTCAGCAAAGGATGCCACGTCCTCCCCAGTAATGTCAAGCACTTGTCTCCCTTCCGCTGCACCTGCTTCAAACAAATCGATTAATTCATACTGTATGTGCAGCATATCCATTCCATTACCCGCCGAGAAATTCCACATGTAGTTTTGAATTTTCTTAAACACAAACTGATAGTCTTCTGGCAGTGCTCCAACACGTGCCATCATCATTTTGTACTCTTTTTTATCACCAATTAATTTTTTAAACATTTCCAACATCTTATTTTCCTCCTTTTTTATAAAGCAGAACAAGAAACTCTCCAAATATGAGCCGGAACATTTTATATTATGAGGCTAGTTTGACTTCAAGACGTTAATTTTTGAAGATACAAAATCCCATTTTTTCCAAAACAATTCAAGCTCCTGACGGCCCTCCTCATTTAATGAATAAAACTTACGAGGCGGTCCCATATCTGATGGTTTCTTTTCAATATTCACAAGCTTTTTCTTTTCTAATCGTACGAGGATAGTATAAACCGTCCCTTCTACGACTTCGGTAAACCCAAGATCATTCAGGTGGCGGGTAATCTCATAGCCATACGTTTCACGGCGACTAATGATTTCCAGCACACACCCTTCCAGTGAACCTTTCAGCATTTCAGTTAAATTTTCCATGTCCTGATCCTCCTTTACCCTCTATTCTGTCTGACTTATATTCAGTATCACAGAGTACTAAGGTGAATTTTTACTGAATAGCTTTTGAGTAAAAACATACTATTCAGTATTACTTATTACAACTACATTGTATGACTGAGTAGTGATGAATGTCAACTGATTTTCAAAATTTTTCTAAAATCCGCTATTACCTATTGTTTACTAAAAATATTTCGAGAAACAACACTACTCTGTATCACCTATTACAACTACATTGTATGACTAAGTAGTTGTAAATGTCAACTCGATTTTTATATTTTTCTAAAATCAACTATTACCTATTAGATGTTCAGTGACAATAAAGTTGGTTAATTTTAGTCTAAAAAATGTAATAACCACCTACTAAATTTAATTGTTGTAGCCTGTAATTTATAAAAATCATAAAATTGGTCAATTCTTCTTCATCTAATGCCCCTTATTGAAAAAAGCAGCTTGCTCCATTCACTAAATTTTCATCCTGTCTTACATAGCTGAATCTGCCTCAACATCTTTTTCACCTAAATTTTGAACAAATCTTAATAGATAACCATCAGGGTCCATAATTAAAAATTCTTTTTGTCCCTTTAATTTAGTATCAGCTCTATACCAATTCTCTTGAATATCAAATTTAATTGGATACTCGTTCTTTTTCAAACTATCATATAGTGGATCAATATCATTTATAATAATTTGAAAATTAATCCCTCTTCCGTAGGGATAAGATAACTCTCCAGTACTCCAATGACCATTTACTTCTTCAATCATAATCTGGCATTCATTTAAAGACAGTAAAGCAAACTTATCCTCTGGTCTTTGATATTCAATTTTAAACAGGAGAATTTCCGAATAGAAATTTAAACTTTGCTCCATATCTGAGACTGATAGCTCTGGTATTAATGCATTGAGTTTGTGCAAAAAAGCTTCCCCCTTTGCTTAAGTTATTGATTATTATATTATAACACTTACTATAAATACTTCTTCCATTAAACTACTTCATTAGTCCTATAAGAAGTAAACAACTTTATTATCTCTACACATTAGAGACAGCCAATTTTCTTTTTGAAGAAATTTCGCCACATACCTATCCCGCCAAGAAAAGAAAATACCCCAAAACAAATATTCTACATTTTTGTTTTGGAGCGCTATAGGTTAGCTCTTCTTCTTAATAAGACAGATCATCCTTTTGTTACGATAACATTATATCCATATCTTCCGCTGCAGTTGTAATTAGTTTTAAACCGAATGTTTCTTGTAATACATCAAGCACGCCAGGTGAAATAAATTCAGGCGCCTTTGGACCGATGCGGATATCTTGAATACCGAGACTAAATAGTCCAAGTAAAATGGCAACCGCTTTTTGTTCAAACCATGATAGGACAATACTAACTGGCAGTTCGTTCACTTCGCATTGAAAAGCATCTGCTAAAGCGGCTGCTATTTTCACTGTTGAAATTGAATTATTGCATTGCCCTAAGTCAATGTAACGCGGAATCTTTGTACCAGGTACAACACCGTAATCCACATCATTAAAGCGGAATTTCCCGCAAGAAGTCGTTAAAATAACTGTTTCTGGTGGAAGTGACGTTGCTAATTCACGATAATATTCTCCGCCTTTTCCTGGTGCATCACAACCTTCGATGACAAAGAAACGCTTAATCTTTCCTTCTTTTACTGCCTCAATAATTTCAGGAGCTAATGATAATACTGTATTATGATGGAACCCTGTTACTAACTGTTCATCCGACTCCATATGTACTTCTGGAAGTTCTAGCGCTTTTTGAATCAATGGTGCAAAATCATCATTTTCAATTTTTTGTACACCCTCTAAACCTGCAATATCATATGAAAAGAATCGATTAGAGTACGACCCTTTAATTGGCATAACACAGTTCGTTGTCGCTAATATAGCACCTGTAAATTTTTCAAAAAGACGTCGTTGATCATACCATGCCTTACCGATGTTTCCTTTTAAATGTTTATATTTTTTCAGCTGCGGATAACCGTGTGCTGGTAACATTTCAGAGTGTGTATAAATATTAATTTCTTTTCCTTCTGTTTGTTTTAATAATTCTTCTAACGCAAATAAATTATGACCAGTAACTACAATTGCCTTACCTTCCACATGGTTTTGCGTAATTTGAACAGGTTCTGGAACACCGAAGCGATTCGTATGTGCCTCATCTAACAACCCCATTACTCGTAAAGCCGATTTCCCTACTTTCATAGCCATATCAATATGTTCTTGTTCATTAAAGTTAGAATTTGTTAATGTCATATACAGTGCTTCTTGCGTCGTAGCATCTACAAATGTATCAGTATACCCTAGCTGAGCAGCATGCGTACGATAAGCTGCAATTCCTTTTAGCCCAAACACAATCGTATCTTGTAAACTTGCAATTGTTTCATTTTTACCGCAAACACCCATCACTTTACATCCACCTGTTTGCGTTTGTTCACATTGATAACAAAACATGATCATCCCACCCTCTCCCAATCATTTCTTACAACCTAAGCATAATACCCATTGAGAAAAAGGGATGTGATATCAATCACAATAATATGTATAAATTTGTGACAACTTATATTGTTTACATAATATTTTTATTGACAAAAAAAACATTACATACCCCTGTTGTTCAAGTTTTCAAATAGCTAGACTATTGCTGAATCACATATTTAACTTTCTAGTTCATAGTACGAAAGAACAATTTCGTACTATAAATCTCTTAAGCAAACAGAAATAGACATATAAAAACGCTATTCTTTCTTTTTATTATGCAACAGAAAGAATAGCTTCTTTTCATTTTGAAGAACTATCAATTTTTTGATTAAATATTTTATGAAAAATCACTTTATTTACAATACATTTACACTATCTTAACATTACTTACATTATTTATATGATATATTTATATAGACACTACTTAAGAAATTTCATGTACATTGTTATCTTTATAATCTCTGATCTGATTGATAAGAGATTATGTTATATTTTCATACCAGGGGTGAATGAGGATGACTGAAACTTTAAAAACACTTATAATGCTCGATATTACTTATGTTGTTATAGCAATTATGACGGTACTGGTATTTGTATACTTGGAATTAAAATCTCAGTAACGTATGCAGGCATAATTGATGGCTTCGCATTTAAATATAGCTAGAAGAAAGCGAGGAGAAAATTGTTTCTCCTCGCTTTTATATTTCCACAGTTTCTTATTTCAACAAATCCAATGTATGTAAAAGCAATCCTTTGTCCCCTACTTCCCCATGACCAGGCACTACTGAATTGATGTTTCCATATCGCTTCAGCACATTCTCAATCGATGCGGACCATTCATTTACATAGGCATCAGCAACGTTCCCTAAATCTTTAGCTTCCGCAGATTTCACTAAACAGCCTCCAGCTAAAATGTTGTATTGTGGTAACCATACGACGATATTATCTTCTGTATGTCCTTTCCCTGGGTAAAATGTTTCTACTTTCATATTTCCAAACTTCAAATTCGTAATCGTTTGTAAATCTCCAAGTGGTTCTTCATATCCACTTTTCTTTGCTAGTTCTGCAGTCAATGCCGTACTATGCGCTTTAATGCCTCTTTCTTTCAATGTTTTAATTCCGCCAATACGATCAGCGTGTGCATGTGTAATAATGACATCTGTTACGCGCTTCTTAAATTTCTTTTCTACCATCTCTATTAATTCCTTCGTTAACTTATCATCCCAAGAAGAATCGACAAGTACTAATCCTTTAGAAGTAGTAAGAACTAGCCCGTTCGAAGGAACTGCTTCTCCGTTAAAATAACCTAACTCCGTATGAACCCATACATTTTTGTTTAACTGAGAAATTGAAATAGTTCCTGCCTCATTTTTTATTATTTTTTGCTCTAGCTTTTGTTCCGCTTGTACAGAAGAAACTGTACTAACAAATTGAGTTATTCCTAGTAAACTAACACATACCCCTAATTTTAATAATGTATTCTTTTTCATTTTCTCCACCCTTTCTTTCAAACGAAATAGTTATTACTTATAATAGACAATTCATCTTATATGTTTGTTCCATCTTTACTTGCATATTTTATGTAAGTAACAAAAAAAAGCGTACAAAATTTTGTACGCTTTAAAACTTAACCTTTTATTCCATAATTCTCAAACTCTTCCTCGTTACCATAAAATACATTCAAATCAATATACTTCTCTTTTCCATTATAACCATTTAATCTCCCGCGGTTCGTGTATTGCCAAAACATCCATTTTCTCTCATCTGATAAACTTGGTTTTGTAAAGACACTACAAATCCATATATCACATTGGGGATACTCATTACCATTCACGTTTTTTATTAATCCTCATTTTTTCTTCAAATGCCTTCTCTAAATCAATTTCTAACTTATTTGCTAAGTCACATACATTCCAAATGACATCAAACATTTCTAAACCAATCTCTCTTTTCGAATCTTGTATTTTATCACGCTTTAATATAACTTCCGCTAATTCACCTAATTCCGCCATCGCATACATCGTACGCTCTTCAATTGTTGTATCTTGAAATCCTTTTTCTTTACTGAAATTTAATACATATCTCTGGAATTCCACAATATTCATACTTAATCTCCCTTCATGATAAATACTCTGTTTTCTATTACACTTATATTTTGTTAAATTATAACATTCATACTATAATTTATTTATAACCCTTTAACGGAGGTGTTTTCAATGACCCTCTTCGCTTCCCCATCATTATTCATACTAGCAATTATTTCATTTGCACTAGCCTATTTCATCGGAGTTAAACAATACACTTGGCTCTTATCAGGATTCAACGAACGCCGTGTGCCAGATAAAGGTAAGTTATCAAAAATAGTTGGTCTTTATAATTTAACTGCCGGTGCTATTGCCACAATTGGTAGTGTCTTCACTACTCCTAATGTCAAAATCTTATTTCCTATCATTATAATTGGCCACGTTATAATCGCTGCTTATGTAAATACACGCATGGTGCATTGAAAAAAGATCACCCAAATGGATGATCTTTTTTATAATTTATCAACATATTGCTTCGCTTCTAGTAAAGAAAACCCAAAAGCCTCTCTTACTCTCTTAACTGCTGTAACTGTTTTTCCTTCTTCCATAAGCTGGCGTAACCCTTTATTAATTTCAGGTTCTCTATCTATAATTCCCATTTCTTTCGTAATTAGCTGTAATCTATCTTCCATCCTCTTTAAACGTGCATCCGTTTTCTTTTCGATTTTATTTAATTTCTCAACAATATAAATAAACCCAAAGACCGCTATCGGTATGATCATCCAAAATCCCATGACTATCCCCCCTATTAGCCTTCATTTGTTTTATTTCACTATCTTATGTAAATTTTACCACGAAACACATTTAATGTATAATAGTAATATACAACACTGTTGATAAAACCTTTTATTTTAGGGGGACACTTTATGAAAAGATTTTTAAATACGTTACTACAATTTGTAGTTCTTTCAATTGCACTACATGTATTATTTGATATCGTTGGCTGGCTTGTTTTCAATGCGCCAATTAAAAACAAAGTAAGCATTATTTCCTTACTAACAACTTCATGGCTTATGTACATGTACCGAGACAAATTTTTTAAAGTATTCACTTCGAATTAACTAAAAGAACTTCATCGATAAAAGATGAAGTTTTTTCTTTTTCTCTCATTCTCTCTATTTATTACTATACAATAGAACTAACATTCTGTCTTTTTAAAGAAAGGAGTCACTATGAACTTAAAAAGTAACACTATATACGAGAAAATGAACCAATATTCCGTTGCAGGTTTAAGCCTTGCCGTTATACGTGATGGTACACTAGACAAAGTCGCTGCTTTTGGAACACTTGAATCTGGAACAACTAGAACTGTCACTACGAATTCTATATTCAACTCTTGTTCAATTAGTAAATTCATCACTACAATGCTCGTACTAACGTTATCAGATCAAGAAATCATATATTTAGATGAAGACGTAAATGATAGACTTACATCTTGGAACATACCTACCAATCTATTTACCTCACAGAAAAAAGTTACATTACGAAATTTATTAAGTCACCAATCTGGAATTATTGATCCTCCTAATAGTTTTGAGCATTATACACTTGCACAAGGGCGACCAAACATGTCCGAAATCCTTGCTGGTAAAACATCATATTGTTCAGTACCGATAGAAATAACTTATAAATCAGAAAATGAATTTCACTACTCTGATGCAAACTTTTGTATTATCGAATTACTACTTGAAGATATAACTGGAAAACCATTTAACCTTTTACTTGAAGAATATATCTTTCAGCCACTGCAACTGAAAAATAGTATGCTATTCCCTCCTGAAGATATAAGTAAAATAGAGGCCTTTGCTTGTGGACATAATAAGGATGGGATTGTCACAGATGAAAAATATCCATTTTATCCATTCGCAGCTGCTTCAGGTATTTGGACAACACCAACAGACTTATCAGCTTTAGTTATCGAAATCATTCATTCCTTACAAGGAAAGGGCAAACTAAAACTTTCTCAAAAATTAATACAAGATATGCTTTCTCCTCAAGGTTGCTCAAAATGGACTGGATTAGGTATCTTTCTAAATGATTCTAACGAAGACTTACAAATGCATTCACTTGGATGGGGCGTGGGATTTCAATGCATGCTGATATGCTATCCATACCGAGGTAATGGTGCTGTTATTATGACGAACACTGACGTAGGCGTTCATCAAATGGAAGGGATTATTGGTGACGTCTTAAAAACGTTATCCTTATAATATAAGTAAAGAAGCTGTTCCTTCCAGCTTCTTTACTTATATTACATTTTTCGCAACAATTTTTATATGTTCTGGTGCGATAATCTCTGTTATACTTTCTTGGAAATCTTCCTGCAACATTTCTTCAATATGTTCTAGCTGCACTTCAACATGTGTGCATTCTAAATTATGTATATTTAAAAGTGCATAATGATCTTTTTTCTTAATTACTAAATATTGATTCTCCTCTGTTACAAGTATAGAACCTAATCGTACTCCTAGTAGGCGTTGATCATCAAACTTCACAACCATTCCCCCTTACTTTATATGTAATAAAATAACATTTTATGTAATCTATTCTTTATAAACTATATCATAATTTATTAAAATATAAAGTGAAACTTTAATCAGTGGGGGTTTTGTTCATCCCCCACTGATTATTAGTTGAACCAATCGAGCTTTTACGGGCAGTTGATCCCCACCTAACTTCTTTGCTTTCGCTGGATTTTGAGGTAGGGGTCTTACTGCCCGTTAATGCGGGATAAATATCATATTTCCTTTTACTAAAAACCCCCTATTCTTTTATATATTTCGATACAAAAAACTTTCTCAACATAAAATTAGAATTTTCAGTTTTTATTCTTATAAAAATCTATTATAATTAAGTTAATAAATGTTTGACCTCTCCTAATTCATGTACATATGGATGATCAGTAGTCGCTGCTACTGATCTATTTTTTTGCTCCATATCTCCACGAGTAGTTCATTATTTTATTCGCCAAGCCATTAACTCACCAGGTCAATCTAATAAAGGCTTAGTAGTGCTAATCCTAAACCCTCTCCTCATAAAATATAATTCTATTAAAAAACGGATCAATCACAGTTAATTCCATTGTATCCCACGGTGTGCTCTCTATATCAGGTTTTGCATAGGCATAATCTTTACTTGATAAACTAGTATAATAACTTTTTAACCCCTCTATTTTCACGCGAATCGCACCACCTGGCGAAGCATCCCCATGATGCTCTGATAAATGTATGACAGCATCGTGTAACGAAATTTGCATATATAATGGCATATTTTCCTCATACCGATGTTCCCAATCCAGTTAAATCCTAAAAAATTTAAATAAAATAACTGAGCCTTTTCAATATCAAAAACTCTAAATATAGGTGTAATCATTTATAATTCTCTCCTATTTATAAACATCTGCCGCCAATTCCCTCAAAACATCCACATTTACTACTTCAAAGCAACCATTGTTCTTCTTTATAATCTCTTTATCACAAAAAATATTTAATGTACGTAATAGATGACGATAACTCGTTCCTAACAATTCCGCTGTTTCCGTTAAATTCCCACTAAATACAATTCTATTTCCATGCTGCACCGCTCGTTCCCCTGCTGCTAACATGTAACTCGCAAGTCTATTTTCAAGTGGATATAGTAAATTAATTGTACTATTTTTTGAAAGCCGATTTAACTTATGTGCTAATGATCCGCAAATACACCGTAAAAATTTCGCATCATGAAATAGTTGATTTCTCACTTTCCCTAAAGGTAAACCAACACAATATGAATCTGCCATCACTTGTACGTTTGAAGCTGTCTTTTGAGAATGAATTAACTCCACATCTCCTAACAGCTGCAAACTATCATAAAAGCATAACAATACAGATTTCCCGTTACTTAATGTATTAAACGCTTTCGCTTTTCCTTCAACGAAAAAAAATAAATAATCTATCTCTTCATTCTCTCTACAAATAAACTCATTCTTTTTAAAAAATATTAGTTCCATATACGGTTTCATATCATTACTAAAAAAGGAGTCAATATTATTTTCTTTCATATAATTTGTTAATTTAATAGAATTACATATTTTCTTCATAGTTCCCCCCGCCTTTACAACTACTCCCCATTGTAATCAAAATTTTCCCCTTCCACTATGACATATGTCATAGTAATTCACAATTTCAGCATGATACAGTCATTACAAATATGAAAATTAAAGGGGATATTACATTGTACAACTTTCTTTCTGTCTTTATTGGTGTGCTCATCGCCGTTATGCTTCCATTGAATGGGATTTTATCTGAATTAATTGGCAAGTATACAGCAAGCGTTGTCATTCACCTTGTCGGTTTAATTGCAGTTATTTTCGTTTTAATCATAAACAAAAATAAAATTTATTTTGATAAAAGCATTCCACTTTTTTTATATAGCGCTGGAGCGATTGGGGTATTCACTGTCCTTTTTAATAATATAAGTTTCTCCGTCCTTGGTGCCTCTATTACGATCGCATTAAGTTTACTTGGTCAATCCATTGCTTCCATCGTTATTGATCATTTCGGCTTATTAGGAATGAAAGTTGCAAAGTTTGAAAAGAAAAAACTAATTGGATTATGTTTCATCTCTTCCGGAATTATAATCATGACAATTTATTAATGGGGGCAAGAAAATGTTATATATTACTATCGCTATTTTAGCTGGTGTTTCTATCGTTGTTGCTAGAATTATTAACGCAAATTTAGCAGCGAAAATCGGTAATTGGGAAGGTACGTTTTTTAATTATATTACTGGATTATTTTTCTCTATGTTATTTTTAATTTTCAGTTCAGATTCAATGTACATTCCTAGTCATACGTTGCAATCTATTCCTATCGCTGTTTACTTAGGCGGATTAGTAGGCGTTATCGTCATCTCGTTATCGAACTATATTACACCTAAAATATCAGCATTTTATTTAACGTTACTCATCTTTATCGGACAATTATTTGCGGGGACTATCATTGATTTCATCTTGTCACACGAACTCTCTATAGGAAAGGTTGTCGGTGGCATTTTCGTACTAATCGGACTCACTTACAATTTACTCGTAGATCGTCCTGTTAAAACTGTGCAGAATAACCAAGTTCAATTATAATACTTTACGCTTCCCTATCATATATTAATAGAAAAGCTCTTCATACGAAGTGATAGAGAGGAGAATATTCTATTAAAAAAATCATTTTACTGCTAGGTAGTGCATTGATTATTTTTGGAATCGCATGGTGTTTCAACTCTGGGAAATCTATTCAAGATTTCTATACAGCAAATAAACCAAAGAAGAAAGCTACTATCATTTCAACTCAAAGAGATCCAAATGAGCCCCCTGTCTTTTTAGGAAAACAGGAAATAAAAGATATACATGTCGAGTCAATTAAAACAAAAAAGGATATGTTTCTCACAAAAACAGATGAATTAAAAACATTCATTAACAGTATGGATACCGCCAAAAAAGGGAAATTAACATTAGATGAAGAAGGATCAGATTTAATAGACTGTGATATGTGGATTACTTTCGAGGATGGAACTTATAAAAAATATTTTATATGGGTAGTTGACCATCACAGTAACGAAGTGATGATTGCTCAGCAAGATACTCCTGATGATGTAAACCTTACGTACTATCAATTAAATGAAGATAGTTCTAAAAAAGTTTATAACTTATTCAAAAAAATTATTTAAACGAAAAAGTCATGAGCACATGTGAAGTGAGCTCATGACTTTTTGCACTATATATATTCAGGGAACACTTTACATCCCTTTTCCTGTTCTATATCATGTCCAAAGAAAACAATCGGCTTCTTGTTCATCACAACTTCTTTTAAACGTTTAATTGAAGATAAGGCTAATTCCGAATCAAACCCCGCAAACGGCACTTCATCTTCAAAGTTTTCTTTCGTATAAGATGCATCAATCGTTAATAATACAGGACCGGATTTTTCTGTCTCAATTAATAGCGATTGATGCCCTGGAGTATGGCCTGGTGTATGCAATAATTGAACTCCTGGTACGACTTCATAATCACCTTCAATGATTTTGTAGTTTAAATTCGGCAATATACATTCTTTCAAATATTCTTCGCTATGCTGCGCCGCCTCATATTCAGCACGCTGTACAATGATTGGTGTATTTATAAAAGCGCCATTTCCTCCTGCATGATCAAAATGCAAGTGAGAACTAATAATATAAAGAAGGTCTTTCGGCTCATAACCAACCCGTTTTAAAATATTCACGATTCTATCTTCTTCAGTCATTTTCGGTAAAACCCTCCCTTCGACAAATGTACCGTTAAAAAGACCTTCATTATTAACTGCACTTTCTGGCATACCTGTATCTACTAAAATAGGTCCTTTTTCAGTCTCCAAAAGATAACACCAAACCGGTAAGTCTAATAATTCTCCTGGTGTTAATGTACTATTAACAGACGAATGATCCAACATACAACGACCTGCTGGGACGAAATAAAGCTTCTTTACTGTCATTATGTATCCACCTTTAAATTTAGTTTTGAATAAAACAATACAGTAAAGAATTCCTCTTGCTAGAAATAAACTCCTTCTCACTTTTCATTGTTTCAGCTATTATTTTTGAGTCATTCACAAATTCTCCTTACACTATTAATTATTATTCGTTATTTTTCTAAGAATCCAGGGTAATAAATCAACTGTTTGTATTTTGAAATACGAAAAGGATACACACTTAAACGAAGGTTACATAAAAAAGAACCGACTACCTATATGTTAAAAAAAGGAGTCGGTTCTTTTTTATTTATTATCGCTCTTTATGTGCGACGAGCTGAGATTATAAAAGGTAATATGCTATTGGTTTTTCACTGTAATATTTCCATTATGTGTGTTTAATTTAATTATATTTTCTCCCTTTCCAATAACCGTATTCCCGTTATATTTATTCAGGATATTCGCGCTGCCGTTGGCGACAGAAACATTAAATTGAACATTAGTTGGTTCTTTTTCGGTTTCAATATTAATTTTCCCGTTATGAGTCATAAAATTGAGATTTCGATCCAGTTCATTCGTTTTAAGAGTAAGACTTCCATTTTTAGTTTGTCCATCTATTTCACCTTCAACATGGTCTAGCATTATTCGTCCGTTGTTCGATTTCACATGAATATTTTGTGCCAATACATCTTTGAAATCCATAATTCCATTGTTTGCTTCTGCGATAATTTTTGGCGAATTGATTTCTCTTAATTCAACATGTCCATTGCTTGTATTGATATTAAAATGTGTTGCGTTTAGTTTTTTAGCAGAAACGTAGCCATTATTATTGGAAACTTTTAATGAATCATATTGTTTTTCGGGTAGATACACATTTAATGTTAATGGAGCCAATACTTCAGAAATATTAAAGTTGAACCAGCTCTGTTGTTTTTCTTTATAAGAAATGAGAAGCGTTGAATCTTCCTCATCCGTAGCTAATGTTCTTTTTACGTTTGGATTAACCTCGCCATCTAATTTTACTTTCACGTTACTATCTTTTGTAGGATTGATATTAACACGAACGTTATTTGTATCAATAATGACGCTTGACACATTATTATTATTAACGACCTTTTCTTCTGAAATTGGTACTGCAGCAATTGAACGATAAGTGAATAAACTTCCGATAATACCAATAATGAAAATAATACCTGCAATGATTGAAAGACTCTTTTTATTTATCATGCTTCAAACCACCTTTTACTAATGCTATATTGAACTTTAAATAACGAACAAATCCATTCTTTGCTAGCTTCGTTAAAAATAACATAGCAATAACAATGAAATATCCAAGTCCACAAAGTGCTAAAGAAACAAAAAGATTAAATAGCAAGAATGTATTTGGATGTATAATAGTATCAACTAAAACAAGTAATGGTGCGCCTAAAAATGAGATACCTAGAACCCATCCTGAAAAAATTAATGCCGCTAATGTAATTGCAGGTCCAAGCACGATTAACAAATTAAAAAAACCTAATCCAATTACTGCCCAAATTGCCCGAAAAACATTTCCTGTTGTTGCACTTGCTGTTACTTTCTCAATATGATAATCTGCTAATAACTCTTTGGCGATTTGAGCTGGAGAGCCTAATGAAGTTGCAATTTCTTCTTCACTTTTCCCTTCCTCTAATCCGAAAGTAAAATGTTCTTCATAATCTTTTAAAATATCTGCACGCTCTTTATCAGATAACCTTTTTAGAGATACATTTAATTGTTGTAAAAATTTATCTTTCGTCATTACCTACACCTTCTTTAATTAATTGATTGACACCTTGTGAAAACTCATTCCATTCCTCCAAAAGTTGATACAAATACGTTCTACCTTTATCCGTCAGTGTATAATACTTTCTTGAAGGGCCTTCTGAAGACTCCTGTAAATACGTTGTAAAATATTCTTCCTTAGTTAGCCTTCGAAGAAGAGGATAAACAGACCCTTCTGATATTTCAATTCGATTGGAAATATTTCGAACTAATTCATATCCATAACGGTCTTGCTTATCCAGTAAGACAAGAACACAAAGTTCTAAAACTCCTTTTTTAAATTGTACATTCAATATTCATTCACCCTATTCTAATTGATATCCACTACTGTTTATTATTTAGTACTGTTTTATAACGAATAACTACAAGTATAATATAACACTTGGTATTGTTCATTGCAAGGTACACTGGAAAAATAAGTATACCTCTCATCCGACGCTTATAAAATCAGAGTGATGGGTGTTGCTCGCCAGTTACAAAGTTCTAAATGAAGTTGAAACAGCTCTTTTACAAAATGGAAAGAACTCAACTTTTTTACATAATGACGCTTTACCTACTATAATAAAAGAGTAAATGACTCTTACTTTAATGGAGGGAATACAAATGAAAGCAATTGGTTTACATGAATACTTACCTATTGAAGAAGAAAACAGTTTAATTGATATTGAAGTTGAAAGACCTGTTGCTACAGGAAGAGATATACTTGTTAAAATTAACGCTATTTCCGTTAATCCAGTTGATACAAAAGTTCGCTCTCCGAAAGATAAAAAAGAAGATGTAGCGAAAATACTTGGCTGGGATGCTAGTGGTGTCGTCGTACAAACGGGCGAAGGTTGTACGTTATTTAAAGAAGGCGACGAAGTATTTTACGCTGGAAGCATTACGAGACAAGGTACATATAGTGAATACCACCTAGTTGACGAAAGAATCGTTGGAAAGAAACCAAAAACGTTAAGTGATGCTGAATCTGCAGCACTTCCTTTAACAGCTATCACGGCTTGGGAAGGTTTATTTGAACGTTTAGGTATTGATTATAATAAGAAAGATGAGAATACATTCAAAAACATTTTAATTATTGGTGGCGCTGGTGGTGTTGGCTCGATTGCCATCCAACTTGCAAAATGGGCTGGACTGAATGTAATCACAACTGCATCCCGTAATGAAACGATAAACTGGGTTGAAAAATTTGGTGCCGATTATATTATTAACCATCACCAGCCTTTACAAGATCAAATATTAGAGTTTGGGCTAAAAGACGTAGATTATATTTTCTGCTTAAACAATACAGATCAACATTGGCAAGCAATATGTGACCTCATTAAACCACAAGGAAAAATTTGCTCTATCGTAGAAAATGAACACCCTCTTGAGATGGGTATTTTAAAAAGTAAAAGTGCTACATTCGTTTGGGAGTTTATGTTCACAAAAGCAATGTATGAAACTGGCGATATGATTACGCAGCACGAACTATTAAATAAAGTAAGCGAACTATTAGATGAAGGTATTTTAAAGACTACATTAAATGAAACACTTTCACCAATTAACGCTGAAAACGTAAAGAAAGCACATGCTCTGCTTGAAAGCGGAAGTACCATTGGGAAAATCGTTTTAGAGAAATTTTAATAGTAAAAAATCCGATTTCCATATGAGAAATCGGATTTTTTACTTTCTTTATTTACTTGAAATCTCTTGATCATTTTGAACATCTAACGGAGGTCGTTTCCCTATTCCGAAAGCATAGAAACTAATTGTGACGATAGCTAAGAAAACAATACCTACAACTAATGAAATACGTGTATCATCGTTAAACCACATTCCGATTAATACCATAATTAAAAAGGCAATTGTCAAATAGTTTGTAACAGGAGCAAATGGCATTTTGAACGGATGATCTTTCATCTCTGCTCCCTTTTCTTTTCTAAAATTAATTTGACTAATTAAAATGACGAACCATGGTACCATACCAGGAAGTACGCTCGCACTATATACATATACGAATAAGTTTTTCGGTGCGATATAACTTAAAACAACACCAACCGCTAAACCGATAATTACGCCAACTGTACCGAATAAAGGTACACCATTTCCAGAAAGTTTCGTGAAATATTTCGGCGCTTGTCCATTTACACCTAACGTATAAAGCATACGGCCCGCACTATAAATACCACTATTACAACCCGACATTGCCGCTGTAATAACAACGAAGTTAATAAGTCCAGCTGCTGCCGTAATACCAACCTTCGCAAAAGTTGCTACGAACGGACTACCAATTGTACTTAATTGATCCCACGGATATACAGTTACAATAACGAAAATAGCACCAATATAGAAAATTAAAATACGCCAAATTGTACTTTGAATCGCTCTTGTAAGTGTCTTCTTCGGGTTTTTCGCTTCACCAGCAGTAATACCAATTAATTCCACACCTTGGTATGCACCAACTACAAGTGATAATGCAAAGAAGAATCCTGAAAAACCACCTGTAAAGAAACCGCCATTTGACCAAAGATTAGATATGCCAATCGCTTCTCCACCGTTACCAATTCCAAAGAAAATAAGTCCAAATCCCGCAATAATCATTAATAGAATCGTAACGATTTTAATCATCGCAAACCAAAATTCAAATTCACCAAATGACTTAACAGAAATTAAGTTAGCTGCGCCAAGAATAACCATTGCGATTACGCCTGGTATCCAAGCTGGTAATTCCGGGAACCAATATTTCATATATGCTCCAACCGCAATAATTTCTGACATCCCAACGATAACCCACTGGAACCAGTTACTCCACGCTGTCATATAGCCAGCTAGCGGATGAATATACTTATGACCGAACGTCGCAAATGAACCTGTACTCGGCTCCATATACAACATTTCACCCATCGCACGCATAATGAAGAAGATAAAAATACCTGCAATTGCATAAGCAAGCATTACTGACGGACCTGTCCATTTAATCGTGCTGGCCGACCCCATAAACAAACCAACACCAATCGTTCCGCCTAAAGCGATCATTTGAATATGACGTGCTTCTAAGCCCCTTTTCAA
The DNA here is from genome assembly GCF_044908765.1 of Bacillus sp. RC251. NCBI lineage: Bacteria > Bacillati > Bacillota > Bacilli > Caryophanales > Bacillaceae > Bacillus > Bacillus sp. RC251. The sequence goes on along the minus strand of NZ_JBIYDP010000003.1, from coordinate 277,169 downwards.
TTCCTTGTTTGCCACTTCACTTCCCCCTCTTAGATGATTCATAGCCGCATTTTAAAACAAGATGCTTTCCCCTAATTCCTTTCGGCCCTGAAAATGATGAAGCAAACGTCATTTTACACTAGCTTTAAAGCTATCCTAAAATCGTTTTTTGCCTCTTACAAAATTCTCAAAACCTTTCATCTTCCAATATTCTATAAATCTTAAAATTACTTACCTTATATTAATTCATTTATCTGAAAAGTTCAATTATTTTTTCGATAAATTATTATACATAAGTCTGATTAATTTTTAACTAAATTAACAATAAAATACATCTATTCAATATGATTCCGGCATGAATATTATTACAGTATAAATAACCGAGGAGAGTATTTCTTCCTAGGTTTCACATCTCATGTACTTCAATCTTTATAGTTGATAACGTAATTTCCCACACGTCCGATTCATATACTAACCAGAAATTTAATATATTAATAAACTACTGATTTCTTTAGTCCAGCCCAATTTTGAGGCAGGAATCTTATTGCCTCAAAACAGCGGGATACAATATAAAAGGGTCTCATTTTTAATGAGACCCTTTTACCATTTCATATTTAAATCGTTTTTGAAGTTTGTTTACCTAAAATAAACACTTTAGTAAACACCATCATGATAACTACTATAGCTAGAAAATAAAGTGGCATCACGAGTAACGAGCCCGTATGCAGCTGACTCATTCCCAAAATTGTCATCGTTACAATTACATAGTACCCTAAGCTAAACAATGCACCTGCTGTACCAATGACATCTTGAAAATCTACTAAAGCTAAACTTAAACAGTTAGGTAATGCTACTCCAATTCCTAATAGCAATATAAACATCGCTATTAAAAATACAATCATATATATTACATTCGCACTTGATCCAACAAACGTAATTACAGATAAAAGGATAGCTCCTCCTGTCATTACGAGACAACCGATATATATAATTTTCTCTGGTTTATAAGTAGTAAGTAGACGTTTTGAAAGTTTCGCTCCAACAATAGAAGCAGACGCAACAACAATTCCTAGAAATCCATACATACTAGGCGATAACTGAAAGTATTCAATAAAGATAAACGGCGCTTCTGCATAATAGCTAAATAAAACACCATTCGTTCCTCCAATTAATAACCCATATGTTACTACTTTCGGATTTGTAATCAACCGTTTAAAAACAGAAAACACATTTATTTTATTCGTTACTGAGTCCGTTTTTGTTTCCGGAAGGGAAACAAACGTATACAGCAAAATTCCGACACTCATAACTACTAAACTTAAAAATACGATTTTAAATCCAAACATTTGATCAAGAAAACCACCAATTAACGGCCCTATCGCTGGTGTAAAAGCAATGACTGCCGAGATTTGAGCAAACATAACATGCCTCTTATGCCCTTCTACACTTTCACGTAAAATCGTTTGTGTAACAACAGAGCCAGCACTTGCTCCAAACGCTTGAATAAAACGACTTAGCAATAAAACTTCAATGGAATTTGCAATAAAGCATAAGAAACTCCCAACGCCATATACGACAATTCCAAATAACATTGCCGGGCGACGGCCAATTATATCTGATAACCATCCAATAAAAAATACACCTAAAGCAAATCCAGCAAAATACACACTAAGTGTTAACTGTACCTCATTATTACTTACATGTAACGCCTTTGAAATATCAGGTAAAGACGGTGTGTAAATCGTTTCACTAATTTGCGGAAATGCGACAAGAATGATCATTAACAAAAGTGATGGTACTGAGACTTTTTTCATTTTTCATACCCTCCTATAACTTTGAAAATCTCAGAAATAAAAAGACTTTCCTTAGCTACGGAACAGGAGGGGCCATTATAGAAATTCGATCATAAAACAACAAAGAAAACACCTCAATTACGTATGTTAATACTTATAGGAGGGTAATATTAACATTAATTTTAATATATACTTTTTCAATTATATTACATATTGCGTTTCTTTTTCTAGTGTTGAGCCTTGGAATCTTTGTTAAAAAGATAACTTGAAGCTACCACCTTTTTATGGAATAATTAGAAATAGTTTGAATTAACAGTTCTAATTTTAAAGCGATAGACTAGCATTTTTAGTGTCGTAAAGCTTGCAAACAGGAGGCCTTTCGTAATGATTGAAATTTTAAGGACAGTAATAAATTTCCTAATCTCTCTATTCTCAGGAGAATTACCAATTGTTTATTATGTGTGGATTATCGCTCTTTTTATCATGCAAATAATCCAGGCTACACTAAGCTATAAGCTCTTTAAAAAGAAAGTCAATTTTAGCACTTATATGTCAACAGAGTTACTCGCTTTTATCATTCTATTATTTGGTGGTATGTTAATATCTAAGTTACTTGCCTACATAATAGACGATCCTACTATTAGTATGACAAATGTAACACATTATTTTATTTCCCTTATCATACTAACTATATTTGTCTCTATTGGCTTTATTAAAGACTTTTTACAATCATCTATTAGTAATAAAAATGTAGCTCTTTTTACCATTTTAGTAGTGTCCTTACTAGCTAGTATACTTTCATTCAAGTTTTTATCACCTTTCATTGCAGGTTCTTTTTCTCTTTCTAAATCTTTTATAGCCACTTTAATTATTGTAGTACTCGGATTCATTGCTGTATTAATTTCTTTAGAGGAAAAGTATGCAGATGAAGAGTAATTCTTGCATTTATAGTTTGAAATTGAGTGTCTATTCTTTTTAGCCGTTTAACTAAAAAAATAACAGTCATTGAATCGAAATTTAAGCAGAAATGAGGAAATACAATTGAGCATTGAACAACAATTATATGATGCAGTGAAAAGTTTAATTGACCAAAGATACCCACACGGTTGGGGCGGAGCTGCAGCAATTCGTGTAGAAGATGGATCCATTTATACAAGTGTGGCCCCTGACGTAATAAACGCTTCAACAGAACTTTGTATGGAAACAGGTGCAATTTTAGAAGCACATAAATTTCATAAGAAAGTTACACATTCTATTTGTCTTGCAAGGGAAAATGAGCATTCTGAATTAAAAGTGTTATCACCTTGTGGTGTATGCCAAGAACGTTTATTTTATTGGGGACCAGAAGTACTATGCGCCATTACAAATCCTAAACAAGATATCATTTTCAAACCGTTAAAAGAATTGCAGCCATACCATTGGAGCGAAGTATATCATGATGAATTCGTAAAAGAATGGAGTACGAGATAAAGTGAAACTTTAATCAGTGTGGGTTTTGTTCATCCCCACTGATTATCAGCCCTCACCAATCGGGCTTTTACGGGCAGTCCGCCTCCACCTACCTTCTTTGCTTTTTCTGAATTTCCAGGTGGTAGGCTTACTGCCCGTTAATGCGGGATAAAGTGAAATCTGCTCGCAAATAGCGGAAATTAAAAGTTATTCACTAAAAAAGCACCGTCACAAATGACGGTGCTTTTTCTATGTAAGAGCTACTAGAAGGTTCCCTTCTAGCCTACTCCCATTTATAAGTCCAAAATTGTTCCAGTTGCAGCCATTTTAATGTTGCTGCATCTTTGTTTTTGATTTTTACGTGTGTTTCTTCTAACATCGCTTCTGTTTGTGAACGATGCGCACCTAGTGCAGCTAATTTATGCTCGAACACTTCACTAATATTATTTACAACATCCGGCTCACCTAATACAGCTTCACGATTTCTCGTAATCGCAACTGCATGAATGGCTGGACGTTCTTCTTTTGGCATACGCGATACAGCGCGAACGACAGCGCGGCCAAATGCATCATGATCTGGATGTACGCCGTGCTCTGGATAAAATGTAATAATTCGAGATGGATTTACTTCTTGAATGATTGCTTCAATTTTATCTGCAACGAAATCAACATCTTCAAATTCTAACGTTTTATCATGGAAACCAAGCATTCTTAAATCTTGAATTCCCATCGCTTCACATGCATCTTTTAATTCTTTTTCACGGATATTTGGAATCGTTTCACGGTTAGCGAATACGTTCTTCCCCATGTTACGTCCCATTTGTCCTAAAGTACCACATGCATACGTTACAGGTACTCCTTGATCTGTTAATAAGCGAATTGTTCCTCCCGCAGCAAATGCTTCGTCATCTGGATGCGGAAATACAACAAGTACATGTCTCTCCATAAGTTTCCCTCCTTCTTACTTAAATGGCGTTAAGCTTAACTCAAGTGCAACTGCTAAGCGACCTTGGTTATCATGCCCTGCAAGTAATAAACGCTCTTTATCGTCTACTTCCCAGTGCGTAATACCTTCTGCATATACCCAGCCATGATCCATTTTTAAACCAACTCGGTATGGATTCGTGCCAGTAATCTTCCCGCGTTCAAAGCGAATAATTGCATTTCGAATGAATGCACCAACCGTCATCATCTTTTCGTTAAAGTGTGACGCATACGCTCCGTTCGTTGTTTCTAAATGAATATATACATCTTTATTTACAAAACGTTCAATTTCATTTTGAATAAGAGAACTATCTTTTACTATTTCCATCGGAATTCACCTCTTTAAACCATTTTACGCAAAAATAATGTAAATTGCTATCTCTATATTAGAGGACAACGCCCACTTTTCCTAATAATTTGCACTGTGTTTTTTATATTTTTTATATGATATGTAAAAAATATATTTTTTCCTTCACTTTGTTAAATAGTTTTCTTTCTTTTTTGAATTTGCTACAATATATTTTATCCCGTATTTATGCAGGGAGTTACATTTTGACAATTGAATACATACTTTAAAGAAGGTGACATGATTGGAACAATCAGCACATGAAGTAGCAAATTGGCAATATTATTTTGCAATTGCCGTATTTTTAATCACGTACGGATTTATTATTTCTGAGAAATTGAATCGTGCTGTAATCGCACTATTCGGCGCTGCTATTATGATTATTTTTGGAGTTGTAGATTTACATACTGCTTTCACATCACATATTCAATGGGAAACGATTACCCTTTTAATTGGGATGATGATTCTCGTACATATTACGAGTCAATCAGGCGTATTTGAATTTGTGGCCATTAAAGCAGCGAAGGCAGCTGGTGGAAAACCAATCCGCATTTTATTATTACTATCCCTATTAACTGCTGTCGGTTCTGCCTTTTTGGACAACGTAACGACCGTTCTACTAATCGTTCCTGTTACACTGTCCATTACACGTATTTTAAAAGTAAACCCTGTTCCTTATTTGATTTCAGAAGTACTATTTTCAAATATAGGTGGAACAGCAACATTAATCGGTGACCCACCGAACATTATGATTGGTTCAGCAAACAAGCATTTAGACTTTAATGCCTTTTTACTTAACTTAGCTCCAATCGTAATCATTATTTCTATCGTGACACTTGGCATTATTTACTTCATGTATCGTAACAAACTAAAAACAACAACTGAGCAAATTAAAATATTAATGGCATTGAACGAAAAAGATTATATTAAAGATCAAAGCCTCCTTTTAAAATCCATTTCAATTTTAGGACTAACTATTTTAGGCTTTGTACTTCATTCGATTATTCATGTAGACGCTGCGGTTATCGCGATGACAGGCGCTACACTTCTTATGCTAATCGGAGTAAAAGAACATGATATTGAAGATGTATTTGCCCACGTTGAATGGGTAACCATTTTCTTCTTCGCTGGATTATTCGTTCTCGTTGGCGGGTTAATTGATATCGGGCTTATTTCTTCACTCGCAAAAGAAGTACTCGACGTAACGAATGGTGATATCGGTTTCGCTGCGATACTTATTTTATGGGTATCAGGCATCGCATCTGCGACAATTGACAATATCCCCTTTGTCGCAACGATGATTCCGCTTATTCAAGATTTAGCTACAGGACTCGGACTATCTGTCGACTCTCCGCAAATCGAAGTACTATGGTGGGCGTTATCACTTGGGGCTTGCTTAGGAGGAAACGGAACATTAATCGGAGCATCCGCAAACGTAGTCGTTGCTGGTATTGCAAAACGTGAAGGACATGCTTTCTCTTATATGGACTTCTTAAAAATTGGTTTACCGTTAACAATCATTGCGCTATTGTTATCACATGCTTACATTTATTTACGTTATTTAATGTAAAAGTTGTATTGCATGAAATTATATCGTCAAATAAAAAAGGTTTGCAGCACTATGCTTCAAACCTTTTTTTCATCACCAAAATATACCGATAATTGCTAACCCACCTAATATCATACCGCCAATTTGTCCGACGATTGTTGGTGATAATTGAACACCTTTTCGTACTTCAACAACCGGTCTTTCGTGCCTTATTTGCTGCACTTCACTTTGAAGTTGATGTACACTTCCATGTAATTCTTTAATTAGTTCCTTTAATTCAGCGACCTCTTCATTTACTGGTTTTGCTTTTTCTAAATTCATTTTGCATAACTCCTTATAAATTCAATCAGTACACTGTAAATTTTCGCCAATTATCATTATATCTCCTGCATACTACATATATAATTTCGAATGTACTTTTTAGTCTTGCATCTCCATCCATTCATCCCACAATATCCCCATAATGATACGATCAAAACACTTCCCATCTCTTTGAACTGCTTCTCTCATACAACCTTCTAACTGAAAACCCATCTTTTTATACAACTCAATAGCAGCTTTATTATAAGAAATAACATCCAGACCGACGCGGTGCAAATTCAATTCATAGAAAGCATATTTTAAGATAAGATGGATCACTTCTCTTCCATATCCCTTCCCTCTATCATTTGCATCTCCTATACCAATTGCCAATAAACCCGTTCTGTTATTCCACTCTATGCCATGAATTGCGACAAAACCAATTAAGCGATCATCTTGAACTGTCCTTACCATAAAAGAAACACTATTCGATCTTCGTCCCTTTAATAGCCCATCACTCGCTATTTCTTGTATTGATTGCGGGAATGCTACATCTGTATCTACGTTTCTTAAATACTCACTATCTTCTTGCCACATAGCCATTACTTCAGCGTCTGCTTCTCTCATAGCTGATAATTTAATCGTTTTATTTCGAAAAAGATTCATTGTCATTTCAAACTCCCCCTTTATTAAATAACGGGGATACTTATTTCAACCTATTTATCCCCTTATTCCATAAACTGTTTTTTAAATGGGATACTTACAATAAGCGCTGACATTGGCACATCTCCTCTGCATTAAATTACATTCATTGTATAATTTTTCATTTATTCTAACAATAATAAAAGACCCTCAAAATTTAGAGGATCTTCCTAACGACGAATCGATATTATTTCGTAAACATTTTCTCTGCTTCATCCATTGCCATTTTGTTACCTAAAGCAGAATAGTCAAGCCATGGCTGGTCATTAATAATGTATACATGCTTTCCTTTAACAGCTTTTAAGTCTTTCCAAATTGGTGTTTCTTGAAGTTGTTTAAATGCAGCTTTTGCCTTATCGTCTCTATTTACAACAACGAAAATCGCATCTGCATCAAAGTCAGGTAATACTTCTTGTGAAATGACTTCGAAAGGACGGTTTCCATCAATTTTCTCTACACCGTTTGCAGGTTGTAATCCTAAGTCTTGGAACAAAATTGGTCCCATCGGTCTTTTCGTACTAAATACACGTAATTCTTTTGCAGTAACACGAATTGCCATTATTTTTTCGTTATTACCTAATTCTTTATCTATTAAACTTTTTACTCGTTTTGATTGCTCTTCGTAATCTTGAATATATGTATCCGCTTCTTTCTCACGGTTTACAAGTTTACCAACTTGTTTTAACTGATCTCTCCACGTACCTTCATCTAAATTGAAAGAATGTGTTTTTGCAATTTTTTCGTATTTCGCTACATCTTTGCCCGCGTATTTTTCATCCACATAAATGTCAGTTGGCTTCAATTGAAGTAACGCTTCCATATTCGGGTCTGTTACAACACCAAGTTTCTTCGTATCTTTCAACTGCTCTTTTGCATGCGGTAAGAAATCTTTTAAATCTCCTCCAATAACAGAACCTACAGGTGTAATTCCTAATGCCAGTAAATTATTCGTTAAGTGAATGGACATAGAAGCGATTTTCGGATCATTACTTTTTTCAGTTTTTTTCGTTGCCTCTTCATTAGATTTCGTTTGGCCACATGCTGCTAATACTAAAATACACATCACGCTAAATAAAATAGTAAGTTTCTTTTTCATATGTTCTCCTCTTTGAAGTATTTATTTTGTTTTTGTAAGTAAATAAAGAAAATAAGGTGCTCCTAAAGCTGCCACTACTACACCAGCTGGAATAGAATTTGGCTCGAATATAGAACGACCTATCGTATCTGCTAGTACTAAAACAATCATTCCGATAATGCCAGCTAGTGGAAGGAAATGTTGATACGTAGTACCTACTAACTTTCTTGCAATATGCGGAGCAACTAAACCGATAAAACCAATCCCTCCTGCCATCGATACACTCGCGCAAGATAATCCAACCGCTGTAGCTAAAAGGAGTAACCGTTCTTTTTGAACAGAAACACCAAGTCCTGCTGCCACACTATCACCTAGTGACAATGCATTTAACGTTTTAGATTTTAGCCATGCATACGGGGTTAGTATGAAAATCCAAGGTAATAATGCAAGGACATGAATCCAATCCCTTCCCCACACGTTACCAACTAACCATCTAGAAGCGAATGTATATGTCTCATCATTTAACTTGAGAGAGAAAAATAACGAAATTGCACTAAATCCAGCTGAAACAGCAATACCAACGAGAATAAGTCTAATAGGAAGTAAACCTTTTGATCGATCACTCGCAAGTATAATAATTAAAAATGCAGCTAGTATTCCCCCACCAAATGTAAATAACGGTATTAAAATCGATGCATTCTCATTAATAGAATGAAAGAAAGTAACAAATATAATTAGCCCGAAAGATGCACCTGCATGTAATCCTAAAATACCAGGGTCTGCAAGTGCATTACGTGATAATCCTTGTAAAATCGCACCGGAAATCCCAAGGCCAATACCAGCTAACATGGTGATTATAATTCTTGGCATACGATAATCGTATAGCACTGTTGCGCTCTCAAAATCACCATAACCGAAAAGTGTTTGAATTACTTTAAGTGGCGCTATGCTCAGTGTCCCTGTATTTAAACTAATTAAAATGACAGCGATACTAATACAACCAAAAATTGTAGTTACAGTAATAGCTCTCTTTTTATCTGTGTTCAAAAGATCCTTCACTTATAGCTCCCTCCCAACTTTACGTGCTATATAAAGGAAGAACGGGACTCCAACAAGAGCTACCATAATTCCTATCGCGAGTTCTTTAGGAGGGTTTACTGTTCTTGCCCCTAAGTCAGCTAAAACTAATAACATTGCTCCTAATAACGCTGACATAGGAATAATGAGTCGATAATTCACACCAACTAATTTTCTAGCAATATGCGGAATAACGAGTCCTACAAATCCGATAGAACCAACAGCTGAAACAGATACACCTGCAAGAATGACTACTATAATCATCCCTAGTATTCTCGTTCGGTTCGTTTTTACTCCTAAATTCGTAGCGACGTCATCCCCCATTGATATGAGTGAAATAGATCGCCCTATCACTATCGCAAAAAGAACCGTTATAAGAATAATAGGAACTAAAAACTTCAAATGTTCCCACTTAACCCCTGCAACACCACCAGCGTACCAAAACGCTAAATCTTGACTTAAGTCATAATAAATCGCGATACCTGAACTCAACGAATGCAATAGCGCGGCCATAACTGCCCCTGCAATCGTTAACCTCATTGGTGTTAATCCGCCTGATGTTGCTGATCCGATAATAAAAATGAGTACTGTACTTAAAACCGCTCCAATAAAGGAAACAATCATTAAATAGGAATACGGCATATGCGGGAAAAAGGCAAAACTAAGTGCTACTACAAACATCGCACCTGCATTTATACCAAGCACACCTGCATCAGCTAAAGGATTTCGTGTTACCCCTTGCATTACAGCACCAGCGACTGCAAAAGCTGCTCCTACAACTGCTGCGCCAATTACCCTTGGGAGCCTTAATTCATAAATAATTTGGTGCTGCGTTAATTTCGGATTATAATCAAAAACCGCTGCCCATACGGTTTGCAAATGGATATCCTTTGCACCGAATGCAATAGCTAAAAATATAGATCCGATTAAACATAAAATTGTTAAGCTCATAAAACATATGAACTTAATATGTATCCAGCGATTATTGCCAGCATGTACAGCAAACTTATGTAACATGTTTCATTTCATCCTTTATATGCAGTTGTTTTTTATAATTATTTTTAATTTATAATCATTATTGATAATAATTATCATTTTCATTTAGATATTATATCCCCACTTTTTTTAAATAGCAAACTATTTTTTTACTTTGTTAAATATTAAAATACTTTTTACAATTCCTTTCTAAAACTTACAAATACATGAAAAATAAACTACTGGCTTATTTTTTAAATTGTAGTATACTTAGTCATTATTTTGAGTTTTCCAACAAAAACATCGAAGGTGACACAATGTTCTATATAAAACAACTACTACACTTCACTTACAAGCAAGCATTATCTTGCTTATTCCCAGTCGTTATTTTCTTAACACTAGCCCTTTCAAAAATCATTTCTATCCCAGGTCTATACCGCTACGATTTCATACTCATCGTATGTCTTCTTATGCAGTGGATTATGTACAAAACTGGACTTGAAACGAAAGACGAACTAAAAGTAATTACTGTCTTCCATCTCATCGGCCTTCTACTAGAAATATATAAAGTACATCTCGGTTCATGGAGTTATCCGGAAGAAGCATATTCAAAAGTTTTTGGAGTTCCGCTTTACAGTGGTTTTATGTATGCAAGTGTTGCCAGTTACATATGCCAAGCGTGGAGAAGATTACATTTACAAATGCACCATTGGCCGAGTGCTATTTTTGCCGTACCGCTAGGCGCAATGATTTACTTCAATTTTTTCACACATCATTTTCTATATGACTTTAGATGGGTATTAACTTTACTATTATTCATCGTTTTCTTTCGGACATTTGTGGAATTTTCATTACGAGGCGTTACATATAAAATGCCACTCGTTCTTTCATTTTTCCTTATCGGGTTCTTCATTTGGATTGCGGAAAACATCGCAACATTTTTCGGAGCATGGCAATATCCAAATCAGCGGGAAGCGTGGAATCTCGTTCACTTAAGTAAAATTAGCTCATGGTTTTTACTCGTTGTTATTAGCATTATGATTGTTACACAACTCAAACATTTGAAGGAGTCGAAAAAATAATGCTGATTATGTAAAAAATAGTTAGCCCATCACTCATTAGAGAGTGATGGGCTTTTCTACCTTCCTTATTAAAGGAGTTACACATTATGAGCTACTACTAGCAGAAGATGTTGCTGCAGATGAAGCGGCAATCGTTGCCATCATAGCTGCTTGTTGTGCTTGTATGAGGACCTCTATCATTGTTTGTAAACCTGTGTTAGTAGCTTTACTTTCCTCACCTTTCTGACTTACGAACAGTTGAATAGCAATAAGAATATTCGCGTCTGTATGCCAACGGAATAATTTCTCCCCCTGTAATTTTTCAATCAGCGCTTTAATAGAATGAATCTCTTTTTCTCCATCCTCAAGTAACGCTAGTAGCCCTATGGCTGGGTAATGCATCTGTTTCACTTTTACCTTTTCTTTTTTTAACGAGTTCCATATGTTTGTACATGTTGCAACTAACATTTCTTCACGAACATCCTTCTTTAGTGAAAGGATATGACTTAAAAACTGAAGATCATTCCCTTTACGCAAACCAGCTTTCGCTAGTTTCTGATACAGACGTTCCACTCGGTCCATAAGTGTTTCTACATTCTCTGATTGTCCTGCTAGTAAAACTGCAAGTGGGTAATCATTTGTACTTGTAAGAAAAAGGTGATCCTCTTTCATACGTTTATATACTTGCATCGAACGCTGAATGTGCGTGCCATGCTGTTCATTTTCTTCTGTTAAAAGCACAGATGCTGCGAGATAAGTAAATATACTCCGACTAAAACCACCAGCAACCAATTGTTCATATAAATCTAAAAACTTTCGAAAAGCCTTCTTGTAATCTGTAAAGTGAATATCTAAAGTTGCGGCCACCACAAAGCGATGATAAGACTTTAAGTATGAAAACATCCCTACTTGATTTTTAATATAACTACTAATCTCTAAAAAACGTCCGAGATTAAACAATTTATCACTACCTGTATACATAGCAGCAATCATCATACCTGTTCGAGAATCACTCGTTTTCCATTTTAGTTCTCGCTTTAACTGTGTATACGTATGTGTGTATTGCTCCAACTTTTGTTCTAATGTAATCATAGTATTCACCCCTATTTCTAGTTCTTCTCTTTTATTATACTTATATTTCATGCAGGTTTCGCAACCTTAATTCTGTATTATCTTCAATATTTTTCTATTATGTAAAACAAATATAATAACTATTCCTATTTTATCAGTATCAAGATTGCAATTGCTTATGCCCCTTTAAGCTCAACGACAAAAAGGATAGATAATAAATTATCTATCCTTTTTGTCGTTATATTATTTCACAATACAGGTGTAATTTCGTTTTTTACATGCAATTACAACTAAAGAGCTTTAATAATACGTTCCATCGCCTTCATTTGTCCAATATGATCAGCTTCATGATAAAGCATCATACCGTAAAGCTCCCCTACCGTTTCCAATCCTAGGAATGGCTCTGGCAGTTTATTTTCAAATGCTTCTGCTGGAATTTCGTTAATACGTTTCGCTTGTTCTTTTAATTGAGCCGTTAACACTTCTAACGATGGTCCTTCTGTTTTCCATTTAGACGGTCTTGATCCATACCCAAACATACCTGGATATTCAGTTGGTAATTGTTTGAATTCTTTTCCAAACATGAAAACTTCTGCTGCCGTTAATACATGACCGATATGCCAACGAATTGTATTGTTAAAACCTTCTGGCTGCGTATCCACAGTTTTATCGTCTAGCGTCTCCATAAATTTAAGTAATGCCCCGCGCGTTATTTCAAATTGTTTTAAGCCAACTAGTCTATTCATTTGATCGTTCTCCTTCTTCATGTACCATTTATTATGAACTAAAAATGTTCAACTCATTAAAGTTTTACCTTGTTTAATCTATCAGAAACAATGAAGAAATACATCTAATATGCTTAGTAAAAATATTTAAAAGGTTCACCCTAATAAATATAGAATTACCTACTACAAAGTTAGTTTAGTAAATAATAGAGGAGTGTCAATTACATGTTACATATTTTAAAACAACAATATAATCTTATTAGCTCTACAAGAGAAACTCTATTTTCGTTTTTGGAAGAAATCCCATTAGAAAAATTACATAGCACTGTTCCTAATTTCGGGAGCGGTAGCATTATAAAGACACATATTCATGTAGCCGATTGCTATCGATACTGGCTTGGATCATTCGCATTCAAGCAAAAGCGAGCGGATTTTTCATTTGCTAGTGATTATGAAATTGAGCATGCAGATATCACGAAAGTCCGTGCTAGATTTAAGTTAGTAGATGAGACTGTACAACGATTTTTAGATGAATACAATGACCGCTGGCTCGAAAATATAGCAAATGAAGTGAAATGGCAAAAAGAACCTTGGAGTACAACACCGCTATGGCTTTTAACTCATACAGAGACACATGAGTTTCATCATAAAGGACAAATTGTATCAATGGCTCGTCACCTTGGATACAATCCTCCTGATACAGACCTTAGTTAATTCGATTATTTTAACAAATGAACTACTAGAACTGTCGTTAACGTTGTTTATGTATATGGAAAAGCTCTTCATTCTTTTTAATGTTGTTTATAGTTTTACAAATTTTTTTACGGCACAAACTTGTATTATATTTTAATTATGTTTGTGTCGTATTCTTATTAATTAGTTTCACATCCATAAAAAATATATTAATATGTTTCCTTTTATTATTTCAATTACCTAATCAATAAGGGATTCTTTCTTTTCATTATTACTTTACACAAAATAAATACGAAAATTCCGAAAATAAAAGTTGAAAATGCTGGTAACACTTTATCATTTGGCACGTACACACTCCAAAAAGAATTAAGAAGCGCATGGAAAATTAGACACATAAAAATACTTTTAGTTGCGTTATACATTGTAGTTAATAAGAACGATATGGCAATTGTCGTAATTATAAAAGCTATAAAATCCCTTTGAGTTTGATTCGTGCCCGGAATAAACCATAACGGCCAGTGCCAAATAGCCCATATAAAGCTCACAATAATCGTACTAAAAAATGCCGAAAACCTTTTCTGAAGGGCAGGCTGTAAGAATCCTCTCCATCCGATTTCTTCAAGACCACCACCAACGATCATTATTGGAAAACTAAGTAATGCCACGTATAATGGTTTTTGCATCGTTGCTCCACCAAATATTATTGGCAGATAACAACTAATAAAAGCCAAAACAACGATTAGAATATACCATAAAAAATGATACTTAGGATTAACAACATTTTTTATAAACACTCTGAACTCTTCTTTTGATCCATATTTTTTCTTTAAGCTAATTGCAACGATTGCCGGCATAATTCCCCCAAAAACAAATACTATCATCGCTAGCGGTGTACCAAATGTCGTAATGTTAAATTTTATTAAGTTAATTAATAGCCCCCATAGTATCCATGTAAATATTAAAGTGCACATTACATATCGTTTAATTTCTTTCCCCATTTACTTGCCTCCTTTGTTTTAATTACAGCATAAATTTGGATGAAAGAAAATACTTTATGTTAAATTATTCCAAAACACAAAGAAGCATCTATACTCAATTAGATCTTTACAAACAATCCCGCTACCTGCTTTAATTCAGTTGAGGTCTGAAGTTAGAGTCTTACTATTCATTAATCCTGAATAAACAAAGAGCATGCTTTGAAACCCAATCAAAACATGCTCTTTAAATATGCTATCTTAAATTTTTTATAATATGATCAATACCAAATAGTCTCCGCATAATTATATGCGTCACTATTCGGAATAGCATGTTTCCCTTGCGCCTGTGCCTTTCTTGGATCTAAATCATATACCATTGGCGTATAGCATGATGTTTGCCCTTTATTTACAACACCATTTCCTCCAGTACTCCCACAAGTATATGCCTTTCCATCTGTTTTTCTTACGATTCTTGCATCAGCTTCGTTATTATATACTGCTGCACGAGTTACTGTAACTTTTGCCCATGCTGTCTTACACGTCGTGCTAAATTTTAATTCCACATAAGAATTGGAATCAATCCACTTCTTTTCTTTCGTTACTGCGGATTGGTCACAACTATTATAGTAAGGACTTTTCCCATCATATGAATGGTCTTCTGCATATGCTTTATCATTACCAGTCATACTAAACATACTAGTTAAAACGAGCAAAGATAGAAAAAAACATGCGCTTAGCTTTTTTAAAAGTTTCATAGCAATCCGCTCCTTTTTAATAGCGTCCAGTTTTCCCGTAACCATTATTAATCGTCACCGCTTCGGCATCAGCTGTATAACCAAAATCAGCAGTTAAATCAAATACCATTCCTGTATAAGTGCTCGTTTGACCTGTTTTTATTGCTCCATTACCACTATTAGAATCTACTGATTTTTGGAATACACCGTTTTTATATTTATTAATAACGGCGTAAGCATATATTCCCCCAGAAACAGAAGGTGCTGGTTGATCTAAAACAAGCTTAGACCATGCTGCATGACATTTATTACTATAACGTAAATACACTGTCCCTACTTTTTTACTCCCTTCATATACAGCTGTAGACTTTGCATTAAATCCATCTGCATCACACGTTGTACTACCTCCGTATACTTTCGTTGTTGCTGGATTTTTCCCGTCATAATAACTACTTAAATCAGTAGCTGCAAATGTACTTCCTTGAAAACTAAATAATACACCTACACTCACTACACTTAACACACATACTTTCATTAACTTTTTAAACATTGTAAATCTCCTCCTTCAAAATAAGTACGTATCATAAAGACAATCTATCCCCTATGTAAGCCCTCCTTTCATGCTTCCTAGAGGCATCTTACAGAAACGAATAAACGTTGTAAATTCCCTTATAGTTATTGGAATATACGAAGAAATTTACTTATCCGTCTAAGAAAAAAAGTTGAGAAATACACATTTTATTGCATCCTTATTTAAAACATAAAAGAACCGATACTTATTTCACTCAAGCATCGGTTCTTTATACAAAATTGTCATTTTTTCTTTTATATAAATCAAATATTTCTCCACTTAATCCGTTGTAAAAAACTCCCTCGTCACATCAATAAATTGTTGCAGCGGCACTGTCATCCATTTATCTTTATGCCAAGCGATTTGTGTATAAATCGGTGAGATTGCACTTTCTAAATGTAACTCTTCTATCGTCCCTTCTCGTATATCTTTTTCTACTACTATTGCTGGTAAAACTCCTATTCCTAAATCTGCAATAACACATTGTTTAATTGCCTCGACACTAACGAACTCAATTTTATTTGCTGGATACACATCTTCTGTACGAAATAGCTCTTCAAATAAAGTTCGGTACGAGCAACCAAGTTCTGTTAACAAAAGTGTTTCCGTTTCTATATCTTTTATAGAAACGGAAGTTTGCTCGAGTAAATGATGCCCTGAAGCAGCTACTACTTTTAATTCTTCTTTCATAAGCGGCTCCACATGTAAAGCATCTTCTGTTTTACATTCGTCCAAAATAAAGGCAAGATCGACTTTTCCCTCCATCAATTGTTCCTTCACATCTTTATTGGAATGTGCTGGTTTAAATATAAGCTTTATTTGAGGAAATTGCGCTTTAAACCTCTTTAATATAGATGGCAGCCTATATGTACATTGACTCTCTTGCGCACCGATTATTAACGTACCTGCTATTTCCTTATCATCTTTCACAGCCATTTTCGCTTCGTTGCTGAGCGCAATCATCTTGTCGGCATATAGTTGAAACTTCCTACCTGCTTCAGTTAAGAAAAGACGTTTTCCTAATCTTTCAAATAACGGCGTACCTAGCTCAGCTTCTAACGTTTTAATTTGCGCTGTCACACTCGATTGAGCAAAGTTTAATTTCTTCGCAGTTTGCGTAAAATTCAAAGTATCCGCTGCTACTTTAAATGTAATTAATTGTTTTATCTCCATTTATCGTCCCTCTTTTCAATCGATATTTCCGATTGATTTCATCGAAATAATCCTCTTTGTCTATTGATATTTGTATTGTATGATAAAGAGCATCGACAAACAATAAAATGGAGGTATTCCATATGAAAGCACTTTGTTTCGAACAGTTCGGAAACCCAGATGTACTACAATTTAAAGAAATACATGACCCAATCATAAATCCAAATGAAATTCTTATCCGCACGAAAGCAATCGGATTAAACTTCGCTGATATTTATAGACGCCGCGGTGATTATCATCTCGCTGGTAACCCGCCTTATATATTAGGTTATGAAGGCGCCGGCATTGTTGAACAAGTAGGAGCTGACGTTACGAATATTAATCCTGGAGACCGTATCGTATTTGCTGATGTACCTTTTGCAAATGCAGAACTAGTTGCTGTTCCATCGGAGAAAGCAATTAAGCTTCCAGATTCTATCTCTTTTGAAACAGCCGCTTCTGTCTTATTACAAGGATTAACAGCACATTATTTAACGAAAGATAGCTATGAAATAAAACAAGGTGATATAGCTTTAGTACATGCCGCAGCTGGTGGTGTTGGACAACTTCTTATTCAAATCATTAAACTACTAGGCGGAAAGGTAATCGGCCTCACGTCATCAAAAGAAAAAGCACAAATAGCTACATTAGCTGGTGCTGATCACGTATTTTTATATACGGAAGCATGGCCTGCGAAAGTACTTGAAATAACAAACGGTGATGGAGTAAATGTTGTATATGAATCAGTAGGTTCTACACTAGAGGAAAGTTTTAGCGCTACTAAAACTGGTGGTACTGTCGTATTTTACGGAATGGCTGGCGGTAATCCTGCTCCCGTTGATCCGCGTATGCTTATGGATACTTCAAAAACTTTAACTGGCGGAGACCTTTGGAACGTGCTTACATCTTATGAAGAGAGAAAAGAACGCTCCTCTCAATTATTCGAATGGATTACGACCGAAAAATTAAAGATCGCAAGTTCTACTACATTCTCTTTACAAGATGGTGCCCGTGCTCATGAATTATTAGAGAGCCGAAAAAGCACAGGGAAGATTTTATTAATCCCATAATTCATAAAATAAAAAGGAAGCTAGATTTCTCTATCTTCCTTTTCTTATTTTTATATTTCCACACTTTCTTTCCCTTTTGCAACATAACTCATATCTCCAACCGACTCGACTGTGTATGTTCCATTTTGATATATAATCTTCGTCACACTAGCATTTTCTACTCCAAGTTTTGTTTTGCTACTGTCTAACATTTCGATTAAGGTAGTAATCAAAAGCCCATGAACGACAACTAAAACGTTACCGCCACCACTTTTAGTAGATTCTTCACTAATTTTATCAATTTCTGCTTTTATACGCGTAGAAAATAATTCCCAATCTTCCGCCTGTTTTGTAGGGTCTGCTGCTCTAATCAGATTAATCACTTCTTGAATAGAAAACTTCATAAGTTCTTCTGGTGATGTAACGCCCGCAGCTTTTCCAACCATATCCCACATACTTTCAAGTTTTTCACCTTCAAAAATACCAAAATTTAATTCTCGTAAATTTTTTCTTTGCTCTAGTTTCAATTTTGATTGCTCACTATATTTTAATACTAAATTAGCAGTTTCAATCGCTCGGCCACTATCACTACTATATGCACTCATAAAATGAACATCTTTTAATCCCGTTCCTAAATTAGAGGCAACTTCCACACCTTTTTCTACTAACGGAGAGTCTGCCCAACCTTGCGCGCGATGATTCGTATTTAATATTGTTTTACCGTGTCTTGTAACATATAACGTAACTACATTCTCATTGCTATCTGTTTCTCGATTCTTCATTCTTTTCTCTCCCTTTACATTTCTATATCAATTTTACCATCTTAATTATTCATTGAGCAAAATATACGTAAGTGCATTTGTTTAATAAAAAAGCTATCTTTCTGTATATCCCTACAAAAAGATAGCATCTTTTATGATTACATTTTTTTAACCGATACTCCTACTCAGCAAATGCACTCGAATACTCAACAACTCCTTCTACACCTTCAAGAGCATTCCCTCTCAGTTCCATCACCATAAACACTTCATCTGGTACTTCAAATGGTGCTTTTATATTCCACTCACTTGCTTTCTTAAAACCAAATTTCGGATAGTACTCTGGATGGCCTAATACTACAACTGACCCGTATCCAAGGCCTTTTGCTTTTTCTAACGCAGCTACAATAAGTTTACCGCCAATTCCTTTTTTCTGATGGCCCCTAGCAACTGATACTGGCGCAAGCGCTAATGAATCTACAGAAGCTCCATCTTTTTCTATCGTAATTTTCGATAACATAATGTGACCGACTATTTCCTCATCTACCGCAACAATAGATAACTCAGGAACAAACGCATCACATTCTCTAATACGCTTTACAAGTTCATGTTCCTTTTTATCACTATACTCTTCATTTAAAAATACTTCTTTTACAACTTCTTCTGTTTTTCTATAATCGCTTTTTTGTTCTTGCCTAATCGTTACCACTCTATATTACCCTCTATTCTTTCTTATTTCTTTTTGGATTTTACGAAGCGCTTTTTTCGATCCGCGCTCAATATCATGTTGCATTTTTCTTTCTTTATAATCGACAAATAGTGTATTTAAATCGTATCCCTCTGGATATAATTCTTTTGCTGCTACCTCTAAAGTAATACGTTTTACATTTACTTCAACAAATTCACCGTTATAATATACAACGACGTTATAGAAATTATCTATTTCCTTATAGATAATACCAAAATCATCATGATCTAATAAATTTACACGATCGCCGATTTTGTACTCGTAATGATTTTCTCTTTTTTCTTGCACAAGTTTCGGTTTTCTAATTTTACTTTCATTCACTTTTTCTAGCGCATATTCTTTATTTTCCATATACGCTTTCGCTCTTTGTAGTACACGTTCTCTTACATTCATTTTATTCGCAATCCAAAGCGCATTACTTTCACCTGATTTACCGATCACTAATTTATACAGCGGTTCTAGTGTCTCACTATTAAATTGCATTGCTGCGTTCATAAAATCATCGTGCATTTCTGAGAAGCGTTTAATTTCACCATAATGTGTACTCGCAACTGTAATACATCCCGCAAGATAAAACTCCTCTAAAATAGAGATTGCAAGTGCTGCCCCTTCATTCGGTTCAGTCCCGCTTCCTATTTCATCAAATAATAGCAACGTATTATTGTTTGACATCCTCATAATTTCAGATAGATTTTTCATATGAGATGAAAATGTACTTAGTGCATTTTCGATACTTTGATTATCACCAATATCTACAAATACATTTTCAAAAATAGCAATTTCTGTTTCTTTATCTCCAGCGATGTGCAAGCCTGACATTGTCGCTAAAGTTAACAATCCGATTGTTTTTAATACAATTGTTTTCCCGCCCGCATTCGGTCCTGTAATAATTAAACTACGGTAGTTTTGACCAATTTCAAAGTGTAACGGTACTACTTTTCCACTTAAAAGCGGATGCTTACAATTTACTAAACGAATGTAGCCATGATCATTTAATTCCGGCTCTATTCCATCGATTGATTTACTAAACTTCGCTTTTGCAAATACCATATCATACTGACTAATTAATTCCATATTAATTTTTATATGATAAATATTTTCTACTACCATCCCTGATAAAGTCGCTAAAATTTGATACTCTTCCATCGCTTCTTCTGCTTTCAAACTAGCGAGTTCCGCGTTTAACTTTGTAACCGTATGCGGTTCTACAAATACAGTAGAACCTTTAGCAGACGCTTCAACTATACTTCCCGCAACTTGATTTTTATAAGAAGATTTAATTGGAATCGTATACCTATCATCCTTCTTACTAATAAAGAATTCTTGAATATACTTCTTATTTGCACTACTATTTAAAAACTTCGTTAAACGTTCTTTTATTTTCCCTTCTACCGAATCAATGTTATTTCGAATTCGTTTTAACTCTTTACTCGCAGCTGCATCAATACTATTGCCTTTTATTGAAAAATTAATTTCCTCTTCAATACTTTTATATTCAGTCATTGAATTTGCATAAGAAGCTAATACTGGCGCAAAAAATTCTTTATCTAACATAAATTTTTTAATCTTTCTACAGCCACGTAAAAAGTCTGAAACACTTACTAACTCTTCAGGATCTAAAATCATCCCTTTTTCTAATTTTTGAATTGTACTAGCAATATTTGAAATACCGAAAAAAGGAACATGCCCTTCTGCATCTACTATAGCTCGTGCTTCCGTCGTTTCATTCAAGCGATTCCTCACTACTTTTATACTCGTACTCGGTTCTAATTTATTTAATAATTCCTTACCTAATCCACTTACACAATAAGATTTCACTATATCCTTCAATTCGTTATATTGTAATTTTTCAAAAGTCATCGTATTCATTTTGTTTCTCCTCACTATGATTGATTTTTATCATAAATGAAGATACCTACCCATTAGATTCCAATGAGCCCTACACGATTTAATTACCATTTTTATACATTAAAAATATATACAAAAAAGCTGCGGGGATACCGCAGCTTTTACATTTACAAGGCATGTGTAATAACATATGAGGAAATAAGCCATAAAAAACAGATGGCAATCCCATTATTACACGCTTTATAAAGTATTGTAGGTATCTTCATAGGTATCGAAATAAATCCATGACAAAATTAGGGGTATGATATACATAAAAATCCCCTGTTCTTATCCGATTTATTTCATTAAATTTTTCCTATTTAGTACCTACCGCACTCACAAAAAGCACCTCTCATTAATTTATATTATAGTCATTGAAATCTAATTTACTGAAATCATCATACTATATGTTTTGTGAGAAGTAAAGGTGTCATGCTTAATTAATACGCATCTATACATTTAAATATCAAGTCATACACTTGAATTATATCCAACTTTCATTTCACTGCGAAAAAATCAAACAAGTGCCTCCGCTATTGCGAATGTCATTTACTTCCCCTAATACATTTAATATTTATGACAAGCAATCATAGGAGGTTACTATATGAGCGAACAATATATTATTTTACATGGACCTGCTCTTGAACCAGATTTAATTGGCCCCACACTACCACCAATTCCACCATTTATATTCCCTACCGGGCCTACTGGAATCACAGGACCTACCGGTGCGACAGGTTTTACCGGAATTGGAATAACTGGTCCCGCTGGGGGGACAGGGCCTACTGGAATTGGAATAACTGGTCCCACTGGAGCAACAGGTTTAGGGATCCTCCCCGTATTTGGAACAATAACTTCTGAAATAGGTATCGGTTTTTCAGCAGTAGTTAATACAAATGTTAATTTCACCATTCCAGGACCTGTTAGTGGAACTACTCTAAATCCAGTAGACAACTCCATTACAATTAATACTACTGGTGTATACTCAGTATCGTTTTCAATCGTATTTGTGATACAAGCTATTTCGTCTAGTATATTAAATCTTACAATAAACGATTCAATTCAATTCGCAATTGAATCACGAGTTGGTGGTGGTCCTGGGGTAAGAGCTACATCCGCCAGAACTGATCTATTATCTTTAAACCAAGGAGATGTTCTTCGAGTACGAATAAGAGAAGCCACGGGTGACATTATTTATTCCAACGCATCCCTTGTTGTCTCAAAAGTCGACTAGTTCATTTATTAAAATAACGATTTAGGAATGATAACAATATAAAAAGAAGAGGAAAACTTATATTTCAGTCTACCTCTTCTTTTCTATTAACAATTCACTGCTGAACATATATGGAAACTGATCCTCCACTTACATGGAACTGCCCCCATCCATCCTTATTAATTGTTACAGTATTTGTTTGATTACCCGTCATATCGTGCCATACTTCCCCTGCATTATTCTTTCCAACATCCATCCACTTTGATCCTCCCGGTCCATCAGAGATTAATGTCGCTAAACCAGAATTAGCATGTACACTATCACCTTCTCTTGTCCATCCAATCACATCTGGATGGTCTAAATAATCACGCTGCGTACCATATGCAAAGTTTTTTCGTGCTGTCAAAATCGGATCAATTTTATCTTTTAACGCTGGAATTTCATAACTACTATTTCCGCTTGTCCCATAGTAATCACCATAAAAAACTGAAGGATAGCCCTCTGCACGAGTTAAAATAAATGCATATGCCAACGGTTTAAACCACGGACTTACTACAGATTCCAATGACTGACCAGGCTGCGAATCATGATTCTCAACAAGAGTAACTGCGAGTGCAGGATGATTTTGCATTACTGTTCCATTTAAAATATTTCTCATATCATAATTCCCATTTCCTTTTGAAGCATAATGAAAATTGTAATGCAGTGGTGCATCAAATACAGATTGATTATAATTGACTTTCGCTAAATAATTATTTAAAGTTTGGATATCATTTTGCCAATATTCAGCCACCGTAAACATTTCTTTCCCCGTTTGCTGTCTGACATGATTTACCCAATCGCGTAAATATTCATGATCAATATGTTTAACAGCATCTAAACGAAAGCCATCTAAATTTAATTCATTCGCATACCACGTCCCCCAATTTTTCATCTCATTCGCAACATCTGGATGATCAAAATCAAGGTCTGCATACATCAAATAATCATAATTTCCATTCTCACTAGACACTTCCCAGTCCCATGCTTTACCTATACCCCTAAATTTATAAATTCGATTTAATTTCCTTCCTTCATCCCAATCCGTTCCGTCAAAATGATACCATTTCCATTTGAAATTAGAATAAGCATCCCCACGCCCTGGAAAGTTAAACCCTGTCCATGCATTAATTTCATAATCACCTGATACTTCAATATTTCGATTGTTACGGTCTACCTCAACAGCTGTTACAGTTTCAGTATAATCTGCTCCACCTTTATGATTCATAACTACATCACCGTATACATAGATATTTTGCTTATGTAAAGCTTCAATTGCAGATTTCAATTGTGCTTTCGTTCCATATTTTGTTCGTACCGTTTCTTTTTGATTGAATTCCCCTAAGTCATATAAATCATATGCTCCATATCCTACGTCATTTTGCGTAGTTCCTTTATATGCAGGCGGTATCCAGACAGATGTAATTCCCTTTTGAGCTAAATTTCCAGCATCTGAATGCAAGCGGTTCCAATGATTCCCATCATTTGGAGCATACCACTCAAAATACTGCATTAACGTTCCATTGTTAACCGTATCTGCATACGCTTTACTCTCCCCATATATACTAGGTAAAAACAAAACAACCGACAAGCCGACTACTGTTATTTTTTTTAACATATTTAAACCATTCCTCCTTAGAAAACGTTTGCATAGTTTATCGGAATTATTATAATATTCGTTCTACAATTAGTAAAGTAGCAATCTCTCATTCTCCCACATTATTTTTTAGTCTAACTTCACATATTTAACAAATACTTCAAAGTAGTTTTATTTCACATCTTATTTAAGATTGTTTACAATTTATCTATAAAAGCATGACGGAGGGATTTCTATGACCGACTTTCAAGAACAATTTTTTGCACGATTACATATAGAAGAAAAAGACAAAGTTTCATTTGAAGATTTACCTAACATTATGTACGCGATGGCACAAACTGTCCCTTTTGAAAACTTAAATATACTCGAAAACAACTTTACAGAAATATCAAAAGAAAATTTAAAAGAAAAAATTTTAGTAAACAACCGTGGTGGTCTTTGTTATGAACTCAATCCTACTATGTACTACTTCCTTAAAGACGCTGGATTTGATGTTCATCTCGTTTCAGGAACAGTGTACAATGCAGCAAATTGTATATGGGCTGTTGATTCTGGACACATCGCAACTGTTTTAACACATCGTAATGAACTTTATTTAATTGAAGTAGGATTTGGATCATACTTACCTCTTGCTCCTATCCCTTTCTCAGGTGAAGTCATTCACTCCGTTACAGGAGATTATCGTATTCGTAAAGAAATGACCGAAAAAGGAAACTACATGTTAGAGATGCGTAAAAATAATGAGTTTTTGGATCAATCTTCTACTGATGATTGGACGTTAGGCTATGCATTTCATATAGAAGAAGTGAATGAAGAAAAAGTAAATGCGGCACAAAAAATTATTGTTGAACATGAGGGCTCACCATTTAACAAAGTACCTCTTATTGTAAAACTAACTGCAGATGGGCATGCATCTTTAACAAAGGATAGTCTGACAATAGTGAAAAACGGTAAAAAAACGAAAGAAAATGTTACAAATGCGCAATATAAAAATCTTTTACATTCAAAATTCGGAATTACGTTATAATTTTTCAAGCCTTGCCATTTTAGCAAGGCTTTTCATTTTCCGGCAGGGATTTTTTGCAATTTGTTGTATTTCATAGTTATATAGGAATATAACTACATATTTAGAAAGGAAATGATTATGACTGAACTTAAAGATCGACTACAAGTAGATGATAAAGAGAAATGGGATTTAACGGATATTTATCATACAATTGAAGATTGGGAAAGCGATTTTCATAAAATTGAAGTATTAACGAAAGAATTACATGAGTTTAATGGACATATTCACGATGGCAATAGTTTATTAGCCTATTTAACAAAGAGCGAAGAAATTTCTAGCATAATATCTTTAATGTTCGCTTATGCACGATTACAATCTGATCTTGATACGCGCGATACTGACGCTCAATCTCTTGTCGATAAAGTATCACAATTACACGTGAAAGTAAGTGCGGCTAAATCTTTCTTTTCCCCATTCTTACTTAGCGTAGATGAAAACACATTACATTCTTACATAGAAGAAGCAGAAGGCTTACAATATTATAAAGAAGACTTATTTGAATTATACCGTTATAAAAAACACGTATTAAATAAGGACCAAGAAGAGATTTTATCACAAATGGGCGAAGCACTTTCCTCTCCTCAGCATACATACGGCATGTTAAATAATGCAGATATACTATTTGGTGAAATTACAAATGATGATGGAGAAAAAGTAAATTTAACACGCGGAATGTATGCAAAGTTAATAGAAGATGAGAATCGCGAAAAACGTAAGGAAGCCTATAAAGCTTATTACAAACCATACGTTCAATTAAAAAATTCTATCGCTTCTACTTTATCTGCTGCTATTAAAAATAATGTTACTGTTTCAAAGCTAAGAAACTATCCATCAGCTTTAGAAAAATCATTATTTGGCGACATGGTTCCAAAAGAAGTATATGAAAATTTAATTGATACGACGAAAAAAAATATTCAATCACTACATACTTATAATGAACTTCGAAAAGCAAAATTACATGTAGATGAACTACGCCAGTACGATTTGAGCGTTGATTTAGTAACGGGTGTAAAACAAGACATTCCATATGACAAAGCGTTTGACATCATGATTGAATCACTAGCTCCATTAGGTGAAGAATATATTGAAACATTAAAAAGCTTTAAAGATAAACGTTATATTGACGTGAGAGAAACGCCAGGAAAGCGTTCCGGCGCTTATAACTTTGGTGTATACGGTGTTCATCCTTTCATTCTTTTAAATCATCACGATGATTTAAATAGCCTTTTCACTCTTACTCATGAATGTGGACACGGTATGCATACGCACTACTCACACGGATACCAACCAAGAATTTCTGCACACTATACTATTTTTGTTGCAGAAGTCGCTTCTACAGTAAATGAAGTGCTACTAATTCATCATTTATTAAAAGAAGCAAAAGATGCTAATGTACGTAACCATTTAGTAAACCATTTTATCGACAAATTTAAAGGCACTTTCTTTACACAAATTATGTTCGCTGAGTTTGAAAAAATCACACATGAAATGGCGCAGCAAGGTAAACCATTAAATGCTCAAGTCTTTAGCGAAGTTTATGAAAACTTGTTTAGAGAGTATAATGGCGACTCCCTCGTATTTGACGAAGAAGTACAATATGGATGGGCTAGAATACCGCATTTCTATCGTCCATTTTACGTATACAAATATGCAACTGGATTCGCTTCTGCAATCCAAATTGCTGATAAGTTATTGAGCGGCGATCCAAATGCTCAAAAACATTATATTGAATTCCTTAAAGGTGGAAGTTCGGACTATCCATTAAATCTACTGAAAAAAGCTGGTGTTGATTTAACTACGCCAGAACCGATTGAAAGTGCACTAAATCGTTTCAACTCACTTGTTGAAGAGTTTTCAACATTATAAAAAGCATGCAGAGTATATACTCTGCATGCTTTTTTCTTTTCGGTTACTTTATTCTCAGTCTATTTTCATCACTAATAAACAAATTTGTGTCACATACTCCTCTACTAAACAATCACATTCAGGTCCCTTAATGTAAACCTCATATGGTGACCCCTCTATTACATAACTATTTCTTTCAATCCATTTTTCTAACGCTATATACGCGTAACCTATATAGTCGTAACTTCCATAATGCATAGTAGTAACAATTTGATGCGGATTTAATTTTTTTATTTCGGATCCTTGTACTACGTCTTTATCGTTCTCATACAAAATTGGAATTCTTAATTCAATATCGCTTTCATTCGGGATATACTCTTCATCATAAAAAACTGTAGAAGGCGAACCGACTATTGGAAAATTATGCTTTTGTACCTTTTCATATAAGTCATAAAAATAATCATCCATATCATCTATATTTATTTGTAACCTTTGAGTAATTACCATTATTTCATTTCTCATTCCAATTAATATATCGTAACTTCTATGGCGAGCAATATACAGGCCATTATTCACATTTACCATTTCATTCATTTCTGAAATAACCTGTAAATTTCGCTTCACTTCGTGAGACAACTCTATAATTTGTGCTTGCATATGTTTCACAAACGAGTCTTGATCTGATGACTGCAAAATGATTTTAATTTTTGGTAGAGGGAACTTATACTCTCTTAACTTTTTTATTTCCAACGCTATTTCTAACTGTCCTTGCTCATAATATCTATACCCATTTTCCGGGTTCACATATGCTGGTTTTAATATATCCTCTTTGTCATAATGCCTTAGCATCCGTGTACTCATTTTACAAATCCGTGAAAACTCAGTAATTGTATACATATACTTACCCCTTGAATACATTTTCTTATAAGCTTATTTTAAAACCAATCAAAAATCTTCATTCTGATTGTTCAATCTCCTCATTTTTGAAGGTAATAAATGACGAGGACAATACCACGTTAAACAATTTATTGCACCTCCCATTGTCGATACTTCTCCTACATGAATTTGAATAGCTTGTTTCTCCGTATGCTGTTGAATATATCGTAAAACTTCCCTATCTTTAGCTAATCCAAACTTAGGAACATAAATCGTATCACATGTTTCTAACATATTTATATACAACCCTTTTGCCGATGCTATTTCTTCATCATATTGTCCCTTTTCTGTATATGACGATGGAACAACTATAAATTTAGCTTCTGGCATTTGCTCTTGAATCATCTCTTGAACATTATATCTAAATTCATGATCCCCTAAAAAATCACTAATAAACATCGTATGCTCATCAATAAATTTAACCATTCCGTCTGCATGTGCGAGTACGTCCCCTTCTTCAGCAGGAATAATAATAACTCGGCCCACATCTAAATCCCATTCTAGTTGCTCTATAATTTCTTCTTCCGTCCAATCATCATTATCATCAAATATGCGTTCCGTTACTATAACAGTATCTTTTTTATTCCAAATAAGATTTCCACCGTCTAATATCAATGGAGACTTCACATATTCAAATTCGTTCTTTTTCAACCATTTATTAAATTGTTGATCTAAATATCGCCATTGATCTTTCGGTAAGTAATTCGGTTCATATTTAAATTTAACTAAGTGATTTGTGACAACTGGTGCAACATCTCTTAGCCAAATATCATCATACTCAAAAAAGCTTGTTTGAAAGTCTTGCTCTTCAACAGATAAAGAAACAAGTTGATCAGTAAAAGATTTATGTTCATTTAAGTATTCATTAAAATAAACCAGGTCTTCATAAAATGGACGATAATATTCATTTGATTTATCTGGTATTGCAGTAAAAATAATTCCATTTTGTTTTTGTTCCATATTATTTACCTCGCTTTTTAATAATGGCTGAATAACTAATTTCACTTTGCCAACTATTTCTCTTTCATAACAATTTTCGAAACGTGCACATTTCATGAATGGATTATAGCACGGAGAAATATTATATATTTATATAAAAAATATATCCCTGTAGTTGAGCGGAAAGTTGACTCTTGACGGGATTTTAAAATACAATATTAAAAATTTATATGAAAGTATGAAATTGAATAATAGAATCATAAACCCTATCATTATAAAGCTAGTTAATACTATTTCTTTCAATGCTGTTACTCCTTTTTGGCGAAAAATAAAACATAACAAAATAGGTAAAAGTAACAATGTACCTATTTTGTCCGCATGTTACTAAATTTCAATCAATTACTTCAATTGAATCGGTTGTTGCTGTGTAGCACAATGAATCATGCCACCATTTTTATAAAGCTCTCTCACATCAATACCAACTACTTTACGACCTGGATATAACTTCTGAATCGTATCATTTGCGATTTTATCATTCGGATCATTATAATTAGGCACCAATACCACTGTATTCCCAATATAATAATTAATATACGATCCCTTATAATCGAGAGCTTTTCCATTTTCTAAAATAACTTTCTCTTTACTAAGAGGTAAGTATTCATACTTATATTTCTGCCCTGACGCACTTTTTGCATCTAACAATGTATCCATATCTTTGTTTGACAATCCCCATTCGGCTAGGTCATCTTCTTTCATCGTTACAATGGTAGATTTACCATGAAATTTAGCAAATCCATCAATATGAAAATCAGTAATATCTATATTAGGTACTCCATCTAACCAAATAAAGTTTGTTACTCCAAGGTCACTTATATATTTTTCAATTTCCTTTTCTGATAAATCCGGATTTCTATTTTTATTTGTTACAGCACTCCGAGTTAATAACGCTGTACCGTTGCTGTCTAATTCAATTGCACCGCCTTCAAGGACAAAATTCCCCCAATCAATCCTTTCAATCCCTACTTGTTCACTAACATTTTCACGTACACGAGCATCATTTTTATATGGAGTTTTCTTTCCCCAACCATTAAATGCCGGATCTAATATTTTGAGATTTTTATTATTGTCATAAACAAAAATCGGCCCACTATCTCTTGCCCATACATCATCAGTAGGAGCGATAAAGAAATCAATTTTATCCATATTCAATCCTTTATCTATTAAAAGATTATTGATGCGCTCTTTCTCTTCCTCATCGTATGCAACAATATGGACTTTTTCACCCTCGGTTAAAGCACTTGCCATCTTAACCCAAATCGGTTCAACTTCCTGCTTATACTCTTCACCATATGTGTATTCATGAGGCCATTGCAGCCAAGTACCTTCATGCTTATCTTTTTCATCTGGCATCGTATATTTTCCAACTTTTTTCTGTACCTCTACTTTTTCACTCTCTTTCCCTGTAGCATTTTCATTGTTCCCCTCAAAAGAGCATCCACTAATAATCGTTGTAGATAATGTAGCCATTAAGCAAAACTTTACTATTTTTTTCATTTTGTAAACCTCCTGTTCTTGTCTCCAATAATGTAAAGCTTCACATAGTGTTAAGCTCAAGCTTTTTTATCAATGTAAAATTCACCAATTAATCTTCCTCATAAATTCAATACGAATAGATAAACTTCCCGCAGCAGATTTCCTATATTTAACATTCATATCATTTAACTTCCTAAATAAAATTATTCTACTATTCCCCCTTCATAGTTACTTCTTCGTTGAACATTCAAAAAAAAATCGGTATTGATAAATTCATATCAATACCGATTTAAAAATCATTATTTTGCTTCTATTAAATCACTCGCCATTTTCCTAAACTCTTGATTAAATGCATCATCCATACCATTTTGTACGTTAGAGAATAATATGACAAACGTTTTTTTATCCCAGTTAAAATTATTAAAAGTATTCCACCCTGCCAATACGCCGTGGTTATGATAATAATCTGGATACGTATAGAAACTAAATCCATATTTTCTTGCAGGTGATGCCGTAAACATATCTAATACACTTTGTTTAGATAACAGTTTTCCATCCATTATTGCCTCATCTAATCTTTTCATATCTTCAACAGTCGTATACATTTCACCACACCCATACAACCAGTTCATTTTTAAGCGGGGTGCAGCTATTAATTCATTATCTTTTCTCGTATAACCTTCTGCTAAAAAAATATCTTCTGGGAGAGTCGCCCCCATTCCAGATTCATGCATGCCAGCAGAAGTAAAAATATTTTCTTTGATGTATTCAGCGAGCGGTTTATTCGTAATTTTTTCTACAATATATGCAAGCACCATATAATTATAGTCTGTATATTTCCAGCCTGTCCCTGCAGGAAATTGCAATTTTTGCGCTCCAATCCACGTTACTAACTTTAAACGTGACCCCGCATCCACCCTACCTTGTCCTTGATCTGGCAAGCCGGATGTGTGTGTTAATAGATTTCGTAACGTAATGTTTTTATCTGCCGGAAACGATGGAATATACTTATTTACATTGTCTTCAATATTTAATTTCCCTTTTTCCTTTAGCTGCATAATAGATATTGCAACGACTGTTTTCGTAATTGAACCGATGCGATATTTCGTTCTTGGCGTTGTTACTACTTTATCTTTCACATTCGCATACCCATAACCTTTTCGTAAAATTACATGGTCTTTACTGGCTACAAGAACACTCCCATTAAATCCTTTATCTTTTAAATATTGATCTAGTTTTCCAGCTACAACTTCATAGCGCTTTTTCTCATTTGCATCAACTTCTTGCATATCGCTCTTTTGCTTACTATTCACATTAGAAAATGCCTTTATATCATATTTCTTACCTTTATTTGCATGCATTAGTGCAACGACACTCCCACAAAAAATAGCAAAAATAAAGAAAACAATTAACCATTTCTTTAGCATAATAGGAACCCTCTTTTATCTAGTTTCACTTAACGCGTATCCATTCTATTCTATATATGTTAATTTTCAAATACTTTATAATATTACCTATCTATTATTCACCTAATTAAACTAGATTCCTTTTTCTCATATTCAGTTTTTGGCTACTCTCTATTGTATTTCTTTCTTGTAAAATTTCCACCTTACAATCGGATACACCCTACTATAATTTCAACAGCTTATGTAACATTTGTTACACATAATAAGAAATGGAGTTGTTACGATGAAAAATACCGATAAACACAATCGTTTAAATGATATGATGTTCCATTACAGAGTAACAAAAAATAACATAGTTTTAATTGAATATTACGTAAAATAAATTAAAATATTAAAAGGAAATGATGCTGAAAAATTTTTAAACAAAATAAATCATGCACATAACATAACGATACAAAAAAACAACTCATTATGGCTAAAGTAACAGGTAATTTCAAAAGGGGCAATGAACGTCATTGAAAACGAATCTCATTTATTTTTTGATTATATAACATATAAAATAGAAATGTCGCACATTCGGCATTTCTTTAGAATTTCTTCATAAAAAATTTACATTGCTAACTTTCTTTTATTTTTTGTTTTTACTATATAAACTCACTGCCGAGATGCTTAATAATACCACTATACATAACCACGCATACGTATACCCTTTCTCATCTACAATATAACCATATAAAACAGGTGCAACAATAATCGCAATTTGATTGAATGTAAGTGCCAAACTAACTGTTATTCCAACACATTCTTCACTTGCCAATTCAGCAACTTCGACAATAAAAAGACTAAACCATCCAATCGAAAAGAAACCTAACAATGCGCTTACACCATACAATAATCCACTCGTTACTGTATGTATGCTCATGACTAACAATAGAATCAAACCGATAGAAGCACAGACAGCTATAAATAATGGCGTGCGCCGATTCCCCTTATAAAACAAATCACTACTAGCTGCTAATACAACACGGCCAATCATTCCAGAAAAGAACATCACTGAAAATACTGTTCCAGCTTCAATAGATGTAATGGATTGTTCCCTTACTAAAAATTTCATGAAGTGCCCAACTAACACCATTTGCAATGAAATCATGCAAATACCCGTTATATAAATTGGATACAACTCTTTTTTGCATATCACTACTTTTAGCTGCATCCATAAAGAATTTTTAATATATTCTTTCCTTACATTCTCTTGGACATATGGCTCTTTATAAAACATAAAAAATAATAAACCTCCAATTATACAAATGCATGCCATACTATTTATCGCATAAGTCACATTATATTGTATTGTAAGAAACGGGATTAAAACTCCCGCTAATGCGCCACCAATCGGTATACCAGCTTGCCTTATTCCCATCGCTAATCCACGATTTTCTTTTGGAAACCATTTTAAAATCACTTTACTTCCTCCTGGCTGGGAAACACTATAAAACATTCCTACTAATAAAAGTACAAATAACAGTCCATTAAATCCACTTACTATATTAGTTAGTAAAAGCGAACCTCCTAGCAAAAATGAACTTATAGAAATTAACAACTTTTCATTATATTGATCAAGTAGCCGCCCAACAAAAAGCATACAAAATAATGGTCCAACATTTACAACACTTACTAACAATCCACTCTCCATATTCGTAAGCGCATATTCTTCTTTCCAAAATAACACCAAAACTCCAACACCATACGTTATAAGTGTCGCTGTTGTTTGAACAATCGTCGCAACAATTAACATCATCCACTTATAAGTACTTTTCATCCTTTCTTCGATTAACACAATCATCCCTCCAACCCCTTCCATTGTATGAAAGTTCTGATATCATATAAAATAAATATTCATCATATAATCCATCAAAAAAATTGATACCTTTCGGAGGGATGATACGTGGACATAAAAGATTTAACTGTATTTTACGAAGTTGCGAAGGAAAATAATATTTCTCACGCCGCTAAAAATTTGAACTATGTACAATCAGGCGTAACAATGCGTATGAAACAACTAGAAAATGAATTAGGTGTGCCTTTATTTTACCGTAACGGAAAAGGTGTAACTTTAACTTCTAACGGTGAGATTTTATTAACATACGCTAAACAAATTATCCACTTAATGGATCAATCTATACAAGCGGTTCAAAGTAATGGAACTGAGCCAAAGGGCACGTTGAAAATCGGATGTACAGAATCTACAACTGCGGTAAGGCTTCCCTCTATATTAACGGCCTACTATGAGAAACACCCAAAAGTCGAATTGATTTTAGAAACAAATACGACCGAACAACTAATTAGGCTAGTGTTAGAAAGAAAACTAGACGGAGCGTTTATAGCTGGCTCTACTCAGCACGCTGAACTTCATACAAGTGTATTTCGTGAAGAAGAATTAGTTCTCATTAGTAAAAAACCTTTACCCTCTCTTACAGACATAGAAGATATGAATTTACTCGCTTTTAGTCAAGGTTGCTATTATAGAAGTTTATTAGAAGACTGGCTTCAAGAAGAAGGCATCTCGCCTAAACGAATATTAGAGTTCGGAACAATTGAAGCAATACTCGCCTGTGTAAAATCAAATATGGGCGTAGCAATTATGATGAAATCAATTTTAAGTGGTCATGCACATAACTTATCATTCAATCCTTTACCTAATAGATTCAAAAAAGTTCCTACTACTTTTATTACTAGGAACGATATATATCAATCAGCTGCATTACAAAAATTTATGGAGATGATTTAACAATGCGCGAAAAGAAAATACGTGGTATGAAACGAAAAACAAACACTATGATTAAACGCATTGAGGAACATACAAAAACGTTCCCTTCTGCTTTCTATAACGATGAATATTGGTATATGCTATTACCAGTTTCCCAATCTTTTATCAATTCATGTAAAGTACCTAGAAAAGTAAAACGATTGTGTATACAAACCTTATTAAATCAAGCAAATCATTTAATAAAAATAAAACCGAGCGATATACATACATATCGAGTTGTTGTTTTAATTTCTATAGAAAATTTATGGAGAACGCAAATTATCGTATTTAAAAACGATGACTACTTTCAAAATTTTTTCAATAGAAATAATGAATTTCAAACATGGATTCCTCTTTCAAATGAAATTGATTTTTGAGAAACATGGGGAATTTCAATTTGCCCTACTGCCCAAATGTTGCACTTTCAAGAAGTCATTTATAATGAGAATACAATCGATGAAAAAGAGATTTGGTTTGTTGGAGAGTTATCTTAAAAGGGGAGCTTTCAAATGAAAAGCTTCCCTTTTTTCACCTGACAAAATCGCTATATAATAAATTTATCACTTCACTATATAGGAGGTTTTCAAATGGTAATCCCTAAATATCCTGATGTCCCTAATCTTACGAAAAAACAAATCGATCAAATTACAGAAATCACTTTTCTAAAAGAAATAACACCACAAAAATGTGATGCCATTTTCGTTTTCGGCGGTTCTCATCCTGGCAATTGGCAAACTCCACTAAAAGCTTATCGACAAGGTTTAGGAAATAAGATTATCGTTACAGGTGGTACTAGTTTGCATGGCATGAAACATCCAAGCTGGAAGTACGGGAATTTGTCAGAAGCAGAAGTAATTGTACATAAATTAATTGAACATGGCGTACCCAGAGACGCTATCCTATTCGAGACAAATTCCCTCCATTCTATCGCTAATGCAATGGAAGCGAAAAAGATTTTTGATTTCACAAAAATTAATCGGCTACTATTTGTTTGCAAAAGTTTAGGAGCCGGTCGGCAATATAGAGTATTGAAAAAACATCTTCCTAACACTGTTACTTGTATTCCATATACATTTGATACAAGTTTCGATGGCGAGTTTATCATTAATAGATATAATTGGATGGAAAATGAGAAAAGCCACTCTATGATTTTTGGAGAATACTTGAGAAATATTTGCTACGGTAGAAAAGGTGGCATTGAGCCGCCTGAAAAAGAAGTTCAAGGCTTAGAAGAATATGTATCCTACTACTATAATCTAGCATAATAGAAAAAGGTATACCAAAACGTCGGTATACCTTTTATCCTATCTCACTTATTTTTCTTTTAGTACACTATGTAATCGATTAGGATAATTTGTAAACATTCCTGTAGCACCCCATTTAATTAACAATCGCATATCTAGTTTCTCATTAATTGTATAAGGGTGAATTAACAGACCATTATTTCTAGCCATTTTCATATATGACTCATCAATAATTAGTTCTCCGTTATCATTGCGTAAGTTCGGTCCAATACCAACTGCATACTTTTTAATTTCTTGAAAATCTTCATTTGTTACACTTTTCGGTTCATGTGTAATGCCAGACCATTCAACAATCTCATTGTTTTCATTTGGATAATACCAAAGCAGTTGAACTAACGGAATATTTTTATTCATACTATGAATCTTTGTTAAACTATCTTTACTAAATGATTGAATCATAACACGGCTAGAAGACATGTTTTGACCTACTAAATTATATTTTTTTAATAAAGCCAATAATTTCTCTTCCATTCCTGGATACACATCTGGTGACTTTGTTTCAATGTAATACTTCATGCTTCTTCCGTACTTTTGGAAAATTTCTTCTAGTGTCGGAACCTTTTGACCAACGTACTCTTGCTTAGCCTTTTCTGGATAAGCTTTATTGAACCACGATCCTGCATCTAAGCTTTTTATTTCACTTAATGTTTTATCTCGTACTTCCCCTGTTCCATTTGTAGTACGATCAACTGCTGTATCATGCATTGCAATTAATTGGCCATCCTTAGTTAATTGAATATCTAACTCCAAATAATCCGCTTTCATTTTTTTCACTAAATCATAAGAAGCAAAAGTATGCTCAGGTGCATGTCCACTTGCTCCGCGATGTGCAATATTTAAAAACTTATTCGTATTCCATTCATGCTTCCCTTCTGCTTTCGCATGAACAGCTCCCCCAGCAAAGATACTTCCCATCATAAAGAAAATAACGAACGCGCTAATAATTTTTCTCATCCTTCTAACCCTTCCTACACTGCAAATTTCAACAAGTTAATGAGATTTACACGAAATAGAAGATATACTTTCATTATTTTTATAAGCTTATATTAAAATTTCAGTCTTACGAATATACTTTCTCTATGTTATTAATATAGAAAACTATTTATTTTCTATAGCCCTCCTTTCCACATGTAACTTCTCTATTGTGTACGGCTCATCCAATAAAAAAAGCCATAAATTATTTAGAGGACACTTCTGTATCCCTAAATAAATTTATGGCTTATCTCAAATATCTCTGGCCTCGATTAACTTGTCGAAATTAATCATACCAAACCTATTAAAATTTGTGAATATTATTTTTTCAGTAAAGTGAGACATATAAGAAAGTATTTCTGTATTTACTTAAAAATCACATAATACATTTCTCATTACCTCTTCCAGCATTACATCTGGATTTACCACTGCTTTTGCCGAACGCCATCCTATAAAGCCATCTGTTCTAATTAATACAGCTCCTCCATTCTCTATCCCATATAATTTTCTGAAAATATCTTCTTGAGCAACAAAATCTCCACTTAAACCAATGCGATACACTTTTATAGTTACTCCTAATGTGGCTGAAACAGTATGTGCTGATTCAGCCCAAGAATCATTTTCTGCTCCAGTAAGCAAAGCAAAATCGTTACCTAATAAATCAAGGACAGAGACTTCTTTCTCCTCATACATTCCAAAAAAATGTGGTGCTCGCGTTCCAGGTCTTCCGTTCAACTCTACGATATCCATTCTATGTGGAGTAGCTGAGTCATCTATTATTGCATCTGAACTATAATGATACCCAACAGTTACAGCTAATCCATCCATATTATTCAAACTGCCTTCCTCTCTACTTGCAGCACGGAACAATAAACTACTCGCATACTCTGTCGTTAATTTTGCAACAGGATATCTCTCTTTATGATATGTTTCTAACAATTTTGGATTTGCTTTCCCTTTTATAACAGCTGCTAATTTCCAAGCTAAGTTATGCGCATCTTGTATTCCTGTATTTGAACCGAATCCTCCAGTTGGGGGCATAATATGTGCTGAATCACCAACTAAAAAAATGCGATTATCTTGAAATTTTGTAGCCGTACTTTCACTCGCCTCCCACGGTAAAACACTTACTATTTTTGACTCGACCTTTGTGTTGCCAATTGCTGTTTGAATAATTTGTTTACAACGTTCTATAGTGAAATCCTCTGGTCGCTCTCCTTTTAATGGATCGTAGGATACATGGTAAATCCATTTTCTTTCGTTATCAACTGGAATAAGCGCACCAAGAACTTCCGGATGAAGTACCATAGAAAAACCAAATGCATCTCCTTGTATAAACTCACTTAAATCCGCTTCAAAATAAATATTCATATAATAGCCACCGATTGTACCTCGTCCCTCAGTACTTACCCCTAGTTGCTCACGTATTTTGCTTTTTGCCCCATCTGCTGCAATTACATAGTCACAATGAATAATACTTTCTTCTTCCGTTTCACGATTCCGAATCGTTGCTATTACTCCGTGCTCATTTTGTTCATAAGAAACTAATTCATGATAAAAAGATACTTCTCCGCCTAATGTTCTCGTTTCTTGTAACATCATCTCTTCTAAAGTAATTTGATAACAAGCTGTTTGTTTTGATGGACTAATCTCTTCTATTTTTCGAAGTAACTTTTCATCGTTTCCATACTGATTCGCCCTCATTTGTGCCAATTCTTCCTTATTCACCTCAGCTATTGTATGAACTGCTATTCT
This sequence comes from Bacillus sp. RC251, assembly GCF_044908765.1. Taxonomy (NCBI): domain Bacteria; kingdom Bacillati; phylum Bacillota; class Bacilli; order Caryophanales; family Bacillaceae; genus Bacillus; species Bacillus sp. RC251. The sequence goes on along the minus strand of NZ_JBIYDP010000003.1, from coordinate 238,061 downwards.
TCCTCGGCAATTTTCTAACGCTTTACCCGCCAATCTAATTCTTTGTTCTAAACCCAATTCTCGAAATAACTCCATCGTACGAAAAGTGATTCCACCTGCTTTCGGGTGAATTGCAGTAGACTGATGCCTTTCAAGCAGTAAATAATTAATGTTATGTTTTGCAAGGAATAGCGCAGATGCTAATCCTGATAATCCTCCCCCAACAATTAAAACTGGTACATCATTCGATTTCATATATTTACCCTCCACATCATTGTTCTGAGCTCAGTGACATAAATATAATCAAAAAAACAACAAAGATATAGACTTATATTTCATTTTAAATTATCATATAGATAGATTACGCCCCAAATTACTTTTACTTTTTCATATATCTATAATCTGCTTGCATTATGCATGTATGAAAGAGTAAAACGAAACAACTCACTTTAGTAAACACCAAAATAATAAAAACACTATAAGCGGTCGTAACCCTATAAGTAGTTATACAGGGTTACGACCGCTTATTTTTTATAAAACCCTTATCCTTTATCTTCTGTAAACAATATATTATAAAATCCTTTTCTATTCTCTCTCATTTTCAACACATATAATTTCATTCGTCTCGATTTTCTTTCCCAATATTGCAGCTCATTCAACAATCATGTAGCATTACCGTATCGATGTAATGGTTCATCATCTTAAACCTTTCGACTAATTACCAGGAGGTAAAGTGATTGAAATGAATAAACAAGAACAATTAAATGTTATAAAAAAAGATTTTATTGATTCTCAAAAAGTATTATTGGCAATTGGCGATGAAACACGTCAAGCTATTTTGTTAGTTCTCATGAAAACGGAATGTCAAACCGGATTACGTGTAGGAGAAATTACGAAACAAACACACCTTTCTCGACCAGCAGTATCGCATCACCTTAGGATTTTACGAGAAGCCGGTATTATTTTAATGCGAAAAGAAGGTACAAAAAACTTTTATTATATTGATATACGTACAAAATTAAGTTTATTAAAAAATCTTGTATTAAATATTGAAAAGCTATTACACAACTTTTATTGAAATTTGGAGGTATAAGAAATGAAAGCAATGATAATTGATAAATACGGGAAAGTTCCAATGCGTATGGCAGAAGTACCTACTCCTGAAATAAATGAACATGAAGTGCTCGCAGAAATTCATGCAGCTAGTATTAACCCAATTGACTTTAAAATACGTGATGGAAAAGTAAAGATGTTACTTAAATATGAAATGCCCCTAATCCTTGGTAATGATTTTTCCGGTGTCATCGTAAAGGTTGGATCAAAAGTGACTCGTTTTAAAGTTGGTGATGAAATATATGCACGTCCAAGAAAAAATAAAATCGGTACTTTCGCGGAATATATAGCCATTCATGAAGATGATATAGCTTTAAAACCAAAGAATTTAAGTTTTGAGGAAGCAGCGTCGATTCCACTCGTTGGTTTAACATCATATCAAGCACTACATGACATTATGCACTTACAAAAAGGACAAAAAATATTAATTCACGCTGGATCTGGTGGTGTTGGTACTTTCGCAATTCAGTTAGCAAAAATAATGGGTGTCACTGTTACAACGACTGCTAGTGAAGCTGGTGCGAATTTAGTAAAGTCTCTTGGCGCAGATGAAATTATTAATTACAAAACAGAGAATTTTGAAGAAATACTAAAAGATTATGATGCAGTATTTGATACAATCGGCGGGACAACACTTGAAAAATCATTCAATATTATAAAAAGTGGCGGCAACATCGTTTCCGTTTCAGGAATGCCGAATGCTCGTTTCGGTAAAGAATTTGGTTCCGGATTTTTTAAAACACTCTTATTTTCATTAGCAAGTAGAAAACTTACTGCACTTGAAAAAAAGCATAATGTGCAATATTCATTTTTATTTATGAAACCAAGCGGAGATCAATTACGTACTATCGCAAACTATATTGAAGCTGGAAGAATCAAACCGGTAATCGATCGAGTTTTCCCTTTTGAAGATACTCAAAAAGCAATGGAATATTCAGAGGGTGGAAGAGCAAAAGGAAAAATAATCGTAAAAATTAAGTAGTAATAAAAACTCCATTTTTTTAAATGGAGTTTTTATATTTGCTGTTGAATAGACATAGCACACTGAAGTCCTTACAATAGATTTTAAGGGGAAATATCATATTATACTTTTAACTAATTTTACAAAGAATACATACGTACAAATACATAATAAAAAATAAACAAGGAGGAGATAAGATGACTAAAAATAATGAAGCTGGTTGGAATTTAGATAATAGTTATACAACTTTACCACAATCATTTTATACAGAAATCCCCCCTACTCCAGTAAGTTCACCGGAGCTAGTTAAACTAAATCATTCGCTAGCAATATCTCTTGGCTTTAATCCTGAAGAACTGAAGAAAGAAGTCGAAATTGCTATTTTCGCTGGTAATGCACTCCCAGAAGGAGCTCATCCATTAGCACAAGCGTATGCAGGTCATCAATTCGGGCATTTTAATATGTTAGGCGACGGTCGTGCTCTTTTAATTGGCGAACAAATTACTCCTTCAGATAAACGTTTTGACATTCAACTGAAAGGTTCTGGACCTACTCCGTATTCACGCCGTGGTGATGGTCGTGCTGCACTCGGTCCGATGCTACGTGAGTATATTATTAGTGAAGCAATGTATGCACTTGATATTCCAACTACTCGCAGTTTAGCAGTTGTCACAACAGGCGAGCCAACATATCGGGAAACAAAGTTACCTGGAGCAATTTTAACTAGAGTCGCTAGCAGTCATATACGTGTCGGCACATTTCAATATGCTGCTGCTCGTGGTTCTATCGAGGATCTACAATCACTAGCTGACTATACGATAAAAAGACATTATCCAGAAATTGAAGCTCATGAAAACCGATATACTGCATTACTACGAGAAGTCATAAAGAAACAAGCAAGCCTCATCGCTAAATGGCAACTTGTTGGATTTATCCATGGCGTAATGAACACTGACAATATAACGATTAGTGGAGAAACGATTGATTACGGCCCTTGTGCATTTATGGACAATTACGACCAAGGAACTGTATTTAGCTCTATTGATACACAAGGTCGCTACGCATATGGAAATCAACCATATATGGCCGCATGGGACCTGGCGCGACTAGCAGAATCTTTAATACCAATTCTGCATGAAGATGAAGAAGAAGCATTAAAAATTGCTCAAGACGAAATTTCAAAATTTAGCGTACAATATGAAAAACAGTGGTTCATTGGAATGAAAAAGAAATTAGGACTATTTAGCGACGAAGAACAAGATCATTCACTTATTGAGCAACTTTTAAAAATGATGGAGAAATATAAGGCAGATTATACAAATACATTCCGTTCATTAACTCTTGATACGTTAGAAAATACGCCTCTATTCGAAAGTCCAGAATTTAAAGAATGGTACAAACTGTGGCAATCTCGATTAGAAAAACAAGAAGAATCGAAAGAAAATGCCTACGAAATGATGAAAAATAATAACCCATCCATCATCCCAAGGAATCACCGCGTAGAAGAAGCTTTAGAAGCAGCTGTTACAAACGGCGACTATAGCGTAATGGAAAAACTTCTTGAAGCTCTATCAAATCCTTATGCTTATGCTACAGAGCAAGAAGAATACTGCATTCCACCTGCACCGACGAATCGTCCTTATCGTACTTTTTGTGGGACTTGATTGTTTAATCTCTTTTAATGTGCTTTCAATTATTGAAGGCACATTTTTTACATAGGCATAAATTGTACTCCAATCAAACCACACATATATCACTATTCCAATCATATTAATTGATTATCTTCGTGAAAAATGTTGAGAAATATAAGTTTTGCTTTTTAGTATTATTATTTTTGTTATTGTTATTTATAAGAATATTCTAAAAAGGAGGAATCTTCATGTTTACATCCACTAAAAGTGAACAAATCACACAACTATTAAATGAATGGTACATAGAAATCCGTTTAAGACGCATTGATAGCGCAAACCGTTTTAAAGAACAAATAGATAATAAAATCAACATTTTAAAAAACGACTATCCAAAAGGTATACCTGATCAAAACTTATTGCTCTATTATTCTTTACTAAATTTCCGATATAATTATTTAATTGATAACTTAGGCGTCTCTAAAGACAGTTTTAATAAAATTGAGTCGTTTGAAATTCCAACAAATAATTTCTTATCATATTACTATCATTTCTTTAAAGCTATTCACTCAGATGCAATTGGAAACTATATACTAGCGAGAAAACATTATGATAAAGCTGAAGCTTTGCTTCAATACATTCCAGATGAAATTGAAAAAGCAGAGTTCTACTATAAACTAGGATATTCCTACTATGATAATCAGCAAGCACTTCAAGCCATCAAAGAAGTAACAAAAGCTAAAGATATGTTTTCTAATCATCTAGGATATGAAGTGAATGTAGCTTTTTGTGATAACATTTTAGGTTTAGCATGTATAAACTTAAAAGAATGGGAACTTGCTGAAGAACACTTTACAGCTGCAATGAATCAATTCCAAAAAACAGGAGAAGAAAAATTCATTTTAATGGTTCGACATAACTTAGGATGGATGTATTCAAATCAAAATCTTAATGCATTAGCTATTCGTTATCTCTCTGAAGTTATCGAGAAATCCCCAAATCATTATAAAGCTATCTTTGCTAGCGCTTTAGAATACTACAAATTAAAGGAACTTAGCGTCGCAGACGAGCTAATAAAAAGGGGATTAAGTATTAGTAACGAACTAAAACAAGAGGAGTTCCAACATCGCTTTATGATTTTACAAGAACTAAATAACAGTTCACCTGCTAAAACATTTGAAAAAATAGCATTAGCAGGAATTAAATATTTCGAACGCGAAGAATTATATGAAGATGTTCAGGAACAATATGAAACATTGGCAATTAAATTCTATGATGAAAACGAACATTCTGAAGCAAGTAAATATTTTTATATGGCATTACAAGCAAAGAAAAAAGCAAATGCTAAAGGAGGATTAAAATGAAAAAATTACTCTTAAGTTTTATGGGGATCGTTACAATTCTAGCATTTAGTACTGGTATAACAAGTCCAACGAAGTTGGATCATTCTAATACTAAGATACAAAGCCTTTCTGTAGGTGATGGAGGCGGTTGATCTATACATTTTTTCACGCGAAAAAAATGAAGTCATGCATTATCGTATGACTTCATTTTTATTCGTTGAAACTTTTGCTTCTTTTTCTTAGCTCTCTTATTTCATTTACATGACCAAAATCAATAATATATAACTTGTTTTTTCTATCACAACGAATTCCACGTCATCATTCTAGCAATCCCCCTACTCCCCTCACTACCAACTTCCTCAAGTTTCTCTACAACTAATTTTCTTCTTTCTACAGAATGATTTTGACTTAACTTCGCTTTCCCTTCTATTTTATTTATCTTTACTTTAAACCCAACTATTCCCTTACTTAATCCTCCCATATAATTCGGATCTACATCATCAAGTGAATAGGTACTCTTTGGATTTTCATATGTATGTACTAAATCTTGAAGAGAATTTAATAATTCCTGTTCATCTTCAACAATTTCTAATTCACCGTATACATGTACTGCAACGTAATTCCATGTTGGCACTGCATTGTTTGTTTCATACCACGACGGCGATATGTAGCTATGTGGTCCTTGGAATATAGCTAATACTTCTTGATTCCCACTATCTTTCCACTGTTCATTCGGACGCGCTAAATGGCCATGTAAAGTTAGAGTCTCCCTATTTAATAACAACGGCAAATGCGTTGCATATGGTTCCCCGTTATGTTGAGAAAATAATGTCGCAAAGCTATTTTGTTCTATTATTTCGTACTTCATCTCTTCATCTTGTATTGCGAAATGTTTTGGTATGTACATAAACTCCCTCTTTTCCGCTCTTTTCTATTTTATTTAGTAATTGCATCAATCAACAGGGCCAGTTTGTATTTGTTTTACAATGGCAGCTTTCTAAAAAGAATAGACAGCATGTATTCCATGCCGCCTTAGTTTATTTTCCCTAATATATTTGTAATAAATGCCGTCTTACCTTCACTATAGCTCGCTCTATTTTTCGATTCTCTTGCTAATTCTTTCTTTAATCGTCCATATTCAACAGCAACATCTTCATGTTCACGAAGGTAATCTCGAAACGCTATATGTCTTCTTAACTCTTCGCTATTTTTGTCACACACATACAAATGATGTTCCATCCAAACTGTACTTTCCCCGTTCCATGGAACGAAAGCATCCTTTCTACCAAACGCCTCTCTCCCTTTGAAGCTCCAGTCACCTTGATGATAATACCCTATCGTTTCAAGGCTTTTTACTACTTCAGGAAAAATTTCGTACTCTTCTATTACTATAGCAATATCTAATATTGGTTTTGATACAAGTCCTTTAACAGCTGTACTTCCCACATGTTCAACGGATAAAACAAGTTCTTCCATTGCATCGTTAATAATAGTTTGTAATTTATTGAATTCACTTTCCCATTTGATGTTATATTCTTCGATTGTAATTCTCTGTTTCAATGTATCTCTCTCCCCAAAACAATTTATAACCTTTGAATATGAGTATTCTTAAAATCCGTCTCATATTTCAATCCATATCCAAACATTCGATCCATCCCAATATGTGCTGTCCATATTAACCCAATCATTATAACGGTATCTATCTTAAAATAGACACCTATGATAGCTATGAATATAGATATAATATATGTGTGACATATATTATAAATTTTAGCACCAACATGATTATTTATACTATACGCTAACATTGATAGATCCGGTGCTAAAAGGAATATCAAAAATATAATCCAACTAAATTCATATATCGAATACGTATAAATGGTAGTTAATAAAACAACTAGTCCTTCAAAATGTACAATACGTTTTTGCATTAATTATCATTCCTATTTTTCTATATTTACCGATACATTTTCATCACTAAAAGTATTCTTTGCATTTTTTGACCAGATGGTTGCTAATATCGGCCCTGCAATATTATGCCATACTGCTGCTAATACACTTGGAAGTGCAGCTGCTGCTCCAAAATGTGCTATTGCCAGCGCAACTCCTAAGCCTGAATTTTGCATTCCTACTTCTATTGAAATAGCTCTTCTTGTCCCTTCGTCTAGTCCAAGTACGAACGCTGTTATATATCCTAGTAAAAAGCCAAATGCATTATGGAGCATCACTGCAATAAAGATAAGCAGGCCTGAAGAAGTAATGCTACTTACATTCGCTGAAACAACTGCAGAAACAATAATAATAATTGCTACAACTGATATGAAAGGGATAACAGTCATTCCTTTCGTAACAGTATTAGGGAAAAATTTCTTCACTACTAATCCTAAAATAATTGGTAGGATAATGACTTGTACGATAGAAAGAAACATAGACATAGCATTCACTGGCATCCATTGTCCCGCAAGTAATAATAAAATAAGAGGTGTAGCAATTGGTGCTAATAACGTTGATAATGACGTCATTGCAATAGACAACGCTAAGTTCCCTTTCGCTAAATAAACCATAACATTTGACGCAGTGCCACCCGGTACTGAACCGAGCAACACTAATCCAGCTGCTAATTCAGCTGGCAGATTCATAACGTAGGCTAGTACGTATGCGACAAGTGGCATAATAATAAACTGAGCACATACACCGATAATAACTGGCAATGGTTTTGTAGCAATGATTTTAAAATCAACAGCTTTTAATGTTAACCCCATACCAAACATAACAACTCCAAGTAAAATTGTTATGTAACTAGTTAACCCAAGAAATGGCCCAGGAATGAAATATGCAATAGCTGCAATACAAATAACCCAAAATGCAAAATACTTTCCAGCTATATTACTTATCGCTTCTAGTACTTTCACCCCATCATCCCCTATCCTTCAGCTGAAAAACTTTATTCGGATTCAAAATATTTTGCGGATCAAGAGCTTTCTTTATTTTTTCCATTACGAGTAATGCCGCCCCATGTTCTTCTTCTTGATACTTCCGTTTTCCGATTCCAACGCCATGTTCTCCCGTACACGTTCCACCTCGTTTAAGAGCATATAAAACGATACTTTCGTTTATTTCGTCCGCCTTTTCCACTTCTTCTTTATCGTTCGGATCAATCATTAAGAGCACGTGGAAATTCCCGTCTCCTACATGACCAAGAATACCACCGACAAGGCCTACTTTATCTAACGTCTCTTTCGCATGTTGGATTGCACCAGCTAATTCTGAAATTGGTACACATACGTCTGTACTCATAAGCTTTTTACCAGGATAGCTATGAACGTAAGAGTATGCTAGATTATGCCGCGCATCCCATAATTTATTTCTCGCCGCAGTTTCCATTTCAAAAGCAACTTCTTTACATTTATGATCAAAAACAATTTCCTTCGTGAATTCAATATCTTGCTTTAGTCCTGCTTCATTACCGTGAAACTCTAAAAACAGTGTAGGTTCTTCTCTGTAACTTGTTTCATTATAATGATTTACTTGTTTCATAGATAATTCATCTACAAGTTCAATTCTCGCAATTGGAATACCCGCTTGTAGTATATTAATCACAGCTTCTATTGCATCATTTATAGTTGGAAACGATGCTCTTGCAGCCATAACATGTTCTGGTATGCCGTATACTTTTAATGTTAACTCTGTAAAGCATCCAAGCGTCCCTTCTGAACCTACGAAAACACCATTTAAATGGTAACCTGATGATGACTTCGCTGCTAAATTTCCAGTATGTATTACTTCCCCATCAGCAAGAACGACTTCTAAATCACGAACTTGATCACGCATTACCCCATACTTAACTGCTGTCGTTCCGCTCGCATTTGTGGCAGCCATTCCACCTAACGTTGCATCTGCACCTGGGTCTACACTAAAAAACAATCCATACTTTTTCAATTCTTTATTCAGCTGAGAGCGAGTCACTCCTGGCTGTACTCTTACAAGGAAATCTTTCTCTCTTATTTCGAGTATTTTATTCATAAGCGAAAAGTCCACTGTAATTCCTTTTTCATATGGAATAACATGTCCCTCTAAACTAGAACCTACCCCAAAAGGAACGACAGGTTTTCCATGCTCACTCGCTACTTTCATTATCCTACTAACCTCTTCAGTCGTTTTCGGAAAAACAACTACATCAGGTAAACTACTAGTATGATAAGATTCGTCTTTACTATGTAACTCTCTTACTGTCGTATTTACAACTACTCGATCTTCGGGAAGTACACCCTTTAATTCATTTACTAAACGCTCTACCGTTATTTCCATCTTACACTCTCCTACTTTCTATAAATTTGAATTACAAAATATGTTAACTATTTTATACATAATAATCCGAAAAATTAAATAATTCAAGTTTTATACATATGCAATTCGTTTCAGACTGTCGAATAAACAAAAAGAACTTGCAATACCTATCGCAAGTTCTTTTCTATAAAACTACATTTTAAATGACTTCTTTATTAACAACATAAACCAAATTAAAGTAACTGCCATCAGCGAATGGGAAAACCCTACAATATAAGTTAACCCATTAAAGTCCGCTCCATTTAACTGAAGAAGCCCTCTTGCGGCCAATGAACCTAACATTAAAATTAATGCGATATTATGTACAACAAACCACTTATTAAAACTTTTCGCTTCATGAAACGCGAATACTTTTGCTAATCCTAAAGCAATTAAAAAGAAGAAAAAGCCAAGTACAAGTGTATGTGTATGCAATAAATTTAACAAAGTAGAGCCTAAAATCCCCTTATACTTTCCATACTCCCTGGCGAAAATTCCTGATAATAAACCGATAATCAAATACGTAAATGATGCATTATATAATTTCTTCATTATGTACCTCCTTGAGTAGAATGTGTAGTGTGTCATATTTAGTAATAATGATAGTTATATAGTAAAAACTCCTAGTCACCTAGGAGTCATTGTATAAGCATCTCACTCTTTACAATCAATTTTAATTATAGGATATCCCTTTATACAAAACAAACGAACTTTATGTGAACAAGCAGAGCATAATGAAAATATGTTGCACTTTTGTATTTCGCAACCCATACTAATTGTTATAACTATTAAAGGTGGTGCAATGGATTGATAGTTCTTGAAACTGAACGACTCGTTCTTCGCTGGTTTGATATAAAAGATGCTCCATTTATTCTTGAATTAGTAAACGATCCTGCATGGATTCAGTTTATTGGTGATAAAAGGATTAAAGACTTAGAAGATGCAAAAAAATACATCTTAAACGGCCCTGTTGATATGTATAACAAAATGGGATTTGGCCTTTACTTAGTTGAACGAAAAAAAGATCTCACTCCACTTGGTATGTGCGGACTTATTAAAAGAGATTCATTAGAAGATGTCGATATCGGCTTTGCCTTTTTAGAGAAATTCCGTTCAAATGGGTATGGCTTTGAATCAGCTTCTGCTGTAATCGAATACGGAGTACAAAAACTAGGACTAAAACGAATTGTAGCAATTACTACTATTGATAACATCAATTCAGGAAAGCTTCTAGAAAAAGTAGGATTTCAGTTCGAAAAGATAATTTCAGACTCAGGAGAAGATTTAAAATTATTCGGGTATAATGCGTAAAAAAGGTCGCCACTCACGGCGACCTTTTTACTATTTCACTTCTACCGTATAATTCCCTGATCCCCCGCCATACTGATACACATGTAAATAATATTTCCCTGAATATGTGTAGTAACTTCCTACTAACTTATTCCCTTCTTGCTGGGCATACGTAACATAATTATTTAAATCTGCTTCTGAATAAAGAACCCAGTTTACTCCGATATTATTTTCCTTCGTTACATTAATTTGTAGGTTTTTCGCAGTTTCCACATTTATTTCAAAGTAATCACTCGTATCACCATTTCCTAAACTAGCACGTAAAACTTGATTTAATTGCAGTTTATTTGCTGTTTGGAATGAATTATTTGGCTCTTTTTCTACACTGTTATCTTCCTTCTTTTGAAGCGTTACATTCGTTGTAACAGTATTCGTTAATCCTTTGTCGTCTGTTACTGTCAATTTTGCAGTGTACGTTCCTTCTTTAGTATACACGTGAGTTGGATTTTGTTCATTACTTACAGTACCATCACCAAACTCCCATTTATAAGCAACAATTTTCCCATCTTCATCTTTTGATCCATCGCTTTTAAACGAAATTGCTTCATTTACATTTCCGTTATATGGACCATTTATAACCGCAACTGGTGCTTTATTCACAGCACCTTCTTCTGTATTCATACCATGGAATACAACATCATATTCAAATTGTCCTGATGCATTCACACGATAATTTACAAAGTAAGCTGTTACTGTTTTATAGCCTGTCCATTCTTTTTCACTTAAACGTTTTAACGTATCATTTACGTGTTGTGTAATTGTTTTCCAGTCTTCATATTCCCCTTTTGCAGTAGTACCCGTATACGTTCCTTGCAGTGTAAATGTATTAAAGAACTGTGATTTATTTTTCTTAACTGATACATTACTTAATTTTGCTTCTGCTGTAATTTCTGCCGCAATATCTGAAACTGGTTTTGGTGCGTGAGTTGCTAAATAATCATCTGATACTAATGGAACATTATATTTCTCTCGGTTATCGACTAACATTTGCATATAGTCTTGATACTCTTTATTTAAATTCGCATCTTTACTTAATGCAGAGCGGTATGCATCATATGCTGTTACATCATTTTTTCTAATAAGATCATGAACTTTGTCAAACATATCATATCTCTTATTATACATATACGATTGTAAAGCGAATGAATAATTATAGAAATCCCACGTTCCATACTTTGCATTTAACGTTCGCTCTGCCGTATAACGTTCTGCTGGATTTGAAGATATTCCCCCTATAATGCTCTTTCTCGGTACAACATTATCCGTTCTCGTTGCCCCCGCAAAAAACTCCGCATTCCCTTCCTCAAACCAAGATAATCTCTCATTCTCATACATCTTACCTTGTCCCCAAAGCCCTGGTACTTCATATCTACCTTGTAAGTAATGAGTAAACTCATGTCGGAACAATTCTTCTAAACTATAAATACTTTCTTCTGGCGTACGTTCATAAGTAAAGAACGTACCTGTTCCTTCTATATAAAGGCCACCGTTATTCGTTTCATATCCGTACAATTGACGATTAAATTGATATTCAGCTGGACTATTATAAATAACCATCGTTAATACATCATCAGGATTTCCTTTTTCTAAAGGTTGATCACTTTCAACTGTACGATGGAATTGTGCCTTCACTTCTTTTGCCGCCCAATATAGACGTTTTACTTTTTCTTCTGCCACTTTATCTCCAGCCTTTAAAACAATTGCCCCATCATCAAACGTATACGTTTTCGGCAAATACTTTTTCTTCCCATCTTCTCGTATTTGATCTAAATTCACAACATTTCCATCTGCATCTTTCCCGCCATAGTTCGTCGCAATTTGCTCAGCGGCTACGAAATATTGTTCTCCTAAATACGGATACATTTTCATTGCGTCCGTTACAACTTGCAATCCTTTCGTTCCTGTACTATGGAACGTACCAAGTCTACCTGTATAATAAATACCATTATTAATTAACCAACCATTCTTCTCTGTCACCGTTCCAATTAAGGCAAAACGACTTAATTCATTAATGTAGCTATCAATTTTTTGGTACCATACTGTGTCTTTCGGTGTTTTTCTCGTATCGTACAAATACGATTGAATGTCGTAATCAACACCTTGCATAATATCGTAAATTGCATTTCCAGCTGAAAGATTGTCTACCAATGTAGAAAAACTATCGTTATATTGTTTAAAAATCTTTGCAGCTGATGTTATCGTTTCCACATCACTCGAAGCATTTCCTATTAATTTTCCATATGATGATACTACTCTATTTTGTTCTAACGTACCGAGTTTGAAATTCGGGTTATTCGCAATCATTTTTAATGCAGGTAAGCATTTATCATGATAGCTCCGCTCATTTAGTTTACTTAATTCTGTATGATAAAATCCTAAATAAAACCCTGAACGTAATACTTCTACTAAAGTCTCAATCCCTTTAGAATCATCTTTCGTATAAGCTTGTCCTTGCTGCTTCAATTTATCAATAATTGCCTGCATCCTACTATCATTTTGATAGAATGCAAGGCTATCCTTATTAAATTGAAATAGACCTGTAATTTGCTCCCAATCAATTGTTACGAGTAGATCTACTAATTGCTGATTGTTTAATTGATTTAATTCAGCAATTGTATAAGTTTTCGCTGCAGCTAATTGCTTACTTTCTTTTTTTACTTCAGGTGGCCTTTGCGACAAATCAGCAAATTGTAGCCTTTTCTCAAAAGACTTATTTTCAAGCACTTTTGATGAATGAGCTAATTCTTGCATTGGCAGTTGTACACCAACTGGCTCCATTTTGAGCACATTCCGATAAGAAACTTGCTCTCCCTTTTTACTTTCTGCCAATGTGCTCCCTTGAAAACTCCCTAACATTAAACTAGCAAAACTTACCCCTACTAACACTTTTTTTGAATAGCCTTTCATGCTCTCCCCTACCTTACATTTTTTAGTGTCCCGCACCATTATTTTACTATTCTTACTTTTTATTCTGTATTGAGAAAAAAATAAGGGAACGTTCACATATGTATCCATACCGCGCAAAATTAACACTTGACTTTATGTGAATTTTATATCAAAAAAGATAGATAATAGCGAAATTCCTGCTATATCTATCCTCGTTTTGAACGCTATGATTTTAACTTTATAAACGTAACTTCCGGTAATGTTTGCATACGCTGAATAAATTCATTCTTTTCTTCTGACGATATATTTTTCAGCTGCATCCCTACCTTATAAACTATTTCTGTACCTCGCTGTAGAGCTTCCACTTCATATGACAGTATTGGAATACCTTTCACTTGTAGAGTTTCTATTATTTGTTGTACCGCCTCATGTTTATTTATACACATTTGCACTGTTATATTTTTCGGAAATAAAAATTGCACCTTAAAAATACGACTCACAATCTCTAAACCAATTAAAACTAGAATCGTCGCTCCAATGCCTACTACATACATGCCAGCGCCAATTGCTAATCCAATTCCTGCTGTAGCCCATAAACCAGCCGCTGTCGTTAACCCTTTCACCGCCTGCTTTTGAATAATAATTGTACCTGCACCTAAAAACCCTACTCCACTTACAACTTGTGCTGCAATACGGCTCGGATCAAGAGCCATATGTTCCTCATTCATAATATCTGAAAAAGCATATTTCGAAACGACCATTATTAATGCACTTCCTACCGCTACTAGGAAATGTGTTTTTAATCCCGCTTCTTTTGATCGAATTTCCCTTTCAATACCGATTATTGCTCCTAACAAACCCGCAACACCGATTCGTATAATCAAATCAAAATTTACACTCACGAGCCTTCCCCCTTTCATTCATTATAGATAGATAAAACAAAAATTATCACACACATCCTTTTATCGATATGAAGGAATTTTGCTAAAATACACTTAATACCCCGCCCGTTTTATGTTAATATTTTAAATATTAACATAAAATAAATAACTTCTAATTTTAAAACTCCACTAATTTTCTTAAAAAACAAAGGTGGATTCCATGAAATGAGGTTGAGAAAGTTTGGAAAACGCTTACATTTTAAGCCGTATTTTTTTATACATACTAAATAAATAAAGGAGCTTACTAACAATGAACGTCTCTTTACTTACACCTACTATCGATTTACAAGAAGAATACTTAGATTTTTATAACGAATGGAAAGATAGCGGTGAAACAATGATTCCATGGGTTATCTCAAAAGATCCCTCTAATTTCACGGCAATGATTCAAGAACTTCACGATGCTCATAACGGAATAAACCTCCCTGAATCTTGGGTACCAGATTCTACGTATTGGCTCGTTACAGATCATAATAGAATTGTAGGCGCTGTTAATATACGTCATAGTTTAACCGAACATTTATTTAACGCTGGCGGTCATATCGGTTATGGCATTCGCCCTTCTGAAAGAAGAAAAGGTTATGCTACGAAGTTATTAAAATTATCTCTAGAAAAAACGAAGGAATTAAACATCGAGAAAGTACTTGTCGTTTGTGACGAAGTGAATACAGCTTCTGAAAAAACAATTTTACATAATGGTGGGCTTCGTGATGATGATTTCACTGAGGAAGATGGGAATGTAGTAAGAAGGTTTTGGATTGAGCTATGAAGAAGTCCACCAATAAACATACTCTTGTTATAGAGAAGTATAGTAGAAGTAATGAGCTACAAGTAAAACAACTTATTGATTTATATAATGAAGACTCTTATCTATTTCACTTATTACGAGAGAATAAAACAAAATGTGCGTATATTGCCTACTATAAAAAAGATGTAGTAGGCGTCTTTTTCACGTGGAACAGTAACTTCCATCCATACTGCACATACTTTCGAATGTATACAAATCCGTTCTATTCAGAGCTACACATTGAACAATTTTTATTAAACGAGATTTCAAAAAGAGAAAACTTCAAACTACCATTACAAACCTCTATATGGGAAACATCAGCTCATTTAAAAGCGTTTTTTGAGGAACATAATTTTACGGAAATCCGAAGAACATATATGCCAATATTAGACGTACGAAAAATCATAACTATCGATACAATGCTTCATTCAAATTATGCTGTACAAAGTTTATCAAACATTTTATCCAATAATAGCTTCTTTGAAAAACTAGCCTACGTAGTAAAAACGAATTATGAAGAGACTCACTTAGCAAACCCAGTTGCCTCATTCCCGCTCGAAGCTTGGAAAGAACAGATCTTAGCTGATGATGTGTTACTAGATGGGAGCTTTGTAATAATAGATGAAGAGACTGAAATTATTGCGTACTCTTTCCTCCATACATCAGAAAAGGATAATACGGTAGAACTAGGATGGTGCGGGACTCACAATACAGAAAATGCATCCTTACTGAAACTTCTCGTTTTCAAACAAGCTATGTATGCAAATACACACGGTTATTCTTTCATTCAAGGTGAATTCGATTCAACGAGTATATATGCAATGGAGATATTAAAATCCTTTCCTTTCAATCCTTGTGCTACCTGGATTACGTATCAAAAAGAAATCGGAAGGTAATTATACACCTTCCGACTTCTTTTATGCTGTTTCTATTTCAAACTGTACTGTAATACCACTCGGGTCTACTACAGTAAATCCATTTAAAATCTCATTTATTCCATGTTGTTTTTCTATTAATCTTTCTTTCACTTCATCTAACGCTTCTTTATGCGGCAGTACTATCGTATACACTTTTAATCCAGTTGCATATGCCGGTGGGTGCGGATTATTTACTCCGTTCCACGTATTTGCACCGATATGGTGATGATATCCTCCTGCAGAAATAAATAAGCAGTCATCTTCACGCTGTTGTACTTCAAATCCTACTGTCTCTACATAAAACTCGTGTGACTTCTCTACATCTGCTATTCGTAAATGTACGTGCCCAACGACAGTATTAGCAGGTAATCCATCAACCTCATAATCAACGAGCGTTGCCAGTTCTTTTAAATCTAGCGGCGTACTTCCTCCTGGTCCTTCTCCCCATTGATCACGCGGGCGGTCTGCATAAATTTCTATACCATTTCCCTCTAAGTCCTGTAAATAAAACGCTTCGCTATACGTATGATCACTTGCACTATTAAACCTTGAAATTGGTAAAATTTCATTTGAATATGTATAACGTCCCTCTTGCTCAGCCGGACTATCAATTACATTCTTATTACGAATCACACCAAATAATGCCGACGCAAAAGCCTCACGAGTCGGAACTAAAAAGGCTATATGATATATACCAGTCGTACGCGGCTCTTGCAGTACCCCGTCCTCTAACTTTTCAAGAACAAGTAACGTGTTCTTTCCACCTTTTCCAGATAAATACGCTTTATTCCCCTCTTGCTTAATTACTTCTAAACCTACAACATTCTCGTAAAAAGCAATTTGACGTTCTAAATCTAACACCTTAAATTCAACATGACCAATACGTGTTTTTGGATGAATTTGTACCATGAGTAACTTCATCTCCTTATCCAAATATTTTCCCATTACATATAACCGTTACTATGAAGGATACAACTAAAATCATCCTATGTAAATAAGAAAAGTCAGAATTTACACTTTTTTATATTCATAATAAAAAAGTCACCTCTTCTAACTTTCAGAAAAGGTGACTTTACAAAAACAGTCTGTTCTAATTCTTATCGCATTTTATGTACTTCAGCAACTAACTTTCCGCCCTGAATGCCCATATAAAGTTTCACAGGTGCATCATTCGTGTTTTCAAACACTAAATCTAAGTATGGATATGCAATTGTAGCATCTCTTCCTTGTGGAACGTAACCTACCGTTTTAGAATGTGTCGTTCTCTCTACCATTTTCAAACCAGCTTGATCTGCTGCATTGTATAATGTTGATGATGTTTGACAAACACCACCGCCATATCCATCTACTAACTTACCATCTACAATTTCTTTTCCTAATTGATATCCTTTATCTGGCGTTGTATCACCAATTAATGCATTGAAAGAGAAACTGTCCCCTTTCGCTAATACAACTCCATTTATGCTCGCTGCTGACAAACGAATATTTTCAATACGTCCACCTGTTGAGCCACCTAAATTCGTTTCATATCTACCAATTACCGTGCCACTTCCTTGCGCATCACTTAATGTAGCGGTAGGGTTTTTCTCAACAATAGGTAATTGATATGAAGAATCCCACATACCTACGTTTAATAATTTATTTACTAATTCTTTTTCCATTAATTCATAAGAAGGTTTTCCTTCTTGCCAACTTCCATCAGGTCCTAGACGTGAAGGGACCATCTTTTTGTCAACATTTTTCCCAACTTCCCTAGCAACCTTCTCAACTGATTTTTTAAATTTCGCTTCATCTTCAAAATAACCTAGACTCGACAAATCTAGCTTTTTCACTTCCGTACCTGTACGACCATCTACTAAACTAATAGAATCCTGTACTTCTGCTTTAGCCTCTACCGTGTGGCCACCAATATCACTTACTAATGCAACATCACTTACTTTTGTACCACAGCCACTCACTACAGCTACACATAACACCCCAACTAATATACCCTTTACTTTACGGAACAATATACTCTCCCCTTTTCCCCAATACTACTTTTATGTATTATTTCATTTTTATGTATGTTTTGTTACAATCATTTTACAATATATTTATAAATTGTTACAAGTTATTTTTTACTCTATATAAATTACTCTTTTCTTTTCCAAATGTCTATACATATTTACATAAAAGTTTGAGTTTGATAGAATTGTAACTTTTATGTAACCTCTCCCTATTATCCAGTATATACCATAAAACGAACGAAATTCAAATGTAAAACTCCATATTCGTATTTATAAAAAACATCCTGTGAACATAAATAGGTATTTGCCGTGCCACACTCCGCTTTTACACATACATTATGGTGAATTAACCTATTTTAAAGAAATGGAGGATGTTTTTATGTACCCCTACAATCCATACGATCCATATAACCAAACTGGTTATCAACCTCAATATGATTTACAAGCACAATACCAACAATATATAGATCCAGTAGAACAAGTTAATCCATATGATCAAACTCGACAATTCCAACTTCCAATCTCTTTTCCTGGTGCTGGAAACCGTCAATTAGAAAGACGAGTAAATGAGCTTGAACAAAGAGTACGTCAATTAGAAAACACGGTTGAGCGTCATACACGTAGATTAAACCGCTTAAACCAACGTTTACGTACAGTAGAAAACAGACTGAACATTCCATTTTCAGCATTAGAAGACGGATTTTAATTTCGAAAATAAAAAATATATGAAGGAAGGGGGCTTCCCCTTCCTTATATAAATTGACGAAAGTTTTTTCCATCTCTATACTGATAAGAGTTAATGAAATGAAACAAGGTGATAAATATGGATTTTGAAATAAATTATCTTTCCTTTTATGTTGTACAAGTAGAAGGAAAAGGTGAAGCTGTTGATAAACGCTACAAACATTTTCAAACGTTAGACGCTGAAGAGTATGAAGATAGCTCCTTAAAAGAATTTTTGAATGGTGAATTATTAAAAATTTCAAAGCGAAAAGTAGAACGTCATGCGAAAACAGAACAAGCTCCGACAAAGATCGGTCGCTTCATTGTAGAAGAAGGGCACGAACTTGATTCAAACCCTCATTACAACCTCTTTAATCGCATTCGCTTTGCGGAAACAAAAGAAAACTTCAAAGATATGAGTGAACCTCTCGTTTATACATATCTGGACACAAGCGCTGTACGCGGTGGTGTATTTTTAATTGCGCAAGCAAAACTACGCAAATACTTTGATGATCCATTCGTTTTCGTTATGAAATGTGACTTCGAACCGAAAGTCGCTTCTATTTCAGATGAATCCACACTGATTCGTAACGTTGAAATGGCCATCACAACAAAAAATATGAAATCTATCCAATATCCGTACATGCCTGAAGAAGGTATCGTTGAAGTGGGCGAACTAAAAATTCACCAAGCATCACACGCCCGCTACTTTGAAGACTTCTTAAAATTCGTCGAGTACGAACGCTCTATGCCTGAAATTATGAAAACGCAAGTAATGGACATGGTATACGACCAAATCGAAGATGTATTTGAAGAAGGTACGGAAGAACGCGAACAATTCGACCAAGCAATGGAAGTATGGGCTGCCAGTCCGAAACGCGAAATTATGGAACAATTTTCAACCGAAGAAGTAATGGAAGCTACCGCTCAAATCGTCGAGCATGCTCCTGAAGTGGAATTAAAGCTAAAAGCAGACCATATCTCCGTAAAGGCCCTGCTTGCTGATTTCGGGGATCAAATACATATCGCAAAGGTAAATGACCGGTACGTATTAATGATTGAGGCTGATACACTTACGTTTGAGAAAGGCTTCTCTCCAATTGAGTTTCTGAAGCCAGATGAATTGCAAGATGTGATTGAGCGGATTGAGAATAAGCAACAGTATTCTTATGATCCGAACGGGATTGGATAAAGTGAAACTTTAATCAGTGGGGGTTTTGTTCATCCCCACTGATTATTAGTTGAACCAATCGGGCTTTTACGGGCAGTTGATCCCCCACCTAACTTCGTTGCTTCAGCTGAATTTTAAGGGGGGTCTTACTGCCCGTTAATGCGGGATAAATGCTTCCATATATCTATTTTTACTGAGCGCTGTTAATAAGCGCTCTTTTATTTGGGACATAGTTGACAGTTATATAAAAAAACCGATTCTTCTAAGAATCGGTTTTTCTGCTTTAAAACAAAATATGCTTATTTTTAATCCAAGATGACATTTTTCGCAGGATCCACCAGTAAATGCGTTTATTGTTGTACAAGTGTATTTCCATTAGAGTAGTCACTATGTATATCGGTAAAATGAAAATTTCACTTCACTACCTCAAATTTATTGTACTCGTAAAAAGATAGTTGAAAACGATATTCTGGATGCTCTCTCACCCAATCGTAAGCTTCTTCTAAAATATCCATTTTGTTTTGTAAGTCATTAAGTTCACTACATTCGTCCCTTTTCTGTTTACACAGAGGGCAGAATCCATTCACTATTTCGGCACTCGTCACCCTAATAGTTTTACTTTCTAAGTCAACTACTAGACGAAGAAGAAGAGAATGCTCTTCTCTTGTAGTCACGGTCATTTCAGCAATCCCATGCTCATCCCAAAAGACTCCGTTTAATTCCATCTGTACGGCGACGTCTTTAATATCCAAGTCTATCACTATCACACCTCCCCTGTATAAAACTCATATTTTACTCTTTAATACACCACGCTTTAAAGATATATTAAGCTTTTCCCAATTCTTCTTCTTTGCTATGGAAGGAAGTGTAATTACTGCTAATAGCGTGGTAAATATTATCCCAAAAACTAAAACTGTTACAATGTTAAAGATTGCTTCCATTTAACTCTACCCTCTTTTATTTCTATGGGCTCTAATTTTATGAATGTATTTAAAAATCCTTACCACACCTTAATTTTCAAAGCAATTATAATGGCCCAATCACAACAAATCAATTCCTATTTAATATGAATACTTTATTCATCCATCAATACAATGACGTTAAATTTATGTAGCTAGAAATAGAGGAGAATGTCATTTAACCTCTACATTCTCCTCCATCTCAGCCAAATATCTAATCTGTCTTTCCGCTTTTCTCACCGCCGTACGAAAATGCTTTTTCAGAAGTTCTACTGTAGCTTCACTTATATAATATCTTTCCGTTATACTTTCCCACGTGTCACTATTTTCAAATGCACTCCAAACGAAAGGACGCTCTGTATTTTTTCTCATTTCTTTAAATACCCATTTTCGCATCTTTTTTTTCGCTTTTTCTGTTAGTTTTCCGTTCTCTACAAGTTCAAGCTCACCATGTCTTTTGTACCGTTTATGAATGTCTCTCTCGCTATATACTTTAAGAAGTATATTCGCTGTATTCTCAGCATCCGCTAAAGCTCGGTGCTGCTTCCCTTCCCACGTTAAACCGAGCTGTTCTACTGCAAATTGTAAACTTGGTGTATGCTCAAATAACTCTTCATACGCTTGGAAAACAAACTTCTGCAAATCAAATTTACTCTCTTTTTCCATACATGGGCATTCTACACCGTATAACGTGCAATCATGAGATAGAAAACGATAATCTTCTCTACCCCATGAAACAAATACAGAGTCTTCTCCGATAAATTGAATAAATTTCTCTATAATTTGCGGGAATTTCTCCACACCAATTAAATCTTCCTTTGTAATTCCCGTTAATTTTGTCGTATGCCGAGTGAGTCGTGCACTCGGCTTTACTAACTCCGAAAATTCTCCAATTACCTTCATTGTACTTGCTTCTATTTTTACAGCTCCAATATCAACTATCTCTGACGGATCTTCTGATTTATACGGCCTGAAATTTCTCTCTATATCGAACACAATAAAATGTGTAGCGTTTTCCAATTTATTTACCTCTTTCTAAATTCCTTTTCACACACATACTCTATTTTCAGTATTTATTTATTCATTCATACACTTTATGCATGAAATACTTCGTCTAATAAACGAAAATTTAATCTCATTATTATATGTACATAGGAGGTTATTCAATAAAAATGCAAAAAAAAGAAGGGCAAGCCCTTCTTTTTTCCGTAATTACTTCTTGTTTACGTTTGTAGCTTGAGGTCCACGGTTACCTTGTTCTACTTCGAAAGTAACTTCTTGACCTTCTTCTAAAGATTTGAAGCCGTCGCCTTGGATAGCTGAGAAATGAACGAATACGTCTTCTCCGCCTTCAACTTCGATGAAACCGAAACCTTTTTCTGCGTTAAACCATTTTACTTTACCGTTTTGCATTTAAAAAATCCTCCTACAATGTACCTATATGTACATATTCATTTTCAACCACTTTACAATAATACTTCAAACATTAAAAAACTGCAACCCCAGAGGAGATTTAACATTGCTATCCTCCTCGGAAGTTACAGCTCATTTAAATCTCTATATTATTAAAAGTAAAATGGTTTAAAGTAACTATATCATATCAATATAATAAAAGTAAAGTTTTTTTTGCTATATAATTTTTTTCTTCCATTGCATCGCTTTTGATTCACCTGATCCAGCTACAACATAACCCTCTTTTTGGTTAACGATGCGCCAGCCATGCCCTTTAACTGAGTCACACACTGTAACAAGTCTTTCTTCTAGAAGTACACGACAAACCGTACTAATCCCCGCCTTATTTTGCGTTGACGTTGTATATAGCACATGTTGATCTACACTCAAGGCTAAATAGCTACTTGCTTTCTGCTCACTTTGACATGTGTGCCAATATGTTTTTTCACTCTCAATACTTTCATCTATTTTACAAAAAGAAATATTCCCGCTAATCCCCTTGCACGATCCACTCGCTGCTACTATATAAGAATTGTGTACAGTCAACGCTGAGATCATCTGATTCATCACGATTTTAATCCTCTTTAATTTACGTGTCTCCAAATTAAAGAGCCAAACACCACCATATTTAGCATGTATTTTCGTACCGATAAATAAGTAATGTTTATATAAAAATAACGATCGAATAGATGGTGCCCCGCCACCATACTCAAGAAATGGATGAATGGTTTCCCATGTCGAACCAAAATCATTAGAACGATACAACGTTTTATCTCCATGAGCAATGACTGTTCCTTGTACATTACTACACACATTCCAACTCGTTGCTTTTGTTGGAAAACGCTGAACCGTCCAGTTCTCTCCGCCATTCATACTACGAATAAAAATCCCTTCGTCACCTACACCATACACTACATTATCTTCGCTATGTAAATCCCTAATTCGTTTTTGAAAACCTTTTAATATTTGTTTCCATTCTCCGTCTCGTTCAATAAATAAGCCATCATATGTAGTAGCTAACATAAGTTTTCCATCTCTTAACTTTGTAATAGCGGTCGCACTTAACATTGTCTCCACGTTGACACTCCCATTCTTAGAACTTCTCAGCAAATGCAATTGCAAAATTACTGCATTTTTCAACATCCTCTTCGTCTTCTGGAGCTAGTTCGATTTTCAATCCTTCTTGCACAAGCTCTGCACCGCGTTCTACAAGTCTTTCTTCAAATATCGTTACCGCTTCACAAAATAGTTCATACGCCGTATCACCTGATCCGAATACCGCTACTTTCTTTCCTGATAAATCTATATTTTCTAAGTCCTCATGGAAATCTTCCGCCTCAAACGGTAATTCACCATCGCCCCACGTATAAGATCCTAAAATGATTCCATCATAGGCTAATAATTCTTCAGCATCCATGCCTTCCATTTCTTGCAATACTACTTCATGATCAAAAGCATCTAAACTAACTTTTATTAAATCAGCAATACTCTCTGTATTTCCTGACATACTTGCATAAGCTATTAAAATTTTTGCCACTTCGGCATCCCCCTCTTACAATAAATGATTCTCATTCTCATTATATTAATAATGAGAATCAATTTCAATTATATTTTTCATTTTTATTTATTCCATACAAAAAAGCACAGATGACTATACAATCACCTGTGCTTTTTTATTACTTTTTAAAAATACCAAACGGCTTTCCAACTGGTAATACAACTTTACCGAAGTGTGTATTTAACACTGCTGCTGCTGAACCATAGAAAGATAATAATGAAATACATAGTTCAGAATACGCTGCTAAATTATGCATTGCATGCGGCATAACACCTAAAGTACTTAATGAAAGACCAATAAATAAGAAATCAATAAGGACGAAAATCATAAATAATACTTTATGTGTTTCCATTGCACCAATTGTCATAAAGATTGTGAAAATCAAATATCCAATAAAGGCTACACCCAGCTGTTTTGAATCTGCAGCTTGTGCTAATTTTTCGCCAAATACTCCAAGTTGAATTAACCAAGTCATTCCAACACCTAACCAAAATAGGCCGTATGCACCGAATGCTGTTGTACCGAACGTATTGTTATGCTTTGCATCGTGAATGCACGCAAAAATTTGTGCAAATCCTCCTAAAAAGATTGCCCACGGTAATACAAGTGAAACGCCATCTGTTAAGCCTAACTTTTGAGATGATGCTACAAGTGTTACCATCGCTAATCCAAATAGACCAATTCCAGATGGATCTGCTGTTGTCATTTTCACATGATGTGTAGTTGTTTGATTGCTCATATAAACCTCCTGATTATAAACATACTCGAATACAATACTTAAATCAGAAGACTATGTCAATGGTTTTTTTTGTATGTTGTCAGACCTTACTTTTTATAATGATTACATATACTTCCGACCACTTCATACGGTTTTATATTCACTTTTTCCAACTCGTGTATCGGCAACCACAACGGAATATAACTCCCTCTATCTTTCAGTTTGAATTCTTCAGCTTTACCACTTCCGAAAACTCCATCTATAATATGGGCATTAAAATAATACTCCGTACCTTTATACTCCACCTTTGCAATCAGATGCTCCACTTCTATATGTACCCCTAATTCTTCATAAATTTCTCGCTTCGTTGCTTCTTCAGCTGTTTCTCCTTCTTCAATTCCTCCGCCTGGAAAAACATAATATGTTTCCCCTTCTCGAGTACGTTTTATAAGAGCAATTTTCCCTTCCTGCACAATGATAGCCCCGCCGCGATTTCTTATCATTTTATTACCTCAATACGAATCGCAACTGTTCCCCACTTTTTTTCTTGTTCTTTCGTATATATTTTGTATGTACTTTCTAGCATTTCCTCTAAACTATCATTTTCACAATCCAATAATTTGTGATCAATTTGTTCGTACATTGTTTTAAAGCTTGCGTATCGTTTTATTTCCGTTACTTTTACAGTCATCATTTCCTCTGTCGTAAGGTTCGTAAATACAATATGATCGCCTTGTTTAATAAGTTGACGTTTTGCATCGTATAAACGTACTTCATATACTTTTTTTCCTAATTGAATTGATTGAAAAGGTTTATTATATAATCCCATTTCGTATATCATTCATTCCACTCCTTTTTATGCATTGCGCCTACTACTATTTTTGTGCATTACCAATTCATACAACACAGTTCGACTTATTCCAAGTTGCATATAATGTTCCATATCCATTACTTGCTTTAGAGAGGATGCTAAATTGGTTATGTTATTTTTAAATCAAAAACCTGAATATAATAAATATGATATTGGTGATTATACTTATAGTAAAGTAGGTCCAACCATTTTTTCTTGGAATGATGAAACAAAATTAAAAATAGGTAAGTTTTGTTCATTAGGAGAAGAAGTCGTTTTTATACTTGGCGGTGAACATCGCGCAGACTGGATAACGACATACCCATTTAATGCATTTTTTAATGAAGGAGCACATATTACGGGTCATCCTTCTTCAAAAGGTGACATCGTAGTCGGCAACGATGTATGGATTGGTTATCAATCCTGCATTTTATCTGGTGTTACAATTGGTAACGGAGCCATTATTGGGGCAAAGAGTGTTGTCACAAAAGACGTACCTCCATATGCAATTGTAGCTGGTAATCCTGCAAAATTTATTCGATATCGTTTCCCGCAAGAAACGATTGACAAACTAGAGAATCTTGCATGGTGGGATTGGGATATTTCTGTAATAAAAGGAGCCATTCCATTTCTACTTTCCAACAAAATCAACGAGTTTTTTACCTCGCCCGAAAATGAATCTATGTGATTAATACAAAAAGAGCATCCTATTCTGAACTGCACCTCCAATTGTTAGACACAGTCTAACAATTGGAGGTGCAGTTTTTCTATGGCTAAATTTACAGCTGATGAAAAAATACAAATCGTTCTACGGTATTTGAACGGAAATGAAAGTTATCGAAAAATGGGTAGAGCGATCGGTATAAGTAACACAATTATTTTGAATTGGGTAAACCAGTATAAACAGAATGGTGTGGAAGCTTTTCTAAAACGTTGTACAAATTACACACAACAATTTAAACTAGACGTACTAAACTTTATGATTGAAAACGGTATGTCCTTATTTGAGACGGCAGCTATTTTTAACATTCCTGCCCCTTCAACGATTTCTGTTTGGAAAAATCACGAGACCAGACGAAGCGCAAGTAGTTTATGAATTAAGGCATAAATATTCGGTGAAGGCACTCGTGGAGCTAGCTAATATTCCACGAAGCACGTATTATAATTTAGTAAAGAAAATGAATCGTCCAGATGTAGATGCCGATTTGAAAGCTGAGATGAAAGCGATTTATGAGGAAAATGAAGGTCGTTATGGTTACCGTCGCATTCGTGATGAATTAACGAATCGTGGTCAGAAAGTGAATCACAAAAAGGTGCAACGCATTATGAAAGAGCTTGGATTAAAGTGTGTTGTGCATATGAAGAAATATAAATCCTATAAAGGAAAAGTCGGTAGAATTGCACCTAATATTTTAGAGCGTAATTTTTATACAGATGCACCGAATCAAAAATAGGTAACGGACATCACAGAGTTTACATTGTTTAGAGAGAAACTGTATGTATCACCTGTATTAGACTTGTATAATGGTGAAATTATTACCTATACAATTGGTTCTAGACCGACGTATTCACTTGTTTCAAAGATGTTAGAGAATGCATTAGAACATTTGCCTGAAAATCACCAACTACTGATGGATTCTGATCAAGAATGACATTATCAAATGAGACAATAC
This sequence comes from Bacillus sp. RC251, assembly GCF_044908765.1. Taxonomy (NCBI): domain Bacteria; kingdom Bacillati; phylum Bacillota; class Bacilli; order Caryophanales; family Bacillaceae; genus Bacillus; species Bacillus sp. RC251. Next base: position 210,720 of record NZ_JBIYDP010000003.1, on the reverse strand, counting down.
GTCCGTACACTTGAATCAAGAGCTATTGTACAGAGCATGTCTCGAAAAGGTAACTGTTACGACAACGCAGTAATAGAGAATTTCTTCAGAATTATGAAGTCGGAGTTCCTCTACATAAAAGAATTTGAAAGTGTAGAGCATTTTAAAATAGAATTAGAAAAATATATAGATTATTATAATACAAAACGGATTAAGGCAGCTTGATAAAATAACCGTGTCTAACTTTTAGGGGTCACTTCATCACTATAAATAGGAGTGCTCGTTTTTATTTTCGTCTATTCCTTTTCGGGCCAAATTTTCGCGTTTGGTTCTAATAACCACTTGTGTTCTTCTTCCATGATACGATCATTCCATGGGTTAATTTGGATTTCTTTTTCAGTTCCTATTGTCATCCTTTTTCATAATTTTCGTATGGTCAAACAATCCACTTGCTGACAAACCGATAATCATTCCTTGAAATATGTTCATTTTGATATCTTGAGACAACAATAAAACACCTAGCATAATGCCAAGCGTCAAATTAAATATTGGAATATATTTTGTTTGCAATCCATTTATTTTTACAATTTGTGATAACCCTACAACAACCCCAATCATGGCCGTAATTTCAATCATTACATACCGCCACCTTTCAAGAGGAAGGTCAGAGCTGCTCCAATTAATCCACCAATAATAAGGCGTAAGATCCATGTTGTATTAGCACTAATCTTATCTAATTGCTTATTGATATTAATAATGTCTTTTTCATTACCTGCTGTCCTCATTTCTAGACCTCTAATCTCTAATCGTATATCTTTAATATCTTGTCTTATTTCCTGAACATCACCTTTCATCTCTTGCAAACCATCCATTATTTCCACCTCTTTCCTACTTCGTATTTAATTAAAAATTAAAAATCTTAATATGCATATACTTGCCTTTTCATCTCATTATTTAATCCCTTCTGGTTTAACGTCCACCTCAATTTGTCCCTCAATAATATCCTCGGTAACTACTTTTGTAGGAACCTCTGTTGCTGGGTTTCCCGTTTTTACAATGGAAACAGTAATTGGACTTCCTCTAAACAGCTCCACGTTGACGTTAAAATTGCTAGCGGTAATAATCCCAAATTATCCACAACGTCATCAATTTCCATAAATTTATTGTCATCACTTGGCATGATTTGATTTAGAATTTGGTTCTGAAATTGATTTTCCTCTGGATGTGTATTTGTCATATCTTCCTCTCCCGTTTTAATTTTGTTTATTGATTTTCTAACAATCTCATTTAGTACGTAAATTTTGCTATGTAGTTTGAAAAATAATATCTTAATTTAATTAAAGGAGTAATATTTACTCTCCGACTCGAAAGAATATTCAGACATTTAATGAGTGCAGTATTTAACAGAAAAACTACCAATTCGGATCACTTACGTCGTAACCTAATATCAAAAATATGTTTCTAGTAAACATATACTATTTTTAAAACACAACGTAGATTGTATACACTTAGTTCAGCTACACTAAAAACAAACGATTTGTGAATTTAAATCTTCTAATTATAAATTTTAATCCCTGTCTATTAGACAGGGATTAGTAGAATAAGAATCAAGCTTTTTATTTAATTAAATACTCCATTATTCGCACATCGTTGTAGAATGTGCACTAAAATTTCCTCTGTCACTTTTCCATGTGGATGTGAGTTCTCATCAATAATTCCTCTTTCTAATCCCCATTTCCATGCATCTCTCGCCCATTCTGATGGCTCTCCATTTTGGTAGCTCACATTAGAGGCGATTGACACTGTGCTTCTAGTATCTGAGAATACTTTGTTATTGTATATACGTTGCAGCATGTGTACCAGGATTTCTTCCGTCACTTCTCCATGTGGATGAGAATTTCCATCTACAATTCCTTTTTCTAGTCCCCATTTCCATGCATCTCTCGCCCATTCCGATGGTTGCCCATTTCTATAACTTGTATCAATAGAAACCGATACTACGCTTCCAGTACCTAAGAATACTTTGTTATTGTATACACGCTGTAACATGTGTACTATAATTTCTTCTAAAACTGTTCCATGCGGATGAGAATTTCCATCTACAATTCCTTTTTCTAATCCCCATTTCCATGCATCTTTTGCCCAATCTGATGGCTCTTTATTTTCAGAAGGATCAGGTCCTTTTCCTAAATGGTCTAATGGGTTCACAGCATTACTCTTATTAATATTCCAGCCGCCTTTATGCAGTTCAAAATGTAAGTGTTGGCCACTAGAATCCCCAGTGTTCCCCATAACTCCAATAGTTTGTCCTTGGGTAACAGAATCTCCTACGTTCACCGTTCGAGAACCACTACGCATATGAGCGTATACAGTCTCCCATGTAACTCCATCAATAGTATGCACGATCATAATACATTCACCGTAACTAGATGAAAAATACGAGCGACTAACTTTTCCATTAGCCGCTGCATAAATCGGATGATACCCTGCTTCAGCAAGGTCTATCCCATGGTGATTTGGTCTGCTGCCTCTAAAACCACTTGTTACTCTCGTTGTATCTGTTGGATAAATAAACTTTGCCATACTAATCTTCCTTTCTTTTTTGCACAGTATAATCAAGGTACTTAAATGAGTACCTTCGTTTACTTTTTTATTTGACAAGAATCTTTATAATATGAAAGTCTTATAATTACTTAAATACCCCATTATTTGTACATCGTTGTAGTATGTGTACTAAAATTTCCTCTGTTACTTTTCCATGTGGATGTGAATTCCCATCTATAATTCCTTTTTCTAATCCCCATTTCCATGCATCTCTCGCCCATTCTGATGGCTCTCCATTTTGATAACTTACATTAGTGACAAATGCTCCTGAGCTTCCAGTACCTGAGAATACTTTGTTGTTGTATACACGTTGCAACATGTGTACCAGAATTTCTTCTGTCACTTCTCCATGTGGATGTGAATTTCCATCTACAATCCCTTTTTCTAGACCCCACTTCCATGCGTCTCTCGCCCATTCTGACGGTTCTCCATTCCGGTAACTTGTATCAATAGCGAAGGATACTGCACTTCCAATACCTAAAAATACTTTGTTGTTGTATACACGTTGTAACATGTGTACCAAGATTTCTTCTACTACCGTTCCATGTGGATGTGAATTCCCATCTACAATTCCTTTTTCTAATCCCCACTTCCATGCACTTCTCGCCCACTCTGATGGTTCTTTATTTTCAGAAGGATTAGTTCCCCCATCAAAATCAACATATTGCTTAACAATTTCAGCGTAGAAGAAATTCCCTCCGTTTTTATATCGGTAGCCACCATTGTATGCCACAGCAATAGGATGACTATATCGAATCATTGCGCCAGTGCTATTTCCAAGAGATGGTGCAACAACCGTTTTAGAATACAGATCCGCCACCGGTAATGAATGTTGTTTCTTGTTTGAAGCTAACCAGCGAAGGTAAGCTCGTCCAAAATTATATGATTGAACAATGGCACTTAAATCTGTAATACCATTTTTTTTCGCATCATCAAAAGCTCCTTTTAGATGCTTTACTCCATAATAAATTGAATCTTTAGGATTTTTAATTGTATTCATTGGCCACCCTTGTGATTCACTTGATTGCATAATATCAGGTGTTTTTTCAGAATTCCCGTCACTTTCCACCATAATGATTCCAAGTACGTAAGGAATTAACTCAGGTACTCCTTGTGCAGAACATTCACTTTCTACCATTGATTGCCAACGTAACACTTGTTGTGGCAGATTCTTTGTCGTAACTGAAGCAGCTAATATACTCATTACTAAACATCTCCTTATTTTCCTATTATTTTTGACTAAAAAACTACTGCTTTACTAAATATGACTCTCAGTCAAATACCCATTAATCTATAAGATTACTTCATGTTGCTCACCTTCTTTCACAACAAAAAGAGCAACCATAAAATAGTTGCTCTTTCGTCGAAATCTTATATTACTACTATAAATCACTTTTTCAATACTTTCTGTACACTGCATGTAGCCTACAAAAAGGTAACATTAAACCCCCTCTAAAAACTTGACAATCTTTCTTATTTCAGCATGTTTTCGTCGGATATAGCCTGTACTATAATGCAAGTCAAACACTACTTGCTCTAAAACTATCCTATCGATATGTTTCATCTTTTTTAGTTTTACTTTAATACAAATAATTTTTTTAATTAGCGAATCCAGCGAATGATTTTTTCATCAAATTCTACCCAACCTTTATCTTTAATGTAAATCCAATTGTTATCCCTAAACTCAATTACCCATTGTCCTTCGCTTACTCGATCACGTATACCACTGTTGTAATTCGCATGATGGTAACACTCTAATCCTTTCCATTCATTCCAAATGACACCTTTACTCCTACCATCTTTTTCGATACGTATTGCTGTTTCAGGAACCCAGTTGTCATTGGCGATTTTAAACCAAAATCTTTTCCCATCCCATGCACTCTCTAAATATACATGGCCACTGCCAAGAGGAATCTTTCCTACTACTTCCGCAAGTTCATTTGGTTCTTTATATACCCAAGACTGTCGCTCTACACATTGTAACCAACCTAAGTTATTGGTTAACCAATCTGGTGGTAATGATACATTCTTTCGGGTGTCTACATCTGTAGGATCAGGATTATTTGAATTAGAGCCCTTTCCTATAAACCATTCAATAGTTTTATTTCCTACTAAGTAATTTAAGTCTACATTACCAGTAATTCCTGCAACGCTACCAGTTTCAGTATATTGCCATAGATCACAGCTATATGCAGGTTTACTGCCACCATAACGAGGAATCCATAAGAAATCTGCACTCACACTATTTAGTCCATAACTTGTATACATGTGATGTGACACGTATAATCCAACTTTCCAGCCCGCTGCACGACATGTATCAATGAAGGCCTGAGATGCTTTTGCTAAGTTAGTGGGTCCACAACTAGCAAGTGTGTCATCTTCTACATCCAATACAAGGAATTTTGCATCCTTGTCTGCACGATTCATAAAATCTCTTGCTTCTACAATAGCGTCTTGGACACTTGTATAACATCCATAAGCATAATGACCAAATGGAACTCCATATGCTTTACAACCTTGGACATATTCTTTATATTTTGAATCAACCTTATTAGATCCATATTGTACACGAATAATAGCCAGCTCCAAATCATTACTCGCTTCAGCCCAATTTATATTTCCATTATGATAAGATATATCTGCTATTTTCTTCATTTATACATGCTCCTTTGTTAATCATTGATAGAAATCCTTTTTCTAGCTACATTGTTATTTAGCTTGTGATTCTAATTAATAAAAAATAAAGAAGAGTCGCTCCATAAGGACCTACTCTTCTTTTTAACAAACCTATCGAATCCAACGAATAATTTTTTCGTCAAACTCTACCCAGCCTTTATCTGTAATATAAATCCAGTTGTTATCTCTAAACTCAATTACCCATTGGCCTACACTTACTCGATCGCGTATACCACTGTTGTAATTTGCGTGATGGTAACATTCTAGCCCATCCCATTCATTCCAAACGACACCTTTACTTCTACCATCTTTTTCAATACGCATTACTGTTTCAGGAACCCAGTTATCATTGGCAATTTTAAACCAAAATCTTTTCCCATCCCATGCAGTCTCTAAATACACATGCCCACTGCCAAGAGGAATCTTTCCTACTACTTCCGCAAGTTCATTTGGTTCTTTATACACCCAAGATTGTCGCTCTACACATTGTAACCAACCTAAGTTATTAGTTAACCAATCAGAAGGTAGCGTCACGTTTTTACGTGTATCTACATCAGTAGGATCAAAACCATTTCCAGTGTTACCACCGTCTCCTTTTCCCAGATAGTCTAACGGATTCACAGCATTACTCTTATTAATATCCCAGCCACCTTTATGCATTTCAAAATGCAAGTGTTGGCCACTAGAATCTCCAGTGTTCCCCATAACTCCAATAGTTTGTCCTTGTGTAACATAATCCCCTACATTCACCGTTCGAGAACCACTACGCATATGAGCATATACAGTTTCCCATTTGACCCCATCAATATTATTCACAATCATAATACATTCACCATAACTAGATGAATAATAAGAGCGACTAACTTGTCCACTAGCCGCTGCATAAATCGGATGATAACCTGGTTCTGCAAGGTCTACCCCATGATGATCTGGTCTGCTGCCTCTAAAACCACTTGTTACCCTTGTTGTATCTGTTGGATAAATAAATTTTGCCATATTAATCTTCCTTTCTATTTTTCACACCATATAAAAAAGGTACTTACATAAGCACCTTGATTTACTATTTATATATTTTTGGCCTATATACTAATTTTTCATACCATAAGATTGATAGAAAAAAGTTCTCCGTCGTTACCTTACATCAAGATTTCCTTTAACCATGTATTGTTTTCAAAATATAATGTATGTTTAACACATCCAGATATACTTTAGTTTTCTCAGGTGACTTTTGTGAAGTACTTCAATAAGAGCACTATCTTTTTTAGCGAATCCAACGAATGATTTTTTCGTCAAACTCTACCCACCCTTTATCTGTAATGTAAATCCAGTTGTTATCTCTAAACTCAATTACCCATTGACCTACACCTACTCGATCGCGTATACCACTGTTGTAATTTGCGTGATGGTAACATTCTAGCCCATCCCATTCATTCCAAATGACACCTTTACTTCTACCATCTTTTTCAATACGCATTACTGTTTCAGGAACCCAGTTATCATTGGCAATTTTAAACCAAAATCTTTTCCCATCCCATGCAGTCTCTAAATACACATGCCCACTGCCAAGAGGAATCTTTCCTACTACTTCCGCAAGTTCATTTGGTTCTTTATACACCCAAGATTGTCGTTCTATACATTGTAACCAACCTAAGTTATTAGTTAACCAATCAGAAGGTAGCGTCACGTTTTTACGCGTATCTACATCAGTAGGATCAACTCCTCCGACAAAATCTACATACTGTTTAACAATTTCAGCATAGAAGAAATTTCCACCATTTTTATATTTATAGCCACCATTGTATGCCACAGCGATAGGATGACTATATCGAATCATTGCGCCAGTGCTATTTCCAAGAGATGGCGCAACAACAGTTTTAGAATACTGTTCTGCCACCTGCAGTGAATGCTGTTTATTGTTAGAGGCTAACCAACGGATGTAAAAACGCCCAAAATTATATGCTTGAACAATTGCACTTAAATCTGTAATACCATATTTTTTTGCATCTGCAAAAGCTCCTATTAAGTGCATTACCCCGTAATGAATTGAATCCTTAGGATTATCAATTGAATTCATCGGTCTCCCTTGAGATTCACTTGACTGCATAATATCGGGCGTCTGTTCAGCATTACCATCACTTTCCACCATAATAATTCCTAATACATAAGGTACTAACTCAGGTACCCCTTGTGCATTACATTCATTTTCTACCATTGTCTGCCATCGGAGGACCCGTTGCGGCAAATTCTTTGTCTTAACTGACGCAGCTAACATACCCATTACTAAACATCTCCTTATTTCCCTATTATTTTTGGACCAAACACTACTATTTTACTAAGTACTTTTAACTTCTAAATACCTATTAACCTATTGAATTACTCCATAGTACTTAGCTTCTTTCACAACAAAAAGAGCAACCATAAAATAGTTGCTCTTTCGTCGAAATCTTATATTACTACTATAAATCACTTTTTCAATACTTTCTGTACACTGCATGTAGCCTACAAAAAGGTAACATTAAACCCCCTCTAAAAACTTGACAATCTTTCTTATTTCAGCATGTTTTCGTCGGATATAGCCTGTACTATAATGCAAGTCAAACGCTATTTGTTCTAAAGTCATTCCATCAACATACTTCATTTTAAGTATTTGATGATCTAATCCAGTAAACTTATTAATTAAAATCTTTAAATCGAACATTTCATTCATCTTATGTCCTAATTCATATTCAATAGCTTCAACACGACCTTCTACCTTAGCACCTTCTGATTCAGTAGTTAATCGTACATGTTGCAAGTCACCACTAGTCCAGCGCTTTAACTCTGCTTTTGATTTGTCTAAGTTAAATTCTATATACGTAATTTCTTCTTCCAGTTTCTGATAATCTTTCATCCAGTCAAGCATCTAATAATCCCCCTACTTTTCTTTAATTAAATTCTGTTTCTTATTAATATCACCAAAGGTAAAGTAACCTTTATTATCCTTTTAATCGAATTCACGAATATTAATTATGATTTATATTTTCTTAATAAAGCTTTTAATCTCTCACGCTCTTCTTCAATAGTTAACTCATTATTTTGTATAGGCTGCTCTTCTGGAACTTCTTCTTTTTCACGTAGCCATTCTGGTACCAGTTCTTTTCGTTTGGTATACCCTGACCTAGATTGCTTCTTATTCTTACAAAGATCAAACTGTGCATCTAACACAACTACATCATTAATTGTTTTTACTTTTTGACTTTCCCAATTTTTAAGAATTCCACGTACATACCTCCACTTTGGTATATTCTCATCAATTGATCTCTTTACTGCTTCCAAAATTAGTTCACTACCTAATGCTTCGCAAAATTCACCCAGCTCTGCAATAGCTATTTCACTTAACAATATTCCATTCTTCAGCAAAAATTTATAACTTATTTTGAAATCTTCATTTATCAATCTTTGTGGGAGTGATTTTTCCTTATTATCATGATGATGATCCTTATTTTGTGTATCAGTGTTTAGTTTTTTAGTACTTTTTAAATCAGTATTTAGTAGCTTGCGATTTTCCACCAGTAGATTCCCAGCAACAGGATTATCAACAGGTGGGTTTTCCACTGGTGGAAAATCCTCCAATGGGATTTCGTAAATAATAGTCTCCCACCTAACAATTTTGTTTTTTACATCTTTAATAGGAAATCTCTTAATATATCCGTACTCTTTTAATTCTTGCATTCCAGCTCTTAAGCTATTAATACCATCTTTGGCGTGCTGCGATAATTCTTCCCTATAAAACACCCAATCATCTGGAAGTGTAAGTATGTATGCTAATATCCCCTTCGCCTTCCAAGAAAGCCTTTTATCTTTTAAACCCGTATTATTAATAACGGAATAATTATTATCCTTTTTAACTCTAAAAATCCCCATACTATCTACCTCTTCACTATTGTTAAGATCAAATACCTACATTCGAGATTCTGTACTCACTATCAATAACTTCCCCATGATGAAACCTACTTTTTATTCCTTTCAAACCAACACAATATTAAAAAGAACTTTAAGTTCGATTTATTACTAAAAAAAAGAGCATCTATACTCATATCAAAATACTTAGCAATCTTCTTAGCTGTTCCCATTGATGGAGTTCTTTCTTTTTGATCAATCATTCGAATATATCGTTCCGTAACCCCACAATAACCAGCAAGTTCTTTATATAACTTCTTTTCCGGTTCATACATTTTGTTACCAATTAATCCACCTCCGTAAGAACAATTAGTTCTAAATATAGATTAAAGAACTAATTGTTCATTGTCAATGCAAAAAGGAACTTTTTGTGCTAAAATAAATCCAAAGAGAACAATTAGTTTAATTAGAGAGGTGAACAATGTGATAGGAGTTAGAATAAAATCCTTACGAAAAAAAGAAAATTTAACACAAAAACAATTGGCTGAAAAAATTGGAGTATCCCAAAGAATGATAGGCTACTACGAATCAGAAGAAAGATTTCCTCCACATGATGTTCTAACTAAATTAGCGGATTGTTTTTCAGTTTCAGCTGACTATTTACTAGGACGAGCTGTTACGGACGAAACTAAGAAGCAATTAACGCCAAAAGATGAGAAAGACATAGCAAAAAGAATGGAAGAAATAAAAAAAGACCTTCAAGGAGAAGATGGCTTAATGTTCTCTGGTGAACCTATGAGTCAAGAAGCTGTAGAATCACTATTAGATGCAATGGAGTATATTGTAAAACAAACGAAAGTAATCAATAAAAAATACGTGCCTAAGAAATATCGTAAACCAGACGATAACTGATGCGAGCTTAGGAGGGAATACATTGAAATTCGTCATTAGAGATCTAGTCCAACAACTTAGCAACAAATACAACACGACAAACCCCTATGAGCTTGCAGATTACTTAAAAATACATGTACTAACATGGGATTTACATGAAGAAATAAATGGTTTTTATAAATATGAAAAAAGAAATCGTTTCATTGTTATTAATACTAATTTATCTCCATCTATGCAGAGAACTGTTTGTGCTCATGAATTAGGACATGCAGTCCTACATACTCATGCAAATACACCTTTTCTGCGTAAGAATACATTCTTTTCCGTTGACAAATTAGAGATAGAAGCAAATACGTTTGCTGCGCTTTTGTTAATTGACCAAAAGACCATTCAGCCTGGTGATACAAAAGCATGTATAGCATACAAAAATAATATTCCAGTTGAACTCTTAGAATTTTATAAACCTTGCTAAAGGAAAAAAGACATTTTATTTATTAAAAACAAGGAGAAAGCCCCCATTTGAGTGCTTTCTCCTTGTTTTTATAAGTGGACCTTGTAGGACTCGAACCTACGACCGAACGGTTATGAGCCGTTTGCTCTAACCAGCTGAGCTAAAGATCCAGAGCATAAATTTTACTTTATAGGACGTATTCACATATACTACTTCTTTGATCTCAGGTTCCTCAACAAATTTAAGATCGTTCCCGTATAGATTAAAAATCTGGTTCTTTGCATCCTCTTTTGATAGAGTACTAGACTGATTTAAGTCTCCCTGTTGCTGTAAATCTTGAGCACTATCTCCTGAAATGCTTGTAAGTACACCTTCATCAAAATTATTAAGTACTCTTAATATGTTTAAGTTAAAAACAAATCAAGCTATTTATAGCGTAACAAAACATTGAACTCAAGTCATTGAATTTGTATTTCTATATAATAATTGAGTTGCTTATGATATTGAAATTAAATTATTATAGTTATGTTTCAAAAGAATTGGACAAACTAATTCTTAAACTAAATACGGTAAAAGTAGAGGCTTATTTCAATTGCCTAATAGCCTCTTTCCTAAGATCTGTTTCTATATGCTATACTGACTCTTAATTACTTGTAGAAGAAATGATAAAAATAAAGGTTTTTTTATCTATTATTTTGTTTAGTTCTCCTTCAATTAAGTATCTTTCTTTACATTATATTGACTGCTAATCATTATATTCTATATTGTAAATATAATGATATAAATAATGCCAAGGAGGTTTACAACATGAAAAACATAATGGAACTCCTCAACAATCCATATATTAAATATCCATTAATTGTGATTTCAGCTATAGCTATAATAAAAACAGGTTATGATTTAGGTTCCTTTATTAAAAAATTAAAAATGAGCCCGGTACATACCGGACTCACTTTTATCAAGCTGCCTAATGAAATAACCGTGTCTAACTTTTAGGGGGCACTTCACAAAATGCTCTTTTTGTTTTTATTTCTTATGTTCGTGCAAATGATTACACGGAGAACATTGAAATGGAATTTTCTCTAAGCAATTAAAGTTTGTTTCACAAATTTGTTCGATCGTCGGGACGAACGGTATGACCACAATATTACTTTCTATTATTTGTGTAACAGGCGGTAACACTGTACCTACTTGATGTTCGAAGCGAATACTCGCTTGATTTATATAATTTCCTGAACCACTTGGCGCGCTCTGAACTACTACTTGGAACGAGACTGTGCGTGCTTCACCTGGATTTAAACTTCCTATAAGAAATCCTGATATTGGGTTTACATTTGGCACTGGCGTATTATCAACCGTTACACTTCCAAGGACAAATTGAACACTACTATCTAACATATCTTGAAAACGAATATTTTGTATCGCTGTATCTCCCGTATTTGTAATAACTGTCGTAAACGTAATAACATCTCCTATTGTTGCTGTTTGATGGTCTGCCACTTTTACAACAGTCGTTGAGACATTTTGAGGAATAAACGGGATAACAACTGTATTGCTATCGCCTTCAACTACTACAGGCGGTTCATTTGGATTCACAATTGCAAGCCCACTCGCCGTAGCTGTATTTGTAACTAAGTTATTTATTTGCCCTCCTGTTATTACAACTTGGAAATTAATAATTGCTGCATCATTTGGCTGAAAATCACCTAACGGAATACCTGTATTCGGGTTGGCAAATGGAAAAGGTACATCATTTACCGTTACCGAGCCATTTATAAATAACGTATTCGGATCAATGATATCTGTTAAAACAATATTCGTCACAGGAACTGTACTATCATTTATAACAGCAATTCCGTAAGTGACAACATCTCCTACCATCGCTACTTCAAAATCCGCTCCTTTTGCAACAAATAAGATTGCAGTATTTACCGTTACAATAACTGTATTGCTCGTATCCATCACTGTAACTGGCGGTTCTCCTGGTACTAAAATATATTCTGCTAACGCCCCAGCAAGGTTCACTACTGTACCACCATCTGGAAAACTTGTAATCGTAGCTTCATATGTTACAAGTGCCGTCTCACCCACTGGGATGTCTGGTATCGTAAATCCAGCCTGTGGATTTAACCCTGGTTGCGGAACTCCATTTTTCGTTACACTATTTGGAACAAACTCAGCTTCCTGAGATAACACGTCTATAAATTGAACATTCATCGCATCAGCCGTACCAGTATTTAATATACGAACAGTATACGTTACCGTTTCTCCCACTCCAACAATCGGATGATCTACTTCTTTCAGCATATCTAAACTACCTCGATTTACTGGTGTGACTGTCGTATTACTTGAGTTCGTAATTGTAAACGGTGGTTCTCCTGGAATCAATTCGAAATCACCAGCTACTCTCGCTGTATTCATAATGCTACTAGAAGGCGGAATTGCGATTACATTTACTTCAAATGTAATTAATATACTGTCCCCTACTGCAAGATCTGGTAATGAAAAGCCTACAAATGGATCTAAACCTACTTGCGAAATTCCATTTATTTGTACACTTCCAGGAATGAATTCTAAACTAGGTGACGGAACATCGATAAACTGAACATTCGTCGCTAATACCGTTCCCGTATTTGTAACTTGCACACTATAAGTTAACGTATCCCCTAATCGTGTTGCTTGCTTATTTACGGTTTTTATAACATTAAATCTCCCTCTATTTACCCTTGTTATTGTCGTATTACTCGGTTCAGTTACTACAACCGGCGGCTCTCCTGGTACTAAAGTAAAGCTTCCTGTTATATTTGCAACGTTCGTAATGGTTCCTGATGACGGGATGTTTGTAACTGTCGCTTGAAACGTCACGATAACCGTTTCACCAACGGGTATATCTCCAACTCCAAAGCCAGTGATCGGATTTAAATTCGGTTGCGAAATTCCATTTATCGTTACACTATTTGGGACAAATGACGCTCCTACTGAAATCGTATCAATAAACTGAACATCATTTGCTGTTACTGTTCCCGTATTCGTTATTTGAACTGTATACGTTAATACATCTCCAACGAGAGTAGCTGCTCTATTTACTTGTTTAATAACATTAAATCGTCCTCTATTTACAGTTGTGAGCGTCGTGTTACTTGGCTGATTCACTACAATTGGTGGTTCTCCTGGTACTAATATAAAACTTCCTGTAACATTTGCCGTATTGACAATTGTTCCGTTTGATGGAACATTGACAACTGTTACTTGGAATGTAACTTCTACACTTTCACCTGGATTTATATCTGGAAGTGGGAATCCATTATTAGGATTGAATCCAGGTTGTAGCACACCATCTATCGTTACACTATCTGGTACAAATGTAATCGAGGACGGCAATACATCACTATATTGAACATTCGTCGCTACCACTGTACCTGTATTTTGAACTACTGTTGTATATGTGATTGTATCGCCTACTGCAACAACCGGCTGACTTACTGATTTTAAAACATTTAAACCGGGTTCATTAATTTCTGTTAATGTCGTATTACTTGTTATTGTTTCTGTAATAGGCGGCTCTGTTTCACTTACAGCAAATGTAGCTGTAACGTCTACAAAGTTAACAATCGTTCCCCCCTCAGGTATGCTCGTAACCACTTCCTGATATGTGACAAGTACAAAATCATCTACAGGGATATCTGGAACTGTAAAGCCAATGAAAGGATCTAATCCTGGTGCCGGCACCCCATTTATGCTCACACTTCCCGGTACAAATGCTACACCGGCGGAAGTTGTATCTATAAATTTAACATTCGTTGCTGCCACTGTACCGAAATTAAAGATTAATACATCATACGTTAATATTTCTCCAACCGTCGCTACCTCTTTATCGACTAGTTTTAATGGAAATATAGACGCTATATTAATTGTCGTAACTACTAAATTCGTTAATATCGTTTCCGTAATTGGTGGTTCCTGCGGATTTGGTTGTGAAGTAAATGTAACATCTGCATCATTTAATATGACTTCATTATCTGGAATCTCCGTAATCGTCACTTGGAACGTCACAGCAATATTTGCACCTGCATTTAATAACGGACTAACTGGAAATCCTGTTTCTGGATTTAAGCCAAGTTGCTGCCCCCCACCTATCGTTACACTATTTGCTACAAATATCGTTCCTTCTGGTATGACATCTTGAAAGAACACATCTGTAACTGGTATAATTCCTACGTTTGAAATTAGCACAGTATACGTTAATACATCCCCAACCGCTCCAGCAGCAACATCAACTGTTTTTGTTGCTGTTACTTCACCAGGAGGAGGTAACGGTATCGTAACTACTGTCGTATTACTTGAATTGGTTGTTGTTACAGGGGGCTGTAAAGGATTTAATAAAAAAGTGGCTGTTGCAGATGCCGTGTTTAATACGGCTCCGCGCGTGGATGGCGCAACTACTGTTACTTGGAACGTTGCAGTCAATGATGTTCCAGCAGCGATATTAGGAAGCGTAAAACCTATATTTGGATCAAATCCAGGTTGAGGCGTTCCATTTATCGTTACGCTATTTGCTACAAATGTTGTTTCTGGAGCAATTGGATCAATGAAGGAAACATTCGTTGCTGTTACTGTGCCGTTATTTCGAATGACTACAGAATACGTGTAAGTCTCTCCAAGTGCAGCTTGTTGTACAGATGAAGATTTTTGTATATTTAATCGAGCAGTGTTTACTTGTGTCACAACGAAATTACTATTCGTAACAGTCGTTATTGGAGGGTTTGCTGGATTTATAAGAAAACTTGCAGTAACGTTCGATTGGTTTCTTATATTTCCACCGCTCGGAACACTCGTCACTGTAACTTGAAACGTAATCGTAGATGTTTGCCCGACCGGAATATTTGGTACTGGGAAACCTACCATTGGATTCGCGCCTTGCTGAACGACTCCGTTTATCGTCACACTATTTGCTACAAACGCAGCACCAGACGGAATTGGATCTTGAAAAATAATATTCGTTGCAGGAACAGTTCCTGTATTTTGAATGCGAATCGTATACGTTAGCGTATCTCCTATACCTGCTTGGGGTGTATTTACACTCTTCATTACATTAAGTGATCCTACATTCACTCGCGTCACAACAATGTTACTAATCGTTACAATTGTAACTGGTGGCTGGAGAGGACTTACTTGGAAATCAGCAGTTACATTCGCATTATTCGGAAGAACTCTATTTGGTGGTACACTCGTAATCGTCACTTGAAAAGTAACTGTTACCATCCCTCCTACCGGAATGTTAGCAAGTGGAAATCCAATTGTTGGGCTTAAACCTGGCTGAGGTGTTCCATTTATCG
The DNA here is from genome assembly GCF_044908765.1 of Bacillus sp. RC251. NCBI lineage: Bacteria > Bacillati > Bacillota > Bacilli > Caryophanales > Bacillaceae > Bacillus > Bacillus sp. RC251. The sequence goes on along the minus strand of NZ_JBIYDP010000003.1, from coordinate 194,904 downwards.
TTACACTATTTGCTACAAACGTTGTTCCAGATGGAATTGGATCAACGAATGATACATTTGTCGCTGCTACTGTTCCACTATTTTGTATACGAACTGTATACGTTAAAGTATCTCCTACACCTGCTTCAGCAGCGCTTACACTTTTTATTACATTTAATCCTGAAGAATTCACCACTGTCATAACAGTATTACTTGGTACTGTTACAGTTATCGGTGGCTCTGTTGGATTTACAAGAAAATCTCCAGTTACATTCGCATTATTTACGACATTATTTCCTTGGGGAATTTCATCAATTAATACTTCAAACCCAACAATTACACTCGCACCAGTAGGCAAATTATTTAATGGAAATCCAAGTTCTGGATCTGCCCCTTCTTGTAAAACCCCATTAACAACTACACTGTTTTCAATAAATAATGTCCCTTGTGGAATTGAATCTTGAAAAAACACATTTGTAGCTATTACACTACCTGCATTTATGATTTCAATTGTATATACTAAAACATCCCCTACCGTTGCAATATTCGTATTGACTGATTTCACAACTTCAAAGTTCCCTGATTGTACTGTTGTATTCACAACATTACTCGGAACATTGATTGTTACTGGTGGTTCACTCGGATTCACTTGAAAACTCGCTGTTACATTTGCTTGATTTAAAATATCTTCATTTTCTGGATCCTGTACAATTAATACGTCAAATGTGACTACAACTGTTTGAGCCGCAGGAATATTCGGAAGAGAGAATCCTGTATTCGGATTCAATCCACTTTGTGGTACTCCATTAATTGTTACAGAATTTGCAACGAATGAAACAGCGGAAGGAATAGGGTCTTGGAAAAATACATTTGTTAACAGTACGTTTCCTGTATTTTGGACGGCAATTGTGTATGTTAAAGTATCCCCTACCGCCGCTTGCATTGTATTCACTTCTTTTATTACATTTAAACCGCCTGTATTAACTTGTGTCACAACTGTATTCGTTTGTCTATTAATCGTTATCGGTGGCTGATTCGGAATAACGACGAAATTAGCAGACACATTTCCACGATTTGCAATCGTACCTCCTGATGGTGTAGATGTCACTCGTACTTGAAAAGTCACTGTCCTACTTCCGCCAGGAGATATATTCGCTACGGTAAACCCAGTCGCAGGATTTGCCCCAGGTTGTGAAACCCCATCTACAGTCACACTATTTAGGATAAAAGTCGTTCCAATTGGGATTGGATCTTGAAAAATAACATTCGTCGCAAGTACATTCCCAGTATTCTCAATTGTAACGGTGTACGTAAGAACGTCATTAACTGTCGCAAAAGCTCTATCTACTGTTTTTCTCGTTCTTATATCAGCTATATTAATTTTAGTAAATACAGTATTACTTGTCGCTTGGCCTGAAATTGGTTGTTGACCAGGTACTGGAGTAAAGTTAAATGTTACACTCGCACGATTTGGAATTGGATTTACAAGCGGATTAGATGTTACTCGAACTTGAAAACGCACTACCGTCGTTTGCGAAGCATTAATACTTCCTAGATTAATACTACTTGCTGGATTTGCTCCTGGACGTGCTACCCCATTTACCGTGACACTATTTGTTATAAACGTTGTTCCAGCAGGTATACTATCAACAAAAATAACATTATTTGCAGCGACATTCCCATCGTTCGTGACATTCACTGTGTACGTTAATACATCATTAATTGTTGCCGTCTGTAGATCTACAGATTTTTGTAAACTTACATTTGCACGATTTACCGTCGTCTGTACTGTATTTGAAGAAGCTGTACTTGTGATAGGAGGACTTCCAACAAAAGGACGGAATTGGTATGACACCATCGCACGATTTGAAATTGGATTCGGATTCGGGAATGACGTAACTCTCACTTGAAACGTGACAACTCTTTGAGCATTATTCGGTATCGTTCCTAAATTAATTCCACTAGCTGGATTGGCGCTCGGCTGAGTTACTCCACCTACTGTAACACTGCCTGCTATAAACGTAGTTCCATTCGGAATACTATCTTGTAATACAACGTTTTCTGCACTTCCTGTCCCTGTATTCGGAACAGTAATCGTATAGGTAAGAATATCACCTACTGCTGCAACGGTTTTATCAACAGATTTAACAGGATTTATAATTGGCCCTGTCGCATCAATTTGAACACCAAAACCAGCTGCAGCATATCCATCTCCATTTGTAACGAAGCGAACAGTCGCTGACGTTTGATTATTTACTAATGATGACGAGGCATCTACATTCGTAATATCCCATCCTTGTCTTCGGACGGCTAAAGCTATCCCTAACGGCTGATTCAAATTTCCAAAGGTGCCAGTTGTATCTAAATTCCCACTATCATTACAAATTTGTGACTGAAAGAAATTATTTGCAGGATTTCTCGGTCCGAATACAGCAACTGTAGCATTCGCATTCGGCCCAAAGCGAAGTTGATCTCCAACAATGTTAGAATCACCTTCTTGAGCAGTTACGAGCACCCGTCCTGTTACAGCTCCTGTGGCTGGAGTAGCAAATCCTGAAATAGTAGCATCCACTGGTGGTGATGAAGCATCGATAATTTCTTGACCTGCATAAACTGATAAATTCCGAAGTGGCAAACTAGCATTTTGATACACAACCTCAAGTGTCCAACCAGCCGAACGACTAATAGTTGGATCAAATGAAGTTCTTGCAGCTGGCACTGCACCTGTAGTATAAGTTCCTGCCCCACCTGCACTAACAAGATTCGTTACATTGGCAGAGCGCGCATAATAAAACTGGTTCCCTACTGAACCTTGCTGCGCAGTTGCAGGATCTGGTGTAACAGAAAACGTTCCTGCCGGTGTTGTAAATGTAATGTTATCATTTAAAAAAGCTGAAACATCCTCTGTATCGGTCCGGTATGTGCCGGCCCATACTAGTTCTGCGTATAAAATACTACTCCCTGCCGAAAGATTCAAAATTGCACTTGAAGAATTTAATGGCCAGTCATTCGTCGTTCCTGCTGGGAATCCAGGTACTTGGAGCGATGTATTTACCGTTGTAAATACATCAATCGTACCGAAGTTATTATTTGGTGCAGGCGATGTAGGACTTAGTCCTAACGTGTTCCCAGTGAACGTGACGGCACCAGTTACTGTTGTTGTAAAGCGATTCATAAAAGGCACACAATCATCTCATTTCAATTATAGTAAAAAGTGCTCTATACTATAAAATGTAGACAAACTATACAATGTACGTTGTCCAACAAAATTCCACATATATGGAGAGGAGTTTACTACACTATGCGCTACGTTATCATAACAGGAACTTCACAAGGTTTAGGTGAGGCAATCGCCACACAATTATTAGAAGAAAATACAACCGTCATCTCTATTTCTAGAAGAGAAAATAAAGAGCTTACTAAACTCGCAGAACAATATAACAGTCATTGCATTTTTCATTCCTTAGATCTTCAAGATGTACATAAATTAGAAACTAACTTTAACGAAATCATTTCATCCATTCAAGAAGATACTGTATCATCTATTCATTTAATTAATAACGCAGGTACGCTCGCACCCATGAAACCAATAGAAAAAGCTGAGAGCGAGCTTTTCATTACAAACGTTCAAATTAATTTACTTGCACCGATGATTCTTACCTCTACTTTCATGAGATATACGAAAGACTGGAAAGTAGATAAACGTGTTATAAACATTTCATCTGGTGCAGGAAAAAATCCTTATTTTGGATGGGGCGCTTATTGTACAACGAAAGCTGGTGTAAATATGTTTACACAGTGCGTAGCAACCGAAGAAGCAGAAAAAGAATATCCAGTAAAAATCGTCGCTTTTGCACCTGGTGTTGTTGATACAAGTATGCAAGCACAAATTCGTGAAACAAATAAAGAAGACTTCATAAATTTAGACCGCTTCATCGCACTAAAAGAAGAAGGAAAACTACTGTCACCTGAATACGTTGCGAAAGCAATTCGTAGCTTACTAGAAACTGAGAATTTCCCGCAAGGTGAAGTCATTCGAATTGATGAATAACAAAAAGGCACGCTCTAATAGCGTGCCTTTTCATTTTATTTCTCTAAAAATATAAGTACAGACTCCGCAATTTTTTCATAACCAATTTCTTGATAAATTTTATTAGACGTAGGGTTTGCTAGATCAGTATATAACGTAGTCGTCTTATATCCTTCATCTAACATACGTTGACTAAGTGCAGCGACACAACTAGATGCGTACCCTTTTTTCCGCGCTTCTTTCGGTGTATATACGAAATTAACTGTTATATTGTTTGTAGTTGGTCTCGTTTTTGCAGCTACAGAAACAAGCTTCCCATCTACTTCTAAACCAAATAGACGACGGTTCGTAATTAATGTATGAGCGGTTTGTTTCGCTTCTTCTTTCGTAGTAGGAAGCCTTACATCTTCGCAAAATTGATAAATCCACTGTTCTATTAATGTTAGCTCATCACTACTTACTTCTCGAAATACTCCATCTCCGTTCCACTTTTTCTTCACTTGTTTTAATTCATATATACCTTGCTCCATTGCAACAGTAGTTTTCTTATTTTCTAACACTGCAATCTCTTCCGCTAATTTCTGTACAATTTTCTTATTACCAATTAATCCAGGAACATTTGAATATACTTTCGTTAATTTTTTTGCAAGTTCCACGATATCCTCTTCCGCAATTTCAGACGTAGCAACAATGATTTGTTTCTTTTCTTCTGTTTGAAGAAATACAACTGCAATTTCTTCCTCTTGTTTTGCTACCCCCATAAATATCGGTTGTTGGACCATTTGTAATACACCTAATATGAGATTATTTTCCTGCTCATTCTTTTCTAAAAATGGTGTAACCTCTTCTTTAAAATTAAGAATCTCTTCATATACATGTAATTGAATCATCGACAATCTCTTCCCTCTATTTATAGTTTCATTAAGTATTGGCGATTAATTCATTAAATCCTTCTTTTACGATTCAATACTATGCGAAGTTAACATATTCAAATCAGTTTCAGCTTGTAAAATTCTCTGTTTTTCTTTTTCAAATACCTCTTCTTCTTTTTGAAATGACTCTTTTCGATTTTTAATCATACGCTCCATTTCTTTTTTACTCGGTCCACCGTATACATTTCTTTTTTGAATAAATGCTTCTGGCGATATAATTTCATTCCACTCTTTTTCTAATAAATTCACTTTCAAATTTTCTTGTAAGTATACATTTATGTCTTTGAAATTTAATTCATGTAACTCCTTTTTCTGCTCCAATGACATATTCGCAATCGCACTTGCTGCATGATGTGCATGCCGAAATGGAATGCTATAGTTTTTTGTTAAAACATCTGCGAAATCAGTTATCGTAATTGCATGTTTATAAGAACGACTCTTCAACGTTTCTTCTTCTACTTTCATCGTTCGAATCACTGCATTCATAATACAAAAAACACGAATGGTCTTTTCAATCCCTTTATATAAATACGGCTGCAAATCATCTTCTGTATCGACAATATCACCAAATGGTGTATTATGGATCATTTGAAATACTGTAAATGCTTCTCCTAAAGCGCTACTCGTAATCGCACGGGCATGTTCAATGGAAACTGGATTTCGCTTTTGCGGCATAATGCTACTTATTTGTACATATGGCTTTGCAACAGTAATACCATCATATTCTTTCGTCGCTAATAATAAAAAGTCATGAATCCATCTGCTCGTATTCGTCATAATTACCATAAGTAACGAGCTAACTTCTAATAAATAATCCGCTCCAGCAACAGCATCATATGAGTTCTCAATTACATTTGTAAACCCAAGTAAATTGGCAACTCGCTCTCGTTTAATTGGGAAACTTGTTGTAGAAAGAGCTGCGGCTCCCATTGGAGACTGATTTAAAAGTTTGTACGTTCGTTTCATTCGTTCTAAATCTCTCTGCATCGTATCATAAATCGCTAACGTATAATGACCAAATGTTGTGGGCTGCGCTGGTTGTGTATGTGTATAAGCTGGCATAATCGTTTCTTTATGATCAGCAGCAAGTTGTAGTATACTTTCTTGCAATAATAAATGATGTTCCATTAATCGTAATACATATCGTCTTAAACTCATACGATACATCGTTACACCCATATCATTTCTACTTCTACCAATATGCATATTACTTACAAAATCGCTTTTCGCTTCTTGAGAAATTAAATGCTCCACTAAAAAAAAGAGATCTTCATGCCGCTCTGTATAGAGCAATTGCTCTTCTGGAATTCCTTCTACCTTTTTTAATGCGTGTAGTATAACTTTAGCTTCTTCCTTTTTCATTAAATTTTCTTCAGTCAGCATCGTGATATGCGCTTTATGCACTTGAAACATATCTTTCAATAAGTAATTTCGCTGAAAATGAAATACATGTTGTAATACGCAATCTACATATGTTTTTCCAGGGAAATCAGCGCCTTCACTCTTTATAAACTCTTCTTTACTTTGTTTCATCACCTTTTCCCCTCTCACCTAAGTATTACTACCCATCATACCCAGAGATAGGAAAAAAGTGCTTGTACATAAAGTGAAACTTTAATCAGTGGGGGTTTTCTTCATCCCCACTGATTATCAGCCCTCACCAATCGGACTTTTAGGGGCAGCCCGACCCCCACCTAACTTCTTTGCTTTCGCTGAATTTTGAGGTGGGGGTCTTACTGCCCATTAAAGCGGGATAAAAATAAACTCGATGCTCTCTACACCGAGTTTACTTAATAAAAGTCGCATCATACTTATCACTTTGCAACACTTGGAAATGTAAGTTTGCTAAATGTTTCCGTATTTCTGCACTGTCGTCCTCATTTAAATTATTGGCTAAAAACACTATTTCTGTACAGTTCCCACGTTTATCCATCGCATAAACTGCTTTTGTAACTGTCCATGGTGTATAACCATTCTTTTGCCCTGCATGTCTAAATGTTTTACGATATTTTTTAGCACTCATATCCGTTTCAACGATATTAGCCCACACTTTTTCTTCTGCGTCTGTTAGGCCACCTTTATGATTTGCCTTTTGAAGCAGTACCATATAATCGTTTGCAGAAGCTGCTGGTAATCGATCTGACCAAATTTTATCGTAACGTTCCTCTAAATAAAGAGGTATGTCCTTCTGTAATAATGGTCCCTTCTTTTTTAAGCGCTCATGAATAATCATCGCATATTCACGATATTGCTCTTGAGACATTTCTTTTAATTTTTTCTCTATTTTATATTTCGGAACATGTAATTCTTTATGCAAATATCCAGGGATGTATAAAGATGAAACAATCGGAAATAGCGGCTGATGTGCTGGAAGGGATAAACTTTGTAAATTTCGATTAATATTATCTAACCCTAACACTTCCATTAAATATTCAGCATTCGCATTCGAACTAAACTTAACCATTCCTTTTGCCACTTCTTCTAAAGAAACTGCCCCTTCTGTTATCTTGTCTGTCTTTTGCAAATACCTTTGCCATCTATCTTGTGCACCGCCATCTGTATTCGGCACATAATAACGATTTATATCATTAATAGAAATGAAACTAGACGGATCAATTTTCCCTTCCGTAACTTGTTTCGTATATTCAAGCGCCACAATTAACTTCATCGTACTAGCAACTGGCAATACAACATTTGGATTTACAGAATAAACAACTTTATCGTTTCTCTTCACGAGAAGCGCACTATTTTTTTCATCTTTATGTTCTTCAATAAAGGATGCGATATACTGTGCATCATCATTATTTGAACTCCACACTTTTTTCACTAAAAAATTACCCGATATTAGCAAAACGAAAATACCCACAATCACTGCGCATACTATAGTTTTTTTCAAGTAAAATTCCTCTCCTATTGTATAACTCTTCTCTATCTATCTCTTTCAAACAAAATAATGGAGATGATTATTTTAGTAATCATCTCCATTATTTTAACTTGTATTCTCCTATTATGTCTACGTCATAATTTTCACGAAGTCTTCGAGAAATTTTTTATAGTGCAATGACCAACCAATTCGCACCCAATTCTTTAAGGATTTTGCATCAGGTTGTGGACGGAAATCAGCAATACTTTCTCCCTTTGCAATCCCCACTGTATCTACATCGACACGACGGTACACATAATCCAAAATAGACGGATTCGCCGCAACCATCATTGTAACAACATCATGTACTGGGCTACCTGTTATTTTCGGATTTAACTTTTTATACGCTTTATAATAATACGTAAATATTGGTTCAATTAATTTATTAAAATTCGTTTTAGAGTGTTTCGTAATATATTTCACCATTTCTGGTGTAATAATTGCTTCAGATGTAACGTTAAGTGGCACTAATGTCAAATTCTTGGCATTTTGCATAACTAATTGTGACGCAATCGGATCACCATGAAAATTCGCCTCTGCGACTGGTGTCACATTGCCGGGCATTAAAAAAGCACCACCCATTATATAATATTCTTTCACATACTTCATCATCGGCTTTTCTAAAATAAATGCTGTTGCTAGTGTCGTTGACCTACCAGCATCAACAATGATTAATTCTCCTTTATACTTTTCAAGAATATCAAAAAAAGCACAAAAAGGTTTTATATTTGGCGAAAAAGCTTTTGGAGGTTTAATTGGCCCTAAACCGTCTGCCCCATGAATTTCTGGATAATACGTTGTAACATCTCCGGATAAAGGAATTTTCGCACCATTAATAACAGGTATATCTTCCCGCCCTGCCATTTGCAGCAAATATGCTGCATTACTTGTCGCCTTTTCTTGTGTTACATTTCCATATCCGGTTACAACACCAACAATATCTATATCAGGATGCATAATTCCATACATGATGGCTAAAGAGTCATCAATTCCTGGGTCTCCCAAAAATAACACTTTTTTCATCGACCTCAACTCCATCCCCTCAATTGTTATTAATTTATGAATAACCTTACATATACAGAATAAAAAAGAATAAATTCACACAAAAAAACGTAGTCCTCTATAAGGACTACGTTCTTCCTCTAACCTATACTGTTTTTCTTCACAGCACTCATACTTCCAATGATATAAGCGATAAACGCAAAACAAATTGGGAAGACAACTGTATGTATACCGAACGGATTTGGATAGAAAAGATGAATACACATATATGAGCCTACCCCAACTAAAATAGAGGCAAGCGCTCCTGTTGCATTTCCTTTTCTCCAATATAACCCTAATACGATTGGCCAAATGAATGCTGCTTCTAACCCACCGAAAGAAAATAAATTTAACCATATTAAAAAATCTGGTGGTTTAATTGCTGCTGCATAAACGAGCAGCCCTACGATACCAGTAATCCACAAACTTCCTTTTCTAATCGTACTGTCTGCTGCATCTTTATTTATGTAATTTACGTATATGTCTTTAATAATTGATGAACTTACAAGTAACAATAACGAGTTTACTGTAGACATAATTGCTGCCATTGGCGCAGCTAAGAAAACTCCAGCTAGCCAAGGTGGCAACACTTCCATCGCGAGTAGCGGCATGACTTTATCCGGTACCGTTATCCCCGGAAGTACGACTCGCGCAAATACACCTGTTAAATGCATACCAATCATGATTGTACCTACAACAACCGTTCCAATTATTAACGCTTGGTGCATAGCTTTTGAATTTTTATAAGACATGGCACGCACGCTAATTTGCGGTAACCCAACAACACCAATTCCAATTAAAATCCAAAATGATGTCACATATGATTTCGTTAAACTACCATCCGCTCCGAATGGTGTAATTAAATTTGGATTGATTTGAATAAGCTCCTGCATAATCTTTTCAATTCCACCACCAGCAATGACAGTAGCAATTAAAATGATTGTCGTTCCAACTAACATAATGATTCCTAATAACGTATCTGATAAAGCAACTGCACGAAATCCACCAATTAATACGTACACAAGTACAGAAAAAGTAAATAAAAATAGTGCTGTTGTATAAGATAGACCCGTTAGCGATTCAATTAATCGGCCACCGCCGACCCATTGAGCTACTGTTGCTGAAAATAAGAAGATAATAATACATAACGCAGAAAGTATAACAACTGCTTTATTATTGTATCTTCCCTTTAAATAGTCGATAAGAGTAATGGCTTCCATCTTCCTAGCGATAATTGCAAATTTTTTACCGATAACCGTTAAAACGATATACCCTGTTACAACTTGAATCGCAGATAATAATACCCATCCGAGGCCCATATTGTACGCAATACCTGGACCACCAATAAAGCTACTAGCACTACCGTACGTAGCAATCATTGTCATCGCTAATAATAAACCGCCAAGTTCACGCCCACCAAGAAAATATTCTTGTAAAAATTTATTATTAGCAGTCGCTTGTACGCGTCTTGAAGCATATACACCAATTAAAAATACAACGATAAACGAAATTATCATTGGAATGATTACATACCAATTCATCTATTATTCCTCACTTTTTTCTTCCTCATCGAGTGAAATATCTTGAAATACAAAACGAACAACTAAACTAAGTAAAATAACCATAACGATAAATCCAACGATACAGCTATAAAAAAACCATGCTGGAAAACCGAATACATATGTATATTCACTTGGATTTTCACTACCAAGCCCATAAGCAAATCCGTACCATATTATAAAATTGATAATAGCAAGTCCAAGACCAATTAACGCTTCTCTATGGGCAATTCGAAAGCGTGGATCATCATGATAATTCTTCATTTTCTCCCTCCTCTCACGATGTATTATTGTACCATTGTTCTTCTAGTTTTTCCTACTAGAAAGCAAAAACAAGCAGGATTTTTTATAATCATATAGAAGTTTCTCTTACATTACATATTTTTTACAATTGTAACACAAATGAAATTTGAATTTTCAGTATTTGTTAATTATGATTAAAATTAGAGGCTTTCCATCTAGTTCCCACATCCTTGATTTCGGAATAAACGCCGTCTCGTACTGCGTTTACATTATATTTTCAAGGGGGTTATACAATGAGTCAACTAGCTGTAAATCTTCATGAAAAGGTAGAAAAGTTTCTTCAAGGTACAAAAAAGTTATATGTGAATGGATCTTTTATCGAAAGCGCTTCCGGAAAAACATTTAAAACACCTAACCCAGCAACCGGCGAAACACTTGCCGTCGTTTCTGAAGCTGGTCGAGAAGATATTCATAAAGCTGTCGTTGCAGCTCGCATGGCTTTCGACGAAGGTCCTTGGTCTCGCATGAGCACTGCTGAGCGAAGCCGTCTTATGTACAAGTTAGCTGATTTAATGGAAGAACATAAAGAAGAGCTTGCACAGCTCGAAACGTTAGATAACGGAAAGCCAATCCGTGAAACAATGGCAGCAGACATACCACTTGCAATTGAACATATGCGCTATTATGCTGGCTGGGCTACGAAAATCGTTGGTCAAACAATTCCTGTTTCCGGTGATTATTTTAACTATACACGCCATGAAGCTGTTGGTGTCGTTGGTCAAATTATTCCTTGGAACTTCCCACTTCTTATGGCAATGTGGAAAATGGGAGCGGCGCTTGCTACAGGATGTACAATCGTTTTAAAACCTGCAGAGCAAACTCCACTATCCGCTCTATACTTAGCTGAATTAATTGAAGAAGCTGGGTTCCCGAAAGGTGTTATTAATATCGTTCCTGGATTCGGTGAATCAGCTGGACAGGCTCTTGTTAATCATCCACTCGTTGATAAAATTGCATTTACTGGTTCTACTCCAGTTGGTAAACAAATTATGCGACAAGCATCTGAATCATTAAAACGCGTTACACTTGAGTTAGGCGGTAAATCACCAAATATCATCTTGCCAGATGCTGATTTATCTCGCGCGATTCCTGGTGCACTTTCTGGTGTTATGTTTAACCAAGGACAAGTATGCTCTGCTGGATCACGCTTATTTGTTCCGAAGAAAATGTATGATAATGTCATGGCTGACCTTGTCCTTTACTCTAAAAAATTAAATCAAGGTGCTGGCTTAAGTCCAGAAACTACAATCGGTCCTCTCGTTTCTGAAGAACAACAAAAACGTGTAATGGGCTACATTGAAAAAGGAATTGAAGAAGGTGCTGAAGTACTTTGCGGAGGAAGTAATCCATTCGATCAAGGCTACTTCGTTTCTCCTACAGTATTCGCTGACGTAAATGACGAAATGACGATCGCAAAAGAAGAAATTTTCGGTCCAGTTATTTCTGCAATACCTTTTAACGATATTGATGAAGTAATTGAACGTGCAAATAAATCACAATTCGGCTTAGCGGCTGGTGTGTGGACAGAAAATGTTAAAACAGCACACTATGTTGCAAGTAAAGTACGTGCTGGTACTGTATGGGTAAACTGTTATAACGTCTTTGATGCAGCATCTCCATTTGGAGGATTTAAACAATCCGGTCTTGGCCGTGAAATGGGATCTTACGCATTAAATAACTATACAGAAGTGAAGAGCGTTTGGCTCAACTTAAATTAACGAAAAAAGAACCTGGCCTATCCGGTCAGGTTCTTTTCATTATGTATTCCTTTAAACTTGTAGTCCTCCGCTCACATTCAATACTTCTCCTGTAATATAGGATGCGTATTCTGATGCTAAAAAGGCTGCTGCGTTCGCAATATCTTCTGGCGTTCCAATTCTACCAACTGGAATTGCGCCAACCATCTTTTCTTTCACTTTATCTGGTATCGTTTTTGTCATATCTGTATCCATAAACCCTGGACAAATCGCATTGCACGTAATGCCGAAGCTTCCAACTTCTTTCGCCGCTGTTTTCGTTAAACCTACAACTCCTGCCTTTGTAGCAGCATAATTCGCTTGACCTATGTTTCCTTCTCTACTAATTGAAGATATATTAATAATGCGTCCATACCCTTGTTGTCTCATGTAAAGAAGCGCTGGTTGCATACAATAAAAAACACCTGTTAAATTTACTTGCAGTACTTGTTCCCATGCAGGTTTCTCCATTTTATGTAACATTGCATCTCGCGTAATTCCTGCATTATTTACTAAAATGTGCAGTGTACCAAATGTTTGGACAGCGTATTCAATTAAGGACTTCGCATCATTTTGATTACTCACATCACAACGATACTGCTTCACTTCATATCCTTCATCTGATAATTCACGTGTCGTTTTTTGTAGCTTCTCTTCATTTACATCGCTAATTAATACTTTCGCCCCTAGTTTTGCATAAACCCTTGCAATCTCTTTTCCAATTCCCTGTGCAGCTCCTGTTACTACAGCTGTTTTCCCATTTAAAAACTCCATCCCTATCCCTCATTTCTATTACTTATACTGTATATTTCGGCTCTTTGCTTCCCAATTCCTCTTTGTATAAAAAAGTCTATTTGTGTCAAACTAACTTTGCAACGTCGCATAAAACACAAGGAGATTGTGTCGAATGAACAAAAAAAATTTCAAGCAAAACAAAGCTGCTGATGGCATTGATGTTGAGTTCTCTCGCGAACTCGCTGACCACAATGACTTAGAAGCAAACGCACGTGCAAATGCCGCTGATGCACGTCAAAAACGCCAGTCAACAGAAAAATAAGGAACGCACAACCTTATTCTTTTCAACAGGGACCTACTACCCAACAAAATAAACCGAGAGATATCCTCTCGGTTTATTTTCTATATTTTTTTATATAATGTGCCAAAGTAAGTAGCGGATATATATAGGCATAGCTATGATAACGAATATAAAACCCACCTGGCAAACCTGTTCCGGTAGGATATTTTTCATTCACATAAGGATTCGCAAGCAAATATGAAATACCTTTTCGAATAGCTGGTGTTTCTTCATCATGGTAAGAAATGAGAGCATCTAACGCCCAAGCTGTTTGGGATGGTGTACTAAATGGTAAAGTAACGAACCTTTTTTCCACGCTACTGTGGCACGATTCCCCCCACCCACCATCTTCATGCTGTATATGTTCTAACCATAAAGCTGCTCTTTTCATTGATGGATTGCTAGATGGAATTCCGAGTGACCGTAAACCAGTCATAACAGCCCACGTACCATATATATAACAAATCCCCCATTTCCCATACCATGATCCATTTTCCTCTTGCACATTCATTAACCAATTTATCGCACTTTGTTTTTGTTTCTCAGGCAATTCATTTTGCGCGTATGTCCCGAAAAGCTCTAACACTCTTCCTGTAATATCTGGTGTAGAGGGATCTGTAATCATATCGCTTGCATTTTCGATTGGTAAATTTGCTAATAAATTACTCGTCACACCTTTTTCAAACGCTCCCCAACCACCATCATTATTTTGTAATCCTTTAACCCAATTAACCCCTTTCTTCCAAGCATTATCTACATTTTCGTTCCCTCTACTTCTTGCCAACGCTCTTAGCACAGCTGTTGTATCATCGACATCTGGAATTGTCGTATTCACATCCGAAAAACCCCAACCGCCTGGAGTCAGCGCCGGAGCATGTACGCTCCAATCAGCTTTTTTTGTATGCTGTTTTTTTAATACATACGCTGTTGCATGTTGAATCATCTTATTATCTTTCGAAGCGTGGGCCTCTTGTAACGTATAGCTGAGTAAAGCCGTATCCCATACAGTTGAAGGAGAGTTTTGCAAATGATTCCCTCTTTCCATCTTCCATATATAAGATGTTATCCCTGCTATAGCTTTTTGAATCATCGATGATTGAAGAGAATGTCCTAACGCGAGTAAAGCATAAATCATATAAAATGAGGCAGTTGCGTAACTATATAACGTTCCATTTTCATCAATACGCTCTTTCATAAAACGTTCGACTTCCTCATATCCTTTATGGTGTAAAGAAAGTGGATACGATATAATTTGTTTTACATCACTTAATAACGTTTGAAACAACGGAGACCGCTCCTCCCGAAACCATTCCCCGCCCCCGCCTGCGATATGATTTAAATTTGGCAGTAACTTTTTTCCTACTCGAAATCTTTTATTTAAACAAACCATCATCGGAATTAAATGGATACGTGCTGAGCTACTCAATTCAAATATACTGAGGGCTGAATCATTTTGCAGAAACATAATCGGTGTTGGCAAATGAAAAAGCGAAGGGTATTCATATTCTCCATGAATTGCTAATAAAAACTTCGTCATAAAATGAGCACGCGCCACGCCTCCACGTTCCTTAATAAACATTTCGGCTCGCCTCATATTCGCATCTTCTTTTGTATATTTTTTTGAAGCTAGTAAGGCAGTATAAGATTGAATTGTAGCAGATAAATTGCCACCCACTTCGTCTTCATACAATTTCCATGTTCCTTCATTTGTTTGAAGTGATGCTAATCTTTTTACAAACGGTTCTATCTCTTTATCTCTACCTAATAATTTTAATAAAAAAATCATATGGCAATCTGTTAATGGTGCTCCTTCAAAACAAAACTGCCACGTACCATCTTGCCGTTGCATCGTTTGAAGTGCAGTTGTTCTTCTCGCTATTTCTTCATGCACTTTTTCATATAATAACAAGTTACTCACCCACCCTTTCGAAATCCGTATAACGATATTCAAAAAGGTAGCTAAATATGTATGAAAACAAAGAAAAACAGAACATATAAAATGTTCTGCTCATAAGCAATATCCCACTCCGACAATAATCCCTACTAAAGCACCGACTACTACTTCATACGGTGTATGCCCGACAAGTTCATTTAACTTCTTATATTCTGTTTGTCTACCGTGAAAGAACTCATTCAATATTTTCGCTTGTTTACTAACTGCAAGTCTTACTCCTGAAGCATCATACATAACAATTATTGCAAAGATAGCAGCAATAGCAAAT
Source organism: Bacillus sp. RC251 (assembly GCF_044908765.1). Lineage (NCBI taxonomy): Bacteria > Bacillati > Bacillota > Bacilli > Caryophanales > Bacillaceae > Bacillus > Bacillus sp. RC251. The sequence goes on along the minus strand of NZ_JBIYDP010000003.1, from coordinate 179,104 downwards.
AAGGTACTTTCCACACCTTCCACAACGCCAACACCTGTCGCAAGTGCTGTAACAGTTGAAGCATGAGAACTCGGCATCCCACCTGAAGCGAAAAACTTTGCAAAATCAAATTCACCCGTTTTGAATAATTTAAAGACTACTTTCGTTAATTGTGCTAGAAACCATGAAATTACAGCGGCCATAAGCGGATCATTATGTAAAATTGTTTCCACGTTCTCAGCTCCCTACTGACTATAATGGAAATCTATATAGTATCAGTATAAAGAAAAATGCGTAGAAAATACTACGCATTATGATACTTTTGCTGATTTATTTTTTATAAATTTCGGTTGTTTCTGCACTAAAAACTTTGTTTTCGCTATTGAAAACACAAATAATGCAACCCATATACAGAAAAATGCCATCATATGAGTAGATGTGAAATGTTCACCAAATACGAATACACCTAAAATTAAACTAATCGTTGGTGCAATATATTGTAAAAATCCTACCATATAAAGCGGAATAAGTTGTGCTCCTTTTGCAAAATAAAAAAGTGGTAAAGCTGTAACAATGCCTGCTCCTATTAATAGTAACGTCGATGACATGGAAATAGATCCAAATGAACCGAATCCATGCGCTCCTGTCATAACGAGATAGATAATCGCAAACGGCGTCACTAACATTGTTTCCATCGTAAGACCAATTGTCGCATCATAGTTTAACAATTTTTTTGTTAATCCGTATAATCCAAATGAAAAGGCAAGTGATAAAGAAACCCACGGAATAGATCCGAAACGGACTGTTAAAATGATAACCCCTATTCCAGCTAAACCAACTGCAACATATTGCCAAAAGTTTAACTTTTCCTTTAAAACGACTGTACCAAGTAAAATACTAATAAGCGGATTAATATAATATCCAAGACTTGCTTCAATGACATGATTATGATTAACGGCCCATATGTAGACAAACCAGTTTCCGCTAATCAAGACTGAAGCTATTGTTAATGACATTAATAATTTAGGTCGTTTAAAAAGATTCACGAACTCCCCAATAAACTGACGAAACCTTTTCGTAACACCTAACACAAGTAACATAAAAACGAACGCCCAAACGATGCGGTGTGCTAATATTTCATCTGCTGGAACTTCCTCAACCCATTTCCAATAGATTGGTAGGATTCCCCACATCGTATAAGCACCAGCCGCATATATAATCCCTTTTTTTTGCTGTGCTGATTGACTCCCCATCTTCCCTTTTCTCCTCTTCTCATTTTTCTCCATTATACGGTCCCGCATGCTCAGTTTACCAATAATCAATCTGCAATTCTTTCGACATTTCTCATACAGCAAAAAGTAAACATACTGTTATAACGACAAGTAACGGTATACCGAAAACAAATTTCTTTTTATGTGTTTTATGGTGAAACATATACATACCAATCCAAGCACCAACTGCGCCTCCAGCTACCGCTGATAAAAACAACGTACTTTCTGGCGTTCTCCACTGTTTCTTCTTCGCTTTTCGTTTATCAAGCCCCATAAGGCTAAAAGCTATAACGTTAATAATAATAAAATAAATCCATTTCATCGCTTTCTCTCCCTATGAAAAATTCGCTTAATGGTAACATGAAAAAACGATGGAAACAACTGAAGAACTCTTTTTATTAATTAGTTACCTTTATATTTAAATAACCAACTAAAATTGCAGTTAAAGCAATTAAATAGAAAGATATTATGAGCAGAATCTTATATTGCCTTCCCTTCATCCACTACCATATCATCGAAAAAACTTCTCTCAATCTCTTTTTCATCAAAATGCAGAACTACAATTAGTCCTACATATAAAGAAACGAAATTTAGAAACCATTCCCCATTATCATCTTTCTTAGCTAAACATTTAAATATCTCTTGAAATTGCATACGTTCATCTGCAGCAACAACCGGGCGCACACCAAAATATTTCAATACGAAATGTAGGTTCAGCTGCACGGATAATGATAAAATATATTTTAATATCTCCGTATACTCCGCACTATCTTTTTGACTATACAACTTCACAAGCTTTTGATGTAAAGTAGAAATCGATAATTCTTCGTCAGTCACTTTAGTTGCTTCTATCGTTTCAATCATCTTTTTCATATCCATTACATTCACCCCCTCTGCAAAAAAACAAAAGCCAAAGCGTATTTATTTTATAATCAGCAATAATTGAGTATTTCTCATCTCTCGTTCTTCTTCACTAACTAAGTCATACTTTTTTAAAAGATGAAAGATATCATTTAATATTTCCTGTGAATGATTACCTTGCAAAAATCCCTTCAATCCTGTAAAAAATCTCTTTAGGCAAAAAACTCTTTTGACTTTCAAGCTTATTCATTACATCTTCCATAGAATGATCGATATTACACGCCATACTAAACTTCCCCCTCTATCCTCTATAAATAATATCCTCCGCTAACGATGTAAACACTTCTCCTACAAGAGACTCTTCATCATATACAGATGAACCATTATTTTCTTCTCGTTTTGCAAAAGGTATTTGTGCAATCACTTCTGTTTGCAATTGTTCTGCAAGCATTTCGCCGCCACCTTTTCCGAAGAGATAATTTTTCGATCCATCTTGTTCTTCATAATAAGCCATATTTTCTACAATCCCTAAAATCTCGTGTTTCGTATGTTTTGCCATAACACCTACTCTAGATGCTACGAATGAAGCTACGTTGTGTGGTGTTGTAACGATAATTTCTTGCGCCTGCGGGATCATTGCTGCAACATCAATAGCTACATCTCCTGTGCCAGGTGGTAAATCAAGAAGTAAATAATCTAATTCCCCCCAGTGCGTATTCGCAAGGAAATTTTGAATCCATTTATTTAACATCGGTCCGCGCCACATAACTGGGTTATTTCCTTCCGTAAAAAATCCCATCGACATAATTTTAACACCGTGACTAACAACTGGAATTGCTGTTTGATCAATCATCGTCGGTTTTTGATTCGTTTCCATCATAGCTGGAATGCTAAAACCATATATATCTGCATCTAATATCCCCACTTTTTTGCCCATACGAGCTAAAGCAGTGGCAAGGTTAATTGTCACCGTTGATTTTCCAACTCCACCTTTACCGCTCGTTACAGTAATAAATCGTATCCCTGAATCAAGGCGAAGCATGCTCGGCATTCCAGTTTCTGTTCTACTATTTTTCTTTAACTTCTCTGTTAGCGCAGCTCGTTCTTCTTGTGTCATAGAACCAAATGTCAAATCTACTTTAGATGCACCAATTGCCTGAAGAGACTCTTCCACATCTTGTTGAATTTTTGCCTTTAATGGACAACCTTGAATCGTTAGCACTACTTCAAGTTTAACCTCTGTTCCATTCATTTGTATATTTCTAACCATATTTAATTCTACAATACTTTTGTGTAACTCCGGATCCTCTACATGTTTTAATGCGTTCATTATTTGTTCTTGAGTAATCATAGAACTCATCCCTTCTCGTATTCGAATTTATATACAACATCTTCTTGGCGAAAAAGCTTATTATCCCCCACTAACGGGCGGGATTAATGCGACTATATCTCCAGCTTTTATCATCTCTTCATCCGTTACAAACTCTTCATTAACAGCCACCATCACTCTATCAAGCGATTGTAAGCAGCAGCTTGCTTTGAGCCATTCTTTTAATTGCTGAACTGTCATTTCTTGCTTTTCTAAAATTACTAGTCGATCCGATCCGACTTCCTCACGTAAATTTGCGAACAATAAAATTGTAATCATCTTCTCATTCTTCCTTCTTCGGTTTTCCATCCGGATATGCCGTATTTTCAATTTGATCTCCAATCCACATCGTTCCATCTTCCCAAAATTCTTTTTTCCAAATTGGGACGATTCGTTTTATACGTTCAATCGCGTATTCATTCGCTTCATACGCTACTTTACGATGCGGTGATGAAACTGCAATAACGACCGCAATGTCCATGATTTCTAACCGCCCTACTCGGTGCGTAATTGCTACTTTTGCGTCCGGCCATTTTCCATTAATTTCTTCACCAATTTTCGTAAGTTGTTTTACTGCCATCGGTTTATATGCTTCATACTCTAAATGTAATGTTCGTTTTCCTTTTGTTAACTCTCTCACCGTACCAATAAAAGTTGTAATTGCACCTGCTTCTCTTCTTGCGACTTTATTCGTTACTTCTTCAACTACAATCGGTATATCTACAATCTCAAATAGCGCTTGTCCCATTAGAAACACCTCTCACTTTATAAAATGCCCAAGGCCATTCACTACCTTCGTTATCTTCCAGCAAGAGAACATCTACGAACATATCTTTTTTATAACCTCTCGTACCACCTGGAAGTACAATAAATATATTTGTCTCTGCTAGAGAAGAAACCGAGCTAGATTTATCAAACCCTGACGGATAAGCAATTAATTGCCCTTCGTTATATGTCAGTTTTGCTCGCACAAATCTTGTAAATGGATTTGGTTTTAAAAAATCTTCTCCTAATAACGCTTTTTCTCTTTTTACATGTGCTTTTTCACTAAACATATACGTCCGAATACACGGCCTTACAAATAATTCAAATCCTACGTAACAAGCAGATGGATTTCCTGATAAACCAAATAATAACTTGCCATTTAATTGCGCTACAGTCGTAACACTTCCTGGCCGCATTGCAACTTTATTGAAAAGAACCGATGCACCTAACTTTTCGTAAATAGCTGGTAAATAATCGTAATCCCCTACTGATACACCGCCTGTTGTAATGAGCATATCCACTTGGCTTAACGCTTCTTTTACAGCTGTGAAACATGTATGAAAATCATCGCTAAACTTCCCAAAACATTTTACTCTTCCGCCCGCTCTTCGAATTTGAGACAATATCATATACGTATTACTATTTCGGATTTTCCCTGGCTGTAATGAATCATTTACATCCAGTAATTCACTACCAGTCGCTAACAATCCAATTACAGGCTTTCTCGCCACTGGTACCTCACTATATCCGAACGTAGCAAGAAGAGCTGAAATCCCTGGATGAATGTATGATCCTTTTTTTGCAAGAACCGTTCCTTTACGAGCATCTTCACCTTGAAAAGAAATATTGTCGCCCATTTTGAATGATCGCTTCACTTCCATATAATTGTTGCCAGCTTCCTCATATTGACGAGTCAGCTCTAACATAACAACCGCATCACACCCATTCGGAATTTGTGCTCCCGTCATAATTCGAACCGCTTGAAACGGACCTACTTTCTCATCGAATAGCGATCCTGCGCCAATTTCACCAACTACTTTAAATACAATTGGCGTTTCATAACCCGCTAAATTCGTATCTTCTGCTCTAATAGCAAACCCATCATACGGTGAACGATTGAATGAAGGTACATCATGGTCAGCTACTAAATCCTCCGCTAATATACGTCCGTAAGCTAATTCAATAGGTAGTAGTTCCTTTAATCCCTCATTAGTAAATCCCATTACTTTACGAACAGCTTCTTCAACCGTAATTGGCACTCTTCTTTCCATTATTGACAACCCTTTCTATTAACCGAATACGCGATAATATAATTGTTTCGCTTTCGAAATATCATTTGTACCATGAATGAAAACACGACCATCCCGAAAAATAACGATGCGGTAATCATCTAGTTGGCAAGATAGTAAATACAGATTCCGCTCTACTTTCCCTAGTTTGTTTAATACTTTTTCTATATCGTCAAAATCGTACTTTCTATTTTCTACTGGCCTAATTTGCACTGTATTTCTTCCGCATAAAGCAGCTACCTTCGTTTGGTTTTCGTATGATAAATAAGGATAAGTTCGATTCGAACCGCACGAAGGGCAATCGTCTGTTTTGCTTTTCCCTAGTTTTATAAAATGGTTTTGATTACTCCATATATCAAACATGAAAAATGTTTTTCTAATTGCTGAGAAATCTCCTACTAAAATTTTGAATGCTTCCGCCACTTGATATGCTGCGACAACTTGAACAGTCGGGCTAATAATTCCAGCTGTATCACATGTCACACCTGTAACAGGAACGTTCTTCAGCACACAATGTAAACATGGTGTCTCTTGCGGAATAACCGTATAACTCATACCGTACGATCCAACGCAAGAACCATATACCCAAGGAATATTATGTTTTTGTGATAAATCATTTATTACAAATCGAATATCAAAATTATCTGTTGCATCAATTATTACATCTACATTTTTTAATAGGTCTTCCATATTTTCTGCAACTGCATCCATTACGAAAGCATGTATTTGTACTTCCGAATTAATTTGTTCTAGCCGATTTTTAGCAGCGATTGCTTTCGGTATTTTCTCTCTCACATCTTGTTCAGAGTACAATTGTTGCCTTTGTAAATTACTCCATTCAACGTAGTCACGATCAATAATCGTCAACTTGCCAATACCTGCACGTACGAAACTTTCGGCACTTGCACTTCCTAATGCGCCTGCTCCTACAATTAACACATGTTTATTCCGAATTTTTTCTTGCCCTCTACTCCCAATTGGTTTGAACAACTGTTGTCGTGAATACCGCTCAGCCATTACATATCCTTCCTCTCACGAACTCTATTTCATATTAGAATGTTGTTTTTGATAACAAGCAAAATAAGCAAATCCAACAAATCCAGCTCCCCCAATTACATTTCCGATAAAAACAGGAACAAAATTTCTAGCAAGATCCATCCACGTCAGATGACCTGCAAAAATAACTGCTGAAATAACAAACATATTTGCTACCACTTGCTGAAATCCAATCACTACAAATGCCATAATTGGAATCCAAATTCCGATTATTTTTCCGACAAAATCACTCGTCCCATAAGCGAGCCAAAGCGCCAAACAAACGAGCCAATTACACCCAATTGCTAAAATTAAAGTTCTCCCAAATGATTCATGTAACTTTCCTTCTGCTATCGCTACCGTTTTATTTAAATAATCTCCCTCTGTTAATCCGCCAAGATGACCGAAACAATACGCTACGAAAATAGCTCCTACAAAATTCATGAAAGTAATCCAAACCCAGTTATTTAGCACACTAACCAATGTAATTTTCTTTGCATATAGCGCCATAGATAGTGACATCATATTTCCGGTAATTAATTCTCCTCCTGCTAATACGACGAGCATTAATCCAACAGGGAAAACCGCTCCTCCTAAAACATTGACTAAACTACCCCAGCGCTCAGGTAAATTACCTAAAACACGAATGTTAAGCAAAAAACCTAACGAAATAAACGCTCCTCCTAAAAAACCGAGAATAAGCATTGCTGGCAACGTCTGACTTACTTTTTGAACACCGGCCTCAATTACAAGCTCAGCAATTTGTTCCGGTTTATGAAATGCCATTACCAATTCCTCCATTTTCTCCAAATAAAAAAGCAGCTTCAAAAAACCTCCTCAAAATAAAGGTTTTTGAATGCTGCTTAATTTCTCTGCACATCTTTTACAGAGATATCAATCATCACTTTTACTATAGAATAGAAAATCTACAAACGTTGCATACTTTCCATTTTGTATATACTTCCTCAAAGCGTCACTCTTATATATCAACCACCAATATGTGACATTTCAATTTTAGGCGATCTTTTTTTACTTGTATGACTTAAGCGTTCATCTGAATAACGATCTTCTCGGTTGTTCCATATATCACGTACGATATCTGTTATTTCCTCGTCAGTGTATCCAGATCGAAGTAGTTCCCTCAAGTCATTTCCTTTAGAAGCGAACAAACAAGTATATAATTTTCCCTCTGCAGAAATACGTGCTCTCGTACATGAGGAACAGAAGGAATCTGTTACTGATGAAATAATACCTATCTCTTCTTCATTTCCAATATAACGATAGCGAGTCGCAACTTCACCTGCATAATTTGCTTCTATCCGTTCTAATGGCATAACTTGATGAATGGCATCTACTATCTCTTGTTTCGAGACGACCTCTCTTAATTCCCAACCGTTATAATTCCCAACGTCCATATACTCAATAAAACGAAGAATATGCTTATTTTCCTTAAAGTATTGCGCCATCTGCAAAATATCTTGTTCATTTTTCCCTTTTTGAACGACCATGTTAATTTTAATTTTCATACCAACTTCAGCTGCAGCCTGTATGCCTTCCAGGACCCTTTGCACTTTGCTTCTATTGCCATTCAAATAGAAAAACCGATCTTCTTCTAAGGAATCTAAACTAACTGTCACACGTGATAAACCCGCCTTATATAAATCAGGAGCAAACTTTTTCAGTAGTGATCCATTGGTTGTTAAACCTATATCCTCCACACCCCCTATTTTATTAAGGCGCTCAATAAGCTGCGGAAGTCCTCTTCGAAGTAACGGTTCTCCGCCCGTAATTCGTAACTTTCTTACACCTAAAGAAACAAAAATACGTGTTATCCTTTCAATCTCATCAAAAGATAAAATTTTATCATTAGACAAAAACGAATAATCAGGACCAAATATTTCTTCCGGCATACAATAACGACAGCGGAAATTACAGCGATCAGTAACAGAAATACGTAAATCCTTTAAAGGACGTTGTAGTTTGTCTAATGTGACAGATTTCATATTTATTGCCTCGCTTTTACTTATTTTATATTTAAAACACGCTCCGGATGCGTATATACATTTAAGGATTGATTTCGAATAAACCCTATTGTTGTAATACCTAATTCTTCAGCCAGCTGCAAAGCCAACTCAGTTGGAGCTGATTTTGAAAGTATAATTTCACAACCAATCTTTGCAACTTTCAATAATATTTCCGAAGAAATACGACCACTAAAAACAATGATTTTATCACTTATAGAAATATTATTTTTTAAGCAATAACCGTAAATTTTATCTAACGCATTATGTCTGCCGATATCCATTCGGCTTAAAATAATAGCATTCACATCACACAAAGATGCATTATGAACGCCGCCTGTATGACGAAATGTCTCTGCAGATTGCTGCATTTCTTTCATTAATCGAAAACAGTCTTCTGCAGCAACCTGTACATGTATGCCATTCATTTTTTTCGCGCTTAATGCATCATTTGCAAAAACAAACCCTTGTCTACTCATACCACAGCATGAAGTAATATAACGTTTATTTTGCATTTGTTCGTAATACGGATTCACTTTTTTCGTTGTGACATGTACAAATCCTTCTTTCTCTTGTACCCATATGTCATCAATATCTTCATACTTCCGGATGATTCCTTCAGATGCTAAAAAGCCTATTACCATATCTTCTATATATTCTGGAGTACTAACCATTGTAACAAACTCCTGTCCGTTCATTTTAATCGTGACAGGAAACTCTGTTACAATACTGTCCTCTATATGCTTAAACGCCCCTTGTTCATAACGAAAGATTTCTCTTTCTACCTGTATCGGTTTCACGATCAGTATCCTTCTCTCACGTTATATTTTTATCAAAAACAAATACCGAAACTGCAATATCCTCTTCTACTTTCATATCTGAAAATAAATTCACTAACTTCGCTCCAACAAGTTCCTCCAAATGTTCACGGGAATTCGCAGCATACACTTCTTGAATCATTTTCGTTCTAGCCATATGAACCATTTCCGCACCGTCCATCGTACTTGAAATGAATTTTTCAGTAGGTGTTAAGTTTCCGTAAAGGGTCGCAATCGCCATATTTTCAGCAAAAACAGTATGAATTCGTTCCGGTCCTTTTCCGAAAAGTTCCTTTCGAAGTTTTCGTATCATATCATTAAATTCATGTACTTTTTTTGACATACAATTATACCTCCAAAAAATCCTCATTTTACTTTATTATATATTTTACCAAAATGATCCTTCCGCCCAAAATATTTCGTACAAACATTTGGGCGAAAAGATTCACTTCATGAAGATTATTCGTCTTTTAACCCTTTACCCATACCTTTTAAGAAATGAAGCCCAAACCCGATAGCACGGTTAATGTCTGGGTCTTTCAATACTTTCATAAGATCGAATACCCCTACTTTTTTATTACTCTCTAGATGTTCATTACCTTCTTCTAGTCCTACTAATAAACTACCTATAAGCTTTTTCGTAAGTTCCGGATCAAGTTCTGTTAAAGCACCTGCAGCACCCATCATATTATTAATTAAATTTGTAACAGGTTCACGAGTTACTTGACCAAGAACTATCTTTGCGATTGGTTCTTTCGCCTTTAACATAGAATTTGCAGCTTCTAGCATTCCGATGTCATTTAATTCACCAACAATATTAAACATTTGATTTAAAGCCTCTTCATTATTAGCTAGGAGCTCTTTTAAATCATCTAATTTTTGCTGTTTTATTTCTTCCTCAGTTAATTCTTGTTTTTGAATCATTTTTATAGGTGCAGCCATATTTTTCTCCTCCTACTTATCCGTTAAATGCACATACCCTGGACGTGCCCACTTACGATGTACCTCAATGCCAGCTTGAGGGTGACGTTTTTTATTACGTGGGTTCGCTTTTGGCATCGGATTTGCGCCATCAACTTCTAGCACTTCCATACGCACTTTCGTCTGTTTATAAGCAGGTGTGTTCGTACGTACGTCCACAGCAGGACCTGTTAAGAAATTAATTGCTGTTTCATTATCTGTAGAGTTCATCGGTAAATATAACTCATTCGCTTTTACACGATCTGTTACAAGTGCACGTAATTTTAACGCTCCAAAAGGAGAGATAAGACGAACTAACGAACCTGTTTTCACTCCACGTTCTTTTGCAAGTGCTGGAGAAATTTCAACGAAAACGCCAGGTACTTTCGTTTGAATACCTGTTGATTTATTTGTCATATTTCCTTCATGGAAATGTTCAAGCATACGACCGTTATTAATGTGAAGATCGAACTCTGCTGGGAATTCAGCTGGACGTACCCAATCAGCAATCGCAAAACGAGCTCTTTTATCTGGGAAGTTAAATCCATCTTGGAACAGAAGTGGTGTATTCGTTCCATCAAAACTTCCCCAATGGAAACTATTCCACCCCTCAAGTACTTCATAGTTTGCTTGTGAGAATAGTGGTGATAAACTTGCCATCTCAGCAAAAATTTCACTTGGATGGCTATAATTCCAGTTTGCACCTAATTTATTCGCAATCTCCTGCACAATCCACCAATCTGGCTTCGCATCTCCAAGCGTAGGAAGAACTTGATACAATCTTTGTACACGACGCTCTGTATTTGTGAAAGTACCTTCTTTCTCAAGAGAGGGTGCTGCCGGTAATACAACATCTGCATATTGAGCAGTTTTAGATAAGAAAACGTCTTGTACAACGAAGAAATCAAGGCTTGATAACACTTCATGTACGTGGTTCGCATTAGAGTCTACAAGAGCCATATCCTCTCCGACAAGATACATAGCTTTCATTTTCCCTTCATCAATTGCGTGAAGCATTTCAATATTATTAAGACCTGGTTCACTATTAATTTTCACTCCGTAAGCCATTTCAAATTTCGCACGTTCCATATCGTTCGTAACGTGCTGATATCCAGGAAGCCATCCTGGTAAAGTACCCATATCACAAGCACCTTGTACGTTATTATGACCTCGAAGTGGATATGCCCCAGCACCTGGACGACGATAATTACCTGTTGCAAGCAGTAAGTTTGAAATCGCCGCGGAAGTATCCGATCCACCTGTATTTTGCGTTACTCCCATACCCCAAAGGATACATGTACCATCTGCATCACGAATCATTTCAGCCATTTGAATAAGTGCTTCTTTTGAAATACCAGTCATTTCTTCTGCATATTCAAGTGTATATTCTGTAAGACTCTCTTTAAAATCTTCAAAGAAGTTTACATTCTCATCAATAAATCGTTGATCATGCCAGCCTTGGTCAATCATATATTTCGTAACAGCCATTAACCATACTTGATCTGTTCCTTGTTTTGGACTAATAAAGACGTCTGAACGCTCTGCCATTTCTGTTTTACGAAGATCAGCCACAATTAATTTTTGTCCGTGTAATTTATGCGCACGTTTAATACGCGTAGCTAAAACAGGATGACCTTCTGTCGGGTTACAACCTACAATAATAACAAGACCAGATTTTGCGATATCTTTAATCGTTCCAGCATCTCCGCCCATACCAATTGTACGGAATAATCCGTCTGTCGCTGGCGATTGACAATAACGTGAGCAGTTATCAATATTATTCGTTTCAAATACTTGTCGAGCTAATTTCTGAATTACATAATTGTCTTCATTCGTAATTTTAGATGAAGAAATAAAGCCGACAGCATCTTTACCGTACTCTTCTTTAATCGATCCTAATTTACTTGCAACTACATTTAATGCTTCTTCCCATGTAGATTCAACAAACGTTCCATTTTTACGAATTAAAGGTTTTGTAATTCTTTCTTTAGAATTTACGAAATCCCAACCGAATTTCCCTTTTACACAAGTAGAAATTGCGTTAACTGGCGCATCAGAAGAAGGTTGTACTTTAAGGATTTTACGCCCTTTCGTCCACACTTCAAATGAACAACCTACACCACAAAATGTACAAACTGTTTTCGTTTTCTTCGTACGAGTATCACGCATGGCCGCTTCCACTTCTGATACCGCAAAAATGCCGCTATATCCAGGCTCAACTTCTTTAATTAAATCTACCATCGGTTCAAGAATATCTGGTTTTAATCCCGTCATAAATCCAGCTTCACCGAGCATCGTTTTCTCCATTAAAGCGTTACAAGGACAAATGGTTACACATTGACCACAGCTCACGCATGAAGAATCATTAATATTTACTCCTTCATCCCAAATAACTCGTGGACGTTCCGCTTCCCAGTCTATTGATAACGTTTCATTTACTTGTAAGTTTTGACACACCTCAACACATTGACCGCATGCAATACATTGATTAGGATCGTAGCGATAAAATGGATGCGTCATATCAACTTCACTTGCATCTACTTTTGGTTCATAAGGATATTTTTGATGTTCAATCTCCATTAATTCTGCTGTATTATGCAGTTTACAGTTCCCATTATTGTTGTCACATACTGTACAGTATAATAAATGATTTTCTAGTAACCGATCCATTGCCTCTGTTTGTGCTTCTTTGGCATGAGCAGAATTACGTTCAATGTTCATACCTTCTGTCACTACTGCCGAACAAGAGCGCACTAACTTTCCGTCAACCTCTACAATACAAGTGTCACATGTTTGAATAGGATCTACTTCTGGCACGTAACAAATTTGCGGATGTTCAATCCCGTTCTCATTAATAACACCCAATATCGTTGAACCAGGCTCCGCTGTATACTTTTTTCCGTCAATTGTAATATGAACCATGTTGTTATTCATGGTCTTTCCCCCTTTTTGAGAATAAAAAAAACTCCACCACGAAAATATACGCACCACATTTCGGCACGTTATTATCATGGTGGAGTAGTTTATTAGCACATCTTGCTAAAATACCAATCCATTTATTCATAAATAAAACGATAGATTCATAACAGGTCATATCACGATTCCATCTTTAACACTATAATTATAGCGTTAAAGATGGAAATATACAATATAAAATTTAAACTACGCATATGTCAGCACGGAACTATCCATAATAACCCATATAAAACATAACAAGGAGTAAGCAAACAAATGGGGTCTTTTAATAAATGGATACGTGGTGAAAAATCTTTCTCTGCACAAGAACAAGCTGATCACCTTTTAAATAAATCTATCTCTTCCTCTCTTTCCCTTAATCTAAAGCACTTGTCCAAACTTTTTAGCGGTATTCCAGAATTAATTACACGTACTTTTCCGTTAAAAAACGGAAAAGAAGCTGCAATTATATATATGGAAGGACTTGTAGACAAAACCGTTATTAACATTGATATTCTTCGCCCTCTCCTATTTAAAGAGTGGAATGAAGTTGATTGTTGGGAATCCTCAGTTACAGTCGGGAATATAAAGAAAGTTCAGCAGTGGTCCGACATTGAACATTCCCTTTTACATGGGAAAAGCATTTTATTTATAAATGGACAACTTACAGCATTAGAACTAGATACGCAATCGGCGCCAAAAAGAAGTATTGAAGAACCTACAACAGAAACTGCTATAAAAAGCTCCCACGAAGGATTTAATGAAGTAGCGAGCGACAGTCTTGCACTTATTCGTCGATATATTCCAAATCGCGAATTGAAAGTGAAGGAATTCACTGTTGGTGAACGAGCTACTTCAAAGGTTTTTTTGCTGTACTTAGCAGATGTTGCAAACGAAGACGTTGTACAAGAAATGGCATGCCGTATCGAATCAATCAAAGTGGATGCCATTATTACTACCGGAGAATTAGAAGGGTTTGTTGAAGATAATTCCTATACTCTCTTTCCGCAATTATCAATAACCGAACGCCCTGATACAACGGCCCATCACATTTTGGATGGACGAATTGCTGTTGTTGTAGACCGCTCACCCGGCGTATTAATTGGACCTATGACCTTTTCATCTTTTTTTCAGACGATAGATGATTACAGCTTCCGGCCAATGATTCCATCTTTCATACGACTACTTCGTTTTACCGGACTATTTATTGCAATATTTGCTCCAGCTCTTTATATTGCTATGATTTCCTTTCATTATGAAGTGATTCCACTTAAATTATTGTTAACAATTGGAGAATCTCGAGCTAAAATTCCTTTCCCCCCCATATTAGAAGCACTTTTGATGGAACTAGTACTTGAAATGCTCCGCGAAGCTGCGGTTCGGCTTCCTGGTCCCGTTGGACAAACGATTGGAGTCGTAGGAGGGATTGTCATTGGACAAGCTGCTGTCCAAGCAGGAATAGTAAGTAATGTTATGGTTATCGTCGTATCTATTACTGCAGTCGCTTCTTTTATCATCCCTAACATGGAAATGTCAGCAGGAATTCGACTTCTTCGCTTTCCAATGATGATAACCGCTTCTTTGTTTGGGGTCATTGGAATTATGGTCGGGATGGCAGTTATCATCATCCATATTCTTTCTATGGAATCACTTGGTGTTCCTTATGGTAGTCCTTTTTCTCCGTCATTTGCTTCAGATTTAAAAGACATTCTTGTACGTTTACCATGGAAACTAATGAAGAAACGACCACTATCCCTCAACTTAAAACAAGAGAATCGACAACGCGATATAGAAGAAACGGAGGAAGATAAGTGACAAAGCGTGCAAAGAGGGAGATTAGTTTATTTCAATACATTTTAACGATTAGTGGTGTTCAAGTAGGGTTCGGTGTACTTACACTGCCACGTGAAGTTGCGCAAGGGGCGAATACAGATGGCTGGATGTCTATTATAATAGGATGCGCTATCACTACTTTAGTCAGTCTATGTATTGTAAAAATTATGGAAAAACATCCCGGATATACTTTACTTGATGTGCTAACTCGTTATCTTGGGAAGTGGCTAGGAAGAGTAGGAATGATTTTTTGGATTTTATATGCTGTTCTTGCAGCTGTATCCTTAATTTTTTCCCTCTTATACGTTATTCACATTTGGATTTTACCTAGATCTCCAATGTTTTTAATCATGATGTTATTATCTATCCCAATGGTTATGCTCGCATGTAAAGGTGTTCTTATTATTAGCCGCTATGCTGTTTTTACTGTCTTATTTACACTCTGGATGCCATTGCTCTTATTTATCCCACTTAAAGACGGGCATTGGGTTTATCTGCTTCCTCTCCTTAAAGAGGGATGGCTACCAGTTTTCAACACCGTAAAATCAACTATTATTGCCTTTCTCGGATTTGAGTTTGCATTTGTCCTTTATCCTTATCTCAGTAATAAATCATCTGCAAAAAAAGGAATCGTTATTGCAAATATGATTACTTTATTCGTTTACCTGCAAGTTACGTTCGTTTCTTTCGTTTATTTTAGCCCAGATGGTATAACTAAGTTTTTATGGCCCACTCTTTCTCTTGTTACACCATTTCACTTTTCATTTCTGGAACGGTTTGAAATTATCTTTTTGTCATTTTATCTCTTCATTATTTTTGATTCTTGCATTCCTTATATTTTTACTGCCTCAGATGGAATCAATCAGTTACTTAACAAAAAAGGGAGTTCATTACCTATTTGGTTTTTATTATTCGGGTGTGTTTTCGTTTTATGTTTTTATATCCCATCCTCGTATCAAATAAGTGCATTGCGGGAATTTTGGGGAACTGCAAGTTATTTTATCGTTTTTCTATTCCCAGTCGTATTTCTCTTATACATGACACTTTATCAGCATTGGAAAAGGAGAAAAATTTAAATGAGACGCTTTATTTTCACTATATTTTGCTTTCTCATAACCTTTTTAACAGGATGTGGAGGAGATCGGCTCGACTTAGAAAAACAATCCATTTCATTAATTTACGGGTTTGATACAAAAGCAAAAGGAAAATTAATTGTATACCACGTAAACCCTATTTTTAATGAAGATGTGGAGAAAAAATACGAAACTCATGAAGCGACAGTACATACCCCTCGAGAAGCAAAAGCAACATTTAATAGTTCAAGTAGCGGTTTAGTATCTACAGAAAAGTTACAACTCATTTTATTTAGTACGAAATTTTTAAAACAAGAAGGAGCTATGCCTTACCTTGATGTTTGGTATCGCGACCCTAAAAATACTGGAAATATGCGCATGGTTGCAGTAGACGGTCCAATCTCTTCAATTATATATAATAATTTTAAAGATAAGCCTGCACTTCCTGAATATTTAACAGATTTAATTAATACGAACAAACTATACAATCGAACCGCGTTTACGACATTCCATGAATTCCATAGGCAAACTTTTAATAAAGGTATAACACCTGCTATCTCAGAAATAAAAAAAGGTAAAAAAGATATTCTCGTTACCGGCTCTGCATTATTAACTTCTCGCGGAATCTATAAAATGTCTTTAAATCGATATGAAAGTGCCCTTCTTCTTCTATTACAAAAGAAAGCGAATATACCCGTTTCACTTACACTGAAAATCCCTTCTCATTCAGTTGAAAGTAATAGTCATCTAAAAGATACAGACGGCGACGACTTCGTAACAATAAATGTTCTTAGCATGAATCGTGACATTCACACAGGCTATAACGATAACCACTTCAAATTTAATATTGCAATGAATTTTAAAGTTTCCGTATCTGAACTTACATTCAACATGGATATAGACAAAGGTAGAAAGAAAATAACTTCACTTATTACAAAACAACTAAACAAAGATTTAAACAATTTAATCCACAAAATTCAAAAACAGCAACTTGATCCATTCGGGTTTGGTGATTATGCGAGAGCATTTCAATATAAAGAATGGAAAACGGTTGAAGACGATTGGCCGAGTGCCTTTTCAAAGTCTAATGTGAAAGTAGCACCTACTATTAAAATTTTAGAGAACGGGATTATTAAATAAAAAAAACACGCTACTTGCTCTTATACGTGTAAAGAGTAAGTAGCGTGTTATCATTTTTATTTTGAAGCTTCCTATGCAGTTACGCTTCTGTTTCTGGTTCTTCGTTTTCCGCCTGTTCCAATCTTTGCTGCTCCGCAAGTTCGGCTGAAATCATTCCATAATAAATTTCTGGATACAATCCAAATATTTGATATACACTTCCTAAAAACGGCATCGGAATCCCTCTTTTCTAAAGTTGTATTGCCACTTTTAAGGATTCCCTTTTCATTCATTATACATTCGTTTTTGGCGTTTCTTCTTCATCATGAACGCTTAATAAATTTTGCCACTTTTTATAAGGAGCACTATTTGGATCTACATAACCTTTCGCGTACGAACGATCCCACAATTGTTTAATAAACATTTCTTTCTCTTTCTTTGCAACCATATCGGCACCTGTACCGTAATAGTTTTGGAAATATAACTCAATTTCGTCAAGGAATAATCTTAATAATTCATCAGAAGTTTCTTCTAACGTTGGATCATATTTCGCTTCACGGTCATACATTAAAATCATATCTAAAATATTATGGACATGCTCTTTACGAAGCCATCTAATATCTTGAGCACCTAATACGAACGGATGTGTATATAAATGTCCGCCCTGTATCATAGCTTTTTCTTGTTCTTCTTCAAATCTGGACAAGATGTTTTCATAAATAAACGGATTATGAAGCAATGCTCTGTGTAATTTATAACTTTCACTTGAAATATTTTTTCCCATCGACTGAATTAAGAAGCTACGTCCAACACCGTTATATTGATACACGAACTGGCCATCAACAGCAACTAAACTAATCCAACGATACATATACGCGTATAGAAGAGCGCGATTACATTTATCGTAATCCAACTTCGTTTGCGTTGCATTTAAGTCTGGCATGAAAGCTGGCAAGTGCCAATATTTATCTAAATGCGGCGTTAAACTAGATTTTTTACTATTCAACTTGTTCACACGGCGATAGTAAGACTGAAAATAATCACCTTTATCATTCATAAATCCATTTGCAATATGTCCTGACGACAGCTTAGGAAAGTCTTGTAGTGATAAACCGTAATGCGCACGATAACAAATGACTTCAAATGGCGAAAAAGCTTCATGTACTGTATCTTTTTCTTTAAACATTTCTTGAATTAATTCCTCTTGCAATTCTTTCTTTAAAGATGGATGTATACCCCAATATTGTAATTCCCTATGATGGGAAACTTTCGGAACGAATGGACTTGCTAAATGGAATAAGTCTTCAATTTTTTCACGGACGTATTCATCACGATCACGCTTCTTATAATCCGCCTCTTTTCGTAACGCCTCAACGATATTCAGCTCTAATTTATCACGATAGCGTATTTGTAATTCATCGTAGCAATAACTTAGTATGTGCTCACGATAAAAATCTTCTACTTTTTTCGATTGAATCTCTTCTGTTTTTGCATCCCGGCAATATTCCCCGTATAAACTCATATAAATTTCCGCAGATATATCTTTCGGTAACACTCCCAAATTTAAATGTTGCTGCATATCTTGCCATATCTTTTCTTGCAATTTCTCTTCAGCTAATACGTATACATTCGTTGGGTTTGTTTTCCCTTCAAATTCCTTGCTTCGTTTTTGAATTTCGAACAATAAATTTTCACGTGTTTCGTATAAATTATCAAAAAACCTTTCCCAATATTGAATCATTTTATTAACCGCTTGATATAGCGATTGATAAACGAGTTCTAATAGCATTTCTTTACGATACTCGTTTAATTTGTGTACGTACTGCGTTACAATATCTTCAAATTCTTTTTTAAATAAACGCTGCTGATTATTAATCATTTTTCCAAACCAGCCTTGTTGCTGCGCGATTTCTACCCGGCGAACAGCTGTTACCGTTCCATCAATATTACTCACATTAAATTTCTTATCGTAGTTTTGAATTAAATTGCGCTTTTGTTCATTATTTTCATGTAGTCGATTCATTTTCTCGACTAACTGCTTTCGAATTTCATACAACATAAAACGAGCTGATACTGGATGAACAGGATCCGTTTTCTTTAAAAACCATGTATTTAATTGATAGGACTGCCCTTCAGAACCACTTGGTGCAAAACGGTCTGATTCAATCATGTCATACAATAGTGTCGTTACATGCTCATGTACGCGGCTCGGAATCGCATACGCATATAAACGAACCGCATGATCCACCCTTGCTACTTCACCTTTCATTTGCTCCATCATTTTCAGTTTAGCAGCCGAAATTTTACACTCGTGCTGCAGTCGGTTTAATTCCTCATCTTTTTGCACCGTACGCTGTACATAACTTTCTACAGCCTCTAAAAACAGTTTAGATTTCGCAACACCGACCTTACCGCCCTCTGCTCCTTCACGCGTTTCATTGTACATTTGTCTATAAAAAATATGAGCCTGTTCTGGACGGGTAGCAAGATGTTCTAAGTCTTCTAAATAACTTTTCCCACGCTCTGGCTTTTCACGTTGCATCCCGCGTTTGACGTCTTGGTCATATCTTTGCTTCTTTTCTTGAAACAGTTGATCTAAATGCAGCCAAGACTCATCTAAACCTTGCACAGCCCATTTTAAAGCACAATATTTTAACACGTGCTCATACGGATAAATAATCTTTGCCGTTCCTGCCCCGCAATATCGTCCTTTCCCACTTGATTCTGCTAATTGCTGAATTTGATTATCTTCCTGTGCAAAATGATTTGCAGACATCGGACTAAATAACTGTAAATAAATCGTATTTGCCATTTGCTCCATATAATCTGATAAATTGTGCAGATGGTGTCCATGTAGATTTTCGTAATCGTATAGGAAACAATAATTGTATGGTAAATGATGTTGTTTAATCGTATGATTCGTTCTTCCGTCTTCATCTACTTGATCAGGTCGATATTCTAATTCAATCGTCACACCGCCACGTTTTGATAATTCTCCAGTGGAACCGAGTGTAATGGCATGTAATTCTTTTAACGAGGCATAGCCGTTTGCTTGCACCGTTTCAAACTCTTTCGCACTAACCGTTCTCGTCTTAACTAAAACATCCGGCATTAAAAACGCACCACGTATTAAAATGTTGTGATGCTGCAGTTTTTTCCGAAGCATTTCACGTAAATATAATGCAATTTGTAGAAACATCCCTGAACCTGTTCCGCCCGCTAGTGATGTTACGATAATGACACGCACTCCATATTCCGTTTGATCGCTTGTAACCGGAAAAATCTTCTCGATTTCTTGCCAAAAGGATGTCAATTTATCTTCTTTCATCGCAGCAAGTAACGCTAAACGGGAAATGACGCGTAACTGTCCTGCCCCTTCTGTCAGTGGTTTATCAAGTATAGTCGGGTCCATCGGAAACCACTCTGGAATCGTTGGATCTCCTGCAATATACTCTCTTGGCGTTTTACTAGAACTCGTTTGCGTCTTAAACTTTCGAATATGATCAAATTTACTCAATGTATTCACATCTGTATCAAATACGTGCATTGCTACCTTTTTTCGGCGCTCCTCAGGTAGCCTTTCATATATTTGATGTGTCACAGTACTACCGATTCCACCTAAACCAATTAATATCGTTGGAACTTGTAACGTCATGTGAACCACCTTCCTATTCTTGCTTGTTTGAAAAGAGGGGAGAAAGATAAGACTCCCTCCTTTTCCCTATCTACTATTCACACTCATATTTGTAAATTTCTTTACCATACCCTCTATCAATTACTAAAAGTTCATTTGGATATAACGTCTTATGTTCCATTCCAACCTCATCTTCTGTTATAAACATCCCATCAATAATCATTCCTACTACTTGTGACTCTTTCGCTACAAATATTGATTTCGATCCTTTCTTTGCTATAAACGTAACGGATTGCACAGTCTTTCTTTCTGCCCTAAACGGAATGCCAAAATAATGTTTCCACCATTTATTTTTAAGTAATTCTGGCTCAGATTGATATAACCAATCTTTCGCTACCTCTTGATCCCATTCGTAATACAATAGTGCTTTTCGGTGAAATCTTGGACGAACAATCCATCCTAAAACGATTATTCCTACTACTAACAATAATAAAGTGATAGGAATAACAAACTTAAAAATAAGCGCATATTTTTCATAGAACGGTGCGTTTTGAATATGAAGTGATATATTTTTCTTTACTTCTTGTAATTTTGAATCTTGCACTACGATGGTAGCTTCTACGGTGCCGGTATCTGTAAAATTGAATGTGTCGGAGTAATGGGGGCGAGGATAAATATAAATTTGATTATCCTGTTGTTTTATTTCATAGTTGATTGATTGTTTAGATGTGACACCAGTAGATTTTAATAGTTTCTTTACAGCTTCTTCTGTCATCGGCTTACCATCTAACTGTGGTTGTATAATAAACGGTTTACTATTCTCTAAATTCGTTACTTTTTCCTCATAATCTTTCGTAATAGTTTGCAATGATAATTTTGGTTTTTCAGTTACTTCGATTTTAAATTCCTTCGTCTGTCTGTAAAACCCCTTTATGTTCATATGAACTTTCCCGCGCACTAACCCTTTATCGATCTTCGTTTCGTAGTAAAATACATGTTTTTTATCGTTCCACTTCATCGGATACTGTTTTCCGTCTATTTCTACTTCTGACTGAAAATATGAAGACTGAATTGGTAATTCCGTAGGCTTCGCTTCAATAACAGCAGTAACACCTTCGTACATTTTCTCCACATTTTTTTGACTACTATCGTCTTTGTCATAAGTAGAAACAGTATAGTTAAGCGCCGGTTCAACTAGTACTTGTAATCCTTCTTTCTCAATATCTCGATCCACTTCTATCGTATACGTTCCTGGTTTAATAACTTCCTGATTTTCCGTACTTATATGAACTATATTTCCGAATAATTTCGCTTCTCCTGGTGCATGTATGGAATAAGAAGATTGTAATTGTAACGGTTTAGAAATTTGTGTGACCTGATAATTAGACAAAGAAGGCGATTGCCGTACAAGCGTCATACGCTTTAACGGGAATGGTGTTGTAATCTCTACTTTCTTTCCTACTACTTTCGTTTTTACAATCGATTCAACCGAGGAGAACGGATCACGATTTGCAACTAATGCTGCCACTTGATTGACGCTTTTTACAATACCATCCTCTCCACTAGATGGCATCGTAACGCCATTTATCTCTTTCTTCCATATTTCTTTAAACGTATTTAGTTGTGCCTTTTCTTGCTGCCCTAAATCCTCTTCCATCGTAATTAAAATTGGATGTAAAGATATCTTTTTTGCATCCATTTCTTTCTTAAACTGTGCTAGCTTCTTTGTAATTTGTTCTTTTCCGCCAATCTTATCTTTCTCTAAATCATTAAATGCCCCGTCAGTTAAGACAATAAGCCAAAATTCACGTTTTCCATCTATATCTGCTTCCTTTTTTATAGATTGCATCGCCGTCTCTACTGCGCTAAACGGAGTATTTAAATACGTTTTCCATGCTCCAATTCCCTCAATTTCTGTTTGTCTCTTATCCTTCGTTAACGAAATGTTTAATGGATCATTCGGCTTGCTCATTGGAACATAAGAGAATTTATCTTTTTCATCTAATAGCGCAACTAAACTTTGCAAAGCATAATTGGCATATTTCCAGCGATCGTTATTTCTCATGCTGCCCGAATCATCATATACAAGTGAAACGACCCTTTCCTTTGCCTCCTCTCCTTTTGCAAAAGTCCAAAAAGGATGTAACCATATAAATAGAAACAACATGAATGTGGCACAAATTCGAATTTTCATGATGAGGCTTCGCCACCTTTGTAGACAAATTCCTATGTTTAAATTTATGAGAGGATACAAGATATATGACTTGTATTTCAGGACAACAAGCGCACCATAACTTTATTATGTAAACAGTTATATAATAAAGTTATGATTCCTTCTAGCATTTTCTATCCGATAATATAAGTAAAAAAAGCCTGTTTAAGCTCTACACTTAAACAGACTTTTCCTACTTTTTATATTGAAAACAAGCATCAAAAAGTTTGATTTTAAATTAACACATCACTTCAATTGTAAATCCACCAGGTGCTTCCACATAAAACGTATACGCATGTGCATGCTTAGGAGGTTCGACCAAAAAGCCATCCTCCTTCAATCTTTGATTCATCTTATTTACTTGTTCTTCACTTTCTTGAGGAAACCCTACATGAAATGTTTGTGGATAATGTACGTCTTTCCCTTTCATTAATGTTAATATAAACCCATCATTATCACGCAAAACTGCAAAGCCATTTCCCCTTGTTCCGCTACAAGTTAAACCAAAATATTTTTCTAAAAACTCTCTAGTAGCTACTACATCTGAAACTGTTAAATTAAGATGTTTAATTTTCAAACCGCCACCTTCTTTCTTAATTTTCTAACATTTTACCACATAAAGTGAAGGCTATTACAGGTAGTTAATCCCCTACCTAACTTCTTTGCTTCCGCTGAATTTTGAGGTGGGGGTCTTGCTGCCCACAAATAGCGGGACAAATAAAAAACACGCCTTTCACAGCGTGTTTCATTGCTTCACATACACTTCAACAACCGGATTTTCTTTATTATCCGCATGCAAGCGTAAATTCTCTTCACTTGTACTATAAATACTAGCTAATAACATAATCGTTAACACATTAGGCGTTTTTGCATCGCTTCCGTATTTTCTTTCAAGTGCTTCCTTGTATTCAAACTCCAAATCCCCCTGCACGTATGTATACACTTCAAAGCCATCTTCTAAATTGCAAACTACTGTATCAATTATATCTGCCCCTACTTGCTTCTTCATTTCTTCTCGCAATGCTTCAATAAATTCTTCCCACGGTACTTCGTATGTCTGAAACTGATCTGTAGATTTCATGCCTTTTTCCTCCTTATATATCCTTCTCCTATATTTCCCCTTTCCTATAACAATTATGATAGATAGGACATTCGTACAAGCCGCACTTGTCCCCCTTACATATCGTATTACTGTAATGGGGAAGGAGGAAAAAACATGCATAGACAAAAATGTTACGATACGTGCCAACGTTATTTCGGTAAAGTCGTTCGAATTGAAGATCGTGATGGTCGCATTCATTTAGGCAAAATAATTGATGTGACAAACAGCTCTGTATGGATTGAACCAGTGCAACAGCGCTCATCTTTTGATACAGGATTTGGATACTATGACGCATATGCAAACGGTGGCTGTGACCTTTGTGGGGGCCTTAGCAGATGTGATAGTTGCGGATTTGGTTGTGGTGGTGGATTCAGCGGCTGTGGATGTGGCGGTCGTGGTTGCGGTAGTTGTGGTGGCTGGGGCGTTGAACTCGGATTTGGTTTCATCTTCGGAATTACATTAGCTGCACTATTTTTCATTTAACATAGTAAAGAGTTGACTAGCTTTAGTCAACTCTCTTTCTTTATTTTTCACATATAAAAATACGATGTCCTAAAATATGTTGGTACATAAGTCGTACATTTTCATGCTGTACCCATGCCTCATATAATTCATTTGGAATATGCGAGGATACATTCCATTCTGGCTCTTCTATATAGCCCGAGATTGTTTCTGCAATTGTACCACCGCCAGCAATTGTAATTCTTTTAAAATTTGCTTTCTGAAATAATTGTACCCATTCACTCTCAGTTAATAGTTCTTTCATCCCGTATAACTGGGCAATCTTTTCTTCCTCACTCTTCTCAATGTGCCTATCAATAATCATTTCAATGACAACAAGCTTGCCCTCCTTCTGTAATACACGATAGCACTCCGAGATAACCCTTTCTTTCTCTGTAAAAGCGAGTATCGATTCTCCGAGTACGAACTCAAATGAATCATGCAAACAAGGTAATTGCTCTACACTTCCTTCAATTAATTGAATATCTATTCCTTCAAACGACCATCTATCTTTCGCCTTTTGAATCATAATCTCATTCTTTTCAACCGCCGTTACTTTATAACCACATTCTTTTGTCATATATGCCGCTGTTTTCCCCGTACCGCACCCTATCTCAAGGACATTCGCTCCAAATCTAAAAGGTAGTTGCTCCAACAATTGTTTTGTTAACGTAAAACCACCAGGATGAGCACTTCCTATTCCGTAATAAGCTAGGAAATCGATGTAAGTATTTCGTTCCATGGGATTCTCCCTTTTTTATTTTATATATTCGGGGAAGAAATAAAAGTGCATAGAAAAAGCATTTTCAATCGCTCTAATACCGCAACTTGAAAATGCTTTTTCTTTTATCCTGCTATTTGCTGGGCAGCCTAATTAAAGTTTCACTTTATTATTTCTCTTCAATATATGCCCATTTGAAGCTATATTCCGGACTAATATTATGTTTCACAATTCCCTTTATATTTGGTTTCATAACATATGATTTAGCACTTTGATATAAAGGTACAAGCGCTACATCTTCCTCAAGTAACAATTTCTCTGCCTTCCCTAACTCTGTCCAACGTTTTTTTGCATCAGCCATCCATTCTGTCTTACTTTTAGTAATAATGTCATCATATTTTGAATCTGAGTAGCTCATCTGGTTCTGAGAATTTGTCGTTTCAAACATATCAAGATACGTCATTGGATCCGCGTAATCTGGATTCCAGCCACCATATGAAAAATCATAATCTTGGTCTGATTCTAATTTTAGCTTTTGCTTAAATGGTTGCAGTTTAATATTTACTGTCACGCCTTTTAGATTTTTTTCAACTTGATCTTTTACATACTCCCCAACTTTTTTCGCATTACCAGTATCATAATTTAACAGTTCAATTGTTACTTGATCTTTTCCAAGTTCTTTTTTCGCTTCTTCCCAAGCTGCTGCTGCCTTTTTAGTGTCTTGTTTTAAACCATTCTTGAACGTTTCTGCGAAATCTTTACCATCTGGTCCACTCGCTAAACCTTTTGGTACTAAGTAATCCACTGGTTTTGAACCATCATTTAAAATGACATTCGCTAAAGCTTTCTTATCAATGGATAATGCAATTGCTTCACGTAGTTTTTTGCTCTTTAACGGTGTATCTTGCCCACCACGCTTTTGATTTAAACGTAAGTAAAACGTACTTGTTTCCGAATATGCGCCAAACTCCTCTTTATTATTTCTATACTTATCAACAAACTCTCCTGATAAAAGTGCGAAATCAATTGCACCTGTATCATACAAATTTACTCTAGTAGCTGGTTCTTTTACTACACTATAGTTAATTTCTTCTAGTTTTACAGTCTTTTTGTCCCAATACTGATCATTTTTCTTTAATTTCCAGCCTTGCTCATGTTTCCAATCAGTAAGAACGAACGGTCCGTTATATACTGTTGTATCAGACTCTAAACCGAATTTATTCCCTTTTTCTTTTACAAACTTTTCATTTAATGGATAGTATGACGCAAATGCCATTAAGTTCAAGAAATATGGTACTGGTCTTTCTAATTCCACTTCAAGCGTATAATCATCTACCGCTTTTACACCTAATGTAGAAACTTCTGCTTTTCCTTGATTAATTGTTTCTGCATTTTTAATATAGTAAGCAATAAATGCATACTCAGCAGCTGTTTTTGGATCTACTAGACGTTGCCATGCAAATACGAAATCTTTCGCTGTTACTGGATCACCATTTGACCATTTTGCATCTTTCCGTAATTTAAATGTATATTTTTTACCATCCTCGCTTTTTGTGCTAGATTCTGCTACAGCTGGGATTGGCTTATTATCTTTATCAAGACGATATAAACCTTCCATCGTATTCCCTAAAATTTGTGCGCCAAGTGTATCTGTACTTTTTGAAGTATCCATCGTCGGAATTTCATTCGTTTCAGTACGATTTAACACTTGCTTTGCCGCATATTTAATATCAGATTTCTTCTCTTCTCCACCATTATTAGATGTCGTTGTCGTTTTCTTCTCCCCACCAGAAGATCCAGAACAAGCTGTTAACGCCATACTCATCGCTAAAACTGGCGCTACAACCGCCGTGAGCTTTTTCATCTTTTTCTTCATTCTTGTACCCTCCCCAATTATATGTACGAAACTAACTTTGAGAGATTTCCAATTTAAATTATCAGAAAATTATTACTAATTATCATTCTACTAATTTTTCACGATTTGTAAAGTATTTTTAAAGAATATTCGTAATAATTAATTTATTTAAATCAATAACAATCTATTACTACTATACGAATTCTCCCCCATCTACTATATGTAAGTACCACTTTTCTTATTCTTCTCTATTTATTTAAATTTAATTGAATAGTAAAAGAGCGTTTAAAAAATAAATAATATATTTTTCAAACGCTCTTTTTTCTTATTTCCCTTCCGTTACATACGCCCACTTAAAGCTATATTCTGGACTGATGTTATGTTTCACAATTCCTTTAACATTCGGTTTCATTACATACGCTCTTCCTGTTTGATATAAAGGAACTAGCCCAGCATCTTCTTCAAGGAATAGTTTTTCAGCTTTTCCTAACGTTTCCCAACGTTTCTTCGCATCACCCATTAATTCATTACCTGCTTTTGATACCATATCATCATATTTGGCATTTGAATAACTCATTTGGTTATATGGGCTCTTAGATTCAAACATATCAATAAATGTCATTGGATCCGCATAGTCTGGACTCCAACCTGCATAAGAAATTTCATAATCTTGTGCAGTCTCTAATTTTAATTTTTGCTTAAACGGCTGAATTTTTGTATTAATTGTTACACCTTTTAAATTTTTCTCAATTTGATCTTTAACATAATCAGCAATCTTTTTCGCAGTTCCATCATCATAACTTAGTAATTCAATTGTAACTTGATCTTTTCCAAGTTCTTTTTTCGCTGCTTCCCACGCTGCTGCACCTTTTTTCGGATCATATTTCAGACCATTTTTAAATGTATCTTGGAAATCTTTACCGTCTGGTCCTGTCGCAAGTCCTTTTGGTACTAATTGATCTGTTGCTTTTGAACCATTATTTAAAATAACATTTGCTAAACCTTTTTTATCAACTGATAATGCGATTGCTTCACGAAGTTTTTTGCTCTTTAACGGCGTATCTTGTCCGTTACGCTTTTGATTTAAACGTAAGAAGAATGTACTTGATTCTGCATACTCGCCATATTCTTCTTTGTTCGATTTATATTTATCTACAAACTCTCCTGATAGTAGTGTGAAATCAATTGATCCTGTATCATATAAGTTTACTTTCGTCGCAACTTCTTTTACTACACTATAGTTAATTTCATCTAATTTCACAGTCTTCTTATCCCAATACTTATCATTTTTCTTTAGCTGCCATCCTTGTTCATGTTTCCATGAAGACATCACGAACGGCCCGTTATACACCGTTGTATCTGCTTCTAAACCGTACTTATCGCCTTTTTCTTTTACGAATTTTTCATTTAACGGATAGTATGACGGGAATGCTAGTAAATTTAAGAAGTATGGTACTGGCTTTTCTAATTCTACTTCTAGCGTATAATCATCTACCGCTTTTGCTCCTAAATCTGTAAGAGGTTTTTCACCTTTATTAATTGCTTCTGCATTTTTAATATAGTAAGCAATAAACGCATATTCTGCAGCAGTATTTTTATCGAGTAAGCGTTGCCATCCGTATACGAAATCTTTCGCTGTTACAGGGTCACCGTTCGACCATTTTGCATCTTTACGTAATTTGAATGTATATTTTTTGCCATCCTCGCTTTTCGTACTAGATTCTGCAGCAGCAGGAATTGGCTTATTATCTTTATCAAGACGGTATAATCCTTCCATCGTGTTTCCTAAAATTTGCGCCCCTAGCGTATCAGTAGATTTAGACGTATCCATCGTCGGAATTTCCTGTTGTTCTGTACGATTTAACACTTGTTTTGCTGCGTATTTAATTTCGGATTTGTTCTCTTCCCCACCACCACTAGACGTCGTACTTGATTTCTTCTCCCCACCAGATCCAGAACACGCTGTCAACGCCATACTCATCGCTAAAACTGGCGCTACAACCGCCGTGAACTTTTTCATCTTTTTCTTCATTTTTGTACCCTCCCCAATTATATGTACGAAACTAGATTTGAGTAATTTCCTAATAATTAGTTATCAGAAAATTCTTATTAATTAATATTCTACTATTTTTTCTGGTTTTGTAAAGTTATTTTTAAAATATTCTAAAAATTATTCTTTTCACAATAGAAACCTTATATTCATTACTTTTTACATTTAATCTCATAATAAAAAGCATTCCAAAAGTAAAGAATCTACCTTTGGAATGCTCTATTATTTTATCCTTCTATTGTGGACAGCGAGATTCTCAATGCAAGAATAAGATAAGGAACTTGCATATATCCACTTAAAGATAAAACCACTATTTAAAAATTATTTTCCATCTTTTTCAGTCATGTATGCCCACTTGAAGCTATACTCTGGGCTAATGTTATGGTGAACGATGCCTTTTGCATTTGGTTTTTGAACGTATGCATCACCACGTTGGTATAAAGGTACAAGTGCTACATCTTGCTCAAGAAGTAATTTCTCAGCTTTTCCGAGCTCTTCCCAACGTTTCTTCGCGTCACCCATTAATTCTCCACCAGCTTTTTTAATCATATCATCATATTTTGAATCAGCGAAGCTCATTTGGTTATGAGAATGATTAGACTGGAACATATCTAAGAATGTCATTGGGTCAGCGTAGTCAGGTCCCCAACCAGCAAATGATATATCATAGTCTTGCTCTGTTTCTAATTTCAGCTTTTGTTTGAATGGCTGAAGTTTAATATTAACAGTTACACCTTTTAAGTTTTTCTCAATTTGATCTTTTACATATTCCCCAACTTTTTTCGCATTACCAGTGTCATAGTTTAATAGCTCAATTGTAACTTGGTCTTTCCCAAGCTCTTTTTTCGCTTCATTCCATGCAGCTGCTGCTTTTTTCGCATCTGGTTTAATACCATTTTTAAATGTTTCTTGGAAGTCTTTACCGTCTGGTCCAGTTGCTAATCCTTTCGGTACTAAGAAGTCCGCAGGCTTAGATCCATCATTTAAAATAACGTTTGATAAATTCTTTTTATCGATTGATAATGCGATTGCTTCACGTAATTTTTGGCTCTTTAACGGTGTATCTTGTCCACCACGTTTTTGATTCATACGTAAGAAGTAAGTACTTACTTGTGAGTATGAACCAAACTCTTCTTTATTGTTTCTATACTTATCAACGAATTCACCTGTTAATAGCGCGAAATCAATTGCATTTGTATCATATAAGTTTACTCTTGTAGCTACTTCTTTTACTACACTATAATTGATTTCATCTAGTTTTACAGTCTTTTTATCCCAATATTGATCGTTTTTCTTTAGTTTCCAGCCTTGCTCATGTTTCCAATCAGTAAGAACGAACGGTCCGTTATATACTGTTGTATCAGACTCTAAACCGTATTTATCTCCTTTTTCTTTTACGAACTTCTCATTTAACGGATAGTATGATGGGAATGCTACTAAGTTTAAGAAGTATGGTACTGCTTGTTCTAATTCAACTTCTAAAGTAAGGTCATCTACTGCCTTTACTCCTAGTTCAGTTACAGGTTTTTCCCCTTTATTAACCGCTTCTGCATTTTTAATTGGGAATGCAATGAATGCATACTCAGCAGCTGTTTTTGGATCTAATAAACGTTGCCATGCATATACGAAATCTTTCGCTGTTACTGGATCACCATTTGACCATTTTGCATCTTTACGTAATTTGAATGTATATTTTTTACCATCCTCACTCTTCGTGCTTGACTCTGCCGCAGCTGGGATTGGTTTGTTATCTTTATCTAATCGATATAAACCTTCCATTGTGTTCCCTAAAATTTGAGAACCTAATGTATCAGTATTTTTAGAAGTATCCATTGTTGGAATCTCATTTGTTTCTGTACGATTTAGCACTTGTTTCGCTGCTAATTTTTCTTCTGATTTGCTATCTCCGCCAGAGCTAGAATTTGTGCTTGTTTTCTTATCTCCGCCTGATGTAGAACATGCTGTCAATGCCATACTCATTGCTAAAACTGGTGCTACAACTGCTGTTAGTTTTTTGATTTTTTTCTTTTTCACTTTCTGTACCCTCCCTAATTCTTAACGCTCTCATTTAAGAATTTTCTGATAATTCTGTTTTTCTTTATATATTTATCAGAAGATTCTTATTAACTATTATTCTACTAATTTTTTGAGTTTTGTAAAGTGTTATTATTGAAAATTTTTAAAAAATTATTTTTTTACAGTAATATTCATAAAAATTCCATAATCTTTCGAAACACTATATCTCATTGAATTCTATGTATTGATTTAATAACCTTTATATCCCTCCACTATAAAACACTTGTAAATTATTGTTAATAAATAATGTATATCGTAACAAACCTCTTTTCTACAAAAATAAAAAAGTCAGCTTTGCTGACTTTTTTATCCGACCATTTTCTCTTTTTTCATTTCCTCTATTACTCTCGTATACTTCTCTTCATCAAATTCATTTTCACTTTTTGCAACAACTACAGTCGCAATACCGTTACCAATTAAATTGACGATAGCACGTGCTTCTGACATGAAACGATCTACATCAAGTAATAGCGCTAACCCTTCTAACGGGATAACATTCATTGCAGATAAAGTAGATGCTAGTACTATAAAACCTCCACCTGTTACTGCTGCTGCCCCTTTAGATGTAACTAATAAAATAGCTATTATAGTTAATTGTTGACCTAGTGAAAGATCGACGTGAAAAACTTGAGCTAAAAATATAGTTGCCATCGATAAATAAATCGTCGTTCCATCTAAATTAAAAGAGTAACCTGTCGGAATGACTAAACCTACTACTGGCTTAGAACACCCGAAGTCTTCCATCTTTGTCATCATTCGCGGCAGTACTGATTCTGATGATGATGTCCCTAGAACAATAAGTAATTCTTCTTTAATATGTGCTAAATATTTCCACAAGCTAAATTTGTACAGTTTACAAATAAAATTTAAAACAATAAAAACGAATAATGCCATTGTCGTATACACAAATCATTAGTTTAACAAGTGGTATTAACGTACTTAAACCATATTTACCAATTGTAAACGCCATTCCACCGAATGCTCCAACTGGTGCTAACTTCATAACAATAGATAAAATATTAAAAAATACTTTCGATAATCTTTCAAAAAAGTCGATAACAGGTTGTCCATTTTTCCCGAGCATCGTTAACCCTGCACCGAATAAAATGGAGAAGAACAGAACTTGTAAAATATCACCTTTTGCAAATGCTTCAAACATGTTAGACGGCACAATATGTAAAAAGAAATCCATCCACTGCATTTCTTGCCCGCTTTGTACATATTGTGAAACATCTCCGCCCTTTAGTTTCGAAGGATCTAATCCATCTCCGGGACGTACAACATTCGCTACGATGATACCAATAAGTAAAGCCGCTGTTGTAACGATTTCAAAATATAATAGTGCCTTCCCACCAACACGACCTACCTTTTTCATACTTCCCATACTTGCAATACCAAGCACAATCGTTAAAAAGATTATCGGTGCAATAACCATTTTAATCATATTGATGAATGTTTCACCAATTGGCTTCTTCTCTTGTCCAACACTAGGCCAAATTGCCCCTACTGCAATACCACAAATAATTGCTAATGATGTATTTTATGTAATATCCCCCCTGGTATTTAACTTAAATCACATCATTATGTTATACTATCATCCATAACTTGAAAATAGTATATAATATTTGAATTTAAATGTCATACTATTAAACGTAATAAAAAAGCAGACATTATGCCTGCTTCAATTCTCTTCAATCTGCTTTTCACTTAATCCTAGATGTGTTCTAAGCGTATTACTCAAACTCTGTAGATCTTTTTTATTAGGGTTATAATAATATACACGTTGTCCATTTGGACCGTTAGGTAAATATAAATCATCACCAGCTAATTGAATCTTTTCAACTGAACCGTTTAATCCGTATTTATAAAAAGATAAAATATCATCCATTACTAAGTTTGTTTTAAAATCACCGTCAACCGCCTCAACCATTTTTTCTAGTTTCGTAATCGAACCTACACTTTTTAATTTACTTAACATCGCTTCAATAACAAGCTGTTGACGCTGACCTCTCATTGCATCACTGTCAATATGACGCGTTCTTGCCAGTGCAAGTGCTTCTTCCCCTGTTAGTTTTTGTAGTCCTTTTTTCAAATGAATTGCGTCAGGCTCATCTTTACTATTTTGCTCCGTAAATTCAACTGGGACATTTACTTCAATCCCATCTAATCCATCAACAATTTTAGTAAATGCATTAAAATTGAACTTCACAAAATAATCAACAGGTACTTGTAACAATTTTTCTACCGCTTCCACTGAAGCTTGCGGTCCTCCATCTTTACCATTTTTAACGAAACCACTTCCATATGCATGCGTTATTTTATCTTTTTTCTTTTCAACTGGAACATATGTATATGTATCACGTGGTATGCTCGTTAACTTCACTGTTTTATCATCTTTATTAAAAGTAGCTAGCAGTAGTGCATCTGTATGAAAAGCACCATTATACTCCTTTTGTCGTTCTTGATTTTCATCAATTCCCATAATTAAAAGTGAAACATTATTTGCAATTGGTTTTACGGTGTTCTCACGTAAATGTGATTTTTCACCACGTGCTAAATTTAAACTAGACTTTTGTACGAGATTAGAAGTTTTCATATACACATAAGCACCATATCCCACTCCGCCAAATAGTAATACTACTAACAATACACTTATTATCATTGTCTTCTTATATTTTCTTTTATTTTTCTTTTCTCTTGAAGAAGAGGTATTCTCCATATATTTCCCCCCCGTTTTCTATTCATCTAATATGTTTTTCAATTTTTCATACTTAGCGCTATCCTTTTGAAATACATTCTCTTTCAATCCTTTATTTATTTGTATCCATTCAGTCGTAATCGAATATTGAATCATACCTTCGTGGAAACTAAGGAACTTTAGCATAATCCCCGTATTTTTCTCTACAACCATTTCAAATTTCCCTCTTAAATCTTCAGATGTACTTACAGGCATTTCTATGTTTATTGTCCCTTCTATTTTGTAGCAATCAAGTCCAAGATACTTCGTTTCTTTATAATTCCAATCTTTATATCGAATTAATAGCTCAGCAAATTCTGATTGCATACTATACTTCGCAAATCCCACATATTCGTCATCATATCGTTTCTTTTCACCTGATTTTCTCAATAATCTTTCCGTAGGATTTAATTTTAATAGTTCATAGTTTCTTTCCTTCGGGCTCCATTTTGTCTCTCTATATGTATACTTCTCATCATCAAATTCTTTTTTCTTGCCCTCGTTATATATAATTGTTCGTTTTTTCGTTAGCTTATCTTCTTTCGAAGAGATACCTCTTTGTTGCTCCGTATCAATCGCATATTTGTATGTTG
This sequence comes from Bacillus sp. RC251, assembly GCF_044908765.1. NCBI lineage: Bacteria > Bacillati > Bacillota > Bacilli > Caryophanales > Bacillaceae > Bacillus > Bacillus sp. RC251. Next base: position 144,275 of record NZ_JBIYDP010000003.1, on the reverse strand, counting down.
TAGCAATTCTTGACGAACTAGAATATTCCTCAAATTGTCCTGAAATATTTTTAAAATGATCAATGGAATCCAGCATCTTTTCATGAATCTTTTCTTTATCTGGATAGTTTACGTTCGATTTTATTTCTTCTTCATTTTCATAATCAGAAAACGCCTTTTTCTTTACATATTCAAATACCCCACCATTTTGAGCAAAAATTTGATCAGAAAACTCCGACATAGACACAATGGACAGTGTTAGAACCGCAGCACTTATAGCCATCATATAAACTTTGTAACCTTTCTTTTTTACCGGAAGATTATGTAGTGTACGATTAATCTTTTCATTTAACTCTGGTGGTACTATAACATTCTCTTCTTTTATTCTCTTTTTTATTTTCTCATCAAATAATTTTTCGTTATCCATCCTATACACCCCCTATTCCATCTTTAATCGCTTTTGCAATTGTTCCCTCGCGCGTGCCAATCTCGATTTCACTGTTCCTTTTGGCACTTCTAAAAGCTTCGCTATACTTTCTTGATTCATATCTTCATAATAAAAAAGCACCGTAACAGCTCTTAACTCTTCATGTAATGATTGAATCGCATTACACAAATCTATATCTTCATACTGATCATAAGCACTCATATTGTAATCATTTTCTTCTATTACCATTATCTTTTTGTATGATCTAATAATGTTGTTACACTCATTTATCAAAATTCGAATTAACCAAGTTTGAAAAAACTCTTCTTTCTTTAATTTTTTTATATTTTCATAGGCTTTTAAAATTGTTGCCTGTATCGCATCCTCTATATTTGTCTCATCGCGTAACATAGCCTTTGCAATGCGATACATCTTCACTTTTTCTGTATGTATAAGCGCCATAAACGCTTCATGATCACCTTTTTTCGCTAAAGAAACATCGGTTTCTTCTTTTACAATCATTTTATATAAAGGGATTACTTTCACAATTGCTCCTCCTGTTTCATCCTCACTTCAAATTTAACTTTACATGTATTAGACGGATGAGCCTAGAAAAAGGTTCATTTTTTTGAATATTTCCATAAAAAAAGGTAAACATTCTTCATGTTTACCTTTACTCAGATGTAATTCTAAGGAAATATCCATCTGGATCGACAACTTTAAATCCCCGCATCTCCCACGGATAAGTTTGAATTTCTTCTTGTATTGTGCATCGCTTCTCTTTACAACGTTCATATACTTCTTCAATCCGATTGACAACAATAATTAGTTCAAAGCCATTCCCCTTCATGTCTTTTCGATTGTAAAAATAGTGATTTTCACTCAATGTTGAATCAGTAGCTAGTAACAGAGAAAACTGATCGTGATTAAAGCGTGCTGCATGCATACTTCTTTTATACAACTGTAAACCAGTTACTTCTTCATAAAACAATAATGACTTCTCAATATCATTTACATATAGCTTAACCCGGAACAAATGATTCATTCGTTTCCTCCTCATCAAAAAAAGCCCACTCTATCAGTGGACTTTCTACTTTATAACGGTAAATCCCTCTTCCTAAACACTACAATTGCTACTATGAAAATACAAAGGGCTCCAGCAGTTAAACCTATACTCACTGGCCATATATTATACGTTCCCTCAGCAATTTCTTTCGGACGAAATAGCGTAAATAATGATATATTTCTCATCCACTCTAACTTATCGCTTAATTTACCTACCATGTCCATTACGAAAAATAAAATAGTTAAACTTGCTGAGTAGCTAAGTGCCTTTCTTTCGTCATTACATATACAAGAAAAGAAAAATGAATACGCACTAACGACTAAAAATATTAACCCACCCACTATATTTATCTTCAGGAATAATTCTTTATTTAAGTTATTATCTTCTAAAAACCACTCTGCACCTACTATACCCGCTACATACGTAACAGTTACTATGATTAGTAGCCCTAATACGAGAATAACCGCTTGCGTGATTGCAATTTGCACTCTAGATACAGGTGTTGCTAGCAAGTATGCCATCGCTCCTTTATCTACATGACGAGCAATTAAATGCGTTGCAACTGTTACACAAAAAATTGTTAATATGATAATAAACAATAGACTATAATATTCGCCAGCTAAAAAATCCATTACGTTTTGAATCGGACTTTCCATTCCAACAATTTTTTTCACACTATCAGGCATAGCACTTATTAATTCATTTAACCCTTTCGCTGATACCATTGAAGGGAAGATCCAAATTAATAACCATAAATATAGAGCTGCACCAGTTGCATAACTCAAAATACTTTTTTGTGTTTCTTTCAAACTAGCTAAAAACAATTGCTTATTCATGCTTTACCCCTTCTTTCTTATCGTAATAATGCATAAATAAATGTTCTAAATCCATTGCTCTCGTTTGAAGCGCCGTTACATTATAGTTTGAAAGTGTTTGTAAAACATTTTGATAGTTTCCTTGCACAATAATCGATGCCTCTCTACCTTTTACCGCTTCAAATTGCAAATTACATTGTGTAAGAGATTCAATCTCTTCCTCTGATGATACGGTTACATCTATCACTTGTCGTCTCATACTTTGTAAATCATGAATATTTTCAACCGTTACAAGGCGACCATCTTTAATAATCGCTACTCGGTCACATGTACGTTCAATTTCAGTAAAAATATGCGACGACATAAGAATTGTTTTTCCTCTTTGCTTTTCTTCTATTATTAAATCTATAAAAACTTGCTGCATAAGTGGATCGAGTCCTGATGTTGGTTCATCTAAAATTAACACTTCCGGATCATGCATAAAAGCAGCAACAATTCCTACTTTTTGCTTCATTCCTTTAGACATTTTTCGAATCGGTGTTTTCACATCAAATTGTAGACGTTCTATTAATTCATCTTGTCTTTTCGTATCCTTTAACCCGCGCATTCCTTGCATTAACTTTAAAAAATCTAATCCGTTCATTCCTTCAATAAAAGAAATTTCACCTGGCAGATAACCAACTTTCCTTTGGATTTTCGCCGCTTCATTCCAACAATCTAATCCAAAAATTGTCGCTTTACCAGCTGTCGGTTTTATAAATCCCATTAAATTACGAATGGTTGTGGATTTCCCAGCACCATTTGGTCCTAAGTAACCAAATACTTCCCCTTCTTTTACATCAAATGTAATATGAAACAAACCTTTTCCATTTGAAAACTGTTTTGTGACATTTTGAACTGAAATCATAATTCCACCTCATTTTTTGAAATATTTAATATGTGATATTTCAAAATTATTGTACTCCTCATCTTTCATATTCGCAACAACTTTTTGAAATATTTATATGTCCATATTTCAAAATTATTGTTTTCCATTAATTTTTCTTGTATATTTTAATTGAGGTGATTGCATTGAACGGCTTTGAAAAAGTGAAAGAAAAGAAAAAACGTGCCATTAAAGAGGCAGCCTTCTTATTATTTTCAGAACGTGGATTTAATGAAGTGAAAATAGAACATATTGCAAAAGAAGCAAACGTTTCTCAAGTTACCATTTATAATCATTTCGGAAGTAAAGATGCGTTATTTAGAGAACTTATACAAGAATTTATCATATCTGAATTTCAATATTATAAAGATCTTGCAGAGGACAAATTACCTTTTCATGAGATAATGCAAAAAATGATTGTAAGAAAAATGAATACTGGTGGGTTATTTCAGCCGGATATGTTACTACAAATGATGCAAAGAGATGAAGAGCTCCGAGAGTTTATTTATAGTTATCAAAACGAAAAAATCTTGCCTTGGTATTTAGAAATATTAGAACAAGCACAGCAAAAAAATGAAATTAACCCTCACCTTACTAAAGAAATGATGTTACTATACATTCAAATGTTCACTAAACTAGGTGATGATTTCGGGGCTCAGCTTCTTGAAGGAGATCGTGAAAAACATATACAAGATATCGTTACGATGTTCTTTTATGGACTGTCCGTCCCTGAAAAATAATTGTTTCTAAAAACAAGTAAAATCCCCAAAAAGCCCTTTGGATATTTAAATCTCAAGGGCTTTTTCATATCAAATAAATAGCTAAAACTAACTTTATCTTAAAGAAGTTAAATGCTGCTTTATAGATAACACCTTATTATAGATTAACTCTTTTAGCATAACAGGCTGAATCGAGATAATCGTTTCACCGAAATTCAGAAAATAGTTCGAGATAAAATCAACTTCTTGTTTATTAAAATAGCCTGTTATAATATAATTTTCATTTTTCTTTTGCATCCTCATGGAAGGGTAATTCTCTTTATCAAAAATGTCTTTTCCTTTTTGATTAACAATGACACTAAAATCCGTTGCATCAGGCTTCCTGTGAAAATTAGTAAGATAACTTAATAATTCTTCAAGATTTTTTGGATGAATATTACTTGTTTCCACAATAGAAAGAATTTTATCACATCTAATTATTTGAACATGATTTGTCTCAAAATTAAAGATTTTAGCATACCACTGGCCAAATTTAGATTCTATTCGAATAAATTGTGCGACCAAGGCTTTCTCCTCATCTTTTTTTAAATATGTTACATGATAAACTCGCTCAGCAAAAATCCCCTGCAAAATTTCTTTTAAGAACGGACTAAAATTACTATGATTTGTTACTTCAAAAGAAAGCGTTCGTTCCATAATTGAAATATTTTTACGCACATTATCAGGTAATACATGTTTAAATTTATTTTCAAGCGCAATACTTTCTACATTAAATGGTTTTGTCTTGTATCCATTTAGCGTAAGAATCGAAAAGTATAACGCATACATTTCATCCACACTAAAATAAATTGGCGATAACACACTATTTTCTATAATTTTATAACTTCCATTTCTACCCAGTTCGGAATATATTGGTACACCTATTTCTTCCAATGATTGAATATCTCGCAACGCGGTACTTTTAGAAATATCATATCTAGCCATTAAATCTTTTAAATTAAAATATCTTTTATTATTCAAGAAAATAAGCATATCATTTATTCGTTCCGTTTTTTTCATATTTCCCTCCTAAAAAGGTGTCATGTATTGAAACCTTTTTAGTCTATATTATAATTATTAACTAAGAAAGGAGTTATATATTTATGACATTAGAAATAGCTATTTTTCTTTCAATGAATGGGCAAGCAAAGGAGGCAATTAATTTTTACACACGTAATTTAGAAGCTACGCAGTTAATGATTGTTACGTATGGAGAACTGGCCAAAAGAGATAGTTCTTTTAAAATTACAAGTGAAAATAAAGATCATATTGCTCACTCTGTTTTACAAATTGGGAATACAAAGCTAATGATAGCAGAAGATACAATGAAGCCTAATGAACGTTATAACGTTGGAAATAACATGTCACTTTGCATTCAAAGCGCTAATTTAGAAGAAATACAAAGGTTTTATACTAATTTAATTTCCGATAAGCATGTGAGGATAATCTCTCCGCTAGAAAAAAATATATTTAGTGAAGCATATGGGATTATTGAAGATCCTTACGGCATACAAATCCAGTTAATGTATGACAAACGATTAAACTAAATAATTATCCATATTCACATATTCCTAATAAAAAAGACACGAAATTCGTGTCTTTTTTACTTTACAGTGATGACTCTACCGGTTTCACTACTTTCAATCGCTAATTGAATAAGTCGAATAACTTCTAAGCCTTCTTGTGCTGTTACAGGTGGTTTCTCACCATTTACTATACTATCTCTTACACCTTTATAATACATGTCATAACAGCCAACTTCTGTTGGAATACGCTCTAGCTTTTCTTCCGTATGTAAAGTAGCAAAATTCTCTTCAGCATCTAATCCATAACCGTTATCGCCTGGCTTCATTCCATTTTTTAATTGTTCTTCCTGTGAATCCATACCGTATTTCACGATAGAACCTTTATCTCCATGCAGTGTAAAGTGTGGACCTTCTTGCTTTACGTAACTGCTACTATGTAAAGTGACACGTTTAACACCGTAGTGAAGTATAACATGGAAGTAATCATCAATTTCTGCACCTGGTCGTTGTTTGATTACATCTGCACTTATCGCATCTGGTTTCCCAAATAATGATAATGCTTGGTCAATTAAATGCGATCCTAAATCATACAGTATACCTGATCCTGGTAAATTCTTTTCTCTCCAGCGATCACGTACATTCGGGCGAAAACGATCGAAATGCGCTTCATATGCGTATAGATTCCCTATTCTATTTTCTTCTAACAATTTCTTTATCGTTAAGAAATCATTATCAAAACGGCGATTATGATACACGCTTAACACCACATTATGTTGTTTTGCTAATGAAATTAGTTCTTCGCCTTCTTCAATTGAAACAACGAATGGCTTCTCCACAACTACATGCTTACCATGTAAAATTGCTTCTTTTACATATGGAAAATGAGTTGTATTCGGTGAAGTAATGACCACTAAGTCAATATCAGCACGATTTACTAATTCCTCAATTGTGCCAACAACTTCAGCATTTGGTAATGCTTGCCTCACTAGTTCTTCTTTTGAAGATAAAATAGCACGAATATCATATTCTTCTATCGTTTGTAATAATGGGATGTGAAATGTTGTACTAGAAAATCCAAATCCTACAATGCCTACACCTATTTTTTCCATGTTGCTCCTCCATCTGTCCCGCTTTAACGGACAGTAAGATTCCTACCTCAAAATTCAGCGAAAGCAAAGAAATTAGTTGAGGAATCAACTGCTCGTAAAAGTCCGATTAATTAAAGTTTCACTTTATGAGAACGATTTCATTCAGTTATTATAACAAGATTATTATTATTTACATAATAATTTGCCTAGAAAAAAGCATCTTGCCATTATTCATAGCAAGATGCTTTTTTACTCCGGTCGTTTTTTTGTCCACGTTTCAATAACTTCACCAGTATCATTAACATCTAGTACTAAACTACCGTTACTATACCGGTCTTTATTTCGATACGCTTTCGGGTCAATTTCTTCTACAATATGTTTCTCAGTCTTCATATATACTAGTTCATCATCTCGAACAATTTCAATACCGACAATACGGTATGGATTACGTTTTAACTCTTTAAAAATAACAAGGCCTCGCTTCGCCCTCGTTGATTTCTCAATTTCTGATGCTTTTAGACGTTTTACAGCACCTCGCTGCGTAACAAGAATAAGTTGATCTTTGTCACCATTTAACGGTTTACCAGAAGCGACATAATCATCTTCTTTTAAGTTAATTGCTTTTACACCAGCGGCCCTTACACCGACTGGACTTACTTCATCTTCATGGAAAATAAGTGCATATGCACCATAGGTTGCAAGAACAATATCACTCGTTCCATCTGTTGCAAATATATCTACAACATAATCATCTTTTTTCAAATTCACAGCGACGAACGCTCTTGAATAACGCTGAACTTTATATTGATTTAATTCTGTTTTCTTAATCATACCATTTCGTGTAACAAATACGATAAATCGTTTTTCTTCTTCAAAGTTCGGTACGACGGTCGCCCAAATAATCATTTCATCCCGCTCGAGTGAAACGAGATTCGCAACGTGTTGACCTAAATCTTTCCAACGAATTTCTGGCATTTCATATACTGGCAGATATATATAGTTTCCTTTATTCGTAAATAAGAGGACTGTCTCTGTCGTATTCGTATCGAATCGCTCCAGTAAGATGTCACCCTCTTTCATACCGAAGTCTTTTCCGTTCGATGCATTATGTGAACGCCAACCTGTTCGCTTCACATATCCTTCTTTCGTTACAGTAACGATGACATCTTCCTGCGGAATCATAACTTCCACATCGATTTTAATTTCCTCAATTTGTTCTTCAATAATAGCACGGCGATCATCACTATATGTTTTCTTGACTCTCTTCAAATCTGTTTTAATAACTTGAAGAAGTCTTTTTTCACTTTGTAAAATTGACTGTAACTCTATAATCTTCTTATTAAGCTCGTCTGCTTCTTGTTCTAGCGCCGTAATATCTGTATTCGTTAAACGATATAGTTGCAGCGAAACAATTGCTTCTGATTGCGCTTCTGTAAATCCAAATTTCGTACTTAAATTATCTTTTGCATTACGTTTATCTTTAGAAGCACGGATTGTTTCAATCACTTCATCTAAAATCGATAATGCTTTCTTTAAACCTTCTACAATATGTTGACGGTTTTCTGCTTTTCTTAATTCATATTGTGAGCGTCTCGTAACAACTTCTTTTTGATGCCCAATATACGCATCCAAAATCTTAGGTAATGTCATAAGTGTCGGACGACGATTATTTATCGCTACCATATTAAAGTTATATGGAATTTGTAAATCTGTGTTCTTATATAAATAATTTAAAATACCTTCAGCATTTACTTCTTTTTTTAACTCTACAACGATGCGAAGACCTGTACGATCTGTCTCATCACGTACTTCAGCAATTCCATCTAGTTTTTTATCTAGACGTAATTCATCCATTTTTTTAACAAGGTTCGCTTTATTTACTTCATACGGAATTTCTGTAATAACGATTTGTTGCTTCCCACCACGGATCGTTTCAACTTCCGCTTTTCCCCGAATAATAATTTTACCTTTTCCTGTTTCATACGCTTTTTTAATACCATCAATCCCTTGAATAATACCACCCGTGGGGAAATCTGGTCCTTTCATAACTGTTAATAAATCATCAACAGTACTATTCGGCTTATCAATACGCATCATCGTCGCATCAATTACTTCCCCAAGGTGATGCGGAGGAATTTCTGTTGCATAACCAGCTGAAATTCCTGTCGATCCGTTCACTAGTAAGTTCGGGAACATCGCTGGAAGTACAACAGGTTCTTCACTCGTATCATCGAAGTTTGACACGAATTCTACTGTTTCTTTATCGAGATCACGCAATAACTCAGATGCGATTGGTGATAATCGTGCTTCCGTATAACGCATTGCCGCTGCTGGATCGCCATCCACACTACCATTATTACCATGCATTTCAACTAAAACATTACGTACTTTCCAAGTTTGACTTAAACGTACCATCGCCTCATATACAGAGGAATCACCGTGTGGATGGTAGTTACCGATAACATTACCAACTGTTTTAGCTGATTTACGAAATGCTTTATCATGTACATTTCCTTCTACATACATAGAATATAAAATACGTCTTTGTACCGGTTTTAAACCGTCACGCGCATCTGGAAGCGCGCGATCTTGAATAATATATTTACTATAACGTGCAAAGCGGTCACCTAACACGTCTTCAAGCGGGAGGTCATGAAACTTCTCTGCCTGCATGTTATTCCACCTCCGTCTCCATAATCATTTCATTTTCTAAAATATTTCCTTCTTCTTGCATACCAAATTGTACATTTCGTTCGATCCATTTACGGCGAGGTTCTACTTTATCACCCATCAATGTCGTAACTCGGCGCTCCGCTCTTGATGCATCGTCAATTTTCACACGAATCAACGTACGTGTTTCAGGATTCATCGTCGTTTCCCATAATTGATCGGCATTCATTTCGCCAAGTCCTTTATAGCGCTGCAGCATGTAGCCTTTACCGACCTTTTTTGTTACACCATCTAATTCTTCATCAGACCATGCATACTCAATCACTTCACTCTTACCTTTTCCTTTACTTACTTTGTATAAAGGAGGAAGTGCAATAAATACTTTGCCAGCTTCGATAAGTGGTTTCATATATCTGTAGAAAAACGTTAGTAACAATACTTGAATGTGCGCACCATCTGTATCAGCATCGGTCATAATTACAATTTTATCGTAGTTAATATCTTCAACAGCGAATTCATTCCCTACACCACCGCCAATAGCGTAAATGATTGTATTAATTTCTTCATTTTTAAAGATATCAGCAAGTTTTGCTTTTTCTGTATTGATTACTTTACCACGTAACGGTAATACCGCTTGGAAACGTCGGTCTCGACCTTGTTTCGCTGAACCACCCGCAGAGTCACCCTCTACTAGGTACAGTTCATTTTTTTGCGGGTTACGTGATTGTGCTGGTGTTAACTTACCACTTAATGTACCTTCTGATTTCTTTTTCTTTTTACCAGTACGCGCTTCTTCTCTCGCTTTACGAGCAGCCTCACGTGCCTGCGCTGCTTTAACTGCCTTTCTCACAAGAAGTGTAGCAACATCCGGGTTTTCTTCTAAAAAGTAAGCTAAATGCTCAGATACAACTGCATCAATTGAAGAACGAGCTTCACTTGTACCAAGTTTCCCTTTCGTTTGCCCTTCAAACTGAAGTACTTCTTCTGGTACACGTACAGAAACGATAGCCGCTACACCTTCACGAATATCTGTACCTTCTAAGTTTTTATCTTTTTCTTTTAATAACGATACTTTACGAGCATACTCATTGAACACACGTGTCATTGCTGTCTTAAACCCAGCTTCGTGTGTTCCACCATCTTTTGTACGTACATTATTTACAAACGAAAGAATATTTTCTGAGTAGCCATCGTTAAATTGAAAAGCTAGCTCTGCCTCAATTCCATTTTGTTCACCAGTAAAATATACAACCGGATGGATTGAATCTTTTTCTTCATTTAAGTATGAAACGAAAGCTTCGATTCCTGTTTCATAATGAAAGACATCTTCTAAATCATTTCGCTCATCTTTTATTGAGATTTTCATCCCTTTTAATAAGAATGCAGATTCACGTAATCTTTCACATAATGTTTCGTAATTATAATTTGTTGTGCTGAAAATCGTTGTATCTGGTTTAAAATGTATTGTCGTACCAGACTCTTTCGTCTTCCCGATCTTTTCCAGTGTCGTTGCAGGAATACCACCATTTTCAAAGCGTTGTTCATAAATATTTCCGTCACGTTTAATCGTCACTACTAACCATTCTGACAAGGCATTTACAACTGATGCCCCAACACCGTGTAAACCTCCACTTGTTTTATAGCCACCTTGACCAAACTTACCACCGGCATGAAGTACAGTTAAAATAACTTCAGGTGTAGGTTTCCCAAGTTTATGCATTCCCGTAGGCATTCCTCGCCCTTTATCAATAACGCTAATACTATTATCTTTATGTATTACGACAGAAATTTCGTCGCCAAATCCCGCTAACGCTTCATCAACGGAGTTATCTACTATTTCATATACTAAATGATGCAATCCACGGCTATCCGTACTCCCGATATACATACCCGGGCGTTTTCGAACGGCTTCAAGTCCTTCTAGCACTTGAATTGCATCTTCATTATATTGGAACTGATGCTTTGCCAAACTCCTTGCCCCTTTCCTAATCAAATCAGAACATATGTTTCTATTATAGAATAACGCCTCGACTATAGTTTTGGCAAGTTATCTTATCTCTTTTATATACCATTTTCAATAGAAAAATCCTTGTTTTTTCACAAGGATTCCTCTAGGCTACTATTTCAGAAAAATAATCGTTTGTCAACGAGAAATGGATATGTATGCCAAGATTATACATTCCAAACCTTTATCATGATCCAAATGATCAATATCCAAAATGGGATAACAAGTAACAATCCCCACAAACAGCCTTTAAAAAATCTCATGATGAACACCTCGTTCATCGGCCCTACTTATTTATAACGAGGGCTGAATCAATCTTTCTCTCTTTAAAACCTATACTATTTTGTCATCGCATGTTCTACTTTAATGCAACGATCCATTATTACAGTATAGCCTTTTTCTTGCAAAAGTTTATATGTATCTTCATCTTGTACTCCTAATTGTGCCCAAAAAACATCTGCATCAATCTCTACAAACTCTTTCGCAACATCCATTAAAAATTCTGAACGACGGAATACATTTACAATATCAACATGTTCCCTAATATCCTTTAGTGAAGAAACTGCTTTTTCTCCAAGCACCTCATCTACTGTTGGGTTTACTGGAATAATGCGATACCCAGCATCTTGCATTGCTTTTGAAACCATATACGATGTACGTTCTGGCTTATCCGATAATCCAACAACTGCAATCGTTTTGCTTTTCTTTAATACTTCACCAATTTCCGTACGAGTTGGGTTTTCAATTGTCATAATTTATCCCTCCTATTCCTTTAGTATAGCCGATAAAGAAAGTCTCTTTCAATATGAAAGAGACTTTCTTTTATTTCAATTATTGATTCTTTGTAGCTGAATTATCTGCTAAAGTAGCTGTTTTCGTCATTTTTTGACCGTTACGATAGAATGTAACTTCTACTTTCTCGCCTACTTTTTTCTTTTCATATAAATATTTACGGAATTGAAGTGAATTTTCTACTTTTTGATTATCTAATGATACTACAATATCATATTGCTCTAAACCAGCTTTTTCTGCAGGTGATATTGGGTAAATTTTACCTAATACAACGCCGTTTGTTACTTCTTTCGGTACTTTCAATTGATTTACTGCATAAGCTTGCACATCTTCTAATGAAACGACACCTACTCCAAGAGCTGGACGTTTCACTACTCCGTCTTTTTCAAGTGATTCAATAACTGGCTTTGCAATATTAATTGGAATAGCAAATCCAATTCCTTCAACTTCTTGTTGTGCAATTTTACTTGAATTAATCCCAATTATTTCACCATTTTGGTTAAACAACGCACCACCACTATTACCTGGGTTAATTGCTGCATCTGTTTGAATAACTTGAGCATTCCAATCTGCACGCTTATCGCCATCGATATCTACTGGAATTTCACGTTCTTTGCTACTAATAATACCTTCCGTTACACTTCCATCAAACCCTAGTGGGTTACCAATTGCAATCGCTTTTTCACCCGCACGAAGTTTACTTGAATCACCTAAAGTGGCAACTTTATTTACATTAGATCCATCAATTTCTACAACCGCTAAATCTAACCAAGGGTCTTTCCCTACAAGTTTTGCATCTACCTTTTTACCATCACTTAGTTTTACAGCAAGTTTATTCGCTCCATCTACTACATGGTTGTTCGTTACAATATACGCTTTATTTCCTGCTTTTTTATAAATAACACCCGATCCTGAGCCAGCTTGTTGCTCTTGGCCTGTCGGTTGCATTGCAAATGGATCAACACTTTGTTGCATATTAATAACACCTACAACAACATCTTTCGCGCCTTCAATCATACCAGGTAAATCAGTTTCATTTTTTGCTTTATTGACAACAGGAACTACAGTACCTTCAACTTTTGAATCCGAACTGAATGATGATACAGCCGCTCCATTATTTTGAGCCCATGGCATATATGGTGCCGCAAAACTAATTGTGACAGCCCCAACTACAGCTCCGACTAAACCTGTGAAAAAATAACCTTTTTTACTACCTGATTTTCTCACTTCTCTCGTTTCACTATGCTCTTCATTTAAATTTGGTCCGTCGTAATATCCCATGTTTACTTCCCCTCTCTGGTGAATTCGTATTTTCAGTATAGTCACGTTTTGTGTCCTTCTTGTGAACTCATCGTGAAATCCAATTAAAAAAATACTCTTATCTAACATTGTAGACAAGAAAAGTATTTTTTGTACATTCCACCTACAAAAGAGAGTATAAATTTGCTATATCCCAAAGCTAAAGCGCATAGTAATTTAAAGGTTATTCTTCAAATTTGTAACCCACTCGAATAACAGTACCGATATGCTTCGCTTTATCTCCTAGCTTATTTCGTAGTTTTTTAATATGAGTATCAACCGTTCGGTCATCACCGTAGTAATCATATCCCCATAACTGATCTAATAAATGTTGACGTGACAACACAATTCCTTTGTTCTCCATTAAATAAACAAGAAGTTCAAATTCCTTATGTGTCAATATAATTTCTTCTCCATCTACTAAAACGGTTCTAGATAGACGATTCACTTCTATTCCAGCTAAAGACATAGCATTTTCTTCCGCTACTCCTACCACGCCATCCGCACGCTTCAATAATGTCTTCGCGCGAGCTACTAACACTTTCGGGCTGAAAGGTTTCGTTACATACTCATCTGCACCTAATTCGAACCCTAGTAATGTATCATCCTCATCCGAACGTGCTGTCAACATAATGATTGGTACTGCTGATTCTTTTCTAATTCGTCTACAAACAGACCATCCATCTATTTCTGGTAACATTATATCTAACATAATTAAATCAATTTCATGCTCTGCAAATAATTCTAACGCTTTTTTTCCATCTTCTGCTTCGATTACTTCAAAGCCTTCATTACGAAAATAATCACTAACGATTTCACGTAATCTTCTTTCATCTTCAACTAGTAATACTGTTTTATTCATATCATCTATCCCGCCTTTTTACTCTTTCAATCGAATAATACGTTGATTGGAGCTTCCGCGAAATGGAAGTGTTAAATCTTTTTTCTCGATTTCAAATCTTCCATCGACTAAAACATCCCCATAATGTAACAACTCTATCATATCATTATTTTGAGAACTCTGTATCTCTTCTAACGTATAACCTGTATACATCCAAAGATTTTTTTTCAAGTCTTTCACAGCTTTTGCTACTTTTTTCACTTCAGCAGCTTGAAAAAATGGATCTCCACCTGAAAATGTTACATCAGTTAATGAATTACTTGCAATCTCTTTCACAATTTCTACTACTGTCATTTCAGTTCCATTACAAATATTCCACGATTTCGGATTATGGCAACCGAAACAACGATGCGGACAGCCCGCAAAAAACACGACTGTCCGCAACCCTTCTCCATCTACTACACTATCATGAATGATATTCATCACTTTCATTGATGCTTCACCCGATCCATCTCTTCACTACGTTTTGCACTATTCCACTTCGACATATCTCCTACAAGATAGCCTGTAATACGGCGAATTCTTTCTATATTAGCCTCGTCTTCATTTCCGCAACTTGGGCATTCATTTCCAATAACTCCGTGATAACTGCAGCACTTACAACGGTCAACAGGATGATTAATTGAACCGTATCCAACGCCATGATCTGCCATCGCTCGTACAATTTGTTTTAACGCCTGTTTGTTATGCATAGCTGCTCCGTCTAGCTCAATATACGTAATATGTCCCCCATTACATAGGGCATGGAAAGGTCCTTCTAAACGAATTTTATTTATCGCTTGAATGCTATAGTAAACTGGGATATGGAATGAATTCGTATAATAATTATGGTTCGTTATACCGCTAATCACACCAAATTCTTCTCTATCTTTTTTCACAAACTTCCCTGATAACCCTTCTGCAGGAGTTGCAATTACTGAGAAATTCAGTTCATGTTCTTCCGTCGCTTTATCCATTCTATCTCTCATAAAGGAAATGATTTCATACCCGAGTTTCCATGATTCTTCATCTTCTCCATGATGCTTTCCTGTTAAAGCTACTAAGCACTCCGCAAGACCGATAAAACCAAGACTTAACGTCCCTTGCTTTAAAATGGATGCTACAGAATCTTCAGGCTGTAAATTCTCTCCACCGCGCCATACACCTTGTGAATATAAAAATCGAAAATCTCTTGCTCGCTTCGTACATTGATACTCAAATCTCTCTAATAATTGCTTAATTCCTAAGTCTAGGTAATAATTTAACGCTTCAAAAAATGCTTCTTTTGAACCACTAATTAACGCTAATTTCACTAAGTTGATAGACGTAAATGATAAATTGCCTCTTCCAATCGCTGTTTCTTCTCCATGTATGTTAGACATAACACGGGTACGACATCCCATATAACATACTTCACTTTCCGGTCTTCCGTTATAATGCACTGCATTAAATGGCGCATCTAAAAATGAAAAGTTAGGGAATAATCGTTCCGCCGTTGTCTCTAGCGCTAATTCAAATAAATCATAGTTCGGATCACATTCTTCAAAGTTCACACCTTTTTTCATTTTAAAAATTTGAATCGGAAAAATTGGTGTTTCTCCTTTACCAAGACCAGCTTGTGTCGCTTTTAAAAGTTGTCTAACTAATAACCGTCCCTCTTTTGATGTGTCTGTTCCATAATTAATAGAAATAAACGGTACTTGTCCCCCGCCCCTACTGTGCATACTATTTGAATTATGAACGAAAGCTTCACACGCCTGATACGTATCATTTTCTGTTTCTTCCCATGCAAATTCTTCTATTTGTTCTTTCGTAAGCGGATATGACTGTAATCGTTTCTTATGTCTCGCTACTGTTTTTCTCACATATGGAGCTAAATCAATATCAAAGAGTGCAAATGATTGACCACCGTGCTGCATATTTTGATTCGCTTGAAAAATAATAGACGAAAGAGCCAATGCACTTTTAATATCCTGCGGTTGTCTCATATGCCCATGTCCGGTATGAAAACCGTCCGCAAGCATTTGCGCTAACGGAATTTGCGAACAAGTCGTCGTTCCTGTCGCATAAAAATCTAAGTCATGTGGATATAATATATTTTGATTTATCGCTTTTTTCACTTGATCTGACAATAAATTTTCAACTGCATAATATTTCGCACTCTCTGATGCGAACGTTCCCATTACTCCCATTGGAGAGCGACCATCTACATTTGCATTTTCTTGCATTAAATCTTGCTCACTACCGTGGACAATCGTCTCAAACACTCTCATTAATTCTTCTCCACGTACATTTCGTTGTAACATTTATAACCCTCCACCAATATGTTGTTGTCTTTTGATTAAAATGTTACTACATATAGTCTTGGTGTTTCTGTGAGAAATGTAACATTCCTGTGAAATTTTTTTCACGAAATAATGAATTTTTCATTTACAAAAAAGAAATGTGCTCTTTACAAATGTATGGTACAATATACGGGAAAAACTCTTTTTACCCTTTATCAACACATTTGAATAAAGGAGACTGAACTTATGGTTATTACATATCTTTTATTTATCGTTGCCTACTTACTTGGCTCGATTCCATTCGCACTAGTCGTTGGGAAAATCGGCTACGGAATCGATATTCGTGAGCATGGAAGCGGTAATCTAGGCGGGACAAATACATTCCGCACACTAGGGAAAAAAGCAGGTTTTATCGTTACAATTGCTGACATTTTAAAAGGTACATTAGCAACAAGTCTACCGCTTATTTTCGGTTTAGATGTTCACCCACTATGGTTCGGATTAGCAGCTGTTCTTGGACATGTGTATCCGATTTTCGCGAAATTCCGTGGTGGTAAAGCTGTTGCAACTTCTGCTGGCGTGCTATTATGCTACTCTCCAGTTGTTTTTGCAATATTAGCTGTTGTCTTTTTCAGCCTTTTATTTACAACAAGATACGTATCACTTTCTTCTATGGTAACAGCCGTCGTTGCTGTTATTGCATCCATTGTTAGCGGGGATAAAATCTTCATTATTGCGATGTGTTTATTAGCAGGTATGGTTATTTATAAACACCGTGCAAATATCGGACGAATTATAAATAAAACTGAACCGAAAGCAAACTTTTCAAAAAAGCAAAAATAAGATCGTAACCCACATAACGCAAAAAGAAAACGTGAAGCATATTAATAGCGTCTTTTTGCGTTATTTTTTATACTAAAGAAAAAGCAACATAATTTGGAGGAACTATACATGAATCTTTCCGTAACAAAAGAAGCAGCACAATGGTATAAAAACGAATTAAACTTACAATCGGGTGAAACACTACGCCTTTTCGTACAATACGGCGGTTGCAGTACTGTGCAAAAAGGACTTTCTTTAGGTATTCGTAAAGATGATCCT
Source organism: Bacillus sp. RC251 (assembly GCF_044908765.1). Lineage (NCBI taxonomy): Bacteria > Bacillati > Bacillota > Bacilli > Caryophanales > Bacillaceae > Bacillus > Bacillus sp. RC251. The sequence goes on along the minus strand of NZ_JBIYDP010000003.1, from coordinate 126,659 downwards.
GCACATCCTGCTGTTCAAACTCAAGAAGAAGGTATTAACTTCTTTATTGAAGGCGATGATGAGTGGTTCTTCGATGGACATAATTTAGCTGTTACCTTTAACGACGGTGATGATTTCCCGCAATTTAATTATGAAAAATAAAAAAACGTGGCTTCTGCCACGCTTTTTTATTTTTTCTTAATTTCCTCATATTTCGCATACCACTCAGGATATAACTTTTTAAATGATACGGGCCTGAACCCTTCTTTTTTCGCGCAAATATTCGTCGTACTTGCAGTAATACAAAGTTCACCTTCACCGTTATATATTTCATAACCATATACAACGCGAAGCGGACTAACAGTATCAATCCACGTTTTCACAATTGCTTTTTCTCCGTAACGCATCGCTTTACGATATGAAATTTGCAAATCTAACACAGGAGAAATAATTCCCTCTTTCTCCATTTCAACATATGAAAATCCTAAATCTTGTATAAGTTTCGTGCGACCTAGTTCAAGCCACACCAAATAGTTTGAATGGTAAACAACACCCATTTGATCTGTTTCCGCATAACGGATTTCAACTTCATGTTCTGCTACAAACATATGTATTCGCCTTCTTTCACTTCTGCTACCTTGCATACATTTAATCATAATACAGTGACATCAAAAATAAAATAAAAACAGTGAATCTTTTACTGAAAGGAGCAAGCATATGATTCAAATTGTAACTGTTCGTAGCGGTGATAGCGTATATAGCTTGGCATCAAAGTACGGATCAACACCTGACGAAATAGTAAAGGACAATGGACTAAATCCAGCTGAAACACTCGTTGTAGGTCAGGCACTGATCGTTAATACGAAAGGGAATAATTATTATGTACAGCCTGGCGATAGCCTATATCGAATCTCTCAAACATATAACGTACCTCTCGCTAGTTTAGCTAAGGTCAATAACTTATCTTTAAAATCCATTCTTCATGTTGGACAGCAATTATATATACCAAAAGGGACAAAACGCGCAGTAGAATCCATCGCTTATTTACAACCTTCAACAATACCAATAAAAGAAAGTTTAGTTAACGCTACGCGTGCCATTAATCCATTTTTAACATATTTGGCTTACTTCAGTTTCGAGGCAAAAAGAGATGGTACGTTAAAAGAACCAACTGAAACAGCTAAAATCGCTAATATTGCAACGCAAGGCAAAACCATCCCGATGCTCGTTATTACAAATATTGAAAATGGAAATTTCAGTGCCGATCTGACATCGGTTATTTTACGCGATGCATCGATTCAAAACAAATTTATTACTAACATTTTACAAACAGCTGAGAAGTACGGTATGCGAGACATTCATTTTGATTTCGAGAGTGTAGCACCTGAAGATCGCGAAGCGTATAATCGTTTTTTACGAAATGTAAAAACACGCTTACCTAACGGATACACATTGAGTACAACGCTTGTACCGAAAACAAGTTCAAATCAAAAGGGAAAATTTTTCGAAGCTCACGATTATAAAGCACAAGGGCAAATTGTTGATTTCGTCGTCATTATGACATATGACTGGGGTTGGCAAGGCGGGCCACCGATGGCTATTTCTCCTATCGGTCCTGTAAAAGAAGTACTTCAATATGCAAAATCTCAAATGCCTCCCCAAAAAATTATGATGGGACAAAACTTATACGGATTCGATTGGAAACTTCCGTTCAAACAAGGCAATCCGCCTGCAAAAGCAATTAGCTCTGTCGCAGCTGTCGCACTAGCTCGTAAATACAATGTCCCCATCCGCTATGATTTCACAGCTCAAGCTCCTCATTTTAATTATTTTGATGAAAATGGTGTTCAACACGAAGTTTGGTTTGAAGATTCACGGTCTGTTCAAAGCAAATTCAATTTAATGAAAGAACAAGGTATAGGCGGTATTAGTTACTGGAAGATTGGCTTACCATTCCCGCAAAATTGGCGTTTACTCGTTGAAAATTTTACGATTACGAAAAAGGGCTGACATAAGTCAGCCCTTTTTGACTATTAAAAATCCTTCACAAAAAGAAGAATGACAACATTCTCCCTTTTTTAACCGTTATCAACAATCGGTTGTTTGCCTGTTTGGTCTTGCATTTGCTTCCCTTTATTGCCACCAGCTTTTTTTGATTGTGTTCCAATATGATTCGGTGCAAAGTCTTTTGAATTCTTTTTCGGATTACCCATTACTATCGCCTCCTTAACACTAGTATCGTACTAGTGTTAAGAATTATTCAGCTTGCTTAAAAAGTTGCATTTCATAACGTTTTTCAATACGCTCTTCAATGCGATCGATTGCATCACGATCACTTAATAATTGTTGTTTATTTTCTTTCACAAGTTCGTCAAATGATTTACGGCGACTTCTTCTCATGCTGTTCACCCTCTCTCCTTCGCATTCTTACTATACATAGTATGAGCAAATGAAAAACTCTTTAATCAGATTTGTAAGAAAATTTTATGTTTTAGTATTCCTAAAAAAACTCCGTGCACAACTTCTTGTACACGGAGTTTTTTTATACCATTATATTTAAATATTCTTTTAGCTTTTCATCTGCATTCATTTCACTTTGTTTATACTCACTTAGCGCTTGCAGTACGAAATCATACTGTCCTAAAATATAACTTTCTAATTTCAGGACATCCTCTAAGCTATTAAGCATAATTCTCGTATTACCAACTTCACTTTTTAACGCGGGTTCACAATTTAAACTCGTACATATTTCTTTCACATCATCTTCTAATATCTCTGTTAATACGTATTTCTTTCGCCCTTTTACTTTTACTCTCATAACTGGATAAAAAGCTTTTATATCTAAATAGCTTCCTACATTCATACAACGAATCCATTCGATATCACGTTTATTTCGTACAAGTATCTTTTTTACTGCTTCATATACTACGGTTTCATCAAGTACTTCTGTATTCGATTTCCTGTTTGTTTCTTCTTCAATAGATGCACATTTTTGATAAACAGCTGCACAAGTAATACAATCATCAAATGCATTATGAGAACTTAAACGAATGCCAAGCATTCGCTTTAACGTTTCAAGTTTATGATTAGGTGCGTGCTTCATATATTTCTTCGCTAAAAACACAGTATCAATCACTTTATTTTGAGGTTCAGGCAGCCCAAGCATGTTTACATTACTTTTTAAAAAACGCATATCAAAAGATGCATTATGAGCGACAATAACATTTGTATGTAAAAATGCTAAAAATAAAGGTAATACTTCTTCAATCGTCGGTGCATCTGAAACACGATAATTTGTAATACCTGTTAAACTCGTTATTCGGTCCGGAATTGAACGCTCTGGATTCACATAGGAAACAAATTGATCTACTAGTTCATGATTACGATATTTCACTGCTGCTACTTGAATAATTTTATCATTATAAGGGTTAAATCCTGTTGTTTCAAAATCAATTACAACATAATCTAACGGTAAGGATACATTCCCCACTCCAAACACTCCTTTACCTCTAAACGTTTATATTTCTTTTATCATAACATGCTGCTATCACTACGTGAAAAAGAAAAGGCAGAAATGGTAACTTTCCACCTCTACCTTTTCACCATTATTTTAATTTAGCAATCCGTTTCTCCATCTCTTTTTGCGTCATCGGTCCAATAAACTTATCTTGAATGACACCTTTCGTATCTATAAAATACGAAGTTGGAATCGTAATTACTTTATACGCTGTTGTCACATCAATGTTCTTGTCCAATAAAATAGGAAAAGTAATTCCTTTTTCTTTTGCAAAATTGCTTACCTTTTCTACTCCCCCGCCCTTTTCTGAAGGCGTATAATTTATTGCTAAAATTTCTACATTTTCTTTATGTTCTTTATAGAAAGCCTCCATATCCGGCATTTCTTGCTGGCAAGGTCCACACCACGTTGCCCAAAAGTTTAAAATCACTTTCTTTCCTTTCAGATCTGATAACTTTACATTCGTTCCATCTAACTTCGTTAATTCAAAGTTTGGCGCACTCTTCCCTATTTCGATACCATTACTTGCAATCATCTCTTTCATAGCAGCTTCACTTTTTTCTTGCTCCCCTTGTACCGCCTGGTCTTTTTTACCAAACTGTTCATAAGCTGCATACCCCGCTAAACAAAGTAACACTACAATAATCGTAAGCTTCCGCCACATTTTATATCACCCTAACGTATTTATCTTCTTATTAACCTAATTACCCAAATACTATATACCTTATTTTAGCTTATACGGACAAGCTTGGAAATATTCACAGTCAAAATAATTAGAATATTCTTATTTAAAGTGAAGTTTTTTCCTTTTTATCATATAATTAGAAAAACAGATGAGGTGTTTTATCTTCTTATTGACCCACTTACCTATTTATTCTCGTAGTTATATAACCTTCAGCAAAGGGGGATTGTTTATGAATTCATTCGAAAAAACAACATTATATATTCTTAGTTTTCTTTTATACCCAATCGGCATTATTACATGGATCATTTCACTCTTTAGTAAAGATTTTGAAAAAAAGAAAGTAGGGCGTATTTGTCTCTACGTCTCTCTAGTCTCATTCGTCCTTTTCTTAATTCTCGGAATTGCAACTTTCCTTATGACTGCTACTTTTAACGTTGATCTGAATCACTCCGAATCTATCGAGTATCAAATAAATGATGCTGAATAAAGATAAGAGCACTGCTCTTATCTTTATTCATATCTCTGTAAAAACGAATGACTATTTATTAATTTTTCAGGACTTCCACATGCAACAATACTTCCTTCTCTCATTATAACAACACGATCTGCTAGTATCGCTTTCTCTACATCATGTGTTGCCACAATTCTCGTGACCTCTCTTCCTAATCCTTCTATCATATTCCAAACAGTTTCTTGGTTGCTCGGATCTAATCCCGCAGTCGGTTCATCTAAAATAATAAGATTCGGATTTGAAACAATAGCACGTAATAATGCAAGACGTTTTCTTTCTCCTCCAGAAAATTCTTCACCACTTTTATGTAGTACAGTTTGAACCCCTTCAGGCAACTTCCTAATAATGGATGTTCCATTTACTAGTTCAATATTTTTTTCTAACTGGTGTTCTATATACTCTTCACCGAAATACATATTTTCTTTTACTGTCGTCCGAAAGAAACGAGGTTCTTGCCACACTGTCTTCATACGAGCCTCATTACCATAATAAACAACGCTACCGTTAGATGGTTTATACAAACCTGTCATTAATTTTAAAAGCGTTGTTTTTCCTGCACCACTTTCTCCTACAATCATAACGAATTCACCAGGATTAATTTGCAAATCAATATTATGAATTCTGCATTTCTCTTCATTACTCTCCTGAAATGAAACATTTGTTACCGTCATCCCCATCGCTCTTTCTACCTTACTATTTGCCACTCGTTTATCTAAAAAGGAAAAAACTCTATTTGCCGAAGCGACTGCAACTTGTGTCATCATTAATAAATCGCCAACGTAGCGGACTGGAAAAAAGAGCATTTCAATTGTGGCTAACACAGCAACAATTGAACCAACTTCCATTTCCCCCTTCATTATTTTCTGCGCGCCTATAATGAGAACAACAATATATGCCCCTGTTTCAATCACGGTTCCAACTACTCCAATGCAATGTTGCATCATCGTCTTCTTTACTTCTGTTTTATAAGATTGTGCCGTTACTCCCTTAAATAAGCGAATGGCCCATTTTTCTTTTTCCAAACTACGTAAATCTTGTGCTCCTTTTACAAACTGTGACACCATCTCTACAACACTTGATTGATTTCTTTGAGCAATGCTGGCGATATTTCTTACCTTTTTCCCCATCAACATCGGAACCGTTGCACTTAAAAATAAAAACGGAGCTACCCACAATATGAACTTTATATCTATATGTTGTAGTGCTATGATTGCGCCAATAAATTGGGCAATAGCGTGTATATATTCTATTAATATAGATCCATATAATCTGACCCAGTTCGGAATATCAGACACAACTAATGTCTCTAACTCTCCTCCCTTAATCTTCTCACTCTCTTCAAACGGTAATGAGAAGAAATGACGCAATACATCTATACGCTTCTCTCGTAATATTCGCTGACTCGCTTTTGAACTTACATAATCAAATGAAAGATTGTTCACCCACATCAACAAGCGGCTAGCTGCAAACAAAGTAATGTAAAGATACACCTCCTTTAACTCTCGTTGAATAAGGTTATCTACAATTAATCCCATGAATAGTGGACGAGATAAATTTAAAATAGCAGCAAAGCATCCACTACAGACAGCTGCTATTACTAATAATTTTTCTTTCTGTAACGGTAACAATATTCTTTTATATTCTTTCATGATGTTCCCTCCATTTTTATAGTAAAAAGAAAGGGATGAAACCAAATGGTTTCATCCCTTTCCATAAAATAAGGAAGCTAACAGCTGTTAGCTTCCTTATCGTTCATTTCAATTATTTAATTTGACACTTTAGACTCTTCAATTTTCTCACGAAGAACCATTTGCAGAATACCACCGTGACGGTAGTAGTCAATTTCTACTTCACTATCGAAACGAGCTACTACTTCAAATTGTTTTTCGTTGCCATCTGCATCAGTTGCAACTACTTTTACAAGATCGCGTGGTCTAACTGTTTTGTCAATTTGAATTTCAAATGACTCATTACCAACAAGACCTAACGTTTCAGCGCTTTCGCCATCTTTAAATTGAAGTGGTAATACACCCATTAATACTAAGTTACTACGGTGAATACGTTCGAAGCTTTCTGCGATTACTGCTTTAATACCTAATAAGTTTGTACCTTTCGCAGCCCAGTCACGAGAACTTCCCATACCGTAATCTTTACCAGCAATAACTAGAAGGCCTGTGCCATCTTCTTTATATTTCATAGCAGCATCATAGATTGATGTTACCTCACCAGTTGGCCAATATGTTGTGTATCCGCCTTCTGTTCCTGGTGCGATTTGGTTTTTAATACGGATGTTCGCGAATGTACCACGCATCATAACTTCGTGGTTACCACGACGAGAACCGTAAGAGTTAAAGTCAACAGGTTGTACGCCGTTTTCTAATAAGTAGCGTCCTGCTGGTGTATGCTTACCAATTGAACCTGCTGGTGAAATATGGTCTGTCGTTACAGAGTCCCCAAATTTACCAACTATGCGTAAATCTGATAACGTTTCAACTTCACCTGGCTCTTTAGATAATCCTTCAAAGAACGGTGGGTTTTGAATATAAGTTGAATCATTATCCCAAGTATATAAAGCTTCATTTGAAGTTTGGATTTCATTCCAGCGCTCATTGCTGTTAAATACTTGTGCATATTCTTTCTTGAACAGTTCAGATGTAACAACGTTTTGAACTACATCTTCAATTTCTTTAGCTGATGGCCAAATGTCGTTGAAGTAAACAGCATTGCCATTTGCATCTTTACCGATTGCATCATTTTTCAGGTCAATATCAACAGTACCTGCAAGTGCATATGCCACAACAAGTGGTGGTGATGCTAAGTAGTTTGCTTTTACAAGTGGATGAATACGACCTTCAAAGTTACGGTTACCAGATAAAACAGATGTTACTAATAAATCGTTTGCTGCGATTGCTTCTTCTAATTCCTCTGCTAACGGACCAGAGTTACCGATACAAGTCGTACAACCGTAACCAACTGTTTGGAAACCTAATTGATCTAAATATGTTGTTAAACCTGATTTATCTAAGTATTCAGTAACAACTTTAGATCCTGGTGCTAATGATGTTTTTACGTACTCAGGTACTACAAGCCCTTTTTCAATTGCTTTCTTCGCAACTAGACCTGCCCCAATTAATACGTATGGGTTTGATGTATTTGTACAGCTTGTAATTGCAGCGATTGCAATTGCACCTGTTTTCATCGTTACTTCTTTATCTTCTAATGTAACCTTCACTTCTTTATCGAACTCTTGCTCATTAAATCCAAGTCCTTGTGTTCCAACTGGTGCTACAACAGCTTTATGGAACGCATCTTTCATATCTGAAAGTGGAATTAAATCTTGTGGGCGTTTCGGTCCAGAAAGGTTAGATTCGATTGTATTTAAATCAATTTCAACAAGATCAGTGTAAATTGGATCTTTGCTGTCTGCTGTATAGAATAGACCATTTGCTTTACAGTATTCTTCAACAATGCGAATTTGCTCTTCATCTCTACCTGTTAAACGTAAGTATTCTAATGAAATATCGTCAATTGGGAAGAATCCACAAGTTGCACCGTATTCTGGTGCCATATTTGAAATTGTTGCACGGTCAGCTAAAGGCATGCTCTTTAGCCCATTACCGAAGAACTCAACGAATTTACCAACTACACCTTTTTGACGTAATACTTGTGTTACTTTTAATGCAACGTCAGTTGCTGTAGTACCACTTGGAAGTGTACCAGTTAATTTCACACCGATTACTTCAGGTACTGGGAAGTATGAAGGCTGTCCAAGCATTCCTGCTTCCGCTTCTATACCACCAACGCCCCATCCAAGAACGCCGATACCGTTAATCATTGTTGTATGTGAGTCTGTTCCAACTAATGAATCTGGGTATGCAACTAAGTCACCTTCAGCATTTTTCACAGCATGAACAACTGGTGCTAAATATTCAAGGTTTACTTGGTGTACAATACCTGTAGCTGGTGGCACTGCGCGATAGTTATCAAATGATTTTTGTGCCCAGCTTAAAAATTTATAACGTTCTTCATTACGTTTAAACTCTAAGTCCATGTTGAATGCAAGCGCGTCTGCCGTACCCGCTCTATCAACCTGTACAGAGTGGTCAATTACAAGGTCTACAGTAATTTCCGGATTAATTTTATCAGGATCCCCGCCCATATCTGCCATTGCTTTACGAAGCGAAGCCAAATCTACAACAGCTGGTACACCAGTGAAATCTTGTAAAATTACACGAGATGGTTTAAATGGAACATCGATATCTTGCACATCTTTCGTTCCCCATTTCGCTAAATTTGTAACATGCTCTTCTGTAATTACACGTCCGTCTACTTGACGAAGTACTGATTCAAGTAAAACTTTCACGGAATATGGTAATTGAGATACGTTGCCAACCCCTGCGTTTTCAAGCGCTTTCAAATCATAATAATGATACGTTTTTCCATCTAATTCAAAAGTTGCACGTGATTGAAATGGATTATGTTTGACCATTATGTTTCCCCCCTGTTAAACGTGACTAAGTTGTCTGAATATAAAATGTAGACAAACTTTTCAATACCTTACGATAATATCTTATTACAACTTTCTAAATAAGTAAATAATAAGAAACTTATAGATTATCATAAGTTTTCTTTATGTTCCTAAATTTGAATAGTGTTCACGCTCCTTATGAATACTATTACCATAAAGTAAAGTGCTCTATTAGTGCTTTACTTACAGTTCATACATACTATGAACTGCTCATCATTCAACATACAAAAAAAGTTATAGAGGTGAAATAAAATGGGTAAAAGAAAAGCAAATCATACTATTTCAGGAATGAATGCGGCATCTGCACGAGGACAAGGTGCTGGTTATAATGAAGAATTTGCAAACGAGCCTTTAACTCCAGCAGAGCGACAAAATAATAAAAAACGTAAAAAGAACCAGTAACGAAAAATCCCAAAAGGTCCACTTCCTTTTGGGATTTTTTCTAATGTTTATAACGTAGTAATTCTGAAACCGTTACAAATCGATATCCTTGTTTTTTCAGCTCAGGTAAAATTTTTGCTAATGCTGCTACTGTTTGACTACGATCATTTCCTCCATCATGTAACAATACGATATCTCCACTTTTAGCATTTTTCACTACATGATTTACAATGGATTCAACCCCTGGATTTGCCCAATCACGCGGGTCTTGATGCCACGACCATAGAACAGTTTGATAACCTGCTTCTTTCGCTGTTTTAAATACAGCATCGTTAATATATCCGCCAGGTGGACGGAATAGTAAAGGTTCTTTCACCCATTTTTCGAAAAATTTCTTTCCATCTAAAATATCATGTTCTAATTTTTCATCCGATGAATTACTCGCATATAAATGATTCATCGTATGATTTCCAATTTCATGTCCCTCTTTTAACACTTGTTTCACTAAATATGGATTACGCTGAACTCGAAATCCAATCATAAAAAATGTTGCTTCTGCTTTATATTGACGTAATAAATGTAAAACTTGCGGTGTATAAGTTGGATCTGGGCCATCATCAAATGTAATGGCAATAATCTTTTCATTATTAGGTACTTCCCACGTTACATAGCCAGTTGGTTCTAGCTCTTTTCTGAGCAACATTTTCGCTTCCACTTTTTCAACTTGAAATATATGTACTGCGCATAATAAACAAAAAACGAATAGAAAAATCTTCTGTTTTAGCATAACGTTCGTCAAAGTAATAAGGTTGTCGAATACACAACAATCTCATTTACTTTTCTAATTGATCTACATTTCGCATAATGTTTTGGAGATTATTTTCGTATTGCTCAAGTTGTGGGCGTTGTGTTTCAGAAGCTACCTCTAACGCATTTTGAATTTGTTCATACGCTTCCTGAACCTCTTGGCGTAACTCTTTTAAATCATGACCGTAGTTTGGATCATTTTTTACAATGTTATTAAATGCGTTTTCTGCTTGTGTAACTCCTTGCTGCGCTGCTTGAAAAGCTTGTTGTTTATCTTTATGATATGGCATTATATAATCCCCTTTCCATAATAGTTAGTCCCATTTATCTTTACCTTTTTTTCTAAAAACATTCTCGTATAAATTTGCAAACTTCTCTCATTCTAAAGAGAAAGAGGAGGTGTCACATACAATGGGAAAAAACAATCGTGAAGCGAAAGAAAAAAAGGGACAACCTGAACCATTAAGCGGATCTCATAAAGTAAAAAACCGTAACCATTCACGCCAAAAAAATCATGCACATCATGATATGTAAAACAAAAGGCTCACACTAGCTACCTTTGCCGCATACAATGTTTATATTTTTTCATTTATTCTTCACCCCTACTTCATTCATGCATAACATAGTATGAATTGAGATTTTACGGAGGGTGTCTTACATGGGCAAGAAAAAGAAGGATTGTCTTTTTCATGTTGATGGTTTCGAAGAATGGATGGATCAATTTTGTTCTGATTCTTGTAGTAACTTTAGTTTCCCAAATCAAATTCATATTGACCTTTGTGAAACTGAACAAGAATACATTTTGGAAACAGATGTACCAAATGTATCCGAACAAAATGTAGTTATTAAAAAGATGGAGACAGGCCTAAATATTTGTATACTTCATAAAAATATTTCTTTGCAGCGGATCATCCCTTTACCCGCTACTATTATTTATAAAAAGATGCTAGCCTGCTTAGAGAATGGATATTTAGCCATTCATATTTCCAAAAATGAAGTTGCTAATAAACATGAAGAAAAAGTTCTTTTTCAAATTGAGAAGTAAAATAAAGTAAAGCTTTAATCAGTGGGTTCTTACTGCCCGCAAATAGCGGGATAAATACAAAAATAAGCCCCAGTCATCTGCTGGGGCTTATTTTATTTCGCATATAATTCTAAATTACAATTTTTATCATATCTTTTTTTCAATAAACCTTTTGTAACTAAAAGTACAGGAAATGCTACAGTTGAAATTATAGCTAGCGCTGAAAAGACAATAAATCCATTTTGATACCCGTAGTAATCGAGAAGTACGCCCCCAAGCCACGGACCAATTACTGCTCCAATTCCTGAAAACCCCATCGCTCCAAAATAGGTTCCTTTTAAATGCGAGACAGCTATATCATCTATAAACACATCCGTCATGGAAAACATGAGAACTTCTCCAATTGTAAAAATAATTGTGCAGACAGCAGCACCTAGCGTAGATTCTACTATTCCAAATCCAAACAATCCTCCGCTCACAAATAAGGTTCCCACCATAATAGATACTAACGGTGTATACTTTTTACATATTTGAATAACAGGGTATTGAATTACGACTACAACAATCGCATTTAAAGCTAACATATACGAAAACAATGTCACTCCATCCTGAAATATATGTGCATTTGCAAAATATTGAGATACTGTTGTCGTTAAGTGTGAAAAGCCACAATTACTCAAAATAATACCGACTAAAGCAACTAAAAATACGACATCCTTTCGCAATATACGAACTGCATTTAACATTGTGACAGGCTTTTCTGTATTCACTTTCTTTTTTTCAATTGGATACTTCTTAAATTGGAACGCTAATATAGCTGTATATAGAATGTATACTCCAGCTGCTACTAAAAAAGGAATTGTAGATTTTGCACTTCCAATCTGTAACCCGACAAGTGGGCCAATCGCTACTCCAACATTTATTGCACCGTAACGCAAATTATATACGAGTAAACGATACTCTGGTTTCGTTAAATCTGATAATAATGCTCTTGATGTCGGCTCAAAAAAAGACCGACATAATCCATTCAAAGCATTTAATAAAAAGAAACTTAAAATATGATTTGCAAGTGAAAAACCTATAAATACAAACACCCAAGCAACCATGGACCATATTATAATCATGTTTCGGCCGAATCGATCCGATAAATTCCCTCCAATAAAACTAGCAAACACTCCAACAAGTGCACTCGTTCCTATAATAGCACCCGTCATTCCAGCTGATACGCCTTTAACAGTCGTTAAATAAATTGCTAAAAAAGGAATACTCATTGACGTGGCGAATCTCGCAAATAAAGTCCCTATTATAATTGTCATTCCTAATGGATGAATATTTTGTAACTTCCCCTTCATCGTTAAACCTACTCTCCCTGTTCTTACATAAAAAAAGAAAGCAAAGGATCTGCTTTCTTTTCCCTTTTTATACTTGAGCTGTTGATACCCGAGCTGTTCTCGTTATGTCCATATCTATGCCATATGTAAACTGTAATTCTTTACAAACATCTTTAATTAAAATTGCTACATTATACTTTTCATTAAATTGTAAAACGATGTTTTCTACTTCTTCATATGTATACTTATATTCCCCTGTAATGACACTTTTTAAATCAAAGCATTCATTTATACAAAGTTGCACAAGCAGCTGGTCATATTTCTCTATTACATCTTCTTTTTTCCACAGTAACTCTTTTACATATAACCGATCAAACTTCACACTTTCTCGATTACAGTCCGTTAAAATCCGGGTCATTTCATTTAATTCTCGATACAATTCAGAAATATTTTTACTTAAACTAAGCAGTTTATCTACGCCGTTTTCATATAACATATTCATTCCACCCCCGCATTTTCTTCTTATTATAGCAAGAAAATTCTAAAAATAGTTTCTTTCTTCTGAAATATTAGGAAACTAATTTCAATTGCTTTACAATGAAACTAGTGAAAACGAAAGGGGAAAGAAAATTGGAGCAAAAATTATATTACACTGACGCTTATAAGCAAGACTTTACTACAAAAGTTATAAAACAAGATTATGATAAAGACGGTAACTTATACGTTATTTTAAACGAAACGGCATTTTATCCAACAGGGGGCGGACAACCATATGATACTGGTACATTAAATGATATCGATGTAATCAATGTAGAAGAGATAAATGGAGAAATTCATCACTTCATTGTAGAACAATTACATACTGAAGAAGTAGAAGGTAAAATTAATTGGGAGCGCCGTTTTGATCATATGCAGCAACATGCGGCTCAGCACATTTTATCTGCTGCTTTTTGGGACCATTTTAACATACCTACGATTGGATTCCACCTTGGAAAAGAAACGGTAACAATTGATTTAGAAACAGAAAATCTTCATACAGAAACGGTTGAAAAAGCAGTACAAATTGCAAACAAAATTGTTTTTGAAAACCATCCCATCCGCATCGAGTGGATGAACTTAGAAAAAGCGAAAACATTCCCCCTTCGTAAAGAACCGACTATGACAGAAAATATACGTGTTGTTATAATTGAAAACTTCGACTACAACGGCTGTGGCGGAACGCATCCGAAACGTACAGGTGAAGTAGGTCCTATTCAAGTACTAGGGTGGGAGCGCAATAAAGGTGGCATACGATTAACGTTTATCGCTGGTTGGCGCACACTAAATTTAATGGGCCAACAACAACAAATTATGAAAGATGTTTCTAAACAATTAAACAGTAGCGAGAGTGATATCCCAGCAAAAGTAGCACAACTTCTTACTTCTCAAAAAGAAAATGAAAAAGCAATACAAACAATGAATGAAAAATTATTATTTGCAGAGGCAAACGAGCTACTTCAACAGCCTTCAGAAAAACATACCGGCATACTTATTTCTAAAGTATTTACAAATCGTTCTATGCAAGAAATCGCAAAGCTTTCTGCCATTATTACAGAACAACAAGAGCATGCCATTACATATTTCGTTATTGAAAATGAGGACAAACTACAATGCATCCTCGCTTGTGGAAAAACAGTCACGCTCGATATGAATGCGCTTTTAAAAGAGGCACTTCCTACAATTGAAGGAAAAGGTGGCGGAAATAAAAAGAGTGCTCGCGGTGGCGGAAAAGCGGTTATGACCGGGGACGAATTTTTAAATCAACTTGTTTCTTCTTTACAGTCAGAAGTGTAAAACATGTTTATGAAGGATAGCTAACTGCTATCCTTCAACTATATTTACAAACCTATATTTTGTTTCAAGCCTTGATAACTCCATGCACTTGCAAAACCTTCACTTATAAGAGTTATAAAAGTTTCCGAAAAACCATATTGACTTAAATCTTTAATCGGTACCATTTGCACATCTTGAATTGGATTATAATCAAACTCATTAGAAGGTAGCGTAATTTCACCTTCAATCCTTTCAAGCAGAAACGTAATATGTAATAAAGATGGACTAGCATCTGGTTTATCACAAACATAGAGTAGATTCTTAATTTTAACTTCTAATCCTGTTTCTTCTCTCATTTCTCGAATCATCGCTTCTTCTAACGTTTCACCATTCTCTACCCTTCCCCCAAGTAAAGACCAATTGCGATTAGCAACTTTTTGCTTTACTAGCAATACTTTTTCATCTTCAATTAAAATTCCCGTAACACGAACTTGCATTACACTTTCCATATGTAATCTCCTCTTCCCGTTATATTTACAAATTAACCCTTCCACAAAAAGAACATACGTTTTATAATTAAAGAAAATTATGGAAGAAAGAAGTTGTTACATCTATGCGTCCACCTTTAACAAAGTCTATATCACTTGAAGATTTCCAAAACTTTTATTGGTTAAAAGCAGAACTCCAAACATTTTGTCGTGAGCATGGTTTGCCAGCTAGTGGCTCTAAGATTGAAATAACCGAGCGTATCTCACATTATTTACATACTGGTAAAATATTAAAAAACAGCTCTAGTCAAAAGGTGAGTAAAGCTTCCCTCTCTTATAAAGAACTTTCTCTTCAAACGATTATTACTAACAATCACCGCTGCAGCGAAGATGTTCGTGCTTTTTTCAAAGAAAAAATCGGAGCAAACTTCCGCTTTACAGTAGCTCTTCAAAAGTTTTTTAAAGAGAATGTCGGAAAAACATATGAAGACGCGCTAACGTTTTGGTATGAAGAAAACGAACGAAAAAAAGATCCTACATACAAAACAACTATTAGCGCGCAGTTTGAATACAATCGTTTCACTCGCGACTTTTTCGAAGATCCAAATAACAAAGGGAAATCAAAAGCTGATGCTATCGCTGCTTGGAATGAAATAAAAGCAAAACCTGGTAGCAATGCTTATGTTCCTCAAAAAGTAGAAAACTAGTCCCTTTCTAGTTTTCCACTTTCTCAAATAATAGCGCAAGCCCTATTCCACCACCAATTCCTAACGTCGCAATTCCATATTTCATATGCTCTCTTTTCGCTTGATAAAACAAATGTGTCACAAGCATAGCTCCAGATGCACCGTACGGATGACCTAGCGCAATTGCACCACCATTTACATTTAATTTTTCGAAAGGAATTTGTAACTCCTTTGCACAAGCAACAACCTTTGAAGCAAATGCTTCATTTATTTCAAAATAATCGATGTCCTCTACTTTCATATTCATTTCATTTAATAATTTGTTCACCGCAAATATCGGACCAGTCCCCGGAAGATTTGGATCCACTCCAACTACAGCACTACGAACGAAACGAAGTACAGGCTTATATCCTAATTTTCGGGCTTGCCCCTCTTCCATTACAAGAACAGCACATGCTCCGTCATTTACACCACACGAATTACCTGCCGTTACTGTACCATTTTGTAAAAATGCGGGCTTAGTTCTTTTAATCATTCTTTCATAATTCATTTCTCGTTTTATAGCCTCATCTAAAGATCCATTAAAAGAAAGTATTTCATCTTGTAAATATCCATTTTCTAATGCTTGCAGTGTCCGTTTATAACTAAGGCAAGCATACTCGTCTTGCATTTCTCTCGTTACATTATAACGCTCTGCAACATATTCAGCCGCCACTCCCATATTAGGATCACCAATTGTTTCTGGTGAAAATCGCGCTCTATTTTGAAAAGGTGATGTACTTGTACTCTCTACTCCTCCTGCAATATAACAATTACCTGCGCCGCCTTGAATGAAATGACATGCAGTACGAATCGCTTCCAATCCGGCACCACATTGCCGGTCAATCGTTACACCAGGAATATGATAGCCAAGTCCTGCTTCTAAAGCAGATAATCTCGCAACATTCCCTCCCGGCCCCACAATATTCCCTAATATGACATCGTCTATTTCTCTCTCAATTCCTTTACTTAAAAACGTAAGAAGCGGCGTTACTAATTGGTGAACTTCATAATCTTTCAACATCCCATTCTTCTTACCAATAGGTGTCCTTTTTGCTTCTACAATAACCGCTCTATTCATATATTTTCTCCAGGTTTTCAATCATATTTTTTGCTGCAATACGAGCGATTTTCCCGCTATTTGTATACGGTATTTCATCTACAAAATGCCATTCTTTCGGTATTTTAAACGAGGATAATCGTTGTAAGCAAAAACTTTTTAATTGTTGCTTCGTAGCACTTCCTTTTACGATGGCGACAGGTTTTTCACCCCAATAACTATCTTTCACGCCAACTACAACTATTTCATCAACAGCTGTATGTTCATGTAATACACTTTCTATTTCTTCTGGGAAAATATTAATTCCTCCAAATAAAATCATATTCTTCTCTCTACCTACTATATATATAAAGCCTTCTTCATCTTCATAACCTACATCTCGCACTGTCATCCAGCCATCCGCAGTCAACTCTGGAACTAAAACCTTATCCAATATGTAGCCCATAAAAAACTGATCACTTTTCACATAAACAGTTCCTATCTCGCCTTTCTGTACTTCTTCTCCTGCTTCGTTACATATTCGAACTTGCACATTGTGACAAGGTTTTCCTACTGAATTTGGCCTTCTATCACTCTCTTCATCAACTAGTGCTGTTACAAAACTTAGTTCCGATGCACCGTAAAATTCATATTTTTGCGCATAAGGAAATATAATCTTTATTTTTTCTTTCGCTTCAGCTTCCCATTTCGCTCCTGACGAAATAATTTTCATTCCATTTTCTATTACTCTATTTTCTTTATATAAAGATTCTAGCATTGTCGGAACTGTATACATGACCGAAACGTGTTCCGTTTCTAACTTATCCAGCACTTGATCTGGAATAAACTTTTTCATAATATGCACCGTTTGCCCTACATATAATGCACTTATTGCACCGTATAAAAAAAGAGAATGAACGAGCGTCCCAGCTATTAAAATAGAATCTTCTTTTTTCATATGGAAGTCATGTATATTGCAATCAAAACTATGAACCCACGATTGTTGTGCACGTAAAAATGCTTTTGCCTTTCCAGTCGATCCTGATGTAAATCCCATATAAAACGGAGCATTTTGTACACTTTCTACAGGATTATATGTAGGAAGATAGTTCTCTATCATTCTTTTCCACTCATCAATTTCAATTACTCTTCCTTCTTCATCCGGTAGATCATTTACCTTATATCGCTCTGTCACAATCATAGCCGGGTTACTGATCGCAATTCTTTCTTTGAGCTCATCCTCTTTCCACTTTATATCTAACGGCACACAAACCCATCCGGCCATAGCAGCACCAGCAAATAGTTGTAAAAACTCCATACTATTTTCTAATACAATTGCTATCGTTTTATTCTGCGATTCTTTTTCATTCAACCAGTTTGCTACTTTACATACTGACTCAAACCATTCTTTAAATGTTAATACTCGATCATTTTCCTTTATTGCTATTTTATTTGTTTGTAAAGAGGCATACTTTTTATATTCTTTTGTAATCCCCATTTGAGACGTCCTTTCTTTACAAAATAATAAAAAGAAACACGCAATGAACGTGTTTCTTCTCTTTCTTATCCCGCATTTGTATATTTCCCACTCTTGAGAGCAGGCGTAATAATATGTTTCAATGAACGATGTAATTTCGTTACAAGAATTGCTGCTATAATCGCTTTTATGCAATCACCTGGTAAAAATACAGCACTTACTTTCATCGTCTGCCATATAGAAACATCCATAAAGAAAGCTTGTACAATAATACCAAATACATAAACTACGAAAATACCACCAATTATATTAATACATAATACCTTTATTATAGAAACTTCACGTAAACGCTCAATTAAATAACCAATGACAAACGCTCCAACGATATAACCAAGTAAATATCCTGCACTTGGCCCAACAAATACGCCTGGACCACCGCGTCCACCAGCAAGTAATGGTGCTCCAACTCCAACTATAAGTAAGAAAATAAGCTGACTTAACGCACCAAGACGTGATCCTAACAATCCACCAGCAAGCATAACACCGAGTGATTGTAATGTAATCGGAACTGGTGTAATAGCAAGAGCAATTGGAGGTATTAACCCTAACACTCCCATAATAGAACTAAATAAAGCGACGAAAACTAAGTTTTTTGTATTCATATTTGCTTCTCCTATTTGTAAACTTAAAATGATTTTCAGATAACATATTATAGGAGTTATATTATCTTTCTATTTAGTCTTTGTCAACTTGTTTTAAATATAGGTTTACAAATATTTTTTCAATTATTTCTCTTTATGCAAATGCTCAAGTTCTTTCCGAAGCGCCTGTTTTAAAAACTTCCCAACAGATGTTTTCGGTATTTCTTCCATAAATACAATATCATCTGGTAACCACCACTTCGCAAACTGTGGCTTTAAAAACTCATATATTTCTTCTTTTGTTACTGTACTATTTTTCTTTTGAACGACGCAGGCAATTGGTCGCTCTTGCCACTGCGGATGAGGAACGGCAACGACAGCTGCTTCAAATATAGCATCATGTGCCATTAATGCATTTTCAAGGTCAACTGAAGAAATCCACTCACCTCCGCTTTTAATAACATCTTTCGTACGGTCAACAATTTTCACGCAGCCTTCCTCGTCAACCGTAACGACATCTCCTGTATATAACCAACCATCACGAAAACCTTCGACAGTACGTTCATCGTTATAATAACTTTCAGCGATCCATGGTGCTCGTAAACATAGTTCTCCCATTTCCGTACCATCCCACTTCACTTCACCGTTTGTACCGACTACTTTCATCTCTACACCAGGGACAAGATACCCTTGTTTTGAGCGGATTTCTAATTGCTCTTCATATGATAATTCTGTTTCATAACTTTTTAAACGTGCAAGTGTTACGAGTGGGCTTGTTTCAGTCATACCATATGCATGTACGAAAGGAACATTATATTTTTGCTCAAATGCTTTAATAACGCTTTTCGGTGCAGCAGCACCACCGCATAATATTCTCGTTATACTAGATAAATCGTAACTATTATTTTCTAACTCTTGTAATACACCGAGCCAAATTGTCGGCACACCTGCTGCTATCGTTACTTTTTCAGCTTGAATCATCTCTAATAAAATTTTTGGAGTAAACATTGGTCCTGGCAGTACTTGTTTAGTTCCAAACCAAGTAGCTGCAAAAGGGAGCCCCCAAGCGTTCACATGGAACATCGGTACAATTGCCATCGCCGCATCACTTTCCGATAAAGCAGCTGTATCCGCTAAACCGAGTGCCATACAATGTAATACAGTACTACGATGCGTATATACAACACCTTTTGGGTTTCCTGTAGTCGCTGACGTATAACACATACCAGCAGGTGTATTTTCATCAATATCTTTTACAAATTGGAAAGTTGGATCGCCTTCTTCTAATAGCTTTTCATAATGATATACAGGTTCTAGCGTAGTATTGGGAAGTTCATCTTTATCAGTCATAATAATGTAGGCTTGTACAGTTGATAATTGTGATTGAATATTTTCAACAAGTGGTACGAGATCTTCATCTATAAGTAGAATTCGATCTTCTGCGTGCTGAATAATGTATGAAATATGTTGAGGAGATAAACGAATATTAATTGTGTGTAAAACGGAAGCAATACCAGGAATAGCAAAATACGCTTCCACATGTCGATGATGATTCCACGCTAACGTTCCTATACGCTCGCCTTCTTTAATCCCAAGCTTTTGTAACGCACTAGAAAGCCTTCTCGTCCTTTCACCTAACTGCTTATACGTTAACGTCGTAACTGTATCATGTGTCCGTGAAACAATTTCTTTCTTTGAAAACAGTTTTTCTGCTCTTTCCATCATAGAACTAATTGTTAACGGTACATTCATCATCATATTGGTTATATCCCCCTTTAAAGCGTTTTCATTTTGTTCATTATAACAGATTTCTACAAGTGATTACGACATTTTTCCGTATTTTCTGAATTATTCCTTTGGAAATAATTCAGAAAATATTAAGAAAAAACATACTAAAACTCCTTCTTACGATATATAAATACCGAAATAACAAAAGAAAAGATATATATGATAACGCCAAATATTGTATATAGAATTGAAACGTATACAGATAAATTTAAATTTGATATTGGAAATTGTTCTATTAGATAGCCAATTACACTTTGTAATCCGAAATAAGTAACAAGTCCCCCGCATGCGCCTCCAATTGTAATAACATCAGATTTTTCTGCTCCAAAAACATACAGGAGTGGATAGGCTATCGCTCCGGCATTAAGAATGATGAACGTCCCTAAAGAAACACTATTAAATATACCATCATCAATTGGTGTATCTGAAATGAAACCATGTACATAAAATATGCCATATGATAATACAGTACCAATAATTACAACTAAAAAATAGAAAAGGTAGTGACTTTGTACAATGTTATTTCTAGTAACCGGTAAAGTAAGTACATACTTTTCATAACCTGACTTACTCTCATATTTAATAACTTCAAGTGCAGGAATCGCAGCAAAAAAGATAATAAACGTAGCAATTAAACGGTACATTGAAGCATCACCAAAATAAAAAACGAATCCTGCTCCTAATATCGCTATTCCCATGAACATAAAGAAAGTTCGATACACTAGATAATAGTTTGTCAATAATAAACCTCTCATTTATTTTTCACTCCTCGTTAATAAGACACTCATTTCTTCTATCGAAATGGTTCTATGAGCAATCCCATTTGGTAGTTTATGCACATCTGATACAAGTACATTGAAATAAGAACCATTATTCCTTTTCACCACAACTATATCTTTGTTAATTAAAGTTAGTTGTTCCTCATCAACATCTACAATGGCATAATTGTCCAAAACCTTATTCTTTTCTTCATTCAATAAAATTTCTCCATCTTTTATAATGATAAGATGGCTAGCTATTTTTTCTACATCACTCATAATATGAGAAGAAAGTAGTATACCACCATTACTTTTACTCACAAAACTTTTTAATTCCTCCAACACCTCCTCCCTAGATGAAGGATCGAGACCTCCTGTCGCTTCATCTAGAATTAATAATTTTGCATTATGTGACAGCGCAACAGCTATAGTTAGTTTCATTGACATTCCACGCGAGAATTTACCTACTTTCTCATTAGTAGGTAAAGAGAAAGAATGAACTAATCGGTAAAAATTTTCTCTATCCCAAGAGTCAAACATCTTTTCAAAAACTTTGTTTAGTTGCTTTATCGTAAGATGAGCCGGTAGATTCATAGCATCAAATACGACTCCTATCTTTTCCTTAATCTTGGCATCTTTATTTATATTTTCTTTACCAAATATTTTTACTGTACCATTATCTTTAGAAATTAATTGTAATACTGTTTTAAAGGTTGTTGATTTCCCAGCTCCATTGTTACCAATGAATCCAACAATTGATCCAGACCGCACATTGAAGGAAACATCTCTTAAAACAACTTTATTTCCAAATGATTTACTTAAATTTTCAATTTCTAGAAGATTTGACATCATTACACTCCTATCTTAACTTTTAATAAAAATATGTTTTCTCCTATTAAAAATTATCCACTTTTTCTCTCACTTTCTTTTTCAGTTTAAAAATAAGACGATTACTATATTCTTTATTTTCTACTAAAATTCGATACGCCTCTAATACTCCTAACATACGAACAAAAAGATAAACTCCGATAGCAATAAGTACAACACAATAAGGGTGATACTGTACTAATTCTCCTGAAGTGATATGCTTTTTCTCAAACAAAAACGGGATTGCGCCTGCGGCTATAAAACAAAATCCAATGATCATTACTGCCGCATACTTTTTCTTAATAATTGCATATCTTTTTGTCAATTCTTTTAGAAAGTTTTGATCAAATAGTAGTTCTTCTTTTTTCAATACATTGTATCGACTCTCTTCTATCGTTGCCGGTACCATCATTGCTCCAATTCCAAGAACAGCAATGATAATGACAAGGAATGTCGACATTGTTGCATCTTCCTTAAATAATAAATACGGTATTGTAGATAAAATAAGCAAACTAAATCCTAACGCAATATATTTAGAAATTTTTTGTCCATATACTATATACCCTTCTGCCATTTCCTTACTTACGTAATAACCATCCACATTTTCATTACTTTGCTCAGCAGTTTCTTTTAATAAATAGTCGAGTAATACTTCAAATACATTTCCAATCATTATTAACTTTTCAGTTTCAGGAAAACCTTGACCGTTTTCCCATTTACTAACCGCTTGCCTTGTTGTGTTTAATTTTTCAGCTAATGCTTCTTGAGAAAGGCCCTTTTCCTTTCTTAATTTAAAAAGCTTTTCACCAAATCCCATATGTGTGTCCCCCTTTGTTTTCTTAACTAAATTGTATGTAAACATTACCCTTATCTCTATCTTCCTGCAGTTGCACTTTGTCAACTTATGGTTGCGATTGTGTTATATAGCCGTTTTCTATACGATTTAGCTAGTTTTCTTCTATGATTATGGCGTTAATAAAATACCCTCTCCCAATAACCAATTATAACAATTAAAGGTAATTACTGTTACAAAAAAAAAAAAAAAAACTCCCTTATTCATTTAAAGGAGTTTTCGATATGAAGTATTCCAATAAGGGTTAATTTGTCTTCCCCATATTGATTCACAATTTCTTCTATACATTTTTGTATGTCGTGCAACGATTAATAAGCATCCCACACAGTATATGTTGTTATCTCTTTATATAAAGACATACTCATATATATATATATGTAAAATATTACTCCTCTAACTTCCCTAATAAAAACACTTCTCCATAATTATAACGGCTTCTGCTTAAACTTTTCATAATGTCGTACTTTTAATAAAAGGATATTCCCGCAATCTGTACAAATATAAGCATCTACTGGTGAAGATGTGAACATCGTCTCCTTTTTCCGTATTTGTGCATAACCGACAAACTCCCCTTCTCCTATGTTATGAGAACCACAATTAGAGCATGTCTGCACGTCTTCCTGTTTCATGAGAGCACCACCTTTAATCTGTTTCCACTCCCTTCGACAGTTCACTTCCATTTCCCTTCCAAAAAACCTCTTATTCTCTTACATTTCAACAGGAATCTCCGAACAAACATCGTATATGTACTATGAAATATATTTATTGACGGAGGAATATTATGAGTACAATTATGACACTCAATGCAGCTCAAGAAATTGAAAACGCAGAAATACATATGCTCTCTTCTAGACTACAAGCACTACAAGCGTTAGCTGAAAATCCAATGCAAATACAAATGAAAAAGTTCGGGAATGCCACTGCCTTTTCATCAAAAATAATTTTTGGTCCTGCTTTTAACACAGTAAAAGGCGTTACCTTTACAAATACAGATGAGATAGATGAAATCGTCTCTTATTATCAATCGCTACAAATCCCTTGTCGTTTTGAAATTACACCCGCTCAAGGTACAGCTGAATTATTTCAATACTTATCTCAAAAAGGATTTTACCAATCCAGCTTCCATACCGCTTTATATAGTATACCGAGAGAAGATCCATCCCTACTTACTTCTAACATTTCAGTACGCCAACTAAAAGAAAATGAATTTCATATTTTTGCAGACATATATGTACGTGGATTTAACATGCCACCCTTTACAAAAGATGGCGTACGCCAAAATAACGAAATTCTCTACAATAAACCTGGCTGGCATTTTTTCATAGCCGAAGTTCAAAATACTCCTGCAGGCATTGGTGTCCTGTATATAAATAATGGGATTGCTTCATTAGCTGCTTCTGCTACTTTGCCAGAATTTCAGCGTAAAGGCTGTCATACTGCCTTAATTCAAAAACGAATAGAAAAAGCTCTAGCGAAAAACTGTCATTTAATAGTCGGACAAGCAAGGTTCGGTAGCGGAAGTCAAAATAATATGGAACGTGCCCATATGAAAATTGCTTATACAAAATCAATATGGACTGCAAAAGACATGTAATTTACATGCTTTCTCTTCTCATTACAATTTTATACATTTCATGACAATTCCTTTTCTATCCTATTAATCATTTGAATATTCAAACTAGATTTGTTACGCTATTACTAGATACATCGTTCAACTTGCAATATGAAAAGAGAATTCTAATCAAACTACAAGGAGGAGAAATGTATGACTAAGAATGATCATGGTTTAAAGGAAAAAGTAGAAGGTGCCATTGATAAAGTAAAAGGTGAAGTAAAAGAAGTTGTCGGGAAAGTAACTGACAATAAGAAATTACAAGCTGAAGGAAAATGGGATAAAGTGAAAGGCACTGCTAAAGATACGGTTGGTAATGTAAAAGAAAAAGTTCATGAATATAAGGAACATAAATAAAAAAACACGTTAGATGTATTTCCATCTAACGTGTTTTTTTATTTTATAAAATTTTATCTTTACTTTATATACATAATGAACCAAATGACATACAATATATTTTTATTTCTCTATACTCTTTGTAAGCGGTTCTTTAAAGGCATTTCTATTCCACACAGCAAAAACAATAAGAGAAATAATAAAGAATACAACAAGACATATACCCAAATAATCAAAATTAACTACCTGTATGAGATTCCAAAACGGGCCCTGTAAATTATAGCTTTCAATAAGCAAAGATAATAGTTGATAACCCCCTATTAAAAAAGCCGTTATAACAGATATTGAGGTAATTAATACGTTATATGAATTTCTTATTCGACTATTTTCCATTGCCCACTTATAATTCGTATTCATGAATGTACTATCTAATGTATCCATCAATGACATTCCTGCAGCAAACAAAATGGGAAAAGCAAATATGCTTACAAGCGGGATAGATTGACTTGTTGCAGTTACTGTAGAAAGAGCAATTAATCCGATTTCACTTGCTGTATCAAAACCAAGACCAAATAAAAAACCGATTATATACAATTGCTTTTGACTATCAATAAACGTAAATAAGCGTTGCGTGAAACGGTATATAAATCCTAAGTTCTCTGGCTGCTTATCCTCTTTGCTTCGTAACACTTTAATAAGATACAACAGATTGGTAAGACCGATAATAATAAGAAATGTACTAGAAACAATTGTTCCGATAATACCGCCTATAGTAGAAAAACTCTCCATTCCATGTTTTGCTGTTTTTCCAATTAAAGCAATTAATACGATCATCACAAATACTACAGTAGAGTGTCCTAATGAGAAGTAAAACCCCACCCCCTGTGAGTTTTTACCTTTTTCAATTAATTTTCGAACAGTATTATCAATTGCGACAATATGATCACTATCAAACGCATGACGCAATCCTAAAGAATATGCAATAATAGCCATTCCAATTATGCTATTACCTTTATACAGTGCAGGTAATAATAAGAGAATTCCGAGCACATGAAGAAATATAATAATAACAAAAAAATTAGTTGCTTTTTTCAGTTCACTTTTCCACATAGTTACTAACCCTTTCTACTTTAGATTGAATACTCTTGAAAAAGAAAAGTGCCATAATAAAAACTACAATCGTTATAATAGTCACTAAAATAATTACAAAATCATTTAACATGCCTGTATGATTTGTAAGTTTTAACAGGGCTGGTATCGTTGCAGTAATCCAAGATTCAATGAAGCAAACAATCCCTACATAAATATGAATCTTCTTTTTCAACCCATCTTGCAGGAAAAATAAAAACCAAAGGAACGCCCAAAAGAACCAAATTATTGTACTTTGTAGACTTCCACTCTCATGTAATTGATTCACTATTCCCATAACTGTTGCAATAATAGCAACCCAAAGAGAATAGTAACCTACACCTGAAGAATCAAGTTTTAATATATTCGTAAGGCCAACATATAAATAAGTAAAACCAAATAAAAAAATAGTTCCATTAGATAGGATAGTCCACTCATCAGATTGACTTCCTCTAAATAATAAATATAATGGTGTCAAAGTTTGTAATGCCCCTACAAATAAATTGAAGTACCCTACACTTTTGCTATCAATGAGTTTAAAAGCTGCTAGTGCATTCATAAATAGAACTGCACCGACAAATAATAATCCCACATTAGTCATAGTATCCCCTTCTCCTACTTAATATTTTCGATAGGATGTTAATTCTTCATGTAGACAATTCTCTCTAACAAAACGATGACACTGAAAAAATATAGACTCCATATCCTCTGTATTATGACTAAGTATGCGTATGACAAAACCTTTACATGGCGTAGAAGATATTCCAATCTTCATATTATTAGTGTTAGAAAGCGAAGTTTTCAATGCTGCAATTAAATCATTTGTAATGTTCTCATTAATAACTATGAAAGTACCATAATGGGAATATTGATTTAATATTCCCATTTGATCTAACGACTCTTTTAAAGGGTTTAACAATAGATGATCATAAACTACAAGTTTGTTTTCCATATATATTTTTGTTAGCGAATCAAAATACTGGTATGTGAACTTCTCCATATTTGGAGACCAACCAGGCGTAACTGAATCGCATAAAATCAATGTAGAATTATTTTGCATATATATATTTGCTTTTTGCTTATATGCTGCATCCTTGTACATAATTAACGGGTCTGGTAAATACTCCATAACAGCATTTTCACCAATATAAACATTCAATTCTTGCAAAGCATAACTATTTGGAGTCTTGTAAACTTTCGTTGCTGATTGGCTTGTTATATATGTTTTCGCATCTTCATGAACATTTATATTTATAGAATAGAAATCTCCTTTTAAATAACCTCCACCAGAATTCATGATATAGTAATATGCTCTACCATAATCGTCCAAATATATTGGCTGTGTTACTTTTAAGGCATCTTTATGATAAACCTTAATAGGTACCGTTTTATGTCTCTTTTCCATCACATCAATGCTTAAGACACCTGTAGGGGCTTTCATTTCTTCAATCCTTCTAACATGATGTTTTGTCGCATCCAATTTATTAATCCCTGTAAACCTTCTTCATCCT
Source organism: Bacillus sp. RC251 (assembly GCF_044908765.1). Lineage (NCBI taxonomy): Bacteria > Bacillati > Bacillota > Bacilli > Caryophanales > Bacillaceae > Bacillus > Bacillus sp. RC251. The sequence goes on along the minus strand of NZ_JBIYDP010000003.1, from coordinate 98,861 downwards.
TCAAATTTGTAAAAAAATATGGTTTATTATGTCGGTAATTTTTCGTATCCTGCTCCATAACTCCAAGATCAGCCCCTACATAAGGTGCCAAATCCGTTTTATTAATAACAAATACATCAGATTTGATCATTCCTTGTCCACCTTTACGAGGAATCTTTTCTCCTTGTGCCACATCGATAATATAAATCGAAAAATCCACTAGCTCTGGACTAAATGTGGCAGCTAAATTATCCCCCCCACTTTCAATAAAAATAATATCTAAATTACTATGTCTAATCATGAGCTCTTCAATTGCTTCAAAATTCATAGAAGCATCCTCTCGAATTGCTGTATGTGGACACCCTCCTGTCTCTACACCAATAATTCTATCTTCTGGCAAAACACCTGTTTTCAATAAAATCTTTGCATCTTCTTTCGTATAAATATCGTTTGTAATCGCTGCAATTTCATAATCTGTATTTAAATATTTTGTTAACTTTTCAACTAACATTGTTTTCCCAGCACCTACCGGGCCACCAATACCAATTTTAATAGGCTTTATCATTTTATTTTTCCTCCCTATGACATGAAGACTCTTATATTCACATCTTCATGTTGCATTTGATTTATTTCGAATTCAGGATCATTCAATCCAAAATCCTCTAATGAAAGCATTTGAATTCTATCAATAGATTCACAGATCAATTCATGGCATTCTTGTAATAGTTTTTGACCATCTGTTTGTCCAAGAGGAATGGCTCTCACACCATTTTGAATAATGCCTCCAACACTTGAATATAAGAAAACTAAGAGCGTTTCTTCTATTGTCATTTTCAATTCCGCCCCTAATATTCCGTATACGATACTAGGATGTCCTTGTAATCTATTACAAAAAATATTTTCTTTGTACACATTTAAATTTGCAAATGAAAACAATTCACAACACAACTTAGAGGTGCTTTTACTAATCATTCTATTTGCTTTTCTACATTCAAAGGGCAATGTTTGTGCCGTTATTAATTCATCTAAAAATGTAATTTTCTTATCATCATTATTCTTAATGGCTTCGTAAGTATATTTGCAAATTAAGCCGTCCGTGTGTGTTAATTGCACTTTTACATATCGATTAATCCATTTGAAAAATTCTCCTTTATTTGTAACTTGTCCCTCTTGAATAAATGTTTCTAATCCAAAAGAGTGACTAAAACTTCCTGTTGGGAAATTCGAATCACTAATTTGGAGTAGGTTAAGTAGGTTAAATATGTTTGTGTGAAGCATGCTTGAACGGTTTTGGTAATACTCTATTTTCTTTTTGATAAGGAACACCTTCCTTTTTGAGTAACTCTTCTACTAAGTAGTCGTTCGCCAAAATCATACACCCTTCATCGAATTGTGCTGGCAAATGTCTATTTCCTAAGTTATGCGCAATAATCCCCATTTCTTTTATTGACGTTGGAGTAATTACAATTACCTCTTCTGGTAACACTTCAATATATACAATACGATGTTCATCCTCATATAAAATATCACCGTTCTTTAATGTTTCCCCATTATCTAAAGACACTCCAATTTCAAAACCAGATTCTGAAAATAATTTCTGAACCCTCTTCAGTAAAAGTTCACTAGAAATCAATATTTTATCAAGATGCTTTTTTGTATTTGAAAAATCATTCATATTGCATACGTTGTTATTAATTTTTTCAATAATCATTTTATCTCCCCCGTTATATCAAAATAAAAAATATCTTTGAGCCATAGGTAATACGTCTACTGCTTCACACGTAATAACTTGTCCATCAACTTTAACTTCATATGTCTGCGGATCTACTTCCATTTCTGGTGTTGCATTATTCAGCTTCATATCTTGCTTAGAAATCTCTCTCGTATTTTTAACAGGTAATACAACTTTATTTAAACCTAATTTTTCTTTAATATTATTCTCGTAAGCTGCTTTGGATACAAATGTAATCGAACTTGACTGTACTGCTTTTCCATATGCACCAAACATCTTTTTTTCATAATATGGTTGTGGTGTAGGGATCGAAGCATTCTCGTCTCCCATTAATGCCATCACTACCATCCCGTTTTTCAAAACCATATCTGGCTTAACACCGAAAAATTGGGGATCCCATATTACAAGGTCTGCATACTTTCCTACTTCAATAGAGCCAACATATTCTGAAATCCCATGTGTAATAGCTGGATTAATTGTATACTTAGCTATATAACGTTGAATTCTATTATTATCGTTATATTCTTTATCTCCCTCTAAACTACCAATCTGCTTTTTCATTTTATCGGCGGTTTGCCAATTGCGAATAATAACCTCTCCAACCCTTCCCATCGCCTGTGAGTCAGAGCTAATCATGCTGAAAACCCCTAAATCTTGCAAAATATCCTCTGCCGCGATTGTTTCTTTTCGAATCCTTGAATCTGCAAACATTACATCTTCCGGAATATTCGCTTTTAAATGATGACATACCATAAGCATATCTAAATGTTCATCCAGCGTATTCACTGTATATGGTAAGGTCGGGTTCGTTGAAGAAGGTAAAATATTATTCAGTGCAGCAATCTTTATAATATCTGGTGCATGCCCACCTCCAGCTCCTTCAGTGTGGTACGTATGAATAACACGATTATCAATAGCTTTTATCGTTTCTTCCACAAAACCACATTCATTTAACGTATCCGTATGAATAGCGACTTGAATATCATATTTATCAGCAATCTGTAACGAGTGATTAATCGCTGAAGAAGTCGCTCCCCAATCTTCATGGATCTTTAATCCGATAGCTCCTGCAAATATTTGTTCTTCCAGGGCAGGTAAACTTGAGCTATTTCCTTTCCCTAAAAATCCAAGATTTATAGGGAAAGCTTCTGCTGCTTCTAGCATCTTTCTTAAATTCCAAGATCCAGGCGTTATTGTAGTTGCCTTAGTACCCTCTGCTGGTCCCGTTCCCCCACCAATTAAAGTTGTTATACCTGAAGCTAATGCTGTATCAATTTGTTGTGGGGATATGAAGTGCACGTGTGTATCAATACCTCCAGCTGTAACGATTTTTCGCTCACCAGAAATTACTTCCGTTGATGTTCCAATGATGATATCAATATTATCCATAACTGAAGGATTACCACTCTTACCAATTGCTGAAATCTTTCCATCTTTTATACCAATATCTGCTTTATATACTCCTGTATAATCAATAATAATTGCATTGGTAATAACAACATCCACAACACCCTGTTCCCTTGTAAGTTGCGAATTTTGTCCCATACCATCCCTAATTGATTTTCCTCCACCAAAGACAGCTTCATCACCATATACGGTGTAATTTCGATCAATATGTGCGAATAATTGTGTATCCGCTAAACGAATAGAATCTCCTGTAGTTGGACCATATAAATCAGCATATTGTTTACGTGACATCTTAAAACTCATGCTATCTCCCTCTTTTTTTGTAAGATTGAATATCGCCATCCACTTTATTTTTAAATCCATATACTTCTTGCTTCCCTGAGTATGGAACTAATTCAATCGTTTTTTCATCCCCAGGCTCGAATCTTACCGCTGTACCCGCTGGAATATTTAAATGTTGTCCAATTGCTACACTACGATTGAACTTTAACGCCTCATTCACTTCATAAAAGTGGTAATGAGATCCAATTTGAATCGGTCTATCTCCCTGATTTAACACCTTAACTTCCGTTACTTTTTTATTTTCATTACATACTATGTCTTCTTTCGCAAGGATATATTGCCCTGGAATCATCTCATTCACTTCCTTTAATGAATTGGTTGATGAATAGTTACTAATTTTGTTCCATCAGGAAAAGTTGCCTCAACTTGAATATCTGATATCATGTCTGCAATACCATCCATAACATCTTCAGCACTTAAAATGGTTTTTCCAAGCTCCATTAATTCCGCTACATTTTTACCATCTCTTGCTCCTTCCAAAATTTCATACGTAATAATAGCGATACTTTCTGGATAGTTTAACTTAAGCCCCCTCTCCTTTCGTCGATAAGCTAAATCAGCCGCAACAACTACTAGCAGTTTATCAATTTCTCTTGGCGTTAATCTCATTACATTCTTCCTTTCTGAAGTATTTTAAAACTAAGAATATTCTAAAAATAAATAGTGTACTTCCAATGTCCTTTCCGTGTTTTCTCCATGTTTTTTTGCTATCAATCAAATAAAAAAAGAGCCCATCGGCTCTTTTTACTTCCCTTCATTCTTCTCTAACACATACAAATCTTCTTCAATATTAGATAGTTTCTCTGTTACAAGCTTTCTAGCATCTCCAATCGCTTGATTGTATGCAAATGGCCCTACTAATTTAATCATTTCTTCTATTAAACGCTCTGCTTGGAAACGCCCAATTTCATCTAAATCTTCTTCAACGAAAAATTGCTGAATTTGTGCTACTAGCTCTTCTTTTTTATCATTTGGTATTTTTATATTCATCATCATTTGTTACTCCTCTATATTTAAGTTAATCCGTTTCTTAACTCTACCATAGAAAAACGCTTTCCAGGACAACTTTTTGTAACGCCTTCTAGCTCCCTATGACCGAGTATATTTTCTTTCTTTATAGCAAACTGCTTCATAAACATTTTACATAAAAAATATAATGCATTCATTTGTGCGGTAGTTGGATCATATTTATCAAAATTACCCGTCATACATATTCCAATTGTATCCCTATTATTATCTTTCGCATGTGCTCCAATATGTAAACCTCGCCCTTCGACTACAGTTCCATCTTCTTCAATAAAATAATTGTAACCGATCCCGCTCCACCCTCTTATTTTTTGATGAAATTCATGTGTTTTATACACATCCCATCCATCTTCGGATGTATGGTGGATAATCAGTTTATTAACTTTCTCTAAAGGAACTAATTCGTCTTGAAATGCTAGATTTGCACATTTAATTTCCATATGAATTGCCTCCTCTTAAAAATCAATCATTATAATTGTTTTATCATCTGGTCTTATTCTCTTTTCCCCTTCTAACTCTTCGATAATTGCTACATATTCACTTATACTATTCTTTCTTATATATGCAACAGTTTGTTCGAGTGACCAATCTGGGTGGAATAATCCGTCTGAACAAATAAAAATCCCGTTCACTTCATCTATATGTAATTCACCATGTTGTAAATAATGTATTGCTTCTTTCATTCCATTTGCAACGGAATACCCACCCTGCATATTTGCAAGATAACGATTGTATTTTAACTGTTCTCGTACATCTTGAAAAACATGTTCTTCTGGTACAGATAACCCTTTTTTACGATCTTCTTCTCTCTTCTTTTTTGCTCGTTTACTAATTCCTTCAACTGTGTCTTTCGTTAATACTTGCATTGTTCCATTTTGAAGTATTGCGACAATCATACAGTCCCCTAACTGTGCGTATTCCATTTTCTCACCATCTATTTGAACTGCCGCAATACATGTGCACCACAAATGCTCTTTTTTTCTCGTATCTACTTCATACTCTAACATTTTGCTTTGCAATGCTTCATTTGCTTTTGCAACAGCAACTTGCAAACTATGATTTTCACGTAATGAAGCAAAATAACTTGCAAATAAATGCGAAGCGATGTATGCTCCATTATGTCCCTTTTCATCACGAAACGGGACGAGCGGTGTTGCACCATCACATACACCATACATCTTTTTTTCTTCATTACAAAAATAAGAATCCTCACATTCTTGCTTCAACGGGCTTTTCTGTTGATACGTTTTTACCTTCATATCTGTATCCCCTTTCAAATAATAAAACACTCGAATTATTTTGATTAATCTAATTTTCCGAAATAAACTGTTTTTACCCAAAACTTTCAATATCATATATAATCTTGAAATAATATGAATTTTTTAGTGAAGGACGGGAAAGAGATGGTCAGATTTCTTGGTGTTATTATTGGTTCTATTATTATTGCGATTGCATTTAATCTTTTCCTTATCCCCCACAAAATTTTAAGTAGTGGAATTGGCGGAATTGCTATTATTTTAGGAATTGTAACTCCTGTAAACACGGGTATTATTAACTTTGTATTAAACTTACCTATCCTTATTCTAGGATACATAGGTCTTGGAAAAAAAGTAATTTTTAACACGATTATCTCTGTTATTGTATTATCTGTTGCATTATACTATGTTCCAGTAAAAGTCGTAGCAACAGACCCACTTTTATCATCTATCTTTGGTGGTGTCATTGCCGGAGCTGGTATCGGCCTTGTTTTTAACTGTAATGGATCAACTGGTGGATTTGATATTATCGGTATGCTATTGTCTCGAAAAAGAGACATTAAACTTGGTGGATTCCTTATTATTTTAAATGCAGTCGTTGTAATAATTGCAGGATTCTTCTTCACTTGGGATGTTGCTCTTACAAGCTTACTTTCAATTTATGTAACTGGTAAAGTGATCGATGCTATTCATACGAAACATCGAAAGGTTACACTTATGATTGTAACAAATGAAGCAGAAAAAATGAAAAAACAACTCCTTTCAACTGTTGTACGTGGAATTACATTACTTGATGGCGAAGGTGCTTATTCCAGCGAAAAAAAACGTGTACTTATGACCGTCGTTTCTCGTGAAGAATTAGCAAGTATGAAATTAACAATTTCCGAAATTGACCCTCATGCATTCGTTAACATTACCGAAACGGTTGAAGTATTAGGATTGTTTAGAAAAGGTTAAAAAACTAGGTGGATTCCCACCTAGTTTTTATTTTCCATAAATTCAATTCGATTTCCGAACGGATCTGACACATAAAACCTAATTACATCTAGCCGTGCATGATCATCTATTACTTCAATACCTTGTTTTATTAATTCTTGTTTAAATTCATCAATTTTTAAAACATAAAAAGCTGGATGCGCCTTTTTAGCTGGGGTGAAGTTTTGCTCAACTCCAATATGAATCTCTTGATTTCCACACTTAAACCAGCACCCACCACGCTTCTTTAATTCCTCCGGCTTCGGTATTTCCTCCATACCTATTTTTCCACCATAAAACGCTCGTGCTTCTTCTTCACATCCTACAGGCGCAGCTACTTGTACATGATCGATACCTTGAATATAATGTCTCATTTTCTTTCCCCCTCTTCTACCCTAATGTTATAAAGAAAACCTACTTTTGTAACTTACAAAAGAGTTATAAAACAATATAAGCTCCCCTTATTACCACCTTGTACTCACTTTGCAAAAAATAAAGAAAACAAAATTTATTATATAACTTCCATTTTTTATAGAAATACACATTACATCTATATTATAGTTATGAATAGACAAATCTTTTTAGATGCTATTTGTACGGAGGAACTATTATGAGTCGTAAAAAATATTCATCAACTCAAAGAAAACGTCATCCGAACATTTCTAGACGTTTGCGAAACCATATACAAAATCGTTCATTAACAGAAATGTACGCATCTCTGTTCGAACACAATCCTGATAGTATTATTTCATTAAATTTAGAGGGAGTTATACTACATATAAATCCTTCTGCCGAAAGAATATTAGGTTACAATTCTTTAGAATTAGAACAGAAAAATATTACCTCTATTTTAGAAGCTCATATTTCTGAGCAAGTATTACAAAATATAAAGAATACTGGAGCGGATAATCAACAAGAGTATATCTTATCAATTTATCATAAAAATGGATTCTTATTAGACGTCGTGACAAAACTAGTTCCTATTTTTGTCCAAAATCGTCTAACTGGCGTATATGCCATTATGAAGCCTCTTGAAAAATCAGAAAGAATTGAGAATATGCTAAAAGAAAGTGAGAAGAGGTTACGTACATTAGTGAACTCCATGCCTGCGTTTGTTATATTTAAGGATCATGAAGGACGCTGGCTTGAAGCAAATGACTACGCACTTTCTTGTTTCAATTTCCACCATGTACCTTATCATGGGAAAAAAGATAGTGAACTCATTCAATATAACGAAGCGTACCGAGAAGCTTTTTTACATTGTGAAGAAGTCGACGAACTAGCATGGCAACAAAGACAAATTCTTCATGGCGAGGAATTTATTATTCATAGAGATGATTTCGATCTAATCTTAAGTATATCGAAAGTTCCACTTTATCATCCTGACGGCTCCCGTAAAGGTCTTATCGTAATGGGAAGAGATGTTACCGAGCTAAAAGAAACGGAAAAGTTATTACGAAAATCAGAAAAGCTCGCAGTAGTCGGACAACTGACAGCTGGAATTGCCCATGAAATTCGAAATCCACTCACTTCTCTAAAAGGTTTTCTAACATTGCTACTCCCTGAAATAAATGAGGAGCAGAAATGGTATATCGATGTTATGTTAAGTGAGATTTCACAAATGGAATCTATCACGAGTCAATTTATGGCGATGTCTAAACCACAAGTATTATCTATCCAAACTTGTAACATACAAGCTTTAATTGAAGAGGTAGTTACATTTATTTTACCAACAGCTATTATGCATAGTGTTCATATCATTATGGATCATTTTGATTACAAACATGATATTCAATGTGATGGTAACCAATTAAAACAAGTTTTTATAAATATATTAAAAAATGCGATAGAAGCAATGCCAAATGGCGGAAATATTTACATCCAAACAAAACCATTAGATGATACCTTTATTTTAATACGGATTATCGATGAAGGTTGTGGTATCCCAGAAGAACGTATCTCTCGTTTAGGCGAACCATTTTATAGTTTAAAAGAAAAGGGAACAGGACTAGGATTAATGATGTGTTACAAAATAATTGAAGAACATCATGGTAAATTACACATTTCAAGCGAGTTAGATAAAGGTACGATCGTTGATATTCAACTTCCGCTTTCTTCATCTCATCTTGCAATTCAGTCGTAAAAAAAGAAGTATCTGCTAATTGTTAGCAGATACTTCTTTTTTTACTTTTATAATACTGTATTGACATACCATTCTTTTGCTTTTTCTACTTCACCCATCGTTAATTGATGTCCTCTATTTTCCCAATGCATTGTAACAGTAGCGTTTGCATTCTCTAATAGTACCTTCAATTCCTCTGACTCCGCTGATGAACAAATCGGGTCATTTGTCCCAGCAGCGATAAATACGGATTTCCCTGCTAAATTAGGCAATTGTGTTCCTCTTCTAGGTACCATTGGGTGATGAAGGACAGCACCTTTTAATGCATTTTCGTAATGGAATAATAAGCTTGCAGCAATGTTTGCTCCATTTGAATAACCGATAGCTACAATATTATTTCTATCAAATTCATATGTTTTTGCAGCTTCATCTAAAAACTCATTTAATTCCTTCGTACGGAAAATCAAATCCTCTTCATCAAAAATGCCTTCTGCTAATCGGCGGAAGAAACGTGGCATGCCTTGTTCTAATACATTTCCCCTAACACTTAATACAGATGCTTCTGGATCAATTATTTCTGCAAGTGGTAATAAATCTAATTCATTACCTCCTGTACCATGAAGTAATAACAACACTGGTTTTGACGTATCTTTTCCTTTTTGAAAAACATGTTTCATCATAATCCTTTTCCCCTTTCAATCACTTTAATCTAAATTTCTCACTTCAAATGGTAAAAGTGTTTGTTCAATTTGTTTTCTATGTGGTTCATATTGCTCTGGTAACTTTAATTCCTCACCCATCGTCTCTAACGATTCGTCATGAGCGAAACCAGGAGGGTCTGTTGCAATTTCAAATAAAATTTCCCCGTGTTCTCTAAAATAAATTGCGTTAAAATAATTGCGATCTTGTACAGGAGTTACGTGGTATCCAAAACGAGACACATGTTCTTTCCAATCGAGTTGATCATCATCGTTAGTCGCTCTCCAAGCAATATGGTGGACTGTACCAACACCCATTTGGCCACGCCCGATTGTCGATAGCCTCAAGTCTATAATATTCCCAATATCAGCAGAAGAACGGAATCGAACGAATTCACCTTCTTCTCCAATTTTCTCAAGACCCATAACATGCTCTAACAATTCAGCTGTTTTTTGAGGTTGTGCAGATAAAAGAACAGCACCGCCAAATCCTTTAATTGCTACTTCTGGCGTAACTTCTCCAAAAGTCCAATTATTTAATTCGCCTTCTTCTCTTTCTACTAATTCTATATGCAAACCATGTGGATCATCAAATTCTAAATACTGCTCTCCAAATCGAGTCATTTTTGTATACGAAATATCGAATTTTTCTAATCTATTTTCCCAAAACTCCATTGCGCCCTTTGGTACGACATAAGACGTAATGCCTACTTGACCGTCACCAATAATTCCTTGACGAGCACCTGCCCATGGGAAAAACGTAATAATTGTTCCAGGCTTTCCTCCTTCATTACCAAAATAAAGATGGTACGTGCCTGGATCATCAAAATTCACTGTTTGTTTCACTAAACGTAAACCTAACACACCAGCATAAAAATCTACATTTTCTTGTGGGTGTCCTACGATTGCTGTAATGTGATGAATTCCCATCGTTTTCTTTTCCATTTTCTCCGCCCCTTTTTATTTCATTTTAAAAACTTGTATACATTAAAATTCATTATTCATTTTGTCCATACTGCAAAGTAAAATCCATCGTTATAATTTTATCTTTAATTCGAGATATAAGCTGTGAAATTACGCATTATCTTCTATATCACTGAATTAATCTCGAATTCGAGATAATTTCAAAAAAATATTTACTCTATCTGAAATCTTTATTCGGAAATAAATTATCTTGAACTCGAAATTTATTATAAGTTACTTACTTTTAGTTGTCAACAAGTTATTTATTTTCATTTTAAATCAAAAGAGAGTAAATGCTAGTTATCATTTACTCTCTTCGCTAATTATTTCGTTTCCTCTTCCAACACTGCTTCCATCTCATTAAATTCACGATGAATTGCTTTCACTGGTTCTTTCGTTAATAAACTTACAACAATAACAGCTAATAAGCTACAGAAGAATCCAGGTACCATTTCATACATAGTGGCTTTTAAACTTGGAATTTGTACCCAAGTAATAACAACTACTGCACCTACAATCATCCCAGCAAGAACGCCCCATTTGTTCGTTCTCTTCCAATATAAACTTAATAAAATAGCGGGTCCGAATGCTGAACCAAATCCTGCCCAAGCATAACCGACAAGTGTTAAAATTGTATCACTTGGATGATATGCTAAAACAATTGCAATCATAGCTACTACTAATACTGACAGTCTACCGATAAATACAAGTTCTTTATCACTTGCGTCCCGACGGAAAAATGTTTTATAGAAATCTTCCGTTACTGCACTTGAAATAACAAGTAATTGCGAGGAAATACTACTCATAATCGAAGCCAAAATAGCTGATAGTAAAAACCCAGTAATGTACGGATGGAATAAAATATTTGAGAATGTTACAAAGACCATTTCTGGGTCTTGTAATGTCTCATTATTTTTAGCGTAATAAGCAATACCAATTAGACCAGTAAGCATTGCACCTATAATTGAAATCGTCATCCAACCAATACCGATTCTACGAGAAGTTTTTAAATCTTTAATAGAGGTAATTGCCATAAAGCGAACAATAATATGCGGTTGCCCAAAATACCCAAGACCCCATGCTAAAAATGAAATAATACCAAAAATTGTAGTCCCTTTAAACATATCTAAACGCGATGCATCAACTTGCTTAATCGTATTGAATGTTTCTGTTACACCGCCCACATCTGTAAAAGCAACAATTGGTACTAATACAAGCGCAATAAACATAATACATCCTTGCACAAAGTCGGTCCAACTTACTGCTAAAAAGCCACCGAATAGTGTATAAGCAACTACGACACCGACAGTTACAAATAAACCAATTTTGTAATCAAGGTTGAAAGAGTTTTCAAACAAGCGCCCACCTGATACTAAACCAGCCGACGCATAAAATGTGAAAAATACTAAAATGACGATAGCGGAGACAAAACGAAGTATTTTCGTACGATCTTTAAATCGATTCTCTAAAAAGTCTGGAATCGTAATTGAATCATTTGCCACTTCTGTATACGTTCGCAAACGCGGGGCAAGAATTAAATAGTTTGCATAAGCACCTATCAATAACCCTATCGCAATCCATACACTAGATAATCCTGTTGCATACATCGCACCAGGTAATCCCATTAGCATCCAACCACTCATGTCAGAAGCACCAGCTGATAAAGCTGTAACTGCTGGACCGAGTCCCCTTCCGCCTAACATATAATCTGATAAATCGGATGTCTTCTTATAAGACCAATAACCGATATACAACATACCTGCCATATAAATAGCAAGCGAAACCATAATCTCAATCTTCACCAAATCTCTCCCTTAGTTACATAAGCCATTCAAAATTTCGAAAAATGACTTTTTCTATTTTCTTGTTTTCACTTATGGTTCCCTACCTTAACAAACATTTTTTGTTCTTTCAAGTGAACAAGCCCTTTTCACTACATGTGAAAACCTTTATAAACGCCTTTATCCCAGTGGATTACCCCGGTTTTAAAATAAATTAAAGTGAAAATATTCAAAAAATAAAATACCGTTTTTTTCACACCTTATTTTCATTCACTTATCAGACAAATTTTAAAAGAAAAAAGCCATACGAATGTATGACTTTTAACTTATTGGCATTGCAATTTTCTCTTTCTCTACATATACTTTACGAAATTTCATATAGCAACCAATGCGCCAAGGTACTATATAACAAACTGCAAGAGTGTAAAAAAGAATACCGATTGACTTTGGATCTAAACCTTGCAAATGTCTTCTAAAATAAGCACGTAAAAGAACGATAACTAAAAATGTAGCAATAAAAGCGATACTTTTTTTTGCATAAATATGACCATCTTCTCTGATTTCATATCCACTTAAAATAATAAGTGGAATTGATAATAACAGTCCAATTCCAGCAGCTATACCAATTTGCCAAACAGCAAGTTGTATCGGTGTAGCATATAAAGAAAAACCTGGTAATAAAAAGAATAATGGCAATAGTAGTCGTCTTCCTTTATTTTTAATTGGGCGATTCATAGAACGCATACGCCTAAATATAACGAGCCCTATGACGAGTAAAAAAATTGTAATACTGTATGAACCTTGCTGCAAGTGAATCTCTCCCTAAAAATAGTCATTTTTAAAAATACTCCCCTATTATACTCCTAATTTTTCCAAACGATATGATTATTCCTCTGAAAAATCTTACATATTAAATATACTTTTAGGTTTGATTTACTATAGGAAACAATTCCGAAAGAGGAACTACTCTTCCCATCTCATCTTTAAACACAATATGCTCTCTCGTTAAATGACGCGGACTCTTTACTCCCGCTGCTGCCGCAAGTGAAAACAAACTATATCTCATACTTATTATATAGTTCATGACCCGCCACTTCTTCTCATACGGATCTAACGCTTTTTGATAATGAGGATTCGTCGTCGCCACACCAGACGGACATTGCCCAGAATTACATTGAAGCGCCATTATGCAGCCACTTGCCATCATAAAACCGCGGGCTGAATTTACAGCATCTGCGCCAATAGCTAAAGCAATTGCCACTTTATCTGGTGTAATTAATTTCCCCGAGGCAAAAACTTTGAATTTGTCCCGAACATCATAATGATTCGCTGTATCAATACATGTCAGTAACGCTGGAATAAGCGGCATCCCCATACTATCTGCCATCGATTTATACGTTGCACCTGATCCACCTTCTGAACCATCAACTGTAATGAAATCTGGATAGATGTTTAACTCTTTCATCGATTTGAATAAATCTTCCAACGGCTCTTGCTGTCCAATTACAATCTTCATCCCAACTGGTTTACCGCCGTTTTCTTGCAAACGTTGAATAAAATAAAGTGTATCTACTGCATTCTTTAAAAATGGAAATCGATTCGGTGAATTAATCGTTTCTCCTTCTCGCACATTCCGAACAGAAGCAATTTTCTCATTTACTTTTTGTCCCTCTAGATGACCACCACGTATTTTCGCACCTTGCCCAAATTTCAATTCGAATGCTTTAATATTGCTTTCTTTTGCTTTCTCCATAAATTTCTCCATTGAAAAATTACCATCCTCGTCACGATATCCAAATAATCCTGGACCAATTTGCGCAACGATATTTGCACCTGTATGTAAATGTTCTGGAATAACGCCACCTTCACCAGTATTAATCCACGATCCGCCAGCCATCTTCGCACCAAACCCGCTCGCTAAAATATAATTTTCGCCAATCGCACCGTAAGAAGTCGCAGATGCCCCAAACATGCCATGTAGCTTCCACGGATATTTGCGGTTTTCACCGACGATAATTGCATCATCTTCTTCATATAACCAAAGATTCGTTGTATCCGCTGTCAATTTTTCTCTTCGTGAAAATAACCCTTCTTTATGAATCACATACTTTTTCCCTTCACGTTCTTGCGTTACATTCACACTTAATTCATCTGTTAATTTAGGAAATAATGTATTAGCGATATAATATCCAGATGCATCAAAATCTCGTTTTGATCCAAAACCGAGTATTTCTGAACGGTATTTTGCTAGAAACATTACACTTTGAAAATCATAACGTGAAAAGGGCTTTCCATCCGTATCATGATCAAACCAATATTGCCTAAATTCCGGCCCTATCTTTTCAAGTAAATAACGCATCCTTCCTAAGTATGGATGTAACTTTAATATAGAATGATGCGTCCGTTTTTTAATAAAAAATGTAATAATAAAAAAAATGATTAATAGTAACATCAATAAGAGCAATATACTAATAATAACGAGTAGCGTTTCACTCATCCCGCTTCCTCCTATGAAAATCCATAATAAAAGGAGAACACCTGATGTGTTCTCCTTTTATCTTTATTCAAATTAATGTAGCAAGATGCTCTTTCGCATCATATTCAACTAAACTTTCAGCATTTTTAATTCGATGAACAAAATCTGGATTAGCAATTAAAGGTCTTCCGAATGCCGCTACATCAATCGTTCCTTCTCGCAACGCTTCTTCAGCTTCTTTCGGATTTAAATTCCCTACTCCTACGATCGTACCATCCCAATATTTTCTTACTAATTGATGAAAATTCTTTCCGTCAGCAATGACTGCCGTATAATTCATTGTTGAAGGGTGAATCATCGTTAATCCAACTTCTTTGAACATATTTACAAACGTTTCAATTGCAAGCTCAGGGTTTTCCCACATATAAGTTGGATTATCACCTTTGAAAGCAGAGAAGCGAAGAAGTGTTTTATCAGCCCCAACAGCTTTTATTACAGCCTCCGTTACTTCTTTCATAAACGTTAGCCTTTGCTTTAAATCTCCGCCGTATTTATCAGTACGCTTATTTGCGAAATCATAAGTAAATTGATCGATTAAATATCCGTGTGCACCGTGTATTTCTACTCCATCGAATCCAGCTTCGATCGCGTTTTTCGCAGCTTGTGCGTATTGACCAATCACCTCTTGTATTTCTTCTAACGTCATTGCTTCTGGCGTGTCGAACGGTTTACGAAAACGCGGAACATTTCCCACTGCAGCGATAGCAGACGGTGCTTGTGGCATTTGCCCACCAATTATCTCGTGATGACTCATACGGCCAACATGCCATATTTGAGCAATAATCGTTCCACCTTCTTTATGTACTGCCTCTGTAACAGGCTTCCACGAATCGATTTGCTCTTGTGTATAAATCCCTGGTACTCCTGGATTTCCTTTTGCTCTTGGGCTAATGACGATTCCCTCTGTAATAATTAAGCCAACTCCATCAGCTGCACGTTTTCTATAGTACTCGACTACATCAGTACCAACGATTCCTGTTTCATGATTCGCGAAACATCTCGTCATCGGTGCCATTGCTATGCGATTACGAAGAGACCAAGATCCAATTTGAATCGAGTCAAATAACCTCGTTTCTTCAATATTTTCAAAAGAACCCCAATCATTTATATTTGTTCCTTCATAAATACTTGCTGCTTTATTATTTGAACTTGTCATTTTTCTTCCCCCTAAAAAATTCTTACTATAATCGCATCATACTTACTTTTAGATAGTAACGTCAATTTATACGCCTTTACCATCAAACATTCGCATATCAAAAAAACAGAATGATACAAATAAAAAAAGGTTTCCTAGGAAGGAAACCTTTTTTAGTTTACCGTATATGGATGACAACACGTTTATCTCTTTTATATAAAGAAAATAAACAATTATAATCTCTTCACATATAAAAAACTTTAACAATAGAAGTGAGAGTGGTTCAGTATCCTTCTAAAAATAATAACTTATAAACCTAAAACAATGAAAGCCCTACCTCTCTTTCATCCTTACGGCTCCTCGTCCGTGCCAGTGTGAATCAGGATTGCAAAAATCAAGTAACTATTCTATCGAAGTGTTTAATTAAACTTCGAATATTCGTAAAGAATTAAAAAATAAAAATGGATTTGATTGTAGTAACAACAAAAGAGGTTAATGCTCTAAAAGTGGTTTGAAAGAGTTGAATGTCTTTGAAATGATTAATTCTCTATAATTATGTTCCCAAAAAATTCAAAACCTTTTTTGGGATCTAATACATTATTTGTAATGAATCTTAACAAAAGCTTTTTATTTGACTTTCTGTGATACCTTCAATTAATCCCAGTTCACTAATCAAAAATTCGTGTGCGTTATCTAACATTTTCTTTTCGCTTGCATTAAGTGCTTTTTCTTTCTGCATACGTAATAAATCACGTACAACTTCAGCACCTTCTTGTATTTTACCCGTCTTTATTTTATCAGTGTTCAATTTATACCTTTGTTTCCACGTAAGTAATCTATCAGATTCTCCATGTTGAAAAATATCCAATATGTGTGCTATTGCCGTTATATCCGTGACTGGTCGTATATTTGAGCTCAATATTCTCCCTGCCGGAATCATTACTTCCATATTACTACCCGACATTTTTATAACATAATATTGTTGTTTTTCTCCTGTGATTTCCTTCTCTTCTATGGCTTTAATTATACCTGCTCCCTGCATTGGATAAACAATGTTATCGCCAATTTGAAACAAATAATCCACCTCCATATATGGTAACCTTCTCAATCTTAACACACAATCAATTTTTTAGCAAAATTTTTATTTTATCATAAAATTATTTTTAATGTCAATCCTTTCGAACTAAGAAAATAATTTCGTCAAATATCATTAAAAACCCGCAATCTTATTAACTTTTCCGCACATATATACATTCTAATTTCACCTTCTCTTTTTACATAAAAACACATTACTACATATAAATAGTAATGTGTTTTTTATACGAAATCGTTAAACATTCCCTATTAATTTCACGCCTATACACTAACCTGCTTACGTACTGTCTCTCTCGCTAAAAGAAAACTCATAATCACTTGCGCAGCTACTCGACTTGTCATATCTCTGAAATCAAGGGTTGGATCAATTTCTACTATATCCATCCCTTGAACGAGCGGTTCTTTACCAAGAAATTCAATCGCATCAAGTAACGTCATACTATCCATTCCGCCAGGACCAATTGCTGGACAACCTGGTGCAAATGCTTGATCTAGTACATCCATATCAAGAGAAATGTAAATAGAAGTCACGCCTTGCTTTCTTAATACTTCAATACTTTCTGTGATAATATCTTTGATTTGTCGCTCTCGTACATCTTTCATTGTATACACTGTCACGCCATGTTCTTTTGCATATTCATGGTACGCTCGTGCATTTGAAAAATTACGAATTCCGATTTGAATGAGTTGTTTTCCTGTAATGACATCATTTTCTAATAAACTACGGAACGGTGTCCCATTTGATGGGCCACCATCATCTAAATTACGTAAATCATGATGGGCATCAAATTGAATAACGCCGACCTTCCCTTTACTATTTGCAAACCCTGTTATACTCGGAAAGCTAATCGAATGGTCACCACCAAGAACGATTGGTATCATGTTCGGATTTACTTTCGTTACATGACTAACTGTTTTCGCAATTCGCTTATGACTTTCTTTTATATCCGTCACATGCATCGTAATATCGCCGCAATCATATAAGACACTTTCTTTCATATCATGTTCTTCTGTAATTGCGTACGTGCTATATGCATCTAACATTGCACGAATTGTTTTTGGTGCAAAACTTGCTCCTGAATGACTAATAGATGGTTTAGAAAGGGGTGCTCCAATTAAGGCAGCACCGAATATTTCCAAGCCTTCCTCCCAATCTTTAATCATCTCACTCCATTTCGTCACTTCACGATCGATAAACTTTGCATTTTTCTTTAAATAGTGGCCGTGCTCCACGATTGTTCACCTCTTGTATATGCGATATTACCATTCTTCCATACTGTATTTACATGACTTACGCCGTAATGATACGGTACGTAAGCATAATTGTAAGCATCCCATAGAACTAAATCTGCCTTGCGACCAACTCTAATTTTCCCAGCTACATCACCACGATTAATTGCGTAAGAAGAGTTAACTGTTACTGCATTCCAAACTTCTTCTGGTGTCATTTTCAGCTTGAGCATTGCAATGCTCATAATAAGCTGAATGTTCTCAGTTGGACAACTACCTGGGTTAAAGTCTGTAGCCAAAGCAACTGCAACACCTTCATCAATCATTTTACGTCCACGAGCAAAGCTTTCTTTATTTAAATAGAAAGTTGTTCCTGGTAATAAAGTCGCTACTGTATTAGAATTTGCAAGCATTTCAATTCCTTTATCAGAAGCGCCAACTAAATGGTCCGCTGATGCTGCACCAATTTCAGCCGCTGCTTCCGCGCCACCAAGAGGATCAATTTCATCTGCATGAATTTTCACATCAAACCCAAGCTCTTTCGCTTTTAATAAAAACTCTTTTGACTCTTCAACAGAGAACACACCTGTTTCACAGAAAATATCAACGAATTCAGCTAATTGCTTCTCTTTCATTTCTGGTAGTAAGTCTAACATCCATTGTAAAAATTCTTTCGATCTACCTTTATACTCTTTCGGAACTGCGTGAGCACCTAAAAATGTGGAAACTAAATCAATCGAGTGCTCTTTTTGTAATTGTGCAGTTGCCTCTAATTGTTTCCATTCCGTCTCATCATCTAATCCGTAACCACTCTTCGCTTCTACAGTTGTAACTCCGAAAGATAGCATACGGTCTAAATGGAATTTCGCTTTTTGAACAAGTTCTTCTTTCGACGCCTTTTTCGTTGCATTTACAGTTGAAAGAATACCTCCGCCTTGTTCTAAAATTTCTAAGTACGGAACTCCTTGTAATTTTAATGCGATTTCATTTTCACGAGATCCACCAAATACAAGGTGAGTATGCGGATCAACAAGACCAGGAGAAACCATTTTTCCGCCGCAATCAATAACTTCTTTCGCTTGTAATCCTTTAGCTTCTTCCACTGTTCCAACGAAAGTAATTACGCCGTTTTCAATTCCAACCACACCATTTTCGATAACAGGAAGCGTGTTCATCGCTTCCCGTCTTAACAAGCCATCTTCTTGATCCATTGTTAGTAATTGACCGATATTTATTAGTAAAGTGTCCAGCATGTTTTCTCCTCCTTATTTCATCATCGGAATGTTAACGCCTTTTTCTTTCGCCGTTTCTACAGCTAAGTCATATCCTGCATCAACATGACGAACAACACCCATACCAGGGTCAGAAGTTAATACGCGCTCAATACGTTTTGCTGCTGCTTCTGTTCCATCTGCAACGATAACCATTCCAGCGTGAAGTGAATAACCCATACCAACGCCACCACCGTGGTGAACAGATACCCAACTCGCACCGTTTACACTATTAATTAATGCATTTAAAATTGGCCAGTCTGCTACTGCATCACTACCGTCTTTCATCGCTTCTGTTTCACGGTTTGGAGATGCTACTGATCCGCAATCTAAATGGTCACGACCGATAACGATTGGTGCTGATAATTCACCATTTGCCACCATTTCATTAATAATGCGACCAAATTTCGCGCGCTCACCGTAACCTAACCAACAAATACGAGATGGAAGGCCTTGGAACTCAACTTGCTGACGAGCCATACGAATCCAGTTACATAAATGCTCATTATCCGCAAACTCACGTAATATTACTTCGTCTGTTTTATAAATATCTTCTGGATCACCAGAAAGTGCTACCCAGCGGAATGGTCCTTTTCCTTCGCAGAATAATGGACGGATAAATGCTGGAACGAATCCTGGGAAATCGAATGCATTTTTCAAACCTTCATCGAAAGCAACTTGGCGAATGTTATTTCCGTAATCAAATGTAATTGCGCCTTTTTCTTGCATAGCAAGCATTGCTTCTACATGTTTTGTCATGCTTTCTTTTGATAATTGTACGTAACGTTCTGGATCTTCTTCACGAAGTTTCGCTGCTTCTTCTAATGTGAAACCTACTGGAATATAACCGTTTAATGGATCATGAGCAGATGTTTGATCCGTAACTAAATCTGGCGTAATATTGCGCTTCACTAGTTCTGGTAAAATCTCTGCCGCATTTCCTAATAAACCAATTGAAATTGGTTCTTTCTTCTCTTTATACTCGTTCGCAACCGTTAATGCTTCTTCTAATGATTCTGTATACATATCACAGTATCTCTTTTCAATACGACGATCGATGCTGCGCTTATCAACATCAATAGCAATGACAACACCGCCGTTCATCGTTACAGCAAGAGGTTGTGCACCACCCATACCACCTAAGCCAGCAGTAAGTGTTACTGTACCTTTTAATGAACCATCGAAATGTTGACGTGCCGCTTCTCCAAACGTTTCATATGTTCCTTGTAAAATACCTTGTGTTCCAATGTAAATCCAGCTACCTGCTGTCATTTGTCCGTACATCATAAGACCTTTTTTCTCTAGTTCACGGAAGTGATCCCAGTTCGCCCATTTTGGTACTAAGTTTGAGTTCGCTAAAAGAACGCGAGGTGCATCTTCATGCGATTTAAAGATTGCAACTGGTTTTCCTGATTGAACAAGTAATGTTTCATCGCTTTCTAACGTTTTTAATGAATCTACAATCGCATGGTAGCTTTCCCAGTTACGAGCTGCACGGCCAATTCCGCCATATACAACTAATTCTTCTGGTTTTTCAGCAACTTCAGGATCTAAATTGTTCATTAACATACGAAGTGCAGCTTCTTGAACCCACCCTTTCGTTTGTAATTCAGTACCTCTTGGCGCGCGAATTGTTTGTTTAACTTTTTCCATTTCAATCTCTCCCTTTTCTCATTTTATAGTGCTGCGTTTACATCTAATCTTTCTTTTATCGAATAATTCGTTTTTAACCAGTGCGTAATATTTTCAATATCCGTTGAGAATATGCGATCATTTGTAATAGAAGGTACTTGTTGACGGCCTTGATGGTAGAAGCTCTTCGTCACTGTACTCATGTTTTCAATACCGCGATATTCTGCTGCTTGCATCGCACAAATCATCTCAATTGAAAGAACACGTCTTACATTTTGAATAATTTGATGTGCATGGCGTGAAGCGATTGTTCCCATACTTACGTGATCTTCTTGGTTAGCTGATGACGGAATTGAATCAACACTCGCTGGATGTGCTAACGTTTTATTTTCAGAAACAAGTGACGCTGCAGCGTATTGCATAATCATTGCACCAGACTGAAGTCCTGGTTCTGGACTTAAAAATGGAGGTAAATCATTTAATTGCGGATTTACTAAACGCTCGATACGACGCTCTGAAATATTTGCAAGTTCCGCCATTCCTACTTTTAAGAAGTCCATCGCAAACGCAATCGGTTGACCATGGAAATTCCCACCCGAAATTACTTTTTCTCCGCCATCAAAGATTAGCGGATTATCTGTTGCTGCATTCATTTCAATTTCTAATTTTTCTTTCACATAATTTAAAACTTGCCAAGAAGCACCGTGTACTTGTGGGATACAACGAAGTGAATATGCATCCTGTACTCGTAGTTCTCCTTGTTTTGTTGTTAATTTACTATCATGAAGGATGTTACGAATTCTGCTCGCTACTTCCACTTGCTCTTTATAACCACGTGCTTTATGAACATTTTCATCAAATGCATCAATAATGCCTTGTAATCCTTCAATTGTCATCGAAGCAATGAATTCAGCTTGATACGCCATTGCTTCTGCTTCTATATAAGAAAGAACTCCTTGCGCTGTCATCGCCTGCGTACCATTAATTAATGCAAGCCCTTCTTTCGCTTCAAGTTCAATCGGTTCAAGCCCTTCTTCTGTAAGAGCAACCATCGCATGAACGCGTTTCCCCTTATAGAACACTTCACCTTCGCCTAATAATACAAGCGCAAGATGAGATAAAGGTGCTAAATCGCCACTCGCACCAAGTGACCCTTGTTGCGGAACGACTGGGTGAATTTTACGATTTACAAACTCAAGAAGCATATTTACAACAAGTGGTCTAACACCAGATACTCCTTTAAGCATCGTGTTCGCTCGTAAAATTAACATACCGCGTGATACTTCTTCAGGGAACGGATCACCTATACCGCATGCATGTGACTGAATTAAATTGTGTTGAAGTGCCTTTACATCATCTTTTTGAATAAGCACATCACTGAACTTTCCAAATCCAGTTGTAATACCGTAAACGACTTTTCCGTCCTCTACAATTTTCTCAACAACTTCGCGGCACTCCGCCACCTTTTGCATACTATTTGGACAAGCTGTTACACCTTCCCCTTCAAGTAACAACCTCTTCATTTCTTCAATTGTCAATGTGTGTCCTGTTAACGTAATCATTCTTTTTCCTCCTTAAAAAGGCAAAAGGGGACCTTATCTTTTTAAGACAGACTTCTGTCCCAAAAAGTAAGGCCCCCTTCTAACTAATAGACTATGGGCAAATCATATGTGATTAATTCCTAAACCAATCGCCTCATGCTCAGATCCTTTTACAGGTGCACCAATCGTTCCATATAATGCAACAGCAACCCATTCGCCTTCTTTTTTTCCGTCGTATGGTCTACCGCGCACAATCGCAAAGCGAAGTCCTACTGTACGAAGAACGTCTGCTAACTGAATTTGACCTCTCGTCACTCCGTACAAAGCTTCCATAATTGCATGATAAAGTGCATGTGTTTCTCTGTAAACATCTGTTTCAATAACTTGGGTGCTCTTAGCCGCTGTTTCCATTGCTGCTACAACTTTTTGCGAATTCATCGAACCAACTTTCCCCGTACAATACTTCCAACCTTTCGGAATAGATAATACAGGGCTTTCATTCGCATCCGCAAGTGCCAACAACATGGCCATACGACCAATTCGATGTGTTCCTTGAAGAAGCATGTGACTCTCTCATTTCTTTAATTATTTGAATATTTCTTAATTTAAGAATATATGAAAACGGTTAAATCGTCAATAGTTTAAACTCACATTCGAACAATTTTTTCATCCCCTCCATTTGTGTACACAAATTATTTACACGAATTTTTCAGGCGT
This sequence comes from Bacillus sp. RC251, assembly GCF_044908765.1. NCBI lineage: Bacteria > Bacillati > Bacillota > Bacilli > Caryophanales > Bacillaceae > Bacillus > Bacillus sp. RC251. The sequence continues at coordinate 75,423 of NZ_JBIYDP010000003.1, read as the reverse complement.
GCTATAGTCTCACTAACAGATGCAAAGGGGCGATATTTCAATGACGAAGCGAAAAGATATTCATTTTCGAATTGAAGAAAAATTACTTGAAAGGTTTGAATCTGCACTCCATTACGAAGGGTTAAAGAAAACCGACGTATTAACACACGCGATTCAGCAATTTTGCACGAAGGTGGAATGTGAAAAAATGAATGATGTAAAACGCCAATATAACGTAAGCAACCATTTACAAACACGTATCGATACGCATAAACATTACGAAGAAAAACAAGTAAATTTAGATGAACTCGTCATGGAACATTTGCAACTTCAAGGAGAAGAAAAAATATTAGAGGTTGGGTGTGCTAATGGAAATTTTCTTTCCCTTTTACAAACTAACGGTCATAAAGGTCAACTAACCGGTTTTGATCAATCAAAAACGATGCTTTCTGAAGCTGCAATAAAGAATAGCATAATTGAATGGAAACTAGGTGATGCTGGTAAACTTCCTTTTGAAGCTAATTGCTATGACTGGGTCATCGCAAGACATATGTTATATCACATGAAAGATGTCGAAAAAACAGTTCAATGATTCCATAAAGTAATTCGTCCCGGAGGCTCACTTTTAGCTACAACAAATTCTGACGTTACATTACCTCATATAGTTGAAATGTGTAACCGCATGTTAGACGCATTTAATTTACCGAAAACAACATCATCAGTCACTCCATTTTGTTTAGAAAATGGTAAAGAGATATTACAGTCTGTTTTTCCAACTGTTGAAGAAACAGTTATTCATAATGCTCTCGTTTTTCATCATGCTACTCCGATTGTAAGCTATATTTCTAGCATGTTTCCATCGCTAAATATACCTGATAATACATATCTTCACGCCGAAATGAAGGAATGGCTAAAAAAAGAAGTAGAAAATGAATTGTCACTTCATAACGGTATATGGCGCGACCCGAAAACGTTAGCCATTTATCGATGTCAAAAAGAAAAAAGCTAGCAAATGCTAGCTTTTACACATTCTCAGGCAAAAGCTCCTCCATCATCACATTCCCCTTACCACTGTAAAAATTTATATTATGTTCGTTTGTTACTCCAAAATAAGAGGCAATCGCTATTCCGAATGGTACGAAAGCATGTCCTTGTGCAGTAATAATATTTGAGTGTTGTACAACTTCTTTATATACAAAATTTTCTACTGGAAAACAATCTAACTTTTGATAATCTATAGTCGCTGTATAAGAAATCCCTTTAAATAAACCTGCTCTTGCTAACGCATACGGTCCAGCACAAATCGCAGCTACTAATTTTTGTTTTTCAGAAAATTGGCGAATGACTGAAAAGAGAATATCTGCGTCTTTCATATGTACTTCGTCTCCCCCTGGAATGATAATCCCCTCATATTCATCTACACGCACTTCACTTAATTCTATATGCGGTTGTACTTGCAAGCCTGTTTCACTTATAATCAACCCTTTTGTTAAGCCCGCAGTAATGATTTCATATTTCTTTTTCAGCAATGCTGTCGCTACTGTAATTTCAAACTCCGCAAATGTTGGGTATACGAATAATAATATTTTTTTCATAGTCCTTTCTCCTTTAACCAGCCCATAAAATATGCTTCTAACTCATCCACTGTTAATGTATTCGTGTCCACATAAGTTATAGGAAATTGTTTATACCATTCTTTTTCGGTTTCGACTAATTTAAATTGCTCCTCAAATGTACTTCGATTTCTTGTTCTATCATTATTTTTTCTATCATATACATTCTTTTTCGTGACATCTAAATAAAAAATCGCATCTGAACGACATTCTCTTAATTTATATAATTCATCTTTTAATTCAGTTTCCATACCCCACTCTTCCCCTATAATCGTTGGATAAAAGAGTGTATAAAATTCAATATCTTCTGGTCCGCGATCAAAAATCACGACTGAATCTTTCACATTTTGAAACTCCTTTATTTTTGCTTCCATAAACATTTTTTGATTTATAATAAATCCTTCTTTTGAATTCATATCCAAATTTAATTGTTTTCGCTTTTCTACAATTGGATATGGATTTTCATATATAACTGAAAGCCCACATCGCTCTAACCTTTTAGCCAATGTTGTTTTTCCGCTTGCCATCGATCCTTGGAGTGAAATTACATATGCCATTCCTCTCATTCCCTTGCATTTTAGTATATCTATAATATACAGAATTTTAAAAACCATCAACAGAATATATATCACCTTGTTTCTTATTCTTATCTAACTTATAATAAAAATAGAGATTATGACGGACGCATCAATAATGTAAGCTTGGAAATCCAAGCTTACATTATTTTTTGCTTTCCCTTTTCTAATAAAAAGAGTATACTAATTTAGAACGTATGTTCTTAATGATTACATACAGTAAGGAGATAGAACAATGGTATACGATACAAAAGCGATTTCTTGGAATGAGTCTTTAAAACAACTTCAACGCCGCTATACAAACAAACAAGTTGATCGAAAAGAATTTGAAGATATTGAACTGATGGAATTCTTCCGCGATAACGACTACATTTCTTTACCTACACATATAAGCGGCCTATCAACAGCACGTTTTACTTCTTACTCTATTTTTACAACTGAAGATAAAGATCGTAAAGTTGGCACATTAATCATTGAATATGTAGAAGATGATAATAATAATTTATGTGTTGAACAACTATACTTTGTTTAAATGATAACGCTTGGTCAAAATGACCAAGCGTTCTTGCTTTCTATGAATATCACTGTTTATAATATGAATAAAAGAAAACCGCAATCATTAAGGGGGGATAAGCTTGCTCGAAGGATGGTTCAGTTGGTTCATAGTGCTATGGACTGTTATTTTATTAGGACTTATGTCTATCGGTGGATACTTTATGTTCAGAAAATTCCTAAAACGATTACCTAAAGAAGATGGTATGTCCATTTTAGATTGGGAAGAGCACTATATTAATAAAACTAGACATTTATGGGATGAAGAACAAAAACAATTGTTAGAAGAGCTCGTAAGTCCTGTTCCAGAACTATTTCGCGATGTCGCTAAATCAAAAATTGCTGGCAAAATTGGAGAACTGGCATTACAAGAAAAAGCCTCTCAAATTACACAAGATTTAATTATTAAAGGATATATTATTGCTACACCAAAACGCGACCATAAATTTTTAGTTAAAAAACTACAAGAAAAAGAGATTGATTATTCTCATTATGAATCTTTACTGACAAAATCCTCCTCATAAAAAAAGATTGCTAGATTATAGCAATCTTTTTTAACTTACAGTTACAGATTTTACGGCTGTTAATCTAGCTTCTGCCAAGTCTATTTGTAATCCGACCGCACTTGTATAAATCGTATCCCCTGTACCTGTAATATTTACTTGTGTAGATGTCGTATTTGGCGCAAAAGAACCTGTTGCATTTACATTTGTAATATCAAATTCAGCTCTCGCATCTGCCTTTGTAGTAGTTCCAGAAAAATTCCGATCTGCAAAACTTCCAATTGTATTTAAATCCCCATTAATATCATTTACTTGCCCTCTAAAAAAGTTTCCCGACGGATTATTCGGTCCCGTTAATGTTACAGAGTTCAATTGAAAGTTATCCCCTGTAAAGTTCGGATCGCCATTTACTGCCATTACAAAAGCTCTTGCTGTCACTGTCCCTGCAGCTGGTGTAAAAAATCCAGAAAGGGTTTGTGGTGTACCTGATAATAAAAAGCCTGGAAATAAACTCACATTTCTCATTGGATAGGAGGAATCACGATAAACTACAATTAAAGACCATCCAGCACCATAACCGACTGGCTGACGCGTAGGTAATCTTGTTACACTATACCTCCCTGCTGCTCGATTTGGTAATCCTTGTAGTAAATATGTTACGTCTGCTGCTCGATTATAAACATTGGCTATGAAAGGTAAATTCGTCCCTCCTGATGACCATGCTGAATTTATTGTCACTTGTGTACTCGTTCCATCAGGCGTAACTAAATTTGGTGGATTCGCATCAACAACAGCGGTTGTAACAAGCGTATCCACCCCACCTGACCAAACAAGTAATGCAAAATCCACAACCGCCGTAGCAGGAACAATAGTAGTTGACGGATTTAATTCAGCCCATGAACCATCTAGCGTCCAATCATTCGTCGTACCTCCAAATGTATTTGGATCTGTTGAAGAAGGAACCCCTCCAAAAGTTAAGTCAGTATTCATTGAAACTGTTAATCCAGGTGAATCCGTTGTTGTCCGTTTTATCGTTCAAGTAACAGCAGAGCCACGAAACGGTCTCATTCGAAATACCGCCCGCATTCGCTATACACTTAGACCTGATCCTACTAAACCACCGATTCCTGTTGATGAGACTTCGGAACCAAATATTATTCCGTTTATCGGTCCATTCGTCTCGCCAAATTTAAATTGTTTCTTTAATGGGGAACGTTTTATACGCCGCGGCTGGGACAGAAGATGTTAACAATATAAATAAAAAGACAGCGTCAAAAAACGCTGTCTTTTTATTTTATACATATACAGTTTTTAAGTTAGTTTCATATCTTTTTCATTATAAAAACCATCTTCTTTTTCCATTTCCTTCTGTAATTTCGTAAAGGAACGGTACATAGCAATTCTCCATGACACAATCATCGCGAACGCCAGTAAGAAGAACATGCCACTAAGTTGTCCTAAATCAAGAGATTGACTTAAGTATGTTTTAAATACAATCCGCACGACAAGTAATCCAATTAATATAAAAACAAATGCTTTTGAACGCTTCAAATAAATCTCTTGTCCTCTAATTTCAAATTTAGATGTTTTAATAAGAAAAATAGAGAAAAACAAACCGACGCCAATTGCTTCTAACATTTCTGCTGGAGTTAATCGAAATTCAGGAAAAACAAACATCAACGCTCCCGTGCTCATAAAAAATGGTGGAAGTATAATTTTTTTCAATGTTGCCGGTTTCTTAGCTGCTTTTAAACGAATAAACATCGCACCAACAGCCATACAAACAGCAACGATACTGGATAAAACAACTATGTTCATATTTTCTCATCCTTTTTTGTGGCTATATGCAAAATATACTTTCATTATATGCTTTTCCGTTAGTATTTCCAACATTTTCACAGAATAATACTAAAAACCGGTAAAACCACCAAATAAACTTGAGAAATATACGATAATTTTCGTCATCCAGTTAAAATATAGGAAGATACCCATGACAATCATAACGTATCCCCCGATTTTCATGAATTTCATACTATTTCTTTTAATCCAAGACATTTTCGTAATAAAGAATGATAGCACGAAAAATGGGATAGCAAACCCAAGTATGTATGCTATCATATAAATCATTGCTGATTCTGGATTTGTTGCTGCTAATCCAATGACAGACACTAAAATAGGTCCAGTACAAGGCGTCCACCCTGCAGCAAAGGCCAATCCAATTAGAACGGATCCAAAATAGCCACTCGGACGATTTTTAAACGTAAATTTGCGGTCTTGCATTAAAAACTTCGGCTTAAACACACCGACAATAATAAGACCGAACACGATGATAAATATACCACCTAACTGTCTAATTAAATCTTTATAATTTGTAAAGATGCCTCCAATAAAACTTGTACCAAACCCAATTGCAATAAATATAATTGAAAATCCAAGTAAGAAAAACGCTGTATGTATCATACTTCTTTTACGAAGCATTGCATTTTCTTCTTTCAACTCAGAAACCGACATACCTGTTATGTACGATAAAAATGCCGGATAAAGCGGTAAGCAACATGGGGAAATAAACGATAAAAATCCAGCACCAAACGCTAAAAAAATACTAATATCTTGCATGATTCCACTCCTCTCCTTACATATTGTAGCAAAAACACATAAAAATAGTATGAACAATTCGTGAACTCACTTTAACAACGTGATAATAAGAAAAACTACCCTTACAAACAGTTTCTAATAAAACGTTTTCATTTCCTTCTATTATATAGAACAATCTCAATTGGACTACGAAACTTCTCTAATTGTTATTAACATAACAAAGGTAACATAGTTTCTCAAATGATTAGCACACTATAATGGACTACCGTTCTATCTCCCTAAAAAATATTTTTTTCAAATGCTGTCTTTATACAATACGAAGCTGATTTTACAATACTTTTATTATTACTAATTTCAAGATTATGCATAAATATCATACTTTTATTATTATTCTATAAAATGTCATACTTTTCTTTTATTTGACCCTTCATTTTTAATTTTGTATACTTCCCTCTAGTTATATATATCCGTTAGGAACAATTTCATATAGATGGGAGGAATTTTTCATGCTTCGTTATTCTCTTTTAGTTTTATTAGGAGCGTGTAGTTATGGGATTTTAGCTATTTTCGTTAAACTTGCCTATGCAGACGGGTTTTCACTTGGAGAGGTAATTGGCAGCCAATATTTGTTCGGTTGGATTATTTTGCTTGCTATTACTCTTCTATTTTCTAGACATCGTGTTCCATTAAAACAAGCGTTAATTTTATTCGTTGCAGGTACATCTGCAAGTTTTACTGGAATTTTTTATTATGCTTCATTAAAAACTGTACCAGCATCTATTGCAATTATACTTTTATTCCAATTCGTTTGGGTCGGAATTATTATTGAAGCAGTCGTAACAAAAACATTACCTTCAAGAGAAAAGGTTATTTCCGTTATTTTCTTACTTGCAGGTACATTTTTATCAAGTGGTTTACTAGAGAAATCAGCAGGTGATTTCGATATGACTGGAATCATACTAGGTTTATTATCTGCTGTTACATTCGCAACATACATTTTCGTGAGCGGAAAAGTTGCTGTTGAAGTACCTTCATTACCGCGCGGTGTTCTCTTAATGACTGGCGCTTTAACTTTAGTAATGATCGTATTCCCGCCAACATTTATTTTTAGCGGTGCAATTTCTGAAGGACTTTGGAAATACGGTTTAGGATTAGGAACATTTAGTATCGTTATTCCTTCTATCGCCTTTACAATCGGTATTCCAAAGATCGGTTCTGGCTTAGCGACTATTCTTGGTGCAGCAGAACTACCAGTTACAACAATTATGTCTGTATTCGTTTTAAAAGAAGCGGTGCTATCTTCACAATGGATCGGTGTATCACTTATTTTAATCGGTATTGCAATCCCGCAAATTGCCTATGCAATGCGTGGACGTTATCGTAAACATCATACACACAAAAAATTGGCAGCATAAAACGAGAGAGGATTTTCATTTGAGAATCCTCTCTTTTCTTATTGTATACTTAATGTAAATACTTTATTTAAGAAAGAAGGCATTATACGTGGCAGCAAATCTAGAGCAATTAACTGAGATGCTAATTTCTATTCGTCGAAATTTACATGAGCATCCAGAATTATCATACGAAGAATTTGAAACGACGAAGACTATAAAAAATTGGTTAGAAGAGAAAAACATTACGATTATAAATTCTAGTTTAGAAACAGGCGTTATTGCTGAAATTTCAGGGAATAATAGCGGACCAATTATAGCAATCCGTGCTGATATTGATGCCCTTCCTATTCAAGAAGAAACAAATTTACCGTACGCTTCAAAAATTCCCGGTAAAATGCATGCTTGTGGGCATGATTTTCATACAGCTGCTATTATAGGTGCCGCTTATTTATTAAAAGAAAAAGAATCTTCTCTTAGCGGAACTGTACGCTTTATATTCCAACCAGCTGAAGAAAGTAGCAATGGTGCTTGCAAAGTAATTGAAGCCGGGCATTTACATGGCGTGCAAGCTATTTTCGGTATGCATAATAAACCTGATTTACCAGTAGGTACAATCGGTATTAAAGATGGTCCACTGATGGCCGGGGTCGATCGATTTGAAATTGAAATTCACGGAGTTGGTACACATGCAGCTGTACCAGATGCTGGGGTAGACCCTATTGTCGCGTCCTCTCAAATCGTGATGGCACTCCAAACAATTGTAAGCCGAAATATAAGCTCTTCACATAATGCCGTCGTCAGTGTCACAAACATCCATTCAGGAAATACGTGGAACGTAATTCCTGAAAAAGCAACGCTGGAAGGAACTGTACGTACATTCCAAACTGAAACACGTGAAAAGATTCCAGCTCTCATGAAACGTATTATTCAAGGGGTTTCTGATGCATTAGGTGTAAAAACAGAATTTCGTTTTTATGCAGGTCCTCCTGCTGTTCAGAACGATACATCTTTAACAAACTTATCCTCTCAAGTTGCTGAAAAAATGAATTTAAATATCATCTCTCCTACCCCGTCGATGGCCGGAGAAGATTTTTCTTTTTATCAACAAGAAATACCTGGTTCATTCGTTTTTATGGGAACGAGTGGTACACATGAATGGCATCATCCAGCTTTTACAGTAGATGAGCAAGCATTACCTATAAGTGCAGAATACTTCGCTTTGTTAGCTGAAAAAGCACTTAAACAATTTGCATAAAAAAGAGCCGTTAAGAAATACTTAACGGCTCCTTTTTTATTAAGTTAAATCACGTTTTAAAAATACTGTATAGGAAATGCTTAAAAATACAAATAAATATAGTAATAACATACATGAAGCAAATGGGAATGTTACTCCATCAATAAAACTTCCATTCTTTGAAATACTGTATAAATCTGTGTTTGCTGGCAATAAATATTTCGCCCAATCATATCTAGTTGCTGCTAATAATGCAATATTTCCTGATAAAGCAAGAAATAGTGAAATACCAATCGCGCCTCCACTAGATCTTGTTAAGACAGAAATCATAAATGCAAACGCTGCGTACACAATGGTCGGCAACCACGATAAAATATAATACTTACTAGCTTCCACAAAAATATTTTGTTTTATAATATTTCCATCTTGGAAAATAAGCTCGCTCCATGCAGGCTGTTGGAATTTATAAATAACAAGTCCACATAAAGTGGAGAAAATCATATTAAATATAAACAATAACGCTGCAAATATCACAATTGCTAAAAATTTAGCTGTCAAAATTTTAAATCGACTCGCTGGTCGTATCGTTAAAAATTTATATGTTCCCCAGCTATATTCATTCGCAAAAATTGTACTTGCATACACGAGGATAAATGGGAGCAATATTGGAAATACGATAAAACCTGTATCTCTCATGAAAGAAAGCGGAGAACTGCTTGCCGGTGCTGTATCTGTATCTAAATGCTTCATCTTAAGCTGATATTCCTTTACAAGCTCGTCCCCAGATCGTTCCGCTAAAATAGCTTCTTTTTTCATGCCTAGCTTTTTCTCAATTTCTACAGTTCGTTCTGTATAATCGGCTTTCCATCCTTTTGTTTCCGGTTCTAAATACTTTACCGTAACCCATCCTAATCCAATTATTAATACTGCAATAACTGCAAAGGGAATAATCGTTCGCTTTCGCTTAAATATTTTATACAGTTCGTTATACACTAAATTAAACAATATCTTTTCCCCCTGTTAATTCTAAAAATTGCTCTTCTAACGTTTTTCTTTCTTCATATACACGATACACTTGAATATTTTTCTCAAGCAATGTACGAATAACATTTGGGATTTCTTCATCTTTTACAGTAATAAGTAGATCATTACCTTTTATTAAAACATCTTGGTCTAACATTTCTGCTGCTTTATTCGCATCATCTACACGTATACGGATTGTCTCCATCTCTTCTCTTTGATTATGCTGAATATTTTGCGTCGCCACATATTCTCCATGCTGAATAATGATAACTCTATCACACATTAATTCAACTTCTGAAAGTAAGTGACTAGATACAAGTACCGCTTTTCCTTGTTCATGTGCAATTTTCTTTATGTACATCCTCATTTCATGTATTCCACTAGGATCTAATCCATTCGTTGGTTCATCTAATATTAATACATCTGGATCGTGAATAAGCGCTTGAGCAATTCCTAAACGTTGTCTCATGCCGAGTGAATATGCTTTTACTTTACGGTCAATTACTTGTCCCATTCCTAACAATTTCACTACTTCATCGATACGTTCTTCGGTCACATTACCATTCATTCGTCCGAAATATGTTAAATTTTCATAGCCGCTCAAAAAAGGATAAAATTCAGGTGTCTCAATTACCGCTCCAATTTTCGCAGCGGTTTTTTCAAATTGCTGTTTCACAGATTGACCATCAATCCATACTTCACCTTCTGTCATACGGATCATACCAACCATCATTCTCATTAAAGTCGTTTTTCCAGCACCATTTGGTCCGAGCAAGCCAACTACTTCACCCTTTTTAACTTCGAAACTAATATTTTCTACAAGTGTCTTTGAACCGATTCGCTTCGTTAACCGCTTAACCTTTACAATTGATTGTTCATTTGTCATACTATACAACCTTTCCTTCCCATTCTTTGTCAGGTCTTTACACTGTAACATGATTATTTTTATGTGTAAAATAAGAAAAGGCATGATTTCTCATGCCTTTTCCTTAAATTAAAACGAATTTTCATCTTGTAAACTTTGAACAAATCGAAAACATTGCATCATCGATAATAGGACGACCACAATCATAATTATACTAACAACTACTATTGCATATATTGTAATCGGTGCACTATTTATCCCTTGTATTCCTGCTATTTTCATAAAGATAATCGTAAATAATTTCAAAAATAACATCCCATTCACTAATCCAAAAACAAACGCTGCTCCATAAATAAATAATTGCTCCTGACATAATAAACATAGTACGTCATTTCTCTTCCTACTCTCTGCTACATAAGATTTAATTTCCTCTTTCCTCACTTGCAGAAGAGAAAACGTTATTTTATATGTAGTAAAAATACAAATAAAAATGAATACAATAAACAGCATGTAAAAGCTCATTTGAAATAAAAGTGTAGTCTCTAATTTCCCAATAGCTCCTTCATTAAATTGGAGCGATATCATAAAAAATAAAATCATAGTACTCATAGCAACCCACATGAATTGCTTCATCCTTTTGGCAGCAAATGTTCTTATATTTTTTCTCACTAACTGACATAAAGACATATGTTCTTCCCCTACCTTACTTCATACCATACTCATTCTATACTACTAGTGTATAAAAATATGACATTTTAAACATCGCACTACAATCTGAATTTTTTCTAAGTCTTTAGTCCTAGAAAATAAAATGGAAAATAAATCATATTCAGAATATAATTGTAAAAAGGAGGGGGTTGCATGCGCATAAAATTACTATCAATCTTATTTTTATTATTTCTCACAAGTTGTAGCTCACTTAAAAACAATGAGATCACCATTGTTGAGCCATACAAATTAACAGAAGAGCAATCTTCTATTTTACAAATGACTCCTTTTCAAGAAGGAGACAGCATGTTTTATAACGTTACCCTAAAAAATGAAAAAGATGAAATACATGCTACAATTGATTATTATCAAAATGGTAAAAAAACAAACGTAATTGCGAATATAGCTACCTCCCATTTTCAAAAAAAGAAAGTAAAGCTTTCTTTTTTACCACCTCAATTCCAACTCGATAAAGATGTACAAGTGCAAAAACATTGGTATGTTAATATTGAAGGTAGTTCCATGCTCGCTCCTGAAGAAGCACCTCCAATCATAAATAGCTCTACCTCTACTACTCTTCAATCTGCTATAAACTTAACATACAATCAAAAGACGACTTTAGCGGCTATAATAAAAACGAATAAAGAAACCGTAAGAATTCCAATGCTTGAGGAAAAAACTGCTATTGACCAACTATTACAAGAAAACGAACATGTTTATCTCTTTAGTATAGAACTAAAAAAAGAACACTAAAGCGGAAATGCAATTATATTGCATTTCCGCTTTAGTGTTTAATGAGGTGTAATTTTTAACAAATTAATTAATCTCATCCTCAACTTCTATTCTTTTCTTCTCTCTTGCAATTTTCAAAAACTCTAAAAGTTCTGGATTAGTATTCATTTTTTTGTACGCTACTGACATTTCTGCAACAAAATTAGAATCACATAACTCTTTATATACGACTTCGGTTTTATACAATTTATTCGCCGATACAGGTATTACCGTAATTCCGATTCCTGCCGCTACAAGTCCCATAACTGTTTGATATTCCGTTGCTTCTTGTACAATGTGTGGACTAAATCCTACGTCGCGGCAAAGTGATAAAATTGTATCGTATAACGCTGGCCATACCGGTCTCGTAATAAATACGAACGGTTCGTCTCTTAAATCTTCAATATGTATTTCATCCTTTTCAGCAAGTGGATGTGCCTTCGGTAAACATAACGTACAAGAAAGCTTTTGAATTGGTTCTAACTCTAGTAATTGCGTTGGAATTGGCGGACGCAAAAAGCCAATATCAATACGGTTATCGTGAAGTGCATGCACCTGATCCGGTGTTGACAGTTCATGTAATGCAACAGACACTCTGGGAAATTTCTTTCTATACTCCCTTACGATAGATGGTAAAATATCATATATCGCCGCACCTACAAAACCAATTGAAAGTGATCCCACTTCTCCCCTTTGGGCACTTTGTGCAACTTCTACTGCTTTATCAATTTGTTCGAACGCTTTTTTTACTTCTTTTAAAAACATTTCTCCAGCTTCTGTTAATTCAACTTTTCTCTTTGTTCTTGAAAATAACATAACTCCCATTTCTTTTTCTAATTGCTGAATTTGTTGACTAAGCGGTGGTTGTGTCATTTGTAAACGAGCAGCTGCTCGTCCAAAGTGTAACTCCTCTGCCACTACAACAAAATATTGCAAATGCCGTAATTCCATTTTGGACACCCTTTTCACTTTCAATTAATATATCTAATATATTAATAACATATAATTTATATATTAGACAAATTTTTCGAATGAACGTATAGTAGAAATTGTTAATTCTTTTTTACAATTTTTATGTAAAAAAAGAAAGAGGTGGGTACTGTATGAAATGGTGGAAATTAAGCGGACAAATTTTATTATTATTTTGTTTCGCTTGGACAGGTGAATGGATTGCAAAACAGGCACACCTCCCAGTTCCAGGAAGTATACTCGGTATTTTTTTATTGTTAATTTCATTAAAATTTAACCTAGTGAAAAAAGAGTGGGTACAGGACGGAGCAGACTTTTTATTAAAAGAACTTATTTTATTTTTCATTCCTTCTGCAGTCGCTGTCATACGCTACAAAGATACACTATCACAATATGGAATCGATCTCATTTTAATTATTATGATTAGTACACTTTGTGTCACTCTCGCTACAGGACTCCTAACAGAATTGCTACTAAAGCGGAAAGGATCCGTGCAATGATCGGCTTTCTTTGTTTACTATTAACACTATTCACATATTGGATATCGAAGAAAATGTATCAACGCTGGAATTGGAGCTTACTTTCTCCTCTTCTCGTCTGCCCTATTATTTTAATTGCTTTATTACTCGGACTAGACACACCTTATGAAACATATGAAACAGGTGGTCAATGGTTAACAGAATTATTAAAGCCTGCAACAGTTGCTTTCGCATGGCCAATCTATAAATACTTTGATTTACTCAAGAAACATGGAATAGCTATTTTACTTAATGTCATTGTCGGTTCATTTTTATCAGTTATTACTTCAGCACTACTAGCTAATTATTTTCAAATTGATTCATCGTTAGAACATAGTTTAGCGCCTCATATTGTAACGACACCAATTGCAATGGCCATTTCAGAAATGATTGGTGGTATGTCACAATTAACAGCAGTATTTGTTGTTTTAACTGCGTTAACAGGAGCATTGCTCGGACCTGCTCTCATACGTATATGCCGTATTAAAACAGCGCTCGCAAAAGGCATTATGTTAGGCACGAGCGCAAATGGAACCGGTACATCAAAAGCATTCGAAATCGGCCCTGTAGAAGGAACCATCGCAAGTTTATCTATGCTTTTAACAGCAGGAGCTAGTTTAGTTATCGTTCCGCTTTTCTTGTCGTGGATACATTGAAAAAGCAAGTGTTTAAACACTCGCTTTTTTATTTATATATTTATTTAAAACCTCATAATCCTCCGGGAAAGATAGCGTTAATTCCTTCATTTCATCTATCCTCTTCCAAGCAATTTCATGTATTAACTCATCAGGATCTTGGATTTTCATACTACCGCCTATTTTTTTAACGACATAATAATAAACGTATACAGGAACCCCGTATGTAATACCCTCTTTTTCGTATATTTTATTTACAACTTCCACATTGTAACCTGTTTCTTCCCAAACTTCTCGAATACAACATTCTTCTAGTGTCTCTCCCTTTTCAAGCCCTCCACTTGGAACAGACCATCTTTTTTCTTCACCCTTTTGCCCTTGCAACACCATTAAAACTTCATTTTTTTCATTTATACATACTGCTGCACAACCTATCCATCTTTCCATATACATCCCTCCCCTACAAAAATTCACCTTCTTTATCATTTTCTCCTTGAAAAAAGAGGAAAAAAGTAAACTAATGACGAAAAATCACATTAACTTCATAGACAATCCCTTCTTAGAAATTAAAAACGGAAGGATGAAAATATGATTTCTAAATATGTTGTGGAATGTGTCTTTTGTGAAGAAAATCGAAAACCACGCCAAGCTATCGTAACAGTTCCCGCCACTACTCAGCTACTAGCCATTGAAAAAGTGCGTGCGGAATGTAAACGTCGTTTCGGAAAAGCTTTATTATTGCAAACAGAAATTAAAGAAGAAATAACTTTTGAACAAAAAGAAAGCCGACCATAAATTGGTCAGCTTTCTTATCCGATCATATTTTCTCATGAAGATTAGGGGCATCCTCTTTAAGGATCGGGATTTTCCCATTATGTACGTTCCATAATGGTCATCGAACAATATATTTCTATGCAATTAATTATTGAATAGAATAGGGCAAAACTTGTTCGCATTTTTAGAAAAGGGATAGGGATATAATTCAAGTAGTACTTCGAATACTCGAACTTTACACTCATTATATTAAAGTAAATCCTTTTATATGGGAAATATGAATTACTTACATAATTCATTCGTAAAATATATTAATAGTTTGCTATATTAATTTTATCCCGCTATTTGTAAGCAGTAACCCCCTACTTATTATAATTTCACTTTATTCCATCAATAGCATACATCCAGCTAAAACCGGTGTCATAATCATCGAAAACCTCAAAAGCATTCGCGGTGCATAATTTGTAAACTTCGCGCCAATATATGCCCCTAACATGGTCCCAATTAATACTTGCAATAACAATATATAATCTAAATATCCTTCCGAACTATATCCTAGCCCGCCTCCAATTGCAATCGGTAATATAACAAGCATCGTTGTCCCTACAGATTGCTGAATCGTTAGTCCCAATAGAACCATTAATCCAAGTTGAATAAACGGTGCAGAACCAATCCCAAATGAACCAGCCATCATTCCAGTAACTAATCCAAGGCATACACATTTCAACAAGTAGTTCATGTAAAACTCTTTATGCTTATATAAAGATGACTGTTCTTTGTTTTGGAACATAATTAATTTAATAAACATAAAAATTGCCGATAAAAATAACATCCCAGCTGTAAACCAATGAAGAAGATGTGCTGGTATAAGTGAACCAAATTTAGAACCAATATAAGAGCCAATTGCGCCAAATCCCCCAACAATCCCTCCTATAATAAGTGCAACATTGCCTTCACGGTAATGACTGACAACACCTGATAATGTCGTAAACGCCATTGCAGTTAAAGATGCTGCAAGAGCAACATGAATAGGAATATGGAATACTAAAGTGAGTATCGCGATAATAAACCCAGCTCCTCCAGCTCCAACAAATCCTAATAAAATACCCATTACTAACATTGTTATAATAATTGCCACAGACTTTCCCTCCAGTAACACAATTATCCATCATATTTATCCTTACATACAAATAAAAAGCATCCTAAACGGATGCTTTTTATTTCAATGATATGTACTTAATCTTGATTAATCAAAATAACCGCTGGACCAGCGACTACTACTCCAGCTACTTCTATCTTTTCAAATTCCTTTACTGTAATAGATATAACTCCTTCTCTTTCCATCAATTCTTTACTCAGGACATCAGTCGGGATTGCTTTCACCGTCTTACCCCCTTTTCATTTATACAATATGATAAAGTGAAACTTTCATCAGTGGTTTTTTTGTCCGTACTTATTAATTATTAACCCTCAGCAATCGGGCGAATAATCACCCAATGCATCTATATATATGCATCACCTCCGCTTTCATTCCTTATTCCACTCAAAAACCTTCTCCCCCTTCCGTGACATATTGAAAAATAAAAAAGAAGCTATAACATATAGCTTCCCTCCACGTTTCTTTAATCTTTATGCACCGTATATTCCATGACTTTACCATCTCTATCAAATTGTAAAACAAGCTGTTCGCTATCTATTGGAATAAAGCCACGTTCAGTCCCAAGATAATACAAAGTGATAACTCCTTCTTCCCCACTTCTCGTTTCCGTTGGAGCTCCTAACAATTGTGTAATTTCTTCATTTGATTTCCCTATTAATTTATATTTTTGTAATAGATCATCTACCATATGTACCCGTTTATCTGCATGATTTAACCATCTATTTTGATTAAACTTTAATGTATATTCATTTACACTTAGTTGTACAGTGCACACTATTAATGGTATAAGTGCTACTATTAATCCCCCCAACATTTGCTTCTTTTCTTCATTACGATTTTTAGAAACATATAAAATAGCCCTTTGAATCATGACTAATAAAACAAATGGTATGAATACTACAAAAATGCTCCTTACACTTAAGGGTATATGGACCATATCAATGACGAATATAAATACAATGTACATTACTATATACAAACAAAAATAGACATACACAATGCCACGCAGCATATCGTTCAGAAAGATCTCCCCTTTTAACTCACTATATAATTCATCCGGCTAATCATTTCTTGAATCTGTTCTAATTCTTGCACTGTATATACTACTTTCCCTGCTAATATTTCATTTCTAAAGAACGTTACAATTTGCTCCCGATCTTTTAATCTAGGTGTTTCCTCACTAGAAAGGTCTACTATTGCTTTTCCATTTTTATTATAAAAATATACAACTGGTTTTACCTTTTCTTTTATACTATTAGCCTGCATTTCTTTCAAACCACTGTATAAAATTTGAGATAGTTTCTTCGCCCTATATACTGGATTCCCTTCATTTTTCACTTGTATAGTTGACGAATCTTTACCTACTATATATTCAAATGTCTCTTCTTTTTCAACTTCTTGTTGATACTTACCCATCTCATCAATCATAAATGTATATATACCAGCATTTTCTTTCGTTAAACCATGAATTAATTTCTCTTCCCATTCTTTCGTCTCAAGTAGATAAATACCAGTTTTGCACAAGATGAGATGATGGATTCGATTATCGTTTATTTCACTATTATTTTTAATAAAAACATTCGGCATGATTTGAATTTCAGCATCTAATATGATGCCTTGCTCTATGAATCCTCGTTTCATATAATGTAATGTTTCGTACGTATTCATTTCAGCGCCGTTTTTAGTATATTCTCGTAGATTTGCAATTAATTTTTGAAACATATGTATTTCGTTATTATGTTTATTTTGCATTTCACTACGTTCTTTACTATGCTGCACAGCTAATTGATTTTTCATCATACGCATATTTTCAATTTCTCTATTTGCACTTACTTGTAAATCATTGTATTTTTTCTGTTCCATATTTTTTAAATTATTTTGTTGTTCTTTATGCTCTATCACCGTAGCTGCAATTTCATTTTTATACGTTTCAATCGCTTGTTTCTTTTCAAATTCTACTTGCTGACTCTCTGATTCTAACTGTTTATTTTTATAAAACAGCACAAATACTACAGCTAATAATATTAAAACCGCACCTATTAGCACATAATTCATATTTTTACCCCTTTATTTCATTTTCGATTATTTTTTATAAATATATCTACTATAGTATACTATGGTTTCGATATAGACTTTGCAAAAGTTGTATATTTTTAATAAAAGGCACCTCTGACGGGGCACCTTTTATTTTCACTCTATTGTACACCATACTGAATATAACTTGGATCGTAGTATATCCATTGATTTGTCCCTAAGCAAAGCCATCCATCTTGCTTACTCCATACTCGATACGATTCACCATGATGTAACTGTCTTATAACATTTCCATTTAATGATGGAGCATCACGCAAATTTACATTATCACCAGTAATAGTCGCCACATAATGTTTATACTGAATATAACTCGGATCATTATATACCCACTGATTTGTCCCTAAACAAAGCCATCCATCTTGTTCTCCCCAAACTTCATATGTTTCGCCACGATTCAATTGGCGAATTACACTAGACTGCAAAGATGGTCCACTTCTCAAATTCACATTATCTCCATTAATTATAGCAACCCCATACACTGGAGTTGCATTATTAGGCGGGGAAACATTACCTCCACCACTTGCTCCATTCCCTTTTAAAGCTTCTAATGAAACTGCAGCTGATACATCACAATTTCCTACGCCTGAAATTTGTCCAGAATCTGTGTACTGCCACGCTGTCCACGCTGTCCATCCACCAGCATCAGCAGGCGGTGTACTCGAGTATTTAGCAATCCAAAGCGGTATATCACTTAATCCGCTAATTCCGAACTCATTAATATACCAAACTCCTGTATATAACATTACATCTTTTCCAGTAGCCTGTTTCACATAATTTATGAAGCTTCTTGCCCAATTCGATATAGCGTTACCAGTTAAATTACTGTTGCTCGGATCTGTTGGTGATTCTAAATCCAGAACTGGCATTAAGTCTGTCTGGTTATTTTGTAATATACTCACAAAATATTTCGCCTCTGAAATTGCATCATTTTGTTCTGGGCGTGCAAAATGGTATGCACCAATTAATACATTCGCATTTCGTGCTGCTTGTACATTCTTAGTAAAAGTAGGATCAATGTAGTTTACACCTTCTGTCGCTTTTGCATACGCCGCTGAAATACCCGATCCCTTCACTGCATTCCAATCAATGTTTCCTTCCCAATGAGACACATCGATAAACGTAATATTTGAACTAGATCTACCTTGCATATAAAAGCTCCTATCAATTTTTTTCATTTCGTATACATACAATATGTACAACTTTAATAAAAGGTCACGACGTTTATACTATAGATATTGAGAGCAAACATATTTTATAAGCAAAGTAAAAAGGCCTTATAATTACAAGGCCTTTTGTAAACTTCCTTTATTTTGTAGTAAATACATATTATAATACAACCCTTGCTCACTCAGTAATTCTTGATGTGTTCCTCTTTCTACTATTTCTCCATCATGCATAACAAAGATTTGATCTGCATCTTGAATTGTAGATAATCTGTGTGCAATTGCTATAGTCGTTCTCCCTTTTCGCATTTGCTGTAATGCTGTTTGGATCGCATCTTCTGTTTCTGTATCAATATTAGCTGTTGCTTCATCTAATACTAATACTTTCGGATTCGTTGCTATCGTTCTAGCAAAAGCAATTAATTGTCGTTGACCACTAGAAAATGCAGCTCCTCTTTCTACTACTTCCGTTTCATACTGCTCTGGTAATTTTTCAATAAACGTATTCGCTTGCACAAATTGTGCCGCTTCTTTTACTTCTTCATCCGTAATTTCTTCATTGTACATACGAATATTTTGTTTTACATTTCCCGCAAATAAAAATGCATCTTGCAATACGAGTCCTATTTTCTTTCTAATTTCTCTTTCTTCAAATTTCTCTAAATCTACACCATCTATTACAATATTTCCGGACTTAATATTATAAAATCGCATTAACAAATTCATAATAGTACTTTTTCCGCTACCAGTGTGCCCAACGAAAGCAACTGTTTGCCCTTGTTTCACGTGGAAAGATACATTTTTTAAAACATCACGTTTTCCATCATACGAAAAAGTAACATTTTTAAATCCAATTTCTCCATTAACAACTTGAGGATTTCCATCCCCTTTTTGAACTGGAGCTAAATCTTTCTCATCCATTAAATGAAATACACGTGATGATGAAACAAGTGCCTGTTGGAAAAATGATAATTTCATCATCATCTCATTTACAGGCTGGAAGAAACGATGTATATAGTTAACAAACGCATATAAGACACCTACTTCAACAGGACTCTTCAAAGCATCAATTCCAAATAAACCAAGTACTAACGCAATAGCCACAATATGAACTAAATCAGTTGCTGGACGTAAAAGTAACGCGTCTAACTTTAACGTCCGTCGCCCTGCACTATAATGTTTATTATTCACTTCTTCAAACTCTTTTCTCATACGCTTTTCTTGCCTGAACACTTGAACAATATTCATTCCTTGAATGGACTCATTCAACTTTGCATTTAACACGCTTAATTGATTACGTACTTCTAAATAAAAGGCTGCACTCTTCCGGCGATATAGCACCATAATTGCAAACATTATCGGAATTAATACGAGAGAAAATAGAGCTAGTTTTACATTTAATAAAAACATTGCTACTAAAATACCTATTAAAAAGACTACATTTTTGACAAATGTGGATAATACACTGACATAAAAATCTTTAATTGCTTCCGTATCATTTGTTATGCGCGATACAAGCGTACCAATCGGCGTACGATCAAAGAAACTTAATGACAACTTTTGAACATGATTATATACTTCAACACGCATATCTTGAACAATTTTAAAAGCGATATTTTGAAAATACAATAAGTCTAAATAAGTAAATAATACTTTTAATAAGTGAGCAATAAGATACACTACAAATAGAGTAACAAGTGCTGATTGATCAAAGTTACGTGGTACTAAATGTTCATCAAGAAATTGTTTAATTAAAAAAGGACCCATCATTTCAGTTACAGTTGCACCAACTAAAAAGATAAATGCTAAAGATAGTAACCTTTTATATGGCTTCATATAAGAAAGTAATCTACTTAAATCACTCCGCTTCTTCCCGGTCATCATACGCCTCCTTTCTCGACTAATGCTTCTAACTGCTGGCTCTCGTACATTTCTTTATACCAACCGTTTTCTTTCATTAATTGTTCATGTGTACCTCGTTGCACAATTCTGCCTTCATCCACAACAAGTATAAGATTGGCATGTTGAATTGCACTTAAACGATGAGCAGTAATAATCGTTGTTTTTCCTGCTCTTTCCCTCTTTAATGCATTTAAAATCGTTTCTTCTGTTTTTGCATCTACCGCTGATAAACAATCATCTAAAATTAAAATTTCCGCATTCGTTAATAAAGCACGTGCAATAGAGATTCTCTGTTTTTGACCTCCAGATAACGAAACGCCTCTTTCTCCTACTACCGTTTCATATCCTTCTGAAAATTGGAGGATGTCATTATGAATACAAGCAATCTCTGCAGCGCGGGTTATTTCATTATATGTAGCATCCGCCTTTCCGAAGGCAATATTCTCCCCAATACTCGCTGAAAATAAAAAATGATCTTGCGGCACGTATGAAATGGCAGAACGGACACCGTAAAGTGTTACATCGCGAATATCCCGCTCCCCAACTTTTAATTCACCACTAAAATGATCATACTCACGGATTAAACATTTTAATAAAGTCGTTTTCCCTGCTCCTGTACGTCCGACAACGCCTAGTGTCTCACCCTTCTTCAAATCAAAGTGAACATCTATTAGCTGTAACAGTTCATTTTTCTTATATGAAAATGAATCGACCGCAAATGTAACATCACCGCTTGCTACTTTATTTACAGCATCTTCTCTATTTACTACATCTGATTTTTGCGAGAGAATTTTTTCTACCCGGTCATACGAAGCACGCCCACGCTCCATAATATTAAACAACCATCCAAAGGCTAACATTGGCCAAACGAGGGTACCTAAATACGTTGTAAATGTAACGAGATCACCTACAGTTAATTCACCCCTCACAACTAATACTGACCCGTAACACACTGCAATTAAAAAAGAAAATCCAACGATAAGAGAGATTGTTGGATCAAACAACGAATCAATACGTGCGACTAACATATTTTTATGTACAACATCTTCTGATTTTTTTCGAAATGCTTGTAAATCTTCTTTCTCTTGTCCAAGTGATCGAATTACCTTCATCCCACTCATACTCTCTTGCACTTTATCATTGATTTCTGAAAACGATTGCTGCGCTTTATGAAACCTTTTATGTAATAACGTTCCATAATAATTTGTCGAAATCGCTACAATCGGCATTGGAATTAAGCTTAACAATGTTAACTTCCAACTAATTGTAAAACCCATCGCTACGAGTACACATCCCCCAACCGCTAATGAATCAACAAGTGTTAAAACGCCCGATCCAGCAGTTTGTTGAATCGCCTGAATATCATTAGTCGCATGCGCCATCAAATCACCCGTACGACGTGATTGATAGAAAGATGGGCTCATCCTTGTAAAATGTTCATATAAATTCTTTCGTAATTGACGGGCTAGTTTTAACGAAGATCCAAAAATCATAATACGCCATAAATAACGTAATATGTACATAGTAATCCCTACAACTACTAACAGAATAACCCACTTCAACAATTTTTCAGCTGTTAATGTTCCATTATTAATTTCATCTACTACAATACCTAGTACTTTCGGAGCTACAAGTTCAAGAAGCGCGACACCAAATAACATAATAATTCCGATTATGTACGCTCGTTTTTCTTGTTTAAAAAACCACGCTAAATTAATAAATACCTTCATTTTTATCCTCCTCCCTTAAAATGAGCGATGTTTTCAGTTTACCAAAAATACTGAATTTTTAAAAGTTTTAAACTACATAACTAACAAAAAGAAAAGACACTCTTAACGAGTGTCTTTTAGCGCTTATTTCGTTTGTTGCTTATTCATCGCGCTCATCATTTGATTGATTTTCTTTTGGGAAGGTTTTTGTCCCATTTGCATCATCATCATTTTTAACATTTGTTCATTAATTGGTGGATTTTTTTCTAAGTAGTTCATCATGTATTTGCGGGCAATGAAAAATCCTAACGCCACGCCTGCTACTAGTGCTACTACGCCCACTAGAATACCTAACCAAATTGGCATATATTTTCCTCCTTCATGTTGTCTACCTTACAGTGTACTAAAACCTTTTCAATAAGACAAGATACAATTCGACATTTTTTACACATATGTTCGTACTTGTTTTAGAGGATTCAGCCATCCGTACTTTGTATTTTCATAATCCATAGCTAAAAATGTTAATTCACACTTTCTTAACACCTCAAAGAAAGTCGTTTCCATAGAAACGTTTCCAGAGGTATTCATGCGAATATAGTGCGGTTTCACCATTATTTCGCCGTATTCCGCTCCTGTATAAAGTGTATGTGTATGATGTGTTCGATCATATTTACCAAGAACGCGCAAAGCTTGTTCTAATTTATGGTGAATTTTCATTACTTGTAATGGCATCGTTATATACATCATTTGTTTATATAACACTTTTTTCTCCGAAAGGGACCCAGATTCTGAAAATCTAGCAAATAAATCAAAAAACAAATATTCACGACCAAAGTAAGCTTTCGCAATATCCTCTTGAATTAAATACAATTCATACGTTTTCATCTTTCGCCTCCCAATCTGGACAACCTTTTCCCTTCATTATATAGAAGAAATTTTGCAATGATTGTCTGACTGCGGAGAGATAAAAAACTTTTTCTGTCGAAAAAACTCATTTACATAGAAAAATCTCTCCATGCCGGAGAGATTTTTCTAAAATCATTAAAGCATTTCTTTTACTTTACGAACAACGTTCTCTACAGTAAATCCATATTCTTCCATAATCTTCTCGCCAGGAGCAGAAGCACCGAATGTATCGATACCTAACACATCTCCGTCAAGACCTACGTAACGGTGCCATCCGAATGTAGCACCCATTTCGATTGCGAAACGTTTTGTTACTGCTTTTGGTAATACAGATTCTTTGTACTCAGCTGTTTGAGCTTCAAAGCGATCCATAGATGGCATGCTGACAACAGCTGCGTCAACGCCGTCTACTGCTAACGCTTTTTGCGCTTCAACAGCTAGACTTACTTCAGATCCAGATGCAAGTAAGATTACATCAGCTGTTTCTTTCTTGCTTGCAGAAACTACATATGCACCTTTTGCTACTTTTTCATACGTATCGTCTTTTGCACCTTCTAATGTTGGAAGGTCTTGACGAGTTAATACTAAAGCAGTTGGTTTGTTTGTAGATTCTAGAGCTAGTCTCCAAGCTGCAACAGATTCGTTACCATCAGCTGGACGAATAACAGATACATTTGGCATAGCACGTAGCGCTGCTAATTGCTCGATTGGTTCATGTGTTGGACCATCTTCACCAACAGCGATACTGTCGTGTGTGAATACATACGTTACTGGCAATTGCATTAATGCTGCAAGACGAATTGCTGGACGTAAGTAGTCAGAGAATACGAAGAACGTACCACCGTAAGTTTTTAAACCGCCATGTAGTGCAATACCGTTCATTGCTGCACCCATTGCGAACTCACGTACACCGTACCAAATGTTTTTTCCGCTGTAATCATCTCTTGTAAAGTCTTTTTCGTTATTCATGTATGTTTTGTTAGAACCAGCAAGGTCAGCAGATCCACCAAAGAATGATGGTACAGACTCTGCAATTGCATTAATTACAGCACCTGAAGAATTACGAGTTGCTGCTTTTGATCCTAATTCATAAGTTGGTAAGTTTTGCTCCCAACCTTCTGGAAGAAGACCATTCATTGCCGCTTGTAATTCGTTTGCTAATTCTGGGTATGCTTGTGCATATTCACCTAGCATAGTGTTCCACGCTGCTTGCGCAGTTTCACCAACATCTTGTACAGTTTTACGGAAGTTGTCATATACTTCTTCTGCTACATGGAAGTCTTGCTCAGCAGTCCAAGCATATGCTTCTTTCGTTAATTTTGTTTCGTCTACACCAAGTGGAGAACCATGTGAAGCTGATTTTCCTGATTTGTTTGGAGAACCGAAACCAATTGTCGTTCTTACTTCAATTAGCGTTGGGCGTTTTTCGTCAGCTTTCGCTTCTTCAATTGCCTTCGCGATAGCTTCAATATCGTTTCCATCCTCAACACGGATTACTTGCCATCCGTATGCTTTGTAACGATCTTCTACACTTTCAGAGAATGAACGATTTAAATCGCCATCTAATGAAATATCATTTGAATCGTAAAGCACAACAAGACGACCTAATTGTAAATGAGCAGCTAATGAAGATGCTTCAGCAGAAACGCCTTCCATTAAATCTCCATCACCACAAATAGCGTATGTATGATGATCTACTACATTATACGCATCACGGTTATATTTAGCTGCTAAATGTCTTTCAGCCATTGCCATACCTACAGCAGTTGCAATACCTTGTCCAAGTGGACCAGTAGTTGCGTCTACACCTGCTGTATGACCGTACTCAGGATGTCCTGGAGTTTTGCTTCCCCATTGGCGGAAGTTCTTTAAGTCATCCATTGTTACATCATAACCAGATAGGTGAAGTAGGCTGTATAGTAACATTGAACCATGACCTGCAGATAATACGAAACGATCACGGTTAAACCACGTTGGGTTATTTGGATTGTGTTTCATAAATTGAGTCCATAATGTATAAGCCATTGGTGCTGCACCCATTGGCATTCCTGGGTGACCAGAGTTTGCTTTTTCAATCGCATCGATGGATAATGTGCGAATCGTGTTGATAGAAAGTTGTTCGATTGAATGTGACATGCTATTCTTCCCTTCGCT
The DNA here is from genome assembly GCF_044908765.1 of Bacillus sp. RC251. Taxonomy (NCBI): domain Bacteria; kingdom Bacillati; phylum Bacillota; class Bacilli; order Caryophanales; family Bacillaceae; genus Bacillus; species Bacillus sp. RC251. The sequence goes on along the minus strand of NZ_JBIYDP010000003.1, from coordinate 49,628 downwards.
TATATTAGTAAACGTTTTATACATTTATATGATAGCTTCCCACGCAAGATTATACAACATGTATCGACAAATATGTTGATATTTTTTTGGTTTTTCATAAAAAAATCAATGATTTCGGTAATGTATGGGTATTCAATATGACATACTTTTTCATTGTTTTTATTTTAAAAAGAAAGAGAATTATCTGTATATTTATTCATCATTTTCAAATTCCATAATGCAAAATATATCCTTCCCCATTTTTTACTCTGCAAAGCAAACGAATAAAAGAATTTAAATCTTGGCATAATTTATCTCGATCAAATACGTATCTTTCATATTCTCCATCAGTATTATTATCATTTTCCCATTGAAACTGCCCTGTCAGTTCGATTGTTTCTGGCGCTAGAGAAAACATGTTAACTAGCGAACAAAATAACTGTTCTGCTATCACTGCCCCTTGCTGTTCTATTTTCGTAATACCATAATAGTGAATTCCAAATCCTTCTGCTCTTTTCGCTGGATAATAGGTCGGAATCCAATGGGTAAAATCTAATAGATATACGATGAGCTCATCACTTAATACAACACACTCATCTATCGTTGCCTCTTCTTTATATAGAAAACAAAGTTCAATCCAATCTATACCTATAAAATCCAACCCCTTTTTTTCATTCGAAACAAATACAAACTCGTGCTGTAAAGCCAAATTATCCCCCCTATTGCTCACATTTATTATTCTTATTATATAAAAAAGCACCTTTTATAGGTGCTTAAAATAAATTATACAATTTTCTTCCGTATCGAACTTGAAATAAAGTCAATGATAATGACCATTAAAATGATGCCTAATAAAATAATTCCCACACGAGACCAATTGCGTGAACTCAGTGCAAAAATTAACGGTGTCCCAATCCCACCTGCTCCAATAACACCTAAAATGGCAGCGGATCGTACATTAATTTCGAACCTGTATAACGTATACGATAGAAAATCCGGTAATACTTGTGGCATTACTGCATACCAAAGTATTTGAAAGCGATTTGCGCCTGTTGCTATTAACGCCTCCGTCGGTCCCTTATCTATATTTTCAATTCCTTCTGAATATAATTTCCCTAACATGCCAATAGAGTGTAATCCTAGAGCTAGAACTCCAGCAAACGAGCCTGGCCCAACGGCTTTTATAAATAAAAGTGCCATAACTAATTCCGGAAATGTACGAACAAAACTAAGTACAAACTTCCCAGTTCCTGAAGTTAATTTTCCACTGCTCATATTCGTTGCCGCCAAAAAAGCGAATGGAACAGATAAAAAGGCAGAAATAAATGTACCTAATATCGCAATTGCCAACGTATCAATTAAGCCATGTAATAAATCTTCACCATCTGGCAAAGATACATACGACCAATCTGGATTCAATACACCTGTCATAATTGCTTTTGTAATTTCTCCTGCCGTATCCTTTATTCCGATACGATAAACTTAACTAAATCTATACAATTCAATCAAATTTACACAAGTTAGTGCTTCAAAGTGTTCTCGCAGCCCCAAAGGGACGAGGGGTATAACACTCCACACGAGGCAGTATCGTTACCTCCTATTATCAAGCATTTATTTTACCCATCTTGATAAATTTATCGCAGCATTTACATCCCTATCGTGATGGCTATTGCATTCGACACAACGTCACTCACGTATTTTTAAACTCCACTGTCCTTCTGGTTGAACTGAATGGTCGTATTTTACTCCGCAACATGAGCAAATCTTGCTTGAGGCGAACCATTTATCAGCGTTTACATACGCAATGCCATACTTCTCGCACTTGTATGATAAACATTGAATGAAAGATTTGTTCTTCTGAATAGTAGCGTGTTCCACCAGCATTCTCCTTAGACTAATCGGATGCAAACCTGTTAATTCTGATACTTGACTAACTCGTGAAAATTTCATTATTATTCTCACCTCATTGAACCTAACATAGCACGTACGTTCGGCATTTTCAATGAAGTTTGATAGATTCAATAAAATTTATCTTGTTCAACTAAGGGCGCAATTCCTTAGCCAGTTCTCTTATGAACTTCTCATGTTTTCACATGAGCGCAGACTATATGTTTATCTACTTAAAGATAGAGGATTTTTCCATCACCATAGGCTTGTGATGTACTCTCGTCAGTTATACGAGATAGTCGTTGAACGTTCATCTTATCCATTTTGACTTAGATGATTCGAGGCGGAAGACCCATTGTTCTAGTGTTTAGGATTTAACCTTGCACCATCTGATTGATTTTTTCTGCTTTCGCGACATTCACGCTCACCATTTCTAGCCACGTTGTAGTTCAATCAGCTTTAGGGATTGCCCGCAGTTAACCCTCACTACTAGCCAATCACTTGACTAGCAGGGCTTACTGATATATTTAATTAACTTTCGTTATAATTGGTTAAATAAATCGTAACAGTTAGTTACCCTCTAGCGGGACTCCTGAAAAAGCCCATACATAAACAAATGCAATTGCTATAAAAATAAACCAGCGATACACACTCGGTTTCTTCGGTTTTGGTACAATCATCGTCGTTTTACTCATTATAATTTCTCCCGCAACAATGTACTTACATAATCAATTAACAATACAACAACAAGAGTATAAATAATAATAGATGCAGTTTGTTGATATTGTAAAAATCCAAGTGTACGGTCATAATACAACCCAATACCACCCGCTCCTACTAAACCTAAAACAGCTGCTGCACGTACGTTCACCTCAAATGTATAAAGAACATAGGAGACAAAATGTGCTTTCACTTGCGGAATTACCCCATACACAATCCATTGCACTTTATTTGCTCCTACTGCTGTCATCGCCTCTAATGGACCTGGATCAATCGATTCCATTGACTCATACAACAATTTCGCCACGAGCCCAATTGAGAAAAAAGTAAGAGCTAAAATACCTGGAAGTGGTCCTATTCCGAAAATAGCTACGAAAATTGCCGCTAATAATAAATCTGGTATCGTTCGGATAAAATTTAAAACCGATCGAGCTGAACCGTACAAAAATGTACTAGTAAACACATTACTTGCCGCAAATAGTGCCAGTGGAATAGCTAAAATCGCTCCTAAAGTCGTCCCAATAATCGCCATACGTATTGTATCTAACATCGCTGTTGTAATAACTTGAAAATAACTCCAATCAGGCGGCACCATCTCTTTTAACAAATCAATCATATTAGGAAAACCAACTACTAGTTTTGAAAATGATGCGTCGACCTGTACACTACTTCCCCACAACAGTAAAATGACTAGAATAGCCGTTAACATATGTTTTAACTTACTCGGCGGCTTCGGTATCGATTTCGAATATATCGTCACGTCATTCATTTAACTGCCACCTCTAACAATTCACTTTGCTGCGCTACGTCTCCATAAATTTCAGCAAATTTTTCATCCGTTGCCTCTTCTACTGAGCCATCAAAAACAATTTCACCTGCATGTAATCCAATAATGCGTGTCGCATATTGCCTAGCTAAATCAATAGAATGTAAGTTTACAATTGTTGTAATTCCAAAATCTTCATTAATTTTTTTCAAATCATCTAATACTTGCTTCGTTGTTAGCGGATCTAACGACGCAACAGGTTCATCTGCCAATATGATTTTCGCTTCTTGCGCCAACGCTCTAGCAATCGATACACGTTGCTGTTGTCCTCCTGATAATTCATCAGCTCGCGCATATGCTTTTTCTAAAATATTCACCCTTTTTAACGATTGAAAAGCAAGCTCCAAATCTTCTTTTGGAAATAAACCTAACGTTGTACGCAGTGTCGAATGATACCCTACACGGCCAGCTAATACATTTTTCAATACCGTTGATCGCTTTACAAGGTTAAAACTTTGAAAAATCATACCAATATCTCGGCGCATGCGTCGTAAGCCTTTTCCTTTTGCAGCAGTTATAGATTCACCTTCAATCATGATTTCGCCTTCTGTAATCTCATGAAGACGGTTTACCGATCTTAGAAGTGTAGACTTTCCAGCCCCAGACAGCCCTACCATTACAACAAACTCACCTTTTTGAATGTTCAAGTTTATATTATTTAATCCTTTTGTACCATTCGGATACACTTTGGAGACATTTCGAAACTCTATCACACATCTTACCTACCTTCTATGTATTCAAAACGGCAAACTAACTGAAAATAACCCTTCTTCCAGTTAGCTGCCATTTCCATATGTATTATTGCGTTTTTACTTTCTTTCCATATTCACGAACGATATCAAATTTACTATCATCAGATTTAACATATCCTTCATGTGAATATACTTCTTTAATGATTTTGTGACCTTCCTCATTCTTTCCTATTTCAATGAAAGCATCCTGTAATTTCTTGCTCCACTCTTCATCTAAATCAGAGCGTACCGAAATCGTATCGTTTGGAATTTTTTCCGTAAATTTCACTATTTTTGTTTGATCGAATATATTCGGATAATCTTTTTTCACAATATTACGAGCATCTTGGAATACAACAGCTGCATCTACATCACCATTTAAAAGAGCAATAAGCGACTGATCGTGACCTTTTAATGTAACAGGTTTCACATCCTTTAACGGATCAACCCCCTCTTTTAACAATACAGCTGCAGGCCATACGTATCCCGCTGATGACGTTACATCTTGATAACCAATTTTTTTACCTTTTAAATCTTTTATACTATTAATATTTGAATCTTTCTTCACTACAAACTCAGATTTATAAAAATCTACTAAATCCTTTGTAGGAGCTCCGGTTTCATCATCTACCCCAAAACGTTGTGCTTGTAAAATTACGTTTGCAGCCTTTTTCTCATGTGCTAGCACATATGCTGTTGGAGGTAAAAAGCCTACATCTACTTGCTTAGATGCCATCGCTTCTACAATTGTATTGTAATTCGTTGAAATACTAACTTTTACCGGGATATTTAATTTATCACTTAATAGCTTTTCCAATGGTTTCGCCTTCGCCTCTAACGTATCTGCATTTTGAGAAGGAACAAATTGTACATTTAACGTCTTCGGTACATAACCTTTTTTCGTATCTTCAGTTTTACTTGCACTAGATTCCTTTGTTCCACAGCCACTTAATAATCCCGCCGCCAGTACAACTGTCGTGCTCATTGCAAAAACTTTTTTCAACATATTAAAGCCTCCATTTTTATTGTTATAAATTACCTTCCGTAAACATGAAGAAATATATCACACATTTTTATTAATAATTGCTTATTTACAGAATCTTTACACATTCTATACATTCTCATTAAAATTCTCTTCATATATTTGATATGCTTAACTAGTAGATAACAATAGAAAAGGTGAATGATATTGAATCAAAAACAAATTGTAACTTTAAACATCTTATTAACAAGTGATATACACGGTACTGTTTATCCAATTCACTACCAAGATAACTCCAAAGCTGAAATTGGTTTAGCTAAAATTTCTACTCTTATAAAAAAAGAACGTTCCCAAAACAGAAACGTTCTTTTAATTGATAACGGTGACTTCATACAGGGAACACCCTTTACTTATCATTACGCTACATATGCAAAAGATAAGCAAAATCCAATGTCCTTATTAGCGAACTATTTACGTTATGATGCTGCAGTTATCGGGAATCATGAATTTAATTATGGAATGGACGTATTAAATCATGCTATTTCTACTGCGAACTTCCCGTATCTATCAGCAAATATTTTAGATACCGACAGAAAAGAACCTTATTTCGGGAAACCATATATAATAAAACATATTGAATCAAATATAAAAATTGCTATTTTAGGGATAACAACGCATTACATTCCTAATTGGGAACAACCTCATCACATTCAAGATCTACAATTTGAAGATGCATTAGAAACAACAAAAAAATGGGTTTCTTACATTCGCGAACAAGAACAACCAGATTTACTAGTCGTAGCGTATCATGGAGGATTTGAACGCGATTTACAAACCGGGGTACCGACTGAAGTTTTAACAGGTGAAAACCAAGGTTATGCAATGTGCTATGAAATTGAAGGCATAGATATTTTACTAACAGGCCATCAACACCGGGAAATCGCTCACACCGTAATAAATGGTGTAACAGTTTTACAGACTGGATGCAATGGACACTCCGTCGGAAAAATAACAGTAACATTCGAGAAAACAGAACAAAAATGGGTAAAAAAAGAGAGTTATTCACAATTATTGCCCGTGCGAGGAATTGTGGCGGACCAACATATGCTTTCCTTGGTTACCGATTATGAAGAGAAAACACAAAATTGGCTCGATCAACCTATTGGACTAATCTATGGGGATATGCAAATTTCAGACGCTATGCAAACTCGTTTGCAAGACCATCCTTTTATTGAATTCATAAATAAGATACAGATGGATATAGCTAATGTTTCTATTTCTTGTACAAGCTTATTCCATAATACATCTCCAGGTTTCCCTGGTCATGTAACAATGCGTGACATCGTTTCTAATTATATTTATCCAAATACATTAAAAGTAATTAGAATAACTGGAGCAGATATAAAAAACGCCCTTGAACTTTCTGCTTCTTATTTCACATTACATGCAGATGGAACTATCATTGTAAACCCTACCTTCATAGAACCGAAGCCACAACACTATAATTACGATATGTGGGAAGGGATTTCGTACGTATTAAACATTTCCAAACCTATTGGCGAGAGAGTAGAATCTTTACAGTATAAAGGCGCTCCTCTTCATATGAATGAAGAATATGACGTCGTTATGAATAATTATCGCGCAAGCGGCGGAGGAAACTTCTTTATGTTTCAAAATAAGCCCGTAATAAAAGACATACCAACAGATATGTCTGAACTTATCGCTAACTATATATTGAAGCACAAAAAGATAGAGGCATCAGTCAACAATAACTGGAAAGTTATTAAATAACCGATATAATAAATAAAAAAGATGGGCTTCGCCCATCTTTTAGTTTAATTTTGCATTATCTTGCTTTTTTAAAGCCTTTAATTTCGCCGGTGTAACATCAGTACCTTCTTCGTTAACAACTTTAATTCCTTTAAGTTCGTTTAACATATTTTGACGAAATCCTTTTAAATATTGTTCACGTAGCGATTGGCGCTCACGTTGTTCTTCTTCAGTTAAGCCTTCAGCTTTTGCTTTTTTCGCTAAGAAGTTAATGCGTTCAATGAGTTCGTGACTTTGCATCTCGAATCCCCCTTTTACTCAAAACTGATTATTATCATACAATAGTTAGTCCTCTTTATCAAGCAATTGCTTTGTATATTCTACATATCTACGATGTACAGTCGCTTTTGAAACATTATGACCAAAGCCGCGAAGCGTTGCCGCAATTTCTTCGAAAGTAAGTTCACTCTTGCGCAAACGTACAATTTCCTCAATCGGCACTTCTTTCTTCTCTCGTCCTACGCTTAAATGACGATTCTTCAAATTATTTTCTGGACGATAACCTTTTTCTACTGCACGTTGCATACCACGTTTAATTTTCAAATTATGAATCTTTCTTTGATACTCTTCAACAATCCCAATTATATCTAGTACCATCGAATCAGAGTCAGAGAGTTCTAATTCTCCATTATGCGTATGCGTATATACTTTTATTCCCTCTTTATGTAAACAGTGCATTAATGCAATCTTTGCATTCCCTCTACCAAGCCGCGTTTCATCTTGTATGAGAAGTACATCAACTTGTTCATCGCGAATTGTATCTAGCACTTCTAATATGCCATCACGTTCAATTGTATAACCACTAGCCTGCTCCTCAATCACCTTTACAACATTCATTTGATAGCGCTCAGCTAAATGCAATAATTCATCTTTTTGACGCAATAATGATGTTTCCTGTTCTTCTTTTGTTGTGCTCACACGTGCATAAATAATTGCATTCATTTTGAACCCTTCTTTCTCACTATATTTTCCTTATAGTGTATCATAAATTCGTCTTTCGTTCGAACTTATGTTTGTAGAATGTTTTTTCGCATGTTATACTTATTAATAAGAAAAATGAAAGAAAACGAGGTGTTAGAAAACATGGAAAAGTTAACGAAACGCCAGCAAGACATTCTCGACTTTATTAAGCTAAAAGTACAAGAAAAAGGATATCCACCTTCCGTACGTGAAATCGGTCAAGCAGTCGGCCTCGCTTCTAGTTCTACAGTGCACGGACATTTATCACGACTAGAAGAAAAAGGATATATTCGACGCGATCCAACAAAACCACGAGCAATTGAAATTTTAGGTGACAACCGAATGGATACAGAGACACAATCTGTTATTCAAGTTCCAATTATCGGAAAAGTTACTGCTGGATTACCTATTACAGCAGTTGAAAGTGTAGAAGATCATTTCCCACTTCCAGCTAGCATTGTCGCTGGAGCAGACCAAGTATTTATGTTACGTATTTCCGGAGATAGTATGATTGAAGCTGGTATTTTCGATGGGGATTTAGTTGTTGTTCGCCAACAACAGTCTGCATACAACGGTGAAATTGTAGTCGCTTTAACAGAAGATAACGAAGCAACTGTTAAACGTTTCTATAAAGAAAAAGACCATTTCCGTCTACAACCGGAAAACTCTTCATTAGAACCTATCATTTTAAAACAAGTGTCAGTTATCGGAAAAGTAATTGGCGTATATCGTGATTTACATTAAGAATAATAAAAGAAGATAATTACCTTATTTATATACGGTAATTATCTTCTTTTTTTGTATTTTGATAGATTTCCATACATTTTATTTCTTATGAACGAGTTTCAATCGTCACATCGCCAGCAGCTGTTTTACCACTAATCTTTTTACTACCATTGCCAATTGTTATATTTTTATTTTCTTCATTAAAAATCATTACTTCGCCAGCAGCACTTTGCCCCGTTATAACTGCATCTTGTGGTTTTTCTAATAAAGTAATATCTACATCCCCAGCGGTTGAACTTGCCTCTACATCATATTTAGGATCATGATCCATAATATGCACTTCCCCGCTAGCCGACTTCACAGTTACTTTTCCTATTACCTTCTTAAAGCTCACCTCACCAGCTTTTGAAGATCCTTCCACACTTTTTGCTGTGACATTTTTCAAATCTACTTCTCCAGCGAGTGTCCCAACACTTACACAGTCACTTTTCACATCACTTATTTCTATTTGTCCAGCTGATGAATTTATTTTTATCTCTTGGTATGAACGTTCAGGCACAAGGAGAGTTATTGTAGACGTTTGAAATCTAAAATCGTAAAAAGAAAAATCAAATGAAGCACCTTTTTCTCTTTCCCCAATAATTTTTAATGTGTCACCATCTTCAGCAATACGAACCTCGTGTTTACGTACATCTCCTGATTGCTTTACATAAAAAGAAGAGTCGGGAGATTTTTGGACAACAATATCCCCAGCATCTAACTTAACTTCTATATTTTTTAGTGTTTCGTTTTTAATTACGTCTTCTTTATTTCCTTCTTCTGCAGTTTGCACGGCTTTTTCATATGTTTGTGAAATCCCTATTACTCCAATAATGATACAAGCGATAGCTACTAACAATATTTTCTTCATCATCTACTCCCCTTTTATCATTTTGAAGTTCCATAGTACATAACGTACGCATAACTTTTTAAACCAATTCGTACTATAATAAGCGATAATACATAACAACAAACCTACCCCAACAAACGTTATACTAACGAATAAATCCAACCATATAAAAGTACCCATAAATACTTTTCCAATAACGAAAAATGGTGTCACTACACTAGCAATTCCACCGAGCCAGAAGGAAAATATAAAAGCAATAATTGCAACTAACGGGCCTAACACAATAATAAAATTAAACAAACTAAGTCCAATCGCTGCCATAACAGCCCTTGTTATATTGGTAGTTGATGGGTCCTTTTTCATTTCGTCAAAGCGATACAAAGCAAGTAAGTCTTTTGCAATTACTTTCGGAGAGCCAAGGCCCTTTATTATTTCCGATTCAGTTTTTCCTTCTTCTATTCCAAACTGAAAATGCTCTTCATAATCAAATAAAATATCTTTCCTCTCTTCTTCCGGTAACTTTCTAAGATGACTTGATAATTCTTTAAGAAACTGTTCTTTACTCATCCCATTCCACTCCTTCAATAATTTCTTGTACGCCTTTTGCAAAATCACGCCACTCCGTTACTAACAAATTCAGTTGCGTTTCCCCTTGCTCAGTTAGTTGATAATATTTACGAGGCGGTCCCTCTGTAGATTCTTTTAAATACGTTTGAAAATATCCTTCTTTCGTTAAACGACGTAATAAAGGATACACTGACCCTTCCGATATTAAAAATTTATTTGAGATTTGCTGAACAAGTTCATAGCCGTAACAATCTTTACGTTTCACAAGTGCTAAAACACACAGTTCTAACACGCCTTTTTTAAACTGAACGTTCAAGGTCAATCCCCCTTTCTCATTTCAGTACTATTCAATACACGGTACCCATTATATCCATAATATACCACTTAGTATTATTCATTGCAAGGTACTCATTTATATTTACTCCCTAAATTTAGAAAACGTACAAATAAAAGCCTGAATAATGCCCTGTTATAACTGGCCATCACTCAGGCTTTTATTCGATTCGAACTGTATGAATACAAAAATTCATTCACTCTTTCCTCTCTAAGAACCAACTTCCATTTGTGACCCTAACAAACTTCGAAATACACCTTTTCTCTCTTTAGCCAATTGATTAAATTCACCTTTTTGGACAATTTCACCTTTTCCTAAGACAATAACTTGATCTGCATTGCGTATAGTAGATAAACGATGCGCAATCACAATAATTGTCATTGTTCCTTTCAACCTTTCTATTGCTGATTGGATTTTCACTTCATTTTCAGTATCTAATGCACTCGTAGCCTCATCTAATACTAAAATCGACGGTTTTCTTAAAATAGCCCGCGCTAGTACAAGTCGTTGACGTTCACCACCTGAAAGCCTTACTCCTCGATCCCCAATCAGTGTATCAAGCCCTTTAGGAAGCGTTTGTACAAATTCAGCGGCGGCCGCAAAATTTAATGCAGACCAAATTTGTTCTTCACTTGCATTTGGCTCAATCATCAATAAATTTTCTCTTATGCTTGCATTAAATAAGAAAGGATCTTGTGGTACATAACTAATAGCCCGCCTTAATGACAATAAATTATCAGTTGTAAGGGGCGTACCATCTATTAACACTTGACCTTTTTCTGGCTGGATTAATCCCATTAATACATCAATTAATGTACTTTTGCCTGCACCAGAATGCCCCACAATGGCCGTCATACTGTTTATTGGAATTTGCACATTAATATTTTGAAGTGCGTATAAAGATTCTTGCTTATTATAACGAAAGTAAACATCCTTACACTCCATACCTTGTTTTATACGAATCGGCTCTATATGTTTTTGTTGATGTATATCCTGCATTTCAATCGCTTCCTTACATTCCTCTTGCAACTCCCATAATGACTTAAAAGCAGGAATACTTGCAGCCAGTTGTTCTAAATTTGATTGAATCGTCATGAATCTTGGCCATAGTCTGGAGAAAATGAGGATGATTAATAGTAATTGGGTGGGTTGCGCTTGAAACATACTTACTGATAATAATAAAAAAAATGCAATTAATATAGCCATTGAAACTTTATAAAACAATTGAGAGTTCGATCTTATTCTCATATACTCCATTTGCTCATTACTCATCTTTTTTGTTATAGATTGTAACCAATCTAAACGTGATGCTTCCAAAGTATTACTCTTTATATCTTTAATTCCATTAAAATGATCTGTTATACCAGAAAGATAGTCTTTTGCCAATTCTGAGGTCTTACCGCCTAGTATTCGTGCTTTTTTTATAAAAACACGAGAAGCTACCAAGAATAATAAACCAAAGACCAAAACAAATATAGTTATTTGAGGAGATAATAAAAACGCAATCCCCACCTGTATAAATGTAAACAGAATAGCAGCTAACAATTGTAAAATTAAATTAACCCCATAACTTACACGAGCTAATTCTGTAGTTAATATATTTATTAGATTTGTTTTCCTTTTCTCTAAAAAAAAACTCCACTTTGCTTTTAAAATCATACTATATGTTTCTAGTCTTAATTCTCTTATAAAAGCTTGTTGCGTTCTCGCATCCCTTAGCGTTATATTTCTTTGTAGTAAATTTTGACCTAACACTATTAGTATATATATACCTAAAATAGAAACTAGACTTGCTGTTTTAGGAAAATCCTGCAAAAACCTAGAGACAGGTGCAATAAAAGTAGTCTCCTCGCCTATATTAATTATTCCAGTCATACTTATCATAGGAATTAATAAAATAATACCTATCCCTTCAAGTAAACTTATTAAAACCATACCAAATAAATTCACATACAGTATGTTTCCCGCCGAAGAGTATAGTTTCTTCATAAAATATATAATATGATTCATCGATGTTCCCCCTATAACAAAGCCAGCTTCTTTGTTTTCCTCCAAAGACATAAAAACGGACGTAGAGGAAAATATAAAAAATGAAGAAATTTAGGTAACGGTAATGTTTTTGCATCAATTGGATAAGGATATAGTTGGCTCATAATATATAAAATTTTTTGCTGATTAGACATTAGTGAAAATAAATATCGACTATGATAGATAAATACTTCTTCAGGGACAGGATCGGTATGCAAGTTTATCATTTGCTTGAAATAAAACAGCGCCTCTTGAGCTAACTGCTTTGAATGTTTTTTCGCTACTAATTCCATCATCCTTTCATCTAGTCGTACACCTAGCAATTGAGCTGCTAAAATTAATGCTTGTCCTCCTAAATGAAGCATTTGATATTTTCTCATTAACTTATGGATCTCACTCCAATTAAGTTCTTGATCGACAATTTTTTTTATATCTACTAACCAGCGTAATCTGGACCAACCATGTCTAGCACCATGAGATACCAAAAATAAAAATAAATCTTCCTTTCCTAACATATATACAGAATTACTCGTAAGGGTACTTTTTCTCTTTCTCCCCCAAAGCTCTTCAAACCCAGGTTCCTTACCCGGTCCGGGGTTTAACCTCCAATGAATTTCAACTTTGATCCGCTTTATTGGATGAAAAAATGTTATATGATGATGCCTCCATTTCCAATCATTTAATATCGTTTGAATATAGTCGTCTTTTACATACCCCTGCTCTAAAAGTAGCATTTCTACTTTTTCTAAATTTTGCATCGGAATTAGAACGTCCAAATCACAGGATGTTCGTAAAGAAATATCCCCATATAAGTCCTGAGATAGTACAGGTCCTTTTAGAAAAATCATACGAATCTCATTTTCATTACATAGTTTATTTATTCGTTCCATTTCAGCACTTAAATAAAGCATTTGAAATGTATTTTTTTTATATTTTCTATTCAAGGTTTGTACAATATGTGAAGGAATTAGTTCCTCATCCACCTGTTTAAGTTTTTGATATATCACCGGATAAACGCGATGATGCACAGCTTGCTCAAGAAATACCTCCCAATCAATATCGGAAAACCATTCATTACTGTAAGTTTGCACTGTTTCGTCATCTTGTAACTTCAAAATTGCAAAAAGAAGTTTCAATTCCTTAGACATGAACTCTACATTAAGACCAAAATCTTTCTCCATTTTATTCTCCTTTAATAATGTCCTCACTTAGCCTCTTTGCAAATGATCCAACGACAGTAAATTTCTTCATTCCTTCTGATCCAGTAACATAAAAAGAACCGCTCCGTAACCATGCATGCGCAATTAAATCCCCATGACTATCCTTAGCAGTTCCTAAATAAAGAGTACTCTCAATGTGACGTTTTTCGAGCATTTTCATCCCAGCTATAGCTTTAACAAGACACTGACTTTCCCAAAAAGTATAACGACTCATAATAGAAATAGCTTCAGACACCTTCTTTAGTGTATCCCCATGTGGCTGAATTTGGGCAACTGATGTTTCGTTCATGTAATCCCCTAAAGAAGGTGCAACTTTGGAAAAGGTAATACTTTTTAGTACACGCGCCCACCCTAAAAAAATAAAAGCCTCTAAAAATAAAAGCTTTGTTTCCATGCTCAGCGATAAAAATACCCTTAACCTTTTCACAATATTCATTAATCCCTTCCTAACAGTTCTCTTGAAATTACGAATTTATCTATTAGATTGATCTTTTATTTGAATTAAATCTTCTTGAAACAAACACTCTAAAAAGGAAAGAACTTGCTCTTCACAATCGCCCCGTTCAATGTTGTACTTTGACAACAATGTACTGACGAGTTCAGTAACCATAATTGGAGTTTTTATTAGTTCCCAAACTTCTCCCCCTGTTTCTCCCAAATTATAATATTTCCCTTTTTGAACATTTAGCATTACTTTTTCCCCATCCATATCACTCACAATATTCTCTTCACTTTGCACAATCTGACACTCTAGAGAAATTCTCTCTGTATACATCATCTATTACTCCTCCTCCGTGTATAGTTTTTAATATAATTGATACAAGTTCATGCGCTGTAAACCTATTATTTGGACGTTTCAAATGAAACATATCTACCTTGTTTATCACATTTGTAGAAGTAGTGAAATGCCACTCTGTCAATTTTAATTGCGTAATTAACAACTTACGAAATGTGTGAAAGAACAATGTACGCAATCGTTCAAGTCCTTCAATTCGAATCAACTCAACACTCTCATCCTCTGTTTTCGTTAACTCAATAACACCAGCAAGAGGTAATGGTTCAGAGAAAAAATGAGATTGTACAGGCACAGCATACTTTGTTTCTCGCTCAAACAATGGATTATAACTTGCCGTTCCCATTCCAAAAGCATTCAAACTCTCCGCCCATAATTTTTGTTGCGGATAAGATGGAATCACAATTGGAGTCTTATCTGACGAAACTGTCACAGCAATTACATCATCACTCAAAATTTTGTATCCTTTACTTAAAAAAGCCGCTGCAAGAGTTGATTTACCTGCTCCTGAATCACCTACAAAGGCATAAACTTTCCCATCAATATTTATTGCACTACCATGTAATGGTAATATTCCCCTTTGGATTAGTAAGGCACCCATACAAGTTCCAAGTATATAAAGACGAATCTTATCTTCACAAGCGTCCTTCATTGGTGAAACAAATATTTGCTTTCCTCCTTGTATAGAAAATATAGCAGTATCAGGTATACAAATCATAACTACGTTTTTATCAACTACAAAGTTTTGTTTTGCGCTAGCAAGTTCACTCCACTTCTGAGATAAATTAGTTAATCGAATTACAATTTCTACATTCTCTTCTTGTTCATTGATTTGAGGTAATTCCGGCAATTTCATTTCACTCAACACTCTTAACCCAAAAACTTTATATACATTTTTATTTGTATTTTCCATCAACTCTCTCACTCCAAATTGCTTTCAAAATTTTTATAAAAACCCCTTATACTTTTACTGTATAAGGGGATAACAATGTGCATCCTAATTGATAAATTAGCTATGGTGAACCATTTCGTCCTCATCCGGTTGAACACCATCAGGTATTTTAATACCCGGTCCAGCCATTGTCATATTGATATCAAGTACTTCCAATGTAGGAATTGTCCAATCTTTTTTCATTATGTCACCTCCCTTCAAATAATTTTTTTCATAAATCGATACACTATTAAACTACGCATTAAAATTCGAAAATCTAAATCAAATGCATATTCTGGATGAGGTTCTTCTTTAATCTTAGAAATCGCAGTTCTAATAACCTCTATATCCAAAAATTCTGAAATTACAGGATCCTTACTAAGCTGCTCAAGCTCTTCAATAAATTCACTCCATTGATGTGCCATACGGTAAACACCATCAGAACCTTGAACACCTCTAGTGAGCTGGTTCAACCTTACTTTATCAGGTAAGAATTTTTTTGTTGCTCTTCGAATTAGTGCTCGATCTAAACCATTTTGAACGTATTGTTCTTCTGGAACCGCTAAACAAAATTGAACAACCCGTAAATCATTCGTTGGATCGCGATCCCATAAGGAATAGCGCAAAGATAATTTAGATCCATATGTACCAGTTATGTTCCAATAGAATAACTGTTCAAATTGCCTCTTCTTTACTTCATATGCATCTGTTATTGAGGCGCCTGTTATATCAACATTATGCTCTAGGAGCTTATCGAACACATTCATCCTATTTGCAAATTCTGGATTAATAAATCTAGGGAAAACAATTTGATTTTTTGATGAAGATATTCGATTTAAAAACGGAAATGCCTTTTTTCTCACTACTGAAAATACTCGCGATTTCTTTACACCAATATTTCTACTATACGAATATAGCTCTTGCAAAAAGCGACGCACATTCATCTTTTTCAACAGCATAGCTTGATAGTCCACAGCTGGACCCCATGACACCGTCCAATTTCCTCTCTGTCCGTTTAAGAGTACTCCAATCCCCTGTAACCGGGCCTCCTCATAAATTCCCCTAAGCCAAAAAGTATTCTCGAAGAATTTATATGGCATCTCTAGAATTTCAAGCCAATCATCTATTTCTGATAGAGGACTTCTTCCTTCAAAATCCAAATAATGCTCCTTAATATTTCCTACATGCTGTACAGTTGATTGAATAAAAGGTCGTTCATCAGCTATTCTACTTCTATGCGTCCAATCTACAAAACCCTTTACGGGGACATAACTATATGTATGTAGACGTTTATTTGCTGCACTTAAATCTCGTGCAGCAAAGCTGGCTACAGAACCCGAATCAAGTCCTCCACTCAAATGAGCCCCTACTTGATGATGGGTACGTAAACGTGATCTTATCGCATTTTGATACACTTCCAAAAACGCTTCTTCATACTCTTCGTTTGATTTGAGTTGAAGCCTTTCTCCGGCGATTAGTGTATTGTATCTCGATAATTTCACCTTTCCATTTTTCACAGTAACAGAATGGGAAGGTGGAATTTGCTCAACAGTTTTATATACTGTTGAAGAAGGGTCTACTGATTCAAAATTCACAGGTATAGTTAAAAATTCAGCAAGCCACTGCTCATTCAATTTTTTCTCAACATATGGTAGAGTAAATAACGGCTTTATACTAGTACAAAAAGAAAATTTGTTCTCACTACGATAAAAATAAAGTGTTCGGCTCCCAGAAAAATCTCTAGCTCCAAACAGTATTTGTTTTTTCTCATCCCAAATCATAAAAGAAAAATCACCCACCAAATATTTCGGTGCTGCTTCTCCCCACTTCTGATAAGAGAGTAAAATCAACTCACTATCTGTCATGTTTTTTCTATCCGCATAATCTATTTGTAATTTTTCAAACAACTCATAACGATTATCAATAATAGCATCTGCTGTAATTGCCAGTTGTTTTTCATAATTATAGAAGGGTAATTGTTCACCAACTGACTCTGGTGTAATCCATTGTGCGTGACATCCCAAGAAAACGTTTTCCTTATGCCATATTTGAATATCATCAGCAGGGTACTTTTGTAAGTCACTCATTAATCGCGTGCCATGTTCAATTGATACAGGTTCATTATTAAAGTGAATAATGCCAGTTATAGCGCTCATTTTTCCCTCCTAATACATGAAAAGTTAATACAAATACTATTTATATATTAAATTCGTTAAACATACCTCTTTATCATTCTTTTTAACGAACAAAATCACTTATTTTATTACCTTCCCAATTATTTACTTTAATTCGCTTGTAGATTAAGGATTAGATATTTAAAACCTAGCATTATATCCTTTTTATGTCAATTTAAACTGAATATCCTCAAATATTTTTCACAAAAAATTCATTATAAAGAACTGTTAGTCGTACGTATACAAATCTAATTCCACTTTTAGTTACTCTTTATTTCTTTCATTTTAGAGCTTTTAAAACGCCTTGAATGACCCTTTGTTGATCTTCAACTAACATATTAGATCCTGAAGGCAAACAAATCCCACTTTGAAATAGATGCTGCGACACATCTTCATTTTTACTATGAGAATAATACTTCTTCCTTTTAAAGAGCGACTGTATATGAAGTGGCTTCCACATAGGACGCGCCTCAATATTCTCTTCTGCTAAAGTGCTCAACACTTTTCCAATAGAAATCCCGGATTCCTTTTCATCAATTGTCAATGTAGTGAGCCAACGATTTGAACAAGTATTTTCTAATTCAGGCATAAAATAAAAGCCTGGTATGAAAGATAGTGCTTCGTAATACCGTTTATATATAGATCTTCTAGCTTTCACCCTGTCTTCTAACACTTCTAATTGTCCTCTTCCAATACCAGCTAATATATTACTCATTCGATAATTATACCCTACTTCACTATGCTCATAATGTGGAGCTGGATCCTTTGCTTGTGTCGCTAAAAATCTCGCTCTTTCCAATGCTTCTACATCATTAGAAACTAGCATTCCACCACCTGAAGTTGTAATAATTTTATTTCCATTAAATGAATAAACACCAAACTTCCCGAATGTACCGCTTGCTTTTCCTTTATATGTAGATCCAAGAGATTCTGCTGCATCCTCAATTATAGGAACATCATAATGATTACAAAGAGAAAGAATTTCTTCTAATTTCGCACTCTGACCATATAAATGAACAAGAATGACAGCCTTAGGTAATTTCCCAGCTTTATCAGCATCATGTAACGCAAGTGCTAGAGCTTGTGGTGACATATTCCATGTTTCCGGTTCTGAGTCAATAAATACCGGTTCAGCTCCTAAATAAACAATCGGATTCGCACTTGCTACAAAAGTGAAACTTGAACAAAATACTGTATCTCCCTTTTGAACGTTTAATAATCGTAAAGCTAGATGAATGGCAGCAGTCCCTGAACTAACCGCAGCCCCACCTTTAACTCCTACAAAAGAAGCAAGCTCTCTTTCAAATTCATCTACATTTGGACCAAGAGGCGCAATCCAATTTGAATCAAAAGCATCTTTTATATATTTCTGTTCATTTCCACTCATGTGTGGAGAGGAAAGATAGATTTTCTCCTTATTTTTTATCATCATTCTTCATCTCCTCTCAATTTACTACATTAATAACTTTGGCTGGAATACCAGCAGCAGTACAATTAGATGGAAAATCGTTTATAACTACAGAACCAGCTCCAACAATCGACCACTTACCAATTTGAACACCTGGAATTATAGTAGCTGATGCTCCTATATGTGCCCCCTCTGCTATAGTGACAGAACCTGTAAGTGTAGCATGTGGTGAAATATGCACAAAATCATCAATTATATTATCATGTTCTATTATTGAGCCTGTATTTATTATAGTATGGTTACCGATGAAAGTATCCGCATTAACAACCACATTTGGCATAATTACCGTTCCGTTTCCTATATAAGCATTTGAACTTATAATGGCTGTTTTATGAATTAAAGTAGCATATATGCTACTTGGTTGATTTAATATTTCTGAAATTTCTCTTCTTATTTTATTATTTCCTATAGCAATCACGAGCTTTACATTATTAAAATTATTGATAATTTCCCTTGCATCTGCAATTGCTCCAAAATAAAGATTGTCTACAATATTTATATCTGTGTACAAATCATCTAAATAACCGACTATTTCATATCCTTCATTTGATAAGATTATATCCCTCACAACCTTGCTATGCCCACCACATCCTATTATTAAAATTTTCATTTTCCCTCCCCCTTTATTTCTATTTTCCCTCCAGTAAATCTCTCCATTGTCACATGCCCTACATGATTTATTCCCTCTGTTTTAAATACTTTTAATATTGTAAGTACAATTATTTTCAAGTCTAGTAAAAAAGAGTGATTCTCCACATACCATACATCCAATTCAAATTTTTCTTCCCAGGTAATCAAATTCCTACCATTTATTTGTGCCCATCCCGTAATTCCTGGTTTTACATTATGCCTTTTAGCCTGTTTACTAGAATATAGGGGTAAGTATTCCATCAATAATGGCCTTGGACCTACTAAACTTAAATCACCACATACAACATTCATCAGTTGGGGTAACTCATCTAAACTATATTTTCTAAGAATTGCCCCAAAAGTAGTCAATCTATTTTGATCTGGAAGTAATTCCCCATCACTCCCTTTCTTATCTAGCATAGTTCGAAACTTATAAACATTAAACGGTTTTCCATGCAGTCCTGGACGCTGTTGTTTAAATAGCACAGGAGATCCTAATTTAAGCCTAACTAAAATCGCTACAACAAGAATAGGAAGCAAACATACAAATAATAACAATAAAGAAATACATACATCAAAAATTCTTTTCATGTACTATCCTCCTTACTTATTTACGTTTAATACCCCTAACACGAAGAACCATTTAAAACTTTATATGCAATTAAACAAAACAAAAGACAACTACAGTTAGTTGCCCCTTGTTTTGTTTAATTACGTCATCTTTCATTAATTCTATCTCATCAAATAGTTTAAACATAGCTAGCCTATGTGAATATTCCCATAGGCTAGCACTGCTTATTTACAAAGGACCTGTTACTCCATTAGTTTCTATAACTTTACATGTACGGATCAAAGACGCCATTAATATAATTATCCTTTTTTATATGTTCATCCCTTAATTTGATAATTACTGTGTCAACAATATTATCTTTAAAAATTAAAGTGATTGAGGATGAAATCTGATTTGCATTCACGCCTATCATACTTTTATTTGACCTAAATATATTATTTTCTATTAACATAAACTCACTCGTAAATGTTTCATTCCAAAAATTAATTATACTGTCTGTCGATTCCGAATTAAGGTATTCAAATGCATTATTATTAAATTCTATTCTCCCACCAATGTCCCATAAAAAAAATGCTGAGCCCCATCTTCCTCCTCTAAAATTACTATTTTTCACTTTTAGCATTGCTATCCTTTGAGAAGACTCAACAGTAAAAAGATTATAAGCATCCCAACTAAATGAACATCCATTAAATTCATATTCTGCTTGAGGAGTTTTTGTAACAAATGATATTGTACCGCTGTTCTCAAATTTACATCCCGTATATACTCCTGGCGGTAAATTCGTAATGATTCCTTGCGGGTGTTTCGTATCTATAAAAGAAATATTATTTAATCTCCATCCATTTTTCATACCAGGTGATACGCCTGTCAAACTTGTACCCTCTACAGCCCCTCCTTTAATAACACAATCTGATATAGTTTGCGGTTCTGCTGAAAAACCAATTATTGAACCTAACTGTGAAAAAGAATGAAATAAATCTCGATCACTAAAAAATTCACATTGGTTCACTTGAATACAATATGCTTTATCTCTTCCCATTAACAATGCGCTATTATGGAAAATACAGTTACCAATAAGTGCTTCTTTATCCCCTTGATCTATCGTGACTCGAGTAGCATACATTTGATTATTCGTAAAAGTTACTTCTCCGCTTAAAACACAACTTACTTCCCTTAAGTGATTATTGCTTACAATCACTTTCTCTACATTTTCGCCTACTACTAATGAATTATTAACTAATTTATTTTGAATGATATTAATATATCTACCACCGACTACAACAACGTTATATCCCTGATTATCATATATGTTATTACGCTCAATGTTTATATATTGATTTAATCGATATCCATCTTCAATATCTATTGCTCCCTGAGGCGCTGTACCTTTCATTTTGTAAATTTCACAATCTCTAATATAAATTTGTTTCGCGCCAGATACGCTTATCCCAAGCCTTCTACAATCATGTATTTTACATTTCTCAATAAATACATTTCGGGAAAATTCCGGAATTCTAACAGTTATTTTACAACCGTTTTCTGCAGGTATTGTACCTTGGTGAAGTACTATTTTCGCATAATCTGCTTCTTTTGGAACACTCACTTCTTCAAAAAACTTTACTCTCTTCGCAGCCGTTACAAAAGTATTATCAGTCTTATAAAATAACACATCATATAATTCTGTATATATTTCTGAACCAGTTCCACCATAGCCATCTCCATACAAACCGAAATATCCCCATTTTATAATGCTACTATGATGTAAATCTATTTTTAAATTCGATCTAATTTTATTATCATCTACTATTAGGGAACCATTGACATCACTAATCCCCCCTATTTCAAATGTACCAGCAAAATCATATTCTCCAATTTGTCCCCATGTACTTTCCATCGCTATCCCATCGCCAGTACAATTTAAGATTTCCATATTATCTATTGAAATGTAATTCATATTACTCCCCTCAACAGGAGTCGTATTTCCTACTTCAATCCCATATCCCCATTCATGAGTATGAGGAATCGTTGTATAATCATGTGTATCTTTATCCCCTTGAATCCTTCCATTCGTAACTCGAGAAAATTTTTGATTTCTTTGATATCGTACGATTGCATATTTTACTAATCCATTACTTCTTATTTTCAAAGTCGATCCACCTAAATTTAAAGTCATAAAGCTTTGTGGCTCAACTGGTGTATTTTCATCAATTAAATATGTCCCCATGGGTAAAACAACTTCTATAAATCCTTGTTGAGATGCCCATGATAATGCATTATTAATCCCTTTAGAAGTATTCTCCGCGTCCGTTCCATCATTTTTAACATTCCATCTCTCTAACTCAAGAAAATACGTGCCCGAAACCACATTAGCAGATTCTGTTTCTCCAATCAGTGATTTTCTAGACTTAGAACTTCCAAATGTATTGCTTTTAAGTTTACTTACTAACCTCTCAAATGTATTCTCCGTTGATACTTTTACATTCCCTTTTTTCGTCCCAATAAATAACTCACAAGTATCTATACAAAAACAAAATTCTCCCTCGCTTAACACAGGCAGATTCCCTTTCAAAACACATGTCACTTGAAATTTTGCCATGATTTATATATAACCTCCAACTAAGATAGAAGTTAAATTTTGACAGAAAATTCAAACTTCTATCGGTGCATGGGGACAAATATTTTATATTATGCTTACATACGTATCCCTTTAATAGAATACTATGCATTATATAAATACTATGTTAGGGCTAATGATTCACGTTTTCTAATTAAAATCAAGTTTCATTTCATACTAACAGGCTTCAACAACAATATACTTCCTTAATAATTCAAACCAATATAATGTACATAATTTTTATACCTAAATAACGTTTCGTTTCTTTTTAATTTGTAAAAACATCATACTAAAGATATTCCTTATATATTGAAATTCTGTGCTTTTATAAAAAGTTAATACGTATATTACATTTGGTACTAATAAGCAAATCACACCTTTTCCGACTAACGAAATAAAAGTACTACCTTCTATGAAATAATTACATATACTTGTAGTAATGAAACCTGTTACGACAGTTAAAAATATATAAAATACGTATGTTGTAAAATAACTCCAAACTGATTTCTTAAAAAGATTTTTATATACAATATAAGGCTGAATCCAAAGTACAGTAGCAATTGTACTAATCGCCGTTCCTATGAATATACCTACCAACCCAAATATGTTAGCTAATAGAATAGATAAACTTAAATTGATTATCGCTTCAACTAATGGAATATACTTATCTTGTACAAATAATCCCGCTTTATTTTTAAAAATAGCTATCGCGGTTCGCATCCCTGTTAAATAAAAGTTAATGAGTATCACTACAAAAACTATGTTATTTAATAAATACTTCTTATCAAGCCACCACCCTATAAATGGCTCTAACAGATTAAATAAAAATATGGTACAAAAAGAAAAGATCCAAAAATTCACTAAATAAGCCACTTTAAATATTACATAATTTTTGTCATTATTCTCAGTTGCAATTAGATTTCCTACACTTGCTTCAATTCCATTTAATATAGGATTTACTACAGCTGCTAATTGATTTATTATCATTGTATAGTTCGAATATATCCCTACCATAGCAAGACCTACAAAAGATGAAATCAGTATATTATCAGTTCCAAATACAATATATCCTCCAATATTATGCAAAAACATCGCCTTTACATTTATAATTAATTTTTCTTTCGTATCATTATCTATAGAATATTTCTTTTTTGTCTTTATATAAGGATAGTTCTTATTCACAATCCTACCGTTTACCACATTTTGAATTACATATATACTCAACTCTATAATTAAATACAATATATAATCTTTCGTGTACATCAGTATAAATATTTTGAATATTGTAGTTACCACTTGAAATAAGAGATCCATCCTAGCCAATATGTATCCTCTTTGATCTGCTTGTATTAAAGACCTCTTATGAGCATTTAAATAGGTAACTACATTTTTTACCACGAATATCGAATAGATTATCGCAACATTCGATATAGACGCCCCATCTTTCATTAAATAACTTAAAAAGGGATATATCATAGCACTTATTACTAGAATAATGATTGCTAAAATCTGATAAATTTTTTTATATAATTGAACTAGAGCTATAATTTTATACTGATTATTTTCTGCCAATGGTTTATACAAATTGTATACTATACTTGCCCCTATACCAGCTTCAATTAACACCAACATGGATAAAACATTAATTAACAAGCCATCTATCCCTAAATACTCTATTCCTAAACTATCTAAAAAAACTTTCCTAGATATAAACCCTAGAATAACAATAACCATTTGAGAAAATATACTTATTGATATATTCTTGATTGAATGCATCGTTCGCATGATTAATCCCCTTCATAAGTTAAACTAAACTATCGATAGGTGAATATTAAAATTGTATTATTTTGGATAATACTCACTCCTATTTTTTAAAATCCCAGTTGTAGCTGCCACTTCTTCATATCTATCCCCTTTTTGCAAAATTATTAATTAAAAATTTATACAATAATGGATGTAACTTGGTTGCCAATAATAAAAACTTTACACTTTTTCCATACTCTTTTAAACGTATTGTTTTATAAAAATAACGATTCAATATACTAATAACCTTATAATATTTACCCTTATGCTCATTAAGTCTTCCACTCAATGATATTAAATTTAATACTACCATCGAACAATTTCCTAGTTTTAATATAACTAAGTTATATAACTCCTTATAATATCGCTCCATAAATTTACACATTTCATCATAAATTAAGACTGAGTCAATTTTAATCTCTTTTACAGCCTGATCCATCATACTATTATCACGCTTTATATAATGATATTTAGGTTCTCCTATAAAACATACTTTGTTACACTTATGAATAGCTTTATACGTAAATGCTGTATCTTCATATGACATACCTACTGGAAATTTAATACCCTCTAATAACTGTCTTTTGAAAAGTTTAGTCCAAACAACTTCATCATACAAATTCCCTTCTAGCATCGCTTTCATCGCGCTATATCTATCATGAATAACAAACGGATGATTGCTTGAAATTACCGTTTTATCATTGTAATGAATTTCACTACTACAAATAGCTATATCACAATCCTGTTCTAGGCACATACCATATAACAATTCATACATATCCACTTCTATCCAATCATCACTATCAACAAATCCTATATAATCTCCCTGTGCTACTTCTAATCCTGCATTTCTTGCTGAAGATAATCCACCATTTTCCTTATGGATTACTTTAATTCGACTATCTTGAGTCGCATACCCTTCACAAATCTCACCACAACTATCAGGAGATCCATCATCAACAAGTATCAACTCAAACTCTTTGAACGTTTGCTTTAATATAGAATCAATACATTTATGAATATATTGCTCAACTTTATAAATGGGAACAATAATACTAATTTTAGGATTCATAATTGCACCCTTTCATTTACAATTAACTTAAAAAACGATTTACCTTTTCTAAGTTGTTAAATTCCTCTTCTAACAAATTAGTCGTTATCTCTTCACGCACTCTTTGTTGATCCAAAAGATATTTAATCTTGTAATATAGGCTTTCCTCATTACATTCAGCAACAAAACCATTATATCCATCTATTATTTGCTCATTTGCGCCTGTAAAATTAGTCGTTACAATAGGCTTTTTTAAGCATTTTGCCTCAGCTAATGTAAGACAATACCCTTCATGCCGAGATGTTTGAACATATATATCTGATCGATGTATATAAGGATAAGGATTCTGTGTTGATCCCATTAATACAAAGTCCTTTTTTAAATTATATTTACATATTAGCGTCTCATAATACGTTCTATTTTCCCCTTCTCCAATACAGTACCACCGTACTTCATACCCTTCCTTACGTAACATTGACAAAACTTTAATTGCAATGTCTTGACCTTTTTCCTCCGAAAGTCTACCTACTGTTACTATCTTCATACCTTTATATTCATTATCAAATTCTACTTTTTCTTTCGCCATTTCATTTATTAAATCTGGAAGTACAATATTTAAAAAGACACTTGTCTTACTTTTTACTTTAGGAAACTTCTCTATTAAATGTTTTTGTGCTTCTTTAGAAACTACATATATATTATCCAGCTGATTATATAATTTCTCATATAATTTTGTATTAACTTGATGTTGAAAAACATCAAAATGGATCCAAGAAATTTTCTTTTCTGAAGTTACTCTATTAACTATATAATAATCAATTATGTCAGTAGGACCTTGATATGCTATTGCTATATCATAATCATTCTTATTATGTGGAATATCTTTAAAAATCTCTTTATAGAAAACATATCTATCCTTTAAATTTTTTGATACCACATAAGTGAATAAAAAATTTAAACCCTTAATATACTTTGCATTTTCAAAGTACTCTTTAATCGTTTTCTTTGGTGGTTGCATAATTTTAGGCTTTATATTTTCAAACCAAGTAACTTCTTCTATCTTTACCCAACTTGGTAATTGTTTTAAAAATCCCCCTCGCTTCTCCAGCATCAATACTGTGACATCATACTTTTCTTTTGGTATTACAGATAATAAAGAAAGAAGTGATTTTTCTACACCACCTATATTCATACTACTTACCATAAATAGCACTCTTTTCATAATTATCTCCTTCTACCACCTAAAAGTTTTATATCAAAATAAAAAACACCCTCGAAGATGTTTTCACAAAAAACATAATTTATAATAGCGAACCGCCCATATTTCTGTAATACGATAACAATACCTTCTAAAACAAGTTACATATTAGAATTGGCTATTCTATATAACTTTTTTAACTCTTCTCTCGTATCTACCACTTCTTTTTCTATATTTTCTCTCAACCGTCCATCCAGCAATGTATCACTTAATATTTGTACAATAGAATCATACATTTGCTGCTCGTCAAATTGAACGATTAATCCATTGTGGTTATGGATTATCTGTTCACTTGCTCCTGTAAAATCTGTACTAATAATTGGGTTATTAAAACATCTAGCTTCTGCAAGTGTTATGCAGTATCCCTCATATCGAGACGGTTGTACATATAAATCACATTGTTTCATAAATGGATAGGGATTCGAAACTGCTCCTAAAAATATATAATCACCCTGGACATCGTAATTCTTCACAAGCTTTTCATACATTCCTCTTTCCTTTCCATCCCCTATACAATACCATCTAACATTGAAGCCAGCTTCTTTAAGTCTAGCTAACACAGATATTGTTAAATCCTGCCCCTTTTCTATACTCAATCTACCAACAGTAAGGATTCTTACGCCCTCAAAATCATCCGCAAACCCAATTCCTTCATTTGCCATCTTACATATCATTTCAGGTGAAATAATATTTAAAAAAGTTTCTGCCTTATTTATCAATTCTGGAACAGTTTGAGTAAGTTTCATCTTTCCTACATCTGAAACTACAAAAACATGTTGAAATTTTTTATATACTTTGTTAACAAAATGCTTATTAAAAAATATCTTTTCAATATCGAAATGGATCCATTGAATCTTTCGTCTAGCCTCTACTTTATTTGCCACAAAATAACTAATAAAATCCATTGGCCCAGCATAAGCGATAGCAATATCATAATTTCTATAAGCATCTTCATAATTCTGTAAACAATATTTAAAAATAACACTCCGTTCTTTCATAATCTTAGAGATTACGTACAACACTGCCAGTTGCAGCGCTTTTACAATTTTTCTTTGTTTTATAAAATCCGCTATAACTACTCGTGTTGGTTTATTTAATATATATTGCATTTCCTCGTAACCCTTTACATACTCAATACGAACCCCCTTTGGAATAAAATTTAAAAAATCTCCTTTTTTCTCTAACATTAAAATTGTCACTTCATATTTTTCTTTTGGGATTTCTGCTACCATATTTAATAAGGCCTTCTCCGTACCACCTATATTCATATTTATAATCATAAAAAGCATTCTCTTTTTCATAGTTCCCCCATTCTTTCTATTTATAAAATCCTTTAATTGAAAGAAGCATATATCTTCTCAATTTCCTCTTCCGTTCCAACCTTTTCTTTCCTTAAATTTTCAAATAACCGTTTTTTTAGCAAATCGTTTTCTATAATTTCTTTCACTCCTTCATATATTGCTTCCGAATCCATCTTCACTATTAAACCATTCTCTCTATGTTTGATTTGATTATGAACTGTAACAAAATCGGTTACTACTATAGGTTTTTGAAATATTCTAGCTTCTGCTATCGCCAAGCCAAATCCTTCATACCGAGAGGGTTGTACATATATATCACTGTGTTTTATAAAAGGATAGGGATTCTTGTATGTACCTAATAATATAAAAGTATCGTGTAAATTATATTTACTTATCCTATCCTCGAGTTCACTTTGAAGATTTCCTTCGCCGATTACATACCACTTAAATCTATAGCCTTTTTGCTTTAATTTATAACAAGCTTCTATGGCCAATTCATATCCTTTTTCATAGACTAATCTACCAATCGTTAATATTCGTAATCCCTCAAACTTATCACTAAATCCTTCACTCTCATTTGCCATCGATTTAATTAACGTCGGCGATATAATATCATAGACAACCTGAATTTTCGACTCTATTTTAGGAATTTCTTGAATCAATACTTCCTTACAACCATCGGAAACAGCTACTATTTCATTAAATTCCTCATAATAGTTCAAGTCAAAATCTTTATTAAATGCAGCTAACCTATAATCCGTATTCACCCAAGCGATTTTTTTGCACGCGTAAACCTTATTTGCCACAAAATATGTTGGCATTCCTTGACTATAAGCTATGGCAACATCATATGTCTCCTTTAAACTATCCATCCCTTTAGACACCCATCTCCAAACTACTTGAGCTGCATGTAATTTTTTATTTATGTATGGATTTCTAAGAGATATAGAAGCCCCAACTCTAAGAAATAACTCTTTAAAGTATTTATGTTTGATTAAATAATTAAATTTCTCAGCCTGTCTTTTAATAATTGTCGGTACTTCTAAAACGTTTACCTGTTTTGGAAGTAATGGTAAATACAATCCACTAGCAGAGAACATTAACAAATCAACTTCATATTTCGTATAATCAAATGAAGAAAGTAAAGAAACTAAACTTTTTTCAGCTCCTCCACTTTGTAGCGAATCTATAACGAATAAAATTTTTTTCTTCATAACTATCACTACCCTAAAGTGTTTTTATTGCACTCAAAATATTAAAAACCATTTACTTATTCTCCCTTTACGAAAATAATGCATATAATTTATTGATTTCATTACGATTTCCATATTCACCTTTCAGAGTATTGTCTACCAGTGCTTCCCTTAATTCTTTATCTTCAATAAGTCTCTTTATTCCATTAACTATCCCGTTTATTCCCATCTCAGTTATTAATCCATCAATTCCATCCTGTACCTGACTTTTGGCAGTTGAAAAATTAGTAATAAGTACTGGCTTTCCGATGATTTGTGCTTCACGAACTGTTACAGCTTTCCCCTCATACCTCGATGGCTGCACATATATATCACATGCTTTTATATATGGATAGGGATTTGTCTTTTTACCCAATAAAAAAAAATGTTTTTCCAGTTTAAGTTCAGCTAATAACTTTCTAAGTTCAGCTTCTAGTGCTCCATACCCAACTACATACCATTCCATATCATATCCCTCATCTAATAACTTTCTTAAGGCATGCATAGCAACGTCTATTCCTTTTGCATATGATAACCGCCCTACAGTAACAAGCTTTATTTTTCCAGGTTTCATCTGTAGTTCTTTCATAACATCTTCCCTGTATGCTTGCTCACGTACGAACTCCGGAGATAATATATTTTCTATAATTTCAACATCCTTATTTACATTGGGTAAAATACTAAGAAATGAATCTCGACATCCTTCTGAAACTGCTACGATATTATCCATTTTGCTCCACATTTTATACTCCATGTTTGCATTAAGATTTATATTTGAATAATCTGTATGAATCCAACCAATCTTTCGTTTCGCTCGAACTTTATCTCCAACAAAATAATGGGGCCATAAAAAACTAATTGCTACATCATACTCCTCTTCCAGTTTCGGTATAAATGGTAAAGTTATTCTCCATCCATACTGAATAACGAAATATCCCACCTCTGCACTTTTCACATATCTCCCATGCACATTCCCAAAAATTTTCCCTAAAGTCCTTGCCATTCCAATTGTAATTTGCCCTTCTTGCAATATTTGTTTAATTGATTTTCTAAAAGTAGTATATTGTTTTACTTCCTTTAACAAATTAGGCAGTTTAGGTAATAAAAAAAGAAACTCTCCCTCATGTTTAAATAACATTAAATCTACATCATATTTGCTATAGTCGATTGTATTCAATAAACCAATTAAACTTCTTTCTACTCCTCCAATTGCCATATCAAATGATGTAATGAGAATTTTTTTCTTTTTCATTTCTTACTCCCTCATCCGATTTATTTTACTAGTTTTATTCTTATGAAAGTAAGTACATTTAACTATGATTCCCTATACTCTAATCCATATAATAATAACCACTCTGGAATATTACTCTTTATATCAAAACCGCGCTTCGAGATCGTATCAGCTATTATTTCTGTATTTAATTTTTCTTTTTCCAAAATCTTTTGAATTTCTGCAGACCATATTTTAAAATTTTCATCTAAGCTAACAAATGATATTATCCCTAATCCCATATCAACATTTTTAGTTATTGTATTTGCCACTACACACGGAACACCTGCACACTGTGCTTCTAATGCAACAATTCCAAATCCCTCAAAAAGTGACGGAAAAAGAAAAACATCAAACATCCTTATAATTCTTGGAATGTCTTTTCTTACTCCTAAAAATCTAACTTTTTCATAGATACCTAGTCTTTTGGATTCTAGCTCAATAGAGTTCTTTAACGGTCCATCCCCTACTAAAACAAGCATAAAATTAGGATCATATTTTAATACTTCATTGAAAACTTTTAATATAAATATATGATTTTTAGATTCAGAAAAACGCCCAATATGACCAATAACTTTCTGTTCAACTGGTATATTGAATTCATTCCTTACTGCATTATCATCCTGTATATTTGCATTAACAAATTGATTAATATCTATTGCGTTTTTCATTATCTTTACCTTTGAATTATCAATGTTTTTTTGAAATAAAAAACGTGCAGATTCTATACTGCACGCACAATAATTTGTTCCCGCATAAGTAATAACTGTTCGTAAAAAACTCAATAAAACTTTCCCTTTTATCCCCGATCCCATCGGCCAATTATTACTATGTGAATGACAAATCCTTATTTTTATGCCAGCTATTCTAGCAGCAATAGCCACAATCCCCCCCTGATAATCAGTATGTGCATGGGCCGCCACATATTGATTATTAGACATTACCTTAACAAGCTCTTTAATGTATGAAAGAGGGCCTAGCTGTCCTAAGCTTGATATTCGGTGTATTTTCCCACCTAACGCAATGATTTCCTTATCATAATCACTTTCTTCACTTTTATGGGAAACAAAATCAAATTGCACCATTTTTCTATCTATATTCCTATATACATTCATTAATAATGCCTCAGCGCCACCTCGGTCCATCGCACTAACGATATGTAACACTCTTTTTGGTCGTTCTTGTTTAAACATTGAAAATTACTCCCATCTAAGAACGATTTTCAAATATATATTTTATCCCCAAAAACTACTCTTATAAACTATTCCTAAAGTAATAATATGTTCATATACAAAGTAAACAAAATAACATAATATTACTGCATAATAAATTAACTTTTGATCCTTTTCTATAAATAACTTTATAACCCACGATATCAATATCAAATGGTATAACCCAAAATATATGGAGAATCTTGCAAAAATCCAATTTTGAGTTGAAATAATCATAAATACTAGACCTAACAATGCCATATTTACGATATAATCACTTTCCGGAAAAATCTCTCTTAATTTATGTCTTCCAACATAAGCGAGAATGAGCGGTATTGCATCCACAGCAACCCGAAGAATATTAGCTCCTCCTTCTTGAAAATCCTTATAGTGACCATATTGTGTATCCCCTATCGTTGCAAAGAAAATTTCTGCAAACTGATTAAACCCTATTACTATAAGTACCGCAATAAAGAGTAATATAAATGTTATTGTCGACCATGCTTTTCTTCGGACTACAAAATAAATAGGAATTAATACAAGGGCGCTTTGATGAAAAGTAGAAGCAAATAGTACGATCAAAAAATATCTCTTCCAATTCCCATCTAAAATATATTTTGTAGCAGTAAAAATAATCGCTGCAGTTAAATACTGTCTTACTCCATTCATTGACACTAAATACATGCCGGATGCGATATACACATATAAACTTAATTCAATCATTCTTGAATATTTATATAGAACTGCTACTATTAATATATTTGTTATTAGGGCTGTTATCAAAATCAAAACTTGCGGATCATTCGTATATGCCTTTAAAATCATTTGCAAAATACTAAATCCAACATCCTTACTACTTTGAATATAATCCCAATTAAAATCAGTAACTGTAAAAGCATGCATATAAAAATACGTATCACCAATATTATTTCTAAAACCAGATACTAGTACAAGAGATGTCGTCGCCATTAAAATCAATAGTCGATTCGGTTTTAACATCACCATTTCTGAAGTTACTGGCATAGCAAAATACCGTGCGAAAAACGCTAGTATGAACACTATAAAAAAATTCATCCAAAGTATAGTCATTATTCTTCCCTCTTATCAATCCTAAGTAAATCCCTATATATTTACTTTTATTCTTGTTTTCAATGTAATGTAACTATATAGAATAACCCCAAATGGCACTGCGCAAAGGGTAAGCACTTTACATGGTGACTCTTTTATAAATTTTTTATTTTTCGCTATAAAGCTACTTGAGACATAATGTACAGCTTGTCTATATTTAAATAACCTATTTGCAAATGGTAGCTTCATCAGTTCCTTACGATAAAAAGCAAAACCTTTTGGATTTTTACGATACTGACTTAACATGTTCATCGAAGAACCATCAGGCATATATTCAACATAACAAAGTGCTTCGTTCATGAGTAACATCTCATATTTCTGATCCAACATATAGTATTTATATGCCAAACCTACATACTTTTCATTTTTAAAAATCGGATAAGGATACTCCCTAGTTAGTTCTGTACGATATACCAATTTCTTATCTCCAGTTACACCATGTTTATTGTAAAGATTAAACAGTGTAGAGCGGTTAAGATTTAATGGTAGCTTTGAACCAATTACTGTCCCATCTTTATATAAATCAAGAGCAATGATTCCACTTACTTGGTCACTTCCATTTTCATCCCAAAACGAAATGATCTTCTCTACGGCATCACTAGGCATTGAGTCATCTGAATCAATGCACACATTAAGTTCAGTATCAATCATCTCGTAAGCTTTATTATGAGCACCATGCATCCCTTGATTTACTTGCCAATAATATCTTATACTTATACAACCTTCAGAAATCCAAGAATGCACTAACTCCTTTGTATAATCATCAGACCCATCATCTATAATTAACCATATAAAATCTTTACACGTTTGCTGCTTCAAACTTTCATAACACCCGTGAAGACAATATGCTCGATTATATGTAGGGGTAAAAATCGTTAGCTTTTTCAATATGCTCACCTCGATACTTCAACATAAAACTTTTGGATAAACCCTGTAATATTTTTTATATCATATCCTTTTTCAGCTAATACATTTTGTTCCACACTTCGCGATACCTGCTTGTTCGCTATATTTTGTAATGGACCTACCCAATTTCTTATTTCTAACAATGAACACTGTTCAACTAAATTCAACCCCAAATCCACATCTTGTGTAATAGTGTCCGATATAATACATGGCAAACCCGCCCCTTGTGCTTCAATAAGAGTAACTGGTAAACCTTCATAAATAGATGGAAATATAAATGTATCAAATGCTTGTAATAAACGATTAATATCACTACGTATTCCTAAAAATTTAACTTTATCTGTTAGATTCAGTTTCTCTACTTTTTTCTTCATTTCTAATCGAAGCGACCCATCTCCAACTAATAGAAGAATAGAGTTCGGCCTGTATTCTATTAATTGAGCAAAAATATCAATTAAAAAAGTATGATTTTTTGGATGTGCAAATCTTCCCACGTGTCCAATCACAAAAACATCCCCATGAAGGTTGAGTTCTTTTCTTACCTGCGCTCTAATGTCTGGATTAAATGTAAATTCATCACATTCAATTCCATTTTTTAATATTTTTGTTGCACTTTCTCTATTAGCAAACAACCATTGCGCTGCAGCTACTGAACACGCTAAAAAATGTGTAGCACACGACGTAATAAATGCTCCTGCATACCATTTATATATTTTTGCTATAGCCCCACCCTCACTGCTTGTACTATGACTATGCGCAATCCTAACTGGCACCCTTGCTTTTTTTGCTGAACGAAGGACAAATCCGCTCATTTTATCCATATGTGAATGAATGATTTTATATTGTGGATGAGAGTTAAAGAAGGTATTGAGAGCCTTTATATAACCTCTATGACCAACATCTGTAACGTATGGAATTCTATGAACTTCCCCGCCCAACTTTACTATCTCTTCATCAAATACTCCCTCTTTACAAGTTAAAAAATCAAATTGTACTTTTGAGCGGTCTATATTACGATACAAATTCATAATTAAAGTTTCGGCTCCGCCTCTATTCATATTTACGACTACATGTAATACTCTTAATGGAGTGCCCAATTTAAATCCTCCATTTCATCCATATAACTTGTATAAATTTCCTTTTTCTCTTTCAATACTTCATTAACTGAATATTCATTCGCAATAATAGTACGTCCATACTGTCCAAACTGCGCTTGTAATTTAGTATTTTTAGAAATAGTATTGATTCTTTCAGCCATCGTCTGTATGTCATCGCGTTCTATAGTCCAACCATTTTTATTATTAATAATTAACTCCCTGTGCCCTCGGTTACTTGTAGCTACAACCGGAAGTCCACAAGCCATGGCTTCCATAATATTAACTGGCAAACCTTCCCTGTAACTGGATGCAACAGCTAGATCACACATCAGTAGCAAATGGGCTATATCATTTCTATAACCAAGAAAGTGCACCATACTACTCACACCTAGTTGCGTCGCTATTTTTTTGCACTCTTCCATTAACGGACCTTCTCCAGCAAGCAAAAGCTTTACATGTGGCATTTCATTTTTCAATTGTGCTAATACATGGATTAAAAAGCTTTGATTTTTATTCTTATTAAATTCAGCAGCATAAAACATTAAAAAATCTTTAGACTTATAACCATTTTTATGTCTTATTTTCTCCTTTTCACTTTCAGTAACAGGAACATATCGTTCTATATCTATCCCTACACCATGAACGAGTTTAATATCTTTAGCTTGAAAACGATGTTTAACCGCTAAATTGTAATCTTCTTGATTAATTGTTATGAGACAATCTGTAGTAGTAGCTAAACTTCTTTCGATTGGATAGTATAAAAGCCAATTTATAAACGGCGATCCTTTACAAAAGTGAAATCCATGCGCCGTATATATGACCTTTGTCCCTTCCCGCCGTGCTTTCCGGGCAGCTATTCGAGCAATTACACCTCCCATAGGCGTATGACAATGAATGATTTTATATTTATTTTGGTGAATAATTGATTTTAGTTTTTTATATGCATGAAGGTTTTGTATGCTAAGAGGTGATCTTTGAATAGGAATATTATATTTTTGAGTTACGTACGGAAGGTGCATATTCCCATTCGCTGCAACATGTACTTCCCAACCTTGGTCTGCAAACCATTTCAAATACGGTAAATGAAATGCTTTAAAATGATAATCCACAGTTGCACAAAACAGAACTTTTTTAGACACCATCCCACGCACCCGTCTTATTATAAATTTTTGCCTTTAACCTGATACTGGTATTAATAGCTTTAAAGTTTTACGCTGATTCACTAAATTTAACAATCGCTTTCTTAATTCTAATTCATTTAACACTGAATATTCAGAAATAAATTTTTCTATCTCATCTATACGAACATTCATTTCTTGCCCTACATAAATTCTCGGGTGGACTTGCTTTTCATTCATTTCATCTTCTTTTAGTAATTCTTCAAACAATTTCTCTCCAGGGCGTATACCCGTAAATTCTATTCCTATTTCATCCACAGAGTTTCCTGATAATCGAATGAGGTTTTTAGCAAGATCCACTATTTTTACTGGTTCTCCCATATCCAGTACAAAAATTTCTCCACCTTTTGCTAACGCACCAGCTTGTACTACCAGTCTAGATGCCTCCGGAATAGTCATAAAATAACGAACCATATCTGGGTGAGTAACTGTAACTGGCCCCCCTTTTTGAATCTGCTTCTTAAATAACGGGATAACACTCCCTCTACTTCCTAAGACATTTCCAAATCGTACCGTAACAAACTTTGTATGACTTATTTTATCTTTATGTTGTATTACCATCTCAGCTAATTTCTTTGTCGCCCCCATAACACTCGTTGGGTTCACTGCTTTATCCGACGAAATCATAACAAACGTTCCTACTCCATGTATTTTTGCCGCCTCTGCTATATTCATAGTCCCAATCAAATTATTTTTAACTGCCTCTTCAGGATTGTTTTCCATCAATGGTACATGTTTATGTGCAGCAGCATGATATACAACATGAGGAAGATGTTTATTCATGATTAAATGCATCTTCTTTTCATCTTGAATATCTGCGATTTCTGGAATAAACACGCCTTTTTTATCATTATGTTTTTCATTTAATTCCACTTCTATTGAATATATACTGTTTTCTCCGTGCCCTAATAAAATCAATTTTTTCGGCTTAAATTTCGCAACTTGTCTACAAATTTCTGAACCTATTGATCCACCTGCACCAGTAACTAAAATGACTTTATCCGTTATATAATCTGAAATGATATCCACATCTAACTCTACAGGATCACGCCCTAATAAATCTTCTACTTGAACATCTCTGAATTCATTCACTGAAACTTTACCTGTTACTAAGTCTTCTAACATTGGAAGAATTTGCGTTTTTACATTTGTTTTTAAACAATCTTTTAAAATATTATTTCTATCTTTCTTGTTTAGCGAAGGAATTGCTAAAATTATCATTTCAATATTCAGTTTTTTGATAACGTAATCAATTTGGTTCGTACCACCAATTACCGGAATCCCCCAAATATCAAGATTATGTTTTTTGACATTATCATCAATAAACGCGACTGGCATTAATTCCGTAGCACTATTCTTCAACAACTGTCTTGCAACCATTGTCCCAGCGGATCCCGCACCAACAATTAACGTTCTTTTCTTATTTCCTTTTTTTACATAATAAATATCTCTGTACATTCTCCAAATAAAGCGAGAACCACCTATTAATAAAATATGAATCATCCAAGTAACAACTAACAATCGAAAATACATTTTCCCCATGACTAGTTGCTGTACAACCGCTGTAGTAAGTATAGAAAATGTAACAACCTTGCATATAATTAGCAATTCTCCTATACTTGCATATTCCAATGCCTTTTTATACAACTTATAAATAAAAGCAAACAAATGATGACTAACTAATAAAGTGATAGAGCTAATAACTGATGATAAAGTGATAACACTGAAGCTAGCATTTACAAAAAAATAACTAAAAAAAATAGCAGTTAATACTATCAGTGAATCCATTAAAAGCAATAACGATATCCTCCGGCGATACGTCATATAACTTCCTCCTTTAATCAATTCCTTACTTAACTCTTTCAAACTTAAAGTTTCTAACTATATTCTCTTTATTAAAAACACATAGTTAGAAACTTTAATAAAACATGGGCATCTAACCCTCCCTCACATTACACTTTTGACGACTGGCATCTAAGGTTGTTTTCACAACCCACAGCATAATCGAGTGCCTCCATTGATAGCGGTCAGGAGACATCACCACATCACGATTTTATTTTCTTCTTTATAACGAACAATTCCACTTGTGAAAGTTTAATTTAAAAATAGCCTTTATACTTTCCCATTCAAAATCGCACCCAACATTCTACTTTTCGTAAAACTTAGTGCCCTTTTCGTTTCAAGTGCGTCTTCGTTCACAGTGCGATTATATCGGATCACCAAAAGTACTCCTTCACACTTATCAGCTAATACGCTCGTATCTGTTACTTCTAATACAGGGGAAGAGTCAAATAATATGATGTCATACCGTTCCATCGCCTTTTGAATCAACATATCCATTTCCTCTGAACTAAGTACTTCTGACGGATTGAATGGTACTGGACCGCTAGTTAATACATCCAGACTCTCCATCCTTGTTTTTTTTACAGCACCTACCAAATTTGTTTTTCCGTTCAATATGTCAGTTAATCCAATTGTATTTTCTACTTCTAACATTTCATGAATCGTTGGTGTTCGTAAATTCGCATCTATTACCAATACTTTTTCACCTTTTTGTGCTATTGAGACTGCTAAATTTACTGTAATCGTTGATTTCCCTTCACCGTACCTCGGAGAAGTAATCACTATCGTCCTGATTTTATGCATAGACGAAGATAATTGAATGTTTGTTCGAAGCGAACGATACTGCTCCGAGATTTTCGATCTTGGGGCGGTATACGCAACTATACTTTCTCCTTTAACTTTATTTGTTTTCCGTCTATTTTTGTATGCCACTCCGTTCCCTCCCCCAATAACACTGTATTTTTCCCACTAAATTTATCTTTCATATTCTTCTTATTCATTTTAGAAATTCCACCCAAAACAGGGATATCTAACAATTGTTCAATTCGTCGTTCTGATTGGATTCTCTCATCCAATGAATCCAATAAAAAAATAAAACCGATACTGAGCACCATACCTAACGTGAATGCGATTAGTATCGTCTTAAAGTGATTTATATTTATAGGCATAGAATTTTTTTGAACTGGATCCTCTGGTAATATACTTACATTATTAAAATTCAGTATATTTGCTACTTCTTGCTTATAAACAGCCGCTGTAGTATTTGCAATTTTATGTGCAAGCACAGGATCCATATCCACTACATTTATCCTCATAATTTGAGAGCCTTGTACACTTTCTGTACTTATTTGTCCACTTAATGCACCTGCTGATCTGTTTATATTCAATTCAGCAGCTACTTTTTCTAATATTACAGGCTCATTTACCATTGCTTTCAATGTATTCATCGTTTCGGCATTAGCTTGAACAATTACCCTTGCCGAAGAAGCATACAAAGGCGTTTTCATATACATACTATACAGGACTCCTCCTACCGTTGTGAGCGTCGTAAACAATAGTAGTATCCACACCCTTTTCCGCATTAAAGTGAATAGATTTTTCAAATTTATTTCCTTATTCATTACTTCTCCCCCTCATTTAATACCAATGAGATTTCAGTTGAGCATTCCATAAAAAAACAAAAACAAGATTATTATTTTTATTTTTCGAATATACAAAACTTCCTAATTACTGTCATTTTAGTTCTTTATATAGAACGAGTCAATATAATTTATTTTTGTTTAATCACTTCTTAATTCCAGCTCAAAAATTACGACAATATTCTTCATAATTCACTGTAGATAAATGACGAAAATCCCCTATCACTGCAGTATCAAGGGGTTTTTCTTTGTATTGAAACGTAATTGAGCTAGGCTTTTTAACCCATTTAAATAGGCCATATATATTAAATAACTCACTTTTTCAAATGATATTCATTTCGTATAAGTATTAGCAAGTACATTTTTGAATTTATTTGCTCCTTTATATTCCTCCTATAAAAATGCCCGATAAATAAAAAAACCCTCAACACGTTATGTGTCAAGGGTTTGAGCCTCTTAGTATAGAGACATATATTGATCGCGTTCCCATTGGTGAACTTGTGTGCGGAAGATATCCCACTCAATCTCTTTTGCTTCAATGAAGTGCTCAAGTAAATGTTCTCCTAGTGCACCGCATACTACTTCATTAGATTGTAATGTAACTAATGCTTGCGCTAATGTTGCTGGTAAGTCAACGATACCTGCTTCTTCGCGCTCTTCTTTTGTCATTACATAGATGTTACGGTCTACTGCAGCTGGTGGAGTTAATTTGTTTTTAATTCCATCAAGACCTGCTGCTAATAATGTAGCCATTACTAAATATGGGTTTGCAGCTGGGTCAACACTACGTACTTCTACGCGTGTACTAATACCACGAGATGCAGGAATACGTACTAATGGGCTACGGTTTTGTGCAGACCATGCTACGTAACAAGGAGCTTCGTATCCAGGTACTAAACGCTTGTAAGAGTTTACAGTTGGATTTGCTACCGCTGTAAATGCTGGTGCGTGTTTTAAAATACCTGCGATGAAGTGACGAGCATCATCACTTAATTGTAAGTCACCGTTTTGATCGAAGAATACGTTCTCACCATTTTTGAATAGTGATAAGTTACAGTGCATACCTGAACCGTTCACACCATATAATGGTTTTGGCATAAATGTTGCGTGTAAACCGTGTTTACGAGCAATTGTTTTTACAACAAGTTTGAATGTTTGAATGTCATCACATGAGCGAATTGCATTTGCATATTTAAAGTCAATTTCGTGTTGCCCTGGAGCAACCTCATGGTGAGACGCTTCAATTTCAAAGCCCATTTCTTCAAGTTCAAGAACGATATCACGACGACAGTTTTCCCCTA
Organism: Bacillus sp. RC251; assembly: GCF_044908765.1. Classification (NCBI taxonomy): domain Bacteria; kingdom Bacillati; phylum Bacillota; class Bacilli; order Caryophanales; family Bacillaceae; genus Bacillus; species Bacillus sp. RC251. The sequence continues at coordinate 8,550 of NZ_JBIYDP010000003.1, read as the reverse complement.
GATCCATCGGCGCAAGGTCGAAGTATCCACCGTTATCGTTTAATTCTAATGTTGGATTTCCTTTTTCATCTACTTTAAATAGGAAGAATTCTGGCTCTGGTCCAAGATTGAAATCTGAGAATCCCAATGCTTCCATTTCTTTTAATACACGCTTTAAGTTGTTACGTGGATCACCATCAAATGGAGTGCCATCTGCATTGTAAATATCACAGATTAATCGAGCTACTTTTCCTTTTTCAGCTGTCCAAGGGAAAATTACCCAAGTATCTAAATCTGGATATAAGTACATATCAGATTCTTCAATACGTACGAAACCTTCAATAGAAGATCCATCAAACATCATTTTGTTATCAAGAGCTTTTGTTAATTGGCTCACTGGAATTTCTACGTTTTTAATTACTCCTAAAAGGTCCGTAAATTGTAAGCGGATATACTTTACATTCTCTTCTTTCGCCAAACGGAAAATATCTTCTCTTGTGTACCTAGCCATTATAAATTCCTCCTTAGTCCCTCTAAACACCTTCAGAATCAGTTATCTTTAGTGAAAAAACCTTGAAATGTCACCTTGTCGCAATGAAGTTCGATTAAATCTACCTGTATGTTGTAGTTCATCTCGAAGTATTTTGCGAAGCTCAGTTTTTGAAATTTCTTTCGTTTCTTCTTTTACTTTCACTGTTTCTGTTTGATTTACTTTCATTAGTAACACTTGTTTAATACCAGCCATATTCAAGCCTTGATCTAATAAATCTTTAATCTCTAACAACTTATCTACATCGTTAAATGAAAATAATCTACGATTCCCCTTTGTACGGGTTGGAGAAACAAGATTATGCTCTTCATAGTAGCGAATTTGACGTGCAGATAATTGTGTTAAATCCATAACAATACCAATAGGAAACAGCGGGGCAGAACGTCTATCTTCTTTCATTGTTTCAGTTCCTCCTTCGCCTTAACTGTTTCTCATTTTATACCATGTTATGTTTAGTGTCAATAGATGTTAGCTTTTCTTACATGATTTTTTTTATAAATTTTTTCATTCTTTTTTCTAATGAGATTAATCATTACTTTCACACGAAAAAAGCTGTCGAAATCGACAGCTTCCCCTTAAGAAATTGTTAATAATTCTTTTTCAATTAACGCATCAATTGCAGAACAAATTGCAATCTTCACATGTGAATAAGTTAACCCACCTTGCACGTAAGCAACATAAGGCGGACGAATTGGACCATCAGCTGACAATTCAATACTTGCACCTTGAATAAACGTTCCCGCAGCCATAATTACATCATCTTCATAACCCGGCATATAGTTGGCATATGGAGTGAAGTGAGAATTAATTGGAGATGCATATTGAATCGCTTGGCAGAATGCAATCATACGATCTTTATCATCAAATTGAACAGACTGAATTAAATCTGTTCTTGGTGCATTCCATGCTGGTGATGTATTCATTCCTAACTTCTCTAAAAATGCAGCTGTAAAAATCGCACCTTTTAGCGCTTGTCCCGCTACATGCGGCGCCAAGAAGAAACCTTGATACATTTCTTGCAGACTGTATAAAGATGCCCCTGCTTCCGCACCGATTCCCGGAGATGTTAAACGATATGCACACGCTTCAACATACTGTTCTTTACCAACAATGTAACCACCAGTTTTAACAATTCCACCACCAGGGTTTTTAATAAGCGAACCTGCCATTAAATCTGCACCTACATGACATGGCTCTTGCTCTTCAATAAACTCACCATAACAGTTATCTACAAACACAACAACATCAGGTTTAATTTCTTTAACGAATGCTATCATCTCTTTAATTTGAGAAATAGTAAACGATGGACGAGTAGCATAACCTTTTGAGCGCTGAATCCCAATCATCTTCGTATTACTATGAATTGCAGTCGCAACAGCTCCAAAATCAACAAGCCCCTCTTCAGTAAGCGGAACTGCATTATAACCAATATTATATTCTTTAAATGAACCTACACCTTTTCCGCGTACACCAACGATTTCTTCTAATGTATCATACGGTTTGCCAGTGATGTACAATAACTCATCTCCCGGACGTAAAACACCGAATAACGCTGTAGAAATAGCATGAGTACCTGAAATAATTTGCGGACGAACAAGACCAGCTTCCGCTCCAAATACATCCGCATACACTTTTTCTAACGTATCACGGCCAATATCATCATAACCGTAACCTGTCGTCGGAATAAAATGCGAGTCACTAATTTTATGTTTACGGAAACTTTCTAACACTCGAAACTGATTACTTTCAATTACTTCATCCGCGCGTTTATGTACTTCTGTAATCTGGCTCTCTACTTCTTTTACGATTGGAGCAATTTTTTCTCCATTTTTCAAACGATCAAACATTTTTATTTTCTCCTTCTTCCACTAAAAATCTCTTTAATTGCACATTAAGCGATGAATGAGCAAAAATATACCCCACGCAATTATATACAAATTTATCTTCCAGAAACTCCATCTTTGTTAATAGCGTCTCCGTCTTTAATAGCGTTAACAACTTACCTTCACTCGGTGGAATTTCCACTTGATAACGATTCATTTCTTCCTTCATTTTCGTTTCTATCGCTTCTTTTATATGCAATAAATCACTTTGTTCAAAGGCACTAGTCATTAAGAAGTCACTTTTCGGAAACGGAATAAAGTTTTGATGTAATTCATCTTTTTTATTATATAACGTAATAATAGGAATATGATTAATTTCAAGTTCTGACAATAATTGTTTTACTGTTTTCTCATGCCCTACATAATTAGGATCCGCTGAATCAACTACATGTAAAATAACATCCGCTTCACCAGCTTCTTCTAGTGTCGAACGAAAAGCAGCAATTAATGACGTAGGTAAATCTTGTATAAAGCCCACCGTATCAGTTAGTAATACTGTATAACCTGAAGGTAACTGCATCTTCCTTGTCGTCGGGTCTAGCGTTGCAAACAACAAGTTTTCTTCAAACGTATCTGCTTCCGTCAATCTATTAAACAGTGTAGATTTTCCCGCATTCGTATACCCTATTAATGAAACTTGAAATACTTTATTATCTTTTCTTCTCTCACGATATCTTTTTCGATGCTCCACAACAACTGCAAGTTGTTTCTTTATTTCATCAACGCGTGATCGAATATGACGACGATCCGTCTCCAGTTTCGTCTCACCCGGCCCTCTCGTTCCAATACCACCACCAAGACGTGATAAAGACAATCCTTGCCCCATAAGACGTGGCATTGTATATTGCAACTGAGCTAATTCTACTTGAAGCTTACCTTCCCTCGACTTCGCACGTTGCGCAAAAATATCTAATATTAGTTGCGTTCGATCAATTACCCTCGCATCTAATACTGAGGATAAATTCCGAATTTGACTCGGCGTTAATTCGTTATTAAATACGATAACATCCGGTTCTAATTCTTCCGTTAACATTGTAAGCTCTTCTAATTTACCTTTACCTATATAAGTCGCCGGATGAAACTTCGGTCGTTTTTGCGTTGTAGACACTAACAATTCTGCTCGTGCAGTCTTCGCTAGCGATGCAAGCTCTTTCATGGAATGCATAAACTTTTCATCATCATCTTGTGGCAATTGACAGCCTACTAATATGACTTTTTCTTTTTCTTCCATCAAATATGTTCACTCATCCTTTTCGAAATTTAAACCTTCTAATATAATAGCAGAGGAAGCACATTTCATCTAGTTAGCGGGGGAGAAAATTCATGGCATGGGAGATTTTTAGCATCATAGGCACAATCGCTTTCGCACTAAGCGGAGCCATTGTTGCAATGGAAGAGGATTATGATATTTTCGGGGTGTATATTTTAGGAATGGCAACCGCATTTGGGGGAGGTGCCCTTCGTAATTTATTAATCGGTTATCCGATTGTCGCGTTTTGGCAACAAGACATGTTATTCCAAATCGCACTACTATCAATGACGATTATTTTTCTTTTTCCTAATAAATTAATTAGACATTGGAAAAAGTGGGAAAATATCACTGATGCTATCGGCTTATCAGCATTCGCCGTACAAGGAGCATTATATGCTCAAAAATTAAATTTACCAATTAGCGCTACAATCGTAGCAGCTGTTTTAACTGGTATTGGCGGTGGTATCATCCGCGATCTTTTAGCCCGCAGAAAACCTCTCGTCCTTCGAGCTGAAGTATATGCCTTTTGGACGATTCTAGCAGGTTTCTTAATCGGCGCTCAAATTATTGTTAGCGATTGGGCTCTATATACCTTATTCATTTTAATTGTTTGCTTCCGCATGGTTTCTATTCATTACAAATGGCATTTACCGCATAGACGTATCGATACAAAAGAACGTTCAATGCATAAATAGCAATCTAACCTCTTTACATATCGTAAAGAGGTTTTTCTTTTCTAATGAGTTTTTCTTTACATAATGTTTATACTAATCCTCAAAGCGAGGTGAATACAAATGACAAACCATGTTAATAAAGGCGCTCAAAAAAGCTCAGTAGGTCAAATTGGACACGATCCTAATTCTGCACACGAAAAAAGCGCTAAAATGGAACACTTCCATAAATCTTATCAAGAAAAAGCAAAAAAAGAGTAAAAGCACTTATACAAAAAAACAGACGCACAGTTTACGTACTGTGCGTCTCCTCTTCAAGCATCAAATCACAACTTGATATCCCAATTAAATCATATTTATCATACGTATCCTCTTGCAACAACCGCATAGCCTGTGTACGAATCGATTTTTCAACAATATTCCGTACATATCTTCCATTACTAAACGATGTAATTTGCGATGAGTACTTTACAGCATGTAAATGATCTCTAAATTTCCATTCAGCCTCTTTCGATAACTGGTATTCACGTTCTTCATACATCCTCTTTCCTATTTCTAACAGCTGATTTACTGAGTAATCCGCAAATTCAATTATAAACGGAAAACGTGATTGCAGACCTGGATTTAATGAAAGAAAGTGATTCATTTCTCTTGAATATCCGGCTAATATCAATACAAAACCGTGTTGTTTATCTTCCATATGCTTTACGAGTGTATCAATTGCTTCTTTCCCAAAATCTTTTTCTCCCCCTCGGGCTAATGAATACGCCTCATCAATAAACAAAATACCTCCCATTGCTTTTTTTATTAAATCTCTTGTTTTTTGAGCTGTATGACCGATGTACTCTCCTACAAGATCCGCACGTTCAGCTTCAACTAAGTGCCCTTTTGATAGAATATTCATCTCAAACAACAATTTCCCTATCATTCTAGCAACAGTTGTCTTCCCTGTACCTGGATTCCCTTTAAACAACATATGGAGTACTTGCTTCTCAGACTTTAACCCTATTTCTTGTCTTTTTTTATTTACATAAATCCAAGCATATATTTCTTTTATTATCTTTTTTATATCATCCATGCCAATAAGCTTTCCCATTTCTTCTTCAATTCTTTGCAGCATCTCATGTTTCGTAGTAGTTTCATTTGAAATTACTGTTTTATTTTCTGCGGCTGGTAAAGAAATTTTCTTTCGATGATTTAACACAATATTAATTTGATTATTATTTTTCTTTCGCATCGATTGTTCCATACAATCACCTCATTTTATCCCGCTATTTGCGAGCAGTAAGACTCCCACCTCAAAATTCAGCAAATATTAGGAAGTTAGGCTGCAGATAATTGCCCGTAAATGCCCGATTGGTACAGGCTAATGATCAGCGATGGATTAACAAAATCCCACTGATTAAAGTTTCGCTTTATCCACTCACCAAATATTATTATTCCTGTCTCCCTTGCAAATGACTATTTTCAGAAAAGTTTGCTATAATATAAGAAATAATGAAGGTGGTGGGACTATGGAGACAACGGAATTCCATGATACAATACAAGCCTTTTCTATTTTTTTATTGAATAAAGGCCGAAAACCTTCAACCATTAAACGTTATGTTTATGACATTGAAGATTTCGGACATTGGTTAAAAAAAAACCAAAAGCTCCCTTCCAGTAATATATGGGCTACACTTTGTACAAAAGACTATGAAGATTATTTTTTCGACTTAAAAAAGAATCGACATTACTCAGAGAAAACGATGCACCGTGTATTTATTGTATTAAATAGAATGCATCACTTTCTAAACATACCTAATCCATTAAAGAATATGGAAATTTCTATCCAACCAGACCGCAGGCTTCGCGATGAAGATTTCATTTCATCTGATGAGGAAAAAAGATTAAAACATATAGTCTCTTCATTGGAAGGACTTTCAGAAAAACAACGTCCTGTGCGCCCTTTATTGATAGATCGTAATATCGTTATTTTAAACTTATTAATCGACTATGGATTATCCTTACAGGAACTTACAGCATTAACTCTGCATCACGTCCACTTTGAAACTAACACATTATCTATCCCAGCAACCGCAGGGGTAGAAAGAACAATTACATTAACTAACGAAGACAAAAAACAACTATATGCTTATTACAAAAGCATCCCTGAACCCGTTCGTCCAAAATATCATAGCCACGACCCATTATTTATCGCATTTGATTTTAATCGTGGAACATACAGATGGGTATACGAAAATGATGCACCGAAGGGATTAACAGAAATCGCTATCCAAAAAATGATTCGCCTTGAAGTATCTAGAGCTAATTTACGCAAAGGAATCTCAGGACAACACTTTCGTAACACCTATATTTTAAACTTAATAAAAAAAGAAACTCCGGAGTCAGAAATTATAAAACTAGCTGGATTCAAATCAAAAGTTTCACTAAAACGATATTATCAATACGCAGAAAATAGAAAAAACGCCTTATCATAAGGCGTTTTTTCTATTTTTTCTTTAAACAAACGATTTTACTATGACCATTTAACTAATTTTTGCATCTACTATGATGAGTTTCGTTCATATCCTCATGAGAAAGGAGAGATTTAATGTCTCATTTTAACGACAGTCAGAACAAATTCTCCAAACCATGCTTTCCAAGTAGCGCCGGACGAATCCCAAATACCCCATCAATCCCAGTTACTAAGGTACAACTTAGAACATTCCGTGCAATCATTATTGATTTAACAAAAATAATCCCAAAACTTTTCGCAAATCCATCTCCTCAAAACATTGAAGATCTAATCGATACATTGAACCTACTAAGTAAATTTATTTGTTCACTAGACGCTACTTCCTCCCTGAAAGCACAAGGGTTAGCTATTATTAAAAACTTAATAACTATATTAAAAAATCCAACCTTCGTAGCAAGCGCTGTATTTATCGAGCTTCAAAATCTAATTAATTATTTACTTTACATTACAAAACTATTCCGAATCGACCCTTGCACACTTCAAGAGCTTCTTAAATTAATAGCAGCATTACAAACCGCTCTAGTTAATTCTGCTTCATTCATTAAAGGACCTACCGGGCCTACTGGGCCAGCAGGCGCTACTGGCGCTACCGGACCTCGAGGTAACACGGGTGCTACTGGCGCTACTGGTGCTACCGGACCTCAAGGTAACACGGGCGCGACTGGTGCCACCGGGCCTCGAGGTAACACGGGTGCTACTGGTGCCACTGGACCTCAAGGTATTCAAGGTAACACGGGTGCTACTGGGCCTCAAGGTAACACGGGTGCTACCGGTGCCACTGGACCTCAAGGTATTCAAGGTAACACGGGTGCCACTGGACCTCAAGGTGCTCAAGGTAACACGGGTGCCACGGGTGCCACTGGGCCTCGAGGTAACACAGGCGCTACCGGTGCCACTGGACCTCAAGGCGTTCAAGGTAACACGGGCGCTACTGGTGCCACTGGACCTCAAGGTATTCAAGGTAACACGGGTGCTACTGGGCCTCAAGGTAACACGGGTGCTACCGGTGCCACTGGTATAGGAGTTACTGGACCTACCGGACCTTCTGGTGGGCCTCCTGGACCTACTGGTCCTCAAGGCGCTCAAGGTAACACGGGTGCTACCGGACCTCAAGGTGTTCAAGGTAACACAGGTGCTACTGGGCCTCAAGGTATTCAAGGTAACACAGGTGCTACTGGGCCTCAAGGTATTCAAGGTAACACGGGCGCTACTGGTGCTACTGGAGCTCAGGGCGTTCAAGGTAACACGGGTGCTACTGGTCCTCAAGGTGTTCAAGGTAACACAGGCGCTACTGGTGCCACTGGACCTCAAGGCGCTCAAGGTAACACGGGTGCTACCGGACCTCAAGGTGTTCAAGGTAACACAGGCGCTACTGGTGCCACTGGACCTCAAGGTGTTCAAGGTAACACAGGCGCTACTGGTGCCACTGGACCTCAAGGCATTCAAGGTAACACGGGTGCTACTGGACCTCAAGGCGCTCAAGGTAACACAGGCGCTACTGGTGCCACTGGACCTCAAGGCGTTCAAGGTAACACGGGTGCTACTGGTGCTACTGGTGCCACTGGACCTCAAGGCGCTCAAGGTAACACAGGCGCTACTGGTGCCACTGGACCTCAAGGCATTCAAGGTAACACGGGTGCTACTGGACCTCAAGGCGCTCAAGGTAACACAGGCGCTACTGGTGCCACTGGACCTCA
>NZ_JBIYDP010000002.1:0-788705 GCF_044908765.1 Bacillus sp. RC251 | reverse complement strand
GCTACTGGACCTCAAGGCGCTCAAGGTAACACAGGCGCTACTGGTGCCACTGGACCTCAGGGTATTCAAGGTAACACGGGTGCTACTGGACCTCAAGGTGTTCAAGGTAACACAGGCGCTACTGGTGCCACTGGACCTCAAGGCGCTCAAGGTAACACGGGTGCCACTGGACCTCAGGGCGTTCAAGGTAACACGGGTGCTACTGGTGCCACTGGACCTCAAGGTGTTCAAGGTAACACTGGTGCCACTGGACCTCAAGGTGTTCAAGGTAACACAGGCGCGACTGGTGCCACTGGACCTCAAGGCGCTCAAGGTAACACGGGTGCTACTGGACCTCAAGGCATTCAAGGTAACACAGGCGCTACTGGTGCCACTGGACCTCAAGGCGTTCAAGGTAACACGGGTGCGACCGGTGCCACTGGACCTCAAGGTGTTCAAGGTAACACGGGCGCTACTGGTGCCACTGGACCTCAAGGCGCTCAAGGTAACACGGGTGCGACTGGTGCTACTGGACCTCAAGGGGCCCAAGGTAACACGGGTGCTACTGGTCCTCAAGGCGTTCAAGGTAACACAGGCGCTACTGGTGCCACTGGACCTCAGGGTATTCAAGGTAACACGGGTGCTACTGGACCTCAGGGCGCCCAAGGTAACACGGGTGCTACTGGTCCTCAAGGCGCTCAAGGTAACACAGGCGCTACTGGTGCTACTGGTCCTCAGGGTATTCAAGGTAACACGGGTGCTACTGGACCTCAAGGCGTTCAAGGTAACACAGGCGCTACTGGTGCCACTGGACCTCAAGGCGCTCAAGGTAACACGGGTGCTACTGGTCCTCAAGGCGTTCAAGGTAACACAGGCGCTACTGGTGCCACTGGACCTCAAGGGGCCCAGGGTAACACGGGTGCTACTGGTCCTCAAGGCGTTCAAGGTAACACAGGCGCTACTGGTGCTACTGGACCTCAAGGCGCTCAAGGTAACACGGGTGCCACTGGACCTCAAGGTGTTCAAGGTAACACAGGCGCTACTGGTGCCACTGGACCTCAAGGCGCTCAAGGTAACACGGGTGCTACCGGACCTCAAGGCGCTCAAGGTAACACGGGTGCTACTGGACCTCAAGGGGCCCAAGGTAACACGGGTGCTACCGGACCTCAAGGTGTTCAAGGTAACACGGGCGCTACTGGTGCCACTGGACCTCAAGGCGCTCAAGGTAACACGGGTGCCACTGGACCTCAAGGCGCTCAAGGTAACACGGGTGCCACTGGACCTCAAGGCGTTCAAGGTAACACAGGTGCTACTGGACCTCAAGGCGTTCAAGGTAACACGGGTGCCACTGGACCTCAAGGGGCCCAAGGTAACACGGGTGCCACTGGACCTCAAGGTAACACGGGTGCTACTGGACCTCAAGGGGCCCAAGGTAACACGGGTGCTACTGGTCCTCAAGGGGCCCAAGGTAACACGGGTGCTACTGGTCCTCAAGGTGCTCAAGGTAACACGGGTGCCACTGGACCTCAAGGCGTTCAAGGACCAACAGGTGCTACTGGCGCCACTGGTATAGGAGCTACTGGACCTACTGGACCTTCTGGTGGACCTACTGGACCAACCGGGCCTACTGGACCTAGCTTCCCTGTAGCAACAATTGTTGTTACAAACAACATTCAACAAACAGTACTCCAATTTAACAACTTCATTTTTAATACTGCAATTAACATAAACAACATTATCTTCAATGGCACAGATACAGTTACTGTTATCAACGCTGGTATTTATGTCATTAGCGTATCCATCTCTACAACTGCACCAGGATGCGCCCCACTTGGAGTAGGAATTTCAATAAATGGAGCAGTCGCAACTGACAACTTCTCTTCAAATTTAATAGGCGACTCACTTTCATTCACTACGATCGAAACATTAGCTGCCGGCGCAAACATTTCCGTGAAATCTACCCTTAGCGAAATTACAATTCCTGAAACAGGAAACACTAACATTCGCCTTACTGTATTTAGAATCGCTTAAATTTCACTATGTATCGTTTATGGCAAATAAAAAAAGAGCGAGAAATTCGCTCTTTTTTTGTTATGTACAATAATTCATTACTACTCTAATTCAATTGAAACATTTTTTTGTGGTACAAATGTAGAAATTGCATGTTTATAAATAAGCTGTTGCTTACCTTCTGTTTCCAGTAGGACTGTAAAATTGTCAAATCCTTTAATTAATCCACGAAGCTGGAAACCATTTAATAAGTACAGCGTAACAAACGTATTTTCTTTACGGAGTTGATTTAAAAACTGATCTTGAATATTGATTGATTGCTTCATGTCGAATCCTCCTCTTTTTCTCTACTTACTATTATTCGACTTTAGTTGTAACTTTCCTTCTATGTATCGTAAAATTTCTGACGTTTTTTCACCGCCTGTAACATCAAACCACATGACATCCATCTTATTACGGAACCACGTTAATTGACGCTTTGCATAACGACGTGAATTCGTCTTTAATTGTGATACCGCTTCTTCTAAAGAGACACGATCCTCAAAATAATCATATATCTCTTTATATCCAATCGCTTGAATAGATTGACAATCTCGTATCCCTCTATTATACAATCCTTCTACTTCTTCTAATAACCCTTGGTCCATCATTATATCAACTCGTAAGTTAATGCGATCGTATAGCATTTCTCGATCCATTGTCAAGCCAATCAAGGAAACATCGTATAATAACTCGTTTTCTTGTTTTTCAAGTTGATCACTCATTTTTTCACCCGTCGTGTGGAAAATTTCTAACGCTCTAATGACACGACGTACATTATTTGCATGAATACGCTCAGCACTTTCTGGGTCTACTTCTTGTAATTTCTTATGTACATATTCCACACCACGTTCTAATGCTAACTTTTCCATTTGTTCTCGGTATATTGTATCGCCAGCATCATCCGTAAACTGATAATCGAATAAAACAGATTGTATATACAGACCAGTTCCACCAACGATAATTGGCAATTTACCACGCTCTGTAATCTCTCGAATATGCTTACGAACACGCTCTTGAAATTCGGCAACAGAAAATGAGTCTTCCGGATTTTTTATATCGACCATATAATGCGGAATTCCATCCATCTCTTCTTTTGTCACCTTTGCAGTTCCAATATCCATCGTACGATAAATCTGCATGGAATCTCCACTTATAATTTCACCATTCAACGCTTTGGCAAGATCAATACTTAACTTCGTCTTTCCAACAGCAGTTGGTCCAATGATGACAGCAACTTTTTCACGTTGCACTTCTCCCATATCATTCAACTCTCTTTATGTAATGTACTCCATCTATTGATTATATCCAATCTTACCAATTTTAACGGCATGATTGCAAGTTCTTTCATTTCGGTACATGAAATTATAAATAAAAAAGAACATAGTTTGTCCAATTCCGCATATACATGATTAAAAGTACCTTCGAGAGGATGAGTTGACTATGAAACAATCCACCATCAATTTTTCATCTTTAACAAAAGACCTTATTTTAGCTACTGCTACAAAAGAACAAAATTGTTCACAAGAAGAATTATATTTCGCCTTAAATTGTTTGCTACGTTCTTTTCATTCTACTCTCCAAGAAACAACATTACATCCAGAAAATAAAAATACAGAGTATATGCAAAATCAATTTTGCAGTGCATATAAAATTATTACAGGTAAAACTATTTATCCTTTTCAATAATCCATAAAAAGCGGTTGCCTACACACTTTCAAGCAACCGCCTTTTATATTAATACATATACACTACTCTATAACTTTCACTTTTACAGATTTGCGCCCCCAGCTATCGGCACTACCATCTGAACCGACTAATACATCAATACGATTCCCTTTAATCGCACCGCCAGTATCTCCAGCAATCGCTTCTCCATATCCTTCTACCCATACTTTTGATCCAAGCGGAATTACTTTAGGATCAACAGCAATTACTTTCATATTCGGATTTGCTGTTAAATCATGCCCCATTGCAGTTAATACACGACCACCATACGTACCATTCTCACTTGGATGCGCTGTATACGCTGTCGCTTCTACTGTTATTTCACGTCCACCAGCAGGTGCACTTGTTTCAGTAGATTTCGTAACTTGTTTCGTAGTTGACTGCTGTTTTGCCACAGGTTTACTTGATTCTACATTTTTAACAGACTCTTTGCTCTTAACTACTTTATTATTTTTAACTGGCGTATTTACTCTTACTGGCGCCTCTTCTTGCGTTACAACTTCTTTCTTTTCAATTACAGGTGCCGTCCCTGTTAAAAATGGCATGTGAACATATCCCGTTTTTCCATTATAGTCAAATTGTAACCATTCATTTTGAACTTGATTTGTCGTTTCAATTACATCATCTTTATTCAGTTTACCAAGAATTTCAGAATCAGTATTCGCTCCAGCACGAACATTTAACACGCCCGGCGTTACATAATATGTACTTTTTGTAAATTCAGCACTTACAAACGCTTCTTTACCATTTAATTTAATTTTTGCCCATCCGTTTTCTGTATTTATAACATCTAATTTATTTCCACTTAACATTTTACCTACAAGCTTTGACTCTACAGTTGGGTTTTCTCTAACATTTAATACGTCTGTTGTTACAATCGTTTCTGCTTTCGCAGAACCTGCAAAAATCCCAAGACCAAAAACTGCCGCCGTTGCTATACCTAATAATTTTTTCATGAATAGCCTCCATTTGCTTTGTTTTCGTATTTTCATTATAGCAACAGATTTTTAGGATTTTTAGAAATCACACAATTACAAACCATTCGTAATACACGATTAATGAGTTGTAACATAAATTTCCATATTAATGAATTCCATTTCTAATAGAATTCCCCGTAGTTTTCATATATTTTCCACATACTAGCCCAGAATTTTTTTCCAAAAAAAATTACAGTATTACTTTTTTGTTACAAAAAAACCATATTTCATTACATCTTTTACCAAAATTCATCATTCTCCAATTATTAATCTCCTTTTTTTTAATAAAAAAAGAGCAGCTAATAAAAGCTACTCCTTTTTCATGTGTTATTTAACTTTCTTTTTCCAAATCCCCATCATAAGAGCTGAAATAACTGTCCCTATGAATATCGAGAAAATATATAGCACCGGTTTATTTACTAATGCAATAACAAACAATCCACCATGCGGTGCTGGTAATGTAATTTGGAATAACATAGATAATGCACCCGCAATACTTGAACCAACAACACAACTTACTATTACTCGAATTGGATCTGCAGCTGCAAATGGAATCGCACCTTCTGTAATAAACGATGCTCCCATAATATAATTTGTTAAACCAGATTTACGCTCTGCTTCAGTAAATTTTGATTTAAAGAAAGTAGTTGCGAATGCAATCGCTAATGGTGGTACCATACCACCGGCCATAACAGCAGAGTGTACGCCAAAGTTCTGCGCTTCTATTGCAGCAATACCAAATGTAAATGCAGCTTTATTAATTGGACCACCCATATCAATTGCCATCATACCACCTAATATAAGACCTAGTAATATAGCATTTGTACCGTTCAAACCATTTAACCATCCTGTTAACATTTCATTCAATGCCACTACAGGCGGAATTACTACTTTTTGCATAACAACTCCTGTAATTAACAATCCAAAGACCGGATATAACAATACAGGTTTAATTCCTTCTAACTGTGCTGGTAATCCTGAAAATAATCTTTTCAATCCTAAAACAACATACCCAGCTAAGAAACCAGCAATTAATCCCCCTAAAAATCCAGCATTCGCATGTGCTGCTAAAAATCCACCGACAACACCAGGCATAAATCCTGGACGATCAGCAATAGAACTCGCAATAAATCCAGCTAAAATTGGTACGAGGAATAAAAACGCACCTGTTTTGCCTCCACCAATAGACATTAACAATTCAGCCAATGGTCCTTCTGCTTTTATGCCACCAATCCAAAATGCTAGTGCAATTAAAATTCCTCCACCAACAACGAATGGAAGCATATTACTTACGCCACTCATTAAGTGCTTATAAATTCCTAATCCTTTTTCTTTCTCTGTACTTTCTGTCTTCCCATCTTCCTTTATTCCTTTAAAGATTGGCGTATCTTGTTTTACAGCTCGATTAAGAAGCGCTTCCGTTTTTCTAATCCCATCAGCGACTGGCACTTGAATGACATGTTTCCCAGCAAAACGGTTCATTTCTACTTGTTTATCTGCCGCAACAATTATAGCCGTTGCGCGTTCAATGTCCTCTTTCGTTAAACCGTTTTTTATACCTGTGGATCCGTTCGTTTCAACTTTAATCGCTATTCCTAGCTCTGCTGCTTTTGCTTTCAAGCTATCCGCTGCCATATAGGTGTGAGCGATTCCAGTTGGGCAAGCCGTAACTGCTAGTACGTATGGTTCATTTCCTTCTGGTTTTGCAACTTCAATGTCTTCTTCTTCTTTTTCATTCTCTTTTTCATCAAATAAACGAAGAAGTTCCTCTTCATCCTTTGCTTCTAACAATTGCTTACGAAATCCTTCATCCATTAATAATGTAGATAGGCGCGATAACGTTTCTAAATGAGTATTATTCGCCCCTTCGCTCGCAGCAATCATAAAGAATAAATGCGCTGGCTGTCCGTCAAGCGATTCATAGTTGATACCGCTTACACTTCTACCAAAACAAATCGCTGGTTGCTTAACAGCTTTTGTTTTCGCATGAGGTATTGCAATCCCTTCTCCTATTCCTGTCGTACTTTGTGATTCCCGCTTTAAAATAGCTTCTTTAAATTCAGCTTTACTATTTAAACGATTTGCTCCGTCTAATTTCTCAACTAATTCATCTATGACAGCTTCTTTATTTGAAGCTGTCAAGTTCATAATAACTGTATCCCTTTTTAATAGTTCTGTAATTTTCATATGTTGTTTCCCCCTATCGCTTAGTTACAATTACTTGCGACAATAATTCTTCTACTTTTTCCTTTTCACATAAATCAGCTGAAAATGCCGTTGCACTCCCTGTTGCAACGCCATATTGAAATGCCTTTTCAATATCTTTTGTCTGTTCATATTTACCTACAAATCCTGCAACGAGAGAATCTCCGGCCCCAACCGAATTAATTACAACACCTTTTGGAACAGTTGCTTCATATATACCTTCTGCCGTAAATAATAAAGCCCCATCTCCAGCCATTGATACGATAACGTACTCTACACCTTGTTCAACTAATTTTCTTCCAAACGGTAAAACATCTTCTACTGTTGAAATCTCTACTCCGAATAACTCACCAAGTTCATGATGATTAGGCTTTAGTAAAAATGGTTTATTTTTAATTACATGCTGCAGCGCACTTCCACTTGCATCAACTACTACGCGAATACCTTTCTCAGCTCCGAGCGCTGCGATTGATTCATAAAAAGTAGTTGAGATAGACGTCGGTACACTTCCAGCTAGTACAACACAATCTCCCTGCCTCATACTTTCAATTTGTTTCATTAATTGTTCAAATTGTTCATTTGTCACATTAGGACCTTGCCCATTTAATTCTGTCTCTTCTTGCCCTTTTATTTTCACATTAATCCGGGAATCACCGTCTACTTGGACGAAGTTTGTTGTTACACCTTCCGCCTGTAATACATCTTTAATAAATCGACCGGTAAATCCACCAGTAAATCCAAGCGCTACATTTTCAACACCTAAACGATGAAGAATACGAGAAACGTTAATGCCTTTCCCTCCAGGAAATTTCATATCTTTCTCTGCTCGATTTACTGCTCCTAAATCGAAGGAATTAACTTGTACTACATAATCAATAGATGGGTTTAAAGTAACTGTATAGATCATTGTTTATCAGCCTCAATTACATTGGTTTGTCTTTTATATTTTTCTAAATCAATTTCTAAATAGTTTGTAATAATATTTGCTTCTTCAACATTGGCAATTTTCGCAAACGCAACTTCTGAAAACTTACTTTCATCAATTAAGAAATATCCTTCGTTTGCTAATGTTAACGCCATTTGTTTTAAAAGTGCCTCTTCTGGATCTGGAGTTGTAAAACCAAGCTGTTCATGCACACCATTCGCTCCTAAGAAACATTTATCAAAACGGTACTTCTGCATGCTTTCCTGTGCCATAGCACCAATTAAAGCTTTCGTCCTGCTTTTCATCATTCCGCCTAGTAAATACGCACGAATATTATTTTCAACTAAAGCTTCAATATGCATAAGTCCATTCGTAACGACAGTAACATCTTTATTTATTAAAAATGGAATCATTTCAAATGTTGTACTTCCTGCATCTAAATAAATGCAATCACCTTGTTCAACAATGCTAGCCGCATACTTCGCAATTTGTTGTTTTATTTGAATGTTTTTGGATGATTTTTCAACCATCGTTGGCTCTTGTCCTTTTCCTGTTAAAACAGCAGCACCACCATGAACTCTTTTTAATAACCTTTGCTTTTCCAATTGCGCTAAATCACGACGAATTGTTGATTCAGAGCTTTCTGTTCTTTCCACTAATTGCTGTAATTTAACAACCTTCTGCTCTTTTACAAGTTGCAATATCATTTGATGACGTTCAGGAGTTAACATCTTATTCACCTCTTCTTTGATTACAGTATAATGAAAACGATCACAAAAATCAACCATAAACATTCATAAACAACCAACATCAGTCACAAACAGTTATAAACAACAAAAAAGAAACCCATTTGATTGTTATATCAGATGGGTTTCTTTACTCTATTCACTTATAAAGAAGCTTTATATATACTTAAAACATCGTCTTTATTTAATTTTTTAAAGTTACCAAATTCACCATAAGCCATCGCTTTATCAGCCATTAAATCAATTTCATTTTCCCCAATACCGTAATCCGCTAACGTTACTGGTGCCTCAATTGAAGTCCAAAATTGACGTAACGCCTCAATTCCTTCTAACGCAATTTCTCGATCAGTCTTTTCATCTGTTTCTACATCGAATACGCGAATAGCGAACTGTTTAAAGCGACTTACATTTTCATCTACAACACGCTTCATCCAGTTCGGGAATAAAATCGCAAGGCCACCCCCGTGTGGTATATCATGAACCGCAGAAACTGCATGTTCAATATTATGAGTCGCCCAATCTCCTTTTACTCCCATCGCTAAAATACCGTTTAACGCCATAGTACCGCAATATAAAATAGTTTCTCTATGCTCATAATTTTCTAAATCACTTAAAAGCTTAGGAGCAGTTTCAATTACTGTTTTTAAAACAGATTCACAATAACGATCTTGTAATTCTGTATTTGTTCCATGATGGAAATATTGCTCTAATACATGTGACATAATATCTACCATACCGTAAATTGTTTGATCCCTCGGCACAGACGCAGTATGAACAGGATCTAAAATCGAAAACTGCGGGAAAGTAACTGGGCTACCCCAGCCATATTTTTCATTCGTTTCCCAGTTTGTAATTACAGAACCAGCATTCATTTCAGATCCTGTTGCCGCAAGCGTAAGTACCGTACCAAATGGTAACGCCTCACTAGCAAATGCTTTTTTCGTTACAATATCCCATACATCTCCATCATATTTGCTACCAGCAGCAATTGCTTTCGTACAGTCGATTACACTTCCTCCGCCAACCGCTAATATGAATTCGACACCATTATCTTTACAAATTTGAATCCCTTTCTTTACAGTTGATACACGAGGATTCGGTTCAACACCTGTCAATTCAAATATTTCCGCATTTATATCTTTTAAAATAGAAATTACATTATCATAAATACCGTTTCTTTTAATGCTGCCTCCCCCGTATACGAGAAGAACTTTTTTACCGAACTGTGGAATTTCAGTTTTTAACTGTTCTAATTGACCTTTACCGAAAATAAGTTTCGTTGGATTACGAAATACAAAATTTTGCATATCCCTTTACCATCCCTTCTATATGAAAAGCAACTATACTTTTGTATACCATATTTTTTTCATTTCACAAAAATATTTGCCTAACAAAAAAAATCCCAGCCTAAAGGCTGAGATTTTTTATTGATAATAAGGTGAGATCATTAAGTAAACAATAACACCAGATAAACTTACATATAACCAAATTGGCATCGTCCAACGTACAATTTTACGATGACGTGTTAATTGATTTGTAAAACCAAATACAAGTGCAAACAATGCAAGTGGTACAATAATTGCTGCCAGGATAATATGTGTAATTAAAATGATGAAATACACATATTTAATGAATCCTTCTCCGCCAAAATGTGTTGCTGGCGCCAAGTAATGATACGATAAATAAGAAACACAAAATAGCAACGTCGTTGTAAATGCTGCTAGGATGAAACCACGGTGCATTTTCACATTCTTCTTAATAATAGAGTATAAAGCTGCTAATAAGAATACGAACGTAAAGCTATTAAAAATTGCATTTAACATTGGTAAAATTGTTACATCAAAATGTACTTCTCCTTCATAGCCAACAGGTCCAAAGAACAAAAATAAAATAATCGCATTTACAATTACAGAAAGCGTTATCACAATAGGAGCATAGCTTTTCTGATTAGTTGAT
The DNA here is from genome assembly GCF_044908765.1 of Bacillus sp. RC251. NCBI lineage: Bacteria > Bacillati > Bacillota > Bacilli > Caryophanales > Bacillaceae > Bacillus > Bacillus sp. RC251. Next base: position 778,140 of record NZ_JBIYDP010000002.1, on the reverse strand, counting down.
TGATCCACCAAAATGGTCACTCCTCTTCCTTCAAATATGTATACGTAACCTCACTATTTTAACATATTATTCACAGTGTAAATGTGACAATAGTTTGACACAGTAAGACAGCGCAAAGAAAAAAATCCTTCTTAATAAAACTTCTTAAGAAGGATTTTATCGCTTTATTATTTAAATAGCAATGTAATTAGTTTTTGTTAAAAAACGTATTGCTATATGCTTGATAAATTTCAGACACTTGATATCCCATTAAAGAAATTGCTGTTAATGAAAAGAAACCAATCATAAGAAATCGAAACCACATATAAATCTCCTCCTTGTATTTAGCTTAAAAAGCAGTCGCTATATTACAAGTTGAATGGCACTCTTCATCGTCACTTTCCTTTTTCTTTACAATTGCTGTTATAAATCGAATCATAAAGAAAATCACAAAAGGAAACTGTTCGTAATTTACCTTGGCATAGTTTGGCAACGGCTCGCGCTGCACATCGAACGGAGATGAGAAGGAATAGAACATACCTTGCTCTTCCATATATACAATTACAATTTTCATACAAAACATTATTCCTAGAAATGAAACAATATCTTGCCATTCTGTCGTATATAACAAGTTATACAGCTCAAGTACGTACTCTTCCATCGTCATCCCCCCCTTCCTTTTTTACCATTTTGCTCGCCTTCATATAAAAAGTCAAGAAAAAAGTTTATATCCACTATGACAATAGTAATTACTTGTTTCTATGATTATATATGATTCTTTTATAGCAATGATTGGGTGTAACTCTCTTCTAAAACAAGAAATTAGAATCGAACAGATTCCTCATTTTTGCTTTTAGGATTCAACAATGTACTATTTTTATTTCTATTAAAAATAAAATAAGAAATTATTATAAGAACAGTAACAAGCATTGTTAAAAGCGCTTGTGAACGTAAAGATTCAATTGCAAGCATGGCAACTAAAACTGCTATAATCGCAGTAATTGTAACATATGTTACATATGGAAAAAGCCACATTTTCACTTTCAAATTTTGTTGTTCCGCTTTCCCCATTTTTTTACGTATCTTGAAATGTGAAACTGCTATAACGAGATAAACGAGTAACGCAATCCCGCCAGATGCATTCACTAAAAATAAAAATACTTTATCTGGAGATATGTAACTAAAAACAACTCCAATGTAAGCAAAGAAAGTTCCAAATAAAACCGCCCGAACTGGAACACCACTACTATTCAATTTCAAAAATGCCTTTGGCGCGTCTCCTCTTTCTGCCATTGAAAAAAGCATTCTTGAGTTCGTATATAAACCCGAATTTAAACAAGAAAGTACAGCTGTTAAAACGATAAAGTTCATAATTTGTGCTGCCGCTGGTATCCCTATATGTTCCAGCACCGCCACAAACGGGCTTTTTAGTATGTTCGCTGAATTCCACGGAAGGAGTGTAACAACTACAGCGATCGATCCAATGAAAAATACGAGAATACGCCAAATTACACTATTTGTTGCTGTTTTTACTGCTTTTACAGGTTCGGCAGACTCTCCAGCGGCTACTGCGACAATCTCTGATCCCATAAATGAAAATATAACGACGGTAATTCCAAGTAGCACCGAACTTATACCATTTGGCATAAATCCTCCTTGCTCTACTAAATTCGAAGTGCCAGGTGCTTCCGTTCCTGGTACAAATCCTAAAATAACAGCGAGTCCAAGACAAAGGAACAAAACAATACTTATTACTTTAATAAATGAAAACCAATATTCAAACTCTCCAAATGATTTCACCGAAAAAACATTCGTCAATGTTAATAAAATCGTTAATAGTAAGCTTAATAACCAGAGCGGGATTTCTGGAATCCAATATTGAATAATACCAGCACCTGCTGTAGCTTCTATCGCAATAACTATTACCCAGAAAAACCAATATAGCCACCCAATTGTATAACCCGCCCATGGACCAATTGCTTCTCTTGCATATGTTGCAAATGAACCACTTGTCGGGTTAATAGCTGCCATTTCCCCTAGCATTCTCATAACGAAAATAACTAGAAGTCCTGCTAATGCATATGAAACGATAGAACCTGGCCCTGCTGAATGCACAACCGCACCGCTTCCAACAAACAAACCAGCTCCTATTACGCCACCAATGGAAATCATTGTAATGTGGCGTATTTTGAGGTCTTTCTTGAGATTTTTATCCAACTCTTGTACATCCCCTTCCAAACTTAATTTTGAAATTTATGTAAGAGTATTATGCGAAAAAACTTGTCCTATACTTTAAAATATATCAAAATATTCTGAATTTAACAATCGTAATTCGACCTCCTCCAAAAATTATTACATTAGGTTTAATAATTTCCCATACACAATTGTTGAGAAAATTATAGTCACCTTACAAAAGTTAGAATTTTCAGATATCATGAAATAAACAAGATTATACATCTAGACAACTTTTTGTATAGGAGTGTTGATATGTTAAACAAGTTCAAATTTATTTGTTGTACTTTAGTAATTTTCTTACTGCTACCGCTAGCTCCCTTCCAAGCACAAGCTGCAAACAATTTAGGATCAAAATTACTCGTTGGATACTGGCATAACTTCGATAACGGTACTGGCATTATTAAATTAAGGGACGTTTCACCAAAATGGGATGTAATCAATGTATCTTTCGGTGAAACTGGTGGTGATCGTTCCACTGTTGAATTTTCTCCTGTGTATGGTACAGATGCAGAGTTTAAATCAGATATTTCTTATTTAAAAAGTAAAGGTAAGAAAATAGTTCTTTCAATAGGTGGACAAAATGGGGTCGTTTTACTTCCTGACAATGCGGCTAAGCAACGTTTTATTAATTCCCTACAATCTCTGATCGATAAATACGGTTTTGATGGAATAGATATTGACCTTGAATCAGGTATTTACTTAAACGGAAATGACACTAATTTTAAAAACCCAACTACTCCTCAAATCGTAAATCTTATCTCAGCTATTCGAACACTCTCAGATCATTACGGTCCAGATTTTCTATTAAGCATGGCTCCTGAAACAGCTTATGTTCAAGGTGGTTATAGCGCATACGGAAGCATCTGGGGTGCTTATTTACCGATTATTTACGGAGTAAAAGACAAACTAACATACATTCACGTTCAACACTACAACGCTGGTAGCGGGATTGGAATGGACGGTAATAACTACAATCAAGGCACTGCAGACTACGAAGTCGCTATGGCAGATATGCTCTTACATGGTTTTCCTGTAGGTGGTAATGCAACTAACATTTTCCCAGCTCTTCGTTCAGATCAAGTCATGATTGGACTTCCTGCAGCACCAGCGGCCGCTCCAAGTGGCGGATATATTTCTCCAACTGAAATGAAAAAAGCTTTAGATTATATCATTAAAGGAATTCCTTTCGGAGGAAAGTATAAACTTTCAAATCAGAGTGGCTACCCTGCATTCCGCGGCCTAATGTCTTGGTCTATTAATTGGGATGCGAAAAACAACTTTGAATTTTCTAATAACTATAGAACATATTTTGATGCTATTCCCTTGCAAAAATAATAAAAAACAACAATAGGTTACATAGCCTATTGTTGTTTTTTTTATGTAAATTACTTTTTCACTTCTACATGATGAAAAGATTCTTTTCCATCTCTACATAACTATTTACAATACTTAAAAGTAATTTGCCACGAAACCATTTCGTTATATAAACTTTCCAATTCTTTATGCCATGTTTCTACCATAGAAATTCCCCTTTCCTTTTTAACACTTTAAATAAAAATCACATAACATTCTGTATTTACCCAATAAAAAAAGAGAACTTTCTCTGAAAGTCCTGTTACTACTCAAAATAGTCTAGTTGCTATTTTGTTTTAGCACAAATACTGAAAGTTCAGGTACACTCCAAAATCTAACAGGCATTCGGGTTGTCCCAATACCACGATTTACGTATAAATGTAACGGCTTATTCTTCCCTTCTAATTCATACATACCTTCAACATGACTCTCAGCTAATTTTGTAGTAATTAATGGACCTATAAAAGGAATTTGAACTTGTCCTCCGTGACTATGTCCTGACATTTGAAAATCAACTGGGTAACGAGCTACTTTGTCTACAACATCCGGCTCATGTACTAAGAGCATATTAAAATCTTGTTGCCTTATTTGTTTTAAAGTCGCGTCTATTTGCGGCTTCCCTAATAAAAAATCATCCAAACCTGATATTGTAATATATTTGCCATTTTCCGCATTAATTTTATGCACTTCATTTACTAACACAGAGAAACCAGCTTCCTCCATATACTTTTTATAAAATAAACTACCTCCCCCGCCCCTATCATGATTCCCAAACACTGCATATTTCCCTAAGGGCGCATGTATTTTCTGTAAAATACTTTTCGCTTCTTCTCTTTCTGCCTTATACGATCCAAACTTATCTATTAAATCCCCTGTAAAAACTACTATATCTGGATGTAACGTATTCATCTTCTCTACCAAATTTTCTAGTTGTTTCAATGTAAATTCTGGCCCTAAATGCACATCTGAGAATTGTAATATCTTTTTGTTATTAAACTCTTTAGGAATTGTAGAAGCTTCTATTTCATTCCACGTAACTGTTACTAGTTTTCGTTCTATTTCTGTCGCATAGAAATACAAACTTATTGAAATCATTACTATACTTATGAAACTGATTATACATATCTTGACGATTGATTTTTTTGGTTCTTTTTTTACATGATTCGTATTCATGTTCTCACCTCTAGAAGTACTTTAAAGCCTTATTGTTACATTAATGTGACAACATGAACAATGTTAGCTATATCCAATTCTATCCTCATTCACTTTGACAAATTTATACAGAAGTCATAACATATTTTTATAATACATAGATTCTTAAAAATGTTCCTTCTATTCATTCTATCATTTTATTAAGGAGAGATTATTCATGTCTGTATTTACACCAGAAGAAATTACGGAACTTGCTGCGAATTCCGGAAGAAAAAAAGCTCATTTATCATTACTCCCTATGCTAATTCTCGGTTTTTTTGGTGGTGCTTTCATAGCATTAGGGTATTTACTCGATATTCATGTTATTGGAACAATGCCAAAGTCTTGGGGATCATTTACTAGCTTTCTAGGTGCCGCTGTATTCCCTATCGGTCTTATACTCGTTATTCTTGCAGGCGGTGAGTTAGTAACTGGCAATATGATGACCGTTTCGATGGCGTGGCTTCACAAAAAAATCGAATTATTTCACTTCATTCGAAATTTAGTTATTGTTACGTTTAGCAACTTCATAGGTGCTGCATTCGTTGCTTATTTTTTCGGTCATATCGTCGGATTAACAGAGGGAGCTTTTTTAGCGAAAACAGTTTCTATTGCGCAAGCTAAACTACAAGATACACCACTACAAGCCTTCATTTCTGCAATCGGATGTAATTGGCTCGTTTGTTTAGCTGTTTGGCTCAGTATGGGAAGTAAAGAATTTATCGGGAAGATTATCGGTATTTGGTTCCCAGTTATGACTTTTGTTGCGATTGGATTTCAACACGTTGTAGCCAATATGTTTGTCATCCCAGCTGCAATTTTTGCCGGTCATTTAACTTGGATTGAATATTTTCCAAACTTCATTTTTGTTTTCTTCGGAAACTTAGTAGGAGGTATGTTATTTGTAGCATTACCTTATTTCATATCCTATAATAAGAAACTCCCTTCCAATAAAGAGCAAACTGCATCAAAGAAAAAATCTTTATCCGCTTAAATTGAAAGTCTATACAGTGGCTCTAAAAAATATTACAAATTTCATTTTTTTTACGAATATATGTGCGTACACTTGTTCTCGAATGTTTTATACGTTATAATAACAACTTAAATAGCATTATTTACATATGAGGTGAAAAACATGAACAAAACAGAATTAATTAAAAACGTAGCACAAAATGCTGAGATTTCTCAAAAAGAAGCTACTGTAGTTGTACAAACTGTAGTAGAATCAATCACTAACACTTTAGCTGCTGGTGAAAAAGTACAACTTATCGGATTCGGTACATTCGAAGTACGCGAAAGAGCTGCTCGTACAGGCCGTAACCCACAAACTGGTGAAGAAATGCAAATCGCAGCTTCTAAAGTACCTGCTTTCAAAGCTGGTAAAGAACTTAAAGAAGCTGTAAAATAATGAAAAAATAGCCTTCTCGTTTACGAGAGGGCTATTTTTTTCATTACATAATTAATAAAAATCTGACCATTATGCTGTTTCTTTTGTTCCTTTATGCAAATAAAGCCTTTACTTTCAAAGAAAGGTTTTGCTGTAATACTTGCTTCTGTATAAATCTCCCTATGCCCCAAGTTCACTGCTTCTTTTTCTAGCTTCTTTAGTATGTATGAGGCTATCCTTTTCCCTTGATAATCTTTATGCGTAAATAAGCGATCTACGTAATGATCATCATTATAATCCCCAAATCCCACTATCATACCGTTATGATCCGCTACATAACTAATATTCTTCTCTAAAGACTGTAACCAACTTTCCCTATCTAGTTGATCTGGTGCCCATACCTGTAGCTGTAACACGTTATAATCTTTTGCGTTAATTGTATGAACTGTTTCATAGAACAACTGTAATACTTGTTCTAAATCCCTATTGTGGAATATTCTAATGATCGTATCTTTTAACATATATGAACCTCCTTACTACACTATCATTTAACTTGTCTACCATCTAGTATTCAATATTTCTGCTTTATTATATCTTTTTTCTTTCTATATAAACAAAAAACAATACTTATTTCAAAGTATTGTTTTTTGTTTATAAGCATATGCAATTACTCTCTAGATTTTTATTTTTTTAATTTCACTCTTTGTAATCGTAATGCATTTAATACAACGGATACAGAACTAAATGCCATAGCCGCTCCTGCAACCCAAGGTGCTAAGAAACCGAACGCCGCAATCGGGATTCCTAATCCGTTATAAGCTAGTGCCCAGAATAAATTTTGCTTAATATTTCTTATCGTCATCTTACTCATAAAGATTGCATCAGCAATACTATTTAAATCCCCACGGATTAACGTAATATCTGCCGCTTCCATCGCTACATCCGTTCCTGTTCCAATTGCCATACCGATATCCGCCGTAGCAAGAGCAGGAGCATCATTTATTCCATCTCCAACCATTGCTACTTTCTTACCTTGTGCTTGGAGTTTTTTCACTTCTTCTGCTTTTCCTTCTGGTAATACTTCTGCAATTACGTGATCAATACCAACTTGCTTAGCGATTGCCTGAGCAGTTTGTGTGTTATCTCCTGTAATCATAACAACGTCTAGACCCATTTTCTTAAGTCTTGCGATAGCTGCTTTTGAAGTATCTTTTACAGTATCTGCAACGGCCACTATACCAGCATATTCTTTATTGATCGCAATAAGCATTGCTGTTTTTCCTTCTCGTTCTAGCTCTTCCATCGATTTAGAAACTTCTTCAATATCAATATCGAATTTCTTCATTAATCGACGTGTACCAATTAATAATTGTTTCCCTTCTACAACTGATTCGATACCGAATCCTGGAATCGCTTCAAACGTTTCTGAACTTGGGATATCAATTTTCTTTTCTTTAATTCCTTCTACAATCGCTTCTGCAAGTGGATGTTCAGAATTTTTTTCTGCCGCACCGACTAAACGTAGTATTTCTTCTTCATGGAATCCATCTGCTACAATTACATCTGTTAAAACAGGCTTCCCGTTTGTTACAGTACCTGTTTTATCTAGAATAACTGTATCTAATCGGTGCGTTGCTTCTAAATGCTCTCCACCTTTAAATAAAATACCATACTCAGCTGATCTTCCTGATCCAGCCATGATAGATGTAGGTGTCGCAAGACCTAATGCACATGGACAAGCGATAACAAGTACGGCTATCATTTTCTCAAGTGCTCCGCCAAAATCACCAGGTGTAACAAATAGCATCCACACTGCAAATGTGATAATAGCAATCACAACTACAACGGGTACGAAAATACCTGAAATTTGATCAGCTACTCTTTGAATAGGAGCTTTTGACCCTTGCGCCTCTTCTACTACTTTAATAATTTGAGCTAATGCAGTATCTCTTCCTACCTTAGTTGCTTTCACTTTTAAAAATCCATTTTTATTCATTGTAGAACCGATTACTACATCCCCAATTGTTTTATCAACTGGAATACTCTCACCTGTTAACATCGATTCATCTATTGCTGACTTTCCTTCTACGATTTCTCCATCTACCGGGATTTTTTCACCAGGTTTTACATAAACGATATCACCAGCTACTACTTCTTCGATTAAAATTTTCATTTCTGTTCCGTCTCGTAGAACAGTAGCTGTTTTCGCCTGTAATCCCATTAATTTTTTAATTGCTTCTGACGAGCGTCCCTTTGCTTTCGCCTCAAATAATTTACCTAAAATAATTAATGTAATAAGTACTGCACTCGTTTCAAAATACAAGTCTGTCATATGTTCCGAAGAACCAATCGACCTAATACTTAAATACACACTGTAAAAATACGCTGCCGACGTTCCAAGTGCCACGAGAACATCCATATTGGCGCTTTTATTACGTAACGCTTTATAAGCTCCAACATAAAACTGCCCACCAATGATAAACTGAACTGGAGTTGCAAGAGCTAGCTGCACCCAAGGGTTCATAAGCATATCAGGTAAATAAATAAACGATGTAAATGAGAAATGACTTACCATTGCCCACAGTAACGGGAATGATAAAATAAATGAAATGATAAATTTCTTCTTTTGTCGCTCAATTTCTTGTAAGCGATGATCAGTTGATCCATCTTGCTCATCTGATTTCACTTCCAATTTATATCCTAATTTCGTAATTGCACTCTTCATTTCATTTACATTAATTTCATCAGGGTTAAAATCTACTGTAGCTGATTCCAAAGCGAAATTTACTGTCGCTCCGTTCACACCTTCTAACTTATTTAAACGCTTTTCTACTCTATTCGCACATGCTGCGCATGTCATCCCTGAAACAGTAAACTCAGCTTTATCACTTACAATTCCATATCCTAACGATTCAACTTTTTCCTTAAACTGTTGCGGATTTGTTTTTTGGGGATCATACATTATTTTTGTTTTTTCAAGTGCAAAATTTACATTTGCATCATGAACACCTTCTACTTTTTTCAGACCTTTTTCAATTCTATTCGCACATGCCGCACATGTCATTCCTGATATTTGAAGATTAGCCTCTTTCTGTTCATTCATGTCTCTCACCTCTATATACCCTCATAAGGTATAATTATTAACAAAATAAATCGTACTTCCTATAAAGTACGATTTATTTCCATATCTAAAAATAATTATTGAACATCGTATCCTTGATCTTCAATTACAGCAACGATATCTTTTAGTGTTACAGCAGACGAGTCGATAGTAACTTCAACAGTTCCTTCTGCTAATTGAACCTTCACTTGTTCAACACCGTTTAGTTCTTTCACACTGCTTTCAATAGAATTTACACAATGTCCACAAGACATACCTTCAACTTTTAATGTTAACTGTTCCATTTAAAACCCTCCTCTTGTTTCTTCATTGTTTGTTAATCACAATTACATCTTACCATACCCCCCTAAGGTAATCAATGGTTTTGTATCATGATTTTTCAATTATTTTCTAAAAGTTTATTTTACATACTTTTTCACATCAATACCCCGAAATCTTATATGAAGGTAAACAAAAAACAAGCCAGTTACATACTAGCTTGTTTTTACGCTTTTGAAAAACGTTCAAATACAGTCATTAATTCTTCAATTGCTTCGTCACCATTTCCATCTTTAATAGCACCTGAAACACAATGACTTGTATGGTTTTTTAATACACCCATTCCTACTTTTTTCATCGCTGCATTAATCGCTGAAATTTGTACTAAAATATCCACACAATAACGATCATTTTCAATCATATTTTGAATACCGCGGACCTGTCCTTCAATTCTCTTTAATCTATTTATAATTTGTTCTTTTTCTTTTTCTGATCTATGTGTTACCGCTTCATGCTCTTTATGACCCATATTATCACCTTCTTAAAGTTTCTCTTCATCCAATAAAACAATTGCTTTTACGAGTATACCAATTATAGCATTAATTATCTATGTATGATACCCCATATGAGTATATTTCCGCTCTAAGCTTATTCTTAACAATTTATTAGCTTTTCAGACTCAATTATTATGATACCCTTTCCTTTTTTTCAAAAAACAATAATAAGCAGGGATTATCCATCCCCGCTTATTATTCATCTACAAATATAAAAGTCTCAATTTTCACACGTGTAAATTGAGACTTTTTTCTTCCTATATATAATTATTGCTGATCACATACTTTTGTATCATTCACTACTGAAGTTCCTTCAACGGTTACCGTATGAAAACAGTCATTTACACGAACTGTCACAACATTATCTTGCCGATCAATAACGTGATATTCATTAAAATTTTTATTCAGAGCACTGCGAATTTGTTCTCCTTCATAAATTGGAATGCCATGTGATAAAACCCAAATAAGCCCAGCGATAGCAAGAATAGTTTTCATACGATCTACCTCCTTGAGAATATAGTGAACTTTTAATCCATGCTTTTTCAGCTCTACTAATCATGAATGGAATGAATCAAGCCTTTTTGGAAATAAGTTCATTTCGTCTATTTTATGTTTATGCTAATTGTGACCGAATTGTGACAACTTTTTGTCTCTTTAGACGAAAAGTTGTAACAAAACTTTCAAAAAGGACAATTCTACTTGAACAAACGAAAGGCTATGGAGAATTTCTCCATAGCCTTTTGTTTGCATTTTATTAGACAATCATTTCATTATGTTTAATGTTAAGTGTTTCAATTTGAATTGTAGCATGTTCAATATGGAACTCCTTTTTTAGCATATCAATAATATTTTGAAGTACTTCTTGATCATCCTGTTTTTTATCAATCATTACATGGACACTTAATGCATCTAATCCCGATGTAATTGTCCAAATATGAAGATCATGTAAATCACGTACACCTTCTACTCCTTTAATCGCTTGCTTCACTTTCTCTAGTTCAATTCCAACCGGTGTACCCTCCATAAGTATATGAACGGAGTGTTTTGTTACTCCCCACGCGCTCTTTAAAATTAATAAAGCTACAACTACTGAGATAATTGGATCTGCAATATACCATGAAAATAATGACATAAGTGCACCAGCTACTAATGCTCCCACTGATCCTAAAGCATCCCCAAGAACATGTAAATACGCGCTACATAAATTCACATTATTTTTCACGTCACCTTGTCTCATGAGCGCCCATGCACTAATTAAATTTGCTAGTAAACCAATTGATGCGATTAACATCATTGGACCACTTGCAACAGTTGGTGGTTCAAAAAAACGGCCAATTGCTTCCCATACGATAAGCCCTGCTACAACAAATAATGTAATTCCATTAATTAATGCTGCTAAAATTTCAAAACGATAATATCCATATGTTTTTGTAGAAATAACCGTTCTAGCTGCAAGTCCGATTGCAATTAAACTTAATAATAATGAACTTGTATCACTTAACATATGTCCTGAATCAGATAATAAGGCCAAACTATTTGTAACTAGTCCCCCGAAAAATTCAAGGAACATAATAGTTGCTGTAATTACTAAAGCTGTAATTAATCCTTTTCTATTTCCTTTCCTACTTTCCTCAAAATGATGATGTCCATGGGAATGCCCGTGAGCATGCCCATGATGTTGGTGACCGTGATGATGTCCCATATAAATGCCTCCTTTTAATTTTGTTTTGTCTTTCATAATTCCTCTATTTAATTTTTACTTTCTTTATAAATGGCTCTTTTCTTACCTGAATTGAACTTGTTGGACAGCCATCACTAGCCGCCAACATGGCTTGCAAGAAAGTTTTTGGGATCCCCATTATTCCTTGATTATTATCTAATAGGCCAAATGATTTTCCTCTTCCATCTAATTGGTATATATCAGGTGCTATAGAAGTACATAATCCACATGACTCACAATTCTTTTTATTTACGACCGTATAATGTAACACTATAAATCACCTTCGTCATCACTATACAATACATAGGTAGGGTATATTTAATCGTTTGTTTTATACCAGTTTTTCTTCTAAAGTTTCTATTCCCCTATTCAAATAATAATGGCATATCGGTTTTAAATCGTGATTCAATTCATAAACCAATGGTGTTCCTGTTGGAATGTTTACATTTTCAATCTCTTCATCTGAAATTTGATCTAAATGTTTTACTAAAGCACGTATTGTATTTCCATGGGCTGCAATAATTACTTGTTTACCAGCTTTTACATTAGGAGCTATCTCTTCATTCCAATATGAAACCACTCGTTTCTCTGTATCTTCTAGATCTTCTGTAAGAGGAAATTCATACTCTTTTACATCTCTATATTTCGGATGTGATGCTTCATATCTTTCGTCATCTTTTGTAAGTGCCGGTGGGCGTACATTTGTTGAACGTCTCCATAAAGTTACTTGTTCATCGCCATATTTTCTCGCTGTTTCTTCCTTATTTAATCCTTGAAGCGCACCGTAATGTCGCTCATTTAATTTCCATGTTTTATGAACAGGTATCCACATCAAATCCATTTCTTCGAGAGTAATCCATAACGTACGCATCGCTCTTCTCAAAACAGATGTATATGCGATATCAAATGAGAAACCATTCGCTTTTAGCATTACTCCGGCTTCTCTTGCTTCTTCCAAACCTTTACTGGATAAATCAACATCCGTCCAACCAGTAAACCTATTTTCAACATTCCATTCACTTTGTCCGTGTCGTATTAAAACTAGCTTTACCATACTTGCTATCTCCTCTCATTTTAAAGTTGCATTTTCATAAAGAAGTATCTTTATGAAAATGCGCGATTACATATCAAGTTCTTTATTCTCCATTTCACTACTATGACTAAACGCTAATTCAATTAATCCATTTACGTGAGAATCATCTAATGAATAAAAAACAAGTTTCCCTTCTTTACGCTTTTTCGCTAATCCTATCGTTTGTAATAGTCTTAAGTGATGTGAAGCTGTTGCAATACTACTATGAATAATACTTGCGACATCACGTACACAAAGCTCTTTTTCCGTATACAACGCATAAGCAATTTTCAAACGTGTTTCATCTGCAAGTGCTTTAAACATTTTCGCTACACTACTTATATTTTCTTTCTCTAGCATGTCACTTGCATGTTCTACTTTTTGCTCATCATGATAACAAAGTTCACAATGTTCTTCCTTCATATGTAACACCTCTTATTCAAATATATATTTGATTATGTATGTAGTATACCTTATAAACGAGAAACATTCAAATATTCATTTGAATGTTTCTCGTTTATATTAAAAATTCCACTGATTATTAGCCTGCAGCTATCTATCTTATGAGCTTTCCGATTGCTAATACCGGATAAATCAAATCGTTTTTCTTTTAGTATTCCTCCTGAGAAAAACAAAACTTTGTAAAGAGCTCCCATATAAGTTCGTTTCTACTGCATACTCCGACCTTTTCAAAAATTGACTTAAAATGATCCTGAACTGTATACGTAGAAATACACAATTCTTTTGCCACTTCTTTCGTTGACATCCCTCTAACAATTCCTATTACCACTTCTTTCTCTCTTTGAGACAAACTATAAGAATCTGCAAGAAGAGGAAAAACTTCTTCTGGCCGTGCACTTTCGAACAAAACCCTATATCCTGTATGACAACTACTGTAACCTTCTAGCCTGCTCGCACGAATAACCAATCCATTATTTGACGCTGCTACTTGTATGCTTGTTCTTCACTTCATCCCAACTATGAAGGAGAAAAAAGAGTTACTTAATGAAATTAGTAGCCGCTTAAAGCCTGGTGCTCCACTCTTTCTCTCTTCAATAAATGGTATACCCCATACAAGTATGTTTTCTGCACAATTAAATGCTTGGCGCAACCATATGATGCAAAATCAAATTCCATTAAAAGATTGGGATCGATTTGAAAATTCTTTTGAAACAGAAATATTTCCTATTTCCGAAACAAATCTACTAACTATCATGAAGGAATGTGGCTTTACTCACATCACTCGCTTTTTCAGTAGCTTTTTAATTGATGGATACGTTGCCTTTAAACAATAATGAAAAAAGGTAAGCAATTGCTTACCTTTTCCCTCTTCTATAGGTGACTAATAAACCTTAACCCTTTACTTAAAGAAGTCGGCACAACTGACGCATGATTTTCCCCTTCAGCTTCATAAAACGTAAATCTAAACTGATCATGTTTTACTTGGAGAAGGCGCTTTGATAATTCATTTGCATCTACAACCATATGCTCTCGCTCTAATGACCCAACTGTAAGGAACACTCCCGTTTCAAACTTGGCACTATTTAATTCACTTATAAGATTCACTTCTTTTTCAAGTACAGACTGGTTATTCCACCAAATAGATGGACTACTAATAAAATAATTTTGAAAGGCATTTACGTTTGTAAATAGTATATGTAAAGCAAATAAACCACCTAACGAATGCCCAAATAACGTTTGCTTTCCTTTATCAATCTCAAAATCATTTTCGATTTGAGGCTTCAGTTCTTCTTCTATAAAAGTAAAGAAGTTATGTGCTCCTCCTGTTTTTGGCCACGGTTTGCCATCTGGTTTTAAAGGCGCATCTTTTGAAATTACGCTAGGTGTAAAATCATAACATCTTTCTTCACCTGAAAATGCCCCTTCAATTGGATAACCAATACCTACTATAATTGCTGGTGAAACACCTGTTTTTTCTGCTCTAACTGATTGTATTTTAACCGCTTCATGGAATGTTTGAAAAAAAGCATTGCCATCTAATACGTATATAACAGGATAGCCTGACTCTGGCGCTGGTCGCCTCGGCTTTGAAATATGAATTTGATATTCCTTACCTTCTAATTTCGAATACATTTTCCACTGTTCTGTATTAGTTGTTATAATCTGCTGTTTTTCAATAGTAGTATTCATCTTATATCCCTCCCTCTTAACTCGTTACATATATTTCTACTTTCTCTTCTTGAGAGACAACACTATCGTATCCAAAGCAAACAGGAGATCCATTATACGGATCAATCATGACACGCGCATCAATATGAAATACTTCTTTTAACACTTCATTTGTAATGATTTCTTCTGGGATACCAGTTGTAACGATTTCCCCTTCCTTCATCGCAATAATTTCATCTGAAAACCTTGCTGCATGGTTAATATCATGTAGTACCATTACAACTGTACAATTATGTTCTTTATTTAACTTCTCCACAATTTGTAATACATCTAATTGATGAGACATATCAAGATATGTCGTTGGTTCATCTAGTAGTAACACTTCTGTCTCTTGTGCTAAAGCCATCGCTAGCCATACCTTTTGCCTTTGACCACCTGATAAATTGGCAATTTGTCTCGTTCGAAATTCAGAAGTTTTCGTTATATCTAATGCCCAGTCAATCATCTCTTTATCTTTTGAAGTTAACTTATTTACATTATTTCGATGTGGATAGCGTCCATAAGAAATTAATTCTTCCACTTTAAGTTCTCCTGGTGCAATTGGAGTTTGCGGGAGTAAAGCTAACTGCTTCGCAATTTCTTTCGTTGGAATCGTATTTAAATCCTGTCCTTGCAAATATACTTTACCGCTCTTTTGCTTTAAAATTCTTCCCATTGTTTTTAACAGTGTTGATTTACCGCACCCGTTTGGCCCTATAATTGTCGTTACTTTTCCTTCTTGTATTTCCACATTTAAATCGCGAAACACTGTAAGCTTTTCATAACTCGTTTCTAAATTTTTTGCACTTAAAATACTCACTTTTATTCCTCCTCTTACGCTTTCGCCTTATAAAGTAAATATAAGAAATACGGTACACCGACAATAGAAATAACGATCCCAACAGGTAACTCTACAGGGGTGAAAACTGTTTTTGCAATAAAGTCTGAAGCTATTACAAGGAACATTCCGATTACTCCACACGTAGGAATGATATGCTTATGTTGAATACCAACAAGTCTTTTCGCTATATGCGGTGCCATTAAACCAATGAAACCAATACTTCCTGAAACTGCAACACATGCACTGACAAGTCCGATACTACTTAGTAGTAAAATAGATTTCTCTCTTTCTACCGAAACACCTAAACTTGTAATACTCGTTTCTTCCAATTGAAATAAATCTAATAAATAAGCTTTTTTTTGTATAAGCGGAATTAATATGATAAGCCACGGCAACATAGCAACAATATACTTCCAGTTTGCGCTATATATGCTTCCTGACACCCAAACTGCAGCCATTTCGAAATCAGTTGACTTCATTTTGAGTGATAAGTACATAGAAAATGCTCCAAATCCTGATCCAATTGCAATCCCTGTTAATAAAAGACGTTGTGAGTCTAGCTTACCGTTTTTCCATGAAAACAGATAAATGATGATAGCTGCACCTAATCCGCCGACTAAACCAAACATTGGCATCATCATAATAGACATCCAGTCTGTGCTCTTTAATTGCCCTTGAAAGAAAAACATAAAAATAACGATGGCTGTGCCGGCCCCAGCATTCACTCCTAAAATACCTGGGTCTGCCAATCCATTCCTCGTAATCCCTTGAATAACAGCACCTGCAACGCCTAGGCCTAATCCTACTAACCCAGCAATTACGATACGAGGAAGACGAAACTCAAAAATAACTAAATCATGTTCTGGTACTGGATCAATTCTAAAAAGTGTTTTAAATACATCCGTAATCGTAATATCAAACGTACCATTCGTTAAACTAATATAAATTGCACATAGTATTAAAAATATAATAATCCCCATTGTCATTCCAAAGCGCTGACTCGAACTTTTAAGCATGTCTCTCTCCTCCTCTTGTACGGATTAAATAAAGGAAGAAAGGAATTCCAATTAAGGAGGTAACGACTCCAATTGGTGTTTCAAATGGATAGTTTACAAATCTACTTAAAACATCACATAACGCTAAGAAAACTCCACCAATAACGCCTGCACATGGCAAAATCCACTTATAATCTACCCCAATTATAAAGCGAGTAATGTGAGGAATAATTAAACCTACAAAACCAACTTTCCCCACTAAAGCAACTGCCGTTCCTGTTAAGAAAATAACCGATAAAATAGCCATTGCTTTAACTAGTTTTGTACGCTGTCCTAGATTAATAGAAACTTCTTCTCCTAAAGAAAGAATAGTAATAGATTTTGATATTAACAGCGCTAAAACTATTCCAATTATCCCAAACGGTATCGTGATTTTAATGATATTAGGGTCCACTTGGTCTAACTTTGCATTAAACCAAAAACTAACATTTTGAGAAATTTGGAAATATGAAGCCATTGCAGCAGATACACTACTTAAAAATGTTCCAATAACTGTTCCGATAATCGCTAACCTAACTGGTGATAAGCCATTTTGAAGGAGCGAACCAAAACCAAACACGATACCGGCTCCTAGTGCAGAACCAATCATTGAACATAAAACCATACCAATTGATGACATTCCTGGAAGAAAAATCATGCAAAGTGTAATAACAAAGGCTGCCCCATCCGTCACACCCATAATAGAAGGGGATGCAAGATAGTTTCTTGTCATCCCCTGCATAAGTGCTCCTGATATGGCTAGAAATGCTCCGACTAAAAGAGCTGCAACTACCCTTGGTAAACGTGAAGTAATAATAATATTATGATTTACATCGCTTGAATCAAAATGAAATAATGCGTTCCACACTGTTTCAGCATCAATACTTTTCGCCCCATACAAAATAGAAAGTATAACTGTAAATAAGATCAGTATGGGTGCTATACATAATATGGTTACTGGTACTGCATTTGTTTTCTGCATATCATTCAACGCACCTTACTTATTGTATTATTTAGATAAATTTTTTACTGCTTCTTTTAAGAATACTGTTTTACTCCAAGCTGTACCACCTTGTGCCATTGGGTCTACAACGTTTACAAATACTTTCTTTTCCTTCGCAGCATTCATACTTTGCCAAATTGGATTGCTTTCAATTTCTTCTAGCACTTTCGGATTTTTATTTTCACTTGCCTCATATTGTAAGAAAATATAATCTGGGTTAAGTTCAGCAAGTTTTTCAAATGAAATTTTCTCTTGTGCTTTTACAGCTTTAAGTTGTTCTGGAGCAGTTAGCCCAAGATCTTTATAAATGACAGGGTTGAAGTATACTCCTTCTGGATATAGGAATAATTCGTTTGCTCTTAGTCTAATGACAAGTACTTTTTTGTCTTTTAACTTATCTCCTAGTTTTGCTTTTGCTTTTTCAGCATCTGCATTGTAATCTTTAATAATTTTTTCTGCTTTATCTTTTTTACCAGTTAATTCTCCCATTAACTTTAAGTTATCTTCCCAATCTGTTGAAACATGTGATACTGGGAATGTCGGAGCTACTTTCGTAAACTTTTCAGCTGTTTCTGCTGGGAATTTTGTACTTGATGTAATAACGTCTGGCTTTAATTGTAGTAATGTTTCAAAATTTGGTTGCATTTTCTCGCCAACAGATTTCGCACCCTCTAAATCTTTTTCAAGATACTTCGGTAATTTACCACCAACAGTAATGGCACCTACCGGCTTAATACCAAGTACCGCTGCATCTTCCATTGACTCTAAACTAGCTGTCGCAATTTTATCTACTTTTGCTGGTACTGTATATTCTTTACCTAAATATGTAATTTTTCTTTTTTCGTCTTTTTTCGTTTCCGTAGCTTTTGTCTGTTGCTTTTGTTCTCCTGAAGTTTTATCCGTACTATTGCATGCTGCTAGTCCTACACTTAATACTGTAACCATCCCTAATGTAAATAACTTCTTATTCATCTTTATATAACTCCTCTCGAATTCTCAAACTATATTCTCAATAAAATTTAACTATATGAAACTTGTCTCACATATATATTTCATTAGATTAATAATTCTATCCAGAACTCATTCTCGTTCACTTCCCCTAAACTATAATTCTTTTACACCTCATCTATTGATAACACTTTTCATTGATAATGATTATCGTTACTAAGTATATATTTAATATGCAATTATTTCAAGAAAGATTTGAAAAATTTTAACAAACTGAATAGAAAAGAAGTATCCGCCTAATCTTAGGAAGATACTTCTTTTTTTAGAAATTTATATGTAATTCCACTGGGCAATGGTCTGATCCCATCACTTCACTATTAATTTTCGCCTCTGTTATTTTGTCTTTCATTCTTTCCGAAACAACAAAATAATCTAAACGCCATCCAATATTTTTTGCTCTCGCTCCCATACGATACGACCACCACGAATATGCACCTTCCTGATCAGGATACAGATAACGATACGTATCAATAAATCCTTCTTCTAAAATACATGTGAATTTCTCTCGTTCCTCATCAGAGAATCCAGGGTTTTTACGATTACTTTTTGGATTTTTTAAATCGATTTCTTTATGAGCAACGTTTAAATCACCGCAAAAAACAACGGGCTTTTTTTCATCTAATTGCTTAATATAAGCCCTGAAATCATCTTCCCATTTCATTCTGTAATCTAATCGTTCTAATCCTCGTTTTGAGTTTGGTGTATATAACGTTATCATGTAAAAATCTTCGAATTCTAAAGTAATAACTCGTCCTTCTTGATCATGCTCTTCAATCCCTAAACCGTATGTTACAGATAGCGGTTCTTTTTTCGAAAAAATAGCCGTTCCTGAATAACCTTTTTTCACAGCATAATTCCAGTATGTATAATATCCCTCTGGATTCAAATCAATTTGCCCATCTTGTAATTTAATCTCTTGTAAACAAAATATATCAGCATTTGATTCCTCAAGATATTCTAAAAATCCACCTTTTGCGATAACTGCTCGCAAACCATTTACATTCCACGAAATTAACTTCACCTATAATCCTCCTCTTGATGTTCACTTTCAAATTTCATGCTATCACAAAATAGAAAAACAATCATATTTTCACCTTTGTAATCTTGCTCTTACATTTGTGAATACATACATACGCACTTTATTCAGGTTATACTAATTTCAGAGGTGATGTTCTTTGCACAATGAAGGGATTACGTTAACAAATGAGCATTGGCAAGCAATTATTCATAATGATTCTTCCTATGATAGTAAATTCTTTTATGCTGTGAAATCAACCGGAATCTTTTGCCGACCGTCATGCAAATCAAGAATACCGAATAGAAACAATGTACGAATTTTTCATCATGCAGAGCAAGCATTAAGCGAAAAATTCCGCCCTTGCAAACGTTGTAAACCAAATGGGCTCACTTTACCTAATGAAGAGTGGGTAGAACAAATTAAAGATTATATCAAAAAGCACTTTGACGAATTATTAACTCTCAACATACTTGCTGAAATATGTCATGGTAGCCCATTTCATTTACAACGTACTTTCAAAAAAGTAACAGGAATAAGTCCAATAGAATATATACAGCAGTTTAGGATTGTTAAAGCGGCAGAACACCTTTTACACACAAATCAATCCATTAAAGAAATTAGTACTGCTGTCGGGATAGAAAACCCAGAGTATTTCGCAACTTTATTTAAAAAGAATACCGGATTTACTCCTACTGAATATCGAAAAAAGAACGAAATGAAAGAAGGATACAATAATGAATTCCTCCAAAAATAAATTTATATATTGGACGCTACTTACACATGAAAATTGGCAGTTTCATATTGCTGCAACTGAAAATGGATTATGTTTCATTGGATCCCAAGACGAAAACTTTGAAGAACTAAATATATGGGCTAGAAAAAAATTGCCACAACATATATTGACCTGTAATCCAGATTATCTGCAATCATATACGAAAGAAGTTATCGAGTATTTAGAAAGTAAACGAGAAATTTTTACATTCCCTATCGATGCTTACGGAACTGATTTTCAATTATCTGTTTGGAATACGGTACGTGAAATTCCTTATGGGGAGACATATTCTTATTCAGAAATTGCCGAAAGAATGCAAAAACCTACTGCTGTGCGTGCCGTTGCTACTGCTATTGCTGCCAACCCTCTTCTCATTACAATTCCTTGCCATCGTGTTATTGGAAAGAATGGTAAACTAACCGGTTTTAGAGGTGGATTAGAAATGAAGAAAGTGTTGCTTACATTAGAAAAGTCTCAGGTAGAATGC
This sequence comes from Bacillus sp. RC251, assembly GCF_044908765.1. NCBI lineage: Bacteria > Bacillati > Bacillota > Bacilli > Caryophanales > Bacillaceae > Bacillus > Bacillus sp. RC251. The sequence goes on along the minus strand of NZ_JBIYDP010000002.1, from coordinate 756,938 downwards.
ATATGACAGCAGAATATACTAGCACATTAACTTTAGCAGTTCCAACAGAATTTAGTTTCCAAGAAAATTTACGCTATCTATCACGTTCTAACAATGAATGTATGTTCCACATTGAAGATAACAAAATTTATAAAGTTATCCCTGTTCACGATGTACATCCTTTAGTTGAAATTAGTATGAACTCGGATGATAATATTCAAATACGTTTTTTAGAAGAATCATATACGTCTGAAGAATCGATATGCGAAGCTGTAGCTCACTATGTAAAAGAGTGGTTTGATTTAACTACTGATTTAGCTCCTTTTTATTCATTAGCTAAACATGATGTACTCCTTCAAGGACCAATTGAACAATATTATGGGCTTCGTACTTTAGGTATTCCAGACTTATTTGAAGCACTTTCCTGGGGAATTATCGGTCAGCAAATTAATCTCACATATGCTTATACACTAAAAAGAAGATTAGTCGAGCAATTTGGAAATTATGTAGAATGGAATGATAGAAAACATTGGATATTCCCTTCTCCTGAAACGATTGCCAATTTACATGTAGAGGATCTCAAAAACTTAAAAATGACGACTAGAAAATGCGAATATGTAATAGGTATTGCAAAGCTTATTACAGAAGGAAAATTATCAAAAGAATCTTTACTGCAAATACAAGATGTGCAACAAGCTGAAAAACAATTAACTGCTATACATGGTATAGGACCGTGGACTGCCAACTATGTTTTAATGCGCTGCTTACGATTTCCTTCCGCTTTTCCCATTGACGATGTTGGCTTGCACAATGCAATTAAATATATAACAGGCTCTGAAAGTAAACCGACTAAACAGGAAATAAAAGATTTTGCGGCAAATTGGACCAACTGGGAGTCTTACGCCACTTTTTATTTGTGGCGAGTATTATACTAAAAAACCAAGTAGCGCATCCGCACTACTTGGTTCTTTTTTAAGCTTGTTCTTCGAATCGTCTTGCGATTTCCACAATAACTTGAACAGCTTTTTCCATCGTATCCACCGAAACATACTCAAATTTACCGTGGTAGTTTTCACCACCAGTGAAAATATTCGGCGTCGGTAATCCCATATACGATAATTGTGATCCATCTGTTCCACCACGAATAGGATGAATGTTTGGTTCGATATTTAAACTTTTCATCGCTTCATATGCAATATCAACAATTTCTCTCACTGGTTCGATTTTTTCAAGCATGTTATAGTATTGATCATTCATTTCTAAAACGACTGCATTTTGTCCATACTTCTCTTGCATTTGCTTCACAATATTTTCAACGTTATGTTTACGCGCCTCAAAATTTTCACGATCAAAATCTCGAATAATATAATACGCTTTACTTTGCTCAACATCACCATTTAAAGAAAGTAAATGATAGAATCCTTCATAACCCTCTGTATTTTCTGGTGCCTCTTCTACTGGTAAGTGCCCATTAAACTCCATAGCAAGTTTAATTGCGTTACGCATTTTATTTTTCGCTGTTCCAGGATGTGTATTCGTTCCGTTAAACGTTAACTTAGCACCTGCAGCATTAAAGCTTTCATACTCTAAACCACCTAATGGACCTCCATCCATCGTATAAGCACATGATGCACCAAACGCTTCTACATCAAAATGTGCCGGCCCACGACCAATTTCTTCATCCGGCGTAAATGCTACTCTTATTTTCCCATGTTTAATTTGCGGATTATGTATTAAATAGTTCATTGCAACCATAATTTCAGTCAGACCAGCTTTATCATCTGCTCCTAGAAGTGTCGTACCATCCGTTGTAATAATCGTATGTCCTTTATATGATGGTAATTCTGGAAACTGTTCTGGCGTTAACACAACATTTAGCTCTTCATTTAACGTAATCGCATTGCCATCAAAATTTTCATGAATTTGTGGTTTTACGTTTTTACCTGTAAAGTCTGTTGCCGTATCTAAATGTGCTAAAAAGCCGATTACTGGCACATCCTTATCCGTATTAGCAGGAAGTGTTGCCATTACATACCCATTATCATCCATTGTTACTTCTGTTAAGCCAATCTCTTTTAACTCTTCCACTAATAACTTACCAAACTCAATTTGTCCAGGTGTTGTTGGTACTGTATGACTTTCTTCATTTGATTGTGTATCAATCTTTACATATCTCGTAAATCTTTCAATAAGTTCTTGTTTCAAACTCATTCACTCCCTTTTATGTTTCTCGTTCTATTATAATCCTTAAAACGAAATATTTTAACTTTTTTGACTGCGAATATATATTTCATTTGTATTTTAGCAATTTTAAATAGCAGCTAAAAAGTCGTAATATTTGTACATCAAAACTCTTACATGTAATATACATAATTATACAATATAGGAGGTTTTAAAGATGAGGCTAACTCTCTTTCGCTATTTTCTTTTTTTCTTAGGATTAATTTTTTTCGGCCTTGGAAATGCCCTTGCAGTCAAAGTTAAATTTCTCGGTTTACACCCTTGGGAAGTTTTAAACATGGCTCTCTACCAAAGGTTTGGGTGGACCATTGGTACGTGGAGTGTCATATGTGGATTATGTCTCGTTCTCATTTCTTTACTAGTAGATCGAAAATATATAAATGTGGGTACATTTTTAAATGCACTACTTATCGGTCCCATTATGGACTTTTTCTTACAATCAAATATCCTTCCAAACGCTAGTAATTATTTATGGATAAACTTACTCATTTTATTTGCTGGTATTGCAATTACAGGTATTGGGGGAGGGATGTATGTTGCGGCTGGGATTGGTGCTGGCCCTCGAGATGGATTCATGCTTACTATTTCCGACAAAACAGGGCTATCTATTAGCCGTGCTAGAATTATAGTAGAATGTGTTGTACTAGTTATTGGATTTATGCTAGGAGGTCCTGTTTTCATCGTAACTTTTCTTTACACCTTTATTCAAAGTCCCATCTTTCAGCAATCATTTAAGATGTTTCAAACCCTCTTACATACTTTACATAACAAAGAGAAAGTTAGTGAACATATTTAAAATACAAATTAATACAAATCATTCACCCTATTTACGATTCTCACCGCAAATAGGGTGTTTCTTTTTTTATCTCACAATTTAAGAATACATACTATTTATTCACAATAAATGTATATATATCATCATAAATACAACCATTTACTTTAATTACATACTTCCCTGGTTTACTAAAACGAATTGTGTATTTATTTAGCTGAATGGCTTCTTTATCTCCAGAAAGAATATCAATACTTCTACCACTCAATACATAAAATTCACTTTGATTCATCGTTACATCAATTGCATTGAAATTCCCTTCTTTCACCTGCTTTGTTTCCGCAGCGCTTACACTTGGTTCTAAAAACAGTAGTCCACTTAATCCAATCGTACCTGCTAAAGCTACTCCCGCAAACTTTTTAATCTTTTTCATTACAATGTCCTCCTTATAAATTTTGTGTAAAGGTGATTCCCCCCCTTACACCACAAAGCCTATATGTAATGAAATGAAAAGTAAACGGAGACCGTAAGACAAAATTCTACATCTTTTTCTCCAATTGAATATAAATCCAGCGTTTGGAGTTTTGTCACATTTAAAATTGTTTCCTTAAACCAACTTCCATTTATATTATTCAGAAATTGAATAATTACTTATTAATTTAACATTCTAAAAATAGTTGATAAAAATGCATTCTATAAAAAAGAGTGTGTTTTATAAGTACAAATTAAAACACACTCCATATATGCAGTTTCATTCTCCTATCCATAATCTTTCTACATTCATGAATTGCTCCTCTTTAAATTCCAACTTATATATGTCAGGCTTTGATGTATGTATTAAAAATTCAAACCCATATTGGTTATTGAAGTAATTCATCATTAATGTCATTACAAGTCCATGTGTGCCAATTACAATTTTTTGTCCTTGAAAATTCATTAATATTTTCTTTAACATTTTCACTACCCTTACCTGACAATCCTTATATGACTCTCCTTCTGTTAGTGCAAAATCCGGATCAGAGAACATCTTCTTTACAAGTGGATACACCTCTTTATCTGATATAATCTTATCCTCACTTAAAAACATACACTCTTTGAGATTCTCATATACTACTACTTCTTTTTCATAGAAATCGGCTGATTTTTCTATCGTTAACACAGCCCTCTTATACGGACTTGAAATGAAAGTATCGATTCCCTCTGTTTTTAATATGTCTGTTACTCTGTGAGCGTCTAAACTTCCCTTTTCAGTTAAACCACGTGTTCTTTCACTCCCTTCTAATTTTGATGATTCACCGTGCCTAACCATATAAATATATGTATTCATACTTCCTCCTTGAAAATATTCATTCGTTTTTTATAAATTTTGTTGTTTTGTTCGTGTAATCCATTCTCCTACTAAACTCTCGAATAGTTCAGGCTGTTCAATTTGCAAATTATGTCCCGCCATATCAAGCACCGCTAATGTTGCTCTTGGATAATCTTCAATAATTTCTATAATATCTCGATAACCTACCGATATATCTTGTCTTCCTGCTAATAAAAGAACGGGTTTCTCATATTTTTTTCGGTGAAACTCCATAGTAAGAGAATAATTTTTTTGCAATCTTTCAATAAATTCATAATTAGCAACATCTAACCCCGGCTTAATTTCTTCTTTAAATCGCTTATATGTATATTCATTTGCTACCACTGCTAACTCGCTAAATTCTTTTCTTTCGGTAGAAGTTAACGTATTTAAAAACTCCTTATCTTGTACAATTATCTGTTTATCCGGTAAACGTCTTTCTTTTTGCAGTGCAACAACCACAGGACATATTAATAATAATCCATTGACTCTCTCAACCATTTTTGAAAGTATCCCTCTAGCTAAATATCCGCCGAAAGACTCTCCTACTAGTAAAACATCTTTCTTTGGAATGATTTCTTCAATAAATATAGTTAACACTTCTAATATATGATCTGAACTATTTATCCAATCTGGAGCGTTCGACTTTCCCATTCCAGGTAAATCAATATATATTCGTTGATAACCTTCATATTTTTGAAATACTGATTCCATACATTTCATCATTAACCTATGATCCGGCGCACAGCCATGTATAATAATGACTGGTTTCCCCTCTCCAACAATTTCATAGTATATTTCCGCATCTTTAATTCGCCATAACATAAAAAGTCCTCCCTATTTAGTAAAAATACAATCCACTCTGTAAGAATACACGTTCTTATTTTATATCCTTTTGTAACATTTTTACAAATGTTAATTTTCAGATTAAAGATGAAAATCTTACTTAAAATAGCCTATAACAATCAAAAGATCAGCTAGAAAGAGGATTCTCATCATTTTATATGCAATTTTGCATCTCCGCTTGCAAATCACTAAAAAACCTTTAAAATTCAAAGGATGACTAAATATACAATTTCTATTTAAAATCTTGATGCAATACATACTATCAAACGCAACGTTTTTTTAATTTTAAGAAGTATTAAACTCTTCAATACTTTCCTTATAAACAAGATTTTTACAAGGAAATCTGATACAATTTTTAAGTAATATTACTATGTATAGATATTACGAATATAGTGCATAATTAAAGAAGGTGATTTTATTGAAATTAAATAAAAATTTACAACTATGTATATTAATCGGAACATTAATATGCTATTCAATCTATTTTATATTTTTTTATCTGTTCCCTACTCATTTTTCAAATTCGGATGTACGCTTCGCTTCACTTATCGTTGAAGCCATTACATTTGTATCACTAATTTATTCTATATATTCTAAAAAAGTCAGTTCAAATCCGTTTTGGATATGTATCACGATAGCAATTGGGAGTTTTTTATTAGGTAAAATAGTATATACATATCAAGATAGCTTCTTCGAAATTCCAATACATCGTTTTACTATTTCTGATGTATTTTACATGTTTTTTCTACTCTTTTGTCTTATCGCTTTCAGTTATAAAATTTTAAAAGAATGCGATAAATGGGAAAAAGCGTTCTTTATTTGTGATATATGTATAGTACTTACTTCCATATTCACATTAGAGTGGTATTTATTTAATCAACCAAATTTAAATATATTCTCTCTTTCACTAGGCGATGTTTTCCTTTCATTTCTATATCCAATTGCAGATTTATTGTTTCTTCTACTAGGCTTTAGTCTCTTTTTCCGTCCGACAATTTTTAATTCTAAACGGAAGATTTATATCTTTATTTTTGTATTGATAAGTTCTGCAACTTTTAACTATATTTATTTTTACTTAAATAACCATTTAGCAACTGAAACGATAACATTATTACGTCTTTTATATAGAATACCTATATTGTTTATTGCAATAGCTGGATCTATTTCAGCAGATCGTAATAGCCATAAAAATTATTTCATTGTTAACCCTATAATAGGAAAAAAGGCTTTAGTTGTATTTCCCTATCTTGCTGTTGCAATACTAATCGGGTTTACATTAAAAGAACAAACATCATCCTCAACTCTCATTACAGGAAATTGTATTACTTTTATTTTCGTACTCATTCGTCATTCTATTGTACGTATGCAAAACAATTCCCTAACAAAACGTTTACAGGCATTCAATGCACAACTAGAAGAAAAGGTGACTTTACGGACTTCTGATTTAGTTCATAAATCAGAGGCTCTATCTCAAAAACAACAAAAGTTTAAATCGTTATATGAATATCACCCTGATCCTATTTTTACAATTGATTTACATGGCGTATTCTTAAATGTAAATCAAGCCGGAAGTATACTACTTGGAGCACCAACAGATGAGTTACTCGGTGAAACTTGTTTTTCGATTATTTTAGATGAAGACAAACATAAACTAACATCTGCATTAGAAAAGGTGAAACAACAAGAATCGGCATACTTACAACTAAGTTCTAAATATAAAGATGGTTTTACTTATTTTTTATACGTTACCATCGTCCCTATTATAATAGACGGACAAATTTCAGGAAGTTATATTATGGTAAAAGATATTACCGCACTAAAAAAGCAACAAGAAGAAATAAAGTATTTAGCATTCCATGATACGGTAACGAAAATTGGGAACCGTGCCTTTTTCCATAAGAAATTAAAAAGAGTTATAAAAAATGCTAAAACAACAGACAGTGAGTTCGCATTATTATACTTAGATTTAGATCGCTTTAAAGCAATTAACGATACACTTGGACATTCGGCAGGAGATCACATATTAGAAGAAGTAACGAAGCGATTCCAATCATGTCTTCCATCACATACTCATCTGTCAAGAATCGGTGGCGATGAATTTACAATCTTAATTGAAAACTATACTGACGAAGATTCCTTATTCGATTTATGCAACCAGTTATTTGAATGCATGGAAAAACCGTTTGTCATACATGAGCATACATTAACTTTATCACTTAGTATCGGCATCGCTATTTATCCACATTCCGGAATCGATACCGCTACACTTTTGAAAAACGCTAATGTTGCAATGTATGATGCAAAGGCAAAAGAGCTTAACTCTGTCTCTATTTATGACGATGTAATCGCTAAAAAAATTGAAAGACGATTACGATTAGAAAAAGATTTAACAAACGCAATACAAAATGAAGAATTGTTCCTTTTGTATCAACCTCAAGTTGATAGTGAATCTAATAAAATTATTGGTGCAGAAGCTCTAATCAGGTGGAATCATCCTGAATTAGGCGTTATTTCTCCATATGAATTTATTCCGATTGCTGAAGAAACACTACAAATTATTCCAATAGGAAAATGGACATTGCAGCAGGCTTGTGAGCAAATGAAACGTTGGCACACACTCGGATATTCTCATTTAAAAATTGGTGTAAACTTATCTGCTAAAGAATTTGAACAAGAAGATTTTGTAAAGTCTATTTCTTCTACATTAGCAACTACAGGCTTACCGGCAAGTTCTCTCGACCTTGAATTAACAGAGCGCATTGCAATGATGGATGAGCGAGAAACATTGATAAAGCTCCGCACACTAAAGGGTTTAGGAGTTCACATTTCAATCGACGACTTTGGTACAGGTTATTCTTCACTAGCGTATTTACCTTTATATCCAATAGATACGTTAAAAATCCCAAGAGAATTTATTACAATGTCTGAAACGTGTGAAGATGGAATGGAAATTATTAAAACGATTATCACATTAGCACATACATTAGAAATGTCTGTCATTGCAGAAGGTGTAGAAACGAAAGAACATGTGAATTTCCTTCAAAAAAATAAATGTCAGTTTATTCAAGGTTACTATTATAGTAAACCTATCCACACTCATGCATTTACTGAGCTATTAGAAATCGGTATTCACCTATAGTATATTGCTAATATGGATAAGTAATAATGAATTTGAACAACTATAGTAAAAAGGAAAGAAGATATCTTCTTTCCTTTTGTTCTTTTATTTAAATTTCTATTCCTTCACCACTTCATTTATTATATCTATTAATTGATGAATCCCCTCATCATTTGTTTTCTTATATCCATTCATGTTTTGAATATATCTCTCCTTATTTGTATACAACTTATTTACTGCATGTATGAATACATTCGTATTTATTCTGTCCTGGATTATAACTTCCGCATATCCTTGCCGAGAAAAATATTCAGCATTTAAAACTTGATCTCCCCTACTAGAACTGTTAGTTAACGGGATAAGCAACATCGGTTTCTTCAAAAATAGCAATTCAGAAATAGCAGTAGAACCTGCTCTAGAAACTACAACACTCGCCATATTTAGTATATGCGGCAACTCGTCGCCTATATACTCAAATTGCATATAACCTTCCATGCCAATAGATAAATCTATCTTCCCTTTACCGCACATATGAACAATATTAAAATTTAATAGTAATTTTTCCAAACTTCCCCTTACCATATCATTTATCCATTGAGCACCTTGACTCCCACCCATAATTAACAATACTGGTTTATCTTGCTGAAATTTACAATAGCTTCTTCCCCGCAATACATTGCCCCTCTCAATTTCTTCCCTTACAATTGGTCCTACATAAACCTTCTTCTCATTACTTACATTTTCTCCTGTCTGAGGAAATGTTGTGCATAGTTTTGTAGTAAAAGGTAATGCTATTTTATTTGCTAATCCTAACGTACTATCTGGTTCACGTATTATTACAGGTACTTTATTCATCCACGCTCCTATTACTACAGGAACGGACACAAATCCTCCTGCCGAAAAAACAACATCTGGTTTTATTCGTTTCATCAATTTATAACTTTGTATGCAACCTTTTATTATTTTAAAAGGATCTTTAAAGTTCTCCCAATCCCAATATCTCCTAAGCTTCCCCGTTGAAATACTATTGTATTTCACATTTTGAACTAATAGTTTTTCAATTCCATTTTGAGATCCAATATACTCAATTCCCCATCCTTTTTCCATAAATTTAGTAATCAATACCATATTAATCATTACGTGTCCGGCTGTACCGCCCCCAGTAAAGAGAATCTTTTTATTCATAATTTATATCCACCTTTATCATTAAAAATCTTGTTTTATACTAATCTATTAAATGTAAGTAAACTTACTATTATTTATATAAACATTTAGCTCAAACCCTATATCTTGCAAAAAATCTTTAATAAGATCATAAAAATCATTTCCATACTCACTACATTCATACTGAGCAAAGACTTGAATTACAGGCCTAGTTCCTGTACCTATTACTGGATTTTTCCTATCACCCTTTTTACCTTCCACATAGGCTTGACATTTATTTATCGCCTCATAGATACACAAAACATGCTCTTCCTCATCTTTCCAGTCCAGCGTATCAACAATTAAAAGAAATAGCGTATTTTGATTATCTATTGTTTTATAGCCATTCATATATTTCTTACACCCTTTTCATTTTTCATTGAATGCAGATTTCACTACACTTCGCATACTCGAGTACATCTTTTAATGATTGATGGAATTGAATTTCTGGGACCCAACCTAACCTTTTTATATCCTCTATTACTAAACTCTCATTTGATTCGCTTCCACTATGCTCTGCTTCTTTTATGGAAAAACTCAGCTGTGTTAATTCTTTGTATTGTTCTATTACATCTAATAAAGACCGTTTTATCCCTGATCCAATATTATATTGTTTTCCATTTATTCCATCGCGCAATAACACATGATACGCTTTAACCGCATCACGTACATCTAGAAAATCCCTACTATCTTTCAAACTGTTTACTTCAATAATTGCTTCACTTTTATTCGACTCTATAGTTATCATTTTTTTTGCAAGAATAGAACAAATACCATTCGATACTCCTGGACCAATTAAATTCGAGGGCTTTGCAATGATAATATTTGAATTCATTAATTCACTCCACACCTCTGCAATAATGACTTGCATCGTTTTACTTAAACTATATGGATTTGAAATTTTTATATTGCTCATACTATCTGCTTGCAAAGCAGATCCTATAACCAATGTTCTACAGTGAGGTACTTCTTGCTTAATTGCTTCTAATAAATATAACGTCCCTATTACATTAACCTCTACATATTCAAGAGCAGCTGTCCAAGACTCTATGACCGAATTCTTTCCTGCTAAATGCAATACATAATCTGGCTTTATTTGTTTCATTACCTTCATTACTTCGCTCTTATTAGTTAAATTACAAGTAATACCATTCCCAATTATTTCTCTATGTGCACGATTTTGAAACATAGGAATTACATGAAAGCCCTGCTCTAAAAAATATTGGCAAGCATGGCGTCCTGTGAAACCATTTGCACCAGTTATTAAAAGACTCGCATTTTTTTTCATCGTAAAAACCCTCCTTTTAATAACATTTGTTTCACCTCGTGTTTTGTAAGTAAGTCTTGTTGAGAACTAAAACTCTTCACATCCACAAGCGGATAGCTAGCATAATATTCTTGCAGTCCTTCTATAGGAATAGTCGGTAGTACCACAAAATAATTTTGATCAAAACTTATACTTGTTTTACTCTCTACCTCAGATAAAAGCATTTCACTTAATTTTTCACCCGGTCTTATCCCTACTTCTTTTACCTTCACGTTTTCCTTTTTCGAATCTTCAATTAACACTTCTGCTAAATCTGTTATTTTACATGCCGGCATTTTCATAACAAAGATTTCCCCACCTCTACCTTGATATACGGCTTTAAATAACAATCCAACAGCATCTTCAATCGTTAAGAAAAATCTAGTCATACTTGCATCGGTAATCCCTACTTGTAAAGATTTTTTAATTTGTTTTTTAAAGAGTGGTACCACACTTCCGCTCGTCCCCAAAACATTTCCACCACGAACACAAATGAATTTTGTTTTCTTCGTTTGCATATTCGCATGCACCATTAACTTCTCACCAATTGCTTTTGTCATCCCATACGTATTTGATGGATCGGCTGCTTTATCCGTTGAAACATATATAACTTTCTCAACTTGCATCTGTATAGATGCTTCAATTACATTTTGTGTACCATGTATATTTGTTTTTATAGCTTCATAAGGATAATACTCACATACTGGAACATGTTTTAAAGCTGCAAGATGGAATACATAATGGACACCTTGGCATGCATAGACTAGTTGATCTTTATCACGAATATCTCCAATAATAAATTTTAATCTATCATCATTTATAAACTGTTGCTGCATTTCAAACTGAACCGTTTCATTTCTTGAAAAAACTCTAATTTCTTTCGGTGATTTTTCTAATAATTGTTTTATAAGTTCATGTCCCCACGAACCTGTACCACCAGTAATTAAAATTATTTTATTTAGCATTTCTTTTCCTCCTACCACACATTTCAATTAGAATTGTATTTATAAAATTTATTGAATTATTTTCAATTGATTTAAATCATAATTGTCGTTTGTTACATTTAATTGACAAAATAAAAAACAGAAACTATTAAAAATAGTTTCTGTTTTTTATTTCACCTCACAACAGTAAGATTTTTTATACTTTTTGCATAATAACTAAACCCTTGTAAAAAACACCGCTCATTTATTTCTTATACTCGTAATAAAATAAATAGAATGATTCATAGCCAATAATCATGTTTAAATTTATGAAAAATGGAGGTAACGGAATGTACCGAAGCGATTCAAATTATACATATAACGGACCTTCCAAAGTACTGCCTCTCTCCCTATTTGATGTAAAAAATGAATTAAAACAAAAAAGCAAACTCATACATTCTGGCACGATGTATAAATTAACGAAAGAAGAGCAACTCATCATCAACAACATAAAAATACAAACAGAACAGCTAAATAAAAATAATGTGACAAGAACACGCGCATACTACCAATTTTACACTCAATATCCAGAAATACATTGGGCACTACTTGGGCATATGGTATCACGTAACGGCGGTTGGAATATGACTGATTTAAAGGGCGATTTATATACGAAAATTTTATCAGAGAAAGATCAAATCACATTTTTTTCTTTTTTAGAAAGAGGGAATTGGCTTATTTTCCAAGATGTATATCCTCAATTTCTGCTTTATGAACAAAGTGTGAAAAGAGCAAAAAAGCTATTTCACCTTCTCCCTCACCTAAATGTTTCTACATTTATGGAAACAATGTGGAACGATTTTTGGAAAACAGGTAACAAAAAAACATTAGCCATTGCAACTATTATTAATGAGCAAAACTACTTAGAAAAAAGAGTGATTCAAAATATACAATTTAAAAAGACTGTACTTAATAGTATTGGATTTAAACTCTTTGATTTCTTTCAATTTAATCATATTCTTTTCCCATTCTACGAAAATGATAAGAAACACAAAGTATTACTATTTGGTGATACAATGAAACATTTCACTTCCTTACACGAACGAATCTTAATTGGAAAAAGGTTGTATTCATTATTATTTCGAGACACACATGTTTTATCTCAAATAATAAGCTGGGCCCAGCACCATCCGCATACAGGATCAAGGAAAGATTACTGGCCTCATTTATTTTCAAGTGTCAATGAATCTTTTTCCCGTGAGTTTTATAAGCGTCGAATAAAGAAATGCCAGTTGCGTAGTGGCGCTTATCGTATATACAGTCCTGCACTCATCTATGCATGGCGAGATATGAAGCATGAAGAAGTTGACAATGAAGATTGGTTTACGGACTGGCAAGTTGTAAATTACTTAGTAGATAAGGAGGAAAATATAAATGGACAAATTACAGAAGACTACTGTAAAACACTCGAAACAATTGAGTTGGCAATTCTTGCAAAGAAAAACGTCCTCCTTCGAGAAGAAGAGTGATTTTCTAGCATTAGCAGTTACAATCTTACTCTCTTCTATTATCGGAACTTGCTTAGATGCTTTCTTTGTTGCGAACCAAATCTATTCCTTTCCCGTTAGACCATTCTCATCCATATTTTTAGTTAACATTGGCTTTACTTTGTTTGTACTACCGATTTTAACAACGCTTTTCATACAAATTTCAAAAACATTATCTGCAGTTTCTAGAATTTTATTTATTGTTTCAATAGGTATTTGTGCTAGTATTTTTGAACAGGTTGCTGAAAGATTAGGGTTGTTTGTACATAGTGCGAATTGGCGTCATAGTTACTCTTTGTTTGGATATATGTTATTTTTATTTTTCATATGGAAGTTCTATCAGTCAATTATTAATAAAAAAGGGCGCTAAAAGGCTAACAATCCTTTTAGTACCCTTTTTTCACATACACATTATTATGCATATGACTCTGCTAACTCCATAATTTTATTACTAATAGTTTGTTCATTAATCTTTAAACATGTGGAAGCATGATTCATTAATACTTCATGACTCCCAACACATATACTTTCCTTAGCATGTATAAACATTGATAAATCGTTTGAATCATTACCAAATACTACAAATTCTCCCTCTTTTATACCTAATCGTTTTAAACCTTCCCATTTATCAATATGTGGCGGACTTATATCAATAATCCCCTCTTTTGCGTGCTCATATATTCTTATAGGAAGTTCTTCCAACGCATTTATGATTAATTCTTTTTTTATATTATCAGGAAATAAAACCACCTTTACTACTTCATCAATTTCATCAATATTTATATTAATAGCCAATTGATTAGGGTCTATGTTTTTGTAGATAGGGTGATTCTCGCTTCCTGTATAAGCATAATTCCACTGACTATCTACCAAATATGAAAGACTATACTTTTCTATAATTGAACGCATAGCACTTACTGCTTCAATGTCAAAACGTATAACTTCAACAATTTCTCCATCCTTTGCGACAAAGGCACCATTCCCACCAATCATTGAATAATGATGCATATGAGTTGGTAGAACAGGTAATAAATCTCTAATCGGTCTAGCAGATGCAAATATAATCTCATGTCCTTTACTATAACAAACGTCTAGCGCTTGAATGATCTGTCTAGTTACTGCGTTCCCTTTAAAACAAATAGTACCATCGATATCAAAAATAAATTTCATATACATCACTCCTTTCTTTTTAATGTAAATGAATTATTTTATAATAGACAGGACAGATGTCCCAAAAGGAGAAACATTATGCAAAAGATTGCAGATAATATTTTATTACTAAATTACCTAAACAATGAATACATAAAAAAACTGTTCCAACAATTCAATCATCCATTTGAGATTCACAGATATGCAGCAAAAGAAACTGTATTACAAGAAGGCGAGGCTATTGACGGCCTATACATTCAAATGTCAGGTCGTACAAAAATAACTTCAAGTGTAATTACAGGTAAAGCATTATTACTACGATTTTGTTCTGCAGTTTCTATCATGGGAGATATTGAATTAATTCAATCAGTAGACATACAATCTCATGTAACCTCCGAACAGCAGACTGATTTTCTTTTTATTGATAAAAATTATGTAACAAGTTACTTATTACATGATGTAGTCTTTCTTCAAGAACTAATTCATCACGTCACTTATAAACTACAAACCTGCACAACGGCTTCACGTATCAATTTACTAGCTTCTGTGGAGACACGCTTTGCTAGTTATTTATGTACAGCTCGAAACCCATCTAATTTATTTGGACGAGAAATCCATACGAAAGATCATCATGAAATTGCCTCATTAATCGGGACAACTACCCGTCATCTTAATCGAGTTATCGAAAAATTAATAGCTAACAATATAATTCATAAAAATAATAAACAGATTGTTGTTGACGATTGGAAAGCTATTGAAGAACTTTCAAACGGGCTAAGATACGAATAAACAGTTAAATAATTATATACATCCTACCTATAATAAAGAGACCGTTGTAAAAACGGTCTCTCCTTAAGCATACTCTTCAGTTACTACTAATGGTGCCAGAGTTTGAAGACTTTTTGAACGTAAACGATAGGCAACGATTTTCTTCTTATATTGCTTGATTACATCAACATGTTCCTCATGGCTATACAGAGAAAATCTAATCTCTTTATTCCCTTTCTTCGTATTAATAACGATTGGTGTTCCTTCCCCGTGCGGTGGGAAATAGTGTTTATCTAAAAATAAAGCCTCATTAAATTCATGAATAACTTGTAGTTTCATTTCTCCCTCTATATTTTTTCCATCTATCGATATAGAGGTAGTCTCTTCTTCAAGTTTTTGATGCAATTCAAATCTACTAATAATTGATTCTACAACAGAAGTTGGCATACTAGAAACTAGTACTTTAAGAGCGCCAAAAATAAATAATGTAACTATAAACCATGTTGTCATTTTCATCATCTCCATTATATTTTAAAATATAAATTTCGTTCCATAAGGTATAAATATACTAATGAGTATTCCGGTTACAATCATCGTCACTGAACCGATCGTCGCCTCTTTCTCGCCTTCCTTCACGAGACGGCTCACACCAATAATATGTGATGCGCAGCCCATCCCCACTCCTTTTCCAATCGTACTTGTTATACGGAAAAACTTAAGTACTGTTGGTCCGATAATAGCACCTGTTATTCCTGCAACAACTACAAAACTAGAAGTCATAGATGGAATACCACCAATTTGATCCGCTAATGAAATGGCGATAGGCATCGTCGCTAATTGCGGCAGTGTTGTTAATATGAGTTCCTTATCTATATTTAACATTCCGCCTATCACTACATTCATACTCGTTAAAGCCACTATACCTACCGCTACGCCGATAAGTATCGACAAAAAATTTTTCATAAGTATATTTCGCTCTTTAAATAAAGGTATCGCTAACGCTACAATTGCAGGACTCAATAAGCCGGAAAGAATGTCTCCCCCATTTTCTCTATACTCATGATGAGAAATACCCAAAATCAGAAATAAGCAAATCATACTTGCTGTAACTGTTAACACCGGTAACGTAAATGGAAACGGAATTTTTTTATATAACTTTGTCGCCAATACATACATTACTACAGTAATAATAATTAAGACCATTTGCATCTTGCACCTTGTCGATTTTATTTTTTTGATGCTACTAATAATTGACTTATATACCCTGAAACAATCAATGTTACTATTGTGCTTGCAACTACTAAAAGGAATATAACACTCCCCTTACTGAAAAGAAAAGACCCATATTCCATCAGCCCTGTTGTCGAAGGAATTAGAAATAACGGTAAAAATATAATTAACTTTTCCGCACCTTCCTCAAACCACTTTAATGGTAAAATACGAGTAGCAAGGAGTAAAAACAGCATTAACATCCCTATTAAACTTCCTGGCATTGATAAATGGAATACTTCCTGAATCCACGTACCAACTAAGCTAAATACATATAGCACGCCTACTTGAAGTAAAAGCGTCACGTACTTCATTTCTTTCCCTCATTTCAATATGCATCACTATTATGAAATCTCGTTTAATGTTTCCGCAAACCTCGTGATTCCCAGTTGAATTTGTTCGACATCTACTCTCCCAAAAGTAAAACGAATATATTCATTTTTAGTACCTAAAACACTTCCCGGGACAAACGCTACACCATTTCGTATAGATTCGCCTAATAAATGATATTCATCAAATGTTCCTTGCACTTTGCACCATAAATGTATTCCACCCTCTGGAACAAAAAATTCAACCTGGTCCCCTAATATTTCTTCAAGCTTTCTAATTAACACATCTCTTCTGTCTTTCAATTGCTCACGAAGCATTGTAATATGTGCATGAAAATCTTCTGATTCTAAAAATTGATTTGCCACCCACTGCGTAAATACACTATGGCCAAAATCAACTTGCTGTTTTGCATCCGCTAAACGTTCTATTACACGCGTAGGGCCAATTACCCAGCCAATACGTAATCCTGATGCAACAATTTTTGATAATGAACTTATATAAAGAACATTCCCGTTTTGATCCATTGATTTTAATGTAGGATTCACTTCTCCATTAAATGAAGTTAAACTATACGGATCATCTTCTACAATCGGTATACCAAATTCAGAAGACAGCTCTAAAACCTTTTTACGCCTTGCTAATGACAACACAGTTCCCGTTGGATTTTGATAATCTGGATTCAAAAATACCATACGAATACGATGCTTTTTATGCAAATCAATTAAGTCATCTGGATTCATTCCATGCTGATCAACAGGTAGATGGAATATTTTTAGGCCAGCAGATTTAAACATCGGCAATGAAAAACAATACGACGGATCTTCAATTGCAATCGCGTCTCCTGGTTTTAATAAGCATTGCACGATAAGGTTAAGTGCCTGTTGTGCGCCAGATGTAATAAGGATAGAATTCGAATCTGCTTCAATTTGTTTATATTGCTGAACATGTGCTGCAATTGTTTTTCTCAACATTTCATTTCCAAGCGGATGGTCATAACCGAGGTTTTCCATAAATGTTTTCTCCGACAAAATCGTTCGGAATCTATCGCTCGGAATCAATTCTGGTGACAATTCACCACTCGCTAAATTAATTAAGTCGTCTTTTTGTGTTTCCGTTCTAATTTGTTGAACGAGTGGTACGTTAGGTAAGAACGATCCATCCTCCACGTACCTACCCCAGTTCGGTATTCGTTTATGTGAGACACCCCATATATCTGTATTGACCCTTGTTCCGCTTCCCTTTTGCCGTTCTACTACTCCAAGTGATTTTAATTCTTCATACGCAGCTACTATTGTACTCCGGTTCACCTGTAATTCTTTCGCTAACGTACGCTCAGAAGGTAACTTGCTGTCAGAAGGAAACTCACCTGAAGAAATACCCCTTTCCATATAATCCGCTATTTGTTTATATACAGGCGTCTTATCTGCACGATTTGGTTTCCATTCCACCTTGTTGCCTCCTCTCAAAACGAACTATCCTTGATTCCCTAATAACAGTATTAACTTTAATAATAGTATTAATTAATTACATGATTTAAAAATCTTTCTACCGTCATATTAAAGCTAGTCGGCTGTTCTAAATAAGGTAAGTGTCCACTATTTTTAAACTCAATAAAAGTTGTATTTTTCAAACGTCTTTCAAACTCTCTTACATATTTCTCGGGAACGAAATCATCATTTTCCCCTCTTATAATTAAAGTAGGACATGAAATATTTGAAAGAAACGGTCTTTAATCATAATCTACTAATTCAGCAAATAATCTTTGAATATGCACCGAATTAATAGACTGTAAAGATTGATAAAATCCCCTAACAATTACTTCATTATCTGCTACTCCCATCGCCTTCAATAATGTATCCGCCCATGTTTTTCCATTATCGTGTAAGCTAAGTAAATCATATACTTCAATTCGTTCTTTTCGGTCTTCAGGCTCCAAATAGGGAAATGCATTTACAACAATTAAACTAGAAACAAAGCCTGGATATTGAATAGCAAAATCGATACCGACTCTAGCTCCTTTTGAAAGGCCACACATAACTACTTTTTGTAGCTTTAAATAACTGCATAACTCATACAAAACATTTGCATATTCTTTAAAAAGAATTTCCAGCCCTTCAGATTTCCCATGCCCCGGTAAATCAAGAGAAATCACCGTCCAATTCTCTTTGAAATATTGCCTTTGATATAGCCAATTGTTTGCGTTCCCACCAAGACCGTGTAATAACAATATAACAGGGCCCGATCCTTCTATATTGTAAGAAATTTTCCGATTCTTATATTCAAAATACATATTCATCACCTTCAGCTATAACATCACTTACTCTTATCTTTGAATGAATATATCCAAAATGGTTCCTTTTCTAACCACTCTACTGTTTCCGGTACACCTTCTTCATACTCTCTTTTTAGTTCCGTTACTTTCGTCGCAAATTGTGATGCATGTGCTTGCAATACCTCTAATTTTTTGGGAACATATTCTTTCACTTCATTTTTAAAATGCGGAGGACCTATTTCCGCTTCATGATTGTTCGAAAAAGCTACCGCATAAAATGTTGGCCTTTTATATTCCGGAATATTAGCTAACGCCTCTGCTACCGCTTCTCCTGTTGCATCATGATCTGGATGAACCGCATATCCCGGATAAAAAGAAATAACTAACGAAGGATTCACTTCTTCTACACATTTTTGTATTACACGTCTTAACTCTCCGGGAGTTTCAAATTCAAGAGTTTTATCACGATATCCCATCATACGTAAATCTTTAATCCCTAAAACATTTGTAGCCCTCTTTAGTTCCGTCTCTCTTATAACATTTAATGATTCACGTGTTGCAAAAGGAGGATTCCCCATCGTTCTCCCCATTTCACCTAACGTTAAGCAAACATAAGTAAGAGGAACATTTCGCTGCGCATAAGCTAAAATTGTACCTGCCACGCAATATGACTCATCATCTGGATGCGGAAAAACAATTAAAACGTGGCGTTCATTTTTTATCAAAATCATACTCCTCCATCATATACAATATTAACTTTTTTCTTTCAAAACTATTAAATCACTACCGCATACCACGTTACCCCAACAAGTAGTACGAAAAGAAGAAGAATATAAATAGTTGATAAGTTTTTCACATTTCTCTTTGTAGACTTGCCGTAATTATCCTCCACATTTCGTGCAACTAACACGGTCCCAAACAGGGATCCAATTACAATAATAACCACTAGTGAAATTGCAAAAATCATTGTATTTTCACCTCTCTAAAGACAATCTATTTTAATAAAGAACTTCCTCTTTAAAACTTTAATAAAATACTACCTTTCTTCTCTTATCATAATAGATGTTTACAAAAAACGGACCAACCACTTTTGTGTTTTTTTGCTCATCCACTTTGAAAATAAAAAACAACTGATCACTTTGGACTCAGTTGCTTTTCACACGATAAATTATTTTCTATTTTTATTTGAAATTAATTCGATTTAAAAGTTTAGTCTTTTCATAATGAAACATCGATTGAGATAACTCGAAAATTGTCCCGTTTACAAGACACACTGTATTTTCAATAAGAAGCGCCGGATCACCTTCATTTAATTCTAACAGCTGCGCGTTTTCTTTATTTACTTTTTCACAACTAATAACTTTATCGGCAAAGCCAATATTTAATCGTAAATCTTCAATGAAATAACTGTATACAGAGCTTAATGCTATTTCTTTATTCAAATATGGAATAATATCCTTTTTGAAATAACTTACTTCAATAGAGAATGGTTTACCATCTACAATTCTTAAACGCTTCAAAAAATATATCCTAGTTCCAGCTTCGCATTGCATCCGCTTTGCTATATCTTCGTCCGCATCTATTACTTCAAGCTCTAACACTTTCGTTTCAATATTTTGCGAAACGAGATTTTTCGTTAATCCACGTAAACTTCCTAAATTAATGTAATCTGTTACAGAAGTTTCACGTAAAAACATACCACTACCTTGCACTTGAAAAATATAACCTCTATTTACAAGCTGACTAATTACTTTACGTATCGTATTACGGCTTACTTCAAACCGATTCATCAAAGCTTCTTCTGTAGGTAGTTTTTTCGTTTCATTAAAAAGCCCATCTCGAATGTTTTGCTCTAACACATCTGCAATCTGTTTATACTTTGCACTCATACACTTTCTCCTAAAATACTCTTTTATCTATTATAACTCTTCTCCTCTCGTTTCGATAACATGTTTATACCAATGAAACGAAAGTTTTTTCTTACGTTTTAAGTTATCATTATGATCGACAAAAATAAAGCCATATTGCTTTTTATACCCATTTAACCAACTTAATAAATCAATCACTGACCATGCATAATAACCTTTTAAATTGATTCCCTCTTCAATTGCACGCTTTATTACTTTTAAATGCTCTTCAATAAATTTAATTCTCGGAACATCTACAACTTCTCCTTCAATGATTGGATCTTCATCACCAAGTCCATTTTCCGTTACATACATCTTTATGTCACCGTAACGCCCTTTCAACATATGCAATCCATCTAAGAAACCTTCGGGAGATATTTCCCATCCCCATTTTGTATATGTTTTATCATCCATTTTTACTGTGCGATAAAAACCATCAAAAGAAGGATTACCTGGAGCAAGTGTTGAGTTTTCTCGAGAATGCTCATCGCTCTTTATATCCATATCGTATCTTTCTACTCGTATTGGTTGATAATAATTCAAGCCAATAAAATCATTCTTTTCGGCATTTTGTTTAATGATTTCTAATTCTTCAACCGTCCAATTAGGAGTCCACCCTTTTTCCTTTAATTGTTGAACAACATAAGGTGGATACTCACCTTTTAAAACTGGATCATAATACCAATACGTTTCATATTCATTCGCATGATTTGCTGATAGTATATTTTCTTTTTCATCATCCACACTATAAGCAGGTAAGAAAACATGTGTAATCCCAATCTCCCCATATTGTTTCAGCTGCTTGTACACCGCAATTGTTTTCGCATGTGCATAAAATACATAATGAGTCGCTTGAAAATACTTTGGAACATCATTTTTTATTCCTGGTGGATGTGCACCTTTTAAATAGCCTAATCCACAAAACATTACTGTTTCATTAAAAGTAATCCAATGTTTCACTCTATCACCAAATGCTTTAAAGCAAATTTCGGCATACTTTACAAAAGCATCTGCTGTTCGTTTATTCGTCCACCCACCATCCTTTTCTAACGGTAATGGTAGATCCCAATGATATAAAGTGACAAACGGTACAATCCCGTACTTTAAACATTCATCAATTAAATTGTTATAAAATTTAATGCCTTTTTCATTTACCTCTCCATCTCCATTCGGCAATATTCTCGCCCAAGAAATCGAAAAACGATACGATTCCAATCCCATCTCAGCCATTAAACGAACATCTTCCTTATATTGATGATAATGATCAACCGCTACATCACCATTTGTTCCATTGTATGTTTTGCCAGGAATTTTTGAAAACTCATCCCAATTCGTAACACCTTTTCCATCCTCATTCCATGCACCTTCTACTTGATAAGAAGCTGAAGCAGCTCCGAATAAAAAATCATGTGGAAACTTCATAGTATATACCTCCATTTTATTAGAATAAATCAAATTCATTATTACATATAAAATTTATAGGTACAAATTTAAATGATTATTATATAATACATTTCTGTTTTTCACTATAATTAAACATAGCATTCACACCATTTACAAAAAAAGAACCTATAAAGGTCCTTTTTCAAATTGTGCAACGCAGCACTATATTGAGTATCTTAAAGTTTATACTACTGATAAATGTTAACAAACTTATTCTTCAATAATGAATTGCGAAATTAGCATTTCTAAATTTTCGACTTTCTTTTTCATTTCATTAGATTTCGTCGTTATTTCTTGAATCAATGTGGCTTGTGCTTGAATTGATTGTACCGTTCGATTCGTTTCTTGTGCGACTTGTGTTGCAGTTTCAGAAACTATTGATAAAGAGGCATTCACTTCTTCTGTCCCAGCAGACATTTCTTCTGTGGCAGCAGATACTTCTTGAATTTGGGACGTTATTCTATTAATATCTTGCATAATAGATGAAAATGCGAGTTCTGCCTTATATGCTGCTTCTTTACCACCACTAGCCTGTTGTTGACCTTTTTTCATTACATGAACTGTATCCTGTGTATCTTGATGTATAAAACGTATTAAATTATTTATATCATTTACAGATGTTTTAGATTTCTCAGCCAGACCTCTTACTTCAGCTGCAACTACTGCAAATCCTT
The DNA here is from genome assembly GCF_044908765.1 of Bacillus sp. RC251. Taxonomy (NCBI): domain Bacteria; kingdom Bacillati; phylum Bacillota; class Bacilli; order Caryophanales; family Bacillaceae; genus Bacillus; species Bacillus sp. RC251. The sequence goes on along the minus strand of NZ_JBIYDP010000002.1, from coordinate 733,843 downwards.
TTCCATTTTCTCCGGCGCGTGCTGCCTCAATTGCAGCATTTAAGGCCAGTAAATTCGTTTGTTCTGCAATATTAGTAATAACATCTAGCGCTTCTTCAATTTGTTGTGTCCGCGTAACAAGTCTATCAATGACCTTAGAAGTTTCTTCAACAACTTCATTCACACTATTCATTTGACGAATAGATTGTTTTATAACTTCACTACCAGAATTTGCTTGGTCTATTGTTGTAACAGCAACTTCAGCAACCATCGCTGAAGATTCAGCTACTGTTTGAACTCCAGTTGCAATTTCTTCCATCGAAGTTGAACTTTCTTGAATACTAGTCACTTGTCCCTCTATTTCTTTATTTATTTCAGAAGTAGTTCGAACAACCTCGTTTGATATATGTGCTGCCGTTTTTGTCTCTTGTAACATATTTTCAGTTGAAATAATCACTTCTTTCGCTGTAACCTTCACCTGACCGACTAATTGTTGCAAGTTATCTAACATACTATTAAAGGATTGTACAATATGGCCTAATTCGTTCTCGGATTTATAAGAAGTTCGAATTGTTAAATCTCCAGCAGATACTCGTTCCATATCTTTTTGTAATAATACAATTGGTTTTTTTATAACATTTTTTATTATAAAACCAATAAAAATAATTATTATGATTCCAACAAATGAAATAATTACAAATGTTATTATCGTATTTTTCACACTATTGATATTCTCTTTTTGTAGTTGTTCAGCCGCGGTATTATTATATAAAATAAGTTCACGGATAGACTGAATTGTTTTTCCCATATTAGGCTCAATTTCTTTTAAATAATAGCTATACGCTTCTTCATTATTAGTCAGTCCCAAGTCCTGTGCTTTCTTCATTTGTATTCTTAAATCTTTGAATTGACTTTGAAATGCATTATACAAGCCCTTTTCTTTATGAGAACTAATTCTAGTTTCAAATTGTTTTAATAACTCATCATTTTCTTTCCTAGTCTTATCCATTTCTGTTATTAGTTCTTTCATTCTTTTTTCATCTTTCGATATCATAATCTCCATAAAATTCATATTCACATGGTAAAAATTTGATTCTACAGTTCCTATCCATTCAATTGGTAATAGCCTTTCGTCATACATACTAGAAGATGTATTTTCACCTTTTTGAAGCCCTAGAAACCCCAGAGAAGATAACATGATGCACGCCAAACTCGATATAATGACTAACACATTTAATTTCGTTCCAATTTTACTATTTTTAATAAAAGACAATAAATCCACCTCATCTGTATATTATACTTATATGTTTTATATTACAATATTAATCGACATTTATCGACATTTTTTCGTGTCGATTTTATAACCGTATTAAATTATTATATTAACTATATAAACCTATTCAAAGAACTTTGATTCTCATAATATTAAATACTAAAAAGTCTTATGGGAATTCCACAAGACTTTTAATAGCGTTACATTGTTTCTATGAAATTATGGTGAAACTTAAAGTGACTTATTAGTCCTTATAACTTCTTGATAGAGAATCGGTGACCACTTATCACTAACATAATCTTGGATCACCCAACCAACTCTTTTGGGATCCTCTTGTTTAATATATGCCGCAATTTCGGGATTTATATAAGAGGCATAATAATATGGACTATTCCATGCTGTACCACCAGAAGACAAGCTTGTAAAATTAATATATAGATGATTTAAATCCTCACTATTGTTAATCGTTTCATTTATCGTCTCTTTAATAGATTTTACTTTCTCATCATAACTCACTTTATATTTATCTTGTACTGTTACATTTATATTTTGATTTACAGTTGTCGTAAACGTCTCATTATCTGGCCAATAAAAATTATTATACCCTCCAGATTCATTACTACCACTATATCTTTTTAGTAGTACAATTTTCCCTCGAGCATCTCCAAGTTTTATATTTCCTTCTGTTTTTAAAAAGATAGGATCAACAAAATAATTTTTTTCAAACGTATTACTAAATGAACCTTCTGCCCCTTTCATATCCTCATACTCTTTTTTTAAAGACATAATAATTGTTTCACTTGGGTTATCTTTTAAAAATTGTTTCGCTTCGTTTATGAATTCATGCAGTGTTACATAAAGAAATAATGGCCCATGATGAAGAACTATCGTATTATCATCTGTTAAACGGCCTCTTATATCAAAAATGCGAGCTCCATGATCCATTTGATAACGAAAATCATACTCTTGCGTCATTCCCCATACTTGCTTTATTGGATTTTGTAATTTGAACGTACCACTATCATGTGTTCCTGGAATTGAAATTCGTGCTAACGGGATGTTATCAGGTATAGGTTGCATCCATTTTGACCAATTTTCAAGTTCAATAACAGAACTAGCTGCAACGACTTGCTTATCATGTAAAGCAAATACAGATGTGATAAATATCATACTACATATGAATAATTTCAAAATAAACTTCTTATTGCTCATTATTATTCCTCCTTTTTCTGTTTTACATCAAACTTATTGAATATAATATAATCTAGTGAGTAAAAAATAAATAATATTTCATCAATATGAAATATTGCATAGAAGTAAAGTTAAAAATCATTCACATATACTGAATTAGAAAAATTTAAAGGAACTTCATCTGAAGTTCCTTTCATTTATTTTATATTCAATATATATGAACCATCTTTATTCTCATACTTATAAACATATAAATAATATTTACCTGGCTTTGCATTATAAGTTCCCTTAACTACATTCCCTTCATTTTCACCATATGCTACATAGTTGTTTAAATCTGATTCATGATGAAGTACCCATGTCATTCCAATGTTTTGTTCATTTAGTAGAGAAATATTAATATTCTCTGGTGAGTCAATTTGGAAAGTAAATACATCTACCTTATCACGATTATGTAGTGTTCCTTTCATTGGTGTATGAAAGTTAACTTTATTTGCCTGTCTAGGTTCATTATTTGGTTCATTTTCTGTTACTTGTAACTCATTCCCACCGTTCGGCTCTCTTTGTTCATACCCTAAGTTTACTAGTATAGACTTCAAATCTGGTAAAACACCAATTTTATCTGCATATGGATTTTTAGATTTCGTTCCAGTGTTATGGTTACTTAATATCGTTCTTAATTCACTCGGTCTATACGGTTGTCCTGAATTTTTTTTAGCAATGCTTTGTACTAAAGTCGCTGCCCCAGCAATAATTGGCGAAGCACTAGATGTTCCACTAAAGCTTGTAGTATAAAGATTTACAGCACTTCTACTTTGCTCGGCTTTAGTTGTATCTACATTTTCTCCCCACCCGTACACATCAATCCGACTTCCATAATTTGAAAACCACATACGCTCATGAGGGAATGTTGAAGAGCCCGCTCCTACCATAATTGCACCTGAATCTTTAAAATCTTTACTATTACGATTTAAAACTTGTTTACCATTTCTATCTTTAAATTGATCTAAATCATTCCAGCCATTTGCTCCAGCCTCTATAATTACAACACCTTTATCTGTACCAGCACGAATTGCATCAAAGATATCTGGTTGTACTTCAACAGGTAAATATTTATCACCATATCCATCAAAGGAAGCTTGTGCCTCTAATAATAAAACATCCCCAGCTTCTAAATGATTTACAGCACTTAATATTGCATCAGCTGTATTATACTGTCCGTTATCTCTTATTTGAGAAATCACTTTCGCTTTCGCTTTTGGCGCAATCCCAATATTCCCCACTTCATTATCTTCGGAGGATACAATTCCTAGTACAGACGTCCCATGTCCAACATGCTGATCTATATTTCTTCCAGACATTAATTCAATATTTTGATGTACTAAATCCTCATGATTTAATAACCATCCATATTCCATATCAACAAAAGTTATACCATTTCCATTACCGCCTTGAACTCCCCAGGCGAAAGGCGCATTAATACCGTATGGTGCTGCTTCAAGGTAACCTTGTTTTTTATATCTAGGATTGTTATCAGGATTAAAAGATACACTTAATGGTTGTACTTCCGGTGGCGTTATTTTTTCTTGTTTTTTCATATACACATCTTCTATTAAAGAAGATGCCTTTAACTTATCTACTAGTTCTTCTTTCTGCCCACCATTTTGAGTTTGAAGAATATAGTAGTTTAATAAACTTGTAGATACATTATTGGGTGCTTTCACTTCAAGGTCTTGTATTTCTTCTGGACTTACAGATGTGAATAAACGAGTGAATGTTACATCTGGATATTCTACCAAAAGATCTTCTAGTACTTTATCACTTGCTTGAGCTTGTATCTGTTTTTCAATACCATCTTCATATGGTAATTTCAAATCCGCATTGAATTTTACAATGATTTGTTTATCTGTTTCTTGTTCTATCCCTAATTTACTCTGCTGTTCTATAGAATCCGCACCTACAATATTGACCGTGTCCCCTATTCCTAAAAATATTGAAATAATTACAGCTGAAACAGATATTCTTTTAAATATATTCATTACATCACTCCTCCTATTAATAATATATAATCATTATATTAATCTATAATGATTATATTTATATAACATATTCCCTTTCTACTAAATAGATTATAGTAATCAGCAATATGAACTTCAATGTATTTTCATATGCAATATTTCATATTCGGAATCTACACTACATAAATAAGAAACTTATGATGATTATTTATTTTATACGTGCTAATATACTTATATTAAAATATTATGTATAGACATTCTGAACTATATTACTTAACAATTTCACCTTATTTTTGCTAGGAGGATTTACAATGAAATTATTAAAAATAAAACATATAATCCCTATATCTGCAGCTGCAATTACATTCGTATGTCATCAAAGTACAGCTGAAGCATCTACCATTCATACAGTAAAAAAGAATGATACACTTTGGGGCATTAGTAAACAATATGGAGTTTCAATACAATCCATTAAACAGGCTAACAATAAAGAAAACGATCAAACTTTCATTGGCGAACAGTTACATATTCCAGGTTCCGTCAACTCAAATGAAATCACTGTTCGCCAAAACGCTAAACCTGCGAACATTTCTGAGCAAATTATTTATCAAGTACAACCGGGAGATTCATTGGAAACGATAGCAAAGCGTTACAATGTTACCGTTCAATCTATAAAACAAATTAACAATATAGTCGGAAACAAGCTTTATACAGGACAACATATAAAAATAAACTCAAGCATTTCAGAAAAAGAAAAAGACTTAATGGCACGCTTAGTTACTGCTGAAGCAGGTGGCGAATCGTATAAAGGAAAAGTAGCAGTAGCGAAAGTTATACTAAACCGTGTAAACGCAAAAGGTTTTCCAAACACAATAACAGGCGTTATTTATGAACCTATTAAATACGGATATGCCTTTACTCCTGTTACAGATGGAAGAATTAATCAGCCTGCAAGCCCAGAAGCAAAAATGGCAGTAGAAGAAGCTATCTCCACAAATGGAATACATTCTGATTGGCTTTATTTTTACAATCCAAAAACATCAACAGACAAATGGATTACGACACGTCAAACAGTAGCAGTAATTGGTAACCACGTCTTCGCTAAATAACATATAAAAAACAGACCTTCTCACTTAAAAGGTCTGTTTTTTTATATGTAAGAATTTATTTATCATATGACATAGTGATCTTTGAAAACTATTTCTTCTTTTAAATAAAGACATTTGTATTTACCCCACCACTCGGAGAAATTAAAAAAGCATCCAGTTCAAAAACTCCCTCTTTATTAATAAAAGCTATTTCTTAACTTCATAAAATTGTTATACACTAGAAAAATAAAAACAAACTATTCGTTAGCAGGTGAAAAAATATGTATGATGTTACAATTATCGGTGCTGGAGTAAGTAGCATTTTTATGGCTTATTCACTAGCTAAAAGTAACAAAAAGGTTTTAATTCTTGATAAAGGTAAAGCGCTAGAAGATCGCCATTGTCCTTTAGACGAAGGAAAAGTGTGTACTTGTACTACATGTGATAAATATTTCGGGTTTGGTGGTTTAGGAAAATCTGAAGGGAAATTTAATTATACAAACGGATTTGGCGGAGAACTTGAGCAAAAAGTCGGTAAAGAAAGCTTTATTCAACTCATGGCTGAAGTAGATGAAATTCTATGTCAGTTCGGAGGAAGTTCTGTTTCAAAATACTCTACAGAAAATCCAAATCTCAATAAGAGAGCTGAAACGTGTGGTTTACAAATGCTAACAACAGAAGTAAGGCATCTTGGTACTACCCTTTCAAGTGACATTTTTCAGCAGCTCTATGAATTTTTACTTACAAAAATAAATATTCAATTTCATATAGATGTACAACATATTATGAAACAGAAAGATCATTTTACAATAGAGACAAATGAAGGAATAGTTGAATCTAAGCAACTAGTGTTTGCAACTGGGCGTTCCGGAGCGGATTGGTTAAAAGAAATGTGCACTTCTCTTAAAATTTCTCAGGAGCAAACTCGTGTAGATTTAGGGATTAGAGTAGAGATGAAAGAACACCAATTACGTTCTATATTAAAAGATACATTTGAGACAAAACTTTCTTATGAGCATGAACACTTCACCGCAACTACGTACTGTATGAATCCAAAAGGACGCATCATTAGAAAGTACGAAGAAGGTTTAGTTATGCCTGACGGTCAAAATTTTCGAGAGGAAGGAACTGGCACACCGAACTTAAATTTCACTTTATTTATCCCGCGCTATTTTTCAACTCTCAAAGAAGCAAATGTATACGCAAGTTCAATTATAAAAAACATTAACCAAGGACGAGATCGGATTGTTATACAGCGCTTAGAGGACTTACTAAATAAACAACCTACAATAAAGAACGACATGAAACATAACCGTATACAACCTACACTACAAGGAGATTATGGAGATTTGAATACAGAAATTCCCCCATTATATATTGAAGGACTAAAAGAGTTTTTATTACGCTTAGAACGATTTATCAAAGAACCGATCGATAAAGATACTTTGTTATATGGAATTGACGGAAAGTTCTATGCTCCTACGATAAAAATCAATAACCATTTTGAAACAAGTGTGCATGGACTATTTTTAGTTGGAGATTGTTCAGGCGTCACTCATTCATTATCTCAAGCTGCTGCAAGTGGGTTGTATGTTGGAAAATATTTATCTCATATTTAATTTCTTTCATTAAGATATCAATCAAATATTTTAACTTCCATAACGCTTTATTTATGTACCTTGTCCTTCCCCCGCTAATGATTATCCCGCCAAAAATCGGGATTTTACGAGATACATATTTAACATAACTATGTATGGTAAAACTATCGACATTCAATTCTAAAAAATTGAATGTCAACAGTTTTAAAAGCCTCTATTCATTTCCACTTTCATTTGTTCGGTATTTTGTAACATCATCATAGTGTTTAATATGTTAGGATGTCTATAAGTATTTTTTACTACAACTATGACTTTTTCTGTTCTGTTTCCCAAAATAGATTTGCGCTTTAAAATTCCTCATTGTACGTATATGAATACTTCATATTGTTACCTTTAGAAACCATTAAATGGTACATTACACTCTAATAGTTATGAAAATATAATATATAACACAAGTTAAATAAATTGTATAAAGAAGGTGTAAAAATGAAAAATAAAATCAATTTACAAATGCAAAATATAAGCTTTGTTTTAATAATTGCTTTAGCAGTATGGTTAAAAACATATCTTATTACAAGATTCAGTTTTGATTTAAAAATTGAGTCTTCAACGCAAGAGCTTATTTTGTTTATTAGCCCTCTCGCTGCATCATTAGCTTTTGTCGGATTAGCATTATTTGCAACCGGTGAAAAGCGAAATTATATAGCGCTATGTATTAATCTCTTATTAACAATCATACTTGTTGGGAATGTAATGTTCTATGATTTTTATAGTGATTTCGTTACGTTACCAGTACTTGGACAAACATCAAACTTTGGCCAATTAGGCGGCAGTATTATAGAAATATTGAACTATAAAATTATACTCGCTTTCGTAGACATTATTTTCTTCTTTATTTTGTTAAAGAAGAAGGCACTAGTCTTCCAAACAGGACGTGTAACTCATCCGGCACGCTTGCTATATTTTCTCTTAACGTTTGGTGTATTTTTTGCGAATCTACACCTTGCAGAAAAAGAACGACCTGAACTATTAACGAGATCATTCGACCGAGTCATGCTTGTTAAAAATTTGGGACTATACACTCATCAAGTATATGATTTAACACTACAAGTAAAAGCAGGATCACAAAAAGCACTTGCTGATAGTAGTAAATTACAAGAAACTGAAAACTACGTAAAGGCAAACCAAAGTGAGCCAAACCCTAACATGTTTGGTGCAGCAAAAGGAAAAAACGTAATTGTTGTCACTCTTGAATCCCTACAAACCTTTTTAATAGGCGCATCAGTTAACGGTCAAGAAGTTACACCATTCTTGAATGAATTCATAAATGAAAGCTATTACTTCGATAACTTTTTCCACCAAACTGGGCAAGGAAAAACATCCGATTCTGAATTTCTAATCGATACGTCATTGTATCCATTAAATCGAGGAGCTGTATTTTTCACACACGGTAACAATGATTATACTGCGACTCCAGAAATTTTACGTCAGCAAGGTTATTTCACTTCTGTATTCCATGCGAATAACGCAACATTTTGGAATCGTAATATTATGTACTCCGCTCTTGGTTATGATCGTTACTATAACGAACTTGATTACAAAATTACACCCGAAACAAATTTAAATTGGGGATTAAAAGATATCGAATACTTCGATCAATCAGTAGATATATTAAAAACTGTTGATCAACCATTTTACGCTCGTTTCCTTACGTTAACGAACCATTATCCATTTACGTATGATGAAGATACAAAATTCATTGAACCATATAACTCTGGTAATGGCGTATTTGATCGTTATATCGTAACAGCACGTTACTTAGACGAATCAATTAAAAAGTTTATTGAGCGTTTAAAAGCCGAAGGAATGTATGATGATTCTATTATTGTGTTGTATGGTGATCATTATGGTATTTCTGAAAAACATAATCGTGCAATGGCACAGTTTTTAGAAAAAGATCAAATAACAGAATTTGATACTTTAAATTTACAACGCACACCTTTATATATTCATGTACCTGGCCAAACAGAAGGTCAAACGATTTCAAAGCCTACGGGACAAATCGATATGAAACCTACTATTCTAAATTTATTAGGGATTGATACTACGAACGATATCCGTTTTGGTCATGATATGTTTTCAGATGAATATACCGGTTTTGTCGTTTTACGTGATGGTAGCTTTATTACAGACAAGTATGCATACACAAACAATACTTTCTATGACCGCATAACAGGTGAAATTGTAGATTTACCAAAAAAAGAAGCACAAGCACTCATTAACCGTGCACAAAATGAATTACGAATGTCCGACAAAATTATTGAAGGCGATTTATTACGTTTCTCAGAAAGTAATAAAATTAAAACTGGCAAAGTACAAACTAAAATTAAAGAGACTGAAAAATAATCTAAATACGAAAAGGGAGCAACTTATTACAGTTGCTCCCTTTCACTCTCTTATAACATATGATGCAATGTCATATAAAAACCTCGTATATTTTACTTTTATTCTACGCTTGTTTCTAAAGTTACATCTGTATAGGTATGATCATCACCTATATTTAAAATTACTTCACATTGACGTAATCTCAATTCAAAGAGCATGATAGAATCTTGATAAACTTCAGGTTGTGATTTCATCTTATGTAACATCTCTTGTTTTTCTTGTATTTCTAAATGAGTGTTTTCTACAGCTTGTTTCAAGGAGTTAAATGGATTTCTAAAGAATATGTTAATATCCCGCTCTTGCGTGTTTTCAAATAGCTCAAATTGCAAGAAAAATTTCTTCATAATAGAAGCCGTTACCTCGGTATAATCTTCATTTTCTACATACTGTTTGTATTTGTTATATAGCATACCTTTGTTTTTAGGAAGAACTCCAAATAATTTACCGGCACTTTTCAGTAAAAATTGCGCTGGCGTAAAGCGACGTAAAATATTTACTTCATCCATTTGTATTCTAGTCGTCATTCTGTCAGTATCTCTGCGCCAGTCATCAAGCACTTTAAAATCACATTCTAACTGTATTCGATTTTCTCCAAATAAAGAATTAAGCCCTTCACTAAGTTCTTCTAAGTACGATTGACTTTGAAGGAGCTCATTATTAGAAATCGCAATCCAATTTTGCATAGAAAGAGCAAAATTAGGTAATACAGTTTGCTCTAAATATTTATGTACTCTTTCATTCATCGCTTTATTTAGTTCCGTATCAATGTGCCCGAAATCGCTTTCTTCACTAATTAAATCCGAACAACTCTGTAATATCTTCGGAATATTTTCAGTAAGGTCATTCATAATTTCAGTTTTCATTGTACGATATGATTTTGTAATGAAATGAATTTTTTCCTTCTCAAAAGCAGTAAGATTATTAATACTACCATTTAGTTTCACTAGCATATCTTCGTTCCAATTAATCGCATCCACTAGATTATTTTCTTTCTCAACGCGTTTATCCAAAAGATATGTAATTGTTTTTCTAATGAAAAACAATAGCTTTTCCGTACGTTCTGCATCGATATTTTTATGCTTACAGTTAAAATGAATAAACTCAGTTAAATCATTTAATTGTTGACTACTTGTATATAGCGAAGAGTAAGGGAAAATTCTCGCATGCGGGAAATATGTGTTTATTCTCGCTTGCGTATCATGTAATACTCTTTTCACTTCTGCATCACTGTATATGTTATCGATTTTATTTAATAAGAAATGGATTTGTAAATTTGGTGTATGTTCTTGAATGCTTAATAGAATATCACGTTCTTTGTCAGTAAAAGGTGAATCCGCATTTAATACGAATAGTAATTCGTCTACAGAATTTAAATATTCGAATATCTCATCCCTAGTATCGTTATTTCTATTAAAGCCAGGTGTAACTACAAATGTAAGTTTATTTTCACTTAAAAATCTGCATGGTAATTTAAATTCAACACACGCTCTATCTCTATATGTTTGATGGTGCTGAGACATCATATTATAGTAATCAGAGACATCTTCCGTTGTTGTAATTGTAGAGTCTGTTATGGCGTTAATTTCTGTATGCGCATCATTTTTTAAAACTACTACATTTGAAATTGATTTTTCTAATATATTTTCTCCTAATATAGAGTTAATAAATGTAGTTTTTCCGTTTCCTGAAGTTCCCGTTACTAAAATGCGATTTGTGCTTAAATCTGCGAGCTCGCCAACTAACCATCTAAATCGGTGACCCATTTCTATATTATGCTTTTGTGCCCACTCTGTAATAGATTCAAAAAGATTCAAACTATACTCTAAGCCGTTCACATGATTAATAGAATATAACAACAGGTTTTCAGCATGTTTTATATTTGCTGCATCTATTTTAGAAGGGAAAATCTCATCCCATGCCAACACAGCTGCAGATGGAAATACAGCATAAGATGGATTGACTACCTTTAACCAATTTGTTAACAAGTTTGGAATGATGTCGTGTAATTGTTTAAGCTTATATTGACCTTGAATTAATTCAAAGTACGTTCCTTCGTAAAGAGAAGAAATTTTGTCCCATATATCGGACGAATGTATTTCAATATGTAAGAAAAATTCATTTATTGTGTTAAGCCATGATAAGTAATTTTGTTCGTTTTTATAACTATTCCAAAGTGATGAAACCATTTGCGTAAATTGTACTTGATCTACATTATTTAACGTAACTAATACTTCATAAAAATAATCTGGTGAAATATGTTTAGTAAATCTTTTATCGATATATCCTTTTAAAACCTCAAACCACGGATAAGATTCTGTTCGAATTAACTCATTGACAGCAAGCTCTACTGCACTATCAAAATCTTGCTGCTCCTCATAAAAGGAACGTGCAATTTTTGTAACATTTGGATAATCCGGATTTAAAGAAACTGCTTCTTTAATAACAGCGAAAGCAGAGTCAAAATTATTTTGCTCTATGTAAAGAGAAAGTAATTGTAATCTAATCTCCGTCATCAATATTATATTATCAGTAGTAATGGAAGTATAAACATTTTCAGCAACTGGTAATTGATTAAGCTCGAAATAAGCATCGGCAATATTTTTTTGTGCCCATGGTGCTAATTCATTACTAACCTTCTCCCATTTAAAAATAGCTGCTTCAAAATCTTGATGGCGATAATAAAATTCACCTTGTGCAAAACGAATGTAAGATCCATCAGAAATCTCATTTCTTTCTTCGTTTACATAAGCTTCTCCAAGTACGTCAATAGGTGGTTTTGTTTCATTCTCCATTAGGAATGTTTCATAATACATCTTTTTTATTAATTGTTTTTCTACTCTCATCTTTTCCCCCACTATATCTTGAAAATACATTTTTAAGATATATCAATACTTTTTGTATGTATGCTTTTTATCTTAACAAAGAATATCTTTTGGAAAATTTCATTTTCCTTTCATTTTTTAAGTTAGATTGAATTTTTATGAGAAAAGTTTCAGTTTTTTTTCATTTTCCTTTCAGTTGTGAAACAGCATTAAATGTTCCTAATAACCTAATAACACTATAATCTCCCGCATTATATTATCAGGAAAAATCTATATAAACCATATTATAAAAACAATTTATAACGAATATATATGCAATATTTCCTTCCCTAATAAATAAAAGAAGCATTATCATATATTTCTCACATTGTTTTCCTTTGAAATATTTCAGTAGTTACGTAATTTAATTCCATTAACCTATATAAATAACTAGTCCAAAAAAAATCTATATGCATATCATGTTATAGTAAAGAATTCAGGAAATCCTAAAAGGAGGCATTTTCATGTTTGAAGATAAATCTAAAATAAATTACCCATATGAATTTACTGAAACTACAACAATCCCGCTAAAAAACCCCATCAATAAAACTTTCAAAAACGGCTCTGGTACACATACTTTCCCAATTAAAAAACACTATAAAGAACAAGTGTTATATACGGAAAAAATTAATAATAATAAAAATAAATAAGCGTATAGTTCTTCATTTTGACGCTGCATAGTTACGTTTTAAGTAATTTATACTTTTTATACAGCTCATGTACTTTTAAAAAGTGCTGATATACAGCGCTTTTTTATACATAGATAATAGAAAAACAAAAAAGGTATGGATATTTCCCACACCTTTTTTGTTCTTTACTATTTATAAATGGAGTACGTCCATGTTCATTTTACCTAATAGCACTTTAATGGGCCTTCTAGAAGAAATAAGTTTCTTAGCGTTTTTAGAGATATTCAGGATAATACTATTCAAATACATTAGGCAATAAAGTCCACCATCACTGCACCTTAGCCAATGCTTCTACCAGCAAAGTTTTACTCGTTGGAGTCATTGAAGAAAGGAGTAGATCTATGGTGAATCACAAAGTTAAAGAAGTACCCAAGAATTATATAGGCATTATTGCTCTATTATATTTACCAAACATTGTTTCAAAGCTACCTAGTTTTCATAAAATATTTTTTGTTTCCGTTGGAACGGATAGGCTTTAATCTCATTTGTATCTAAATTTTCATGAAATAAATGAATGGCTATAATTTGTCTACAATCGTAGGTATGATAATAATATGTTCCGGACTCCATACACATTACGCTTGTATATATGGTATTATCTAATGCACCTTCTTCTGTTATTACTCCGCCTTTAGGAACCTCGCAATTTGATAAAATATGAAATAGGGCCGATACTCCCTCTTCTTCACTATCTATACCTTGAATGTTTTGTTTGCCATATGCTGCTCGCACAAACCTTGATGGCGGTGTGAAATCCCCTGGAAGTCCCATTGAGCCTGAGCCCTGACCAAAAGCACTTAATGGTAAGTTACTCCACTCAGTTGGCGCGAATGGCTGCGATTTAAGGCCTATATATTGTCTTAAATTTTGCAAATGCCAAATAAACTCCGGACTATTCGTCATCACTCCTAGTGGGTTATCATACATTTTTAATCCTTCATTTGTCGGCTCCAGTACAATACAATCTCCCCATTTATCCGCTAAAATCCAATGTAGTGGTGGCGTAAGTCCTAAATCCGGTAATGGTATATCCAAAAAGGTAAGGCTATCTACAGATTTCTTTAACTCTTTGACAGAATTGAATTGTGTCAGACTCCAAGTCACAAAATCAAATGGAGCCAAATTCGTTTTGTTGTCATCTATGCTTTGACTATAAGTAGCGAATCCTGGAAAATAGAGTGTTGCACATGTCATACCTGCTTCATTTACTCCGTCCGCCATAATGATCCTTCCTTGATGATTAATTCCCATTCCAACCGTAGCATGTTTCGTATTAATAATTTCACCAGTTATATTATTCCACTGGTAATGTCGAGGAATGATTATTACTTCTTGATTCAAATCCAATGTGAAGTCCATCGTTCTTGCAAAAAGATGCTGACCGTTTTTTGTCTGTAATGTCAAACTAGTACACATAGATAACACCCCATTTTATGGTTTTATCTACACTTTACATAATTCTGATAAATCTGTAAAATAAAAACCTCTTTCCTTACAAAAAATTGAGAAAGCACATATAAATTGTAAATCGGTTGAGGTTATCTCTAGTTGATAAATAAATTTTTAAAATATAGTTACAAAAATAATTATATTAAAAAGGAGCGACTTGTTATAATCTGTACCCTCTCTACTACGCTGATATTTCCAAAACAACTTTTGCACCGTGCAGCTTTTCCGAATTACTTAAGTAAAGGTTTCCACCGTGTTGCTTTGCAAAGCTTTTAGCAATGTATAACCCCATTCCATGATGATCTTTGGAGTTTCTACTTTTATCTCCCCTATAAAACTGCTCTGTAGCTGAATGCATTTCCTCTTCTGTAAACCCTCTTCCCGAGTCCTCTACAATAAATTGCAGTTTTTCACTAATCATTTCCACTGAGAACATCAAGTCACCCTTTGTTGGAGAATATTCAATTGCATTCATCATTATATTCATAATTGCTCTTTTCAAAGCGGTCTCGTCAATAGGAATAAAATTTGGTATGTCCTGAACATTTTCAATTAGATTTAACTGTTTGCCTAAAACACAAATTGCACTTTCTTCTATAATATTACGAATAAAGTCGCGGAGATCTGTTTGCTTGAATTGAAGTGAAGCGCCTTCCTCACATTTCGTAATATCGAGCAAAGATTTCATATATATTTCCATCTCATCAATACTTTTCAAAATATGCTCATTACATTTCTTCTGATTTGAATCTAGCATTGATTCATTTAATAGCTCTGCATTCCCTCTCAATATCGTTAATGGCGTTTTAATATCATGTGCCAAAGCAGCAATCTGCTCTCTTCTATTCGTTTCCATATTCCACTGTGTACGTAACGAATGATTTAATTCATCTTTCATTTTTACTAAAGAAGTTAATACTTCATTCACTTCTTTTATTTTAGATTGTTCCACTTGAAAATCTAAATCTTCCTTTTGAATTTTATCTGTTACATTTCTCAAAATCAGCATTTCCTTTGACAATGATTTACCAAAAGAACGAGATAGAAATATCACTTCGGCAACAAATAGTAGAATAAAAAGAACAATTTCACAAACTTCCGGACTTGGTAAATACTTCTGCAAAAAAGGATTTTTAAAAGTAGCATGTAACGTATATAGAATGACACAAATATCTTTATCACGTTCTATAACTGCATAGTAGTACTTACTATCACCTTTTTCATCCTTATGTATGTTATTCCATATTTGTCCCGCATAATCTTTATTAATACTCCCTTGAATAACGTTTCCAGAAAAATCATACACAACATATTTATATTGCTTTAAAATTTGATCATCGTCCTGCTCCGCTTTAACTATAGCATCTCTTTGCGACTCAATCTGCTTTTCATAATAATTTGCTGGCAAGATTACCTCTGCGTTAACTCCAACTTGGAATAGAATCATAAAAAAAGTAACTAATACAATCGTCCCTATTGAAAATGCAAAAATATACTGTATTAAAATCTTACTAAGATTGACTTGCTTTTTCACTTTCTCCATTTATAACCAATTCCCCATACTGTTTCTATTGGATTCATGTTATGCTTACATAATTTTTGACGGATATTTTTAATATGTTCCACAATTACTTGGTTATCACTTTCTCCCTCATAACCAAAAACATTTTCGTAAATCTTTTCTCTTGAAAATACTTGTCCATGATTCAAAGCTAAATATTCGCAAATTCCATACTCACTTTTCGTAAATGCGATAGATGTATCGTCATGCCATATTTCTTTACATGACAGATGAAATGTAAGACCTGACAGGAAAAATGCATTTTGCTTTTCTCTATGCTCACGCCTTACATGTGCGGATACCCTCGCACGCAGTTCTCCAATTCCAAAAGGTTTTGTAATATAGTCATCTCCACCGAGACTAAGCCCTGTGATCAGATCCTTCTCCATTGTTTTGGCTGTTAGAAATACAATTGGACTATCAACCAAATCCCGTATTTCCTTACAAAGTGTAAAACCATCTATTTCTGGCATCATGACATCTAATAGAATTAAATCATAATGACAAAATTTCTCCTTTGGTATAGTAAGAGGATTACTAATGGCAGTTACCTCATGGCCTTCTTTCTCTAAAGCACTTTTTATAATATAAAGGATGCCTTCTTCATCATCAATTGCTAATATTCTTGCCATATAGAATCCCTCCTCTCACTTCCATTATAATACAAATGCACTTACATTTCTTTACGGCCTTCATAAAAGGAAAACCATACAAGGGAAATAACAAATGCAATGATCGTGAAACAAACGCAAATCACTGCTCCAATTTTTTCCTCCACTTGTAAGACATAAATAGAAGCGGGACTCAATTTGTGCTCCAAAAAATAATTGCATAATCTCACACTCCACGCACATGGCGTGTATTTCCAAATCACATCTCCCATCCCTGTAAGCATTAAAGCTACCAGCAAGCTTTCTATAATTCCAATCCCAATGGAAGCACCTTTACTAAAGCGAAAATTTAAGAACAGATGCCATATATACATAAAGATTTGACAACCAAAAAGAATGAAGGAAATTTCAACATACAAAGCAAATGGAAAGTTATTTTCTTCCAACAGAGAATGAAACCCTGCCGCAAACCCAACGACTGCCAACATAGTTGAACAAAACCCACATATTAAAAGTAAACATACTTTACTAATAAATGCTTTACGCCTTCCGTATTCCGTTGATAAAAGTTCTTTAAAATTCCCTGCCACAGCCTCCTGTTCCACAACAGAAGAACACACAATGCTAATTAGCAACGGAAAAGATATCGATAATACTTGAATATATCCTGAAACCTTATTTATAGAATCAACTTTTGAAATGGAATAATAACTTAAAAAAAGAGCAATACCGATGATTGGCATCGCTATATGTATCCAGAAAAAAATCGTATGTTTCATTTTTATAAAATCAGCTCTTACTATCCTCGACAAAACCGCCATATTATTTTGCCTCCTGCTTTTCAAACCATTTTGCCGTCATATAAGTAAACAAAAAGAACAACACGACAGAAATTGCCACGCCTGGCAAAATTACATCGTAGGAAAGGAGTTCTGGTTTGAACGTTACACTTCCGGTTTCTGCATATAGACCATTTGGTAGTATTTTTAAAATAGGAATCATAAGTCTACTTGGATATGTGTATGGACTAATCATCCAAATTTTTTTTGTTGCCAATACAACTCCAAAAATTCCATTTGCCCCTATATTCAACAGAAGCGTCGGAAATAGCCCTATTTTGTTACCTAAAAACAAGCAGAGTGGAATTTGCCACATAAAAGTAACGATTAAAAGAACGCTTCCTAATAGCGCATTTACTGTAGGAATGATTCGGAAGTTCTCCTTATTTAATAGTAAACTAGATAACTGGATTCCACAGAAAAAAAGTATGCATGAAAAGCTCAAAATCCCTAAAATTAGTAATACTTTAGAAATCCATACTCGTTTTAATGAAACTGGTAACGATAAGATAGAACGATTATTCATTTTCTTATCTTTCTCCGCAAGAAGTACACAACTTAAAGAAATCATTCCTGGAAGCATCGTAATGTACCACCAATTGTAACTAGATAATTGAAAATAATCCGCCGATAATAAAAAAGCAATTAGTATTGTGGCAAATGGAACTAGCCATATAAGTTTGCTCAAAAAAGTATGTTTAATTTTAATTTTTTCAGATGCAATATATAAATTCATTTCTTATGCCTCCCTTCTATACTTTCCAGCCACTTGTACAAATAAATCTTCCAGGTCATCATCCTTATTCAGTTTCCCCTGATACCCCAATACACCGCCTGAGATAATCCCAACATGATCTGCAATTTGACTTACTTCGCTTAAAATATGACTGGATAAAATGACAGTAATTCCTTTTGTGGGAAAGGAAAGGATTAATTTTCTTAATTCCTGAATCCCAAAAGGATCTAGTCCATTCATCGGTTCATCTAATATTAAAAACTTCGGATGATTCAGCAATGCAATCGCAATTCCCAATCGTTGCTTCATCCCCATAGAGAATTCCCTCGCTTTTTTCCTATCTGTATTCTCTAGCTCCACAACATGCAATACTTCATCAATCCTTGATTTAGGTAATCCTAAAACAGTCGTACGAACCAACAGATTTTCTCTTGCTGTTAAATTTTCATAAAGTGGCGGAGACTCAATTAAAGCACCAATAGAATGTAAATCTTGCCGCGTCCATTTATGACCATCAAAATAAACCTCACCAGAAGTAGGTATAAGCATACCTGTTATCATTTTTAAAGTTGTCGATTTCCCTGCCCCATTAGGACCTAACAATCCATAAATTGCATATTTCGGTACAGAAAGCGAAATATTTTGTACTACACTTTGCTTTCTAAATGTTTTGCAAAGATTCTTTGTTTCTAACATCATCTCATTCATCCTAAACTTCCTCCTCGTATATTGTAATTCTAGAGTAAATGACAATTATAAGGATTCTATAAGGAAAATGAAAAAACATAGAGAGATAGGAAATGTTTTTCAAATGCGATATGTATGAAACTATGTATTCATATAATTTTTCTATACTTGGCTAGGATTAAGAATTTTTTAAAAGCTCTTAAACTAAATGCAAACAAAAAGAAGCGATTTATTTCATCGCTTCTTTTTTATTAAATCATATCCAAAATAACAGTATCCCTACATAACCCTCTTAAACATCTTCTCCAACTCATAAGTAGAATGATGCACAAGAATCGGTCTTCCGTGCGGGCATGTGTATGGATTTGTTGTTGTACGTAATTCTTCCAGTAAAGCAAATATTTGATCGTTCGTTAAATATTGATTTGCTTTAATAGATGCTTTACAGCTCATCATGATGGCTGCTTCTTCACGTAACTTTTTAATATCAACTTTTTTTAGTTTAACAACCTGCTCCATCATTTCGTCGATAATTTCTGTTTCTTGTCCTTTCGGGAACCATGTTGGATGCGAGCGGACGATAAAGGATTGATGACCGAATTGTTCTAAAAATAGTCCGACTTTTTTTAGTTCTTCTAACTGCTCTTCGACACGTAAAAATTCAGTAAGAGATAGGTCAATACGGTATGGTACAAGTAGTTCTTGTACTTCTTGCGCTACCCTTCCTACCTTATCCCTGAAGTATTCATAATTAATACGTTCCTGCGCGGCATGTTGGTCAATCATATATAAGCCTTTATCATTTTGAGCGAAAATATATGTTCCGTGCATTTGTCCAATTGGATAAAGCGGTGGTAAGTCATTACCGTTCATTTCAATCTCTTCTATTTCCTGAACTTCTTCTTCCAATTCCTCTAATTCAAAGTCTTCATCATTGCTGTTCCACGATTTCTCTTCTCGAATCGGCTCTTCTATTATCGGTTTAGTAGATGGTTGCCAACTTTGTTCTTCCCTTACGAGCGACTGTGGTGGTTGCCATTCTTGTTTCGGCGGTTGCCACAGTTGTGCTGGCTGTTTCACAGCCAGTTGTTCTTCTCGTTTTTCATCCATGCCAGTCGGTAAAACGATGTCCGGCATAGATGGTTCTTTCGGCTTCGCATGCTCAAACTGAAACTGTTCTTGCACACTTTCATCTTTTTCTTTTTTCTTCGTTGTTACACCTGCATCTGGAATGAGCTGTATTTTTTTGAATGCCGATTGCAATGTTTCTTCGATAAGCTTTAGTAATTCTTGTTCTTTACTAAAACGAACTTCTAATTTCGCTGGATGTACGTTAACGTCAACAAGCATTGGATCCATTTCAATCGATAAGAAGCCGATTGGATATCGTCCGACTGGCAGTAATGTATGGTATCCTTGCTGAATGGCTTTCATTAATACGAAATTTCGAACGTAACGGCCATTTACGATCGTTGACATATAATTTCGAGATGCTCTCGTTACTTCTGGTAATGTGACATAGCCTTTAATTGTAAAATCTAAAGATTCAGCTTCAATTGGAACAAGCTTCTTCGCAACTTGAATGCTATAAATTGATGCAAGTACTTGTCTTACATCACCATTTCCTGATGTATGAAGCAATTTCTTTTCATTATGAAACAGCTTTAATGATACTTCTGGATGTGACATTGCAATACGATACACGATATCTGTAATATTCCCAAGCTCTGTATGAATGGTTTTCATATATTTAAGACGCGCTGGTGTATTAAAGAATAAGTTTTGTACTGTAATATCTGTTCCTTTTCGGCTCGCTGTTTTCTCCTGCTTTATAATGTCTCCACCTTTAATCATAAGGTGTGTACCAGGCGCATCACCTGTGCTAGTGATTAATTCTAATTCACTAACTGAGGCAATACTCGGCAATGCCTCACCGCGGAAACCGAGTGTTCTAATGCGAAACAGGTCGTTTTCATCTTTAATTTTGCTCGTCGCATGTCGTTCAAAAGCGACGATACAATCTTCTTCTGCAATGCCATCCCCATTATCAATGATGCGAATTTTTGATAAACCAGCTTCTTCTAAGTGGATTTCAATAGATGTACTATTCGCATCGATAGAATTTTCCACAAGTTCTTTTACGACTGAGGCAGGGCGCTCTACTACTTCCCCTGCCGCAATTAAGTTAGAGAGTTGATCATCGAGTTTGCGAATTTTCCCCATCTACTTACTCATCCTTTCTTTAACTTTTTCTGCAAGCGATACAGTTCGTTCATCGCCTCTAAAGGTGTCATATCAAGTAAATCAATTTTTTTAATTTGCGCAAGTACTGCCGTTTCTTTTGCATCTAGCACTGACTTGTCTTGTTTTTTCGAAGACTGTTCTCCACCAAAGAATGATAATTGCGATTCTTCCTCAGTCTCTACTTTCGTCTCTTGTATTTCTGCTGGTTCTTCTTTTACAACAGCTGGTTCTGGAGCCACTTCTTGTACTTTCACTTCTGTACGCTTTGGAATAATAATTTCTTCTTGTCCTTCTAGTTGCGCTAACACTTCTTTCGCACGAGCGATTAAGCTATCTGGAAGCTCCGCAAGTTGCGCAACGTGAATTCCGTAACTTTTATCAGCTGCTCCATCTTGGATTTTATGAAGGAATACTACTTTTCCGTTCTCTTCAATAGCTGAAACGTGTACATTCTTCAATTGTCCTAAACTTTCTTCTAGCACCGTCAATTCATGATAATGCGTAGAGAATAACGTTTTCGCACCAATTTGGTCATGAATATGTTCAATGATTGCTTGTGCAAGTGCCATACCATCATACGTAGATGTACCGCGTCCAATTTCATCGAATAAAATTAAACTTCTTTCTGATGCATTTGCAATTGCATTTTTCGCTTCTAACATTTCGACCATAAATGTACTTTGACCCGAAATTAAATCATCCGCTGCACCAATTCTCGTAAAGATTTGATCGAATACAGGTAATACCGCTTCTGTTGCTGGTACGAAACAACCAATCTGTGACATAACAGTTACAAGTGCTAATTGTCTCATATACGTACTTTTACCAGACATGTTCGGTCCTGTAATTAAAAAGACATCCATCTTCTCCGGCATAATACAATCATTCGGTACATACAATTTCCCGTTCAATACTTTTTCAACGACAGGATGACGACCATCTTTAATAAAGATTTCACGCTTAGTTGTTAAAACAGGTTTTACAAACTGTTCTTCTTCACTAACTGTCGCGAAACTTTGCAGTACGTCTAATTCACTAATTACTTTCGCTAAATGTTGTAATTTCGGAATAAATACTTTGACTTCTTCACGAAGCACTGTAAATAAATCGTATTCTAATTGTACAATTTTCTCTTCTGCTTCTAAGATTAATGTTTCTTTTTCTTTCAATTCATCTGTAATGAAACGTTCCGCATTAGCAAGCGTTTGTTTACGCTCATAGCGGCCTTCTGGAAGCGCTGCAAGATTCGCCTTCGTCACTTCAATGTAGTAGCCGAAAATACGGTTGTACCCGATTTTTAACGATTTAACTCCTGTAATATCACGCTCTCGTTTTTCAAGCTCAGCGATCCACGTTTTCCCGTTTTTACTAACGTAACGATATTGATCAAGCTTGTCATTATAACCGTCTTTAATAATATCTCCATCTTTAATAGAAAGCGGTGGGTTTTCTTGAATACTTCTTCCTAGTAATTCAGTTAAGCTCTCACATGGATCCGCACCTTGAATTAACCTTGCTGCATAAGCATTATCTAACAAACTAATCGCTTCTAAAATAGCCGGTACTTGAAGTAAAGATCGTCTTAACTGTAATAAGTCCCGTGCATTCACATTACCAAATGCAACTTTCCCTGCTAAACGTTCTAAATCATATACTTCTTTTAATTTTTCTTTTAAATCTTCACGTAAGAAGTAATCATTTACAAATGTTTCAACCATTTCTAAACGCTCTTCTACTTTTTCTTTTTGGATCAGCGGACGTTCCATCCACTGTTTTAACATACGACCACCCATAGCTGTTTTCGTTTTATCTAATAGCCATAATAATGATCCTGTTTTTTCTTTCGTTCGGAGTGTTTCTGTCAGCTCTAAATTTCGCTTTGAATGCACATCAATTTTCATAAATTGATTCGTATAATAAATTTCCACTGGTTGTAAATGGTCTAACGAACGTTTTTGCGTTCTTATTACATAGTTAAATAAACGTCCAACTGCTTTAATTAACTTTGCTTGCGAAACGTTTTTCACAAGATGTTCTAACCCTTCCGGAATCGTTGTTGCATCTTCATACGAAATCGTCATTTTTAATGTTGCAGTTAATTTATTTAATTCATCTTTTGAAAATGTAGAATCTACAACAATTTCTTTTGAACCAGTTGCATACACTTCTAATAAAATATCTTCTACTGAACCTGTTAACAACGTTACTGTATTTTGTCCAGTCGTTAAATCATTACAAGCTAAAGCATACGATCCATCTTCAAAATGTGTTAATGCTGCTAAGAAGTTATTTTCTTTCTCATCAATAGTACGCCCTTCCATCATCGTTCCTGGCGTAATTAGTTGTACTACTTCACGGCGTACTACACCTTTAGCTGTTTTTGGATCTTCCACTTGCTCACAAACAGCTACTTTATATCCTTTTTCAACAAGTTGTTCAATATAATTTTTAGCTGCATGATGTGGTACACCGCACATCGGTATACGATCACTACTACCACCATCTCGGCTCGTTAATGTAATTTCAAGTTCATGAGCTGCTTTAACCGCATCTTCAAAGAACATTTCATAAAAATCACCTAATCGGAAAAATAAAAAGGCATCTTGATAGTCTGCCTTAACCTTTAAATATTGCTGTATCATAGGGGTATATTGAGTCATACTTTTCCTCCATAATTCTTACATAGTAATCAATTTTCATATATGTCACACTTCACGGACATCCATATCTCCTATTTCAGGAGTCTTTCCTCATTATAGCACATTTCATAGGGAATCATGTTCATTCAAGCATCACTTATGTAAAGTAAAAAGCTAGGAAGAACTTCTCCCTAGCTTTCTATTACTCTTCTTCTGCATCGACGATAAAGTTCGGATCTAATTCTTCAAACTCATCATCATCGACTTGGAAATCCTCGTCTGATTCTACGCAACCTTCAGGATTTACACTTACACAAATTTTCGTTTCCCCAACTACTTCTGTTACAAATTCACGTTCTACAGTTACAACAATTTTATTACCATTTGGTGATACAAGAGCTTCTAAACAATTTGGTGGCTGAATGACACGAGCAATAATTTCTAAATCATCACCAGAAAAGTTTTTATCACGATACCCAATACTCACTTCATCAGTGTAGTTCACACGTTCTGTTACAACTTCTGTCTTTGTATTACCATCAAATGAATACCAAGTGTTCACATCATAGAAACCTTCAATTTCCACATGCTTTCCATTCTTTCTTGCTTCGTACGAGTGGTTAATTACCCAGCACCCTAAAATACTTGTTGGCTCATTATTCGATTCACATGTATGCGTTGACTTTGTATACTTACGTCCTTTTCCAACCACTGCTTTTGTAATAATCTCTCTAAATTCGGACATTCGTAACCCTCCTCAATCACTATTCACTTAATCATATGCGTGACAATAGCGGAATGTGTCATTCTTTTTTCGAGAAGAACTTACGTTTAACCCATTAAAAAAAGAGATGTCAATTCGACATCTCTTTAACAACCACAATTTCCTTTTTTACTTTCTACCGCTGCGCCCGTTTCACCCTTCAATACATCGCCATTAGTTGAAATTAATATTTCATCTGTTACGTTGTTAGAAATCGTACTTGCAACTAGCTGTAGTAAGTCATTTACATATGTTTGTGAAGATTTAAATTCTTGCACAACTGGAATACTATCCAACTTATCTTGCAATGCATCAATGTCAGCTTCTACTTTTTTCAAAGCTTCCCATTTCCCGTAATGCTGCAAGTTTACTGCTTGTTTTTGCAGTGCTTTAATTTCATCAATTGCGCGCTTTACATTTTCATTTTTATGAATTTGCGCCTCTGCTTTCTTAAAGAAATCAACTTCTTCTGTTTCAGAAATCATTTTTGCTAATTCTTTCGCTTGTTCAACAATTTCATCTTTCGAATATGCTTTCATCTATTATTCCACCTCAATCGGCTCTTCAACTAATTCCCCGTTAAGAGACCAAGTTTTTGCTTCCGTTACTTTTACTTTCACAAGCTGACCAATTAAAGATTTTGAAGCGACGAAGTTTACAAGTTTATTCGTACGAGTATAACCTGCGAGCACTTCTGGATTATTTTTACTTTCCCCATCAACTAACACTTCTACAATTTGACCTTTGTAACGATTATTCTTTTCAATTGCCAACGTATTTACTAGTGTATTTAAGCGTTGAAGACGTTCTTTTTTCACTTCCATCGGTACATTATCTTTCATTTTTGCAGCTGGTGTACCTTCGCGCGGAGAATAAATAAAGGTAAAGGCAGTATCAAATCCTACTTCACGATATAACGACATCGTTTCTTCAAATTGCTCATCTGTTTCATTCGGGAAACCAACGATAATATCAGTTGTGAATACTGCATTTGGAATTGCTTCTTTAATTTTTCTTACAAGTTCTAAATAATGCTCACGTGAATATTTGCGCGCCATAATTTTTAACATATCTGTGCTTCCAGATTGAACTGGTAAGTGAATATGTTCTACTAAGTTTCCACCTTTTCCAAGCACTTCAATTAAGTGATCATCGAAATCACGTGGATGGCTCGTTGTAAAACGAATACGGGCAATATCAACTTTACGAAGTTCGTCCATTAAATCGCCAAGACCGTATTCAAAATCTTCAAAGTCTTTACCATATGCATTTACGTTCTGGCCAAGTAATGTAATTTCTTTATAACCATTCGCAGCTAAATGACGAATTTCTTGGATAATGTCTTCTGGACGTCTGCTTCGCTCTTTTCCACGTGTATAAGGCACGATACAATATGTACAGAACTTATCACAGCCATACATAATATTTACCCAAGCTTTAATATCACCACGGCGTACTTTCGGAAGGTTTTCAATTACATCCCCTTCTTTTGACCAAACTTCAACTACCGTCTCCTTCGAGAACATCGCATCTTTAAGAATATACGGCAATCTATGAATATTATGCGTTCCAAACACCATATCTACATGCTGATTTTTTTGCATAATTTTATTTACAACAGATTCTTCTTGAGACATACAACCACATACACCAATTAAAAGGTCCGGATTTCTTCTTTTTAATGACTTTAAATGACCTAGTTCACCGAAAACTTTATTTTCAGCATTTTCACGAATTGCACAAGTATTTAATAAAACTACATCTGCATCTTCAGTTGAAAAGGTTGGCTCATATCCAAGTGCGGTGAAAATACCCGCCATTACTTCCGTATCATGCTCATTCATTTGACAACCATATGTACGAATATAGAACTTTCTTCCTGTACCAAAATTGCGAAATTCTTCAGATAAGCCAAAATCCCGTTCAATTTTAACTTCTTCTTTCCCTCGTTTTTTCGCGTCTTTTAAGGAAGGTGGTTGGTATACACTTTCAAAGTATTTACTATAATCTTTCTCTTCTTTTTTCGTAGAGGAATTTGCTTGTCGACTTGCTAATCGTTGTTGCTCGTTCATTGGTAATCTCCTTTCACCCTTAACTATACACACTCTATAGTCCATTTTAATGCGCTTTGACTCACCTCAAAAATGGTTAGATAGCTTGAGAGATAACTTGTCCTTTGAAACTTGAGTAATCAATCTAATCATTCATAAGAATGAAGTCTTCCCCACACAAATAGACATTCCCTTTTCATACTTCTTTTTGTCCTATCCAAAAGCATATTGCTTTATCCCTATAAACATTACCATAGTATGAAGCGTTACGCCAATTTTAACAAGAAAAAGGCTCTGTCTGATCTTACATTTCATCAGCAATGAACTCGCCATTTTCATACAACGATTTATATATTATTTTACCATTCTGAATTTTCTAAGTAAACAAGACTATCCTATATTTTTTACTCATAAAAAAAGGTTACCAAATGGCAACCTCCTCTTCTTACACTACATAAATTCAGCTACGAGTTCATCAAACATTTTCTGATCCATATTTAAATCAGCTTGCACTAAAGGCTTCTCACTATAGCCTTTTACAAGTTCTTGGTATGAAGGTTGCGCTGTATTTTGATATATTAAACCTGTTACTAATCCGTTATTTTCCATTAACGTTTGCATAGCCATCATGCGATTAGATGGATCATATCCCTCTACTGTACTTAGTTTTGTTAAATTCTCTTTAAACCAATCGTAAGTATTTACTTTATTGTAAGTAACACATGGGCTGTATACGTTAATTAATGAAAATCCTTTATGGTTAATACCAGCTTCAATAATTTGTGTTAGTTCTTTTAAATCACTTGAAAAGCTTTGCGCCACAAATGTAGCACCAGCTGTTAAAGCCATTTCCATAACATTTAGTGACGGTTCAATTGAACCTTGTGGTGTGCTTTTCGTTTTAAATCCAGCTTCACTACGCGGTGAAGTTTGCCCTTTTGTTAATCCGTAAATTTGGTTATCCATTACGATGTACGTAATGTCGATGTTACGACGAATAGAATGGATTGTATGTCCCATACCAATCGCAAATCCATCACCGTCACCACCTGATGCGATAACTGTTAAATCACGATTTGCCATTTTCACACCTTGTGCAATTGGAAGGGCACGACCATGAATACTATGCACACCATATGAATTAATATAACCTGAAATACGACCTGAACAGCCGATACCGGAGATAACAGCAAGTTCATCTGGATTTAAACCAACGTTAGCTGCCGCACGTTGAATTGCAGCTTGCACCGAGAAGTCTCCGCAACCTGGGCACCAGTTTGGTTTTACGCTGTTACGAAAGTCCTTAAATGTTGCCATTTAATACAACCCCTTTTTTGCATTCGTTGTAAATCTCTTTCGGCAAGAATGGGTTCCCATCATATTTTAAAAGACTAGAAATTTTCTCACCGTTACCAAGATTCATTTTCATAATGTTAGCAAGCTGACCTGTTGCGTTGTTTTCTACCACTACAACACGCGTCGCATTTTTCACAAGTGGATCGATTTCAGCTGTTGGGAACGGGTGAACTAAACGTACATGAGCATGGTTTACTTTCATACCCTCTTGTTCTAAGCGCTCCATTGCCTCTTCGATTGCACCACGAGTTGAGTTAAACCCAACAAGCAATACGTCCGCTTCTTTATGCTTAACATTTTTATAGACAGGGGTGTTAAACTTCAAGTTCTCCATTTTACGGAAACGTTTGTCCATTTGATCTTTACGGTTTATTGCTGATTCAGATGGTTTACCAGTTTCATCATGTTCTACACCTGTAACATGGTGAACACCATTTTTCATACCAGGTAAAACACGTGGTGAAACGCCATCTTCGGTTACTTCATAACGCTTGAAGTATGCTTTATTTTCACGTTCTGGTAATTCCGCTTCTAAATCAAGCTTACCGCGACGAATTTCCACCTTATCTAACGTAAGCGGTTCTACAGTTTGTTTTCCTAGAGAAAGCTGTAAATCCGTTAAGAAAATAACAGGTACTTGATATTCTTCAGCTAGGTTAAATGCTTCTACAATATCATAGAAAGCTTCTTCAACTGTACTTGGCGCCATTACGATTTTTGGAATCTCACCGTGCGTACCGTAAATCATCGCCATTAAATCCGACTGCTCTTGTTTCGTTGGTAATCCTGTACTTGGACCACCACGTTGTGTATCCACAATTACTAATGGTGTTTCTGTAATCCCCGCTAAACCAATCGCTTCCATCATTAAAGATAGACCCGGACCAGCAGATGCAGTTAATGTACGAACACCAGCATAGTTTGCACCGATTGCCATTGTACAAGCTGCAATTTCATCCTCAGTTTGGATTACTGTTCCGCCAACTTTTGGTAATTTTTTAATTAAGTATTCCATAATTTCAGATGCAGGTGTAATTGGATATGCAGACATAAAGCGAGCACCACCAGCTACCGCACCAAATGCGATTGCATCGTTTCCAATCATAAACATGCGTTTCTTACCATCAGCTTTTTCAAGCTGCATCATGTTAACTTTCTCACCTAGCAACTCTTTCATATATTGAGAGCCACGTTTAATTGCGTCCATATTCTTTTGAACGACTTGCTCTCCTTTACGACCAAAGATCTCTTCAACAACATTTAAATAAGCTGTTTCATCTAATCCTAATACCGCACTTGATGCCCCAACAGCAACCATGTTTTTCATTAATGATGTACCTAATTCTGAAGCAATATCTGTAAACGGTATCACATATAGATTTACATCTGTATTATCAGGTATTGTTGGATTAAATTTCGCATCCGCAACTACAATTCCACCTGGACGTAGTTCGTGGAAGTTAAAATCAATTGTTTCTTGATCAAAAGCAATTAAAATATCTAAATCATCTGAGATCGCGCGTACTTCTGTTGTACTTACACGAATTTTATTATTTGTATGGCCGCCTTTAATACGTGATGAGAAGTGGCGGTAACCGTATAGGTAATATCCTAATCGGTTTAATGCAATACAGAAGATTTCTCCTGTACTTTCAATTCCTTCACCTTGTTGGCCTCCAACTTTCCATGAAAGTTGACTAATCATCTCCTACACCCCTTTTGGCTGCATTCATTGTAGTGTATTTTTTTACAGTAATAGTTTAGCATTTTTTATACAAATAAACTACAACGGACGCAAATTATGCCTCTTCTGATTTCCCTGAATCTTTAGTATAAAGCTATTTTGTTTTTCATTCTAGTATTAGGTCTTAAAAAAAGCAATAATATCAAATGAATTAATTCTAATTTTTCTGGATTTTTAAAACAAAAATCTTAAAAGCTTATATGTTCAACAAAATTATCATATAAAAATCGCTCTACAGTAGATGCAGCATAGTGTTTACAAAGCTCATTAATTACATTTTCATATTCTCCATACGTTGATACATTTACAACTGTTTCTAATATCCCATCAAAATCCGAACCAAACCCTATATTGTTCTCTCCACCTAATGAACAAATATATTCGATATGTTTTACTATATCTGCTATATTCGCTTGTTTTTCACTTATTAGAAACTGTGGTACGAAAGTAACACCGATCATGCTATTTCGCTTTATAAGAGCTCTAAGTTGTTCATCGTTTAAATTACGTGGGTGCTGACAAAGTTTCGTACAATTAGAATGGGAGGCAATAGGATTTTTTGCAATTTCTATCACATCCCAAAAGCTTCTTTCATTCAGATGCGACACATCGGTCCATACATGTAACGTATTAAGTTCTTGTACAACATGTTTACCAAAGGTCGTTAAACCCGCCCCACGTGTCTCTAGCGCACCATCAGCTAATAAATTGGCATAATTCCATGTTAGTCCAAATGAACGTACTCCTAGACGATAAAACAACCGTAATTTCATTGCATCTTTTCCAATTGCTTCGCATCCTTCTAGTGTTAATATCGCTCCAATCTCGTCCTGTTTTAACATGTTAATATCATCTTTTGTCTGAATAAACTTTACACCCGGTAATGATAAAATTTCATTATAAAAAATATCTACCATTTGTAATGCCACTTCAAATCGTTTTTCGTATAGCACCGTTTCTGGCACATATATAGCAAAACATTGTATACTTCCTTTTCTTTTCTTTAACTGTTCAAATGTAATATGTAATTGCGGATCGTTTTTAAAATCCTTTTTCCCCTGTGCACTCCATAACCGAAAGAGTACATCACAATGAGCATCAAAAATTTTCATTTCCATTCCTCCATTATAAAAACAACCTGTTTGCATACTGCAAACAGGTTGTTTAAACTTAACGAGGTTCTACAATTAATTTTATTGCTGTACGCTCTTCCCCATCAATCATAATATCTGTGAACGCTGGGATACAAATCAGGTCTAAACCACTAGGCGCTACAAATCCTCTTGCAATTGCTACTGCCTTTACCGCTTGGTTCAATGCACCTGCACCAATGGCTTGAATTTCTGCTGTTCCGCGTTCGCGAATAACACCTGCAAGTGCACCAGCTACAGAATTAGGGACCGACGTTGCTTTAACTTTTAATATTTCCATTCCGCGTTTCCTCCTCGTTTCTATAAAAAGTATTAGCAATTATTTCACTTTAACTTATATTCACGAGGAATGACGCGTATTCCTGCTAAATTTCTGTAATTTTTCTAAAAAATTAAAAAATAATAACTTTTCTAAATCTTACCCGGAAATTACTCAAAAAATGGCTGATCATCATTAATTAAGATACGCTGGATTTTCTTAGCTTTTCCTGTATTAGGATCCACATCAACTAGCACTGCACTTAATTGTGTTCTACCACTTGTCACTTCAAATCGTACTGGTAAGTTTGTTAAAAACTTCTTCAATACCGCTTCTCGATCCATACCTAAAATCCCATCGTAAGGACCTGTCATACCAACATCTGTGATATATGCAGTTCCGCTTGGTAAAATACGATTATCTGCTGTAGGAACATGTGTATGTGTACCCACTACTGCTGTAGCACGACCATCTACATACCAACCTAACGCTTGTTTTTCACTTGTAGTTTCCGCATGAAAATCAATAAAGATAATATTCGTACGTTTTTTTGCAATGTTAATTAATTCATCCACTTTACGGAATGGACAATCAATTGGAGGAAGGAATGTACGTCCTTGTAGGTTAATAACTGCCACTTCTGTTCCATTGCAGTTCACAAAGATAAGTCCTTTCCCTGGAGTTCCTTCTGGGAAGTTAGCTGGTCTTGCAAGATATTTTGCATCATCAATAAATTCAAATACTTCACGGTTATCCCAAGCGTGGTTTCCAAGTGTAACCGCTTGTGCCCCGCATTCTAAAAAGTTTCGATATATTTTTTCCGTAATTCCACGTCCACCTGCTGCATTTTCTCCATTAATAATGGTTACTGTAGGTGTATATTTCTTCTTTAATGCCGGTACGTATTGTTGAATCATACCTCTACCAGGAGATCCTACTACATCCCCAACAAATAATATTCTCATATGTCTTACCCTTCCTATGTACTACATTTTTTATTACTATAGCTTCAAGTGATTTCCTTACAATATATTTATTATAAGTTTGTTTCACTTGTATACTAATTCCCTTTATTTTAACCAATTCCAACACAAAAAAATAAAGTGGTGTTTCACCACTTTATTTTGCGTATTCCACTGCACGTGTTTCACGAATAACAGTTACTTTAATATGTCCTGGGTAATCCAGTTCATTCTCAATACGTTTTCGAATATCACGAGCTAAACGATGAGCTTCTAAATCATCAATTGTATCTGGTTTTACCAGAATACGAACTTCTCGTCCTGCTTGAATTGCGAAAGATTTTTCTACGCCTTCATAAGACTCTGAAATCTCTTCCAACTTTTCAAGACGACGAATATAGTTCTCAAGTGTTTCACTACGAGCTCCAGGTCTTGCAGCTGATAATGCATCTGCTGCTGCAACTAAAACTGCAATGATAGAAGTTGGTTCTGTGTCCCCATGGTGAGATGCAATACTGTTTATAACTACAGGATGCTCTTTATACTTCGTTGCGAGTTCGACACCAATTTCAACGTGGCTACCTTCTACTTCATGATCAATTGCTTTACCGATATCATGTAATAGACCAGCACGTCTTGCTAGTTTTTCATCCTCACCAAGCTCCGCTGCCATAAGTCCAGTTAAATATGCAACTTCCATAGAGTGTTTTAAGACGTTTTGTCCGTAACTTGTACGGTATTTTAAACGACCTAAAATCTTAATTAAATCTGGATGTAATCCGTGAACACCCACTTCAAACGTTGTTTGCTCTCCGACTTCGCGAATATACTCGTCCACTTCACGTCTTGATTTTTCGACCATCTCTTCAATACGCGCTGGGTGAATACGTCCGTCCTGTACTAGTTTATCAAGAGCGATACGAGCTGTTTCACGACGAATTGGGTCGAATCCAGAAAGGATAACCGCTTCTGGTGTATCATCGATAATTAGGTCAATACCTGTTAACGTTTCTAACGTACGAATATTTCGACCTTCACGTCCGATAATACGTCCCTTCATTTCGTCATTTGGAAGATTTACAACCGAAACGGTTGTTTCAGCAACATGATCAGCTGCACACCTTTGCATTGCAAGAGATAAAATCTCTTTTGCTTTCTTATCCGCTTCTTCTTTCGCACGAACTTCACTTTCTTTTACCATTACGGCAATTTCATGAGAAACTTCACTTTCTACTTTACCAAGAATAATTGCTTTCGCTTGTTCGCGTGTCAGATTGGAAATGCGCTCTAATTCTGTTTGTTGCTTTTGAACTAACTCTCCCACTTTGCTTTCCAACTCTTCAATCTGTTGTTGTCTCGCTACAAGAGATTCCTCTTTCTTTTCTAACTGTCGCTCGCGTTTATCGAGCGTTTCGTCTTTACGATCAAGGTTCTCTTCTTTTTGCATTAAACGATTTTCTTGTTTTTGTAATTCGCTTCTACGGTCACGAATTTCTAATTCAGCTTCTGTACGAAGTGTATGAATTTCATCCTTTGCTTCTAAAAGCGCCTCTTTCTTAAGTGCTTCAGCCTCACGATTCGCTTCGTCTAGAATACGTTTCGCTTCGTTAGCTGCACCATTAATCTTCGCTTCAGCAATAGACTTTCGAACAAAAAAGCCAACAACTGCACCGACTGTTGCAAGCAAAATGGAGATGAGTATCCAAACTGTACTACTCATGATTTCACCTCCCCTTGCTATGAATGAAAAAAGACTGTCGGCATGTACATTGAATACCAACATACAGCAAAGACCGTCGTCCCGCTTTTTTAAGGGACTTTCTTCATTTCACAATTAAAATGTCATATTATTATTTCGGCAAGATTTAAGTCTTACTCCGAATATTACTTCTCTTCTTGAGAAGAGTGTTTCGTATATAAGAAAAAATATACATTCTCATTGTATCTATCGCAATTTTCATTGTCAAGCGTTGTCTACTTTTACTTTCTTTACCTTCAGCTCTAATTCATATATGAATTTAAAAAGAAGACAGCATATTATCCTGGAAAACCTTAGTGAATTCCAGTTTATGCATACAAAACATGCATATATCCCTCTTTATACATAGCCTTTTAGGCAGATTAAATATTTTATCTCCAACGATATACAACGCTTTCATAATAATTAAAAATAAAAGACACGGAACCGTGTCTTTTATTTTTTAATCTTGAAGATTTGAATCTTCCGTTTCTTCAGCACCAGAGTCTTCACCAATTCCGTGATGGTCACGAACAAAGAAGGCAATTTCCTCTCTTAAATCCGTATTCTCTTTTAAGAATTGCTTCGAATTTTCACGACCTTGCCCTAAACGCTCTTCATTATAAGAGTACCAAGCACCACTCTTTTGAACGATATCAAGTTCAGAAGCCATATCTAAGATTTCACCTTCTCTTGAAATACCTTCTCCGTACATAATATCAACTTCAGCAACACGGAATGGTGGTGCCACTTTATTTTTAACTACTTTTACTTTTGTTTTATTACCAACGATGTCGTTACCTTGCTTTAATTGCTCCGCACGACGCACTTCAAGACGAACTGTTGAATAGAATTTCAACGCACGACCACCTGGAGTTGTTTCTGGGTTCCCGAACATAACCCCAACTTTTTCACGAATTTGGTTAATAAAGATTGCGATTGTTTTTGATTTATTGATTGCACCTGACAGCTTACGAAGTGCTTGAGACATTAAACGAGCTTGTAGACCTACGTGTGAGTCACCCATGTCTCCTTCAATCTCAGCTTTCGGTACAAGAGCTGCTACAGAGTCAATTACGATAATATCAACCGCGCCACTTCGTACAAGTGCTTCTGCGATTTCTAGTCCTTGCTCCCCTGTATCAGGTTGTGATAATAGTAATTCATCTATGTTAACGCCTAATTTTTGTGCATATACAGGATCCATTGCATGCTCCGCATCAATAAACGCTGCTTGTCCACCTTGACGCTGTACTTCCGCGATTGCGTGTAATGAAACTGTTGTTTTACCTGAACTTTCTGGTCCATAAATTTCGATAATACGGCCACGTGGGTATCCGCCTACCCCTAATGCCACATCAAGTGCTAAAGAACCACTTGAAATTGTAGAAATTCTACGCTCCGCTTGTTCTCCTAATTTCATAATTGAACCTTTACCGAATTGCTTCTCTATTTGTTTTAACGCCATATCTAACGCCGCTTGACGATCACTCATTCAAAATTCCTCCTTAACTCAATTGCTAATCTTATTATACCTATTTTCAATTCAATTTGCCAACAAAATCGAACATTTATTCGATTTTTTTATTTTCCATTAAATAAAAATGAGTTTAACCATAAAAAAAGCTAGAAGAAACTTATATCTCTTCTAGCTTTTTATATAAATGATAAAATCCATATTTCACCGAACGTTCCCTAATTTGTTGACGACTTCCACTTAAAATAAGAGGAAAGACTACAGTTGGTTCATCCTTAATCGCCAATCCAACGAATACTGTTCCCGGCTCTTTATGTTCTGAAGCATCCGGTCCTGCTACCCCAGTGAAACTAATTCCGATATCCGCTTTTAATAAGCCCTTAACATTTTCAGCAAGATAACGAGCACATTCTTTACTAACTGCACCATCAGTAGACAACACTTCCGCAGGTACATGTAAAACATGTTGCTTCACATCATTATGATAACAAATGATACCGCCTTTAAATACTGAAGACACACCAGCACTTTCTGTTACTTGATTGCCAAAGAGACCACCGGTTAAACTTTCTGCACACGCTAAAGTTAATCCTTTTTTCTTCAATAACTCTATCGCCTTATCATGCAGAAACTCTTGATCATACCCGTAGAAAAATTTTCCTACTCTTTCTAAAATCAAATCTTCCATATGCTGAATGCGTTTCGCAGCTTCATCAGCATTTTGATGTTTGGCAGTTAAACGTAGTGTCACTTCTCCATCATTCGCAAGGGGGGCGATTGTCGGGTTCGTTTGTCCATCAATTAAATCTTGAACTTTCACTTCTAATTGAGATTCCCCGATCCCGAAAAAGCGAAGCACACGAGAATAAATGTTTTCTCCTGTTGTAAAGTTACGTAAAAAAGGCTCTACATAACTTATATACATCGGCTTCATCTCTTTCGGTGGTCCTGGTAATAAAATATAAACTTTCCTGTTCTTATTTAACCCCATACCAGGTGCCATGCCGTGATCATTCGCAAATACAGTTGCTCCATTCAAAACGAGCGCTTGCTTTTTATTATTCTCTGTGAACTCGCGACCTGTACGCTTAAAGTACTCGCTTATCGATGCTAATGCCTTTTCATCATATACAAGCTCTTCACCCAAACTAGAAGATATCGTTTCTTTCGTCAAATCATCTTTTGTCGGGCCTAATCCACCTGTGAAAATAAGTATGTCAGCACGTTCTTCCGCAACTTCAATCGCCTGCTGTAATCGCTTGTTATTATCTCCAACTACAGTATGGTAGTACACATTAATTCCGATTGAAGCTAACTTTTCAGATAAAAACTGGGCATTTGTATTTGCAATTTGTCCAAGTAATAATTCAGTTCCAACCGCAATAATTTCAGCATTCATCCCAATTCCCCCATAAACTTCTATTTTGAGTTTACAAAAGCAGCTCTATTTTTCCAGAAATAATCCCACCCTGAAATAACAGTAAAGATTAATGCAATCCATATGAAAATATCAGCAACTGGGATATGGATTAAATTTAAAGGTACATCGTGTAATAAATACGCCGCAATTGCAATAATTTGTGTCCACGTCTTAATTTTCCCTAACTGATTTGCTGCCACTACTTCTCCTGTTCCAGCAAGTACAAGGCGTAAACCAGTTACTGCAAACTCACGGCTGATAATTACAATAACGATCCAAGCAGGTACGTATTGCATCTCAACTAATGTAATAAGCGCTGCTGAAACAAGTAATTTATCAGCTAACGGGTCAAGAAACTTCCCTAAATTCGTTACAAGATTATACTTTCTTGCGTAATGTCCATCAATCCAATCTGTAGCCGAAGCAATAATAAAGATAAGTGCCCCTACTAAATGTTGAATTGGTAAATCAACATCACCAATTGTGTATGAACCCCAATCAAAGGGCGCTAACATAATTACCATAAAAATTGGAATTAAGAAGATTCTAGATATTGTAATTTTATTTGGTAAATTCACAGCTATTCCTCCATCATATCAAAAACATTTGTTCATTGAAAAAAGTCATCGAGGCGATGACTATTATTGTGCAGGTTGCCCTATCCCTTGGTTTTTTATCACCAATCTTTGGTGAAGTTCTTTTTCTGGATCCAATGGATAAGCGACCACTTGGCCATTCAGTTTAACTTCAACATTCGTTGCATTCCCAATATTAAGTCGCACTTCTTTTAATGTTGATACATCACGTTTTTCTATTTGGCCCTCTTGTACTGTAGCGTTTAGAATCACATTCCCCGCATCATCTTTAACGTCTACATAACTCGCACCTTTACCCGATATTTCCAGTTCTAATGTTTTATTGTTATGAATTTCCAAAGTAGATACTTTACCAGTTGTACCAACTACTTTTACTTCTTCTTGTCCCGTTGGTTGTGCTGGTTGTTCCTCTTTCTTTGGCTCTTCTTTCTTTGGTTCCTCTTTTTTCGGCTCTTCCGCTTTCACTTCATCTTTCTTCGTATCTAACGGCGAGTTTTCTGCTTTTTTAACTTCAATTTTCTCACTTTGAGCATTCGGAACTTTCTCATCACCTTTTCCAGTTAACGCTTGGAAAACAAACCAAATTACCACTCCAAATGCAATAACTAATAGCGCAACTAAAACTTTCGGCATATGATCTGCAATTGGCCATGATGAAGATTTTTGCATTGTTTCTTGTGTTTTCTGTCCTGTTGATACTTGTGGAACGTCGCGTTTTTCAGATTGTGGTATCGTACTCTGATATTCTACAAGCAGTTCCTCTCCATTTAACCCAACCGCATCTGCGTATTGTTTAATGAATGCACGCGCATAAAAAGCTCCGGGCAATACATCATAATTGCCTTCCTCAATCGCTACTAAATGGCGTTTTTGAATTTTTGTAATCTCATGCAGCTGATCCATAGACAAGCCCTTCGTTCCTCTTGCTTCTTTCAGCTTTTGTCCTAATTCTGTCACTACTAACACCTCAATATTTCTTTAAAAGTCAAACATAGAGAAATTATTTTGCGTACCTTGCTCAATTTCATCTACTAAATTATATTGAATTTCTTCATCATAATCGTTACGCAACTCGATAATATAATCAAAATCATCCAATGTGTATTCTGACTGACTCACAAATACGTCAGGATGTTCCACAACTTTCGTTGCAGGTAATCTCATAATTTCACGAACAAGCTGCCAATGCCTTTCGTTAGCACGCTTTGTTGACACGATTCCATCTAAGATAAAAATATTGTCGTCGCTATACTCATCTTCAATCAATTGACTACGAACAGTTTGCTTAATAAGAGTAGATGATACAAATAACCATCTTTTATTTGCACAAACACTTGCGGCAACAATGGATTCTGTTTTTCCGACACGAGGCATTCCTCGTATCCCGATTAGTTTATGACCTTCTTTTTTCATTATTTCAGCCATAAAGTCTACAAGTAACCCTAATTCATCACGTACAAATCGAAATGTCTTCTTATCATCTGCATCTCGTTGTATGTACCTACCATGTCTAACCGCTAGCTTATCTCTTAGCTTTGGCGGACGATATTTCGTTACCGTTATGTTATCCATCGTATTTAAAATTGATTCAAGTCTAGAGATTTGCTCTTGATTATCACACATAAGGAGTAATCCACGTCGTGCATTATCTACACCATTAATTGTGACAATATTAATGCCGAGCATACCGATTAACGAAGAAACGTCACCAAGCAAGCCAGGTCGGTTTTTATGTATTTCATATTCAAAATACCATTCAATCATCCAAGATCACTCCCCTTGCTTACTTTACACCTACGTACTATATTATATGATTTCACCTTAATAGGGAAGCTAAATGTATAATCTATCCCGTTCAATTATTATACAAAAAAAATAGAGAGGAGAATCTCCTCTCTATTTTTTACTTATGCTGTACAAACTTCACCATTAAGTTTGCGATTGTATGTTGCTCTTGTTCATCAGCAACTTTCCAAAGCTCAGACAATAATTTCTCTTGATCGTTGCGCGCTTCTACTTCATTTGCTAAATAATCTCCAACACGAAATGCCATATCTGATACAGCACCACCATCAAGACCTTTTCCTGATGCCTGTTCTAAACGTTCTCCTAAAAAGCTCTTCCATTGATCAAAATTATCTAAAACTGACATGTGTAAGCACCTCACTACTTAGTAATAGAATCATGCTTAATTTGTACAGTTTTTCATTTTTTATGTAAGAAATTTTTAGCAATGCCAACCACCATTTACTCCGATAATTTGTCCAGTTATGTAAGATGCTCCTGGTGATACGAGGAATGACACTGTTTTCGCTACCTCTTCTGGTAGTCCCAACCTGCCTAACGGGATCTCTTCAGCAATTTCATTCTTATCCTCTTCTGAAAATACTTGTAACATTTCCGTTTCAATTGCACCTGGCGCCACCGCGTTAACCCTTAATCCACTTAATGAAACTTCTTTCGCTAAAGCTTTCACATATGAATTTTGTGCACCTTTTACCATCGAGTAAAGCACTTCACATGATGCGCCGATTTGGCCCCATATAGAAGAAACAAGTACAATATTACCACTTCTCCGCTGAATCATAGATGGCAGCGCCCTTGATAATAATTTATAAATACTCTTCACTTGAAGTTCTACCATATAATTCAATTCATCGTTCGTTACATCTGTTACGAGTCCAAAGATACTCTTCCCAGCTGCGTATACGATAACATCAAGAGGATGTTCAATTTGTTCCCACAACTGCTCTGCCCCATCAGTAGAAGCTAAATTCGCTTGAACAGGAATCACTTCACCCCATTCTTTCTGCAACTCGTTCACTTTCTCTTCACCGTTATTATAATGAACATATACTGTATATCCATCTTGAATTAATTGTTTTGAAATAGCAGAGCCAATCCCTCCGCTTCCTCCA
Organism: Bacillus sp. RC251; assembly: GCF_044908765.1. NCBI lineage: Bacteria > Bacillati > Bacillota > Bacilli > Caryophanales > Bacillaceae > Bacillus > Bacillus sp. RC251. The sequence goes on along the minus strand of NZ_JBIYDP010000002.1, from coordinate 693,500 downwards.
GTTACTAATGCATACTTTTTCATACAATTCCTCTCTTATTTCAACAAAATCTTTCTCCTATAAATAATACCCTCATCTTACAATTTATCAATGATAAGATGAGGGTATTATTATGAAATCTTTTATTTTTTCGGTAAAACTTGACAAACACTCATTTTCTCTTCTGATAATAATAATTTGGCTACTTCTTGTAAATCTTGAACAGTTAAACTTTCTAATACAGTCAATGCCTCAAACAGACTAGATTCATTAAACGCATATCGTGTAAATTGATTTGCAATATATTCCGGCGAATTCAACGAGCGTAAAAAGCCACCTATTTTCTTTTTCTTTACTCGTTCTAATGCCACCTCATCTAATTGATCATAATTTGTATTTAGTAAAATGCTTTTCAAACGCTCTTCCAGCTCATCAGGTTGCTTCGTATCGCCGCCAACCATTGCAAAACCGAAGTTATTCTCTTCCGTATAATCATACGAGAACGAATCATCAATAAGACCTTCATTATATAAAGATTCGTAATGAACGGAGCTTTTCCCAAATAAATAATCTAAAAGTAACGTAAGCGCAATTTCTTGTTTTAAAAGGGCTTTCCCTTTTTCTTTTAAATTTGTCGCTTTAATACCAACTAAACATTTCGGTGTTTGTACAGGCATGGAAATAATTTTCTTCTTTTCATTTACCTCATCTGGTTCTTCTTCAAATGAACGTACAATTTCTGGCTGGTTTTTATAATCTTTTTTCGCTTGATTTTCACGTACTAAATCCATTGTTTTCTCTGGATCAATTGCCCCCACAACGAACAATAACATATTGCTCGGATGATAAAATGTTTCATAACATTCATATAATAAGTCTTTCGTAATTTTACTAATAGACTCGATTGTCCCTGCAATATCAATTTTAATTGGGTGCTTCACAAACAAGCTATCAATTAATCCAAAGTATAAGCGCCAATCTGGATTATCTTGATACATTTGAATTTCTTGCCCAATAATCCCCTTCTCTTTTTCAACTGTTTTTTCAGAGAAGTAAGGCTCTTGTACGAAGTTTAACAATGTATTTAAATTTTGTTCTACATTTGATGTACATGAAAACAGGTAAGCTGTTCTTGTGAAAGATGTGAAAGCATTTGCTGATGCTCCTTGTTTACTAAACAATTGGAAAGCATCGTGATCTTCTTTTTCAAATAATTTATGTTCAAGAAAATGAGCAATTCCATCAGGCACACGAACCATTTCTTCTTTACCTAATGGTACGAATGTATTATCCATAGAACCATATTTTGTCGTAAACGTTGCAAATGTTTTATTAAATCCTTGCTTTGGTAAAATATATACATCTAATCCATTAGGAAGTTTTTCATAATAGAGTGTCTCTTTTAATTGCTCATAAACAATTTTCTCCATTTATTCTCCCTCCGTTCCTTGTAAAAAGTAAATTGTATCTAGTTCAATATTTTTAGCAACTTTCACAATCTCTTCTTTCGTCACACTTTCAATGCCTGTAAGCCATTCTTCAACCGGACGCGTACGATCTGAAATAATACCATGATACAGCATCTCCACAAATCCGCGTGGTGTATCAATCGCCTCTAATATTTGATTTTGAATAACACTTTTCGTTTGATGCATCTCTTCTTCAGAAAAATCACCATTTTGCATCGCTAACATTTGTTCTTTAATAATCTCAACAGCTTTTTCATAATTTTTCGCTTCGATCCCTGACATGACAAACAATAAGCCTTTATGACTTTCAAAGCGGGATGCCGCATAGTACGCTAAACTATTTTTTTCACGAACGTTAACGAATAACTTCGAATGAGAAAATCCTCCAAACAATCCATTGAACAATTGTAGCGCAAAATAATCTTCGTCTTTATACGTAATAAATGTACGATAACCAATGTGTAATTTACTTTGTTTTAATTCTTGTTTTTCAACAACTTCTTTTTCTTCATTATTTCTCTTATGAAGAAGTACATTTCTTTCTCTCGCAGGACGCGCTGAAATAGAAAAATACTTACTTACAAGATCCACTGCGTTTTCTGAAATATCACCAATAATGTATAGATCCATTTCATCTTCTGCTAACACTTTTTGATAATATTGATACAAACTTTCATTTGTAATAGAAGAAACAATCTCTTTTTTCCCATGTGCACTTAAACGATACGGTTCTACTTTGCACATTTCTTCAATTAAACGCTCGTTTGCATAGCGCATTTTATCATCGTACGTAGCTTCAATTCGTTGCAAGAGCGCTCTCTTTTCACTTTCTACGATAGAAGGTAAAAAACCATTCCCCTCTGTTGCTGGATGTAAAACGATATCCGATAACATAGAAAGCGCTTTTTCAAATAGCGGTGGTGCATCATGTAAATATACTTCATTTGCAATGTCTACATAAATAGAGATAATATGGTCTTCTCCTTTTTTACTTACATCTACTGCCAAAGAAGATCCGTATAATTCTTCTAAATATTGACGAAGACGAATTACAGAAGGAAGCTTTTCTGTCGCACTTTGCAATACGTATGGCAATAGGGCACGCTCTGTCACCGTCTCCTCATTTAAAGGTGCTTTAAAACGAAATACAAAAGTATTTGTTTTATATTTATCAGTCGGAATAATATGTACTCGCAAACCACCTAACTCATGTAACTGTTGTTCCATTAGTTTCATTTATAGCCCTCCTTTACGTATATAGGAATATTCCTCTTCAATATACAGTTTTTAGAAATGAAAAATCAACTTTTCTTCCTCACTATACTTACATGAGGCTCTTTCTAAAAACTTTCATATGTAAGGAACATAGTAAAATTCCGTATTACATATATTCTATGTAAAAAAGCCCGCACTAATGTGCGAGCTTTTTTATACTTATAAAATACTTATAAAATACTTATCGTTTTCCTTTTTCATAAGGAGTTCCTAATGCTTTCGGAGCTTCAGAACGGCCTACAAAACCGACAAGTGCTAATATTGTGAATACATATGGTAATATCGTTAATAAAACACTTGGAATTTGATCTAATACAGGAATTGTTCCACCTGTTACACTAAGAGATTGCGCAAAACCAAAGAATAGAGCTGCACCTAGTGCGCCTAGTGGATTCCACTTTCCAAAAATCATAGCCGCTAAAGCTAAGAAACCTTGTCCTGTAATAGTTGCCCCTGAGAAGTTATTAGAAATTGACATTGCAAAAATCGCTCCACCAATTCCAGCAAACACACCTGATATACAGACTCCAATATAGCGCATTTTATATACGTTAATCCCCATCGTATCCGCAGCCATTGGGTGTTCACCAACAGCACGTAGACGAAGACCGAACGGTGTTTTATAAATAACATACCAAACAACGAATGCTAAAATAATGGCAATATACGACGTTATTGGTACGTTCGAGAAAAATATTTTCCCTAAAACCGGAATATCCGAAAGGCCTGGAATATCAATCTTTTCAATACGATACTGAATAAAGTCAGTCTGCCCTTTATCAAAAATCTTCTTAATTGCAAATACTGTTAAACCAAGAGATAAGAAGTTAATTGCTACACCACTTACAACTTGATCCGCTCGGAATGTAATAGATGCTACCGCATGAAGTAATGCAAATAACCCACTACCAATTGCCGCAAATAATAACGCAATCCACGGAGTCATCGTGCCCCATGTATCACCCATTAATAAGTTTGTAACAACTCCAATAAATGCACCAAATAGCATTAGTCCTTCTAATCCAATATTTACAACACCTGATCGTTCACTAAATACACCACCTAGTGCTGTAAAAATTATAGGTGCTGATGTATATAACGTACCCGTCACAAGAATGGCTAATATATCTAAAAAGCTCATTTATTTCCCCTCCTTGCTCATGCGTGTAAGCGCCCATCTTAACACATAACTACATGCAACAAAGAAGATGATACATGCAATAATCACATTAATAAGCTCTGATGGTACATCTGCCTCAAAGTTCATTTGAGGGGAAGCACTTTTCAAACCACCAAATAATAAAGCTGAAAGGATAATACCAAACGGATTATTCCCCCCAAGTAAGGCTACGGCAATCCCGTCAAATCCTACTCCTGTAAACGAAGACATTGCTGTCATACTTTGGAATGTTCCTAACCCTTCCATCGCACCGCCAATCCCTGCAAATGCACCAGCAATTGTCATAGAGAATACTACATTGCGAGAAACTTTCATACCAGCATATTGGGAGGCATGTTGATTAAATCCTACCGACTTTAATTCATACCCTAAAGTTGTTCGATCTAATAAGAACCACATTAAAATAGCGATTAAAATTGCTACAACAATTCCCCAGTGAAGGCGCGAACCGTCAGTGATGGAAGCAAGCCAGTCTGAAGATAATGACGCACTCGCTTTGATGTCGTACGTTTTATCATTACCCTCGTGCAAGAAACGCTTAATAATGTCATATGTTACGTATAACGCAATATAGTTCATCATAATCGTTACAATAACTTCATTAACTTGAAATTTCCCCTTTAAATATCCAGGGATGAAACCCCAAATTCCACCTACCAATGCTGCAAATAAAATTGATAACGGAATGTGAAGAACAGCTGGTAGCGAAACTGCATAACCGAACCAAACTGCTGCAAGCCAACCAACTAGCAATTGGCCCTCTACCCCGATATTAAATAAACCTGTTCGAAATGCAAACGCCACTGATAAACCAGCAAGAATAAGCGGGATCATTGTACGAAGCGTTTCACCAATCGCACTTGCGCTACCGAACATTCCTGTCCAAAGCGCACTATAACCAACAATTGGATCATAGCCACTAACTAGCATTACAATTGCTCCGACGAGTAAGCCGAAAATAACGGATAGTACTGGGACTAAAATATTTATCGTTCGTTCTGTTAAAAGTTTTTTAGCCATTTGTACCCACCTGCTCCTTCTTTGTTCCTCCAGCCATTAACAACCCAAGGTGTTGTTCATTTGTTTCTTTCGCATCAACAATTGCTACAATTTTCCCTTCATAAATAACAGCAATTCGGTCGCTAACATTTAAGATTTCATCTAACTCTAAAGATAAAAGTAATACCCCTTTTCCTTTATCCCTTTGTTCTATTAATCTCTTATGAATAAATTCAATTGCTCCTACATCTAAACCACGTGTTGGCTGTGCTGCGATTAATAAATCTGGATCACGGTCTACTTCACGTGCAATAATTGCTTTTTGTTGATTCCCCCCAGATAGAGCGCGTGCTACCGTTTGCTCACTAGGTGTACGTACATCAAACTGTTCAATAAGAGCCTTTGCTTTTTCTGTAATTTTACTAAAATTTAAAATCCCTTTCTTTGAAAACGGATTTTTATAGTACGTTTGCAGAACTATATTATCTCTAACAGAAAAATCAAGAACAAGTCCGTGTTTATGACGATCTTCTGGAATATGACCAATTCCCTCTTCTGTTATTCTTCTAACAGGCCAATTTGTTATTTCTTTTCCTCTAATTGCAATAGAACCTGACTCAACTTTTCGTAAACCAGTAATTGCTTCTATTAATTCACTTTGTCCGTTTCCATCAATTCCTGCAATCCCAACAATTTCCCCCGCACGAACAGTTAAGTCAAGGCCTTTTACAGCAGGTAGTTGACGTGCATCGTGAACAACAAGGTTTGCAATTGAAAGTACCTCTTCTTTTGGCTTCGCGTCTATTTTTTCTGTTTTAAAATTCACTTGACGTCCGACCATTAATTCTGCAAGTTTATTTTCATCCGTATTTGCAACGTCAACCGTTCCAATCCCTTTTCCTTTACGAATAATCGTACAACGATCGCAAACTTCCATAATTTCTTTCAACTTATGTGTAATAAGAACGATAGATTTTCCTTCTTGCACAAGCTTTTTCATAATTTGAATTAGCTCATGAATTTCTTGTGGTGTTAACACAGCTGTCGGTTCATCAAATATTAAAATTTCTGCACCGCGGTAAAGAGTTTTCAAAATCTCAACACGCTGTTGCATACCAACTGAAATATCCTGTATTTTCGCATATGGATCTACAGCTAAGCCGTATTGTTCAGACAGTTTTTGAATTTCTTTAGCAGCTTCTTCAACAGCAATTTTCCCTTTTTTCTTCGGTTCATTTCCGAGAATAATATTCTCTGTAACTGTAAAATTATGAACAAGCATAAAGTGCTGATGAACCATTCCAATACCAAGGTCATTTGCCACATTCGGATTGGTAATGTTTACAGACTTTCCATTAATTTTAATTTCACCTTGTTCTGGTTGGTACAAACCAAATAGTACATTCATCAATGTGGATTTCCCTGCACCATTTTCGCCAAGTAAAGCATGTATCTCACCCTGCTTTACTTGCAGCGTAATATCATCATTCGCTACAATGCCTGGGAATACTTTCGTAATGTTATTCATCTCAATTACGTATTCCATTTTGTTCCTCCTTTTAACAGGGAACATTCCCCTATTACACTATTAACTTATTAAGCAATTCGGAAGTTTTATACATACAAAGGTTAGTTCTATGAACTAACCTTTGCTATTTCTCTATTTATTTTTTTAGAGAAGCTTCATATTCTTTATACTCTTTATCTGTAGCTGGTACTTTAATTTCACCGTCTGTAATTTTCTTTTCAAATTCTTCTACTTTTGTTAAAATTTCAGGGTTAACTTTTTTCACGTTATCAGTTGTTTTTGAAATACCAATACCGTCATCTTTTAAGCCAAACGCTTCAATTTTTCCACCTTTTAACTTTCCATCTTTTGCTTCTTTAGCTACTTTTTCTACAGCTACATCAACGCGTTTTATCATTGAAGTTAATGTTACATTCTCAGGCATACCTTCTTGATGTTGGTCACGGTCAACACCGATTACCCAAACATTTTCACCTTTTTTCTTGCGATTTTTCGCTTCAGTGAACACACCGTTACCTGTACCACCAGCAGCATGATAAATTACATCTACGCCTTGACCGTACATTGCTGAAGCAAGAACTGTACCTTTTTCAGGCTTATCGAATGCTTCTGCATATTCAGATACGATTTCAATGTTTGGATTTACTGCCTTTGCACCAGCTTTAAATCCATTTTCAAATTTACTAATTAAATCACTCTTCATTCCACCAACAAATCCTACTTTATTCGATTTTGTTGACATAGCCGCTACCGCACCTACAAGGAATGATCCTTCATGATCTTTAAATGTAATGCTCGTTACGTTCGGTGCATCTACAACAGTATCCACAATTGCGAATTGTTGTTTTGGAGCTTCTTTTGCTACTTCTTTAATTGCACCTTCTAATTTATAACCGATTCCGAAAGATAAATCATACTTATCTTTTGAAAATTTCTTTAAGTTTGGAATATAATCTGCTTCTTTTTCAGACTGTAGGTAACGATAATTTGTCTTTTCCTTTAATCCATTATCTTTACCAAACTTTTTCAAACCTTCCCAAGAAGATTGGTTGAATGATTTATCATCAACACCCCCAACATCCGTTACCATACCAACTTTGAATTCTTTATCTTCTTTCTTGTCACTACTCGCCTTATCCGAGTTACCACATGCACCTAAAATCGCGCTTGCTGCTAATGTTAATGATAATAAAAGACCTGTTTTTTTCTTCATACTAGAAACCCCTCCTAAAATTATATATATCTCTTTATTCTTACGCTGCTGTCCCTAACTTCTTGCTGTCACCTCCCTAAAATGGAACTTACCTACATACGTTTTCTTAATACGTGGAAGCTAAACTTATCAGCTCTAAAGTAATTGATAGAATATAAGATTGGCTCATCATTTTGATCATAGTGCATTTGTTTTAAAACTAGCAGTGCCGTTTCCGGTTCACATTCTAAAATCGGTGAGATTTTCGGATGATAGCCAATTGGCTCAATGTGAGCAACTGCGTATGTGATACGTTTGTGCGTATTGTTATGTATCACTGTAAGCAATGATTCTTCGTTGTATCCCGATAAATCTGGCAAGATTTCTTTTGCAAGTTTATCGATACAATATACAACAGGTTCCCCATCTGCTGTACGCACACGCTCAATCATTACCGCATTAAAACCGTCTTCACTATTAAACTTCTCTTTTTCTTCTTCTGTTAAACTTGTTGTAGATGATGATAAAAAGATAGTTCCTGGTGTTTTCCCCACACTAGAAATCATATCTGTAATACTAGAAAGTTGTTCAATCCCAGAAGAAAATAACGGCTTTGCATTTACAAATGTTCCTACACCATGTCTACGAATGACAACATTTTCTTCTTCTAAAATACGCAGCGCTTCCCTTAAAGTCGCCCTACTTACACCAAGTTCTTTCGCTAAATCAAACTCTGATGGTAACTTCTGTCTTTCTTTGTAAGCTCCATCTTTAATTTTTTCTTTGATGTGATCAATCACCCGTAAATATAGATGACGACTATCGGATTTTACTGACATAAGACTCCCCCGCATTTCAATTATTCGACCTCTGATGTAAGACTTCTTTTCTCTTTTTTCAACTTACAACATAATAAAAATTGCTAAATACTAAAAATAAGCTTAATTGTCGAATAAATATTAATAATTTTTCAAGATGAAATTTTCACTCTTTACTGCATAAAAAAAACTTCGCACCATAAACATTCCTCATTTCGAGAAAAAGTTCGGCACAAAGATCTCTTACATCCTTTGTTACACACTTTTCCCCTCATAGTCCAGCAATTCATGGTTGCCGGGTAGAAACTTATGGACCTTATCTCCAAGATTATATGAGGCAGTGATTCTTTTCGAAGTAATCTTACCACTTGCTCCCATACGTGTCAACAAAATTTAACATTTTTCTACATTAAATATCGAACATTTATTAAAAACATAATCAAAGTATTCGTATTCTAAAGAATCGCTTCAAATGTAAGCCCTTTCTTAATTACTGAATATAGTATATAACAAAACTAGCATATAAAAAAGCCTAATTGTAAAAACAATTAGGCTTTTTTTATGAACTTTTTTCTTGTACATCATTAATGAGCACTTCTCGTGGTTTACTACCTTCATACGGACCTACCACACCATTCATTTCCATTGCATCAATTAAACGGGCAGCTCGCGTATAACCGACTCTAAACCTACGTTGCAACATAGAAACAGATGCTGTTTGCATTTCCACTACAAGCTGAACTGCTTCATCATATAATTCATCTTCTACTTCCCGCTTCGTATCAGGAACATCTTGTGGAATCATATCTTCTTGATATTGCGCTTTTTGCTGACCAATAACATACTCTACAACTCTCTCAACTTCATCATCGGATAAAAATGCACCTTGTACACGTACAGGCTTCGATGCACCAATTGGTATAAACAGCATATCTCCACGACCTAGCAGTTTCTCTGCACCACCACCGTCAAGAATTGTACGAGAGTCCGTTTGAGAAGATACCGCGAATGCAATACGTGATGGAATATTCGCTTTAATAACTCCCGTAATAACATCAACCGATGGACGCTGCGTCGCAATAATTAAATGAATACCAGCCGCACGAGCCATTTGTGCTAAACGCATAATCGCATCCTCTACATCTGATGAAGCAACCATCATTAAATCGGCTAACTCGTCCACTATTACTACAATATAAGGTAATTCCGGTTGTTTCGCTTCTGATTGACTATTATGTTCTTTAATATGATCATTATATCCTTCAATGTTACGCGTGCCACTATGAGCAAATAATTCATAACGTCGTTCCATTTCACTCACGACTTTTTTCAAAGCTTGTGATGCTTTTTTCGGATCAGTTACAACTGGTGTTAATAAATGCGGAACACCGTTATATACATTTAACTCTACCATTTTCGGATCAATCATCATTAATTTTACTTCATGTGGTTTTGCACGCATTAAAATACTAACAATAATACCATTAATACATACACTTTTCCCGCTACCTGTCGCACCAGCTACTAGTAAATGGGGCATTTTATTTAAACGGGCTAATACAGCTTCACCTGTAATATCTCGTCCAAGACCAATTAACAACTTCTCTTCCGGATGATTATTAGCCTTAGAATCAAGAACTTCTCTTAGCGTTACCATAGATACTTCTGAGTTCGGAACTTCAATCCCTACAGCTGATTTCCCGGGAATAGGTGCTTCAATACGAATGTCTTTTGCAGCTAAAGCAAGTGCTAAATCATCACTTAAACTAACGATTTTGCTTACCTTTACTCCCATATCAGGATACACTTCATATTTTGTAACTGCAGGACCTCTATGTACTTTTGTTACTTTCGCTTTCACTCCAAAACTTTGGAATGTACGTTCTAATTTACGAGCATTCTCATAAATTTCTGCATTTTCATTTGTAACTTGCTTATTCTTAGGAAATTTCAATATATCAAGTGCAGGAAGCTTGTAATCTTTATTTTCTACATTTGAAAATTGCATTGGCGGGGCACTTGTTTCCGCCTCTAAAGATTCTACAATCTTTTCTCCACGCTTTTTCTTAGATTCTTCAACAGACGGAGCCTCTTCAATAGACGGTGAAGTTATTAACTCTGCTTCCTGTTCTTCGCTAATTCGTTTATTCTCTTCTTCATTTACAGGATAATTCTCAGTGAAATTCGAAATAATTGGAGGATCAATTGAGATTTCTTCCATCGGCTCAATAGTCTCTTCTTGTTCTGCAGCACGTTTGCTCCTTGTGCTTCTCGTTGTTTTTTTCTTTTCTGTTTGTTCAGCCGTCCTTTTGGATCTCCAATCTTTATAATCCCCTTGCATTACTTCAAATTGACTTCTAAGGATTCTTCCTACAGGGGCAAGTACTTCTCCAATATGCTTATTTGTTATACAAAGTATGCCGAGAATCACTAAAATAATGCCAATGATATAAGCTCCTACTTCGTCAAATAAAAAGTAACACGTCGCGAACATAAGCGCACCAAACATACCACCGCCTAAATGAACGCTATCCGGCCCCTTTTTCATTTCAAGAAAGAAGTTATCTTTCGTACTCACAATAACAGAAGTATTTTGCACTGCTCCATCTTTCGTAAGAAGGTTAAATAATGTAATATGACTAAACATTAATATCGCCAATACTATTAAATAAAAACCAATTAACCGTTTATTTAAAAGGTTCGGCCATCCACGTTTGATAACAAACGAAACCGATAAAGCTATTACACCTAACACACCAATTATGTACCACTCACCAAAGAAGAAGCGAAAAAATAACACAAACGATTTCCCTACAACACCTAGCTGTAAAATCGTAATGATTGAAAGTGCAAAAAGAGTTAAACCGACGATTTCATAATACAAAGTTGGCTTTATCGTGCGTCTTGCTTTTGCCTTCGTCCCTCTTTGCTTTTGTTTTGCCATTTCTTCACCTCGTGTTCTACATGTAAGTAGGGCTTCCTAAAAAAGCACTACTTACATGTCTGTTTTCTCTATTTTTTCAGGTCTTATATCTTCTATTTTTACACTTCTTGTAAATTGTTAAATAAACAGAAGAAAGCAGCCCTCTCATGGCTGCTCAACCGTCTTGTTTTTTATATTATACCATAGCTTCTAAACAAAATCCTTCTTTTTGCTAAAAGGTTATTTTCTGGCCGGGCTCAAACTCTAAGTAGTGTAGCGGATCCGTACTTAACACACGTACAATAGAATAACACCCATGTTCTTCTTCAGAAACCATTAATTCAACACCGTTTATATTTACAACTTTTTGGCTTTCACATTGCGAATAATCAGCTGGATATACAAGTTGCTCTGGCATAATTGTGTATAAAATCATTGTAACATTGTCCCTTCTGCACTATCATCCATGCGAGCATCTATTAATTCATTCAGTTTTCGAATCGCATTCCCAATACCACCGACATCATCTATAAGACCATATTTCACTGCATCGCCACCAATTACATTCGTCCCAATATCTCGCGTCAAATTCCCTTTCGCAAACATAAGTTCTTTAAAACGATCTTCGGTTACTTTCGAATGCTTCGTCACAAATCGAATGACTCTTTCTTGCATTTTATCTAAATACTCAAATGTTTGCGGCACACCTATAACAAGACCTGTTAGACGAATGGGATGAATTGTCATCGTCGCAGTTTCCGCAATAAATGAATAATCCGTAGAGACGGCGATTGGTACACCGATAGAATGCCCTCCGCCCAGAACAAGTGATACCGTTGGCTTTGAAAGCGAAGCTACCATCTCAGAAATTGCTAACCCTGCTTCAACGTCACCTCCGACCGTGTTTAATATTAAAAGCAAACCTTCAATTTTCGGATTTTGTTCTATCGCAACAATTTGCGGAATAATATGCTCATATTTTGTTGTTTTATTTTGCGGCGGCAACTGAACATGACCTTCCACCTGCCCGATGATTGTTAAACAATGAATACTTGACTCATTCATTTGTGGTACATTCGTTTGCCCTAGCTGTTGAATTTTCTCCACTATCGAAGCTTCTTTCCCAGTTTCTTTCGGCTCAGCCTCTTTCCCTTCATTTGTATAACGATCACGTTCTGTCATATCGCATCCCCTTTCACTCGTATATAACTATTATTTCTTAAGTTATAAATTTCATTCGATAGAGTTTAAAAAGAAAAAAAGATCACCCGTAAAGGTGATCTTTTTTATACTTCCATAATAATCGGTAAAATCATAGGTTTTCTCTTTGTCTCTTCGTACAAGAACTGCCCTAATAATTCACGAATATTTTGTTTTAACATAGACCATTCAATTGAATACTCTTTAATCGATTGCTCAACAATCATACGTACAATCTCTGTAGAGCGGTCAATTAACGCTTCTGATTCACGAACATACACAAAACCACGTGAAATGATTTCTGGACCAGAGATAATTTTCTTTTCATCTTTACCAAGTGTTACAACAACTACTAATATTCCATCTTGAGATAACATTTTTCTATCTCGAAGAACGATATTACCAACGTCACCTACACCTAATCCATCAATTAACACATTACCAGCTTGTACTTTGCCAACTAAGTTTGCGTCATCGTCACCAAAAGCAATCACATCACCTTTTTCTACGATAAAGATATTCTCTCTTGCAATACCTACATCTTCAGCTAAATATGCATGTGCTTTTTGCATACGGAACTCACCATGTACGGGTACAAAATATTTCGGTTTCATTAAATTTAACATTAACTTTAATTCTTCTTGGCTACCGTGACCTGAAACGTGAACTTTTCTTTCACCGTAATAAATAACATCAGCTCCAGCTCTAAATAACAAGTCAATAATTTTCGATACAGATATTTCATTACCTGGAATTGGAGAAGCCGCAATAATAACCGTATCGCCTTTACGAATTGAAATTTGTTTATGAGCTTGCTTCGCCATTCTAGAAAGGGCTGCCATCGGTTCACCTTGGCTACCTGTCGTTAAAATAGCTACCTTTTTCTCTGGGAAATTGTCTACTTCTTGTAGTGAAATAACCATACCTTCTGGAACATCTAAATAACCAAGACGTCTTGCGATATCTACCACTTTCACCATACTACGTCCTACAACCGCTACTTTTCGTCCTGTTTCAGCAGCTGCATCAAATACTTGTTGAATACGATGTACATTCGATGCAAATGAAGCAACGATAATACGTCCTTCTGCGCCGTAGAACACTTTAGAAATTTCTACACCAACTTCTTTTTCAGAACCTGTATAGCCTGGACGCTCAGCATTTGTACTATCAGATAATAAGCACAGTACGCCTTCATTTCCGATTTGTGCCATTTTTCCAAGGTCTGCTCCACTATTTCCAATTGGAGTTTGATCGAATTTAAAGTCTCCCGTGTATACGATAGCACCTTTTGATGTATGGAAACAAACACCAACAGAATCTGGAATACTATGTGTCGTTCCAAAGAATGACACCGTTGTAGTATTAAACTCTACTGTTGAATTTGAATCGATTGTTTTTAAGTCTACACGGCCTAACATACCCGCTTCGCCAAGTTTTTCTTGTATAAGTCCTACTGTTAATTTCGTTGCATACACTGGAATTGATAATTTACGAAGTACGTAAACAATTCCACCAATATGATCTTCATGACCGTGAGTAATAAATAAACCTTTTACTCGCTCTTGGTTTTCCACTAAATATGTAATATCAGGAATAACGATATCAATTCCAAACATTTCATCTCCTGGGAACATTAATCCTGCATCTACAATAAAGATTTCAGAATCAATTTCAACACAGTACATGTTTTTCCCGATTTCACCTACTCCACCAAGAGCAAATACTTTAACAGACTCATTCTCTTTTCTCTTCATGTTGTTGCCTGGTTTAAAAATCTTTCAAACACTGATTTCACTAAAATTGCAGAGACACCAGGGGAAACTCTACAACCACCATATATTCACCGTCCAAGACGAATGTCCTTACCGTTATGCGATATCATGTCCTTGTTTATTTTTTAAACCAGGTTTCACCTCTCTTTCATTATATAAATCAAATATCTTATTCGATATGATATGAAAATGTAATCAAATTATAATTTTTACCAATTTTGCTAAGCATACCCGTACTAAGCTACTTAGCCATATTATACCTGATACAAGAAATAGAACACAAGTTAAATCGTGCGAAAGAGAAAGTAAAAGAACGGAATTACAACAAAAGTATCGAACGTATTTCCTTTATATTTACTCCGATTTTATACTCCATATTATTTTGAAGAAATAGGCATAAATACGCTAAATTTATTTCATTATATTGATTTTCAAGACTTATTTTTCTAGAATCGAACAAAAACACTTATAAAATGAAGCTTTTTTATGAATCACGTCACATTTGAGACAATTCCTCTGAAAAACAGAATCGATAGTTTATTACGTTTATACAAATGTTTATTCTATAATAACTGTGTTTTTTTGATTCATTTAAAGGGGTACAATTATTTTCTTGTACATGTTGCAATACATAATGAAAAAGCGATCAAACACATGGAGTAATATGGTAGGTTAAAAAGAGCGGCAAAGATTTTCATACCATAAAAAAATGACCTAGTTCTACACTAGGTCATTTTTTATTAACGAGGGATAGATTGCATAACAGATTGTAACGTTACTCTTTCTTCTTCTGTTAATGGAAGAAGTGGTAAACGTACAGAACCTACATCTAACCCAACCATTTGTAACGCTGTTTTTACTGGCGTCGGGCTTGGCGCCATAAATAATGAATCCGTTACTCTTACAAGTAATTGATGTAATTTTTGCGCCTTTTTAAATTCTCCTGCTTGGAATGCTGCAATCATTTCTTGCATTTCATTTCCAATCACATGAGATGCTACAGAAACGATACCTTTCGCTCCAACTGCCATAGCTGGTAACGTTAAACCATCATCACCGCTGTATACTGCAAAGTCGTCCGCTGTTTTTCCAATGATTTCTGTCATTGTTAACACATCGCCGCCTGCATCTTTAATCGCAACAATGTTTTCTATTTCTGATAAACGAACAACTGTATCAACGGAGATTTGTACAATAGATCGTCCTGGAACGTTATATAGCATAACCGGAAGCGGCGTGCTTTCAGCAATTGCTTTAAAGTGCTGATACATTC
The DNA here is from genome assembly GCF_044908765.1 of Bacillus sp. RC251. Taxonomy (NCBI): domain Bacteria; kingdom Bacillati; phylum Bacillota; class Bacilli; order Caryophanales; family Bacillaceae; genus Bacillus; species Bacillus sp. RC251. The sequence goes on along the minus strand of NZ_JBIYDP010000002.1, from coordinate 677,889 downwards.
CTTCTTGACTCGGTTTGTTATAATACGGTGCTACTAGCATTACTGCATCAACACCAACCTCTGTCGCCTTTTTCGTTAAGTCAATAGAAGCATGCGTATTATTACTACCTGTTCCAGCGATTACGGGCACCCTTTTATCGACAACAGATACGACATGGCGATATAACGCTACTTTTTCTTCTGAAGTTAATGTAGGAGATTCTCCTGTCGTTCCTCCTACCACGATTGCTGTTGTACCGTTATCTATTAAATAATTTACCAATTTCGTTGTCTTCGCAAAATCGATATTTCCGTTTTTATCAAACGGAGTTACCATCGCGGTTGCAATTGTCCCAAAATCTATCATGGTCTCACTCCTTATTGTTCCAGTTGCTTTTCTTTTGAAAGCTCAAACGCACTATGTAATGCATTTACAGCCTCCACTAAATCAGTTTCTTTTACAAGAACCCAAATTGTCGTATGGCTATCTGCCGATTGCAGAATTTGAATACCTTTTTCCGCTAAAGCTGTAACGATTTTCGCAGTAACCCCTGGGTATCCTGCCATTCCAGCTCCTACAATAGATACTTTTGCACAATGCTCTGTCACAATTGGCTCATATCCAAGGTTTTTTAATAATTCAACTGCACGACTTGATACACTATCACTCACCGTATAAGCTACCCCAGTAGGTGAAATGTTAATTAAATCGACACTGATTCCTTCATTCGCCATTTCTTTAAACACATGCTGTTGCAAATCATATGCTGTTTCTTTTGCAAGCACTTTAATTTGCGTCACATTTGATACATGAGCGATACCTGTAACAGGACGTTCTTCTACATCACGACCTTTTGTCGCACCGTCCGATGCTGAAATAAGCGTACCTTCACTATCAGAATACGTAGAACGTACACGAAGTGGTACTTTGGCATGCATCGCAATTTCAACTGCACGTGGATGAACGACTTTTGCACCTTGATATGCCATGTTACAAATTTCATTGTATGTTACCGTTTGAAGATGACGTGCATCTTTTACAATGCGAGGATCCGCAGTCATAACACCTTCTACATCTGTAAAGATATCAATAAATTCAGCATGAAGCGCAACACCTAATGCAGAAGCTGAAGTATCGCTACCTCCGCGTCCAAGTGTTGTCGTATCACCTTTTTTCGTTTGTCCTTGGAATCCTGTAACGACGATTACATCTAGATTTTCTAGCTCTTCATGTATACGATCGCAGTTCATTTCAATAATCTTAGCATTTGTAAAATCATCATTTGTTACAAAACCAGCTTGTGCACCATTTAATGCCGCTGCTTTTATACCGTTCTCATTTAACATGTTAGAGAAGACGATTGCTGAGATTAATTCTCCGCATGATAATAATAAATCTTGCTCACGATTAGAAATGCGAGATTCCTCTTGATTTACAAGACTTAACAAAGTATCAGTTGCATATGGTTCACCTTTACGGCCCATAGCAGATACGACAGTAACTACTTTATAACCCGCATCTAGCGATTTTTTTATATGATGAAGCGCATGCTTACGTCCATTTTCATCACGTACGGATGTGCCACCAAATTTTTGAACAATAATTTTCATATTTTGCACCTTCTCTTAGCCGTTTACACTAATTGTAATTTTACTAAGCGCTCTGCAATTTGAACAGAATTCCATGCAGCGCCTTTTAATAAGTTATCAGATACGACCCAAAGATGGAATCCTTTATCGTTATTTAAATCTTTACGGATTCTTCCAACGAATACTTCGTTTTTACCTACTGCAGTAGCTGGCATTGGATATAACTGCTCTTCTGGATTATCTTGCAGAACGATACCCTCCGCATTTGCAAGTAAGCTCTTGAATTCTTCTACTGTTACGCCTTCTTTTTCTACTTCGATGTAAACAGACTCAGAGTGACCTGATACAACTGGTAAACGTACACATGTTGCCGCTACTTCTAATTCAGGCATATGCATAATTTTTTTCGTTTCATTAATCATTTTCATTTCTTCAAACGTAAATCCATTATCTTGGAATTTATCAATCTGTGGAATCGCGTTGAAAGCAATTTGGAAATGTTTCTTATCACCTGATACAGGTAAAACATTCGCCTTCACTTCTTCACCATTTAAGATTGCTTGTGATTGTTCATGAAGTTCTTCAATCGCTGCCGCACCAGCACCTGATACAGCTTGATATGTGGAAACGATTACTCGTTTTAAACCATATTGCTGACGAACTGGCTCAAGAGCTACTACCATTTGAATTGTAGAACAGTTTGGATTTGCAATAATACCATTATGTTCTTTTAAGTCGTTTTCATTTACTTCAGGTACAACAAGTGGCACGTTTTCTGTCATACGGAATGCACTTGTATTATCAACAACAATCGCACCGCGCTTTGCTGCTTCTGGCGCTAATTGTTTTGATACAGATCCACCAGCACTAAATAGTGCGATATCTACTCCTTCAAAACTTTCAGGAGTTGCCTCTTGAACTGTAAATTCTTCGCCTTTAAATACAAGTTTCTTACCTGCAGATCGTTTAGATGAAAGTAACGTTAACTTCCCGATTGGAAATTCTCGTTTCTCTAAAGTATTTAACATTTGTTCACCAACTGCGCCGGTTGCTCCAACTACAGCGACATGAAAAGTTTTTTGCTTTTCCATCACTATGCCCCTTTCTAGATACCAATCCTTCTATAACTTAGAATTAGAAGGAGTATACAATACCCCTTCTAATCTTAATAACGTTAATTTTATCATATTCTACAGTAAGAATGATGGTTTCATCAAAAATTGTCCGTTTTTTTTCGTTTTTTAATTCATATATCTGAATTTTTCTACGACAACCGGTTGCAATTGCTTCCCTTGCAGCGCTTCTAATACTGTATCTTCCAGCAGCTCCATGCGAGCTACCATTGAGTTTGGTTTTTTCTCTGGTGCATCTTGACCGAATGGGACGAAGTAGATGTTTTTTGTTGCCATTAGGCGCATAAGATTTACTCCATTCAACCCTAAAGCATCATTCGTCGAAACAGCCAATACGACAGGCTTGCCATTTCTTAACGTCGCTTTCGCTGCCATTAGTACTGGAGAGTCTGTCATTGCATTTGCAAATTTACTCATAGAATTTCCTGTTAGTGGTGCAATTACCATACAATCTAGTGGAATTTTAGGTCCTAGTGGTTCTGCGCCAACGATTGAATTAATTGCTTTAAATCCTGTTACTTCTTCAATCTTTTTAATCCACTCTGCTCCTTCTCCAAATCTCGTATTTGTTGATTGAACAGTGTAAGAAACAACGGGGCGTACTTCTGCTCCCTCAGCAATTAATTTTTCTAAATGAGGCATTACTTCTTCGTACGTACAATGTGAACCAGTAAAACCAAACCCTATTCTTTTCCCTTTTAAATTCATTCCCCATTCTCCTTTCTTGCTATTACGTCTTCTGCTAGTAACTGAGAAAGAACGTTCGCTAAAATTTGTCCTGCTGTTTTTGGAGCAACAATACCTGGTAATCCAGGTGCTAACAGCGCTTTGACTCCTCTTTTTTCCGCATATCTAAAGTCGGTACCGCCTGGTTTAGAAGCTAAATCAATTACTAACGTATGAGCCGGCATTTTCGAAATAACATTCGCTGTCACGACGAGATGCGGAATTGTATTAATGACAATATCGATATTTCCTACTTCTTTCTCAATATTTTGCATATGAAAAGGAGAAAACATCATTTCTGTAATACGTGCAATATGTTCCGATCGTCTTGCTCCAACTTTGACATGGGCTCCTAATGATTGAAATGCTCTGGCAACACTCATCCCTGTTCTACCAAATCCTAAAACCATTACATTGGAACCATGAATTGTATAGTCGGTATGTTGAATTACCATCATTAATGTACCTTCTACAGTTGGTATAGAATTGTAGATTGCCACATCATCACGATCAAATAATTTAACAAGTTTGCGGTTTGTAGTAGATACGAGATTTTCCAAGTAAGGCGTACCAATACCTGAATATATAGTAAAGTGTTCTGGTGTATTTTCAATTTGTTCTTTCGTTATAGAAACTTTTTCGTTTGAAAAAATAGTATCTACTTCTCCCTTGGCATTTGTACCTGCAACTGGCAAAATAATTGCATCTACAGAAGTGAAATCTAAATTTTGTATACTTTCTTTTGCTGCCCCTGTGAAGCCATGATCTAACTGATCAAACCCTATCAATGAAAGTTTCGCATCCAATTCAACTAGCTTGCGAATTACTTCTAGCTGTCTTGCATCTCCTCCTATGACAGCAATATGCATCTCAGTCAACATTCCCTAATTCACCTTCTTTTTCTGTCATTTATAAGAAAAGTGCCTACTTTTTCTTTTTCCTCCACATCATATGTAATGTACGAGTTTTAGGTGATTGAAAAACAAAAGCACGTATGATTTATCCCGCTATTTGTATGCAGTTAGACCTCCATCTCAACATTCGACATATGAGAGGACATTATACGGGAAATTGATTTCCGGTAAACGCTCGATTCATGTGAGCTTTTACTCAGAGGAGAATGAACAAAAAAAGATGACCAAAATGGCCACCTTTCACTTCGATTTTGAATGATCCGTAATATCACAAAGGATCATATCGTGCCCTACTTTCTTAATTTGGCTCCACGTGACTCTTACTTCTTGTGGTTCTTTTTTAAAACCTCCCCATTTCCCAGCCGGTATGATAAGAGCCTGTATTTGGCCATCCTTCTCATCAATCTCTAAATCCACATAACCTAAAACCCCCATTTTTTCTGCTCTTTCTAAATTTACGATTTCTTTGCCACTTAATTCACTTAATCGCATACACTCTCCCCCTACCGAATTATGAATTTAAGTTATCTATAATTAGTACCTATTCTGTATATCCAAAAAAAATAACCGTATCTCATTTAAAAGAGATACGGTTATTTTTACATACTTCATATAAAGTAATTATAGTTTTATTCCTTTTGGAAGTTTTCCATCTGGACTAATTAATGCTGCAGAGAATTCATCTGTAAACATGTTACGAATTAACTCATCAACATTTTCTTTTGTTACTGTGTTTACACTTTCAATAATCTCATCAAGTGAACGATGCTTACGAAGTAGCAATTCATTTTTACCATTACGGCTCATACGGCTATTCGTACTTTCTAAACTTAACATTAAGTTTCCTTTTAATTGCTCTTTACTATTAATAAGCTCTTTTTCTGTAATACCTGTATTTTTCAATGTTTCTAATGTTTCTTGCATTGTTTCATACAGTGTATCTAATTGTTGGCTACCTGTTCCACCATACAGCGTTAACATACCTGTATCTTCATAAGAAGAATGGTAAGAAAATACTGAATAGGCTAACCCGCGTTGCTCACGTACTTCTTGGAATAAACGGCTACTCATACTACCGCCTAAAACGTTATTCAATACAATTAAGTTATAAATATCTTCGTGTCCCATTTGTAAGCCTTTATATCCTAAACATAAATGAGCTTGTTCTGTTTCCTTTTTACGTGCTACCTTATTAAAATGGAAAATTGGGCTATGTACTTGTTCACGATTTGTTGTTCCTTCATAACTACCGAAATATTGCTCTACTGTTTGTAAAAAGGCTTCATCAATATTTCCTGCAACTGAAACAACGACATTTTCAGGTGTGTAATGATCCTTGATATATTGGCGTAGCGTATCACCTGTAAACGTATCAAGCGTTTCTTCTGTTCCTAAAATAGGATATCCAAGCGGATGCGTTTCATATGTTGCTTTCGTTAACATATCATGCACAATATCATCTGGAGCATCTTCGTACATTTTAATTTCTTCACATACGACATTCTTCTCTTTTTTCAGTTCTTCCTCATCAAATGTTGAATTAAAGAACATATCTGCTAATACATCTAAAGCATATTTAGCATGCTCATCTAGCACTTTTGCATAATAACAAGTGTATTCTTTTGAAGTAAAAGCATTCACTTGCCCACCAATGCTATCAAATGATTCTGCAATTTCGCGTGCACTACGTGTTTCTGTTCCTTTAAAGAACATATGCTCTAAAAAGTGGGAAACCCCGTTATTTTTTTCATTTTCATTTCTTGATCCCGCATGGATCCAAATACCAATCGCAACCGATCTTACAGTTGGTATATTCTCCATAACAATTCTTACACCATTTTTACAAGTATATTTTTTAATCAAAAACTTTCCTCCTACTGCCAGTTTCTCTAAATAAGTGCTATTATTTAATGATAACAAGTTTAAGGATGAATGTCATGCAAATGTATTTAATCCACACGTTTTTCATCCAGTAATTCTGTTATATTCCCTACTTTATATCCTTGTTCCTTCAATTTTGTAATCATTGTATCTAATGCTTCTGCTGTAGATGACGTTGGATGCATTAATACGATAGCACCTGGATGTATTTTTCTCATCACTCTCTGCAATAGTACATCTGGATCCGGTCGCTTCCAATCAATTGTATCTACAGTCCACATAATCGTTCCCATTTGGAAATCATCTGCAATTTTCACGACTTCATCCCGAAAACTTCCACTCGGCGGAGCAAACCATCTTACCTTTTGATTCGTAGCTGCTTCGATCATTCGATTTGTTTTTTGTAACTGATCTCGGATTTCATCAGAAGATAGCGTTTTCATATTAGGGTGTGTGTAAGAATGATTTCCGACTTCTTGATTTGCATCAACAATCATTTTGGCAAATCGCAAATTTTCCTTCACCCAACGTCCTTCTAAAAAGAAAGTCGCTTTCACATCATGTTTTTTCAATATTTCTAATAGACGAGGCAAATACTCGTTTCCCCACGCCACATTTATTGTTAATCCCACCATCTTTTTATTTGGATGTCCCCTATAAATTGGGGCTGGTGATAAATCTTCTAAGTGGACACTCGGTGATACTTCCTTGAATTCAAGATTTCTTTGATCAAATTTCTTTAGTTTCTTCATATTATTATAGGATGCTTCGATATCAACTTGTCTTCCATTATATCCTGGTGTTGATTTCCATATTTTATCAATCATCGCATTTTGAGGTGCAATCTCATATTGTTTTGCATGTTTTTGAATTTCTTCATATAAGTTATCCTGTGCAAAAACGGAATAAGAGCCTACACTGACATATAAAAAGAATATACATATGTATGCCAATACACGAGCTTTCATATAAACCCTCCCATTAACTATATAAAAACCTTTTTTCTTCTTATCTTTGTTAATTTGAGCGTTATAATGAAAACTATACCTATACTGACATAAAAATATATGTAAATCATATTTTTTACATAACAAAAAAAGCCAGTTTAACTGGCTTTTACTTATTGCTGCTCTTGTTTGTTTTCTTCTTTAGCAGCTTCTTTTTCTTGCTCTTCTTTTAGCAATACTTTTCTAGATAGATTCACGCGACCTTGCTTGTCAATCTCGATAACTTTAACTGTAATTACATCACCGATTTTCACAACGTCTTCTACTTTACCTACACGCTCAAGTGCAAGTTCAGAAATGTGAACTAATCCGTCTTTACCGCTGAATAATTCAACGAAAGCACCGAATTTCTCAACACGTTTCACTTTTCCTTCGTAGATTTCACCTACTTGTACTTCGCGAACGATATCTTCGATAATTTTCTTAGCTTTGTCATTCATTTCTTGATTTATTGAAGAAATGAATACTGTACCATCTTGCTCGATGTCAATTTTAACGCCAGTTTCTTCAATAATTTTATTGATTTGTTTACCGCTCGGCCCAATAACGTCACGGATTTTATCTGGGTTAATTGTCATTGTAATAATCTTTGGAGCATAAGCTGATAATTCAGTACGTGGCTCTGCAATAACAGATAACATATGATTTAGAATGTGCACACGACCAACTTTTGCTTGTTGTAATGCCTCTTCTAAAATTTCACGAGATAAACCATCGATTTTAATGTCCATTTGCAGTGCAGTTACACCTTTTGCTGTACCTGCTACTTTAAAGTCCATATCACCTAAATGATCTTCCATACCTTGAATATCAGATAAAATTGTGTAATGCTCACCAGTTTTAACTAGCCCCATTGCAATACCTGCAACTGGAGCTTTAAGCGGAACACCAGCATCCATCATTGCTAAAGTACTACCACAAATACTTGCTTGTGAAGTAGAACCATTTGATTCTAAAACTTCAGATACAAGACGTACTGTATATGGGAAATCTTTTTCAGATGGAATTACAGGCTCAAGAGCACGTTCTCCTAGTGCACCGTGACCAATTTCACGACGACCTGGTCCACGCATCGGTCTTGTTTCACCAACACTAAATGATGGGAAATTGTAATGGTGCATAAAACGTTTTGATTCTTCTACACCAAGACCATCTAAAATTTGTACATCGCCTAATGCACCTAATGTACAAATACTTAATGCTTGTGTTTGTCCACGTGTGAATAAACCAGAACCGTGTGTACGAGATAAAATACCAACCTCTGATGCTAATGGACGGATTTCGTCACCTTTACGGCCATCTGGGCGGATTTTTTCAACTGTAATAAGACGACGTACTTCTTCTTTTACAATTTTATATAAAATCTCACTTACTTGTCCTAATGTATCAGCGTCAGCTTCCTGCGCTTCGTAATGCTCAATTACACGCTTTTTCACTTCGTTAATTGCATCTTCACGTGCATGTTTCTCATGTACTTGAATTGCAGAATGCATATCCTTCTCAGACATTTCACGTACAGCTTGATTAAGATCAGCGTCAACTTCATAAAGTTTCACTTCTGATTTCTCTTTACCTACAGCTTGTACAATCTCTTCTTGGAATGCAATTAGACGTTTAATTTCGTCATGTCCAAACATAATTGCTTCTAACATTGTTTCTTCAGGCACTTGATCTGCTCCTGCTTCAACCATGTTAATTGCATCTTTCGTACCAGCTACAACAAGGTGAATATCACTTTGTTCTTGCTGTTCTACTGTTGGATTAATAACGAATTCGCCGTTAATACGACCAACTGTTGCACCCGCGATTGGGCCTTCAAATGGAATATCTGAAATCGATAACGCTAATGAAGAACCAAGCATAGCTGCCATTTCAGAAGAACAATCTTGATCAACACTCATTACTATGCTGACAACTTGTACTTCGTTACGGAAACCATCTGCGAAAAGCGGACGAATTGGACGGTCGATTAAACGACTTGCCAGAATTGCTTTTTCACTCGGACGACCTTCACGTTTAATGAAACCGCCAGGAATTTTTCCGACTGCATATAAACGCTCTTCATAATTTACTGTAAGTGGGAAGAAATCTACATTTTTTGGTTCTTTTGATGCAGTTGCTGTAGATAGAACCGCTGTATCGCCATATCTTACTAATACTGCTCCGTTCGCTTGCTTCGCAAGCTGACTTGTTTCAACTGTTAGCTGACGACCAGCTAAATCTATCGAGAAGACTTGCTTTTCTTGACTCATTTAAGTACCCCTCTCAATTTAAAGTATTCAATTCTTCTATGTAAATGGATAGTATATCACAATATTCTACCTCTAGTATTACCGAAAATGAGGTAAGCTATAAAGGGTAGAAGATATATTTTTACCTAACAAAAAAGCGGGAATATTCCCGCTTCTTTGACTATCGACGTAAGCCAAGCTTTGTGATTAATTCACGGTAACGTGTGATATCGCTATTACGAAGGTAAGTTAGTAAGTTACGACGTTTACCAACCATCTTTAATAGACCACGACGTGAATGATGATCTTTCTTGTGAGTACGTAAGTGCTCGTTTAGAGTGTTAATTTGCTCCGTTAGGACAGCAATTTGAACCTCTGGAGAACCAGTATCAGTCTCATGAGTTCTAAATTGTGCAATGATTTCATTTTTACGCTCTTGTGTTAAAGCCATCCTATTTCACCTCCTATTAATTAAACCCCCAATTACCTAGCAAGCGTCGGTGAGTCGCAATGCCAAGCAATGGTTGTCATAAAGTACATAACATAGAATACTACTTTTCATTTGAAAAAGCAAGTATATTCTTTTCGTTCGCAAAATATACTTGTGCTATTTTCTTATCTTTTGCAATTTGTTCAACTAACTCATCGATGCCATTGAATTTCTTTTCTTCTCTTATACGCATATGCCACTCTACTGTAACATTTTGATCATATATGTCTTTGTTAAATTCAAATAAGTGCACTTCAATAGATAATTGAGGCTCATCTTCTTTAAAAGTTGGTTTATATCCAATATTACATACACCATCGTACCATTCATCTTGAACTTTTAATCTCACTGCATAAACACCTACAGGTGGTAATAGATACTCATCACTTAAACCTATATTAGCTGTGGGAAAACCAATTTGACGTCCACGCTTATCACCGTGTACAACCGTTCCTCCTACTGTATATGCTCTACCTAAAATAGATGGAATTTGTTCCATTTCGCCATTTCGAATTAACTTTCGTAATGCTGTAGAACTTACTTTCTCTTCTTGAAATTCAACTTTTTCAATCACAGTCTGTGTAAACTCCCCTCTTGCATGAAATGGTAAAGTCTCCATCTTTCCTTTTCCTAAACGTCCATATGAATAATCAAACCCTGCTACTACATGCTTTACATTCAAACCAATAATATAATCATCTACAAATTGTTGTGGCAATAAGCCTGCAAACGATTCATCAAATTTAATAACATATAATATATCGATCCCTAAGTTTTCGATTATTTTTTCTTTATCACACATTGGTGTAATATACTCCGCATGCGCTTCCTTTTTTCCTAAAACAACAGATGGGTGCGGATAAAATGTCATAACTGCACTTTTATATCCTCGTTCATCAGCTATTTGTTTCGCAGTTCGAATCACACATTGATGTCCTAAATGAATGCCATCAAAAAATCCTAATGCCATTACAGTAGGTGGTAATTCTAATTTATTTTGTTCATGTGGATGAGTTAAATGAATAAGTTTCACGCTTGAATTCACCTTTTTCTGTAATAATCCTTCCAATAATTCATTATAGCTTTAGTTCTTGATTATTCACAAGTACTTTCATCGGCTTTAGCATACCAGGGTGTTTTGGATGGTGCTCATAAATTGCAAGGCAACGATTATTTGTATCAAACACTGTTATAAATGGCGCCGTTATTTGCAATTCATTTTTTAAGAACATACCATTCTTTATTTTCTCTGCTTGCTTTTCATCTACAACCATTTTCGGAAACTTACTTAATGCTTCATCAATTGAAATGAAGATAGACTCTACTGTTCCATTTTGCACGTTTTCTTCAATTTCTTCAAATGATATGCAATCTTCTAATAAAAACTCACCAGAAGCTGTTCTTACAAGGTGAGACATATGTGATGGGAAACCAAGTTTTTCACCAATCATTACTGCTAACGTTCTTACATATGTCCCTTTACTACACGTTACACGGAAACGGAATGAAATATTTTCCCCCTCAAACACTTCACGGTCATCTAGTAATACAAATTCATGAATTGTAATTGTACGAACTGGACGTTCAACTTCTTGTCCTGCTCTTGCATATTCATATAATTTTTTTCCGTTAACTTTTACAGCTGAAAACATCGGAGGCATTTGTTCAATCGTACCTGTTAATGCAGCAAGAGCCCCTTCTACTTCCTTACGAGTAATAACACGATCTACATTTTTCGTTTCAACAACTTCACCAGAAGCATCTTCAGTTGTCGTTGAAAATCCAAGCGTTACTTCACCTTCATATGTTTTCGTCTCACTTGTTAAAAATTGTGCAATCTTCGTTGCTCGTCCTACACAAATAGGTAATACTCCTGTTACATCTGGATCTAATGTTCCTGTATGACCAATTCGTTTCTCACGCAATATCTTTCTTAATTTAAATACACAATCATGTGATGTCATGCCTTTTGGCTTATGTAATAATACTACACCTTCCATATATGTTCACCTCATCATAATTCTTTCATAGTAATTATCTAAAATTAATTTTGCATTGAAAAAATGGATAGACAAATGTCTATCCATTATTCTTCACGTTTACCGTCTTTATTAATTTGATGTAAAAGTGTATCAATTCGATGACCATATCCGATAGACTCATCAAACTCAAAGGAAATTTCCGGTGTTTTACGAAGACGAATACGCTGGCCAATTTCTGAACGAATGAAACCTTTTGCCTTCGCTAAACCTTTTAATGTACTTTCTTTCTGTTCCTCATCACCTAAAACAGAAATATATACTGTAGCAATTTGTAAATCTCCACTCACTTGTACATCTGTTACTGTAACAAATCCAACACGTGGATCTTTAATTTTACGACTGATGATGTCGCCTAATTCTTTTTTCATTTGCTCGCCTACACGGTTTGCACGTAATTTCATAACTCTTCACCTCATTCAATACCATTCCAATTGCGTTATTGTACGTTCAATTTCAGGAAATGAATCGATATACTCGAGTACACGATTCATTTCTTTTTCACAAATAACACGATTAGAGGATACAGAAACAATTGCAATTTCTGTACGTTGCCATACATCTTGATGCCCTACTTCTGAAACAGCTACATTATAACGCTGCTTCACACGAGTTAGCACCCGTTGCAAAATTGCTCGTTTCTCTTTTAAAGAATGCACATCGTAAATCATACACTCGAATGAGAGTGAAGCGATAATCATCGCTTCACTTCTTCCATAATGTACGCTTCAATGATGTCCCCTTCTTTAAGATCATTATATCTCTCGATTGTAATACCACACTCATAGTTTTGTGCAACTTCTTTTACGTCATCTTTGAAACGTTTTAACGTATCAAGTTGTCCTTCGAAAATTACTACGCCATCACGGATAATACGCACGCCACTATCACGTGTAATTTTACCGTCAATTACGTAACAACCTGCGATTGTTCCAACTTTTGTTACTTTGAATGTTTGGCGTACTTCCGCTTGACCGATTACTTTTTCTTCGAATTCTGGATCCAGCATACCTTGCATTGCTGATTCGATTTCTTCGATTACTTTATAGATAATACGGTGTAAACGAACATCAACATTCTCTAATTCAGCTGTACGCTTCGCATTCACGTCAGGGCGTACGTTAAATCCAATTACAATTGCATTAGATGCAGAAGCTAAAATAACATCAGATTCTGTAATCGCACCTACGCCTGTATGGATAATTTTAACTTTAACACCTTCAACATCAATTTTACGAAGTGACGCTGCCATTGCTTCTACAGAACCTTGTACGTCTGCTTTCACAATTAAGTTAATTTCTTTTACATCGCCTTCTTGGATTTGTTGGAATAAATCTTCAAGGCTTAATTTAGATTTTTCACCACGCTGAGCAAGTAACGCTTCTTGTGCACGTGATTCACCGATTTGACGAGCTTTCTTCTCATCAGCGAATGCCATGAAACGATCTCCCGCTTGTGGTACTTCGTTTAAACCTGTAATTTCAACAGGAGTTGATGGACCAGCAACTTTTACACGACGACCAATATCACTTACCATTGCACGAACACGTCCGAATGAAGTACCAACAACGATTGGATCTCCAACTCGAAGTGTACCGTTTTGAACAAGTAATGTCGCGATAGTTCCTTTACCTTTATCAAGCTGTGCTTCGATTACAGTACCAGTTGCATAGCGGTTTGGATTTGCTTTATATTCTTCTACTTCACTTACAAGAAGAATCATTTCTAATAAGTTGTCAATTCCTTCACCTTGAATTGCAGAAATTGGTACGAAAATTGTATCTCCGCCCCAAGCTTCTGGAACTAATTCATATTCTGTTAATTCTTGCATTACACGATCAGGATTTGCCGCTGGTTTATCCATTTTATTCACAGCTACAATAATTGGTACTCCAGCAGCTTTCGCATGGCTAATTGCTTCAACTGTTTGTGGCATAACACCGTCATCAGCTGCAACAACAAGGATTGTAATATCCGTTACTTGCGCACCACGAGCACGCATCGTTGTAAATGCCGCGTGACCAGGCGTATCTAAGAATGTAATCTTCTTGTCATTTACTTCAACTTGGTATGCACCAATATGCTGAGTAATTCCACCTGCTTCGCCTGCAGTTACTTTTGAATTACGGATAGAGTCAAGTAAAGTTGTTTTACCATGGTCAACGTGCCCCATAATTGTAACTACAGCTGGACGCTCTTTTAAGTTCTCTTCATCATCTTGCTCATCGATGAATGTTTCAAATTCAGTTTCACTTACAACTACTTCTTCTTCTACTTCAATACCATAATCAGTAGCAATTAACTCAATTGTATCTTTATCTAAGTCTTGGTTAATTGTTGCCATAATTCCAAGCATAAAGAGCTTCTTAATAATTTCAGATGGCTCTTTGCTTAATTTTTTAGCAAGCTCACCTACTGTAAGACTTCCAGAGAAAGTAACTTTATCTGGTGTTTCTACAGTTTGTGTTTGTTGTCTTCCAGCAAAGTTATCTTGACGTTTGTCTTCATTTCCCTTGCCTTTTTTCTTTTTCTTATTGCTGTTCTTTTTACTACGAACAACTTTTTCTTCTACTTCAAACTCATCTGCAACAGAAGGTTTTTCAGTTTGATACGCATTATCTAATTTATTTACTACTTCATCTTCTAACATTGTCATATGATTCGAAACCTCGATATTCATTTCTTTTAGTTTTGTCATAAGATCTTTACTTGAGATATTATGTTGTTTTGCATATTCATGCACTCGAATTTTACTCATACCTTCACCCCCGGTAATTTGTATCGAGCATGCTACGCAGCTTTTTCGCAAAGCCCTCATCTAACACAGCTACAACGACTCGCTCGTCTCTCCCAATCGCATGCCCTAATTGTTGTCGATTTTCGACCTTTCTCATTGGTACGTTGTAATACGTCGCTTTATCCGTGATGCGTTTTGTAGTATTTGCTGACGCATCTTCAGATAGCAATACAAGTTTTGCTTTGCCACTTCGTACTTCTTTTAAAACAAGTTCTTCACCCGAAATAATTTTCCGAGCCCGGTTTGCTAGTCCTAAAAACGATTTCCAATCGGACACTTATTTCGACTCCTTCTCAACAAGCTCAAGAAGCTCTTCGTATAGAGAACCGTCGATTTTCGCTTTTAGATGATGTTCCAAAACATTTTTCTTTTGGGCTTGAAGAATACTTTCTTTATCTTTTGATAAATAAGCACCTCGTCCTGATTTCTTTCCAGTTAAATCAATGGACACTTCTCCCTCTTTGGAACGAACAATGCGAACGAGCTCTCGTTTTGATTTCATTTCTTGCGTTGCAACACATTTTCGTAACGGAACTTTTCGATTGCTCATACTCATCACCTCTATTCGATTTCGTCTTCAACTGAATCGAATCCGAATGCGATTACGCTATCTTCTTCTGTTACAATACCAAGTTGTTTCGCATCAGACTCACTCTTAATATCAATTTTCCAACCTGTTAATTTAGCTGCAAGACGTGCATTTTGTCCACGCTTACCAATAGCTAATGAAAGTTGGTGGTCTGGAACAACAACTGTTGTTGCTTTTTCTTCTTCATCTACAAGCACTTTAACAACTTGTGATGGGCTTAAAGCATTTGCAACATATTCTACTGGATCATTTGACCAGCGAACGATGTCAATCTTTTCGCCTTTTAGTTCGTCTACAATGCGTTGTACACGTTGTCCTTTCGGTCCTACACAAGAACCTACTGGATCAACATCAATGTTCTCTGCATGTACAGAAATTTTAGAGCGATCGCCTGCTTCGCGTGCTACAGAACGAATTTCAACAGTTCCATCATAAATTTCAGGAACTTCCATTTCGAATAAACGTTTTAAAAGACCAGGATGTGTACGTGATACGTAAATTTGTGGTCCTTTCGTTGTTTTTTCTACTTTCGTAATGAATACGCGAATACGATCATGTGGTTTGTACTGTTCGTTTGGCATTTGCTCACTTACAGGTAATAAAGCTTCTACTTTCCCTAAGCTTACATAGATGAAACGAGCATCTTGACGTTGTACGATACCCACCATGATATCTTCTTCACGGTCACTAAACTCAGAGTAAATAACACCACGCTCTGCTTCGCGCACTCGTTGTGTTACAACCTGTTTTGCAGTTTGTGCTGCAATACGACCGAAATCTTTTGGTGTTACTTCAATCTCTAGTACGTCACCATCTTGATAGTTTGGATTAATTTGTCTTGCTTCTTCAACAGAAATTTCAAGACGTGGATCAAACACATTATCAACAACGTCTTTACGTGCTAAAACTTGAATTGTTCCCACTTCTGGGTTAAAGCTCACACGAACGTTTTGTGCTTGGTTAAAATTGCGTTTATAAGCAGAGATTAACGCTGCTTCAATCGCATCAATAATAATATCTTTGCTAATTCCTTTTTCTGACTCTAATACGAGCAAGGCATCTAACAACTCAGTGCTCATGAAGATCCCCCTTCTAACTAAAACGTAACAGCAAGTCGCGCATTTGCAACTTTATCCATTGAAATTTGGATTTCTTTTTTACGTGTTTTAATTGTTAATAATAATGTAATTGTAGTACCATCGTAGGAAAGTAGCTTTCCTTCAAACATTTTTTCACCATCAATCGGCTCATATGTTTTAATTGCCACTTGTTTTCCTACCGCTTGCTGGAAGTCTTTCTCTTTCTTTAATGGGCGTTCCGCTCCAGGAGATGATACATCCAAAAAGTAAAGATGAGGAATTGGATCCTCTTTATCTAAAGCTTCGCTTAAACGTTCACTTACCGCACCGCATTCTTCAATGTCGACTCCCTTTTCAGAATCGATGAATACGCGTAAGAACCAGTCTTGTCCTTCTTGCACATACTCTACATCTACAAGTTCAAGATTTAACTCTTCAACGATTGGCTGCGCAAATGCTTCTACAACTTCTGTGACTTTCTTATCCATAAACAGCCTCCTTCCTGCCGCCATGTACCATTTACAAGAAAAGACCCCGTCCATAAAAACGGTCCATCTTATTCTTTCTCGTTAGCTAACAAAAGCCCCTGCCGTTAAGCAGGGAATATCTGTCTTAGTATTACCAAATTTAAGAAGTAAAACTTGTAACAAAATATGTATATACGACAGAAATTTCTTACCTCTCCACATCAATAAAACGTAGATAGTAACACGAAAGAGTGGGTTTCCCCACTCTTTTTTTTACACAGTATACATGACATGGTTATCTCGGTTAATAGTATACCATAGCAAATGTTGATTTGCAAAGAATTTTCCTACCTATTAGAACAGTGATAACTGGTTTTGATCAGGTAAATCGCCTAAGCAACCTTGACTATCTAAATACTCAATAATTGTTTTGGAAACCTTACTGCGCTGCTGTAAATCTTCTTTTGATAAGAAATCTCCATTTTTGCGTGCTTCTACAATACTTAAAGCTGCGTTTGTACCAAGTCCAGGCACTGCATTAAATGGAGGAATTAAAGTATCCCCATCAATAATAAATTCTGTTGCATGCGAACGGTATAAATCAACCTTTTGGAATGAGTATCCACGCTCACACATTTCAAGTGTCATTTCTAGTACTGTTAATAAACTTTTTTCTTTCGGCGCTGCATCCAAACCTTTTTGCGCAATCTCATCAATTCTTACACGTATAGATGCTGAACCTTTCGCCATCGCCTCTACATCAAAGTCGTCTGCACGAACTGTAAAGTATGCCGCATAGAATAGAAGCGCGAAATGTACTTTAAAGTATGCAATACGTACAGCCATAAGTACGTAAGCAGCCGCATGGGCTTTAGGGAACATGTACTTTATTTTCTTACATGAATCAATATACCAACCTGGTACATTATTACTTTTCATGTCATCTTCCCATTCTTCCGGTACACCTTTACCTTTACGAACTGACTCCATGATTTTGAAGGCTAATGATGGGTCTAAACCTTGATAGATTAAATATACCATGATGTCATCACGACAACCGATAACTTCACTCAGCGTACATGTACCGTTATAAATTAACTCGTTTGCATTACCAAGCCATACGTCTGTACCATGTGATAGTCCAGAGATTTGGACTAACTCAGAGAATGTCGTAGGTTTCGTCTCTTCTAACATCTGCCTTACGAATTTCGTACCAAACTCTGGTATACCAAGTGTACCTGTTTTACAGTTAATTTGTTCTTCCGTTACCCCTAACGATTCCGGGCCTGAGAAAATTTTCATTACTTCCGGATCGTCTGTTGGGATTGTTTTCGGATCAATACCACTTAAATCTTGTAACATACGAATAACAGTAGGATCATCGTGTCCTAGTATATCAAGTTTCAATAAATTATCATGAATGGAGTGGAAATCAAAGTGTGTCGTTCTCCACTCAGCCCCTATTGAATCTGCCGGAAACTGAATTGGTGAGAAATCAAAGATATCCATGTAATCTGGCACAACGATAATACCACCTGGATGCTGTCCGGTTGTACGTTTTACGCCCGTACATCCTGCTACTAATCGGTCAATCTCTGCATTTCGAATCGTTAAATTATGATCATTTGCATAACCTTTTACATATCCATAAGCCGTTTTTTCCGCAACTGTACCTATTGTACCCGCACGGTATACATAATCTTCACCGAACAGTACTTTCGTATAGTTATGGGCACGTGGTTGGTATTCCCCGGAGAAGTTCAGATCGATATCGGGTACCTTATCTCCTTTAAATCCAAGGAACGTTTCGAACGGAATATCATGTCCATCTTTCACGTATGGAACATTACATGCAGGACATTCTTTATCCGGCAAGTCAAAACCAGAACCTACAGAACCATCATTAAAGAATTCTGATTGCTTACACTTCGGACATACATAGTGTGGTGGTAATGGGTTTACTTCTGTAATTTCCATCATCGTTGCAACGAATGATGAACCTACCGATCCACGTGAACCTACTAAATATCCGTCTACTAACGATTTTTTCACAAGCTTATGTGAAATTAAATAAATTACGGCAAATCCATGCCCAATAATACTTTTTAATTCTTTTTCTAAACGTGCTTCTACAATTTCAGGTAACTCTTCACCATAAATGCTACGCGCCATTTCATAACTCATATCACGCGTCTCATCATCTGCACCTTCAATTTTCGGTGTATATAGATCATCTTTCACTGGATGAACATCACCAATTAATGATGCAATCTTTTGTGTATTCGTTACAACAATTTCTTTCGCTACGTCTTCACCTAAGAATGAAAAACACTCTAACATTTCATCCGTTGTACGGAAATGTACAGGTGGTAATGAATGTCGGTTTAACGGATTGGCTCCGCCCTGCGAACTGACTAAAATCTTGCGATACATTGCATCCTCTGGATCTATATAATGCACGTTTCCTGTAGCAACAACTGGTTTATCTAACGTCTCACCTAGTTTTACTAAGTTAGAAATAATTGTTTTTAATTGTCCCTCATCTCGAACAAGTTCACGCTCTACTAAATGACGTAACACCTCTGGAGGCATTACTTCAATGTAATCATAGAACTGCGCAATTTCTTCTACCTCTTCAGGAGCTTTTTGCATCATCGCCTCAAACACTTCACCTTTATCACAAGCCGTTCCTACTAAAATTCCTTCACGATATTTTTTTAATAGTGACCTTGGTACTCGTGGTACACGGTAAAAGTAATTTAGGTGAGAATAGGAAACAAGTTTATATAAATTTTTCAACCCTACATCTGATGTCGCAAGTAACGTCATATGACTTGGACGTCCACGCTTATACGCATCCCCTTGCCCCATGCTATCATTTAATTGATCGTGATATTCAAATCCCTTTTCAATCACATCTTTTAACATTTTCACAAGTAAGTATCCCGTTGCTTCTGTATCATAAATCGCACGGTGATGTTGCGTTAATTCAATATCAAGCTTTTTACACATCGTATTTAATCGATGGTTTTTCATTTCCGGGAATAAGAATCTTGCAAGTTCTAACGTATCAATAACAGGATTATTCGTTTTTTCTAGTCCAGCCTTTTTAAAACCTACGTTAATAAAGCCCATATCAAAACTTGCGTTATGAGCAACAAGTGTATGGTCGCCCATCCATTCTTCAAACTTTTTAAACACTTCGTCCACTTCTGGTGCATCCGTTAACATATCATCTGTAATACCTGTTAATTCAATAATCGTCGCAGATAATGGTTGATGTGGATTTGCGAAAGATTCAAAGCGGTCAATAATTTCGCCACCTTTTACTTTTACAGCCGCTAACTCGATAACAGTATCATATACAGCTGATAAACCTGTCGTCTCAACGTCGAAAACAACATAAGTTTCCTCCGCAAGTAAACGATGCGCTTCGTTATATGCAATCGGTACACCATCATTAACTAAATTCGCCTCTACACCGTATATAACTTTAACCCCAGCCTTTTTCCCCGCAGAATATGCCTCTGGGAAAGACTGCGCAACAGCATGGTCTGTAACAGCGATTGCCTCATGTCCCCATTTACCTGCTTGGGCAACAAGTCTAGAAACAGGAGTAACAGCGTCCATTTGGCTCATCGGTGTGTGAAGATGCAGCTCTACACGTTTTTCACCTTCTGGCGCTTTATCTTTACGAGACGGTCCTGTTATTTCATTTATATCATTTGCAATCATTACTAAATCTCGAACGAATGTATCATTTTGAACAGAACCACGCGCTTTCACCCACATTCCTTTTTTCAAGGATTGCAGCATTGGAATATCTTCTTTGTCACGCGAGAACATTTTGATCATAATTGAATCCGTATAGTCTGTTATTTTTAAAGTTAATAACGTACGGCCACTACGTAGCTCTTTCGTTTCTACATGGAAGACATACCCTTGAACTGTTTTTCTTCTTTCTTCATCTTGAATTTCTCGCATCGGTGTAATCTCTTCATCCGGCTTAATAAGATATCCGAGTACAACCGGTCCTTCATGCACAACGCTACTTTCTTCAGCTTGCTTCTTTGCCATTTCTTCCATAGCTTGTATAACACGTTCACGATCTTCTTGCTGCGTTTGCTCACGAAACTTTTGCATTTCTTCTGTATTTTGCTGTATATGTGTGTCTAACTGAAAACGCGGGAATCCAAAAGTTTCGTATTGATCCCCTACTGGTTTCGCAACGTTTTTCTTTAAAGCAGTAGATTCGAGCTCATTATTCACATTTATTAGCAACTTCACTCCATTCACCTGCGGAAGCTGCTTTTTTAAGTAAGCAAACATAGGTGAAAATGTAATTCGTTCCGTACAAAGTGGCCAATACGCCCTCACTTCTTCTTCTGTAAATTGTTTATTCTCTGTTTCTAATGCAAATGTTGTTCTTGCAATATGAGAAAATGATTGCTTAAGCTTTGTTTCTAGCAATTCATATAATTCTGTAGGCAAAATTCGTGGCACTTGTAAATCAAAATGCCAACTTTTATTCGTTTTATCAATAACGAGCCTTTCAATGCCACCACCTTGTAAATATTGATTTATAAGGTCGTCTGGTATTTGCAACTGCTGGAGCAAAATTTGAAATCGCTCTTGTTGTTCATTTGTTAAAGACATAAGCACTCTCCTTCCATTTGCTATTATAAATTGAAACGTACTACAAAGAAAGATTTCTCCCTTCTTCTTTTACAAAATACGTTTACAAAGAAAGAGAAGGTACCTCATTACGAGGTACCTCTTCTTATTTTAAAATATTTGCAATATATGTTTGAAGTTCTTCTACTTTCACTTCTTCAGACTCGCCTGTAGCACGTACTTTCACTTCTACAATACCTTCGTCTGCTTTTTTACCAACTGTCACGCGAACTGGAAGGCCGAATAAATCTGCATCTGCAAATTTAACTCCTGCACGTTCTGCACGATCATCTAGTAATACTTCGTACCCTTGCTCTTGTAATGAGTTGTAGATGTTTTCACCCATTTCACGTTGCGCATCAGATTTCATATTTACTGGAATTACATGCACATGGAACGGTGCAACAGCTTTTGGCCAAACTAAACCGTTCTCATCATTAAACTGCTCTGCGATTGCTGCCACTGTACGAGATACACCGATACCGTAACAACCCATAATAAGTGGTTGTGTTTTTCCGTTTTCATCTAGGAATGTTGCGTTCATTGCTTCACTATAACGAGTTCCTAATTTGAATACATGGCCAACTTCAATTCCGCGTGCGAAAAGAATTGTTCCATTTCCATCTGGAGACTGGTCTCCTTCTTGAATGAAGCGTAAATCTGTATATTGACTTACTTTAAAGTCACGTTCTGGATTTACATTTACATAATGGAACCCTTCTTCGTTCGCTCCTGAACATCCGTTAACAATTGATGCTACAGCATGGTCTGCGATAATTTCGATATCACCTGTTACACCAATCGGTCCTAAAGAACCAACATCACAGTTTAATAACTCTTTCACTTCTTCATGAGAAGCAAGCTCAACAACTGAAGCGCCGTATACATTTTTCACTTTTACATCGTTTACTTCATGATCACCACGAACAAGTACAACTACTAATTTCTCATCTACTTTAAATACCATAGACTTAATGCACTTGTCAGCTTCAATGTTTAAGAATGCAGATACTTCTTCAATTGCTTTTTGATCTGGTGTTGCTACTTTTTCAAGTGCCTTTTCTGCTTCATCACTCTTCGTGTACGTAGCTACCACAGGAGCCATTTCGATGTTTGCTGCATAATTAGATGTATCAGAGTATGCAATTGTATCTTCACCAACTTCAGATAATACCATAAATTCATGCGTATCTTTTCCGCCCATTGCTCCAGAGTCAGCAATAACTGCACGGAAATTCAAGCCACAACGAGCAAAAATGTTAGAGTATGCTTTGTATAAGCGATCGTATACTTCATCTAAACTCTCTTGTGTAGCATGGAAAGAGTATGCATCTTTCATTAGAAACTCTCTTCCACGTAATAAACCGAAACGAGGTCTTTGTTCATCACGGAATTTCGTTTGAATTTGGTACAATGTTAACGGTAATTTTTTATATGATTTCACTTCATCACGTACAAGATCCGTAATTACTTCTTCATGTGTCGCTCCTAATGCGAATTCACGAGCGTTACGATCTTTCATACGCATTAATTCAGATCCGTAAGAATACCAACGGCCTGATTCTTGCCATAATTCTGCAGCTTGCATCGCTGGCATTAATAATTCAACAGCTCCTGCGCGCTCCATTTCTTCTCGAACGATACGTTCTACTTTGTGTAGTACTTTTAATCCAAATGGTAGAAAACTATAAATACCAGAAGCATTTTGACGCATAAAACCTGCACGAAGTAATAACTGATGACTCTTAATCTCCGCATCAGCTGGAACTTCACGTAATGTAGGACTGAATACCATACTTTGTTTCATTTATTCGCACCTCTTCATTTTACTCTTACACGCAGTAAAACCCCTCACCTCGAGTTAGGTGAGGGATTTTATTCTACGAGCTCTATTTCATTATAAGTTTCACTTTATTTTACAAGAAAAACTTACGAATGTCATTCCAAGTTACAACTAACATAAGTAACATTAATAATGCAAAACCAATAAAGTGAACCATTCCTTCTTTTTGGCGGTCAATTGGTTTCCCTCGTAACGCTTCAATTAAGAAGAAGAACAAACGTCCACCGTCTAAAGCAGGGACTGGTAGTAAATTAAATAAACCAAGGTTAATACTTAAAACTGCTGCTAAACTTAATACACGCGTAAATCCATAATCTACGACTTGATCTGTTAGATTATAAATTCCTACTGGACCTGACAACTCATTAATAGAGAATTGACCAGTTACTAATTTCACAAGTGAATCAAAAATTAGTTTTGTCCATTGGTATGTTTGTTCAAATCCTGATTTAATAGAACCCATTACTGTTTTCTCTACTGGAGAGTAAACACCAATTCTACCTACTTCGTCTTTTCCTTCTTTATCGAGTGTTGGCGTTACTTTTACATTAAACTGTTCATTATCACGCTTTACTTGTAACGTAATTTCTTTATTTGGGTTTTCACGTACAATGGTAACAACATCTTTCCATGTACTTGTGTTTTTCCCATCGATTGCTTGAATTGTATCATTTTCTTTTAATCCGGCTTGCTCGGCTGCACTATTCTCCATTACTTTTCCGACCATTGGCTTGTCAACAGGAACACCTTGTACAAATCCAAGAATCACAAAAATAACAAATGCTAAAATGAAGTTCATTGCAGGACCTGCAAAGATTGTTAAGGCACGTTGACCCAATTTCTTGGAGCCGAATTGCCTATTATACGGAGCAATTTGTATTTCTTCACCAGCAGTAATAATACGAGCCTTTTCATTCACTCGGAATGTTTGAAGCTCTTCCTCGTACTCTTCATAGCCCGAAATTGTTAAATTATGCTCTAAATCAGCTTGTTCGACTTCAATGACACGAACATTTGGATACTTTTCATATCCATCAAAAACTAATTTCGCAACTTCGTCTTTTTCATTTAATACAAGGCCAACCTTTTTTCCAGGCTTTAACTCAACTGTGTCTGCATCCTCGCCAGCCATTCTTACATAGCCACCAAGGGGCAGTAATCGAATCGTATACACCGTTTCATTCTTTTCAAATGAGAATATTTTCGGACCAAAACCAATCGCAAACTCACGGCATAAAATACCTGCTCTTTTTGCGAAATATAGATGCCCTAGCTCATGGAAAAATACGAGTGCACCGAAAATTAATATAAAGGCAATCGCTGTATTCAATTCCATACCACCTTTGCTAAATTTGTTCCATCACAAACCGTCTTGTGGTTGCATCAATTTCCAGAATTTCCTCTAAGCTCGGACGTGCAATGACATTGTGATGGTTCATTGCTTTTTCAATGAGGTCTTCCACTGTTAAGAAACCAATTCTCTTTTGTAAAAACGCTTCAACAGCTACTTCATTCGCTGCATTCATTACAGCTGGCATACTTCCACCTGTTTTTCCAGCTTCATACGCAAAACGCAAACAACGGAAACGTTCTTGGTTCATTTTCTCAAAATGCAATGTTCCCATTTCCCATAAATTTAACTGCTTTGTGTCTGAAAGAGGTAATCGATCAGGATATGTAAGTGCGTATTGAATTGGTACTCGCATATCAGGTGAGCCAAGCTGTGCCATCACACTACGATCTTCAAATTCAACCATAGAATGAATAATACTTTCTTTATGTAAAACAACATCGATTTGCTCATAAGGGATACCAAAAAGCCAATGTGCTTCAATTACTTCTAGCCCCTTATTCATCATTGTAGCAGAATCAATTGTAATTTTCGAACCCATTGACCAGTTTGGATGTCGAAGCGCATCTTCTACGGTCACATGATGCAATTCATCTCTCGTTTTATCACGGAAACTTCCACCAGAAGCCGTAATAATTAGTCGAGAAATTCTTTTTTCATTTTCACCATTCAAGCATTGAAAAATAGCTGAATGTTCACTGTCTACTGGAAGTAACGAAACATTATGTTTTCGTGCTGCTTCCATTACAAGATGCCCTGCGGTTACTAACGTTTCTTTGTTTGCAATTCCGATTGTTTTTTTCGCCTCAATTGCACGAAGTGTTGGTAACAACCCTACGCTACCTACAACAGCATTTACTACAATCTCTGCATCTGGATGTAATGCTACTTCTAAAAGCCCTTCACTACCATATACAATTTTTGTATTACCAGAGACAGCTTGTAATTTTAAAACATCTTCCTCTC
Organism: Bacillus sp. RC251; assembly: GCF_044908765.1. Lineage (NCBI taxonomy): Bacteria > Bacillati > Bacillota > Bacilli > Caryophanales > Bacillaceae > Bacillus > Bacillus sp. RC251. Next base: position 652,133 of record NZ_JBIYDP010000002.1, on the reverse strand, counting down.
TTTGCACAGAGACAATTTGCGGAGAAAATTCTTGAATTACCTTTACTGCGTAGTCAATATTTTTCCCTACAGAAAAAGCAACGAGACGGAATTGGTCTGGGTGCGAGCGTAATACATCTAAAGTTTGTGTACCAATTGATCCGCTTGCACCTAATAAACTAATGTTTTTCATGACTCCAACCCCTCGTTCATTTATTAATTGTATTGTAATAAGAAGTAGAGAATTGGTAAAACAAATAACCAACTATCTGTTCGATCTAATATACCACCATGTCCAGGTAAAATTGTACCTGAATCTTTTACGCCATAATGACGTTTAAATGCAGATTGTACTAAATCACCAATTTGTCCAAAAATAGAAATGATAATTGTCAACACAATTAAAATCCCTACATTAGCCTCAACTGGGAAGAACATATTGTAAACAAGTGCCACAACAATCCCACAAACGATGCCGCCTAATGAACCTTCAATCGTTTTATTCGGACTAATTTCTGGCCATAATTTTCTTTTTCCTAATGCTTTCCCTACGAAATATGCGCCTGAATCGGTAGCCCATATAACAAATAATGCGCAAAACACATATTTAATTCCTAAAATTCTCGTTTCATTCAAATATAAGAATCCCATTGCAACATATGTTGTTGCCATTAGTAAAAAGGAAGCATGGTCAAAAGTAAATGTATTCTTAGAAAGGACTGTATATGATAAAAGTAATAAAACAATCACAAATGTGATTTCTAATTTACCTAATCCAATCCAAGTAAACAGTTCTGATGCACTACTTGGAATTAAAATAACCCATAATAATACTGCAGCTAAAACTGTTGGTATTGAAATAAGCGTAAGCTTATTCATACGAATTAATTCATATAAACCTATAGAAGCAAGTGCATACACTAAAACCGTAAAAGGCACGCCACCGTAAATTACGATGGGAATGAATAGCGCGGCAGCAACCACTCCAGTAATAATTCTCTGTTTCACTACCAAACCCTCTCTTTCTACACGCCTCCGAATCTGCGCCCTCTATGTTGAAAGTCTGTAATCGCATTTAGCAAATGTTCCTCGGTAAAATCTGGCCAATACACATCTGTAAACCAAAACTCCGAATATGCAATTTGCCATAACATGAAATTACTAATACGTAGCTCTCCGCTCGTACGAATTAACAACTCTGGATCAGGTAAAGAACTCGTCATTAAGTAGGAAGAAAGCATTTCTTCACTTACATCTTCAACACGAATTTTTCCTTCCTCACTATCTTTCACCATATGTTGCACAGCAGAAACGATCTCATCTCGACTTCCATAGTTTAACGCGAAATTAAGAATTAATCCCGTATTCTCTTTCGTATCTTCCATGGCCTTTTCCATCGCTCTGCGTGTATGCGTAGGAAGACGATCTTGTTGTCCTATCACTCGGACTTGTACGTTCTCTTCAATCAATTCTGGTAAAAATGTACCTAGAAATTCTTCTGGAAGCCTCATTAAATAGTCAACTTCCTTTTTCGGTCTTTTCCAGTTCTCAGTTGAAAAAGCATAAAGAGTTAACACTTTCACATTAAGTTTGCTTGCAAATTTTGTGATTTTCTTTACAACTTGCATGCCTTCATGATGTCCCGCAATACGAGGCATCGCTCTCCTCTTTGCCCATCTTCCATTACCATCCATAATGATGGCAATATGTTCTGGGATGTATCCTTTTTTCACTTTTTCAACGAGATAATCAAACGATGCGACCTTTTTACTTTTAAAAAAAGGAAAGTTTTTAAACATCATTCATACCCTCCAGCAAGCAGACGTATGCCTAAAAGTGTAAAAAGACCCCCTTAAGAAGAGGGTCATATTTGCGAAGGTATCGCTATTACACTTCCATGATTTCTTTTTCTTTGTTTTTTGCGATTTCGTCAACTTTTGCAATATATTTATCTGTTTCTTTTTGGATATCTTCAGTATATCCTCTTAAATCATCTTCTGTAATATCGCCAGCTTTTTCAAGCTTCTTAAGATCATCGTTACTGTCACGACGTACGTTACGAACAGCAACTTTTGCTTCTTCAGCATATTTTTTCACAACTTTTACAAGATCGCGACGACGCTCTTCTGTTAATGCAGGGAATGCAATACGAATTACAGTTCCATCATTAGAAGGATTTAAGCCTAAATCTGCTTTTAAGATTGCTTTTTCAATATCACCGATAGAAGTTTTATCATAAGGTTGAATTACAAGTAAACGTGCTTCTGGAACTGTAATGTTCGCTAATTGCACAACAGGTGTTGGTGCACCATAGTAATCAACTTGTACCTTATCTAATACAGACGAGCTTGCACGACCTGCGCGAACTGTTGCCAATTCACGAGAGTAAGCAGCAACTGCTTTTTCCATTTTTTCATTTGAAGACTTCAATACTTGTTGTCCCATATTTATTTCCCCCTTACAACTGTTCCGATATTTTCGCCTAAAACGGCACGTTTAATGTTACCTTTTTCCATAACCGAGAATACAATTAATGGAATATCATTGTCCATACATAAAGAAGAAGCTGTTGAATCCATTACACCTAAACCTTCTTTTAATACATCTAAGTAAGTAAGTGTTTCGTATTTCGTAGCTGTTGGGTCAAGAGATGGATCTGCATTATATACGCCATCTACATTGTTTTTCGCCATTAAGATAACGTCTGCTTCGATTTCCGCTGCACGTAGTGCTGCCGTTGTATCTGTAGAGAAATATGGGTTACCTGTACCTGCTGCAAAGATCACAACACGTTTTTTCTCTAGATGACGAATTGCTTTACGACGAATGTAAGGCTCTGCTACTTGACGCATTTCGATTGAAGTTTGAACACGAGTTTGAATTCCAACATTCTCTAGGCTATCTTGAAGAGCTAATGAGTTCATAACTGTTGCTAACATACCCATGTAATCTGCTCCAGCACGATCCATTCCCATTTCACTTCCGATTTTTCCACGCCAAATGTTTCCGCCACCAACAACAACAGCAACCTCTACATCAAGTTCTGCAATTTCTTTCACTTGTTCCGCAACTGATTTAATAACAGACGGGTTAATTCCAAATCCTTGTTCGCCAGCTAACGCTTCTCCGCTTAGCTTTAATACGACACGATTATATTTCGGTTTACTCATAATGAACCTCCAATTGCTTACATCTTTATTTTAAAAAAGGGAACACAATGTGTTCCCTAATCTTTATTAGTTGCTACCTTTTACTTGGTTCATTACTTCTTCAGCAAAGTTGTCTTCGCGTTTTTCGATACCTTCACCAACAGCGTAGCGAACGAATCCTTTTAATGTTCCGCCTTTAGACTCAACGAACTGACGAACTTTCATATCAGGGTTTTTAACGAATGCCTGGTCAAGTAAGCAAATTTCTTCGAAGAATTTGCCTAGACGGCCTTCAACCATTTTTGCAACGATTTTTTCAGGCTTGCCTTCGTTTAAAGCTTGTTGTGTCAATACTTGACGCTCATGCTCAACTTCTTCAGCTGTTACAGCATCGCGGTCGATGTATTTAGGGTTAACTGCTGCGATGTGCATTGCTACATCTTTAGCAGCAGCTTCGTCAGTAGAACCTTCAAGAACTGTTAATACACCAATACGTCCACCCATGTGTAGGTAAGCGCCGAATGCATCCGCATCAGTTTTTGATACGATTTCGAAACGACGAAGTGTAAGTTTTTCACCAATTTTAGCGATTGCTTCGTTGATGTGCTCTTCTACTGTTTTGCCGCCTTCGATTGTTTGAGCCATAGCTTCTTCAATGTTAGCTGGTTTGTTAGTTAATAAGTGTGCAGCTAATTCTTTAATTAATGCTTGGAAACCTTCGTTTTTCGCAACGAAATCAGTTTCAGAGTTTAATTCTAAAATTAAACCTTCGTTACCGTTTGTTTCGATGAAAGTTAAGCCTTCAGCAGCGATGCGGTCTGCTTTTTTAGCAGCTTTTGCAATACCTTTTTCACGTAAGAAGTCAATTGCTTTCTCCATGTCGCCATTAGTCTCAGTTAAAGCTTTTTTGCAGTCCATCATACCTGCGCCTGTTTTTTCACGAAGTTCTTTTACCATTTGTGCAGTGATTGCCATATTTTTCATCCTCCTAAAATATGTATTTATACCTTTTATAAAGGTGTTTATACCTTAAAAAAGGTGATAAAAGGCCGAACCCCTTATCACCTTTCCAAATTTGTTACGCAGTAACAGTTTCTTCACCTTGTTTTGCTTCAAGGATCGCGTCTGCCATTTTAGATGTAAGAAGTTTTACAGCACGAATTGCATCATCGTTTGCTGGGATAACGTGATCGATTTCGTCTGGATCACAGTTTGTATCAACGATACCGATGATTGGAATGTGTAATTTGCGTGCTTCAGCAACTGCAATACGCTCTTTACGAGGGTCTACTATGAATAATGCACTTGGAAGACCTTTCATATCTTTAATACCGCCTAAGAATTTCTCAAGACGCTCTAACTCTTTTTTAAGTTGAACAACTTCTTTCTTAGGAAGTACTTCGAAAGTACCATCTTCTTGCATTCTTTCGATGTCTTTAAGACGCTTGATACGCTTTTGGATTGTTTGGAAGTTTGTTAAAGTTCCACCTAACCAACGTTGGTTAACGAAGTACATACCAGCACGAGTTGCTTCTTCTTTAATAGCTTCTTGTGCTTGTTTTTTAGTACCTACGAATAAAATGTCTCCACCTTCAGCAGCGATGTCGCGCATCGTTCTGTAAGCTTCCTCAACTTTTTTCACAGTTTTTTGTAAGTCGATGATGTAGATACCGTTACGCTCTGTGAAAATGTAACGCTTCATTTTTGGGTTCCAACGACGAGTTTGATGTCCGAAATGAACACCAGCTTCAAGCAATTGCTTCATAGAAATTACTGACATAATATAGTTCCTCCTAAATGGTTTTTGATATCCTCCGTTTACTTCATCTCTAAGCGAAACTACAAACGTAGCACCAACACTTAAATCAGCAAACGTGTGTACTTTGTACTGACACCACTGCTTACTATATCATACTGAAATATTACAATCAAGTCGAAAATGCGAACAATGTAAAACTTTCTTTGTTCACACTCGAATTCTAGTATTACCAACCTGCATTTCTTTTAAGCAAAAAAGTGAAATTCAACTCATAGCTTTTCCAAAGAACACGATTATGACGCTTTTTACAGACACCATTAATCTTTTACACACAAAAAACTCTCCTCAAAAAACGAGGAGAGTTTTATAAATTAGTTTGTTTTTAATTTAGCAAGTTCCTGTAGAAACTTGTCGTTTAGCACTTTAATGTATGTTCCTTTCATACCTAAAGAGCGAGATTCAATAACACCAGCACTTTCTAATTTACGTAGTGCATTTACGATTACAGAGCGAGTAATTCCTACGCGATCAGCAATTTTACTTGCAACAAGTAAACCTTCTGTTCCATTTAATTCTTCGAAGATATGCTCAATCGCTTCTAACTCACTGTAAGATAATGAGCTAATCGCCATTTGAACAACAGCTTTACTACGTGCTTCCTCTTCGATTTCTTCTGCTTTTTCACGTAAGATTTCCATACCTACTACAGTTGAACTGTATTCAGCAAGGATTAAATCATCGTCTAAGAACTCTTGACCAAGACGAGCTAACACTAATGTGCCTAGACGCTCACCGCCACCAACGATTGGTACGATTGTAGTTAAACCTTGACCAAATAATTCTCTATTTTCTACTGGGAATGCTGTGTAAGCACTGTTTACATCTAAGTTTGAAGATGTTTCTGTAATGTTGAATAAGCTTTGCGTGTATTCTTCCGGGAATTGACGCTCTGCAAGCATTTGTTTCATACGCTCATTCTCAATTTGTTGGTGAATTGCATAACCTAGTAATTTACCACGACGGCTTACTACGAATACGTTCGCTTCGATTACTTCACACATTGTGTCAGACATTTCTCTAAAGTTTACAGGCTTTCCTGCTGCGCTCTGTAATAACGCATTTAATTTTCTTGTTTTTGCTAATAATTCCATTTCAAAAGTTCCTCCTACATGTTACTTACATATTTTTTCATCACTTGGAAACTAGGGCGAGTCACCTGATGACACTATTACAAAATAAACTGGCTCACATCTTTATTTTTAGCAATCGTTGCTAATTTCTCCTCAACGTATTGAGGTGTTATCGTTATTTTCTCTAACGTAATTTCAGATGCTTCAAACGATAAATCTTCAAGGAGTTTCTCCATAATCGTATGAAGTCTTCTTGCTCCAATATTATCTGTATCCTGATTAACTTGATAAGCAATCTCAGCAATCTTACGAATAGCTTCGTCTGAAAATTCAATTTCTATACCTTCAGTCGCTAATAAAGCCATATATTGTTTAATTAACGCATTGTCAGGCTCGATTAATATTTTAACAAAATCATCTGTCGATAATTTTGTTAATTCTACTCGAATCGGAAATCTCCCTTGCAGTTCCGGAATTAAATCCGACGGTTTAGACATATGAAACGCTCCAGCTGCAACGAATAAAATATAATCCGTTTTTACTGATCCGTATTTTGTCGCAACATTCGATCCTTCTACAATTGGTAAAATGTCACGTTGCACACCTTCACGTGATACATCTACGCTATTCGACTGCTTACCAGCAATTTTGTCAATTTCATCGATAAAAATAATCCCGAGCTGTTCAGCACGATAAACAGCCTCTTGTGTAACTTCATCCATATCAATTAAGCGCTGTGCTTCCTCATTTGTCAAGAGTTTTCTTGCTTCTTTCACAGAAAGTTTACGTTTTTTTGTTTTTTTCGGCATAAAACTCCCTAATGCATCCTGGAAATTCATTCCCATTTGTTCCATGCCAGTTCCTTGTAACATATCGAACATGGAAGACTGTTGCTCAGTCACTTCAATCGATACAATTTCATCTTCAAGAAGTCCTGCAGCAAGCTTTCTTTCCACATCTTGACGTTTCTTTTCGATTTCAACATCTTCCTGTGCATCAGATGTTTGATTCGAATTTTGAGCACCGCCAAATAGCATTTCTAATGGGTTTTTAAATCCAGATTGTTTCTCCGGACTCGGCACTAAAATTTCAACAAGACGTTGGTTCGCTTGTTCTTCTGCTTTGTCTTGTACTTTAATTACCATTTCTTCTTTCACGATACGAACTGACGTTTCCACAAGGTCACGTACCATCGATTCTACATCTCTACCTACATATCCAACTTCTGTAAATTTGGTAGCTTCAACCTTAATAAAAGGTGCTCCAACGAGTTTCGCCATTCGTCGTGCTACCTCTGTTTTACCAACACCTGTCGGTCCAATCATTAAAATATTTTTAGGTGCAATTTCATCACGTAGATTTTCAGCTAATTTACTTCGACGATATCGATTTCTTAAAGCTACAGCAACCGCTTTCTTCGCATCTTTTTGACCAATAATGTATTGATCTAATTTTTCCACAATTTGACGCGGAGTAAAATGTAAATGCATATAAAATGCCTCCCTTACGATTCTACAATTCTTCCACAATTATATTGTGGTTTGTATAAACACAAATATCGCCAGCAATGTCTAAACTCGCTTTCGCAATTTGCTTCGCTGTTAAATGTTCACTTGCATATTGCTTTAAAGCACGACCTGCAGAAAGCGCATAATTCCCACCAGATCCAATCGCTAAAATCCCATCATCTGGTTCAATCACTTCTCCTGTACCTGAAACAAGAAGCATAGTTGTTTTATCCATGACAATGAGCATCGCTTCTAGCTGACGTAACATTTTGTCGCCACGCCATTGTTTTGCCATCTCAACTGCAGCACGCTGCAAGTTCCCATTGTACTCTTCTAATTTCCCTTCAAACATTTCAAAAAGAGTAAATGCGTCAGCAACGGAACCTGCAAAGCCAGCTAAAACTTTCCCTTGGAAAAGTTTACGGACTTTACGAGCTGTATGTTTCATTACAACTGCATTTCCCATTGTCACCTGACCATCTCCAGCCATTGCACATTCTCCATTATGATGAACTGCAAATATCGTTGTAGCGTGGAAATTTCCCATAGAAAAAACTCCTTTATATGTTTTTATAGCTTTAAAAGCAATTTATGCCCGCGGGTGATGCTTCATGTAGACCGAACGCAATCTTTCTTTAGAGACATGCGTATAAATTTGTGTCGTCGACAAATTCTCATGACCGAGTAGCTCCTGTACAGTACGTAAATCTGCCCCTTCATCTAACATATGAGTAGCAAATGTATGCCTTAACATATGGGGACTTATCCGCATTGTCAGTGAAGCCTTCTTAATGAGCTCGTTTAATACATAGCGTACCCCTCGACTTGTTAGCGGCGTGCCTTTCGCATTTAAAAATACCATATGAGAGTGTTCTTCAGTTTTGTGAGCCAACTGTTTTCTCCCGTTCTCTATATAAGTAATTAAAGCATCTTGCGCATAGCTTCCGAACGGAATATACCTTTGTTTTTTTCCTTTTCCCATTACTAAAATTGTTCCCACCGCGAAGTCAATATCGGTAAGTTGTAAATTGACACATTCACTCACACGGATTCCAGTCGCATACATCAACTCTAATAAAGCTTGATTCCTTTGACCTAGCGGTGTTTCCGTATCAGCAACTTCAAATAATTCCTCTAATTCTTCAGCATATAAAAACTTTGGGATTGACAATTCTTTTTTGGGGAGTGACGCAAGTGCAAACGGATTATCTTTCCGATAACCTTCACGCATCAAAAAACGATATAAACTTCGTAAGCTTGATACTTTTCTTGCGACAGATTTACGGGCTAACTTTTCATCGTGCAACGTCGTTAAGTACAAACGAACATCCGCGTATGTAACATCTAAAAAAGAGGATATGCCTTCTCGCTCCATAAATTGCACAAAATGTTCTAAATCATTTTGATAACTTGCAATTGTATATTTTGAATAATTTCTTTCAATTTGTAAATATCCAACGAATAATTGTAACAATTTCTTCACATTCACACAATTCACCTCAATAAAGGCTACTAAATCGTATCACAACTTAGTAGCCTTTGCAAGAAATTTAACTAAATATTTACAAAATTTTGAATTGTTTCTAAAGCGCGTGTTGCATATGCTTCATTTCGTTCTGCTTTCCTCTTAACTTTCTTCTCTAACGGTGCAAACAAACCGAAGTTTGCATTCATCGGCTGGAAGTTTTTCGCGTTTGTCGCAGTAATATAATTCGCCATACTTCCCATTGCAGTTACAGGCGGTAATACAACCGGTTCTTCACCTTTCACAAGTCGAGCAGCGTTAATACCCGCTAGTAATCCTGACGCCGCTGATTCAACATATCCCTCTACTCCAGTCATTTGACCAGCGAAGAATAAATCATCACGTTGTTTATATTGATATGTTGGACGAAGCAAGTTAGGTGAATTAATAAACGTATTACGATGCATTACACCATAACGTACAATCTCTGCGTTTTCCAGTCCTGGAATCAACTGTAACACTTCTTTTTGTGGTCCCCACTTTAAATGCGTTTGGAAACCTACGATATTGTATAACGTTCCTGCTGCATCATCTTGACGTAACTGAACAACAGCATATGGCGTTTTTCCTGTTTTCGGATCTTCTAATCCAACAGGTTTCATCGGTCCAAATACTAGCGTCTGTCTTCCTCTACTTGCCATAACTTCTACCGGCATACAGCCTTCAAAGAAAATTTCTTTTTCAAATTCTTTTAAAGGTACTGTTTCAGCAGCAATTAAAGCCTCGTAAAAACGGTCAAATTCCTCTTCCGTCATTGGGCAGTTTAAATATGCAGCTTCCCCTTTATCGTAACGAGACTTTAAATATACTTTATTCATATCAATGCTGTCTTTCTCAACAATCGGTGCTGCAGCATCATAGAAATAAAAATAATCTTCGCCTGTTAATTCTTTTAATTGTGCAGCAAGATCAGGAGACGTAAGTGGACCTGTCGCGATAACAGTAGGTCCTTCTGGAATTTCAGTAATTTCTTCATTCATCACAGTTACGTTCGGATGGTTTTTCACATACTCCGTTACCTTTGCCGCAAATTCATGACGATCTACAGCTAAAGCTCCTCCTGCTGGTACAGAGCACTCATCAGCTGCACGAATAATAACAGAGTCCATTAAACGCATTTCTTCTTTAATAACACCAACAGCGTTTGTTAATGTGTTTGCGCGAAGCGAGTTACTGCATACTAACTCTGCAAATTTATCTGTGTGATGAGCTGGCGTTTGCCTTACCGGTCTCATTTCATATAATTTTACTTGGACACCACGTTTTGCAATTTGGTAAGCTGCTTCACTTCCTGCAAGACCTGCGCCAATGACGTTTACTACTTGTGTTGTCATATTTATCACCTTTCCTTTTCTTCCCGAAAAAAATGTGAGCAGTTACGCTCACATTTGTTGTTCTTCTTCATAATCACACGAAATACATTGTACTTGCACGCCTTTTTTCAACTTCTTCTCTACAAGCATACCTTCGCACTTCGGACATTTACGACCAATTGGTTTATCCCAAGATACAAAGTCACACTCTGGATACGTACCGCATCCATAGAAAAGACGTTTCTTTTTATTACTACGGCGTTCAATAATTTGACCTTTATCACACTTCGGACAAGTAACACCGATTTCTTTCACAATCGGTTTTGTATTACGACAATCTGGGAAATTCGAACAAGCCATAAATTTCCCGTATTTACCCATTTTAAAGACCATTGGGTGATCACACAATTCACAGTCTTCCCCAGCTGGTTCATCTTTAATTTCCACTTCACGCATTTCTTTTTCCGCTTTTTCTAAACGCGGTTCAAAGCCTACGTAGAAATCATCAACAATTTTTACCCAATTCGCATTTCCTTCTTCTACTTCATCAAGACTTTGCTCCATGTTAGCAGTAAATTCAATGTTAATAATTTCTGGGAAAAACTCTAAAATAAGTTCAATTACTATTTCACCAAGTTCAGTTGGAACGAAGCGTTTATTATCCAAACCTACGTATCCACGTTTTTGAATCGTTTCAAGTGTCGGCACGTAAGTCGACGGTCTTCCAATTCCAAGCTCTTCAAGTGTTCTTACTAGACGAGCCTCTGTATAGCGCGGCGGAGGTTGTGTAAAGTGTTGCTTCGGTTCTAAATCCTTCGAAAATACCGTTTCCCCTACTTCTAAAGGTGGCAACATTTTATCCTTTTCTTCAGCCCCGTCATCTTTCGACTCTACATACACTTTCATAAATCCTGGAAACTTTACAACCGATCCACTTGCACGGAACTGAACATTGTTATTAATGAGTCTAGCTGTCACAGTATCCATTATAGCAGACGCCATTTGACTTGCAACAAATCGCTCCCAAATCAGTTTATACAACCGAAGTTGATCACGACTTAAGAAACTCTTTAGTTCCTCTGGCCTTCTCATTACCGAAGTAGGACGAATTGCCTCATGCGCATCTTGCGCGTTCGACTTTTTCGTTTCTTTCTTCTTTTCTGTCCCTATGTATTCCGCACCAAACGCCTCAGTAATGTAAGTACGCGCCTCTGTTTGAGCTGTTTCTGAGATACGTGTTGAGTCAGTTCTCATATACGTAATAAGACCTACAGTCCCTTGCTTTCCAAGATCTATACCTTCATACAATTGCTGCGCGAGCATCATTGTTTTCTTTGCTCGCATGTTTAACTTACGCGCTGCCTCTTGTTGCAAGGAAGATGTTGTAAACGGTAATGCAGGATTACGTTTTCGCTCTTTTCGCGTTACATTTTCAACTGAAAACGCATTATCTTTCATCTGTTCAATTATTTCATTCACTTGCGTTTCATTCGTTAATTGAACTTTTTCACCATCTACACCGTAAAAACTTGCTTCAAATGTGTCTTTCCCTTTCACAAATTCTGTCTTAATTGTCCAGAATTCTTCAGGCTCAAAGATTTGAATTTCTTTTTCACGTTCGATAATTAAACGAACTGCTACAGATTGTACGCGTCCTGCACTTAATCCTTTTTTTACTTTCTTCCATAATAAAGGACTAATATTGTAACCAACAAGACGATCTAGTATACGCCTTGCTTGCTGTGCATCTACTAAATCCATATTAATCGCACGAGGATGTTTAAATGATTCTTTTATTGCATCTTTTGTAATCTCATTAAACACAACTCGGCAATCTGATTCAACGTCCACATTTAACGTATTGGCTAAATGCCAAGCAATCGCTTCCCCTTCGCGGTCTGGATCGGCCGCGAGATAGACTTTCTTTGCTTTTTTGGCCGCTGATTTTAAATCTTTTAAGACGGGACCTTTACCACGAATGGTAATATACTTCGGGGTGAAGTTGTTCTTTACTTCTATCCCCATTTGGCTTTTAGGTAAATCGCGAACGTGTCCCATAGACGCGACAACTTTGTATTTTTTCCCTAAATATTTCTCAATGGTCTTCGCCTTAGAAGGCGACTCCACGATTACGAGGTAATCTGACATGCTAGTGCCTCCTTAAGAGGTGGATTCAAGTCTTCATCAATCTTATTGATTTCTCTTGTTTTTGTCAATCAAGAATGAATATACCATACAGTGCCTATCTACCATTTGTCAATAATTGTTTAATAAAAACATAAAAATATAAAGTTAATTTAAAACTTCTTCCAAGATATCTTCTGCATTTCTTACTAGTTTTGCTCCTTGTTGAATCAGATGATTCGTTCCTGATGCACTATCTATAAATATAGGTCCAGGAAGTGCAAATACCTCTCTATTTTGCTCTAAAGCAAGGTCCGCAGTAATAAGTGTTCCACTTCTTGATTTCGCTTCTACAACTAAAACACCCTTACTTATACCACTAATAATCCGGTTCCTTTTTGGAAAATACCATTTTTTCGGTGCATAGTGCGGCGGATACTCTGTTAATAACAATATATATTCATTCCACGTTTCATATAAATGTCTATTCTCTTTTGGATACATATACGATAATCCATGTCCTAGTATTGCAATAGTCGGGCAATGCCGTCTTACTGTAATTTCATGAGACATTGTATCTATCCCTCTTGCAAACCCACTGACAATAAGCCATTCCCTTTCTAATAATGGGTGTAAAATAAATTTTAAACTCTCATGTCCATATAAAATTGGTTCTCTCGTTCCAATAACTGCTAATTTATTCGCTTTACTGAGAAAACACTTCTCTCCTTTTCCATATAATACAAATGGGGGATCCTGTATTTCACGTAATAATTGTGGATAATCTTCGTCCCATATAGTCATATAGAAGATTCGATTTTTCTCTAAATAAGATATATATTGTGGGAGATTTGAACTTTGAAGAAAATTTACTAATTCTAAAGATTTTTTCGAGGATATTCCAGTGTAGTATTCCATTTGTTTTGTATTAAACGTGTATATTCCCTTCAATTCAGGATCGACATATAGTAGTCTTTCCATTGCCTTCCAATGATCTGCTAAAAAATAATGAAGATGTAATAATCGTTCTCTTTTCATCTTAATTCTCCTTACCCATAATTTTTATTATGTAAACAAGAATTGCGTAAAAAGACACCTTCAAGCAAGAAGGTGTCTTTCAACAGATTAGTAGTTTTTACAAGTCTCAAATAGACCTTTTTCTTTTAAGACAGAGATTAGTGTTTCACCCATAACGGCTGGAGTTTCCGCTACTTTAATACCACAAGCTTCCATCGTTTTAATCTTTTCAGCAGCAGTTCCTTTACCACCAGAAATGATTGCACCAGCATGGCCCATACGTTTGCCAGCAGGCGCTGTTTGGCCACCAATGAAGCCTACAACAGGTTTTGTCATATTAGCTTTCACCCATTCAGCCGCCTCTTCTTCCGCTGTACCACCAATTTCACCAATCATAATTACAGCATGTGTTTCTTCATCTTCATTAAATGCTTTTAACGCATCTATAAAGTCCGTACCGTTAACTGGGTCCCCGCCGATACCTACAGCAGTAGATTGGCCAATACCTTCTTGTGTTAACTGATGTACAGCCTCATACGTTAATGTACCAGAGCGAGATACGATACCTACATGGCCTTTTTTATGAATGTACCCTGGCATAATACCAATTTTACATTCATCAGGCGTAATAACACCAGGACAGTTTGGTCCAAGTAAACGTGTATGTTTACCCGCCATATATCTCTTTACATTTACCATATCTAATACAGGAATACCTTCAGTAATACATACTACTAAATCGATTTCTGCATCAACTGCTTCCATAATTGCATCAGCCGCAAAAGCGGGTGGAACGTATACAACTGAAGCGTTTGCGCCTGTTGCTTTCACTGCATCTTCTACAGTATCAAATACTGGTACACCTTCAATATCAGTGCCACCTTTACCTGGCGTTACACCACCGACAATTTTCGTACCGTATTCAATCATTTGTTTTGTGTGGAATAAACCTTGAGAACCTGTAATACCTTGAACAATAACTTTTGTATCTTTATTAACTAATACGCTCATTTTTCTCCCCCGCTTTCTATTAGCCCACTAGTGAAACAATTTTTTGTGCACCGTCTGCCATAGATTCTGCTGCAACAATATTTAAGCCAGACTCATTTAAAATTTTCTTACCTAACTCTACGTTTGTACCTTCAAGACGTACAACTAAAGGCAATTCAAGACCTACTTGTTTCGTCGCTTCAATAACACCTTCTGCGATAACATCACACTTCATAATGCCACCAAAAATGTTAACGAAGATACCTTTTACATTTTTGTCAGAAAGGATAATTTTGAATGCTTCTGTAACTTTTTCAGCTGTTGCACCGCCACCAACATCTAAGAAGTTAGCTGGATCGCCATGGTAATGTTTAATGATATCCATTGTAGCCATCGCTAAACCTGCACCATTAACCATACAACCGATATTTCCATCTAAAGGAATGTAGTTTAAGTCATATTTAGAAGCTTCAATTTCTTTTGAATCTTCTTCATCAAGATCACGAAGTTCTAAAATGTCTTTATTGCGATATAAAGCATTAGAATCAAAGTTTAATTTCGCATCTAATGCCATAACTTTACCGTCACCTGTTGTAACAAGTGGATTGATCTCCGCGATAGAGCAATCTTTTTCGATAAACGCACGGTATAAGCCCATCATAAACTTCACAGCTTGTCCTACAAGCTCTTTTGGAATATTGATGTTAAACGCGATTCGGCGCGCTTGGAAGCCTTGTAAGCCTACTGCTGGATCAATATATTCTTTAAAGATCTTTTCAGGTGTTTGCTCTGCTACTTCTTCAATTTCTGTTCCACCTTCTTCAGATGCCATTAAAACAACTTGAGAAGTTGCACGATCTAAAACTAGACCAACATAATATTCTTTTTTAATATCGCAACCTTCTTCGATAAGTAAGCGTTTTACTTCCTTACCTTCAGGACCTGTTTGATGTGTCACAAGTGTAGTTCCTAAAATGCTCTCTGCATATGTACGAACTTCATCTAAATTTTTTGCAACTTTTACTCCGCCAGCTTTGCCGCGTCCACCAGCGTGAATTTGTGCTTTTACTACACATACATCCGTTCCTAATTCTTTCGCTGCTTCTACAGCTTCTTCTACTGTAAATGCAACCTTCCCGTTCGGAACGCTAACCCCATAGCTTTTAAGGACTGCCTTACCTTGGTACTCATGGATATTCATGGTCCCATCCTCCCCTGTT
Source organism: Bacillus sp. RC251 (assembly GCF_044908765.1). Classification (NCBI taxonomy): domain Bacteria; kingdom Bacillati; phylum Bacillota; class Bacilli; order Caryophanales; family Bacillaceae; genus Bacillus; species Bacillus sp. RC251. The sequence goes on along the minus strand of NZ_JBIYDP010000002.1, from coordinate 636,419 downwards.
TTCCTGTTTTACTCGAAAAGTTTTTTAATGTTTAAAAAACATTACATTGCCATTGTATAAGATGATTGGCACGCTGTCTACAATAAAGTGTCAGAAAACTGAAATCGCTTTATTCTTTTTTGAAAATAATAATGTTCATATACCAAAATAAAAAAATAAGCTGCATATTCGCAGCTTATTTTTGAATCGTATCTTTAATTGGTGCAAACGATTTACGATGTTCTTCTAATACTCCATGCGCTTCAATCGCTTCTAAATGTTGTTTTGTGCCATATCCCATATGTTGTTCAAATCCGTATGCAGGATACTTTTCTCCAAGCTCTTTCATCATACGATCTCTCGTTACTTTCGCAATAATGGATGCAGCTGAAATAGAAATACTTTTCGCATCACCTTTAATAATGGATGTTTGCGGAATTGGTGTAGGAAGTTTCATCGCATCAATTAATAAATGTTCTGGTGCACAAGATAAATTCGCAACAGCATCTAACATCGCTTGTTTCGTCGCTTGATAAATATTTATCTCATCAATAACTTGTGGTGATACAATTCCAACTCCAATTGCAATTGCTTGTGCTTTAATTTCATCATAAAAACGCTCTCGCTTCGCCTCACTCAGCTTTTTCGAGTCATTTAACCCTGGAATATAAAAATCTTCCGGAAGGACAACAGCTGCCGTCACGACAGGCCCAGCTAGCGGCCCACGCCCTACTTCATCTATACCTGCAATAAATGTGAGCCCTTTTTCACGTAATGCAATCTCATACTTGGACATTTCGAAAAACTTTTCTTTTTCTTTCTGCGCTAACTCTTTTTGTTTATGCCACTTCAAAATGAGCTTTTGTACCCCTTTTCGCTCATCTTTCATTAATATTTGAAAGCGGTCGTCCTCTTCACTCATAATTTTTTGCAGTAAATGTTCCGCTTCTTGAATAGTCACTTTTTGCATTCACGCACACTCCTTTTATATACAAAAAAGAAAAGACGTACAAACGCACGTCTTATACTTCTTCTACTTTTTCAACACCTTCTACTTGCTCCGCAAACTCTTCTGGTGTTTCAAACGTCATTTTCCCAAGTTTCCCACCACGAAGCTCACGAAGTATAAGCTCAGATGTTTTATCGTAATCAATCATTCCGCCGCCCATTAAACAGCCTCTATTTTTTCCAATTGCATCAAATAACTCCACAATATCTTCTGGAATTTCATTTAAATTATATCGATCTTTCAAACGTTCTGGATAATGTTTTTCCATAAAACGTAAAGCGTAAACAGCAACATCTTGTAAATTTAAAATTGAATCTTTAATTGCGCCTGTTGTCGCTAAACGAAGACCCACCAATTGATCTTCAAATTTAGGCCATAAAATACCCGGTGTATCTAACAGTTCCATTTCCTTCCCAACTTTAATCCATTGTTGAGCTGTTGTTACACCAGGACGATCTCCTGTTTTAGCAATATTTTTCTTCGCCAACTTATTAATTAACGTAGATTTACCAACATTCGGTATACCTACAATTAATGCACGAATTGCTCTCGGTCTAATACCTTTTGCAACCATTTTATCAAATTTTTCTTTCACCAACACTTTACAAGCCGCTGCAATTTCCTTCATACCTTGTCCAGCTTGTGCGTTAATTGAAATTGCCATTTGGCCTTTTTCTTTAAAATATGCAATCCATTGCTTTGTTAAACGATCATCTGCCATATCCGCTTTATTTAAAACAACAAGCCTCGGCTTATGTGTAATAATCTCATCGATCATTGGATTTCGAGAAGATAAAGGTAATCGAGCATCTACAAGCTCAATTACAACATCAATTAACTTTAATTTTTCTGTTACTTGGCGTCTAGCCTTTGCCATATGTCCCGGGAACCATTGAATTACCATGTTGCCACCTTCTTTTTCTTTTATTTCACAATACGAGCATCTTTTAACGGCCAATATAGTATATTTGCTTTTCCAATCACTTGGTCCATTGAAATTGTACCAATCGAACGGCTATCTTTACTAAAACGACGATTATCGCCTAAAACAAATAATTGACCTTCTGGAACAGTTTTCTTCCCTGTCATTTCTTCAAGAGTAAAATCATATGTAAGCGGTCCGTCAGCAATTTGTTTTTTTTGCTTGTCTAAATACGGCTCCTCATAAGCCTTTCCGTTAACATATAGTTTATCATTACGATACTCTATTTCATCGCCTGGCAGGCCGATAATGCGCTTAATATAATCTTTATCTTCCGTTGCTCGGAATACGATAATATCAAATCGTTTCGGATCTCCTATGTGATAACCAATTTTATTGACAATCATTCGATCGCGATCATGTAAAGTAGACGCCATCGATACTCCATCTACGAGAATTGGAGCAAAGAAAAACTGTCTAATAACACCCGCTAATACAACAGCAATCAAAATTGCTTTGATCCATTCCCAAAGTGAACTCTTTTCTTTTTTCATGCGTTTCCCCTCCACGATTATGTAAGCTGCTCGTATTATATCAAAATTTTATATAGATTGGAAAAAGGGAGCTTGTGTATTTACAAGCTCCCATACATGTCTTATCGAATTTCTTTAATACGTGCTTTTTTACCGCGAAGGTTACGTAAGTAGTATAACTTAGCACGACGTACTTTACCACGACGAAGTACTTCAAGTTTCGCGATTCTTGGCGTGTGAACTGGGAATGTACGCTCAACACCTACACCGTAAGAAATCTTACGAACTGTGAATGTTTCACTGATTCCGCCACCACGACGTTTAATTACAACACCTTCGAAAAGCTGAATTCTTTCACGAGTTCCCTCAACTACTTTTACGTGTACACGTAAAGTGTCTCCAGGACGGAATGAAGGAAGGTCAGTTTTTAATTGGCCTTGAGTAATTTCTGCGATTAATTGTTGCATATTAAATTCTCTCCTTTAAACAGATGCTCTTATAAAGTCTTAATAAATTACAGCGGAACATCGTTAATACGGCCACTGATTTCAGTAGCACAAGTGTTATAATAGCATATTGCTAGGACTGTTGCAATAGAAAATATATCAAGCCCTTACTTGTCTTCTTTAATTTGTTCTAACCATTTCGCTTCTTGCTTAGATAATTCTCGTTCTTCCAGTAAATCCGGTCTACGCTTGTACGTACGACGTAGTGATTCTTTGTGTCGCCATTCATCAATATTTTTATGATTTCCTGACATTAGTACATCCGGTACCTTCATACCACGAAAATCAGCTGGACGTGTATAATGAGGATGTTCTAATAAACCTGTACTAAACGAATCCTCGACTTGTGAAGCATGATTTCCTAGCACTCCCGGGAGGAGACGCACGACACTATCCGTAATAACCATAGAGGCTAACTCTCCGCCGGTTAATACGTAGTCACCGATAGAAATTTCATCCGTTACGAGATGCTCACGAATTCGTTCATCGTACCCTTCATAATGACCACACACAAAAATAACATGCTCTTCTTCAGCAAGTTCTTCTGCCTTCTTCTGCGTAAAACGCTCTCCTTGTGGACACATTAGGACAACTCTCGGTTTACGTTCTGTTTCCTTCGTTAACTCTTCCACTGCATCAAAGATGGGCTGGGGGGTTAATACCATCCCAGCGCCACCACCATACGGATAATCATCTACGCTATTATGCTTACTCGTTGTATAATCGCGGAAATTGACAACACGAAGCTCTACCGCTTCTTTTTCTTGTGCTTTCTTTAAAATTGAAGATCCAAACACACCCGTAAACATATCTGGAAACAATGTTAAAATGTCAATTTTCATTATAATAGCCCTTCCATTACATGAATGGTTACTAATTTATTCTCAATGTTAACTTGAAGTACAACATCATCAATATAAGGAATTAATAGATCTTGGCCTTTTGGACGTTTAATTACCCAAACATCATTTGCACCAGGAGATAAAATTTCTTTTATTGTTCCTAACGCTTCTCCTTCTTCCGTTACAACATTGCAACCAATAATTTCATGGTAGTAGTATTCGCCTTCAGCTAGTTCACCTAACTGCTCTTCTGGTACTTTTATTAAAGAACCTTTAAACTTCTCTGCTTCATCTACATTATTGTATCCTTCAAATGTTAATAGATCAAATGTCTTATGTTGACGATGAGAAGTTACTTTCACTGGAAGGTAGTCTGTACTTTTCTCATTACTTATGTATAACGTGTTTCCTACTTTATATCGCTCTTCTGGAAAATCAGTACGAGAAATAACACGTATTTCTCCTCTTACGCCATGAGTATTTACAATTTTCCCTACGTTAAACCATTTTGTCATAAATAGTATGTCACCCCTGGTTTCTATATAAATTAAGCATCTCCATTTCACATATGGAACATGCAACTTCTCTTTAAATGTTAAAAAAGGGAGAGGAAATAACTCCTCGCCCTTTTTACGTTTATTGAATTTCCAGTGTTACTTTTTCATCATTATGATGTCCCACTGAATACAAGAGCATTCGAATTGCTTTCGCAACTTTCCCTTGCTTTCCAATGACTTTTCCAACATCCTCAGGATGTACAGTTAATCGATACTTTATCTCTCCGTTGTAAAGTTCCTGTGTAACTTTTACATCTTCAGGATGATCGACAAGAGGCTTGACAATCGTCTCGACTAACTTCTTCATTGTCATTGCCTCAATTACTTACCTTGTTTAGATAAGTGGAATTTCTCCATGATACCTTGGTTAGAGAATAAGTTACGAACTGTATCAGATGGTTTAGCACCATTTCCTAACCATTTTAATGCTGCTTCTTCGTTGATCTTAACTTCAGCTGGTTGAGCAACCGGATTGTAAGTACCGATTTCCTCAATGAAACGTCCGTCACGAGGAGAACGAGAATCTGCAACAACTACACGATAGAAAGGAGTTTTTTTAGCTCCCATACGTTTTAAACGAATTTTAACTGCCATTTATAAAGCACCTCCGAATTTATTTCACACAGATAATTATATTAGCAAAAAGACTATTGCTTTGTAAAGTATTTTTTCTTAACAGAGCCATCTTTTTTCCTTACATGAATGGAAACTTCAATCCACCTAGTCCTTTTTTCTTACCTTTTTGCATTCCCGTCATCGTTTTCATCATCTTTTTCATATCATCAAATTGCTTGATTAAACGATTGATTTCTTGTACCGTTGTACCGCTACCTTTGGCAATGCGCTTTTTGCGACTAGCATTGATTATTTCCGGTTGTTCTCGCTCTAATTTAGTCATAGAACGAATAATTGCCTCAATATGCCCAATTTGTTTTTCATCAACTTGCGCATTTTTCAGACCTTTAATTTTATTTGCACCAGGAAGCATTCCTAACAATTCATCAAGCGGTCCAAGTTGACGCACTTGTCCAAGTTGTTCTAGGAAATCGTCAAGCGTAAACGAAAGCGTACGCATTTTTTGCTCAAGTTCTTTTGCTTTCTCTTCATCAACTGTAGCTTGCGCTTTTTCAATTAATGTTAAGACGTCTCCCATCCCTAAAATACGGGATGCCATACGCTCTGGATGGAACGCTTCAATCGCATCTAGTTTTTCACCCATACCAACAAATTTAATCGGTGTATTTGTTACCGCCTTAATAGATAATGCCGCACCACCGCGCGTATCACCATCTAATTTCGTTAATACAACACCTGTTAAACCTAACTGTTCATGGAAACTTTGTGCAACATTTACCGCGTCTTGTCCCGTCATCGCATCGACAACAAGGAAAATTTCATCCGGTTTCGCAACTTCTTTCACTTTCGCTAATTCATCCATTAGTTCTTCATCAATATGCAGGCGACCTGCTGTATCAATTAAAACATAATCGTGATGATCTTCTTTTGCTTTTGCAATCGCTTGTTTCGCAATTTCAACAGGACTTACTTGATCTCCTAAAGAGAATACAGGCATGTCCAATTGCTTCCCTAATGTTTCAAGCTGTTTAATCGCTGCTGGACGGTAAATATCCGCTGCAACAAGCATTGGTTTACGATTATGCTTTTTACGAAGCAAATTCGCAAGCTTACCTGTCGTCGTTGTTTTACCCGCACCTTGCAGACCAACCATCATTATAACAGTCGGTGGCCTATTAGCAACAGCAATTTTGCTTTGCTCTCCGCCCATAAGTTCTGTAAGTTCTTCCTGTACGACTTTAATTACTTGTTGTCCAGGTGTCAAACTTGTCATTACATCTTGTCCGACAGCACGTTCAGACACACGCTTTACAAAATCTTTTACTACTTTAAAGTTAACGTCCGCTTCTAAAAGAGCTAGACGAACTTCTCTCATCATTTCTTTCACATCGGCTTCAGAAACTTTTCCTTTGCCGCGGATTTTTTGCATTGTCTGTTGAAGTCGGTCGGCTAATCCTTCAAATGCCATATTGCCGCCCTCCTAATCTAATTTTTCGATAGCTTCAACAACTTGTTTCATTTCTTCATTCACATGCTCTTCTTCGCTGATTAGCTGTTTTAGCTTTGCAACAAGTCGCTGTCGCTCTTGAAACTTTTGAAGTAATACTAATTTATCTTCATATTCTTCAAGCATCGCTTCAGTCCGTTTAATGTTATCATACACGGCTTGGCGACTTACATCAAATTCTTCCGCAATTTCACCAAGAGATAAATCATCTAGATAATAAAGCGACATATAACTTCTTTGTTTTTGCGTTAACAACGATTGATAAAAATCAAATAAATAGTTCATTCTCGTTGTTTTCTCGAGCATGTTGGATCATCCTTTGTTAAGTGATTTCCCTTTACATGAATTAGTTTACATGGAGTACAAAAGAGTGTCAAGTTTTTTTCTTAACATCACATATTTTTATAGAAAAAGAAGCGGAAAAGACCGCTTCTTTCACTTACACTTATTCTGTTTCTACTAAGTTCGCAAATAAACCATACACATATTGTTCTGGATCAAACTGCTGCAAGTCATCCATTTGCTCTCCTAATCCAACAAATTTCACTGGTACATCCATTTCGTTACGAATCGCTAATACAATACCACCTTTAGCAGTTCCATCTAACTTCGTTAAAACAATACCAGTAACATTCGTTGCTTCACGGAATGTCTTCGCTTGACTTAAACCGTTTTGTCCTGTTGTTGCATCAATAACAAGTAATACTTCGTGAGGAGCCCCCGGTACTTCACGCTCAATTACACGTTTCACTTTCTCTAACTCTTTCATTAAGTTTACTTTATTTTGTAAGCGTCCTGCTGTGTCACATAGTAATACGTCTACTTTACGTGCTTTCGCGGCTTGTACAGCGTCATACATAACCGCCGCTGGATCAGATCCTGACCCTTGTTTAATCACTTCTACACCAACGCGATCGCCCCATACTTCTAATTGTTCAATCGCTCCTGCGCGGAATGTATCTCCTGCCGCCAATAGGACAGACTTACCTTCTGATTTGAATTTATGTGCTAGTTTACCAATCGTCGTCGTTTTCCCTACACCGTTAACACCGACAAATAAAACAACTGTTAATTGATCCTCTTGCATATTAATTTCGTTACTAAATTCACTGTCGCCTTTGTAAATTCCTACTAACTTTTCTGAAATAACAGCTTGTACTTCTTTTGGATCTTGGATGTTACGACGTTGCACTTCTTCTTTCAATTGATCAATTAATTCCATTACCGTCGAAACTCCGACATCTGCACCAATTAAAATTTCTTCTAATTCCTCAAAGAAATCTTCATCTACTTTACGATAACGATAAACTAAATCATTTACTTTATCTGCAAACGAATTTCTCGTTTTTTCTAATCCATGTTTAAATTTCTCTGTTACCGTATCTGTTTGTTTTGAAATTTTTTCTTTTAATTTTTTAAAAAAACTCATACTGTCCCATCCTTCCTAATTACTTGCAACTAGTTCTTCTCCATCATCCAAACGAACCGAAACAAGTTTAGATACCCCTGACTCTTGCATTGTGACACCGTACAATACGTCAGACTCTTCCATTGTACCTTTTCTATGTGTAATGACAATAAACTGTGTCTCATCACTAAATCTCTTTAAATACTGCGCAAAACGGGCAACATTCGCCTCATCAAGAGCCGCCTCTACCTCATCTAATACACAGAATGGGACTGGGCGCACTTTTAAAATACCGAATAACAGCGCAATCGCTGTTAAAGCACGCTCCCCACCAGAAAGTAAACCTAAGTTTTGCAGTTTCTTCCCTGGCGGTTGCGCTACAATATCAATACCAGTATTTAATAAGTCCTCTGGATTCGTCATGACTAAATCCGCTCTACCGCCTCCAAATAATTCAGAGAATACCGATTGAAACTCCATTCGAATTCCTTCAAACGTAGTAGAAAAACGTTTTTTCATTTCTTCATCCATTTCGGTAATAAGTTGGTGCAATGTCGCTTTCGCTTCTTCTAGGTCATCTTTTTGCTCTAGTAAGAATGTATGACGCTCTGCTACACGCTCATACTCTTCAATTGCCCCTAAGTTCACTGTGCCTAGCTCTTCGATGGATAATTTAATTAGTTTCACCTTTTTACGTGCATCCTCTGCAGGCATCATCATTGTATACTTCAGTTTTGCTGCTTCAAATGAAATCGTATATGTTTCACGTAAATGTTGTAATCTATTTTCTAACTCTACATCAAGTCGGTTTATTTTTACTTCTTGATTTTTCAGCATCTCAAGAATGTATTTATGTTTACCTGTTGTTTCTTTCAGATTACGTTCTAAATGTTCTACTCTCTCTTGTAACGATACGCGTTGTTCACGACGAGAGCGAATTAACTCTGAAGTTTGATTACGATCATATGCTTTCTTCTCAATCATATTCGTAATCTGTTCTTCACCACTTGAATTAGATGTCATTTCTTGTTTTAAGAATGCTAAATCCTCTTTCGTTTTGACAAGCGTTGCATCCGTTTCTTCTTTTTCCTTCGTCAATCGTTCAACTTTTTCTTTTTGATTAGATAAGCGTTGTTGCTTTTCAGCCGCCAACACTTTTAACTCAGTCATTTCTTTTTGCACTTTTTCCTTCGAAGAATGCTGCTCACTTTTTTGTTTTGTTAAAGCGATAATTTTGCTATCTAATTCCGTAATCTCCGCTTGAAGCGTTGCTAAAATCTTTTCTAGCTCTTCTTTACGTCCCTGTATTTTCACTTGATCTTGTAAGAATCCTTCAATCTCTAAATCGTAAATAGATAAACGATCATTAATACGATGTTCTTCTAATTCTAAGCGACTAATTTCTTCTCTTAATTTCTGTTCATCTACACGCTCTACTTCTACACTTTGCCTTAGTTCCCGTATTTTCACTTCTTTTTCTTGAATCTCTTGCTTTACTGCTTTAACAAAGTTTTCTAACTTTGTCGTTTTTTCTTCCATATCAGTTAACTTGTTCGTCCACTCTTCTAGCTCACGTTGACGTCCTAATAAAGAAGATTTCGCCTGTTTTACCGCTCCACCAGTCATAGAACCACCAGGGTTCACTACATCACCTTCGATTGTTACAATGCGATAACGGTATTGCAGTTGTTTCGCCAACTCATTCGCCCCACGTAAATCTTTCGCAACAATAACAGTACCTAATAAATTTGAAACTACATTTTCATATTTATTGTTATATTGCACAAGTTCTGCCGCCACACCTACAAACGATGGGTGTTGATTTACAATACGTAATTGTTCAAATGATAACGATCTACTTTTAATAACAGCTTGCGGTAAAAACGTTGCTCGTCCATGTTTATTTTGTTTTAAAAACGTAATTGCATTACGAGCATGTTCTTCTTTTTGTACGACAATATGCTGCATCGCTGCACCTAGAGCAATTTCCATTGCAATTTCATATTCTTTCGGTACCGTTAGCAGTTCTGCAACAGCACCCTCGATACCTTGCAACCTATCTTCTCTAGCTTTTAATACTTCACGTACCCCTTGATAGAAACCAGAGTAATCCTCTTGCATCTCTTCTAGCATTTCTTTTCGAGAACGTGCCTGTTGTACAAATTGATACGCTTGATACAGTTTTGTTTCATTTTCACTATACTGCGTCTTGCATTTCCCAAGTGCCGCTTCTGTCTTTTGTATATTCGAAAGGATACCAGCTACTTTTTCTTTCACTTGTTCATAACTTTCCACAAGTTTTGTCTTTTTCGCTGTAATTTCCATGCGTATTTCTACATATTTTGCATTTTCTTCATCGAGTCGTTCATTTTTTGAGTTTTGTTGTTTAGATTGTTCTTCAATCATAGATAACTCATTACGATGACTAGCTTGTTGATTTAAAAGTTCAATATAGTCACCTTTTAAATTCTCAATTTGTTCCTCTAAATTGTCAGCAAAAGTTGCAAGCAGTAGCTCATTATCATGCAATTTTGTCTCCAACTCTTTTACTTGATTTACAAATTGCATCAACACTTCTGTACTGGATTCAATTTCACCATCATAACTTGTAGCTTTCTCTGTTAATTCAACAATTAACTGTTCGAGTTGTGCACAATGCGTCGTTGCATTTTGTTTTCTCTCTTTTAATAACTCGCGCTGTCCTTCTAACTTTTCTAGCTCTTTACTAGAAAGAAGCAGCACTTCTTGTAAGGAATCTACAGACTCATCTACTGCTTGTAATTGTCCTCGTAATTCCTCAAGCTCTTCTTCACCTTTTTGTAAATGCGTTGACATTTTAACTTCTTCGTTTTTATTATGCCCAAACTGATTTCGAAGCGCTTCCCATTTCTCATGTAATTCTTCAATTTCATGTACAATAAGCGCCGCTTCTACTTTCTCTAATTCTTCTTTTTTCTCGAGATAATCTTTCGCAATAGAAGCTTGTCTTTCTAAAGGTTCTACTTGACTACTTAATTCGTGAATGATATCTTGTACACGATTTAAGTTTTCTTGTGTGTCTGCTAATTTCACTTCAGCTTTCTTTTTACGAAGTTTGTATTTCAGCACTCCCGCAGCTTCTTCAAATACACCACGACGTTCTTCTGATTTACTACTTAAAATCTCTTCAACTTTCCCCTGGCTAATAATCGAAAAAGCTTCTCTTCCCATACCAGAGTCCATAAATAAATCGATAATATCTTTCAATCTACATGATTGTTTATTAATATAAAAATCACTATCACCAGAACGAGATACACGACGCGTTACACACACCTCATTATATTCAATCGGTAAACGTTGATCTTCATTATTTAAAGTTATTGTTACTTCAGCAACATTAACTGCTCTTCTCGTATCACTGCCTGCAAAAATAATATCCTCCATCTTTGCACCACGTAATGATTTTGCAGATTGTTCACCAAGTACCCAGCGAATCGCATCAGTAATATTACTTTTCCCACTTCCATTAGGTCCTACTACGGAAGTTACACCTGGGACAAAATCAACAGATACACGCTCAGCAAAAGACTTAAACCCTGCTATTTCTAATCTTTTTAAAAACACGAAAGGCCTTCCTCCTATTCTCCGTTGTTATAACTGTTGTCTATACAAAAACAAGCTATTATACGGATTTCCCTTCCTTTTATTCACAAACAAAAAGAAAGTTTCATTCTATGCATAAGGAATCCCCCTCATTCAAAGGGGGATTCCTTATAGTTGTTCTTTTAATTTTTTCAATGCTTCTGCAGCAGCTTGTTGCTCTGCTTCTTTTTTCGACTTACCACTACCAAGACCTAAAGCCACGTTATTTAACGTAACACGTGACACAAATTCTCGATTGTGGGCCGGTCCTTTTTCCTGCAAAATTTGATACTCAATATTGCCACTACCATCACGCTGAATCAACTCTTGTAATTGACTCTTATAATCCATCACATGAGAAAAAGCACCTTCATTAATTTTAGGGTATACAATTTCTTTTAAGAAGCCCCATACTGTTTCTAACCCTTGATCAAGATAAAGGGCACCAATAAACGCTTCAAAGACATCCGCTAATAAAGCTGGTCGTTCACGTCCACCTGTCATTTCCTCACCTTTTCCTAATAAAACAAGGCTACCAAATGACAACTCGTTTGCAAAACGAACAAGAGATGGTTCACATACAATAGCTGCACGTAGTTTCGTTAACTCTCCTTCGCTCATTGTCGGATATTTTTGAAACAGATACTGTGACACAGTAAGTTCCAATACTGCATCTCCAAGGAATTCGAGACGCTCATTGTCTTCATGCGGTTTTTTTCGATGCTCATTCACATACGATGAATGCGTAAATGCTTGAATCAATAATTTTTCATCTGAAAACGTAATACCTATCTCTTCTTGAAATACTTTAAACGCTTCACGATATTTTGTTTCGTATTTTTTTTCTCTATGTTTTCGGTACGGCATAAGTCCCTCCAGATATAAGCCGAGAAGCCCCGCTAAAAAAACGGGACTTCACTTAAGCATTATAGATGACTCTCTATGTAAGTCACAGCATCGCCAACAGTAGCAATCTTTTCAGCATCTTCATCAGAAATTTCCATTTCGAATTCATCTTCCAATTGCATTACAAGTTCTACTACATCTAGGGAGTCTGCACCTAAATCTTCTTTAAAGCTCGCAGCTGGTACTACTTCAGTTTCTTCTACACCTAAACGATCAACGATGATTTTTGTTACACGCTCTAAAACATCTGCCATTCCATTCACCTCCCCTCAAATATTATATTAAATATTGGCCAAAAAAACTAGTTGAAATCAATTCTTTTATTACATTACCATTCCGCCATCAACATTTAACGTTTGCCCTGTAATATATTTGCTTTGATCAGAAGCAAAAAACGTTACAGTATTTGCGATATCTTGCGCTTCACCAAACTGAGCTGCAGGAATTAACTTTAACATTTCGGCTTTTATATTTTCATCTAATATATCCGTCATATCAGTCGCAATAAAACCTGGAGCAATTGCATTTACAGTAATATTACGGCTCGCTAATTCTTTTGCTGATGTTTTTGTTAATCCAATTACACCCGCTTTAGCAGCAACATAGTTTGCTTGTCCTGGATTACCTGTCACTCCAACAACAGAAGCGATATTAATAATACGTCCATGACGCTGGCGCATCATGTATCGAGATACTGCCTTCGTACATAAGAATACACCTTTTAGATTTGTATTAATAACTGTATCCCATTCTTCTTCTTTCATACGCATTAATAAATTATCTTTTGTTACACCTGCATTATTTACAAGAATATCAACTTGTCCAAATGTATCTACAGTTTGTTTCACCATATTTGTAACGTCTTCAGCATTTGCAACATCTGCTCTTACTGCAAGTGCATCCGAACCTAATTTCTTTATTTCATCAACTACTTCATTCGCCTTTTGCTCATTACCAGCATAATTTACTACAACATTTGCCCCTTGTTTCGCTAAATCAATCGCAATCGCACGACCAATTCCACGTGAAGCGCCAGTTACTAATGCTACTTTCCCTTTTAACATCAGTTTTCTCCTCTCAAATTTGAAATGGTATCTTTTAATGTCTCTTCATCGTATATCGCATATGCTTTCACTGATGAATCAATTGACTTCATAAGTCCAGCAAGCACTTTCCCAGGTCCAATCTCAATAAATGTATCTACCCCTTGATTCACCATATTTTCAATGGACGGGTACCATAAGACAGGCGAATAGAGCTGTTCAATTAGCTTTTCTTGAATAAGTGCACCACTTGTAATAACGTCTGCTGTTACATTTGCGATAACAGGAATATTCGTATCTTGAATTGTAATTTCTTTTAAGACACTTTGGAACTTCTCCGCGGCTGGCTTCATAAGCGAAGAGTGGAACGGTCCACTTACCTTAAGCGGAATTGCTCTCTTTGCACCATTTTCTTTCGCTCTTTGAGAAGCAATCTCAACTCCTTGCTTTGTTCCAGAAATCACAATTTGCTTCTTACTATTCATATTAGCGATTTGCACTGCATATCCTTCACTTGTTACTTCTTCTGTAACTTGTTTCAGCATATGTGGATCAGCACCTAAAATAGCCGCCATTGCACCTTCTCCACCAGGAACAGCTTCTTCCATATATTCCCCACGTTTTCTTACAGCATATACAGCGTCTTCAAAAGTTATTGCACCCGCTGCTACAAGAGCGCTATATTCACCTAAACTATGCCCTGCAACAAAGTCTGGTGTAATATCATACTCTTTCAAAGCTGTCAAAATAGCAAAACTCGTTGTTAATAAGGCCGGCTGCGCATTTGTCGTTAACGTAAGCTTTTCCTGCGGCCCTTCAAAAATCACTTCTGAAAGTGAATCTTGCAACACCTCATCTGCTTTCGCAAACACATTTGCAACCTCTTTATTATTCTCCGCTAACTGTTTACCCATTCCAACTGCCTGTGAACCTTGGCCCGGAAAAAGAAATGCTAGTTTTCCCATTTCAAATCCTCCTCTTATTGGAGTGGCTCTTTCTCCATTACGCTTGAAATAGTAGGAATAACTTCTTTCGCTACCATTTCTCTCGTTTGACGAATCGCACTAAATATTGATTGGTCATTGGAAGAACCGTGAGCCTTAATGACTGGAGCTTTCAATCCAAATAATGCCGCTCCTCCATACTCCGAATAATCCATTTTATCTTTTAATACCATAAGTTTTGGCTTTAATACCGCTGCTGCTAATTTGCTCGTAAACGAACTCATTAACTGCTCTTTTAACATAGAAAATAACGCAAGTGCTGTTCCTTCTAATGATTTTAGCGCTACATTCCCTGTAAAACCATCACATACAACAACATCTGCTACACCTTGCAATAAATCTCTTGATTCAACGTTCCCAACAAAATGAATTGGGGCATCCTTAAGCATTGCAAAGACTTGTTTTGAAAGCTCGTTCCCTTTGCCATCTTCTGTTCCAACGTTCAAAAGTCCAACACGAGGATTTTTAATTCCTCTTACTTTCTCAGCGTATACAGATCCCATTACTGCATATTGATATAAATGAATTGGTTTTGCATCAACGTTCGCTCCAACATCTAACATAACAAAACCTTCTCCATCAATCGTTGGCATTGTGGGGGATAAAGCTGGTCGCTCAATTCCTTCCATACGACCTACAACGAACAATCCAGCCGCCATTAAAGCTCCTGTACTACCAGCTGATATACAAGCATCCGCTACGCCGTCTTTCACTTGCTGCGCTGCTAGTACCATTGAGGCTTGTTTTTTTCGTCGAACCGCTCTTACTGGTTCATCTGTCGATTCGATTTTTTCATCTGTATGAAGTATAGTAATTCGTTCTTCACTCGTTAAGTATTGACGAATTTCCTCTTCTTTCCCTACTAACGTAATATGTAAATCAGAATATTCCTTAATAGCTTTCATTGCTCCTAATACGACAGCCTTTGGAGCATGATCGCCGCCCATTGCATCTATTGCGATTTTCATAAGTTGTTACCTTCCTCACTATAATTACTAGATCGATACATTTCAAAAGTGCCTGTAAAAACAAGTTCTTCTCCAACAAAGCTACGCACTTTGACAACGGTCCGTCCTTTATCATTCTCTACATCTTCAACGCGCGCTTTTGCAACAACACGCTCTCCTAATTTTACAGGACGAATGTATCGAATGGTAGACTTTGCAGTTAAAGCTAATTCTTCATCAATAACCGCAACAGCTAGTGAGTTTGCTTGTGCAAACAAATGATGCCCACGGGCAATCTGATTTCTTTTAAATACGTGTTCTACCTTCACTTCAAAGATAGAAATCGCATGTCTATCTAATTCTATATCGATAATTTCTCCGACAACCTCTTCTAACGGTAAAGATTTCACATCTTCTTCATGTTGCTTTGTAGCTACATGTTTAATTCTTTCTCTTAATTCAGGAATAGATAATTCCATACGGTCAAGACGTACGGTTTGTATACTCACTTGAAATTTTTCTGCTAAATCTTCATCCGTAATAAAAGGATTCGTTTCTATTGTTTGTTGTAATAATTGTTGTCTTTCTTTTTTACTTCTTCTTTTTTTCATACCGCACCATCCATTTTTATGACTAGGTACTAACAGTAGTATATAATCATTAAAAGTAGAATGCAACAAAAACTTTCGTTGCCTCCCTTTAATCGAGCTTCTCTCCTTGGAACACACCTGTCCCGTCAAGATAAGTACGCAGCGAAGCATACTGATCATTATGCCAAAACGCTTCTGATTCTACTAGTAACGCCGCATCTTGTCTAGCTGTTTCTAACGCTCGATAATCATGTACCATATCAGCAACCTTGAATTCTGGTAAACCACTTTGCTTACTTCCAAAGAAATCTCCAGGACCTCTTAACTCTAAATCTTTTTCTGACAATACAAATCCATCATTCGTTTCGGTCATAATACGCATTCGCTCTTTTCCCGTTTCCGATTTTGGATCCGCGATTAATAAACAATATGATTGTTCACTACCACGCCCAACACGTCCCCTGAGCTGATGGAGCTGCGATAAACCGAAACGCTCTGCATCATAAATAACCATTACAGTCGCATTCGGTACGTTCACACCTACTTCAACAACTGTTGTCGACACAAGAATTTGCACTTTATTTTCACTAAATTGTCCCATTATCTCTTCTTTTTCTTGAGATGAGAGTCTGCCATGCATTAATCCGACTTGACATTTCCCTTGATAATGATGAGTCAGCATACTATGTAAGTCAATCGCATTTTGTACATCAAGTTTCTCAGATTCTTCAATAAGGGGACAAATAACATATGCTTGTCTTCCTTTTTTTATCTCCTTCTCCACAAAACCGAGAACTCGATCTAACATATCATGTTTTGCCCAGTATGTTTCAATTACCTTTCTACCAGCTGGCATCTCATCGATTATAGAAACATCCATCTCTCCAAATGCAGTAATTGCTAACGTACGCGGAATTGGCGTCGCCGTCATAAATAAAACATCCGGACTTTCACCTTTCTCCCTTAAAACTCGTCGCTGCGCTACACCAAATCGATGTTGTTCATCAGTAATAACGAGACCTAACCTATGAAAGATAACTTCATCTTGAATTAAAGCATGTGTTCCAACAAGGATATCTATTTCTCCTTGTTCTAATTTTGCCAAAATCTCTCGACGCCTTACACCTTTAACAGAACTGGTTAACAATTCAACATTCATACCAAAGTGCGAGAACGTCTCTGCAAGCGATTGATAATGTTGCTCTGCTAAAATTTCTGTAGGAACCATTAAAGCACCTTGATAATGTGCTAACTTCGCTGCATAAAGGCCAATCGCTGCAACGACTGTTTTCCCAGAACCTACATCACCTTGCAACAGACGATTCATCCGATAAGGAGATGTCATATCTTTCATAATTTCATCTACTACCCGACGCTGTGCACCAGTTAATGGAAACGGAAGTGCATCAATAAACTCTTGCAATTCTGCTGAAGGAATTTCTTTTTTCGTCCCTTTCGAATTTTCCCTCTCCATTTTCCGTAATGTTTGCATTTTTAGCTGGAATAAGAAAAACTCCTCATATACAAAACGGCGACGTGCTTGTTTTAAATCTTCCTGTCCTGCTGGAAAATGCAACGCCCGAAGCGCTTCATAACGCGGCAATAATTTATATCGACTTAGCAATCCATCAGGTAACACTTCAACTATAGATTCTCCATACTCCTTGAACGCTTGGGCAATAAAACGGCGCATCTGTTTTACTGTAAGTTTCCCTTTCACTGAGTATACAGGCTCTACTTCTTGTTGACGTACAACTGGTCCAAAATGAAGCTCTGATACCGCAATCGTTTGACGGTGCTGATCCCATTTACCAGTAATCGTTACTGTTTCATTTAAATTTAACTTCTGCTTATAGTACGGCCTATTAAAGCATACAGCTGTAATTAAATAACGACCGACGAGGACACGAACCGTAAGACGAGACTTCTTCTTCCCATAATATTGCAGTAAAGGAGCACTATGAACCTTTCCCTCAACTGTTACACGTTCATCATGCTTTACTTCAGCAAGATCTTTCATCGCATAATCTTCATAACGGTACGGAAAATGTTCTAATAGATGAGAAACTGTATAAATCCCCATCTCGTGTAGTAATTCAGATGTTTCTCCTCCGATTCCCTTTACATCCGTAACAGGAACTTGTACAACTTCATTCAAGATTCTCACGCTCCGTCACATTATTTTCTTTGATTCATTCATACTATTGACATCTGTAATCGCTCTCTTTCACCCTATATATTCTATCATAGGCATTCTTAGAGAAACTACTCAAATCCCTCATAAACAATACGAAAGAAAAGAGCCTCACTATTAGCAGCAAGGCTCTTTTTTATCTTCAATATGCTAGCCTTTTGAATAAAAACTAGTAATAAACTTCATATTACTACTTCTTATCCATTAGCAAGTAAGTAAGTAATCCATTTATTTTCAAAACGAATTTTTTCTTATTCTACAGAGAAGATGAACGAATACACCGGTTGGTTTCCAGCATGTACTTCTACTTCTGCATCTTCAAAATTCTCTTCTACAAATGCAACTAACTCAGCTACTTCTTCATCAGTTGCATCTTCACCTTGTAGAATCGTTACAATTTCAGAATCTTCATCAATAAGTGCTTCTAGTAATTGCTTTGCAGCTCCTACTTTTGCAGCATTTGTTGATACAATTTTTCCATCTGCAATACACATGAAATCATCTTTTTGAATCGCTACACCATCAATTTCCGTATCACGTACAGCATACGTAATTTGACCGGTTTTCACATGAGATAAAGCTTCTTTCATGTTTTCTTCGTTCTCTTCTAACGTTCCAACTGGATTAAAAGCTAACATTGCAGCCATACCTTGAGGAACTGTTTTTGAACGAATTACAATCACTTCTTGATCCACAACTGACGCTGCTTGTTCTGCTGCCATCACGATATTTCCGTTGTTCGGTAAAATAATGATTTTTTCAGCATTCGCTTCTTCAATCGCCTTCACAATATCCTCCGTACTTGGATTCATCGTTTGGCCACCTTCGATAACTTTCGTCGCGCCAATGCTCTCAAATAAAGTTTTGATACCAGATCCCATAGCAACAGTTACGATACCGTACGGTTGTTTCTCTTTAGACTGGCTAGTTGGCTCAGGCATCATAGTAGGCTCATCTAATAAAGCAGTATGCTGTTCACGCATATTTTCTACTTTAATCTTAATTAAACTACCATAGCGTTGTCCATAATTCATAGGATCTCCAGGATGTTCCGCATGAATATGAACCTTAACAACCTCATCATCTGATACAACAAGTAGTGAATCTCCGTACACACTAATATCTTCACGGAATTTTTGTTCAGAGAAATTATGTTCTTTCATTTTTTCAGGCTCTAATTTCACCATAAATTCCGTACAATATCCATACTTAATATCTTCTGTACTCAATTGGCTTTGTACACTACGGTGATGTTCTGCGCGTACCATGTCATTCATAGATGGTTGGGCAGACACATTAGAAGAAATCGTTTCTCCTTTTAAGTCAGCTAAAAATCCTTCGTATACAACAACAAGACCTTTACCACCGCTATCTACAACGCCAACTTGTTTTAATACAGGTAATAAATCCGGCGTACGATTTAACGATGCATTCGCTTCTTTCACAACGTCTTCCATAAACAAAACAAAGTCGCGCTGTTTTTTCGCAACTGTCACTGCATATTTACCCGTTTCTCTTGCAACCGTTAAAATCGTTCCTTCAATCGGTTTCATAACCGCTTTGTAAGCCGCTTCTACCCCAGCATCTAAAGCTGCAGCAAAATCAACTGTTGTTAATTCTTCTTTTTGTTCAATGGATTTAGAGAAACCACGGAACAACTGAGATAAAATAACTCCAGAGTTACCACGTGCTCCCATTAATAATCCTTTGGCTAAACTTACGCCGACTTTACCAGCATGCTGTGAAGGATTTGCTTTCACTTCACGTGCGCCTGAAGTCATTGATAAGTTCATGTTTGTACCGGTATCGCCATCTGGAACCGGAAATACGTTTAATGCATCAACAAGCTGAACATTATTTGTTAAATTATTCGCTCCTTGCATGATCATTTGTGATAAACGTTTCCCATCAATTTTTTGAATTGACACAGATTTTCCTCCTTAATGCACATTACAAGTTTATTACTTTAACTCCTTGTACGTAGATGTTTACAGAATCTACTGCTAGTCCTACAGTTTGATCTAATGTATATTTCACTTTCGTCTGCACGTTATGTGCTACTTCTGAAATTTTCGTACCATAGCTCACAATAATATACATATCAATATGTACTTCATCTTCATCTTTACGAACAATAACACCTCTAGTGAAGTTTTCTTTTCGTAAAATGTCTGTTAAACCATCTTTTAACTGATTTTTTGATGCCATACCTACGATACCGTAGCAATCTACTGCGGCACCTCCAGCAATTGTTGCAATTACATCTGTACTAATATCAATTTGACCATACTTCGTTTTAATTTCAATTGACATCTCGTTTCCCCCTTCATAAATGGTGAAAGTGAGCTAGACTACTTTAGTTACTATCATATAATCTTTTTAAAGAAAATTCCATCGTTCTTTCTTTTCACTCTCATATTTTATGTTTTAAATCACATTTTTTATGATGAGCAAAATAGTCCATTGTTATTATACAACATGTACCACTATAATATGTCAAGCAATTTTTCTTGATTTCAACTTTTCATCATCGACATATGGTGTCAAGTAATTTTTCTTGATTTCTTTTTTCTACGGTGTTGCATTCTCTTTTTAGTTGTGTTAAATTATAGTAGTGTTTTTAGCATCGCAAAAAAGACTAACATTGAAAAATTACGTATGGTAAGGTATCAAGGGAGGGAAATATAAATGGCTCGTGTTTGTGCTATCACTGGAAGAAAAGCTCGTTCTGGTAACTCTCGTTCTCACGCAATGAACGCTACAAAACGTAAATGGGGCGCTAACCTTCAAAAAGTTCGCGTACGCATCGACGGAAAAGTTCAACGTGTTTACGTTTCTGCTAGAGCATTAAAATCTGGCAAAATCGAACGTGTTTAATAATAAAAAAAAGAGCCGCTAGGCTCTTTTTTTACTATGACAATGGAAAAAGCACCGGTAATAGGTGCTTTTTTTAATCTTTTTTGAAGGTATTTAACATGGCACGAACAATTCCACCAAGAAATTTAGGTAACTTAATTGTATAAAATCTCATGGTTTCCCTCCTAATCCCCATTACTCCACTTGTTCACTATATGATGTAAGGAGCAAAATTGTTTCTTTAATCAGTGCTTCTTATCACCATTAATATGCCAGAAGTAAATGAAAAAGTACCTTTTTCCTCAACGAGTTCATTACTAATACAAAGTGTTGATCCCCATTCTATTGTTTTATTAGTTAGAGGATACTTAAAACCAAGTAATGTAATCCCTTCTACTATTTCAGTAACCGGCACAAAAGATACATAAGGGAAATTTTTATTTTCTTCAATTATATGTGTACCCACTTTTTTTACGCTTATTTCATTTTTATTGTCTACAATACACATTTCTACCCCTACTTCTAACCCTCTTAAAAGCATCTGTATATTTGCTAAACCGTGATCCAGCCTTCCACCGGTGGCACCAAAAATACGAATCAATGTCGGATTTTGTTCTAACGCCCAATTAATCGCAATTTCTAAATCTGTTTGATCTTTTTCACGAGGAACAATATGTAAGTCATTTGTTTGCTGACCCATCCATACTAATTCCTCTTCAGTAACTGAATCGTAATCTCCAAATGCAACAGCTGGAGTAATCCCTCCTTTTAATAGACGATATACTCCTCTATCAACTGCCGCCCACACTACTTTCTCATTTTCATATCGAGAAAAATCTGCACAATATTCCGCAGGTCCACCCGCTAAAATATGAATAATCATGTTTCCTTCCCCTTCTATTGTAAAAAGGCAATCTGCCATTCGGTAGATTGCCTTTTTACATATTTTTTCTCTATCCTTTATAAATAGTGAAAACTTACTACACTAGCAGTTTCACTAGGATAAAGACTCGTTCATTCATTATCCACGAATGACACGAATTGCTTCACCACGGTCTTTTTGATTGTATACTGCTGATCCAGCTACAAGTACATTTGCTCCTGCTTCAACACAAAGTCGTGCTGTTTCAGTGTTTACACCACCATCAACTTCAATTTCTACTTCTAGATTACGCTCTTTAACCATTTCTGCCACTTGTTTAATTTTCGGTAATACAGAATGGATAAATTTCTGTCCACCAAATCCAGGGTTTACTGTCATAAGCAATACCATATCGATATCTTCTAATACATGCTCAATCGTCGAAACTGGCGTATGCGGATTTAATACAACTCCCGCTTTAATGCCATGAGACTTAATTAGCTGAATTGTACGATGCAAATGAGGGCACGCCTCTACATGAACAGTAATAATATCTGCTCCCGCTTTTGCGAAAGTCGGGATATAGTTATCAGGATTTTCAATCATTAAATGTACATCTAATGGTAAAGATGTAATTGGACGGATAGCTTCTACAATTAATGGTCCAATCGTAATATTTGGTACGAAATGTCCATCCATTACATCGACGTGAATGTAATCCGCTCCACCTTTTTCTACATCTTTAATCTCTTCCCCTAATTTTGAAAAATCTGCTGATAAGATCGATGGTGCAATTTTAATCATAACTAATACCTCGGCTTTCTCTCTCTAATTTCTTCTACGAATTGTTTGTAATTTTTATAACGATATTCTGTAATCTTCCCTTCTTCAACTGCTGTCTTCACAGCACATTTCGGTTCAGAAAGATGTGTACACCCTCTAAATTTACAGTATTGGCTCGCTTCTTTCAACTCTGGAAAACAATATGTAAGATCTTCTACCTCTATATCTATGAAATCCAGTGAACTAAAACCAGGTGTATCTGCAACTAGTCCGCTTCCAACCGCAATTAATTCCACGTGTCTTGTCGTATGTTTCCCGCGTCCTAAATGCGAGGAAATATCATTCGTTTTCAATTCTAACTCTGGACGTAAAACGTTAAGCATAGAAGATTTCCCAACACCAGATTGCCCTGCAACGACAGAAATACAACCTTCTAAGAATGGTTTTAAAATATCAATACTTTCCGATGTATTTATAGAAGTAAATAATACATCATATCCCATCTCACGATAGTCATTTGCATAAGATTCAACAGTCTCTCTCATTTTTTCATCCACTAAATCCATCTTACTAATGCAAATAATCGGCTTAATGTTATGATATTCAATCAGCACTAAAAATCGATCTAATAGTCCCGGATTAAAATCTGGTTCTACTGCAGAGAAAACGAGAATTGCTTGATCAACATTAGCAATAGGAGGCCTAACAAGTTCATTTTTCCGATCAAATACTTCAAGCACATATCCTTCAGTTGGATTATCTGCTTGAAAGACAACTTGGTCTCCTACCAGTGGCGTAATTTTATTTTTTCTGAACACACCACGCCCACGGCATTGTGTAATCCCTTCTTCATGCTGCACATAATAAAATCCACTTAGAGCTTTTACAATTTTTCCTTCTGGCATATAATTCTCCTTTATTTTGTATAAAGTGAAGCTGTCATTAATATTAAATGGTTTAAAATTCTTTAAATACTTATTTCAAAACCCGTCATATATACAAGTTAATATATTTAATCTACCATCAAATTTAAAATATTATTTATAACAGTATCACTTTTATAGCTTTTTGAATCATATATTTTTGCCTGTTATACAGTCCACTATATGTAGACAGCATAACAGGCAAGAGTAATACATTCCATCCCCTCTAAAAAGAAAATGGAAGTCATTATTATTGAGTTGGGTATGGTACTTCTTTGTCGATAATCGTTACACCATCTCGTACAATTTTATAGTGTCCTTTTGTACCTTCTTGAATTACAAATTCTAAAGAAATAGTTGCCGACTCTGAAATTGTTCTAGTTTCAATTGGTCTATCCATTTTTTGTTGCATATCTTCTTTATAAATTTCTATTGTTTGCGGTTTTTTCTCACCAATTATAGAAGACTCATACGGAATAGAAATATTATCCACTTTCACTGTTTTCGTTATTTTCGGCTTAGGCCCCTCTGAGATGATAATCGTCACTTTATCTCCTTCTTTTAACGGCGTTCCTGGTTTTGGAGATTGCGAAATTACAAGTCCTTTATCAACAGTATCGGAATACTCTCGTTTTATATCTGGGGTTAGTTTTCTCTCATTCAAATAACCATTTACGCTATTTTCAGTCCATCCTGAAAAATCACCTGGTCTAATTTGATAAGGACCTTTACTTACCCAAATTTTCAGTTCTTGTTCCGCCTCTACTACCATTTGATCAGGCGTCGGAATTTGCTCTACGATTTCACCTTTTGGCCTATCATTTTCAATATAATTTATTGTAACTTGCTTATATTTTTCTTCTAATTCATTCCTTATACTCTCAAAATCTTTTCCTGTGAGATCACTCATCTTACTTTTCTTTTTTCCACCTGATTGATAGATAGTAATTTTAGAGTTTTCTTTCACGACTCTACCTGCCACAGGGTCTGTTTTTATCACATCACCGGTTTCAACATCATCTGTATATACAATATTAGGTTCCGTAACCTCAAAACCCTTTTCAACTAATGTATTTACTGCTGTCGTATACTTCATACCAGCCACATCAGGGACTTTTACATCTTTTGGAATAAAGAATCCCGGAATAACAGTAAGCGCTAACGTTATTCCAATTGCTAAAAGTAAAAATGTCGTAATTAAAACTTTGATCCATTTATTACTTCGTTTTTTCTTCTTATATAATTCCGTTTCTTCTTTTCTTTTCTGTTCATCCACTTTACTTCCTTTTAAAACAATTGTTTCATCAGTTACATTTTCGAATAATTGTTCTTGTTGAATAATCGGAATCGCTTTTGTCGCTTCCATATCTTCCGGTATGTAAAATGGCTGCTCATTTATCCTCTCTGGATATAGCGCAGTTTCAATATCTCGTTTCATCGCATTGGCAGATTGATATCGGTGAAACGGATCTTTCGCAGTTGCCTTTAATATAATATTTTCAACACTTTGCGGAATATTTTCATTCCATCTCTTTGGAGACGGAATTTCACTTTGTAAATGTTTTAAAGCTATAGCAACAGCAGATTCGCCAGAAAACGGTTGTCTTCCTGTTAACAACTCAAACATAACGATTCCTAGGGAATAAATATCTGATTGTTTATTTGCTATCCCGCCGCGTGCTTGTTCTGGTGATAAGTAATGTACCGAACCGAGTACCGAATTTGTATGTGTAATTGTTGTTGCACTTGTAGCTGTCGCAATTCCAAAATCTGTTACTTTTATTACTCCATCAGCTCGAATTAAAATATTGTGCGGTTTAATATCACGGTGCACAATTTCAAAATGATGGGCATGTGCCATGGCGGATGTTAACTGCTCCATAATATCAAGAGCTTCTCCTATAGGTAACATCCCTCGCTCAATTATGTATTGCTTCAATGTTTGTCCTGGTACATACTCCATTACAAGATAATATATACCATCTTCTTCTCCGACATCATACATATTCACAATATTTGGATGCGACAACGTTGTAACAGACTGCGCTTCTCGATGGAAACGTTTAATAAACTCTTCATTATTTGAATAGTCGAGTCTTAATATTTTTACCGCTACATCTCGGCCAAGTATATCATCATGAGCTAAATACACATTGGCCATTCCACCACCACCAATCATTTTCAGCAGCTTATAACGGTCATTTAAGCGTTTTCCAATCAGCACGTTGCACTTCACCTACTTTCGTTTGTCGAACCCGCATAATCAATAAGAACAAGGGTGATATTATCTTCCCCGCCACGATCATTCGCCAATTGAATGAGACGTTGTCCCTTAGTTTCAAGCTGTTCATTTAACTGTAAAATTTGTTGCATATCAGCAATAGAAACTTTGTTAGATAACCCATCCGAGCAAAGAAGTAACTGATCATCTTCCTCAAGCACCAATGTTTTAACATCTAATCCGACTTTTTCTTCTGTTCCTAACGCCCTTAACAAAACATTCTTTTTCGGGTGATATTCTGCGTCTTCTTTTGAAATTTCACCATGTCTTACAAGTTCATTTACAAGTGAGTGATCTTCCGTTACAAGCGATATTTCTCCCTCTGATACCATATAACAACGACTATCTCCTATATGACCTATTGTCACAAAGTTTGGCGTACAAATCGCTATTATAAGTGTTGTTCCCATGCCATTACATTCTACATGTTGCTTAGAGTACTCATATATACGCTCATTAATAATCCCAACACTCGTATGTAACCACTCTTCTACTTTTTTTGGTTCATTCATATTATGCGTTTGCTTCCAATAATCATGAAATAATTGAATGGTCATCGAGCTAGCTACATCACCAGCTCGATGACCTCCCATTCCATCTGCTACTACCGCTAAAATATTTCCATCTAAATTGTGAAAAACTCCCGCACTATCTTCATTATGTTGACGAACTTTTCCTTTATCTGATAGAAACACGGCTTTCATCTCGTCACCTCGTCTCTTCTTTACGCTCCTTCGCACGTAACTGACCGCAGGCTGCATCAATATCATGACCTTGTTCACGGCGAATTGTTACATTCACTCCACGATCTTTTAACGTTTTTTCAAATAAGAAAATTTGTTCACGTGGCGTACGTACATAATCACGTTCAGGTACGTAGTTTACCGGAATTAAGTTTACATGACATTTTACACCTTTTAAAAGCGCAGCAAGTTCTTCAGCTTGCTCAACTTGGTCATTTTCTCCTCCAAATAAGCCATATTCAAACGTAATACGACGCCCTGTTCTATTTACATAGTATTTAACAGCTTCCATTAAGTCTGGTAGCTTATAAGCACGGTTAATCGGCATTAATTTTGAACGTAACTCTGTATTTGCAGAATGCAATGAAATCGCAAAATTAATTTGCATATCTTCTTCAGCGAACTTATAAATTTTTGGAACAATTCCACTTGTTGAAACTGTCATATGTCTTGCACCAATATGAATTCCTTTTTCATGGTTTACAATGCGTAAGAATGACATTAAATTGTCGTAATTATCAAACGGCTCTCCAATTCCCATAACAACAAGCGAACTTACACGTTCTTCTGTTTCATCAAGTGCACGTTGCACTTCTACTACTTGCGCTACAATCTCTCCAGCCTCTAAGTTTCGTTTTAACCCACCAAGTGTAGATGCACAGAACGTACAACCAATACGGCATCCAACCTGTGTTGTTACACAAATAGAATTTCCATATTCGTGTCGCATTAACACTGTTTCAATAGAATAACCATCATATAATTGGAATAAAAATTTAATTGTTCCATCAGAAGATGTTTGTTTTACTAATGTATTTAAAGTAGTAATATCAAAGGAATTCGACAATTTATCGCGTAATCCTTTAGAAAGATTCGACATGTCGTCATAATTTTTTACACGTTTTTTATATAGCCAATCAAAGATTTGTCCTGCACGGAATTTAGGTTCTCCTTGTTCCTTTAACCAATCTTGCATTTCATGAAGTTGTAAAGAATAAATTGATGGTTTCTTCGTTTCTAGATTTTTCTTTTGTTTTCTCACAGTCGTTTCCACGATGCTACACCTTCTTCCTTAAACAAGCAATATAAAAGCCATCTGTTGCAAAATAATGCGGTAAAATTCGCACTTGACCTTCATCAATATACGGATTTAACTTTTCTGGCATGCGATCTTTTATCGTAGTATCCCATTCAAATTCAGGATGCTCTTGTAAAAATTGCTTTATTACTTGTTCATTTTCTATTTTTTCTATTGTGCACGTACTATAAACAAGGCGACCACCTTGTTTTAATAACGGTGCTATTTTTTCTAGTATTGCAAGTTGAATCGTCGATAATCTTTCACTATCGCCTTTATTTTTACCTAACTTAATATCAGGTTTACGTCTAATAACACCAAATCCAGAACATGGTGCATCTACTAATATTTTATCAAATGTTTCATTCGCAAAGTGTTCTTGCACTTTTCTAGCATCTAGTGCTTTTGTTTCGACATTTTCTAGACCAAGTCTCTCCGCTTGTTGTTTAATTAAACGTACTTTGTGTGCATGTAAATCAAGAGACATAACTTGACCTGTTCCTTTTAATCGCTCTGCAATGTGCGTTGTCTTTCCGCCCGGAGCAGCACAACTATCAAGAACTTCATCTCCCTCATTCGGTTCTAAAGCGCGTGCTACAAGCATAGAACTTTCATCTTGAATAGAAAGAAAACCTTTTTTGAACGCATCTGTATGCGCTACATTCCCTCTTTCAATTTGAATTGCATCCTCTGATAAATCGCCGCGCTTCGCTTCTATACCTTCACCAGCCAACAACTCTATTGCTTCTTCTACTGTTATTTTATCAACATTTACACGCGCTGTTGGTACCGGGGGTAACATGTTCACTTCACACATTTTCTCTGCTGTCTCTAAACCATATTCAGAAGCCCAGTCTTGCACAAGCCACATTGGATGACTTGTTGCAATTGCCAAACGTTCTATTGGATCCTTGATTTCATCTACAGAAGGTACCCCTTCTCTCTGAATCGAACGTAATACCCCGTTTACCATACCAGCAATCCCTTTATGCCCGCGACGCTTTGCAATTTCAACTGCTTCATGAATAGCCGCTCTTTCTGGCACTCGGTCTAAATAAATCATTTGATATAAAGATAAGCGAAGTAATACTCTTACCCACGCCTCAACCTTCTTTTTTAAAAAAGGCTGTAAATAATAATCTAATGTGTCACGACGTTGAATCGTTCCATATACAATTTCAGTTAACAAACCAATATCTTTTCTATCAATTGCATTTTTTTCAATTAGATTATTTAGAAGTAAGTTACTGTATGCACCACTTTTTTCTACTTGAATTAAGCCATCAAGAGCTAACTCACGAACATTTTGTCTCATGCATTTTCTCCTAACTTCGTTCCAATTTCAGGTTTTGTGCCACGTAAAAATTGCGAACAACTCATACGTTTTTTACCAGAAGGTTGCAATTCAGTGATTTTAACCCCTGTCTCATTCCCTGTTGCAACAACAAATCCATCTTCTTCAAGAGCTACTATTGTACCTGGTTCAGCTTTCTCTGTAATAGAGACCTTCTCTCCCCACCATACTTTAATAACTTGTCCTACCAAAGTCGTATAAGCGACTGGCCATGGATTCAATCCGCGAATGTGATTGTATACTTCTTCACCTGTTTTTGTCCAATCAATTTTCTCTTGCTCACGTTTTATATTATATGCAAACGTTACTTCTTCTTCGTTTTGTTTAATTGGTTCTAACTTACCTTGAATTAATAAAGGTACTGTTTTAGATAGAAGGTGTGCCCCTGCTTCACTTAACTTATCGAATAAAGAGCCTGTCGTTTCACGCTCTTCAATCTCGACTTCTACTTGCGTTAAGATATCACCAGCATCCAATTTCTCTACCATATACATAATTGTAATACCCGTTTTTTCTTTACCTTCCATAATTGCATAATGAATTGGTGCACCACCACGAAGTTCAGGTAGTAAAGACGCGTGGACGTTAATACATCCATACTTCGGTGCTTCTAAAATTTCATTTGGTACAATCTGACCGAAAGCAGCTGTTACAATTAAATCTGGCTCTAATGCCAAGACTTGTTCATATTCGTCTTTTTCACGAATTCTTAACGGTTGTAACACCGGAATACCATGTTTTTCTGCTTCAACTTTAACAGGTGTAGGTGTTAATACTTTTTTTCTACCTACCGGACGATCAGGCTGCGTCACAACACCTATTACATCATAGCCATCTTCGATAAGACGACGAAGCACCGGCACTGAAAAGTCCGGTGTTCCCATAAATACTACTTTTATCATTCAAAAACCGCTCCTTTTGATACCTATTCTAATTCGTTTTCCTCATAATATCTTGTCACTTTCGATGTAAATAACACACCGTGTAAATGATCGATTTCATGTTGAATTGCACGTGCTAAAAATCCTTCTGCTTCTAGTAAAAATACTTTACCTCGGCGATTTTGAGCACGTACTTTAATATAATCCGCACGTTCCACTTCACCATAAAGTCCCGGGAAGCTTAGACAGCCTTCGGGACCTACTTGTTCACCACGTTTTTCTAGTATCGATGGATTGATTAACTCGATTTTCCCCGTATCATCACCGATATCAACTACCGCAACTTGCAAGCTTACACCTACTTGAGGCGCAGCTAAACCGACTCCGTCCGCAATTAACATTGTTTCATGCATATCTTTCAACAATTTCACTAACTTTTTATCAAAGTTAATCACTCTTTCGCATGGTGTTTCTAACACTTCATTTGGATGCTTTACTATTTCTAAAACTGCCATATTTCCCTCCGCTACATTAACATTGTTGGATTAAAATCAATTGAGATTTGTAGCTCTTTTTGCATTTCTGCTTGATAATGTTCATTTACCATTTTGAGCACGTTCTTTAAGTTTGGTTCCCGTTTGTATTTTATCATGCATTGATAACGATATCTATCTTTTATCCTTGGAATTGCTGAAGCAACCGGTCCTAACACCATCGTTTGCTCTGTGCAGTGCGCCCGTAAATGACCGACAATTTTTTCCGTCACTTGCACTGCCTTTAATAATTCTGGATGAGATACTGTTACAAGTACAACATAGTAATAAGGTGGATATTGTCTTGTTCGTCTCATTTGCATTTCTTGGTCAAAAAACACATCATATTGTTGGTTCTTTGCTAACTCTATACTATAATGTTCTGGCGTATACGTTTGAATTATAACTTCCCCTGGCAATTCATGTCTGCCTGCTCGTCCACTTACTTGCGTCAATAACTGATACGTCTTTTCACTCGCTCGAAAATCAGGCAAGTGAAGCATCGTATCTGCAGTTAAAACCCCGACAAGCGTTACTTTAGGAAAATCTAATCCTTTCGCAATCATTTGTGTTCCAAGTAGTATATCTGCTTTTTCTTCCCCGAACGCCTTTAATAATTTTTCATGCATTCCTTTGCGACTTGTCGTATCTACATCCATTCGAATAACTCGTGCCTCTGGAAATAGTTTTGTAATTTCTTCTTCTACCTTTTGTGTACCTGTACCAAAGAAACGAATATATGTACTTTGACAAGCAGGACACGCAGTCGGCATATTCTCTTCGTGACTGCAGTAATGACATTTTAAACGATGGTTCATTTTATGATATGTCAGCGAGATATCACAATGCGGACATTGTACAACATACCCACAATCACGGCACATAACAAATGTAGAATGACCTCTTCTATTTAAAAAGAGTACCATCTGTTCTTTCTTTTCTAATCGATCTGCTATTTTTTCATGTAATGCCTTCGAAAACATGGAACGATTCCCGTCACGAAGTTCCTCACGCATATCAACAATCTCTACTGTTGGTAACGCTTGTTTATTCATACGTTTTTCCATCGTTAGTAATTCATACACACCTTTTTTCGCTCTTGCAAACGATTCAAGTGTCGGTGTTGCACTACCAAGAACGATAGGACATTTATGATATTGCCCTCTCCAGACAGCTACATCCCTTGCATGATACCTCGGATTATCTTCTTGCTTATAGCTCGATTCATGCTCCTCATCAATAATAATAATCCCTAAATTTTCAAAAGGAGCAAATACAGCTGAACGTGCACCAACTACAACTTTCACTTCTTTTCTTAAAATCTTACGCCATTCATCATATTTTTCTCCAACAGACAGCGCACTATGAAGAACCGCAACTTGCGAGCCAAATCTGCCTTTAAAACGATCTACCATTTGAGGCGTTAGTGCAATTTCAGGAACAAGTACAATAGCTTCTTTCCCTTTCGCGAGCACCGCTGCTATAGATTGTAAATATACTTCTGTTTTTCCGCTTCCTGTAACACCATATAGTAAAAATGGATTGTAAGTTTCATTTGTAATTGATGATAAAATCGGTGCAATAACTTGCTTTTGTTCCTCCGTAAGTGGGAATGGTTTCGTTTGTTCAAAATCATCATCGTCATACGGATTTCGGTACACTTCCACATACTTTTCTGAAATTAGCCCCTTTTTAACAAGTGCTTTAATCGGAGCGTCTGTTATTTGCAACTCTTCTGTTATCACTTTCAACGGCACACTTTTATAATTTTCCACAAAATAATAGAGTACATCTTGTTGTTTTTTACTTTTCAGTTCAAATGCTGCTAATTCCAATTTATCTTCTGGCAACTCCGGTTGAACGACTCTTTGTTTCTTCTTTTGCACTTTATCTTTTACCTGATAAACAACTTCAATCGTGCCATTTTTAATTTCTTGTTGAATCGTGCGGTATAGATGCGGCTGCGTCTCAATAGCTTCCCAATCTATCGCTTCTTTTTCCTGAAATAAAAACAGTAGTTCAGGTGCTACTTCTTCTTGTTTACGAAGTTGTAGACGCTTTTTATACGTAGCTTTTATCGCCGTTGGAAGCATGACTTGAAAGGCTGAAATCATATAACATAACGTTTCGCTTGTAAGCCAATATCCAAGCTTTAATAATTCCTCGTTTAAAACTGGTGTTACATCTAATATTTCATGGATTGTCTTTAGCTTCTTACTTTCTACTTCAGCCGAATCTTTAATCCCAATAATAAAGCCTTGCAATTTCCTTGGGCCAAATGGAACTACTACACGCATGCCTATCTGGACAATATCTTCCCACTTTTTAGGGATAATATAATCAAATGGTCGATCTGTCTGACGTGCAGGTACATCAACAATTACACTTGCAAATTTCATAGACGATCATCTTCTAACATCATTTCAATTTGCTTTAATATTTCACGAGCAACCTCTTTCTTCGTTAAAAGTGGTAACTCGATAACTTCTCCATCTTTTCTATACATTGTTACAATGTTTGTATCTGTACCAAATCCAGCTCCTTGTGCCTTTACATCGTTCGCAACAATCATATTCGCATTTTTCTCACGTAATTTTTTTGTTGCGTATTCTTCTACCTTTGTCGTTTCAGCCGCAAAACCGATAAGTAACTGTTGATCCTTCATCTCACCTAACGTTTTTAAAATATCTACTGTTCTCTCGAGTTCGATTACAGCATCTCCATTTTTCTTTTTCATTTTATTATCATGAACATATTTCGGGCGATAATCTGCAACTGCTGCTGTTTTAATGACAACATCTACGTTTTTATACTGTTGCAGAACTACTTCTAACATATCTTGTGCAGATTCCACTTGTACCGTATTTACATGTAATGGTGGATTTAATGCTGTCGGTCCCGAAACAAGTATGACATCAGCACCTAAGTTCGCTGCCACTTCCGCAATTGCATATCCCATTTTCCCAGAAGAAAAATTGGTCATAAAACGCACTGGATCAATCTTTTCACGAGTTGGGCCAGCAGTTATTAATATTTTTTTTCCTTGCAACGGTTTTTGTTCGGAAAAAGCCTCTTCTAACCGTGCAATAATTGCTTCCGGTTCTTCTAGTCTTCCCTTCGCAACATAACCACACGCTAAAAAACCTTCTCCAGGCTCAATAAATGTATATCCTAACGTTTTCAACGTCATCATATTTTTTTGTACAATTTTGTTTTCATACATATGCACATTCATAGCAGGTGCAATCCACACTGGGGCTGTAGTAGCTAACAAAGTAGTTGTAATCATATCGTCTGCAATACCACCAGCTAACTTCCCAATACAATTGGCAGTAGCAGGTGCAACAAGTACTACATCTGCCCAATCTGCTAAATCGATATGTGCAATAACAGCCGAGTCCTTCTCATCGAATGTATCTGTATATACGTCATGGCGAGAAAGTGCTTGAAATGTAAGAGGCGTAACAAACTTCATTGCCGACTCACTCATCATTACTTTTACAATAGCACCAGCTTGTGTCAATTTACTAGTTAACGCAGCCGCTTTAAAGACCGCAATGCCTCCTGTTACACATAGAAGTATCTTTTTCCCTTTTAGCATATGGCTCGTCCTCTTTCTTTTTCAAACTTATAATACTGAAACAGAATTCCCAGCTCATCAGTACCAATATTTCTTCCCTATCGTAAAAAAATAACAACCTACTTGTAAATAGGTTGTTACCGTTACATAGAAAATTATAAAGTCTATGTTTTAATTTGTCGAAAAGAATGTCTTAATCGATGATTTTGCCTTCGCTTGGTACATATTTTAATACTTCTGCATCGATTTCTTCTAATGATTTACCTACACATTTATGAGAAACAGGTTGCTCGATAACACAGTTATCAGCAAGTTGCATTTCACGCGCACGTTTTGCAGCTACTGTTACAAGTGTATATTTAGAATCGATTTTTGTTAATAATGAATCAATTGATGGATTTAACATAATTATAGACCCTCCGTCATTTCTTTATAATATTTTGCTACTCTTTCGCGGCGGCAATGTTCACCAACCACAATTGCTTTAATTCTTTCACAAGCTAATTCAACTTGATCGTTTTCTACAACATAGTCGTAAGCGTCCATCATTTCGATTTCTTCTTTCGCTACCGTTAAACGATTTTCAATAACATCTTCAGTTTCTGTACCACGGCCGACAATACGGTTCTTTAGTTCAGATAAACTTGGAGGTGCTAAGAAAATAAATACACCTTCTGGGAAAGCTTTCTTAACTTGAATTGCCCCTTGCACTTCAATTTCTAAGAATACATCTTTTCCTTCTTGTAATGTTTTTTCAACATAGTCAATCGGTGTTCCGTAATAATTACCTACGAACTCAGCCCACTCAAGTAATTTTTCATTACGAATCATTTCCTCAAATTCTTCTCTCTCTTTAAAGAAATAATCTACACCATCTACTTCACCTTCACGTGGCTTACGTGTCGTTACTGAAATGGAGTACTGAAAACGTGTATCCTCATGACTAAACAGCTCTTTTCGAACCGTTCCTTTACCAACCCCAGAAGGTCCTGAAAGAACGATGAGCAATCCTCTTCTACTTCTCATAAATATGTAAAACCTACCCTTCCTCACTTAAATCTTCTTTATTATTCAAACGATGTGCAATCGTCTCTGGCTGAATTGGACTTAATACCACATGCCCATCATCCATAACAATAACCGCCCTTGTTTTTCTCCCATACGTAGCATCAAGCAAAGCATTATGTTCGCGTGCTTCCTGTACTGTTCGTTTAATAGGAGCTGACTCCGGACTTACAATAGCAATAATTCGATGAGCAGATACAATATTTCCGTATCCAATATTTAAAAACCGCATGGCCATAGTTTGCGCCTCCTAGTAAGTCTATCCGATTTCTCCACCACGTATAACTTTATATATTTTTTGAAAGCTACTCAATATTTTGTACTTGTTCACGAATTTTTTCAAGGTTATTTTTCATTTCTACAACATATTTTGAAATTGTTAAGTCATTTGCCTTAGAACCAATCGTATTAATTTCTCTATGCATCTCTTGCACGATGAAATCCATTTTCCTTCCAACAGGCTCTTCAATCTGCAGTGTTTCACGAAATTGCTCTAAATGACTTTGCAAACGAACTAACTCTTCGTGAATATCACAACGCTCTGCAAAGATTGCGACTTCTGTTAACAATCTTTGTTCATCTAGATCTTGATTATGTAATTCTTTTAAGCGATTTTCTAATCGTTCACGATATTTTTGTGTAACAATCGGTACATGCGGAATAATTGCATTTACACAATTGTGAATCTCTTGTAAACGATACGCTATATCTTTATGTAATCGTTCTCCTTCGCCATCTCTCATCGTTTTTAACATATGAGCAGCTTGGCGAACAGCCTCATATAAACCGTTCTCAAATTGTTCATTTACATTTTCTACTTCTTCAATCGCTGTTACTTCTGGCATTTCCATTAATTGCTGAAGTGTAATAGAATCTTGTAATTGAAATTTTCCTTTTATATCTTCCATAATCGATCGGTACTGCTCAAGAAGCGACCAATTCACACTTAATTTTCTTTCAACAAGCCCTTCACCCGTTATACTAATAGACACTTCAATGCGTCCACGCCGAACTTGTTCTGCAATTATTTTACGAATTTTTTCTTCAAATATCATCATTTGCTTCGGAAGTCGAATACTCATCTCTAGGAAACGGTGGTTCACCGATTTCATTTCTACTGTAATTTGAAAAGTATCATTTTCTACTTTCGATCTTCCAAATCCTGTCATACTACAAATCATTTTTATCACATCCAAGCCATGAAATAACTCAATGAAAAAGGTAATAGAGACAAGGCTCTACTACCTTCTGTAAATTATATCACATTTTCATATCATTGACTATTTCAAGTTTAATCCCTTCTTATATAATACTGGCTTTTCCTTCTTCCCCTTTTTCCCTGTTAATAAAGAACCTACTAACAAGAAGGTCGGAATTGATGACAAACCTCCAATTAACAACCAATCTCTCGCTTGTATTGGCATTGTACTAAAGATCGGTTGTAGTGGTGGGTAATATATAACCACTAACATTAACAGTAAAGAAATAATAACCGCTCCTACTAAATACACGTTCCCAAACGGATTACGGTGGAAGATAGAATGTTCACTCCGGCAATCAAATACATGAATAAGTTGTGCAAGTACCAACGTCGCAAACGCCACAGTTTGTGCATATTTCAGTTCATTTGGATGTTGATTATATGCAATAATAAACGCCACTAACGTCACTGCTCCAATTAGAAAGCCACGGCTTATAATTTTCCAGGCAAGCCCTCTAGCAAATACCCCTTCTTTCGGATGACGCGGCGTTCTCTTCATAACGTCTCCTTCCGCCTTATCCAATCCTAATGCCATCGCCGGTAATCCGTCAGTCACTAAGTTCACCCATAAAATTTGAATGGGAACCATCGGCAGCGGTAATGCAAGTAACATTGCAAATAACATGACTAAAATTTCTCCTACGTTCGATGCTAATAAATAACGAATAAACTTACGTATATTCTCGTATATATTTCTACCTTCTTTAATTGCTGATTTAATCGTAGCAAAATTATCATCTAGTAAAACAAGAGAAGAAGCTTCTTTCGCAACGTCTGTCCCTGTAATTCCCATCGCTATCCCAATATCCGCTGTTTTTATAGCCGGAGCATCGTTTACTCCATCACCTGTCATCGCTACTATATGCCCTTTATTTTGCAACGCCTTAACAATCTTCAATTTATGTTCAGGTGATACTCGAGCAAATACATACGTATCTTCTACAACACTTTCTAGTTCCTCTACATCCATATTCGCGAGTTCTACTCCTTCAACAACACGTCCACCAGGTGGTAAAACCCCTAATTGTTCCGCAATTGCCATTGCTGTCACTTTATGATCTCCTGTAATCATCACTGTTCGAATACCAGCTTCTCTGCACTCTTTTACAGCCTGTTCTACCTCTGGTCTTGGCGGATCAATCATTCCCTGTATCCCGACCAACATAAAATCTTTTTCAACGTCTCTTTCATGTTCAATAGAATCTGTTACTTTTAATGGCTTAAATGCAACTGCAATTGTTCGGAGCGCTTGACTACCTAAACTATGAATAGCCGCCTGTACTTCTTTTCTATACAACTCACTTAACGGTTGTTGCTTATCCCCCCATAAAATCGTTTGACTCATTTGCAGGAGGACATCTGGTGCTCCCTTCGTAACAAGAAACTTTTTCCCCTCTCTATCTCGCACAATAACACTCATCATTTTTCGAGTTGAATCGAATGGAAATTCACGAATAATTTCAAATTTCCCTTTCAGTGCCTCACGCGTTATCCCCGCTTTCATTGCTGCAGCTACAAGTGCTCCCTCAGTTGGATCTCCATCTAATACATACGCCTTTTTCTTTTGAATAATATTTGCGTTATTACAAAGTGAACCAAATGTTAGTAGTTGATACAGTGCTTTTGTTTTAGCTGGATCGCATTCTTTTTCACCTTTCAAAAAAGAGCCATTAGGTTCATATCCTTGACCTGTAACTTTCCATAATTCCCCACCTGACCACATATGCGTTACCATCATTTTGTTTTGCGTCATTGTTCCTGTTTTATCAGAGCATATAACAGAAGCGCATCCTAACGTTTCTACCGCTGGTAACTTCCTTACAATTGCTCTCTTTTTAATCATACGCTGTACACCAAGCGATAAAGCTACTGTAACAATTGCTGGTAATCCTTCAGGAATAGCAGCAACAGCTAGCGACACGCCTGCTAAAAACATATGATACACTTCATTCCCTTGATACACACCGGCTAATACGACAAGCGCTGTCAAAATAAGAGCCACAATAATTAATATTTTCCCGAGTTGCTCTAATCTTCTTTGCAGTGGTGTTTCCATTTGCTCTGCATTTTGTAACATATTTGCAATTTGGCCCATCGCTGTATTCATACCAGTTGCTACAACGACCCCTGTTCCAGCTCCTCGTGTAATCATCGTACCCATAAAAGCCATATTTTTTTGATCACCAATTGAAACATCTTGCCCCTGCAGAGCTTCTACCTTCTTCTGCACCGGTACTGACTCTCCTGTCAAAGCTGATTCTTCGATATATAAACTTGATGCCTCAACAAGACGTACATCCGCCCCAATACGATCACCACTAGAAAATTTAATGATATCACCTAAAACAAGTGCTTTAGACGGTGCTTTTACCCAATTTCCATTCCGCATTACAGTAACTTGCGGGGCGGCTAGCTCTTTTAAAGCTTCCAGTGACTTTTCAGCCTTTCTTTCTTGAAAAAAGCCAAGAATACCATTGATAATAACAATCGCAACAATCGCAATAGAATCAATGTATTCACCTAAAAAAGCTGAAACTATTGTTGCACCAAATAAAACAAGTACCATAAAATCTTTAAACTGCGCCAAAAATACCATCAGTGCAGAAGGCCTTTTGGCTTCATCTAATTCATTTGTACCAAATTTTTTTATTCGCCCTTCTGCTTCCTTCTCTGTAAGCCCAACCTTCACATTCGTATTCGTTCTTTCTTCCACTTCGTGTGCACGCATTCCATACCAGTTCATCCCGCTATCGACCTCCTGATTCCAGACATACTCTATTGAAAGCTTATTCAGCCTCGTCCAAAAAAATGCTATAATTAACTTTTAGTTAGAAAGGAGTGTTCATTTATGGCATTCGATGGATTATTTACAAGAGCAATTACACATGAAATTGCAAATTCTCTTTACACAGGAAGAATTTCCAAAATATATCAACCTTCAAAATACGAGATTTTATTACATATTCGAGCAAACGGAAAAAATCAAAAACTAATTCTTTCCGCTCATCCGACATATGCACGTTTACACTTAACAAATCAAAATTACGATTCACCTGCACTTCCGCCAATGTTTTGTATGCTTCTTCGTAAGCATTTAGAAGGTGGGTTCATTGAAAAAATTGAACAAATTGATTTAGAGCGCATTATTCAAATTACCGTTCGTAGCAGAAATGAAATTGGTGACGAATCGCTAAAAACATTAGTAATTGAAATAATGGGACGACATAGTAACATCATTTTAGTAGACACAAAAACAAACAATATTTTAGATAGCTTAAAACACGTTTCTTTAGCGGTAAACAGACATCGAACTGTATATGCTGGAGCGGAGTACATTGCACCACCAGCACAACATAAAATTAACCCACTCCAGATTGAAACAAATGATGAATTTATTAGACCGCTAGACTTTCTATCTGGAAACATGGATAAACAGCTTGTCGGCACCTTCACGGGAATTTCGCCGTTATTCGCAAAAGAAGTAGTGAAAAAAGCAGGTATGGTAAATGAAAAAGCATTAGCGGACGCATTTTTCTCCATACAAAAACCATTACTAACTCATACATATTCACCAACTATGACTACTTCAAATGGGAAAGAATTCTTTTATCTTTTCCCTCTTGCGCACTTAGCAGGAGAAGACAAGACATTCTCATCTGTTAGTGAATTGCTAGACCGTTTCTTTTTCGGAAAAGCAGAGCGCGACCGTGTAAAACAACAAGCTTATGATTTAGAGCGCTTTATGCAAAACGAAAAAAATAAAAATGAGAAGAAACTCATTAAACTAGAAAAAACATTACAAGATGCCGGAAAAGCAGATAAATATCAACTATTCGGAGAACTACTTACAGCCAATATGTACGCTTTGAAAAAAGGTGATAAAGATATTGAAGTCGTTAACTATTACGACGAAAATGGCGGAACTGTAAAAATTACATTAGATCCTTTAAAAACACCATCTGACAATGCGCAACGCTATTTCCAAAAGTACCAAAAAGCAAAAAATTCAGTTGTTGTTGTAGAAGAACAAATTGAAAAAACAAATGAAGAAATTCTTTATTTTGATAGCTTACTTCAACAAATGGAAGCTGCTTCTTCAAAAGATATTGAAGAAATTCGTGAGGAATTAGCTGAAGAAGGCTATGTGCGCAATCGTAAAACGAAAAACGCAAAGAAAAAGCCTACTAAACCAGTATTAGATAAATATGTAGCAAGTGATGGCACAGAAATTTTCGTCGGTAAGAACAATAAACAAAACGATTACTTAACAACGAAATTTGCCCGTCGTGATGAAATTTGGTTACATACGAAAGATATCCCTGGGTCTCATGTTGTCATTCGTTCTCTTGAACCTACCGAAGACACTGTGTTAGAAGCAGCTAAAATCGCTGCCTATTTCAGTAAAGCAAAAGATTCTAGTTCTGTTCCTGTAGATTTCACCAAAATACGCCATGTCAAAAAACCGAGTGGTGCAAAACTTGGTTTTGTTACGTACGACAATCAACAAACCGTATATGTAACACCGGATGCTGATACTGTAATGAAATTAAAAGCGTAAATATAAAAAATGCGTTGCTTATAAGTAACGCATTTTTTATATTTTTTCAATTTAGTTGCTATATCCATTCAATATTGTCAAAAAAATTGACAGTTTCATTTCACATTTGTATAAATTTTTTTACAGCATATAAATAAAGTGCACGTGTAACTCCAATCAATATTTTTTCATCCTCTGCCATTTATTGAAGCAATCTGGATTTTATGAACAAAAAGTCTCCCACAAATTGCGGGCTATTTTTTATCTCCCCTAAAATATATGTTTCCCCTACTATCCTTTCTTCAAATATACATTTTGGCACGCTATTTGCTTTATTCAATACTATGAATAGGGGGAATTAACATGACTTTAAAAATTAATAAAATCCAAAATCAACTACAAAACTATGAAATTGACGGATTGCTTATTACAAAAAAAGAAAATCGCCAATATGCAACAGGCTTTACAGGTAGTGCTGGCGTCGTCTTAATCTCTGCGGATAAAGCTGTTTTCATCACTGATTTTCGCTATGTAGATCAAGCGAAATCACAAATAAAAGATGCTGAAATTATTATGCATACAGGAAATTTAGAAAAAGAAATTGCAACTCAAGTATCGAAATTAAACATTCAAAAACTCGGAATTGAAGAAAACAACATGACATTGCAACAATATAAAAACTTACAAAAATACGTACATGCGGAAATGGTTCAAGTGTGCGAAATCATCGAAAATATTCGTATTATTAAAGACACGCCTGAAATAGAAACAATGAAAATCGCAGCTAATATTGCTGACGAAGCATTTCACCACATCCTTACGTTTCTAAAACCAGGAATTAGTGAAAATGATGTACGAGATGAGTTAGAATTTTTCATGCGAAAAAAAGGGGCTACATCCTCTTCCTTCCAAATCATTGTAGCTTCTGGCGTCCGTTCTTCACTTCCTCATGGAGTTGCATCAAATAAAATAATCGAACGAGGCGACGTCGTTACATTAGATTTCGGTGCACTTTATAATGGATATTGTTCCGATATAACACGTACTGTAGCAATTGGGGAACCGTCAGAAGAATTCAAAAAGATATACAATATTGTACGAGAAGCGTTAAAACGTGGGACGGAAGCAATTAAACCTGGGGAAACTGCGAAAAATATCGATGATATAACGAGAGATTACATTACAGAACATGGATACGGTCAATATTTTGGACACTCTACTGGTCATGGTCTTGGGTTAGAAATTCATGAACCTCTCCGCTTATCCCAAGAAAGTAAAGCTACTTTAGAAGAAGGTATGGTTGTTACAGTGGAACCTGGTATTTACATACCAAACTGGGGCGGTTGTAGAATTGAAGATGATATTGTCATTACAAAAGACGGATATGAAGTTATTACAAAATCAAATCGGGAACTAATTGTTATCCCTTGTTAAAATCATAGCCTTTTTAAAGGAGTTTTTCGTTGCACATAGAATTCTTTCTCTGGAGTAATCGTTTAAAGAGGGGGAATTTTAATTGAATTTTGTAATTGATAAAATAGATGGTTTACAGCCTGAATTTTCCAAACTTGTTTCCATGATGAATTACGCTCGCTACACAACAATGCAAGCGGTGGAAGGTTTATCAATTGAAGAACTTGATTATTTATATGATGAGGAAGCAAACTCAATTGGCATGCTTTTGTACCATATGGCCGCTATTGAATTTTACTACCAGATTCATACTTTTGAAGACCGTGAACCAACGGAAGCTGAATTAGAACGTTGGTTACCTGCTATTGAGTTAGGAGCTCTTGGCCGCGAGAAAATAAAAGGAAACTCTATAGAATTTTACATAAACACATTACAAGAAGTACGTTCCAAAACGATCGAGACTTTTCAATCGTTACCTGATGAATGGCTATTTCAAACGACAGACTTTTGGTATGACAAACCAGCAAATAACTACTTTAAGTGGTTTCATGTATTTGAAGATGAAATCAATCATCGCGGACAAATTCGTTTAGTTAAAAAGATGCAAAAATCTCATTCAGTAAAATGAGAAAATGCCACCGAATAAGGGTGGCATTTTCTTTTATTCATTAGCGAATAGCTTTTCATTTACTTTTTTGGCGACTACCGCTACCAACATTAAAATGCATATTAAATATATCAATTTCGCAATAAATAACCAGCCTTGAAACATTACAATTCCATCTATTATCTCATTTCCTTTCAATAACAAAAATGGAATCGTGCTTATTACAATGATAAACTCGATGCTGAAAACAATTTTCTTTTTTCGGCTATATGCCTTCCATTCTTTCCAGCGATACATAGGTGCAAAAATCAATACTCCTATACATAATATAACTGGCACCCATTCACTTTTAAGAAATTGCCCTGAAACAACTGATAATAGTAAACAAACGAGCACGCCATAGTACCCTATTTTCTCTCTCAATCGTACTCCCCCATTCTACTTTCCCTTTAATATGTAACTTGCTACGCTTATAACAATTCTTAGAAAAACAACAACGACAATTACAAGATAAAGACCTTTTGCAGAAGACATCCATTCTTGAAAAATAGACATTTTCTCCATTTGCTTCTGCCCTTCTATTAAAATAAACCCTACGAAAAATGCGCAAATAACAATGATACCTATCATAATTCCGATACTTTTCTTACTATATTGTTTCATATCATCCCAGTTATATAAAAGGATAAATACAAACCCGAAAACAGGTATGATACTGATCCATTCATTGTTTGTAAACAAGTTTAAAATGATTAATAGACTACAAGATATAACGAATCCCCAAAATCCAATTTTTTTGTGCATAAGCCCTCCTTTAATTCCATTTTTAGGATTAATTGTATTGTAACATCCATTTGTTGTTCTTACCATTACAGTACATGAAATTTCACTTTTTTCTTTTTCCTATACTCACATACTTTCACTGCTTTCATACAATAAACTACACGAACGCCTAAAGGATGTGAATGTTATGGGAGTTGAATTAACGCTGTTACACGCTCTCTATATTCTTTGTTTACTCACTATTATTACTTTTTTTATTCTCCGGAAAGATACGACGATTATTTGTATCGTTTTTATCTTTTTGTTAGCATTAACTGCTACAAGTTCTATCCCTCTTGCCATTAGCGGTATTTTTCAAAGTTTCATTTACGCTATTACTGAACTATTACCAACTATATTAATCATCTCCATTATCGTATCAATGAGTAATCTAC
The DNA here is from genome assembly GCF_044908765.1 of Bacillus sp. RC251. NCBI lineage: Bacteria > Bacillati > Bacillota > Bacilli > Caryophanales > Bacillaceae > Bacillus > Bacillus sp. RC251. The sequence goes on along the minus strand of NZ_JBIYDP010000002.1, from coordinate 592,298 downwards.
TCGTTCATACTGGCATAAATGACACGATGATTTCACCATTTACAAAGATGATTCGTACACCTACCCTCGCCTATTGGATGATCGGCCTTTTAATGATGACAATTTCTTTCTTCTTTTGGCCTTCTCCCGCTGTCGCCTTAATGGGAGCTATTTTATTACCGGTCGCTGTACGCGTTGGTCTTCCTCCAATCGGAGTGGCAATTGCTATGAATTTATTCGGACACGGCATCGCCTTATCTGGTGACTTCGTTATTCAAGGTGCACCAAAATTAACTGCAGACGCTGCTGGTCTTCCTGTTTCCAGCGTTGTTTCTGCCAGTGTTCCTCTCGTAATTGTTATGGGCATTGTGACAACTTCCGTCGCGTTTTTCTTCTTACGAAAAGAATTTCATACAGGCTTATCCATACAAGAATCTATTCCATCAACTGCGTCTTCTAAAACGCTCACTTCATTATCTCCTCGGACAAAAAAATGGCTCGCTATTTGCATTCCGATCGTATATGCCATCGATATCCTTTGCATGATTCAATTTAAACTACAAGGAAGCGACGCAACTGCACTTATCGGCGGGACGACTGTTATTATAATTATCATCATTTCTCTCATCGCCTACAAAGGTAATGGACTAAATAAAACGACCGATTATTTTATAGAAGGGCTCCAATTCGGATTTAAAATCTTTGGTCCAGTTATCCCAATTGCTGCACTCTTTTATTTAGGGGATAGCGGTTTTGTAAAAATTATCGGGGACTATTTACCGAAAGGTTCACACGGAATCATTAACGACTTAGGAATCGCTTTGTCTCAAACAGTTCCTTTAAATCAATATGTATCGGCGGGAACATTAACTATCGTTGGTGTCATAACAGGTTTAGATGGATCTGGCTTTTCTGGTATATCGCTTGCTGGTTCGATTGCCAATCTTTTCGGAGCAGCACTTGGGCATGGAACAGCTACATTAACAGCTCTCGGGCAAATTGCTGCAATCTGGACCGGAGGCGGGACTTTAATTCCTTGGGCGCTTATTCCTGCCGCTGCCATTTGTAAAGTGGATCCATTTGAACTTGCACGCCGAAATTTTTTACCGGTTGTGATTGGCTTAATAGTCACCACAATCGTTGCGATGTTTATTCTATAACATAAGCAAGTGTTCTCTTGCTTATGTTTTTTTATTGTAAATTTCATCATGAATTACTGGCTTTCAAAAGGAGTTATGTATATGTTAGCGAAATTATATTAAGAGAGTATTTATTCCAAAACGTTTACGAGAAACAGATTACTTCCATTAGAAAAGGGGACATAACTATGAATGAATTGATTTTCGTCTTATTAATTTGTCCATTACTTATCTTTATCATTTCTGTTATTGGAACACGCAAGACGAAAACGTATTACGTAATGCCAATTGTAACGTTTGCTAGTTTTTTAATAATAGGTGTTATCGCCTTTACTCCAAAATTTTTCTTTTGGGTTGGCATGTACAGCATCTTCTCGTTCATTGTTTCTTATATGACTCTATTGTTTGTAAGAGGATATGAAGTTGCGGAAAACGCTAAATAGTTGTTAGCAAGGAGATTAGAATATGATTTTCTTTGATATTGATGGAACTTTACTTGATTATGAGACTGCTGAAAGACATGGTATTATAGATTTTTTTCAAATATATAATACTATTTTTTAGGCAATGAATTAGAAGCAACAGAAGTCTGGCATGAATTATCAGAGGTATATTTCAACAAATTTTTATCCAAGGAATTATCTTTTCAAGAACAACAAAGGATGCGAATGTATCATTTATTTAAAGCATATGGAGTAAACTTATCACCCGAGGAATCTCAGCACAGATTCAATCAATATATAGAACTATACAAGAACAACTGGGCCGTGTTTGAAGATGTACACTATACATTACATGCCTTGCAGCAAGAAGGGCACACATTAGGTATCATTAGCAATGGTGACTATGAACAACAAATCGAAAAGTTAACTACTCTAAACATTCTACAATATTTTAAATATATATTTACTTCTAGTGAAATTGGGAAATCGAAACCAGACCCTGAAATTTTTCAAAGAGCTGTATTACAATCTAGTCTTGCAATGAAAGATTGCTATTATATTGGTGATCGATTAGAAACAGATGCAATTAGTAGTACAGCAGCTGGAATGCAAGGGATATGGTTAAATCGTGATAACTTGCAACTCAAATGTGATGTTCCTACTATCTGTTCTTTACATGAAATTATAACAATAATATAAAAAAAACGACCGCGTTCCCCCGCGGTCGTTTTTTTCGTGTTACGCTGTAATCCAAGCTTCGTTTGCTGGATTTTTACGCCACTCTTGTAATTTTTTCGTTTCAGCTTGTCCGATCATACCTTTTTCTGCTGCTACTTCAGTTAATGCACTGTAGTCGCTTAAAGAGTATGATGCTACGTTAGCTGCCTCTAGTTTTTCTTTTCCTGCTTCTAGCTCGTATGTGAAGATTGATACGATTCCTAATACTTCACATCCAGCTTCGCGAAGTGCTTCTACACATGTAATTGCACTACCGCCAGTTGAAATTAAGTCTTCTACTACTACTACTTTTTGACCTTTTTCAGCTTTTCCTTCAATTTGGTTCCCTTTACCGTGACCTTTTGCTTTACTACGTACGTAGCACATTGGTAAATCCATACGATCGCTTACCCATGCAGCGTGCGCAATACCAGCCGTTGCTGTTCCTGCAATAACTTCTACAGTTGGGAAGTGCTCTTTAATTAACTCTTCTAATCCAGCTGCAATCGCTTGACGTACTTTTGGATAAGATAAAGTTAAACGATTATCACAATAAATTGGTGATTTCATACCTGAGGACCAAGTGAATGGATCATTCGGTTGTAAAAATACTGCTCCAATTTCTAATAAATGCGATGCGATTTCTTTTTTCATACTGTTACACCTTCCCACTGTTGTTTTACTGTTTTATACGCTTCAAGCGGATTTTCCGCTTTTGTAATACTACGTCCAACTACGATGTAGCTTGAGCCAAGTTCCCTCGCACGTTTCGGTGTTGCTACGCGCACCTGGTCATTTATATCATCGCTTGCAAGACGAATCCCCGGTGTTACTGTTACAAATTCATTTCCGCATACTTCACGTAATTTCGGAACTTCAAGTGTTGAACAAACAACACCATCAAGTCCACTTTCTTTCGTTAGTTTTGCATAATGAGCAACCGCTTCTTCTAACGTTTTCTCAATGCCAATCTCTTTTTTCATCATAGCTTCCGAAGTGCTTGTTAGTTGTGTAACTGCAATACAAATCGGTCTCTCTTTTCCTTCTTGCGTACCTTCCTCTAATCCCTCAATCGCAGCTTTCATCATACTGCTTCCCCCAGCAGCATGAACATTTACCATATCAACATCTAGACTAGCTAGGCTACGCATAGCGCTTTTTACTGTATTCGGAATATCATGAAGTTTTAAATCTAGGAAGATCTTATGCCCTTTTTCTTTTAAGTACGTAATAATCGCAGGGCCTTCTTTGTAAAATAACTCCATACCTACTTTGACAAATAGCTCTTCCCCTTCAAAGTGGTGTAAGAATTGTTCTACATCTTGTTTCCCTGGAAAATCTAGTGCAACGATTAACGACTGTGACATGTTTGTTTCCAGCTCCTTCCTTGACATTCCGAAATGTGATCAAATCCTAATTCATCTAGTAATGCTGGTAATTCTTCAATAATTGTCGGACATACGAACGGATCGATAAAGTTCGCTGTTCCAACTGCAACCGCGCTTGCGCCAGCATAGAAGAATTCAATTACATCTTCCGCAGTTTCAATACCACCCATTCCGATAATCGGAATGTTAACCGCTTGACTTACTTCATGTACCATACGAATTGCTACTGGCTTAATCGCAGGACCTGATAATCCGCCTGTACGGTTTGCTAAAATTGGTTTAGCTGTTTTTAAATCTAGACGCATACCAAGCAATGTATTAATCATCGTTAAACCGTCCGCACCCGCATTTTCAATTGCTTTTGCAATCTCCACAATGTTTGCCACGTTCGGTGACAATTTCACATATACCGGTACTTCAGAAACCTCTTTTACTCGCTTCGTTAAATCAGCAGCAATTTCAGGATTCGTACCAAAAGCGATACCACCCGTTTTTACGTTTGGACAAGAAATATTTAATTCTAGCGCATGAACATTAGGTGCCTTTGAAATTTCTTTCGCAACTGCTACATAATCCTCAGCTTGTGAGCCAGCAACATTCGCAATAATCGGAAGATCAAATTGCTCGAGAAAAGGTAATTCAGAATTCATTACCTTTTCTAATCCAGGATTTTGAAGCCCGATTGCATTTAGCATTCCGCCTGGTGTTTCCGCAACACGAGGCGTTGGGTTTCCGTAACGAGGCTGTTCTGTTGTCGCTTTAATCATAATTGATCCAAGTACACTTAAATCATAGAACTGTGCATACTCACGACCAAATCCGAAGCAACCAGATGCTGGGATGATTGGATTTTTTAATGATAACCCTGGTAATTCAACTTGCAATCTGTTCATAGTACAACCTCCCCGATTGGAAATACTGGTCCGTCACTACACACCTTCTTGTAAGAATGTCCACTCGGATCTGCTTGTAAATGGCATACACATGCAAAACATGCTCCAATGCCACAGCCCATACGCTCTTCTAATGAAATGTAGGCTTTTCTCTCTTTATAGCGTCCTTCTAATGCACGAAGCATCGCTAAAGGTCCACATGAGTATAGAATGTCAAAGTCGATTCCATAGCTATCAATTACATCTGTTACAAAGCCTTCTGTACCATGCGTACCATCAACTGTTGCAACATACGTATCACCAAGCTCTGCGAATTTCTCTTCATAGAAGACAACATCTTTCGTTTGGAAACCTAAGATGTGAATAACGCGTACTCCCTTTGCTACAAGACGCTGTGACAATTCATATAGTGGTGGTACACCAATTCCCCCTCCAACTAATAGAGCCGTTTGTCCAGCTTCCGCTTCTTCTACAGGAAAACCATGTCCAAGTGGTCCTAACACATCTACAAGTTCGCCTTGTTTTCTTTTCGCTAATGTTTTTGTTCCTTGTCCTTCCGCACGATATAGCATTGTAAATTCGTTCTTGTCTTGATCGACATTACAAATACTAATTGGGCGGCGCAGAAGGGGCGTAATGCCCTCTGCTACCTTAATGTGTACAAACTGCCCTGGATCGTTCATTTGCTGCACTAGATCCCCTTGAAGCACTAATTCGTAAATGTTTTTTGCGATTTCTTTTTGGTTAACGACGATCATATTTTGCTTTTGCATCATGCATGTACCACCTCGTGACGCTTCGTTTGCGTAATTTCTTTCATTGAATGAGCTGAGAATGTCATAGATTCTAATACTCGTAAGATTGCTCTCGTTGTATCAAGTGATGTTAAGCAAGCCACACCATTTTCTACTGATTCACGGCGAATGCGGAAACCATCACGCGCTGGTTGTTTGCCTTTTGTTAATGTATTGATTACAAACTGTGCTTTTCCTTGACGGATAATATCAAGTAAGTTGTATTCTTCAGAATCAATTTTATTTACAACTTGCACTGGAATGTTTTGCTCTGCTAACGATTGTGCTGTTCCAGCTGTTGCTAATAAGTTATAGCCGATTTCGTGGAAACGTTTTGCAATTTCCATTGCTTCTTCTTTATCTTTATCCGCTACAGTGATGATTACTGATCCGTGCGTTGGGATGTTAATTCCTGAAGCAACTAACCCTTTGTATAATGCTTTTTCAAGTGTTAAGTCTTTACCCATTACTTCCCCTGTTGATTTCATTTCAGGTCCTAATGTTGTATCAACTGAACGTAGCTTCGCAAATGAGAATACCGGTGCTTTTACATACACTTCTTTCTCTTCTGGGTGATAACCAGTTCCATATCCTTGTTCTACAAGATCTTGACCTAAAATAACTTTCGTTGCAACATTCGCCATCGGTACGCCTGTAATTTTACTTAAGAATGGTACTGTACGGCTCGCACGTGGATTTACTTCAATTACATACACTTCATCTTTGAATACTACAAACTGAATGTTTAGTAATCCAACAATGTTTAAACCTTTTCCAAGTGCAATTGTATGTTCAATAATTTGTTCTTTCAGTTTTGCAGATAAGCTTTGCGGTGGATATACTCCGATTGAGTCACCAGAGTGAACTCCAGCGCGTTCAATATGTTCCATAATACCTGGAATGAATACATTCTCACCGTCTGAAATTGCATCTACTTCAATTTCTTTACCAACCATGTAACGATCGATTAATACTGGATGATCTGCGTGAACTTTAACCGCATTTTTCATGTAGTGCAGCAGTTCTTCTTGACGATATACGATTTCCATCGCGCGTCCACCTAGTACGTAAGATGGTCTTACTAATACTGGGTAACCAATTTTGTCAGCGATTGCTACCGCTTGCTCTACAGTCGTTGCTGTTTTACCAACTGGCTGCGGAATACCAAGTTGTGTTAGAGCTGCTTCAAACTTATCACGATCTTCTGCACGGTCTAAATCTTCAAGTGATGTTCCTAAGATTTTCACACCGTGAGCCTCTAATTTAGCAGCTAAGTTAATTGCCGTTTGTCCACCGAATTGGACGATAACACCTTCTGGTTTTTCTAAATCGATAATGTGCATTACATCTTCAATTGTTAATGGTTCAAAGTATAATTTGTCAGAAATACTGAAGTCTGTTGAAACTGTTTCTGGATTGTTATTAACAATGATTGCCTCATATCCCGCTTCTTTAATTGCCCATACAGAGTGAACTGTTGCATAGTCAAACTCAACACCTTGACCGATACGGATTGGACCAGATCCTAGTACGACAACACTCTTACGATCTGTTCTAACTGATTCATTCTCGTCACCATATGTGCTGTAGTAGTAGGGTGTTGCAGATTCAAACTCTGCCGCACAAGTATCTACCATTTTATAAACAGGAGTTATGTTGCTTTCTTTACGCATATCGTAAATTTCACGCTCTGTTTTGTTCCAAGCATTGGCGATGTAATGGTCACTGAAGCCCATTTCTTTCGCTGATTGTAATACTTCCATATTTCCTACATTTGCTTTTACTTCGCGTTCCATGTTTACGATATTTTCAACTTTTTGTAAGAAGAAGAAGTCCATTTCACACCAATTGTTGATTTCTTCTTTCGTTACACCTTGACGAATTGCTTCTGCTACAATAAACAGTCGCTCATCATCAGCTTTTATAATGCGTTTTTTCATTGTCTCTTTATCAAGCTCTTTTAAATGCTCTAACTCTAAGTGATAAACACCAAGTTCTAAAGAACGAATCGCTTTTAATAATGATTGCTCTAAGTTACGTCCGATTGACATAACTTCACCAGTTGCCTTCATTTGTGTACCCAGTGTTCTGTTTGCTGATTCAAACTTATCAAATGGCCAGCGTGGAATTTTTGAAACAACATAGTCTAATGCTGGTTCGAAACAAGCATATGTTTTTTGTGTTACTGGATTTATAATTTCATCTAATGTTAAACCGACTGCAATTTTTGCCGCTAGCTTCGCAATTGGATATCCAGTTGCTTTAGATGCTAGTGCAGATGAACGACTTACACGCGGGTTTACTTCGATTACATAATATTGGAAGCTATATGGATCAAGTGCAAGCTGAACGTTACATCCACCTTCAATTCCTAATGCACGAATAATTCGTAATGAAGTGTTTCGTAACATTTGATATTCACGGTCACTTAATGTTTGGCTCGGTGCTACAACGATAGAATCACCTGTGTGAACCCCAACTGGATCGATATTTTCCATGTTACATACTACAATCGCGTTATCATTTGAATCACGCATTACTTCATATTCAATTTCCTTACAACCAGCAATGCTCTTTTCTAATAAACATTGTGTTACCGGACTATGTTTTAATCCACCTGATACGATTTCAACTAGTTCTTCTTCATTACTACAGATTCCGCCACCTGTTCCCCCCATTGTAAATGCTGGGCGAACAATAACTGGATATCCAATTTCTTTTACAAATTCATGTGCTTCTTCTAGCGTATGAATAATGGTACTAGATGGAATTGGTTCATTTAATTCCTGCATTAAGGTACGGAATAAATCACGATCCTCCGCTTGCTCGATTGCTGATAATTTTGTTCCTAAAATTTCAACTCCGCACTCTTCAAGTATGCCTGATTTCGCAAGTTCAACAGCCATATTCAGGCCTGTTTGACCACCTAATGTTGGTAAGATTGCATCTGGACGTTCTTTACGAATGATACGGCTTACAAATTCTAGTGTTAATGGTTCTATATATACTTTATCTGCCGTTGCAGTATCTGTCATAATTGTTGCTGGGTTAGAGTTAACAAGGATTACTTTGTAACCTTCTTCTCTAAGAGATTGACAAGCTTGTGTACCAGAGTAGTCAAACTCTGCTGCTTGCCCAATTACAATTGGTCCTGATCCGATTACTAAAATTGTGTTAATGTCTAGGCGTTTTGGCATAACTCTTCCCCTTCTTTCTTGAAGTTTTCAATCATTGCTAAGAAATCTTCGAACAAATCGTTTGCATCTTCTGGTCCTGCAGAAGCTTCTGGATGGTATTGCACTGTAAATGCTGGGAACTTCGTATGACGAAGACCTTCTACTGTTCCATCATTTAAAGCAACATGTGTAATTTCAAGTTCTGTATTTTTAACTGATTCTTCTTCTACTGCGTAACCATGATTTTGAGATGTAATTGCTACTTTTCCAGTTGCAAGATGTTTTACCGGATGGTTTAAACCACGGTGACCGAATTTTAACTTACTTGTATTCGCACCAGATGCTAGAGCGAATAGTTGATGTCCTAAGCAAATTCCGAATAAAGGAACTTTACCGATAATGTCTTTTAACATTTCAATTGCTTCTGGTACATCTTTTGGATCTCCAGGTCCGTTACTTAACATAATTCCATCTGGGCTAAGACGTAAAATTTCTTCTGCTGTTGTATTGTAAGGTACTACAATTACATCACAGTCACGTTTATTTAATTCTCGTAAAATACCATGTTTCATTCCGAAGTCTACAAGTACAACTCGGTGTCCACGGCCTGGGCTTGGGTATGGATCTTTCGTTGATACGCGTTTCACGTGATCTGTAAATACTGTCGCTTTTAATTGGCTCACGATGTATTCTACATCTGCATCCATGTTACATATACGTCCACGTAATGTACCGTATTGACGAATTTTTCTCGTTAATTTTCTTGTATCAATTCCTGCTAACCCTGGGATATTTCTTTCTTTTAAGTAATCATTTAACGAAATTTCATTACGGAAGTTTGATGGATGATCACAAATTTCGTTTACGATTAAACCATTTACAGATGGGTGAATTGATTCAAAATCATCACGGTTAATGCCGTAGTTTCCGATTAATGGGTACGTGAATGTTACGATTTGACCGCAATATGATGGATCAGATAATGTTTCTTGATATCCAGTCATTCCTGTTGTAAATACAACCTCACCTGACTTTTCGATTTCTCCTCCGAAACCTTTTCCAATTAATACTGTTCCATCTTCTAAGATAAGTTGTCTTTTCATACTAATGCACTCTCCTTTTGCCATGCGATCTTACCACCAACGATTGTCATTACCGGCCATCCTTGGCATTTCCAACCTGCGAATGGTGTATTTTTTCCTTTTGATAAGAATGTTGTTGGGTCAATCTCTTCTTCTTGTTCTAAATCAATGATTGTAATATCAGCTGTTCTACCTTCTTTCAGGCGACCTGCTTCTAAGCCGAATGTATCAGCTGGTTTTTCTGTTAAGAATTGAATTAACTGCTCTAATGTAATAATTCCTTTTTTCACAAGGTTTGTGTATAGAAGTGGGAATGCTGTTTCAAAACCAGTAATTCCGAATGGTGCTCTTTCAATTCCTTGCGCTTTCTCTTCCGCTGTATGCGGTGCATGATCAGTTGCGATCATATCAATTGTTCCATCTAATAAACCTTCAATTAGTGCTGCGTGATCTTCTTTTCCACGAAGCGGCGGGTTCATTTTAAAGTTAGGATCAGCTGATGGGATATCATCTTCACATAACACTAAATGATGAGGTGTTACTTCTGCTGTTACTTTAATTCCAGCGCGTTTCGCATCTCGAATTACGCGTACAGAACCTTTCGTACTTACGTGACATACGTGATAGTGACAATCTGCCGCTTCAGCAAGCAGTATATCCCTTGCAATATGTACAGATTCACATACTGATGGGATACCGTTTAATCCGTGTTTCTCAGAAAACTTCCCTTCATGTACACAACCTTTATTAATAAGAGTATTCTCTTCACAATGCGCAACTACTGCCATATTTAATTTCGCTGCACGCTTCATAGCAGCTAACATCATGCTAGCATCTTGTACGCCTACACCGTCATCAGTGAAAGCAAATGCTCCAAGTTCTTTTAATGTTTCGAAATCTGTCATTTCAGAACCAGCTTGGCGTACTGTAATTGCTCCGTATGGTAGTACGTTGACATGCGCTTTTTCTTTAATACGATTTTGCAAGTCTTCCATATGTTCTCTGCAATCTGGTACTGGGCGTGTATTTGGCATTGCACAAATTGTAGTGAACCCACCTTTTGCCGCTGCTAGTGTACCTGTTTCAATTGTTTCTTTATGTTCACCACCTGGTTCACGAAGATGTACGTGTACATCTACTAATCCAGGTGCGATTAACTTTCCGTTCACATCGATTACTTCAGCATTATCTGCCGTAATATTTTCTGCTACCTTAGCGATTTTACCGTCTTGTACGAGAAGATCTGTTGCTACGATTTTTCCTTCTTCATTCATATAACGACCATTTTTAAACAAGTAATTCATGTTTCATTCCTCCTAATACATTTGGTAAGGCGCGTTTTAGTACAGCCATTCTTACGTAAACTCCATTTTCCATTTGTTTAAATATGCGTGAACGCTCACACTCAACAAGTTCACTTGCAATTTCAACATCACGGTTTACAGGAGCTGGATGCATAATAATGCTTCCTTCTTTCATACGCTTTTCTCTTTCCACTGTTAATCCGTGTTTCTCATGATACTCTTTCATAATGTCTGTTTCATAATGATCATGACGCTCATGTTGTACACGAAGTAACATCATTACATCCACTTCTGGAACAAGTTCATCTAATGGTTTGTATGTTCCAAACGTGCTGTCTTCATCTTTCCACTCTTCTGGACTTGCAAAGTAAATTGTTGCACCCAGTTTCGTTAATGCTTCTGCATTAGAACGTGCTACTCGGCTATGACGAATATCTCCTACTATCGCAATCTTTAATCCTTCAAATCTTCCAAACTCTTGTTTAATTGTAAGAAGATCGAGTAGGCACTGCGTTGGATGATTTCCACATCCATCTCCAGCGTTTAAGATTGGGATATTTACCTGTTCTTTTAGTTCATCGAAGTAGCGATCTTGCTCATGGCGGACGATCACCGCTTTTGTTCCGATTGATTCTAGTGTTCTTATCGTATCGTATAAAGTTTCTCCTTTTTGTACGCTTGATGCATCCGCTGAAAAGTTTAAAACTTCAATTCCTAATCTCTTCTCAGCAACTTCAAAGCTAAATCTCGTTCTCGTACTATTCTCAAAGAACAAGTTCGCAACAAAAGTTTGCTCTGTCGTTTTGCTCTCTTTTCCATTCGCGAAATCTTCTGCGTCTTTTAGGATTTCTGAAATTTCTACTTCCGATAATTCACTCATCGTTAACAAATGGCTCATCGTCATCCCTCATCTTTCTGATTTTTATGTTACCACTTTTGTATTTTTATAACAACTTTTGTATAAAAATACCCTAGTCATTTGAGACTAGGGTGCAAGGAAGAAGCCACCCTTTCCGGTCTCACAGGACTGAATTAAAAGGTTATTATTATGAAGCAATCTGCTTAGATTGTTTTATTTGTTTCGTTTCTGGTAGTAGTAGATTTAATAGTACACCTACAATTGCTGCTAGTGCCATTCCTTCTACTTGGAACGATTCTCCTACGTGGAGTACCGCTCCACCAATACCGATTACTAGTATTACTGATGCAATCATTAAGTTTCGTTTGTCACTTAGGTCTGTTTTATCATCTACCATCATGCGTAATCCGCTTGATGCAATTACACCGAATAGTAAGATTGATACACCACCCATAACTGGTGTTGGGATCGAATGAATCAGTGCAGAAATCTTACCGATAAATCCGAACATGATTGCAAACACCGCTGAGCCGATGAATAAGTATACACTGTATGCTCTCGTAATTGCTAACACACCGATGTTTTCACCATACGTTGTATTCGGTGGTCCACCTATTAGTGATGCAATCAATGTTGCTATTCCATCACCGAAGATTGAGCGATGTAAACCTGGTTTTTCAATTAAATCTCTTTTAATAACATTTCCTAGTACAATTTGATGTCCGATATGTTCTGAAATTGTTACTAATGCTACTGGTACCATCAAGAGTACAATCTTCCACGAAAACTCCGGAGTATATGTTACAAATGGTACTGTGAAATCTGGTACAACAAACCATTTTGCCTCAGCTACCGGCTTTAAGTTTACTAGCCCTTGGAAGTAAGCAAAGATATATCCGCCGACAATGCCCAGTAACACTGGTATGATACTGAAAAACCCTCTTCCGAATATAGAGCAGATAATTGTAATTGCTAATGTTACTAATGCTACTGAAAAGTGTGTAAAGCTATATTTGCCATCCGCACCGTTCATCGCCATGTTAACTGCTGTATGTGCTAAAGCTAGACCGATTACCATTACGACTGGACCAACTACGATTGGCGGAAGTAATTTCATAATCCACTCTGATCCTGACTTCTTAATTCCGAGTGAGATTAAGATGTACACAAGTCCTGCAAACAAACCACCAAGCATTGCTGCTCCAGGTCCACCTGCTGTTTTCGCTGTTATAATCGGTGCGATAAAGGCGAATGATGATCCTAGATAGGCAGGTACTTGACCTTTCGTTATAAGAAGAAACGCTAGCGTTCCTAATCCACTTGATATTAATGCTACTGACGGATTCAATCCTGTTAAAAACGGAACAAGCACTGTTGATCCAAACATCGCGAACAAATGTTGTATACTTAAAAATAACCATTTTCCCGGTTTCGGTACTTCATTAACGTCTAACACTGGCTTTTGTTCCATTGTTACATCCTCCTTCAGTTTAAATCTTTGCAATAAAAAAACTCTTTGTGCCTGTGCACAAAGAGTCCTACACTTTCGTATGCCAAATTTGACATATGAAAGCCAAGACCCTTTGGCAGCCTCACAGGACTACATTTAAAAGGGCTTTACTTATCGTATATGCTTACTCGATCTTGTTGATCTGTCTCTTGCAAATCAACTTCGATACGCTCTTCACTTGATGTTGGAATGTTCTTTCCTACATAATCAGCGCGAATTGGTAGTTCACGATGACCTCTATCAACAAGAACCGCCAGTTGGATTTGTGATGGTCTACCTAAATCCATAAGAGCATCCATTGCTGCTCGAACTGTTCTTCCTGTATATAATACATCATCCACAAGGATAACTTTTTTCTTCGTAATATCTACAGGGATATCAGAACCTTTTACAAGTGGTTCTTCATTTTTCGATTGTAGTGTTAGATCATCACGATATAACGTAATATCTAGCTCTCCAACTTCCATTTCTTTTCCTTCAATTTGACCAATTCGTTCTGCCAAACGTTGTGCAATAAAAATTCCACGAGTTTTAATTCCGACAAGAACACAATTATCGACACCTTTATTTCGTTCCACGATTTCATGACTAATTCGTGTTAAAGCGCGGCGAATCATTTGGTCATCTAAAACAACAGCTTTCTCTTGCATGCTCTACACCTCCAAGCTTTTTTCTTGCGTGAGAGTAATGGTATAAAAAAAGTCCTCTCAGCGTGTGCGAGAGGACTTTTGAAAAAAGGGTACAGCATACCCTATGTATTTCAAACCGTTACCTTCTCAACCTCACGGGGCTGTGTTAAAGGATCATTATTTAACTGTTGTCAGTATCTCAGTTTTCTTATGATTTGTCAATACTATTTCCGTAAAATATTTAATGCGTCTTCAAACACTTCTGGAATCGGTGCCTCAAACTGAATATATTCACCAGTACGAGGATGGTCAAACCCTAAAATACCTGCGTGAAGTGCTTGTCCATTCATGTCTAATGTTTTCTTCGGACCATACTTCGGATCTCCTGCAAGTGGATAGCCAATATATTTCATATGAACACGAATTTGGTGCGTACGTCCCGTTTCTAAGCGACATTCTACAAGTGTAAAATCTTTAAAGCGTTCTAACACCTGGAAGTGTGTAACAGCATTCTTACCATTTTCATCAACTGTCATGCTTTGACGTTCTTTCTTATCGCGACCAATTGGCGCATCGATCGTTCCTTTATCATGCGGAATCACACCGTGTACAATCGCTTTGTAACGTCTTGTTACTGTTTTTGCTACAAGTTGATTTACAAGTGACTCATGCGCCACATCATTTTTAGCAACCATTAATAGTCCAGATGTATCTTTATCAATACGATGCACAATACCAGGACGCATTACACCGTTAATACCTGACAGGTCTGTACAATGGTGCATAAGTCCGTTTACAAGCGTACCGCTTGTATGCCCTGGAGCTGGATGTACAACCATACCACGTGGCTTATTTACAACGAGTACATCTGCATCTTCATAATAAATTTCTAAGCCCATATCTTCTGCTTGGATATCTAACTCTTCTGGATCAGGAATCGTTACTGTAATTTCATCGTTTTCTTTAACTTTATAATTCACTTTTACCGATTTTCCATTAACTGTAACGACATCATCTTTAATCCATTGTTGTACTTGTGAACGTGACCATTCACTGTTTATTTCTGCAACGAATTTATCAATTCGCTCACTTTTTTGTTCTTCTGCAACTGTTACTTGTACTACTTCACTCATTCAATTACTCCTTCGTTTTCTTGCCTTCTAATAATGTTTGAATAATAATTAATACAACACCAATACATAATGCTGAATCAGCTATATTGAATACTGGATAGTTGTACGAGAAAATATACACGTGAATGAAATCCACTACTTCTTGTCTAAATACACGATCAATGAAATTACCAATTGCTCCGCCTAATATTAGACCTAATGAAATCCCTAGAAGTTTGTCTGTTTTCGCATATTTTTGCATATAAATTACGATAAATACTACAAAAACGACTGTAATAATGTAGAAAAACCACATTTTATTTTCTAAAATCCCCCAGGCAGCTCCTCTATTTCGATGTGATGTTATGTATAATACATTATCGATAATCGGAATGCTCGTACCCAATTCCATGTTCTTTACAATTAGCCATTTCGATATTTGATCGATGGCAATGACAAATAACGCTATTACATAATATATCATTTTCATTTCCCCCACAAAGACAGTGTACCTCAAAATTTTAGCATAGCTGCAACCTTTTCACAATGAACCTTTATAGAAGAATAAAATAAATTAAAAAAAGGTAATATAATATCGTTGTGCGCATTCATACATTTACTTTTTCATAGAAAAATTCATGAATGGTACGGGCAGTCGGCATCGTCTTCATTTGTTTTACCGAAATTGCTCTCCCCGTTTCTTCACAAATACCATACATATCTATTTCCATTTTAAATAATGCACGTTCTACATCTTTTAAGTCCTCTTTTATATCATGTAATAGGAGTTTTTTCTTTATCTCTTCCTTAATTTCATATCCAAGCTCTTCGCTAAACTCTGTATCATATTTGTGCATGACCTCTTTAGCTAGCCTCTCTTGTAACTCTTTTCGCATCAATTGCAATTCTTCTTTGATTTCCATATACATTTCATTCACGTGTACATTCCTCCCAGCTGCAATGTACGATTAGTGTGTCCGAAATTTCTATGCTTACCTCACACACATTTTTCCTTCATAGGAAAGAGAGTGAAAGTTATTTTAATATATCATCAATAAAAAAACTGACTGTACTTACGCACAGTCAGTTTTTTTATTATTTTACATAGTTTTCTTTAACAACTGTTGCACAACGCTCACATAATGTTTCATGTTCAGCGTCTTTACCAATTGTTTCTGAAACTACCCAACAACGTTCACATGTTTCACCAGTTGCTTGAGCAACAACAACCGCTGTATGCTCATACTTCGGCGCATCTGCTGGCGCTTCTTCCATCATACCACCAAGTTTATACTCAGAAACGATGAATAATTGCTTTAAGTCTTCGCTAATAGACTCTAACATAGTTTTCATTTCTACAGTCGGATATAGCGTAATACTTGCATTTAATGACTTACCGATTACTTTCTCATTACGAGCTACTTCTAACGCTTTTAATACGTCATCACGCAGCGTCATAAATGCATCCCATTTTGTTTTTAATGCTTCCGCACCATCTAATTGTACAGCTTCTGGCATATTAGTTAATTGTACACTTTCTTCTGTTACACCCGGAATGTATGGCCATACTTCATCAGCTGTATGCGGTAAGATTGGTGTTACAAGTTTCGTCAATGCAACAAGAACATCATATAATACAGTTTGAATTGCACGACGATCTTCATGGTTTGCACCTTCAATGTATAAAATGTCTTTTGCAAAGTCTAAGTAGAATGAACTTAAATCAATTGTACAGAAGTTATGAATTGCATGATACACAGCAGCGAAGTCGTATGTTTTATATGCTTCTTTTACTTTTGTAATTAAGTCATTTAATTTCACTAACATATAACGATCTACTTCACGAAGTTCAGCTACAGCTACTGTATTTTCACTTGGCTTAAAGTCATCTAAGTTTCCTAATAAGAAACGGAATGTGTTACGGATTTTACGATACACTTCTGCTACTTGTTTTAAAATATCATCTGAAATACGTACATCAGATTGATAGTCAACAGAAGATACCCATAAGCGTAAAATATCTCCACCTAATTGATCCATAATTTTCTTCGGTACGACGATGTTTCCAATCGACTTACTCATTTTACGCCCTTCACCATCTAATACGAAACCATGGCTTAGTACGCCTTTATATGGAGCTTTACCTGTTACAGCAACTGCTGTTGATAATGAAGAGTTAAACCAACCACGATACTGGTCCGATCCTTCTAAATATAAATCAGCTGGACGTTGTAAGTCTTCGCGCTCTTCTAATACTGCTTGGTGAGAAGAACCTGAATCGAACCATACATCCATGATGTCTGTTTCTTTACGGAATTCACCATTTGGGCTACCTGTATGTGTAAATCCTTCTGGTAATAGATCTCTCGCTTCACGCTCAAACCATACGTTAGAACCGTGCTCACGGAATAAATCTGCTACATGGTTAATTGTTTCATCTGTAATAATTGGATCACCATTCTCTGCATAGAATACAGGGATTGGCACACCCCATGCACGCTGACGAGAAATACACCAGTCACCACGGTCACGAACCATATTATGAAGACGAGTTTCTCCCCATGCTGGTACCCATTTTGTTTCCGCAACAGCTTCCAATAATTCTTTACGGAACGCTTCAATAGATGCAAACCACTGTGCTGTCGCACGGAAAATAATTGGTTTTTTCGTTCTCCAATCATGTGGGTATGAATGCGTAATGAATGCTAGCTTCAGTAACGCGCCTACTTCTTCTAATTTTTCTGTAATTGGCTTGTTAGCTTTATCATAGAATAAGCCTTCAAATCCAGGTGCTTCATTTGTTAATACACCTTTATCATCAACTGGGCAAAGTACTTCTAATCCATACTTTTTACCAACAACGAAGTCATCTTCCCCGTGTCCTGGTGCTGTATGAACACAACCTGTACCTGCATCTGTTGTTACGTGATCTCCTAGCATAACTAATGAATCACGATCGTAGAATGGATGTTTTGCAACTGTATACTCAAGTTCGCTACCTTTTACCGTTTTCACAACTTCAGCATTTTCCCACTCTAACGTTTTTGCAACTGTCTCAAATAGTTCAGAAGCAATAATATATTTTTCATCATTTACTTTTACAATAGCGTATTCAAGTTCTGGGTGAACAGAAATACCTAAGTTTGCAGGTAACGTCCAAGGTGTTGTTGTCCAGATAATGAATTTCTCATCACCTTCTAATACGTTCTTTCCGTCTTTTACAGGGAATGCTACGTAAATAGATGCTGATTTTTTATCTTGGTATTCAATTTCAGCTTCTGCTAAAGCTGATTCACTCGTTGGAGACCAGTAAACTGGTTTCTGCCCTTTATAGATATAACCTTTTTTCGCCATATCACCGAACACTTTAATTTGTTGCGCTTCATAAGCCGGCTCTAAAGTAATATATGGGTTATCCCAATCTGCACGTACACCTAAACGCTTAAATTGTTCACGTTGACGTTCTACTTGTTCATATGCATACTCTGCACATAACTTACGGAACTCAGCAACTGTCATTTCTTTACGCTTTACACCTTTATTTGTTAAAGCTTGCTCAATTGGTAAACCGTGTGTATCCCAACCCGGTACATATGGTGCGCAGTAACCAGTCATTGATTTATAACGAACAATAAAGTCTTTTAACACTTTATTTAATGCATGTCCCATATGAATGTCACCATTCGCATATGGAGGTCCATCATGCAGTACAAATAAAGGACGACCTTTCGTATGTTCTTGTACCTTTTCATAAATATTCATTTCAGCCCACTGTTCTTGCATTGCAGGCTCACGTTTTGGTAAATTCCCACGCATTGGGAACTCTGTTTTTGGCATTAGTAATGTATTTTTGTACTCCATGCTCAATTCCTCCTTACATGTATAAAAGAAACACTTAAAAAACGGAATAAAAAAGAGACTTTCTCATCCCCAAAAGGGACGAGAAAGTCTCCCGCGGTACCACCCTAGTAGATCCTATACGTATGTATACAATCCTCTTTATATTCTTAACGCGAATATACGCCTACGCTTACTCTATTTGTTCAGCGCGGAACTCCAGGGTGATATTCCCATTATCTCCTTATCCTGAGCTTACACCATCCTCAGTTCGCTATATAAGGTATGAAAAAGGTACTTATCCCTATCTTCGTTTTTCTTAATAAATATGTTGTTTAAAATTATATGTAATAATGAGAAAAACGTCAAGCTTACACTGTTTCTTCTTTTTTCAACAGTTCATCTACTTCGTCTTCTAACTCAATTAGTTTATCCCAATCATCGTTGTTTAACATTTCAAGCTGTGTTTCTAATAACATACGGAAACGAGTGCGGAATACTTTCGCTTGTTTCTTTAGCTCTTCAATATCAAAGGCAACTTTTCTTGATTTTACTAACGCTTCGTTAATAATACGATCTGCATTCTTTTCAGCTTCACGTACGATTAATTTTGCTTCTTTTTGCGCATTACGTTTTACTTCTTCCGCTGCTTCTTGTGCAACGATGATAGATTTGTTTAACGTATCTTCAATATTAGAGAAATGATCTAACTTCCCTTCTAATTGCGCAACTTTTTCTTCTAAAGCTTTTTTCTCACGAATGACTAATTCATAATCTTTGATAATTTGATCAAGAAACTCATTTACTTGATCTTCATCATAGCCACGGAATCCGCGACCAAATTCTTTGTTATGAATATCTAATGGTGTTAACGGCACAACGCCACCTCCAAGTAGTTATCTAAATTTCCTATTTCAATTATATCTTTTCTTCGACAAAATAGGAGGATTTCCTTCTAAAAAACCAATCATTTTAGTATACCATACAAAATTCTCCATTTGTCGCGCTTTGTTCTACCTTCTACAGAAAACAATTTACTTCGTCCATATCCTCTCACTGAAAAAACATCTCCTGGATAACATTCATAAGAAGTTTGCTCCACTGTTTTCCAATTAACTTTTACTAAACCATTTTTTATGAAAGGTTGTACTTTTTGTCTGGATATATGTAACATTTCAGCTAACATAACATCTAAACGAAGTGAAGAAACCGTTCCAGATTTCTCTCCCCACGTTTCTTGCATCTGTAGAATTTTTTCTCCTTGTACTGGTGATAAGGAGACTTTCACTTTCCCTATAGATTGTAAGTTCATCTCAATATAAGATACAACTTCTTTCGCGACTACAATTTGGGCACGATCTTCTTGAAGCAAAATATCACCACATTTTTCTCTCGTTAAACCAAGAGACATAAATGTACCTAATATTTGCCTATGTTCTAGCGTATAAAACTTGGAAGGATAGTCAATTTCCAATACTTCTACTTGAAATTCCTCTTCATTCACTACTAGATAGTCCGGATAAATGAGTGCTCTCTTACGCTCTGCATGAGGCGTTGCACCATCAAACTGTACAGCAACATCCCCTTGTCCTATTACCATAGTGACAATTTGTTGTTGTCTTGGATCAAGGAAGTCTGTTAACTTCACTTGATGGTACTCCGCTGCTCGCTTCCACTCTAACACCTTATCCACAAAGACCTCTTCATCGGGTCTGAAATGTTCATAGATGCTCATGTATTTAACCTCTTACTATAAGAAATAGTTGAATATACTTATTAAACCATTCGTAGCAAGCTTTAACGTGAAAATCGCAACGAGTGGAGAGATATCAATCATACCAAGCGGCGGAATAAATCTGCGAAATGGTTCTAAATACGGTTCACAAATACGCGCAAGAATTTCTCCAAAAGTTGATTCCTTTGCACCAGGGAACCATGATAGAAGAATGTAAATAATAAGTGCCCACGAGTAGATCTCGATAGCAGTAATTAAAACGTTTAAAACTGTTACCATGGCGTATTACCACCTCTTTATATTTGTGTCTTCTTCTTCACCGAATAACTCTGAAATTGCACCAACAATATCTACATTTTCAGGGGTACACATAAATGTTTTCGGTCCTATTTTTTGAATGTCCCCGCCTATAGCGTATACAGTACCACTTAAAAAGTCAACGATACGTACAGCTTGATCAGTAGACATTCGTTGTAAATTAATCACAACAGCTCGTCTACCTTTTAAATGGTCCGAAATCCCTTGTGCTTCCGAATATGTGCGTGGTTCTAATAAAACAACTTTTGAAGATTGCTTTGCCGTTTCAATGCTCACAACATTTTGTTTCGGTTGCGCTTTTGGAAACGCAACATCTTGTTGTTCTGGTGGATCTTGCTGCTTCTTCATGTCTGTTTGCTCCTTTTCATAACTATATTGAGCTGCTTCTTTTTCTTCCGGTGTATCAAAAAAGAAGTATTTTACTTTTGACCAACTCATAATAAGATTCTCCTTCCTTTTACGCTTTTCCTACTAAAATCGTCCCCAAACGAATATATGTAGCACCTTCTTCAATTGCAATCGTGTAATCATTAGACATTCCCATTGATAATTCTTTACATGGCGCATGTAATAATTCTAGCTCCTGCACCTCTGTTTGTAGCATACACAACTCCTTAAAACAGCGTCTGATTTCTTCCTCTTCTTCTGTAAACGGAGCCATTGTCATTAGTCCCACCACTTCAATCTTATCCAATTCTTGCAAACTTTGAATAAAAGAAACGGTTTCTTCTATTGCCAATCCTTGCTTTGATTCTTCAGATGATGTTTTCACTTGAATAAAACATTTCACTTTCTTATCAGCACGTTTTTGAATTTCTTTTGCAAGTGAAAGACGATCTAACGAATGTAAATAATCAATTTCATTAATGATTTCTTTTACTTTTCTCGTTTGTAATGATCCAATAAAATGCCAATTCACTTTTGAACCGAAATGTTCGTACTTCTGTAAGAAACTTTCATTTCTATTTTCACCTAAATCGATAATTCCAGCTTCAATTACTTCGTTTGTTTTTTCAATTCCTACCGTTTTTGTAACCGCAACGAGTTTAATATCTTGCAACGAACGTCCCGCTCGTACGCAAGATTGTTTAATTGCTTCATTTACAGTTGTTAAATTTTTTTGTACTGTCACTTGCTTTCTTCCTCCTTAAAACCTATGAAACTCAACATTCTTCCTGTCTTACCTTGATCACGACGATGAGAGAAAAATAGTTGTTCTTCACAGCTTGTACAAAGAGATGACATTACAATATTCTCTTCTTTTATGCCTGATTGTACACATAATATACGATTAATTTCTTTTAAATTAATTGCGTACTGCCCATCAGAAATTTTTTTATAAGGGACAGAGCCGTTTACTACTTGTTCTGCTGCTGTTAACACTCGATCATCAACAACGTAACAACAAGATCCAATTGCTGGTCCAATTGCAACATGAATTTCATCACTTGAAATCCCTTCTGCATTCCATTTTTGAATCATTTCCTTTGCAATCTCTTTTACAGTCCCTTTCCATCCAGCATGCGCAAGTCCTATCATACCATGTGATGGTGCATAAAAATAGAGTGGAACACAATCCGCGTAACATGATGTTAGAAGAACATCATTATTAGTCGTATAAATGCCATCTGTTTTTGAAATGCCGTCTTCATATGAATAGACGCCACTTCCTTTTTCCTGTTGTCCTACTTTTTCAACATGATGATCATGAACTTGTTCAGAGCAAATCCAGTTTTCTAATGGTTTTTGTAACTTATTTGCTAAAATGCGTCTGTTTTCATGAACGTTCTCCACGATATCATTCACATGTAATCCTAAATTCATCGCATGAAAGGAGCCCGTACTTACCCCACCATCTTTTGTCGTAAATCCAGCAGTAATGTTTCCAAGTTCTTTCCACGCTTGTAAATACAGTATACCGTCCACATATTTAAATGGTTGTCTCATAAAGTGACTCCTTTTAATTAAAATAACATAAAAAAGCATGGTACTTCCTGTCTATTTTACCATACTTTTATTTTTTCATAATGCCAACAGAAAAAAAAGAGGAATTTGTAATATTCTTTATGAAATTGTCGGTGTTTGTATTGATTCTGTTACAGAATTAACAGGATTTACTCTAACAAGTATGACATCTTCCCCAATTTTCATAATTTCCTCCCAAGGAATTACAATTTCTACATCCTTCCCAAAGATCCCTAACATACGTGCCTGTTTGGAAATAATAATAGACCCGATCTTCCCTGTGTTCATATCAATTTCAATATCTCCAATATTCCCAAGCCTTTTTCCATCTGAAACATTTATTATCTCTTTCATCTGCAACTCCGAAATTTTTATCATTTTCATCCTCTCCCTTATATATGACGAATTGAAAAAACACTGTTTCTCAAATTAACAGGAAGCACCCTCTACTAATCCCATATTATTTTCATTATATGAGCACAACTTCCCTACTATGAGCGAAGACAAACTATATTACATATAAAAAGGTTTCACCATAAATGGTGAAACCTTATCCTTGAATCGTCTTATTCATTTGTTTAATAGCTGATTTCTCTAAACGTGACACTTGTGCTTGAGAAATCCCAATTTCTTCTGCAACTTCCATTTGTGTCTTTCCTTGAAAGAAACGTTTTCGAATAATCATTTTCTCACGATCATTTAAACGCTTCATCCCTTCTTTCAGTGCTAGCTCTTCAACCCACTGCTCGTCCTTTTGTTTTTCATCACTTAACTGATCCATAACAAAGATAGGATCTCCCCCATCGTTATAAATCGGTTCAAATAATGAAACTGGATCTTGAATCGCATCTAATGCAAAAACAATTTCTTCATGAGTCACTTCAAGCACTTTTGCAATATCCATTGCTGTTGGTTCTTTTGAATTTTCTGCAATCAATTTCTCTCTTACTTGTAACGCTTTATACGCAATATCTCTTAATGATCGAGATACGCGAATCGGATTATTATCACGCAAATATCTGCGTATTTCCCCAATAATCATCGGCACAGCATACGTTGAAAATTTTACATTTTGGCCTAAATCAAAGTTATCAATGGATTTCATAAGTCCGATGCAACCAACTTGAAATAAATCGTCAACATATTCTCCTCTGTTATTAAATCTTTGGATGACGCTCAGTACAAGACGTAAGTTTCCATTCACTAATTTCTCTCTTGCGCTTATCTCTCCACTTTGCATTTCACGAAATAATTTACGCATTTCATCATTTTTTAGTACGGGAAGTTTAGCTGTATCAACACCGCAAATTTCTACTTTGTTTCTCGTCAAAGTGTTCCCTCCTATCGGGAGTTGCTGTACAGTGTAAAGTATTTCCTTTGAAGGGGATTTTATGCATGCGGTTTTCTCTTCATTTTTCATTTTCGTTGTCTCTTCTCCTACAACGAAAGAGAATAAGACCAGCCTAGATAACGGCTGGTCTTATTCTTTACACCATTTTATTAAATTCTTTTCGTAATCTTTTTATGATTCTTTTTTCTAAACGCGAAATGTATGACTGTGAAATCCCAAGCATATCCGCCACATCTTTTTGCGTCTTTTCCTCTTCTCCAGCAAGCCCAAACCGAAGTTCCATAATTTGTTTTTCACGATCATTTAATTGATGCAATGCTTTCATTAGAAGATGACGATCTACAGTAGCTTCTAAATCTTTTGTAATAATATCATCATCTGTACCTAATACATCTGATAACAAAAGTTCATTCCCATCCCAATCGATGTTAAGCGGTTCGTCAAAAGAAACTTCTGAACGATTTTTATTATTCCGACGCAAATGCATTAAAATTTCATTTTCTATACAACGTGAGGCATATGTCGCTAATTTTATTTTCTTTTCCGGATTAAATGTATTCACTGCTTTAATAAGGCCAATTGTTCCTATACTAATCAAGTCTTCAATATTTATCCCTGTATTTTCAAACTTTCTTGCTATATATACAACTAACCGTAAGTTGCGTTCAATCAGTAACGATCTTGCTGCCTGATCTCCTTTTGGCAATTTATTCAAAAGAACTTCCTCTTCTTCTTTCGTTAACGGTGGTGGCAACGCTTCACTTCCACCAATATAATAAATTTCATCGGTCTTAATTCCTAATTTCAACAATACTTTATACCAAAGGTATACTAAATAAAATTTTAATTTCATCATATTATCCCGCCTCCCATTATTAAGCAATTACCATTTTTTGAGAAATTAACATTTTCGGATGCACAATACATTGATACTCTCCATTGGTTGACAACTGTTGTGTATTTATTCCAATCAATACTTTGCTGACTACAATAGAACTACCTTCATGATAAATTTGCACACTGTCTGGCTTAATTGCCCATAAAAATTGATTCTCTACTCCTACTGCTCTGAAAGGAATTAAGCGTAATTTTGTCGCCCAGCCAGAATCATTTTCTGGTATTTGAGGAATCTCTGTTTTGGAATAAATTTGTTCTGTTAACCAAGCTGGCAAGCAATGCTCTAATGATGAAATATGCATAATCATAACGGGTGTTTTTGTTAACGGGTCGTAAAGTTGGTTCCCACTATCAATTAAACCTGCGAGTTCTAGTTCCTCTTCAGCTAATTGAATTTTCAATTTCACAATTTGGTCATAGTGTATTTTTGTAACCTCTACGCTTTCAATACGCTTTTTAGAAAAATAATAAATTACTGGAAAACCAAAAACAACAAACAACCAGCTAATTGGATCACCGTAAGAAATTGATTGAGATTGAACCAATCCATTTACCATTTCATTCGTTTGCAAAAAGAAATGAGTCCCAATTAACCCTCCGCCAACCATAAAGGTTACAAAGTAAAAAGTAAAAACAGTTTGTGCATAGTTTCTAAACGTTGTAAACCCAAATGCTGTATACACAATAAGTAACGAGTACAGTAGTTTCATAATTGGATGTGTCATCATAGAAGCAAAAGGAGTAAAGGCAAAAATAACAATGGTTGAACCTATAAATGCCCCTAACACAAGCCTCCATCTTTTGATCTTCTTTTTTAACACGGTTGCTGTTAATAAAAGTAAAAGAAAATCAATGCAGGCGTTTAACAACCAAACAACGTCGGCGTAAACAACCAAACAATTCACCTCTTTTTTTAAGTTGAGACTAGTATAATGCATATCCAATAGGAAAGTGTGTCAATTTGCGGAGGTGTTTTTTTGTTATTTTGTGCTTTCTAGACAAAATCTGTCGGTAAAAAATAAAAGTATATGTTTCATAGAATACTATATCTTTTTACTTATATATTAAGTGAAACTTTAATCACCCCGCACCAATCAGGCGCCCAGCAAATAGCGGGATAAATCGAAATATATAAAATAAAAAAAGACCTGCTTAGCAGATCTTTTCCCTGTATAAAACAAAAAAGGAGCATAAAAGCCCCTTTTCTTTTATCGTCTACGACGGTTACGTAAGAATGCTGGAATATCGATGTCATCTGAATCTGTATGACGCTCATGCACAACCGGCTCTTCACGTTTCATTTCACGCTTAACTTCACGTTGTTTTGAAGGTTGAGCTACTTGCTGTTGCTGTTGTTGCGTGTGATTCGCAGTCGGACGGATAATTGGTTTTGGTGGCTGCGTCGAAGCACTATCATCAAAACCAGTTGCAATTACAGTTACAACGATATCATCTTTTAATCCTTCATTAATAACAGAACCGAAGATCATATTTACTTCTGGATCTGAAGCTGAAGCTACAATGTCTGCCGCTTCTTGTACTTCATATAAGCTTAAGTTAGCTCCACCCGTAATGTTCATGATAACACCTTGAGCTCCATCAATAGATGTTTCTAATAATGGACTAGAAATCGCTTTTTTCGCAGCTTCAGCAGCACGATTTTCTCCATTACCAGAACCAATACCCATTAAAGCAGAACCTCTATTAGACATAATTGTCTTTACGTCTGCGAAGTCTAAGTTAATTAAACCTGGTGTTGCAATTAAATCAGAAATACCTTGAACACCTTGACGTAATACGTTATCTGCTTCACGGAATGCTTCTAACATCGGCGTATTTTTATCAACAATCTCTAATAAGCGATCGTTTGGAATTACAATAAGTGTATCTACATTTTCTTTAAATGCCGCAATACCAGATGCTGCTTGCGTTGCACGTTTACGTCCTTCAAATGTAAATGGACGTGTCACAACACCAACTGTTAATGCACCTAATTCTTTTGCAACTTGAGCAACAACTGGAGCTGCACCAGTTCCAGTTCCGCCGCCCATACCAGCAGTTACGAAGACCATATCCGCACCACGAAGTGCTTCTTGGATCTGTTCTTTACTTTCTTCTGCAGCTTTTTTCCCTACTTCAGGGTTTGCACCTGCACCAAGTCCACGTGTTAATTTTCCACCAATTTGCATTTTTGTTTCAGCTTTTGATAGATTTAATGCTTGTGCATCAGTATTCACAGCGATAAAGTCTACACCTTGTACACCGTGTTCGATCATACGGTTTACAGCATTGTTTCCGCCACCGCCGACACCGATAACTTTTATATTCGCTAATTGATCTTGAGTAGTATCAAACTCTAACATGTCGAAATCCCCCTAGAACCTCATTTTTCGTGTCCAATTTTAATCCCATAAATAACGGAATACACGTTTTACTTTTGACATCATACGTTCATCATTTTGATTATTATTGTTTTGATTACGAGTTTTTTGTTTCGCAGGTTGCTGTTGTACCGGCGTTGGTGCTGGTGCTGGTACTGGTTCAAAATGTTCTTGCTTTTCCTGCACATTTTTTCCACGTAATTTAGCTTTTTGATAAGAATGTTTAATTAATCCTACTCCACTTGTATATTGTGGCTCACGCACACCAATATAATCAGGAGTCGCTATACGAACATTTTCATGTAAAATATCATATGCAAGATCAAGAACACCCGGCATAGAAGCAATTCCACCAGTTAGTACATAGCCAGAAGCTACTTGCTTTACTCCTAACTTACGCACTTCATCTTGAACAAACATTAAAATTTCTTCTACACGAGCCTCTATTATATCCGATAATTCCAACTGAGAATATTGTTCTGTTTGATCGCTTCCCATAATAGGAACCGTAAACATCTCTTCTTCAGATGCTGTATCATAAAAAGCATGTCCATATTTCAACTTTATTTGATCTGCATTGTCTGTTGAAGTTTTCAACCCAATCGCAATATCCTTCGTTATATGGTCTCCACCTAACGGTAATACGCTCGTCGCTTGTAACTCTCCATCTTTAAAAATAGATAAAGTTGTAGATCCTCCCCCCATATCAACAAGGGCCACTCCTCTATTTTTTTCATCTGAAGATATAGCAACTGTTGCAGCCGCTAAAGGCTGAAGACAAATATCAACTATTTCAAGACCTGCTTTTTCTACACAACGAAGTAGGTTATGTAGTAAAGTTCTCGAGCCTGTTATAAGTGTACCTTCCATTTCTAATCTTACACCGATCATCCCGCGTGGATCGTTAATCTCGTCAAGACCGTCTACGATGAACTGTCGAGGTACCACATCAATAAACTCACGCTCTGGAGCAATTGACACAACTTGTGCTGCATCTAGAACGCGTAAGACATCTTCATTCCCGATTTCACGATCTTCATTTGAAACAGCGACTACTCCGTGACAAGGAAGTAGCTGTACCTGGTTTGCATTGACACCTACTACAACTTGCTCAATGTGGATTCCCACCATGCGCTCAGCTTGTTCAATTGCTTTTTTAATTGATCGAACAGTCTCGTCTATATCAACTATCGATCCCTTCTTTAAACCATTTGATTTTACATTTCCAACACCAATAATGTTTAAGCTGTCATTAACCATTTCACCAATGATGACTTTAACATTGGATGTACCGATGTCAAGACTAACATATATTTCATTGCTGTTCATTCTTTGGCACCTCCTTCTTTATTTATACCATACAACTCAATATATGGAACAACAATCGCAACTTTACTATTTATAAGAAAAATATTCAACGTCTTTATACGTTTCCCTTTTTTAACCCTATATTTTTCTTATTTTTATTTAACATTCATTTAAGAATATCGCAGTAAACTTTGAATAACTGCTTATCTTGAAATAATTCTATTTCAAGTGTAAAGATTACCGCCAAGTATAAGTCTACACTAAGATGTACTCATAGAAAAGTGAAACTTGTACCAATCCTAGTATGAATCTAAGAATTTTTACATCTTTTTCATCAAATGAACCATTCTTGTAAATTCAGATGCATTCAATAGAACATTCGTTTCGTTTTTTCTACAGGAACGTAGTAAAAACTATCGTTCTATTCTTTTTTTTCTTCCGCTCCTAATTCTTTCGTATATGCCCCTACTTCTAAATCAATTAATACCTTTTTACCCGGCTCAATTGTTTTTAAGATAAGCGGATAAGCTTCCATACGCTTTGCGAAATTTTGAATCGTAGTGCTCACTTCGTACCCTTCGTTCATATATAAAGTAAGATGATCTTCATTCGCATTCGTCGGTGAATAACGAATTTCAGAAATAGACCTTAAAATAGTTGGTGTTAATTTTTCAAGCTCAGCAATTAACTCCTTCATTTTTTCCTCTTTAAAAGGTTCAAAAATTGGTGCTGCAACAGGAAGTTTTCCGTTCGGAAGTACATCAAGTGTTTTCCCGTTCTCTAGTAACGGTTGTAATTTCCCATCTTTGTTTATATAACCAATCGTTAAATATTCTTCAATATGAACATCAATTTTATTTGGAAAACGTTTTTTTACATTTACTGCTTTAATTTCTTTTCGTTTCGTTAGGTTTTCTTCTGCTTTATGTGCCGTCACTCGGAAATAACTTGTATCATACGTCACACCTGATTCCTTCATCACTTGTTCATCTGTCATATAATGATTTCCAAACACACTTATCTTTTTGATATTGCTTAGCGGAGACCGAAAATAAATTAAAAAGAGCACTAATAAAAATAAAATTGATATGTATAAAATCAACCGATGATTAACATTTTTCTTGTTTTTCTTCTGTTGATTTTTTAACTTTGGTACACGATCCTGTAGTTTAATCACTTTACTATTTTTCATGTACGATCCCCCTACGTAACATAAAAAACGGCATGTTCCTCATGCCGTTCTTATCTTCTTATTATAACATAAATGATAATGAGCGGAACGAATAACCGTTATCTTCCAATGATTTCTACTTCTGTATGCATTTCTACGCCAAATTTATCCTCAATTGTTTGTTTTATTAATGCAATTAAAGATAAGACATCTTGCGCACTGGCTCCCCCAGTATTAATAATAAAATTCCCATGCATTTCAGAAATTTGAGCTCCGCCTATTTGATAACCACGAAGCCCCGCCTTTTCTATTAAGTCTCCTGCAAAGTATGGGATTGGATTCCGAAATATGCTTCCTGCACAAGGATGATTCCACGGCTGTGTTTCACGACGGTAGTCTTTATTCTTTTGCATGACGCTTACGATTCCCTCACGCTCCCCTACCTGCAATTGAAACTCAGCTTCCAAAACAATACCAGGACGTTTCGTTTGCAATACAGAAGTACGATAGGAAAACTCCATTTCTTCATGTGTTAACCAATCAATTGTTCCGTTTTCAAACAAAATAAGAGCTTTTGATAATATGTTTGATATATCCGATTTATGTGCTCCTGCATTCATATACACTGCACCACCAACACTTCCTGGAATACCACTGGCAAATTCCAGGCCGGATAACCCTTGACGACTAAGTAAAGTTGATAATTTAATAAGGGGATACCCACCACCAACTCTTACTCTATGTTTTTCGACTTCTAAGTGGTCTAATCCTTCTCCTAAACGAATAACGACACCTTCTATACCTAGATCAGATACAAGAAGGTTCGAACCTCGACCAATTACAGTCCACTTTGTTTTATATTTTTTTACTAACTGCAACGTTTTTTCAATACTGGCAACATGCTTTGGCACAATTAAAATATCAGCTGGTCCACCTATTTTCATAGTGGTATAACGCGCTAACGCTTCATTCACTAACACGCGACCAACATTTGCTTCTATAAGCTCATTTACTAATTGCTCCATAAACAATCTCCCCCATACTAAGTATCCTTATTACAGTAGTATGCAGGGCGTTCACCTAACGTTATTTTTTTACAAGCTTATTCATTACTTCATACAGCTTATTTGCTGCATCGGGAATACCTAATTGCCCCGCAGCCAGCTTCATATTTTGTAATGTTTGTGCATCTAATAAAATCTCATCAATATCACGAATAAGCGTTTCTGCGGTTAAATCTTTTTCAAGCAACATTTTTGCTGCTCCTTTATCGACAACGGAACGTGCATTCTTTTCCTGATGGTTATTTGTTACGTAAGGACTCGGTATTAACACACTTGGCTTACCTAACGCGGTTAATTCTGCAAGTGTTGTTGCCCCCGCTCTTGAAACAACAAGATCTACACCTGTAAGTACCTCTGGCATATTATGAATGAAAGGTTTAATAATAACATTATTCGGATTCCCTTTTTGCTTCACTGCTTCCATCACTTTGTCATAATGAACTTCACCTGTTACATACAATATTTCGTAACTTTTATTTCCAAACTGTTCAATTGCCTCTACGAAAGCATCGTTAATCGGTCTAGCCCCACGACTTCCACCAAAAATAAGTACCGATTTTTTAGGAAGAGATAAACCTACTGAACGTTTTCCTTTCATTCCATTCTGATCCATTACTTCTGATGCTCTTGGATTCCCTGTCATCACCACTTTTGACTGTGGAAAATGTTCTGCAGCCGCTTCAAAACAAACCGCAACTTTATCAACATAGCGGCTTAAAAATTTATTCGTTACACCAGGTACACTATTTTGTTCATGTACAATGGTTGGAATACCTAATTTTGCTGCAGCATATACAACTGGTCCACATACATATCCACCCGTTCCAATCACAATATCAGGATTAAAACGACGAATATATCGTTTACTATCTTGTACACCCTTTAGGAAACGCATCACCGTTTTCACGTTATCTAACGATATTTTACGCTTAAATCCACTTATAACAATAGATTGAAACGGTATGCCTGCTTTTGGAACGATTGTGCTCTCTAATCCACTCTCCGTACCAATATATAAAAACCTTGCTTCCGGATTTAATTTTTTTATTTCTCTTATTAGAGCAAGAGCCGGATAAATATGACCTCCAGTGCCCCCACCACTTACTAATACACGCACTACTAACTCCTCCGCTTCTCTTTTCTTATTTCAGTCGTATTTATTTCTATATACATCATGTTTCTTCGCGCACATACGAAAAACCCTGTCTTATAAAACAGGGTTTAGTAGCGAGAATGGCGACTTATATTTAATAATACACCTACTGCCATTAACATTAATGTCAAACTTGATCCACCATAACTTAAAAACGGCAAAGTAATACCTGTTACAGGCATCAATCCTGTTACAACACCAACATTAATCATTACTTGAATCGCAATCATCGCCACAATACCTACTGCTAAAAACGTACCATATAAATCTGGCGCTCCTAAAGCTATACGAATCCCACGCCATAATAATAGACTAAATAATAATAACACAAATGAACCACCAATAAAACCTAATTCCTCGGATAAGATCGCAAATATAAAGTCTGTTTGCGGTTCAGGTAAATAAAGAAACTTTTGTCTACTTTGTCCAAGTCCAAGCCCGAATAATCCACCAGGTCCAATTGCGAGTAACGATTGAATAATTTGAAATCCACTTCCAAGCGGATCTGACCACGGATCTAAATATGATGTAATACGTTTCATTCGATACGGTGCTGATGCAATTAGCCCTACAAATCCTGCTACACCAAGCAAACCAAACATTGCAAAGTGAAATACCCTTGCTCCCGAGATAAATATCATAATAATACATGTCCCAACCATTACAGTTCCTGTGCCAAGATCTGGCTGTAACATAATCATCCCAAAAGCAAGAAATACAAAACTAAGAGCTGGTAGTAAACCACGTTTAAAAGAGGTAATTAATTTTTGTCGTTCCGCTAAAAATTTTGCTAAGAAAATAATCATCGCAAATTTCATAAATTCTGACGGTTGAATGGAAAATGCCCCGATTCCAATCCAACTTCGCGCTCCTCCTCGAACAAGTCCTACCCCAGGAATAAGAACAAGAATAAGAAGAATGAAGCAAACTAGCAAAATTACTTTTGAATACGTACGCCACACCCAATAATCAATTTTCATAATTAAAAACATAGCCACTACACCAATACTTGCAAATAGCAATTGCCTTTTTGCAAAAAAGAATGAGTCCCCCATTTTATAAGAGGCCCAAACCGCACTCGCACTATACACCATAACCATTCCGATTGTTAACAACGCAAGTGTAACGATGATGAGAATAAAATCAGGCGTTTTCTTCATTACCCATAAACACCACCTCTTTAGGCAGAAACTTTTGCCCTATGTAACAAAACATCAGTAGGTGTTAGCCTACTGATGTTTTGATTTACTTTATATAAGTTTATGCACAGCTTGTATAAAAATGTCTCCTCTTTCTTCAAATGTTTTAAATTGATCCCAGCTTGCACATGCTGGAGAAAGAAGAATTACATCGCCATCTGTAGAATGAGCATAAGCTTTCACTACCGCTTCATCTAAAGTATCGACACTTTCAATTGTATCTAATCCCGCTTTTTCTGCAGCTCTTACTAGTTTTGGAGCTGTTTGTCCAAATGTTACAATTGCTTTTACATTTTTGAAATATGGAATTAAATCATCGAATTCATTTCCACGATCAAGCCCACCTGCTAATAACACAATCGGTTGTGTAAACGCAGATAAAGCTTTCTCAGTCGCTAACATATTCGTTGCTTTTGAGTCATTATAAACCTTACGATTGTTAATAGTTGTTACATATTCTAAACGATGTTTTACACCTGTAAAACGTTTTAATACCACAGTAATTGCTTCATTAGAAACACCCAATAATTTTGCGATACTCATCGCTGCTAAAATATTTTCTAAATTATGTTGACCAGGTAAAACGATATCGCCTACTTCAACAACTTTTTCACCTTTAAAACAAAGAGCATTCTCTTTTATACACGCACCATCTTCAATTTCTTTCTTTGTCGAGAATAGTACTTTTTGCCCTTTACTATAAGCAGCTAAAGCCATCACATCTGCATCATCTGCATTTATTACACTATAATCATTTTCTGTTTGGTTTTTAAAAATATTTGCTTTTGCTAAACCATATTCCTTCTTCGTCCCGTGATAATCTAAGTGGGCCTCAAATAAATTTAAAAACGCAGCAATTTTAGGTTGGAACAATTCTACTCCCATCAGTTGGAACGATGAAAGCTCTGTAACTACAACTTCATTTTCTTTTGCACCCTGTGCTACTTCACACGCTACAGTTCCTATGTTCCCTGCAATTATAGGATGCTTTTGTCCTTCTTTTAGCATTTCAAATGCAAGCATTGTCGTCGTCGTTTTACCGTTAGACCCCGTAATCCCAATAAATGGCGCTTCTGAAATACGATATGCTAATTCAACTTCCGTAACAATTGGAATTTGCTTTTCTTTCGCGGCAACTAATATTGGATTAGAATACGGGATTCCTGGATTTTTTACTACAAGAGAAATATTTCTCTCTAACAATTCTAAAGGATGACCACCGCATACAACGTCCATTCCTTTTGCTTGTAATTCTGCAGCAAGTACATTATCTGCTAAAGGCTTTCCGTCATTTACGATAACATTTGCCCCTAATTTTTGTAACAACGTAGCTGCTGCATAACCACTTTTTGCAATGCCTAATACAAGAATATTTTTATTTTGAAATTCAGTTACAGTTTTCAATTACATCCACACCCCGATATAAATTCCTAACACAGCTAATAAAAATCCTACAGACCAAAATGTCACAACAACACGCCACTCTGACCAACCACATAATTCATAATGATGGTGTAATGGACTCATTTTAAAGACACGTTTTCCTGTTGTTTTAAAAGAAATGACCTGAATAATAACAGATAAAGTTTCCATTACGAATACTCCACCAATGATTACAAGTAGTAATTCTTGTTTTAATAAAATCGCTACAGCTGCAATGGCTCCACCTAAAGCTAAGGAACCTGTATCTCCCATAAACACTTTCGCTGGATTTGCATTGAATACTAAAAATCCAAGTACAGCTCCTACAACTGCCATACAGAATATCGCTACTCCAAATTGCTCTTGCGCTACTGCAATAATACTAAAAGCTCCAAATGCAATAGCAGCTGTTCCTGATAATAAACCATCTAAACCGTCAGTTAAGTTAACTGCATTTGATCCACCAATAAGCATAAATAATACAAGTACAAAATACGCCCAACCTAGTTCAAACTTAACATCTGTTCCCGGAATCATGATGTATGTGTGGAACGCTTGCCCTTTTCCAATTAAAAAGAACGCAATAGCAATAACAAGCTGACCTACTAATTTTTGTTTTGATGTTAAACCAAGATTTCTCTTCTTAACTACCTTTATGTAGTCATCTAAAAATCCAATTAATCCGTAGCCAAATGTCACTAATAATAATAACGAAACCTCTGCACCTAAATGATTAAACTTAATCGCCATAATAAGTGAAGTTACCATCATAGATACATATATGACAATACCACCCATTGTAGGTGTCCCTGATTTTTTTTGATGTGACTTTGGTCCCTCATCACGAATACTCTGTCCGAACTTTAATTTCCTTAAAAATGGAATAAATAATGGCGAAAGGGCAACAGAAATTAAGAATGCTACCCCAGCCGTTACTAATAAACCTTGCTCAAGCACATGTAGTCCTCCTCTCACGTTGTTTACTCTTCGTTGTTTAAACGCTCTGTAATTGCTTCTTTAGCGACTTCACGATCGTCAAAATGATGAACGTCTTTACCAATAATTTGATACGTTTCATGACCCTTACCAGCAATAATGATGATATCTTCAGCTTTCGCGTTAGCAATTGCATGGTATATCGCTTCTTTTCTATCAATAATTACTTCATAATTATTCCCATTTGCACCCTGCACCATATCATCTAAAATAGCTCCTGGCTCTTCACTTCTTGGATTATCTGAAGTGTAAATTGCATGAGTTGCATATTTTGTTGCAACACTTGCCATGATTGGTCTCTTTGTTCGATCTCTATCTCCACCACAACCGACGATACAATATACATCGCCTTTTGCAAACTGTTTTGCTGTTTTTAATACATTCTCTAAGCTATCTGGTGTATGTGCATAATCAACAATAACTGTATAATTTTGTCCACCATCAACTACTTCAAAACGTCCTGGAACTCCAGCTAGTTGCTTTATTACATCAATAACCGTTTCTAAACTTACACCAGAAACAAGTCCTGCTGCTGTTGCCGCTAGTACGTTATATACATTAAATTTCCCAATCAATTTCATCGTAACATTTACACTTTCATACGGTGTTACAAGCGTAAATGTAGTTCCAGCACTCGTCATAACGATATTTTTGGCCATAATATCACTTGTTGTATCAATTCCATACGTTACAACAGTTGCCGCAGTACTTCTCATATATTCCGCAGTTACAGCATCATCGTTATTCAGTACCGCGTACTTTTCACGATCATGGTTATAACTATTGCCAAGTTGTGCAAATAGCAACCCTTTTGCATGTTTATATTCTTCCATCGTTTTATGATAGTCTAAATGATCTTGTGTTAAATTTGTAAACACTGCTACATCGTAATCACATCCGTGTACACGACCAAGATCTAAAGCATGTGACGAAACTTCCATTACTGTACTATCTACACCGTGCTCAACCATTTTTAAAAATGTCTGTTGAAGTGTTAGTGCATCTGGTGTTGTATTTTTCACCTCAAATGTTTCATCACCGATTTTCATATTAATCGTTCCAATTAGCCCCGTTTTATGACCATGTGCGCGCATAATCTCATCCATAATATGCGATGTTGTTGTCTTTCCATTTGTACCTGTAATTCCGATTAAATGTAACTTGTGTGTTGGTTGACCATAAAAATAATCAGCTAAAACCGCTAACGAACGAAAAGTGTTTTTCACAAGTACAACTGGAACGTCAACATCAATTGGTCTTTCCGCAACAATAGCAGCCGCTCCTTGTGCCGCTGCTTGCTTAGCAAAATCATGGCTATCAACCGTATATCCTTTCATACATACAAATAAGCTTCCCTCTTTCACTTTACGTGAATCAGCTTCTATAGATGTGATTTCTGGATTTTCTTTTGGAACAACTGGAAAATCATGCAAACATGATAAAAGTGTATGCAACTTCATTTCACTAAACCCTCTCTACATTGTGTATTTATCTCTTTTTTAATAAGCAACACGTTACCTCCTAAATATGTAAAATAGGAGGTAAGTGCTACTGTGTCTAATAAATAGACTTATTTATAATTGGGGCTCTTACAGCCTCAAATTAAGTAACTCTTCTATAAAGAACTCACTTCCACCAATTGTACCATAAAACGTACTAGGTTACCTTTAATTCCCGAAGTAAATTCTAATTTTTGAGCCTTCTTTCACTTTAGCTCCTGCTTCTGGGGATTGTTTAATTACTTTCTCTCCGTCTCCACTTATATCAAGCTTCAAGTCGACGAGTTGTGTCTGTAAGTCTTTCTTTTTCATACCAATTAAATTCGGAACTTCCACAGTTGGTGTATCGCCCCATTTATATTCTCTCTCAACTTGTTCTTTTCTCGGTTTCACTCCCATAACAGGAAGTGCATCCCGAAGAATATTCCCAACAATTGGAGCTGCTACTACTCCACCAAATTGCGTTACACCTTTCGGATTATCAACAGCAACATAGACAACAATTTCCGGATCATCCGCTGGAGCAAAACCGATAAAAGATACTATATAATTATTCTCTAAATATTTACCATCTTTCACCTTTTGAGCCGTACCTGTTTTTCCACCTACACGATACCCATCAATGAAAGCACCTTTACCAGATCCCTTTGCTACAACATTCTCTAATGCATACCGAACTTTTTCTGAAGTTTCCTTGGAAATAACTTTTCTTTTTTCCACAGGTGTCTTTTTACTTACAACTTGATTATTTTTCGGATCAATAAATTCCTTAGCTATATACGGTTGATACAATGTCCCACCATTTACAGCCGCTGCTACTGCTGCCACTTGTTGAATTGGTGTTACAGAAACTCCTTGACCAAATGAAGTAGTTGCTTGCTCGACTGGACCGACTTTATCTAAATTAAATAAAATCCCACTACCTTCACCTTGCAAATCAATTCCGGTTTTCTGTCCAAAGCCAAAATTACGAATGTATTTAAACAATCGGTCTTTACCAAGACGATCACCAAGTTCAATAAATCCTGGGTTACATGAGTTTTGAACTACTTCTAAAAACGTTTGGCTACCATGGCCTCCCGCTTTCCAGCATTTCAATCTAGCTCCCCCCACTTCAGCTGCTCCATCATCATAAAACGTATCTTTCTCTAAGTCTACTAAATTTTCATTCAAGGCTGCTGCTAACGTAATGATCTTAAATGTTGAACCAGGCTCATACGTACTCCATACTGGTAAGTTTCTATTATACACTTCTGGAGAAACACTTTGAAAATCTGCTGGATCAAAACTCGGCCGACTCGACATACCTAAAATTTCACCATTTTTCGGATTCATTGCAATCGCAATCATACCATCTGGATTATATGTCGACTCTGCAATATTCATTTCTCTTTCCATAATTCTATTAATACGTGCATCAATTGTTAAACCTAAATTCAAACCAGCTTCTGGTTTTTTGAAATCATCGCCAACATTAGGCATCCTTTGTCCTTTTGCATCTGCAAAAAAACGCACATGACCTTCATCACCATTTAGCTCTTTATCATAATATTTTTCCAGTCCCATAAGACCTTGGTTATCACTACCTGCAAACCCTAATACGTGTGATAAAAAGTTGCCAAATGGATAGTACCGGATAGAGTCCTCTGCGATATAAACACCTTTCAAACTTAATCCTCGTACCTCTTTCGCTTTATCATGTGATATTTTCCTTCCGCCTTTATCTAACCTTACAATTGATTCTTTTTTTGTAATTCTCTTATAAATCTCATCTTTTTCCACACCTAATACTGCAGCTAACTTCTCTGCAGTCTCTGCTGGTTTTTCAATTTGCCTCGGTACAACAAAGACAGTTGGGGCACTTTTATTCGTAGCAAGTTCCACACCATTCCGGTCTAAAATCTTCCCACGTTCAGGTTCAAAAGTAATATTTCGACTCCATGAATCCTTCGCACGATCCGTTAACATATTGCCAAGAAAAAATTGCACATATCCAAGACGAATATCGATGATAGTGAAAATAAGTATACCTGATATGAGTATAAAAATAAGTCGTTTTCTAACCGTTACATTTGATACACGCATATTGGAACAAGCCTCCCTTACGCCTAGCTTGTTCCAATATATGCTTGTACTTATTTAATTAGAACTTCTTCTCTTTTACCATTACTGTTCTTCTGCTTCTTGTTGTGGTTCAAGTGGCGGTACAAGCGTTACACCTAACTCTGTACCAGGTTGTAACAATGTTCCTTCTGCCACACTTTGTTCAGTTACATATCCGGTACCAGTAGGTTTTAGGTTAAGCTTTAATGTTTTCGCTAAATTCATAACATCACGCAGTGCCCAGCCTTGTATATTTGGCATTGTAGGTTTATCTCCTACTAAGAAGACTCGGTCACCTTTTAATGTTTGCTCAGTTGCTTTTGGCACTTGCTGCTGCACTTTCCCTTCACCTAATACGATTGGACGAAGTTTTGCTTTATCAATTGCTTTTTTCGCTTCTTCCATCGTTTTCCCTGTTACATCCGGAACGACAGTTTGTTGTTCTTTCACATATTTTTTCGGGTCTTTTATTTCATTTGGCTTAATCTTTAAATACTCTAAACTATTTTTAGTTACATATTTAAAAATATCAGCTAAAGGCTGTGCGCCATTCTCATCATCTTTCAATTCCGGCTGTTTTACAGCTACATACACAACAAGTTGCGGATCGTCCATAGGTGCCATCCCTAAGAATGAGAATATATAATTCTCTCTTCCCGTCATATAGCCACCTTTTCCATCCGGAATTTGCGCTGTCCCTGTTTTACCACCAACTGAATATCCATCGATTTTATAAGCAGTTCCTGTTCCTTTCGGCGATGTAACGACGCGTTCTAATAACTGTCTTACTTGCGCTGCTGTTTCTTTCGTAACAGGTTTTCCCACTTCTTCTGGCTTATGTTCTAATTTTACTTCGCCTGTTATTGGATCTACAATTTTATCAATTGTATAAGGTTTCATCATTTTCCCATCATTTGCAATAGCAGTTGCAGCTTGTACAAGCTGTATTGGCGTTACAGTAGAACCTTGTCCAAAAGCTGTTGTTACTTGCTGTATTTGCTGATCGAATCCAATTGTATTTGAACCTTCACCAGGTAAATCAATGTTCGTTTTTTCATCTAATCCAAAACTATGAATATATTTTCGGAAACGTTCGGGGCCAAGTTTTTGATCCCCTAAAATTGCAAACGCTACGTTTGAAGAGCGCTCTACCCCTTCATCAAATGTGATAGATCCCCATCCAGCGCCGCCGTTATGATCTTTTATTTTTCGGTTTCCGACTTGATATGTACCAGACTGATAATAATCTTGCCCTTTATACACACCTTCATTAATAGCTGCTGCTAGCGTGAAAATTTTCATTGTTGATCCAGGTTCAAATGCATTTGCAATTGCGTCATTGAAGAAATATTTAATTTGACGATCATTTGGATCATAACTAGGCTTACTAGACATCGCTAATATTTTCCCTGTTTTTGGATCCGCAACAATCCCTATTAAACTTTCTGGATCGTAATGCTTACTTGCAGCTTTCATCGCATCTTCTAAGTAACTTTGAATACGTTGATCTATCGTTAAATATGCGTTATCTCCGTTTTTAGGTGCTTCTACGTTCACTTTCCCACCGTCAAGAGACACACCTTTACGATCACCTGTATAAGCTACTTTTCCGTTAGAAGCACTTAAATACTTATCTAAACTTTTTTCTAAACCAAATTGCCCTATCGAAGTTCCCTCTTCATTCGGTTTAGCATGACCTATAACGTAAGATGCAAAATCACCGTTCGGATACACTCTTGCATTTTCAGTAATAAAAGATATGCCTGGCAATTTCAATGCTTCTATTTGTTCCTTCTGTTCTTTCGTCAAATCTTTACCTAGTGATCCAAATTCGACTTGATTTTTATCTTTTTTATTTAACGTGGCTAAAATCTTCTCTTCGTCTTTTCCGAGTACTCCCGCAATTTTCTTTGCAGTATCCTCTTTATTTTCAACATGATTCGCACCTTTTAATTCTGCTACAAGTTTATAAGAGTTTGCATCTTGCGCTAATACATGACCGTTTTGATCATAAATCGTCCCGCGATTTGCTTCCAGAACTCCTGTTTTACTATGTTTTTGCTTAGCAAGTGCATCCAAATCTTGATTATGAACAGTTCCTGTTGCTTGTATGTAAAAAAATCGGGCTAACAATAGCAAAAAGAGCAGGAGGAATAAAATCATAAAATACCCTGCTCCCTTATTGGTATGAAATTTAGTCATATTTCTCTTCATTTTCCCTTCACACCTATTGCCTTATTTGAGGCCCTTCACATTATTCGCATTAATTTCTAGCCCGTGTTTTTTTGCAACTTCAGCGATTCGTTCATAGCGACTTAACTTCTCTACTTCAGCCTGTAACTCTTGATTTTCTTTTTGCTGCTGTACAATTTTTTGTTCTATCGTCGCTGCTTCTACATTAACTTGATAAAGGCCTGCTTTATTTCCAATAAACGCTACACAGGCATACAATAAAAAGCCAATAAATGCTACATACAACAGTTTTTCGATTCTTGTAATCTTCGCTTTAGCTTTTGGCTGAACCATCTGCTGTGGGGGCGTTTGAATCTGTATCTCTTCTTGCGCTTGTTGTTTGTACTTTACAGCTAAGTTACTCATACCTCTCTCCCCTTTTTATCGTTTTTCAGCGATTCTCAATTTCGCAGAACGCGCTCGATTATTTTCTTCTAACTCTATATCAGAAGGTAAAATCGGTTTTCTCGTAATAAGCTTTAATTTGGGCTTAAATTCATCAGGAATAATCGGTAATCCTGGTGGCAATTGTGGCGTTGTGCTATTTCGTTTAAACGTCGTTTTACAAATACGGTCTTCTAAAGAATGGAATGTTATAACACTAACTCTTCCGCCCGGCTTGACCATCTCAATTGCAGATTCCAACGCTTCTTCAAATACTTTCAATTCATCATTTACCGCAATACGGATTGCTTGGAACACTCGCTTCGCAGGGTGTCCACCCGTTCTACGAGCAGGAGCTGGAATACCCTCTTTAATTAGTTCTACTAATTCTCCTGTCGTTTCAATAGCTTTATTCTCACGATACGCTTCAATTTTCCTTACTATTTGTTTTGAAAATTTCTCTTCACCATACTGGAAGAAAATTCTTACAAGTTGCTCATATGACCAGCTATTTACAACATCATATGCTGTTAATGGGGCATCTTGATCCATCCGCATATCTAACGGTGCATCATGATGATAACTAAAGCCACGCTCTGGTGTATCTAATTGTGGGGATGAAACACCTAAATCAAATAAAATACCATCTACTTCTGTTATACCTAATTCCTGTAGTTTTTCAGATAAATAACGGAAATTACTCTTTACTGTTATGAACTGCTCACCGTATGAAGAGAATCTTTCTTTCGCATTTTGAATCGCTATCTCATCTTGATCAAACGCGATTAATCTTCCACCTTCAGTTAATTGGGATAATAAATAAGAACTATGTCCTCCTCCCCCCAGTGTACAATCTACATATGTACCACCTGGCTTTATATCTAAGCCGTCTACTGTTTCCTTCAAAAGCACTGTTACGTGTTTAAACATTGTTGCACCTACTCTTTTTCCAATTAATTATGTTGAATGCATCTCCTCCTCCAAACGCATATTTCACGATTAGAGAACGAAATACTATGAAAGAACGACTCATTTAACTTACCTACAAAGGCAGCATACTATACAAATCGCTATTTTCTTTTATTATATACTAAATTTTATCATCTTTTGCGGGAATTTAAATAAAAAACTGTCGAAAAAGATGATAATACGTTTACATTTTGTGCTATTTTGTCATATATTTAAGTATCCTGCATAATTACGATATTCACTTTTTTAAAATTGATAATTCAGAAAAATTTCACTTCACAGTAAATTCAACAAGACAAAAATAAAATCCTGCTCCTAAGAGCAAGATTTTATAGTTTTATAACATGATGTTTTCCGTCCCAAGAAAACGGTTTTTCCATTACACGATCAACGAAATCCAAACCAAACTGATTTAAATAGTAACATACATTCCACACACGCTCTTGCGGCGC
Organism: Bacillus sp. RC251; assembly: GCF_044908765.1. Taxonomy (NCBI): domain Bacteria; kingdom Bacillati; phylum Bacillota; class Bacilli; order Caryophanales; family Bacillaceae; genus Bacillus; species Bacillus sp. RC251. Next base: position 548,837 of record NZ_JBIYDP010000002.1, on the reverse strand, counting down.
CCCTAATGGACGAAGTGCAAATTGTATGCGACGGAATTTATTTAGCTGTACTTCATGTTTTTTCTCAACATTTCTTTTCAACATTCTTTCCAACAGTTCAATTTGTTCATTAATTTTGAATTCATTTTTCCCTGCAAACGCACTTAATCCAGGATCTATTTTCTTCACAAACTGTTGTAATGACGTATGGATATCAATTATTTCTTTTTTCGCCTCTACAAATCGATCATCTATCGGTTCCTCTATTTGATTAGATAACCAGTTTTCACGCAACTTATCTACGTTATTTAAAAAAGGATCACTGTCTTGCAATTGCAAATCGTATAAATCTGTCGCTATATCCCTCTCTACATAAGTGATTGTAATACGCGGAACGACAGGCGGCATTTGGAAACCAATCGTATGGAAAACTTGTTGCAATTCACTCCAGTAAGCTAATTCCCCTGGTCCTCCAATAAACGCGAGCGTAGGAAATAGATACTCTTGCATAAGAGGGCGCGTTACAACATTATTACTAAAGCGTTCCGGACTTCTTTCCATCTCTTCCATCAATTCCTCATATGAAAAGGAATACGCTCCATCCTTCCCTACAAACTTCCCTTGATCGTCTTCAAGTAATACTCGCTCATTATCAATTTCCATGAATATATGTACTGCATTATACTTTGTTTCAATAATCGGTTTATATCCTAATTCTTTAATTATTTCCTGTTGGTTATGAAGCCCCTCTTGCACTTCTTTATACTTATCTATAATTTGCTTAAAAAACGGCACTTCTAATTTTCTTAATTCAGGATGATGCGAATCAACAAGAATTAAACCAGAATTAACGAACATTTTCATAATAAGATGGGCAAAGAAATCTACATACGTATTCGATTTCCCCAAAGAATCATCAATAAATCGCAGTACATCCTTTGTAAAATTCGTTTCAGGGTATGTTTTGAAAATTTCTTCAATCCACTTTCTACAGTCTTCCAAAGAAAGCTCGGACTCTGAAGCACTCGCCACTTTCGGATTACGGTCATGAAAAATAGTCTTTTTTATTTTTTTATTCTTCGTTACAAAAGTATGATTAATTTCATCCATATCATGGTCTTCACCAGCAATCCAGAAAACAGGAACAACTTTAACACCTAAACTTTCTTCCTTTTCCCTTGCAAGCTGTAAAACTGAAATGATTTTATGAATTGTATAAAGTGGTCCAGTTAATAACCCAGCTTGTTGTCCAGCTATAACAACATATGTATTTTCATCTCCAAGCGCTTTTACATTTTGAATCGTAGCTTCTCCCGCTTGTAATTTTGTATTATATTCTAATAAATGCGCTACTAAATCTTGGCGGAAAAACTCCCTCTCACGCAAATCATGTACACGCTGTTTAAAAGCATCTTCTGTTAACATATAGTCAAAACAAGACTGTATCTCTTTTTTACCGTTCATATAGTCCGCTACAACACCTTGTTGCGGAACAGAGATTTCTTTTATCTCCATATAATTCTTCCTTTCGTATCCTGTTCTCTCACCAATCCACATTGTAGTCAATGTTGCACGTAAAAGCAAAGAATTACACTTATTCTTTTACTTCTAATCCTTTTATTGCATCGAACAAAAATTGCAGTGTCGGAACGGATTGTTGCTGTTTCTTAGCTTCTTCTAATACATATCCAACAATCGCACCAATTTCCGTTTGTCTATTCGCCCTTACATCTGCCAGCATAGATGATGTATTACGAGACGTTCTTTCACATACGTGACGTACCATTTTCCATACCATTTCTTTTTCTTCTTTAACAAGAAAAACGACTTCCTGAAAAACTTGCTCCATCAATCGATAAAAAAAAGGGTTCGTAATCAAATCTCCGTTCTGGACTTGTAATAATGCTGTCAATGGATTGATACATACATTAACTACTAATTTTTTGTGCATGACATCCTTCCAATCATCTTCTATTTGAATCGGAAAATGAGGAAATGGAAAGCAGTTAAATATTTTTTCAAAATGTATAGACTGGCCGTGCACGATTCCAAACTTCGTTACACCTATCCCCGTATGATAAACGGTATGTCTTTCTTCTTTTTTTGCACCATGCTCTACAATCCCAACTGCAATATTTTCATTCCCTATTTTCTGCATAGCATGAAGATGCGACATTCCGTTTTGCAAAAAGATTAATGAGGATTCCCCTCGCACAAAAGGCAGTATGTCAGTTATATGATATTGCTTAACAGCAATAAATATATAGTCTAGCTTCTGATCTAGCATACTTTCTATTGGCAAAACAGGCGGGAATACGGTTTCACGTTTTTCCTCCCTCATACAAGTTACACCCGTTATATTCAATTCCTCAGCCTGTTTAGCTGTCCTTGTAAACAACGTAACATCTTGATTACTTTTTTGTAAATAAAATGCATATAACAGACCGATAGCTCCTGGTCCCACAACTCCGATTTTCATTTTCACACAAGGAACTCATATAAATACGATACACAAGTCCCTTTTCCCTCCCCCTTTTTATCCCGCAAACGCCTGATTGGTGCGGAATCAATCATAATTAACTAAAGGTGAACAAATCCCACCGATTACAGTTTCACTCTATCGTTCTCAATCCCATGAACACAGTTTACAATTCCATTGCTCTTTAACAAACAAATGCAACCTCTTCTTTCAATATGTATATACTACCTATTAATATGCTTCTACTCTTAGTTTAGCAAATCCTCAAAAAAATAATAAAAGAAATATACTATCTTCTTCATAAAAATAAAAAAATGAGTTATAATATTATTATAAATATTTTTACTTTTCTGCATTCAACGAGACAAGAAAAGGATGTGATGTTATGGGATTCCCAAAAGTTGAGCGCTTGCTCATCAATTATAAAACATTAGACGAATTTAAAAAATTTAAAGGTTGCGGAGCTCAAGAATTATCCATGTTAGAAGAATTACAGGCAAACATTATTGAAAACGATAGTGAATCTCCATTTTACGGTATTTATTATGGCGGATCACTAATTGCACGTATGAGTCTGTATATGAAAAGGCACGGCGGGGAACCATTCGAAATTACAGGTACTTACCTAGAACTCTATAAACTTGAAGTGTTACCAACTTTCCAAAAACAAGGATTCGGAGAAATGCTTGTAAATTATGCGAAGGGGCTACAGTTCCCAATTAAAACGATCGCACGTATCCATTCAGCTGGTTTTTGGGATAAATTAAATTTCCAGCCTGTATCAGTACCTGATGGTGATTTTTATGTTTGGAACCCAGAAACAAATTTGAATACGGTTACAAACGAAGAGTCTGCATAAGAAATAAAAAAACAGCTACATAGCAGCTGTTTTTTTATTTCTTTAACTTTTCTAATTTCCCATTCGAACGAGTGCTATTTCTTTCCGCTACCATTACACTTCTTTTTTGATCGATATAATCAAGCAATGTTCTATACTCTTCCTCATATACTGATAATCGCTCCAAAAGACTCTCTCTCTCTGTTTGTAACGATTCAATTTGCTGTTGCAACACCATTAAAGAGTTTTCATCTTTATAATTTTGCAAGAAATCAATAACATCATTCAATGTAATTGACGTAGGCTCTACTACCTTTGTCTCTTTTACTTCATAATTTTCTACTTTACGTAGTTGCTTCGCTTCTTCAATACGTTCTTTGTATTGCTTTCTAACGTAAGAATTCCATCTAAAGCCACATGCTGCTGGTGTACGAGATAAATGTCTTCCCACTTCTTTAAAGGCAGATAATTGCGTTCCACCTTCTCGAATATGCCGGAGTACTACTTCTGCCAGAAGCAAATCTTCATCATCAGTCCAAGCATCTTGTCTTGTTGTCGCCATCTCTCTAGTCCTCCCTATGCATTTTTTATTAAGCATATGCAGTTACTAGAAAAGATAGAATACAACAAATAAAGAATAAGACAAAAAAAAATAAACGCAGAAGATATCTTCTACGTTTATTTTCCCGCAATTACTTGCTGATTACTTCTTTACCTTTGTAAGTACCGCATGCTTTACATACACGGTGAGCTAATTTCGCTTCACCACAGCTTGGGCACTCTACCATACCAGGTACTGATAATTTGAAATGCGTACGACGCTTTCTTTTTACTGTTTTAGAAGTTCTTCTAAAAGGTACAGCCATTCTTCCCACCTCCTTAAAAGAAATAGTTATTTTCATATGAAGGCCTAAACCAGTCTTCCGATTATTTGTCAAAAAACTTTGCAAGTCCTGCTAATCGTGGATCAACAGTCTTTTCTTTGTTTTCTTCCGAAATCACTTGCCAGTCTTGACCTTGCATCGGTGCTCCACCAGAAACATCATCACTGAAAATTTGCATTGGAATCTCCAAAAGTATATTTTCCTTGATTACGGGCAGTAAGTCAAGTACTTCTCCTTCTAAACAATGAATTTCAGCTTCAGTTTCAAATTCTTCTTGTGAAGTTTGGAACACCTCAGTTGTTTTAATGTCAAATGGTAATGTCACATCTACTAAAGAGCGAGAACATGGTAAAACCATGCTTCCAGTTATATGTAGATGGAACGTAAACTTACCGGAGCCAAAATCAACTCTTCCTGTTACATGAGCAGGATTAATTTCACGAATATCTTTCTCGACCTCTTGTAGCTCACTTACATCTACCATCTCATCCAATGTCAATCCTTTATTTCTCAATTTATTCAATTGATGGATGGACCATTTCATATCATATCACCTCAAGGCAACAAACAAAATTATAGCTAGCCATTTTATATTTGTCAATGTTTTTTCTTTACACTATAATGAAGTCATCATAGTAAATAATATATAGAGTATCACGTTTTTGAAAAAGATGCTACATCGAAAGGAGAGATTACCATAAAAGCCAGTGGTATTGTTGTTGAATATAACCCTTTTCATAACGGTCATGATTATCATGTGCAACAAACAAAAAAGTTAACACACGCCGATATTACAATCGCTGTTATGAGTGGCCCTTTTTTACAGCGTGGTGAGCCAGCACTCATATCCAAATGGTATCGTACCAAAATGGCCTTATCATGCGGTGTAGACCTTGTTGTAGAGCTTCCATACGCCTTCTCAACACAAAAGGCTGAAACCTTTGCAAATGGCGCTATTTCTATTTTAAACGCCCTGCGTGTTTCTGAAATTTGTTTCGGTAGTGAAGATGGGCAGATTGAAAATTTTCATAACACCATCTCTGTGCAAAAAAATGAAGAAGATACTTTTAATCGTCTTGTAAAGCAATTTATGAATGCAGGTAACAGTTACGCAAAAGCTACATCTGAAGCCTTCCTACACATTTTACCATCCGAAAAAAACATAGACATGTCACAACCGAATAACATATTAGGATTCCAATACATGAAATCAATTTTCTTACAAAATAGTTCTATGCAAGCACAAACGATAAAAAGATTCGCATCTCATTATCATGATGAAACATTTAGCGACCAACATATTGCAAGCGCAACTAGTATTCGTAAAAAACTTTTTAGCGAAAATAGTTCTTTTACAGAAATTGAGCCTTTTATCCCAAAAGCGACTGCTTCTCTTTTAGCAAGTTACAAACAAAACTACGGGATATTACATAATTGGGAACAATACTTTTCATTTTTCAAATACAAACTCATGACGATGTCTCCAGAAGACTTACGACATATATATGAAATAGAAGAAGGTTTAGAGCATCGTATTTTATCAAAAATACAAAACAGTTCCTCCTTCCATTCATTCATGGAAGCATTAAAAACGAAGCGTTATACATGGACTAGATTACAAAGAGCTTGTACACACATTTTAACAAATACAACAAAAGAAGAAATACATAGCGCAAATATAGAGCAGCATGCACCGTACATTCGTCTACTAGGCATGTCACAAAAAGGACAAACTTACCTTTCAAAAAACAAGAAAAAAATAGAACTTCCCATCCTTACCCATACAAAAACATTTGACCATCCTACTTTACATATAGAGCGAAAAGCCAATTCTGTATATTTCTCCATCATGCAAGAACCATTACGAACACAACTACTAAAACAAGATGCAACACACCATCCAATTCGTTATGATGAAACAACTGCAAAATTTCTATAAAAAACCTCTCTTTTTCAGAGAGGTTTATTTTTTCTCGCCCATTTTTTCCAAATACAGCAATGCATCATCCAGCGTATCAACTGGTACAACTTTCATTTTTGTTTTAATATCTTTCGCAGCCTCAAGCGCATCTTTATAATTCGATTTCTCCGCACCTTTTTCATTTGGCGCAAAGAACACTTCAGCACCAGCATCACTTGCAGCAACCACTTTTTGCTGAATACCACCAATCGGGCCAATTTCTCCCTTTTCATTTATCGTCCCTGTTCCAGCTATTTCATGCCCTCTTGTTAAATCATCTTCCACAAGTTGATTATATATTTCTAATGTAAACATTAGGCCTGCCGATGGTCCGCCTATTTCATGAGAATCAATTTTCACTTTCGGATCTACCATTAATTCTCTTTCAGTAACGATAGAAACCCCTATACCAACACGCCCATTTCCATTCGGAATGGTCTTTACATTTAAATTTTCTTTTAACTGTTTTCCATTTCTCTTGTACTCAATATTTACTGCTTCCCCTTCTTTTTTCCCTGTCATATATTCAATAAATTGCTCCGTCTTTTCAAATGTTTTTCCGTCGACAGCTATGATGACATCTCCAAGCTTAAGCTTTCCTTCTGACGGCATCCCTTTCGCTACTCCTGCAACCAATACACCTTTATTTTCAAAAGAAACAGTACGGTTTGCACGTTTATACGCATTATAGATTGCTGCATTTTGCGAATCTTTCATGGCATAATTTTGGCGAAATTGATATTCTTCATCACTCTCACCTTTTTGCAATATTTCTTCCGCTTTCGAAATATGTGTATATTTATTAAACTGTGCCGCTATTAAATTCACCACATTTGCTGGTCCCATTGAAACCGTAACAAGCATAAAATCACCGGATTCTTTCGTTCCACCCTCAACTTGAACGTAAGGCTCTAATTTGGCCGCCATTCCTGGTTTTGTTACATAATACGGTAAACGTACGTAAACAAGTAACATCGCCAATATAACCCCTATTAAAATTGCATATATAAACCGAAAACGCTTAAACATTATGTTTCTCCTTCCACTGCTCAATTAATAAATAAATATTTGCAACATGTTTTTCCGCCTCTACTTCTCCAACTCGAATAATGTCTTCAATGTTTGTAAAAGCACGTGAACTAAATTGTTCTACAGCTGGTCGCATCATTAAATCCGATGCAATTTGTCGATTCATCACCAGCTCATGTTGCATAATTTCAATACTCTGCATAATTACATCATAAATAGACGTAACCTCTCCATTCACTTTAATCGGCGATACATCAACAGCAATAACAATATCGGCACCTAACTCTTTCACAACCGATACTGGAATGCGATCAATCACTCCGCCATCCACCAATAATCGTCCATCTATCTTTTCTGGTACAAATACTCCAGGTACAGATATGCTAGCTCTCACAGCCTCTGCAACAGGACCACTTGTAAAAACTACTTTTTCCCCCTTCAAGATGTCAGTAGCCACAACAGCCGTCGGGATATCTAACTCTTCTAAATTTTTATTATATGTAAACATTTTAATCATATCTTTGACACGTTTTCCAGCAATAAATCCCATTTTCGGAACTGTAAAATCTAAATAATATTTCCTCTTAAAAACATTTGCCAGTTTATACAACCTTTCAACGTTTGAGCTAGCTGCATAAAACGTACCTACTAAAGCCCCCATACTACTTCCTGCAATCATATGAATCGGTATACCATTTTCTCTTAAAACTTTTATAACACCAATATGCGCAAACCCTTTTGCGCCCCCAGATCCAAGAGCTAAACCAATTTTCGGTTCTTTCATTTTTCTCACCCTTTAATTTTTTTCATTCCTTTTTCATACTTATGGTCTAAATGCACTACGTATCCACGTATACTGAAATGAACGTTTTTTGGGACAAAGGGGGATTTACTTACATGTATGAAAAATGGAAAACGGCTTTTCTTACCATATCAACACTGTTTTTAACCTTTTCTCTTGTACTTCACCCCCAAGCTGCTTTGCAAGCTTCCATTCGAGGGTTAAATATATGGTGGGAAGTTGTATTCCCTTCACTTTTACCGTTTTTCATCATTGCGGAACTTCTAATTAGTATTGGTGTTGTAAAATTTATAGGTGTTATATTAGAACCACTCATGCGACCACTTTTTCGCGTTCCAGGGATAGGCGGATTTGTTTGGGCAATGGGAATGGCTTCTGGATTCCCTGCTGGCGCCAAATTAAGCGCTAGACTACGTAAAAGTAATCAGCTAACACAAATCGAAGCAGAACGCCTCGTATCTTTTACAAACTCATCTAATCCACTTTTTATTTTTGGAGCTGTTTCTATCGGTTTTTTCAATAATCCGAAATTAGGAATCGTATTAGCTGCTGCACATTATTTAAGTAACTTTGCCGTCGGGTTATTGATGCGTTTTTACGGCAATAACAATATTTCCACGAAGGATCAACATCCTACTAAAAAACGTCCTTTTCAAAACCCTTTTTCAGTCCTACACGAGACGCGCATGCAAGAAAAAAGACCATTAGGAAAATTACTTGGGGACGCTATCGTTTCTTCTATTCAAACGTTACTTATGATTGGTGGATTTATTATTTTATTCTCTGTTTTAAATAAAATGATTACTGTATTTCATATTACAGCAACACTTTCTTTTATTATGCAACATATTTTATCATTCTTCCAATTAACTACAGAATTTAGTATTCCAATCTTATCAGGCATTTTTGAAATGACACTCGGTAGCCAAATGATTAGTCAAATAAATGAAACACCCCTCCTGCAGCAAGCTATGGTAACAAGCTTTATTTTAGCGTTTAGCGGCCTTTCTATTCAGGCACAAGTTGCTAGCATATTAGCTGAAACAGACATCCGATTTAAGCCCTATTTTTTCGCACGAATTATCCAAAGTATTCTGGCTCCTATTTTTACTTTTATATTTTGGAAACCATTTTATGAAAAAGTAAGCTCTTTTTCACCTATGCAAAAAGATATCCCCGTATTTTTATCGAATCATTCTTCTATACTGCAAGAAATTTGGACATCTTTTGTACACTATGGACCGATCTTTACTTTATTTTGTTTATATGTATATGTTATCTTATTATTTTTTCGTAGCAACAAAGAAAAACCCCGTTCACTTTAACGGGGTTTGAAACTTTTCTTTTAAAGCACGTTCTACAACAGGAGGTACAAGATCTACTACGCTTCCTCCATATCTCGCAACTTCTTTTACAATGCTCGAGCTTAAAAATGAATATTGGTTATTTGTCATAATAAAAAAGGTTTCAATATTTTCATCTAATTTTCGATTCATAGAAGTAATTTGCATCTCATATTCAAAATCAGAAACCGCTCGTAACCCACGCAAAATCGCGTTTGCATTACGCATTTTCGCATACTCCACTAGTAGTCCACTATGTGAATCTACTTTTACATTCGGGATATCCTTTGTTGCTTCTCGAATTAAATCTAAGCGCTCTTCAACTGAAAAGAACGGTTTTTTTGACGAGTTGTTTAAAACTACTACGTATACCTCATCAAATACTTTTGCTCCCCTTTTAATAATATCCAGATGCCCAAGGGTAATTGGATCAAAACTTCCCGAAGAAATAGCTATACTAGTCATTCCGTCCCCTCACCTTCATACTTATAAATCGATATTGCTGTAATCCCATAATTTTCAGCTCTTACTTTTACAAGACTCCCTATAGAATCAGGTAAAACCACATCATTACCATGCTCTGACATAATTAATCCATCTCTATGTAGCAATCCATGTTGATCCATCACACTAATTAAAGATACAATTTTTTGATCTTTATATGGAGGATCAATTAATATAAGATCGAATGATATTTCACGTTTTATAAGAGCCTTTACCGCACGTTCTGCATCATTTCGATATACTTCAGCTTGTTCCTGTATTCGACAACTTTCTAAATTTTGATGGATTACTTTTATCGCTTTATTATCTCGATCAACAAAAATTGCTTTATCAATCCCTCTACTTATAGCCTCGATTCCAAGACCACCACTACCGCCAAATAAATCAAGAGCGATACCACCATCAAAATAAGGACCTATCATATTAAAGATTGATTCTTTCACTTTATCTGTCGTTGGACGTGTTGTATTACCTGGCACCGCTTTTAGTGGATGCCCTTTACATTTTCCTGAAACTACTCTCATCTGTTGTCACTACCTTTATTTCAATCTATCGAGCAATTATAGAAAACCTTTCTCCATTCGGTAACCGCTACCAAACTATACTATTCCATGAAATTTTCCATTCATTTCTCAACGAACAATAGGAGAACTTTGGCTTAAAATAACCGCTCTGCATTTTTATGTATTCATCTCACCATGCGCTAACACGAACCCATTATGTATATTCGTTTCACTTTATCTTTTTTATCCTATCATAAAATAAAAAAAAGAAAAATAAAAAGCCAAACATAAAATTTAATTTCATGATGTATATCTTCATTTAGATTGGACATAAATAATTATAACAACATCACCTTCGATGTTGTTGCCAACCGCGGAGAAGACTTACGTTTCCCCATAAGTTCTTCCTCCGGTTTCTCCTCTCCCTTTGCCTTCTTACTAGTACATGCTAGTATAAGAAGGGCCCTGCTTTGCAGGGTTTTTTTTCTTTGTCTACTTTTCATTTAAAAAGTGAGATGGTACAGTAAATAAAAGAAAGAGGAGGAAAAAATATGATTCAACGCTTTATAGAACTCGGAGAAGGCTACTCTGATTTATATGAATTACTTGAAATTGCCAAAGCAAATCAAGAACGTATAACACATATGTTACAATTTGAAACGATTAAAAATGAAAAAAAAGTGTGCTCACTTGTTGTAATATTAAAACCAACTACTACTGGTGATTTCCAACCATTATACATATGTCGTGAAGGCATTCCTGTACTTGAAAATAAAAAAAGTAAACGCGTCATTTTATTTGAAGAAACGGCAGAACAACTAGGAAGAAAAGTGACTACCTTTACGGTAAAACCATCCACAACTTTCCCAGAAAAAGAACTGTTTTTCAATCATTTAATTGGTATTTTACGAATGAATAATTTCATTCCTCCAATGAAATAAAATGTTATTTCAAGTAAAAAAATCCCCTACTAAAATTAGCAGGGGATTTTTTCTATTAACTATAATCGTATTCTTTTGCCCGATCAGGACGTGAATTTTCAAATTCCGTTTTTAAATACGGGCGGTACGACTGTTCTATCTTCTTCACAAAAGGAAGTTTGTTCAACTTTTGCATCATATGCTCAATTTGTTCCATATCACAATATACTACTGCGTATTTTAAGCGTTTTGATATGTAATGTATGTTACCATATTTCCTTAAAATCTTGGCATGTTTCAATGAATGTAAATAAACAATCATACTTTGTCGTTGCCCGAACATAATCTTCTCCATCTTCTCCTTTTAAAAACATATATTTTATGAAAACCAATCAGAAATTTATGACATTACAGGACAAACTCTGTATATGTTTTCTTCTACCTTCTAAAAAACGGGGTGATTTACCCCGTTTTACAGCCACAACCTCCGCCGGTACCACAACCGCCACCACAGCCACCAGCATCAAAAAATGGATTTCCTGTTGGAACTTTGATGGAAGAAGACACCTCAGAACCGATTGCTACACTAACTTCATCTAACAACTTTTGCAAAGCTGTTTCTACTCGTTTAAAAGCTGCAACCTTATCATGTAAGTCTACAGAACGCTTTAACTCCCTCATTTTCGTCGAAACGAAAGTATAATCAGGATGGTATTTACCGAAACGTTGCACTTCTTCATATCGTTCTTTCATCGCTGTAAATTGCTGAATTAACGTCTGAACTTCCATATCTTCATGCAATTCTTTATAACACTTACGATAGTCTTCTGCTATATCTGAACAGATAATCGCTTTTGCAAGCTGCTCTGCCTTATCTAATATCAATACGCTTTCCAGCGTCGCTACAATCATGAGAGACACCTCCGAGTATTCATCATACCACATTTAGAATAGAACTACTAATTGAAGTGTCTCACTAAACAGAAAGATATCACTCTAACTATTTTCCGTATAATCCCAGCACATACTTATACATTAATATGTTCCGCAATATTATATTTCAGAACATCCCATTTCCCACTATTTTCTTTCACATAACTAATACATGCATTTTTTAATGGTGTCTTAAACGAAATATCTTCCGGTGCAATTGCATGTAAAATTGCTTTTATCGCATGTGAATGAGCTACAATGATAATACGTTTGCCAGAATGGGTTTCTGCAACATCTTTTATAGCAGCAAAGCAACGAGTTACAATCTCTTCATCTTGCTCCATACCTTCTACTTTACCTTCTGCAATTAGCTCCCTAACAGTCGCAACCGGCTTCCCGGAAGCTTCACCAAAATTACGTTCAACAAATCGCTCATCTAATAAAATCGATTGCAATCCTGCAGCCCCTGCAATTTCCTTAGCTGTTTCGTGCGCTCTAATTAATGGGCTACTTATAATTACATCCCATGCTTCCGCTTGCAAAGCAACTGCACTTTGACTTGCTTGCTTCTTTCCCACTTCATTAAGCGGAATATCTTCACGTCCCTGAATAATCTCTTGAAAATTCCAATCAGTTTGTCCATGTCGTACTAAACAAATTTCCGTCATGCTCATGCTGCAACTCCTTTTTAAATAATCCGCTTCTATTGTATCAAAAGTTCTGCATGACGGACATAGTTTTCCCTTCCAATTATGTTGTATTTTGCTGCTTCATATACTGAAACATATCGATCATAATGGAGGCAACTGCCAATTGGTTTTGAAATTTCTCAACTTTATCTGGTATCGTTTTTTTGAAATGCTGCATAGCCGCTAACTCAAATGCCTCTTTTTCTTCAGGGTTTCGCGTTAGTTTTCTATACCAGTACGGTTGCTCCCTAATATAGCGAGATAAATCCTCATCAGCCTTTATAAACTCCATAATTTCCGCTCTCATCCGCTTTCCCCCTAATCCTTCTGAAAGAAAAATGGATTATTTTCGGAAGTACTTTCTTCTTGCCGCGCGGGCTTCCCTTGAAATTGTTGAAAAACTTGTTGCACACTACCAATAGCACTCGTCACATTAGCTAAATGGTGTTGCATCTGTTCCACATCTAGCTTTTTAAAGAAAGAAAGCATTTGTCCCATCACATCAGCAGTTTTTTCCTCTTCAGTTCGATTATCTTTTTCTTTTTCTTGTTTATTTTCTTTTACCGAAGAAAAAGCTGGCGCTCCATCAGGCCTAAAAGTTGCCCATATCGGGTCTTCTTCACCAAGTAAGTACCATTCTTCATAAAACTGTTGCCAAGTTTTGTGACCACTTCTAACCTCATGAACCATTTTAGGGTGATGGTTTACAAACTCTTTAAACTGTTGAACCGATGGATGTAACGGCCCTTTTGTTGTTGGCATAATCCTCACCTCTTCATGTATATCTACTATATAGTAAGAAAAAAAAGGCACATGGTTCGCCTATTTTTAGACGATTCATGCACCTTTTTATCCTGCTATTTGCATACGGTAAGATTCCGACCTACACTTCAGTGAATACGAAGTACTTAAACGTGAGGTTTCCCCTACCCAACTTAAAATTTCACTTTATTTTCGAATAAAGTTTTGTGTATAAAACTTATCGTATACCCCAACACCTAATCCTGTAAATTGTTCATTTAATACATTCTTTCTATGCCCTTCACTATTTAACCAACCTTGCACCGCCGCAATTCCATCACTATGTTGCGCCGCTATGTTCTCACCAGCAAGTTGAAACCCTACTTTCCCGCGCTGTAAACGATCTCCTAACGTACCTAGTGTAGGTGAATCGTGTGAAAAGTAATTATTATCCTTCATATCTTTACTATGCCCTATAGCCACCTCTGCTGTTTGTTGATCCCAAGCTAACAGCGGTAACTTATGGCGACTTCGAATAATATTTGTTAAATCAAAAATTTGTTGCATATTCCCATTCTCTATTTGTTTCATTTTATCTGGAGTCAATGGTTGTTCAGCTAGTAATTCACCCGAATAAACAAGCTGATACGGTCTTTGGCGTAATAACGTTTCATCATCCATATAACGAACACCAACAAGCTCATGTGTAAAATGATCAAAATATAATTGTGCCCAGCCATCTTCTACAGGTATTAATGGTTGTTCCATCACTTCCGTGTCAGATAACTCAAATTGATAACTATGTTTCCCTCTTTTTAACGAAATCTCATGCGAGAGTGGATTCTTTTTATACACTTCTTCATACTTTTCATTTATATAATAAGGCGGCACCTTAACTTGCTCACCAGCAACATACGCCGTTACAACTTTTCGTTCTGCAACTCCAAATTGCACATACTTAGTTAAATCTTGATTATATACCCACCATTCATATCCGTAAGCAGATGGCTCTATTCGAGATGGTTCGCCCCATTTTGCTAATAAATTTTCAGAATCCCCACCAATCATATTTAAAACAGTATCGGAAGAGTCTTCATTTACTTGTTTTTTCTTTTTCACAATTTTATTTTCTTGCTTTGATTGAGATGGGGTTAATATATATTGTGAAACGAGTAATTTCCCGTATAAATCAACAGCTAAAATTAAAAATGTAATCATTACGATACGCAATAATTTCTTCAATCGATATACCTCCTGCACAAAACATAAAATTGAGATATACACAAATCCTTTTCTTTCCTTTTTTGTGTGTACCGTACTCTTTTCACTATATCATATTTTCGCAAAAAAAGTCTGGATTCTACCTTTTCTCTCAATATGAATTGCACTTTCTTACTATTCATACTATTATAAAAATAATGATGTGACATGAAAAGAGGAGGTATTATATGCAATTTAAAAATACGAAATTTAATGGGGCAGTCGTGGATTTAACACTATTAACAGAGATTATGGAAAAGAACCATTTTGTACTTGCTGGACAGTGGGATTATGAACGAGTTACATACGATTATAAATTTGAAATATTAAATGATATTTATTATTTGCGCGTACAAGGTTTGGCTGTTGAAGGTGATGTTGGTAGCAGACACGCTGAAATAAAGCTACTTCCTCCCTTATTAGGAAAACATTATTATCCTCACGGCGTTGAATATGGTGATGGTGAAACTTTCCCAACGAATGTACTTCAAAAAAGCGAACAACTCCTACAAAATATCGAAAAAGAGTTAAAAGAGTTCCAAATCATTGAGTAAATAGAAAAAGCGCATCATAGTGATGCGCTTTTTCTATTTATCTTACTTAAGAATGAATCGTCTTTTTGACTGGATACCCATAAATAGTTCCATCCTTTACTTTAATCTCATCTTCCCAAGGAACCTTATATTTACCTTCAGCTAAATCTTTTACAAACGTATACGGGTTTTCTTTCACCCCTCCAGGAGTCGCTACATATCCCCTTGAACCTAAATTATATATATTATTTTCGAGACCCCATCCTAATCTAGCCTGATCTGCTAGCTCTGGATATACTTCGGCAGTAACAATCTCCCAAGGATTTCGGTGTCCTTGCACTAAAGTAGTCCCATCAAAATTACATACTTGTCCTTCACCAAAGTAATAAAATACCCCATCATAACCCGCTAAGTTCACTGACAATGTATACATTAAGTTTTGCCATGCATTCGAACGATTAGTTAACATCCATTGTTCACTAACTTGTGTGCTATATCCAGAAATACGAATCAAGACATTTGCACCTTTATAAGCTGCTTCACGAGCTACTTCAGGAAACATACCATCATGACAAATACAAACAGCTAATTTACTTCCTCCAGGTCCATCACAAACAGGTAAGCCTAAATCTCCAGCTTTCCAAGGTTCGACTGGCACCCAAGGATTTAGCTTACGATACTTCAAAATCATTTCACCTTGTGGATCAATAATTATTGCTGTATTATACGGTTCTCCACCATCAGGGTTTCTTTCCATTA
Organism: Bacillus sp. RC251; assembly: GCF_044908765.1. NCBI lineage: Bacteria > Bacillati > Bacillota > Bacilli > Caryophanales > Bacillaceae > Bacillus > Bacillus sp. RC251. The sequence goes on along the minus strand of NZ_JBIYDP010000002.1, from coordinate 532,681 downwards.
TAGAAAAAACACCATATACCTCAGACTCTTTACATGCCTCAGCAAACAAGTCTGTTTCTGGCCCAGGAACTGTACATAAAAACTCTTCTGTAGTCCATTTTTTTGTATTAAGCCCTTGTGTACTATATTCTGGAAATACTATCAATTCCAATCCAGGATACCCTGATTTAGTTGAATGAATTGTTTTTATGATCTGTTTAATTTGTTTATCAATGTCTGCACGTGACTCTACTACCGGTACTGGATATTGTATTAATGCTGTTAAAAAACCACTAATTGGCTTTACCATACTTCCACTACTACCCATTTAAATTCCCCCTTAAAATAGTTCTTGTTTATTAAAGATAACAATATAAATTTGTAACTCTCTAAAAAACTTGCACTACACATGGAATCATTACGTATTAAAGCTAGTAGTAAATCTTATATCCACTTTTAGTACATGCCTACACTAACTTAACATGAATAAATTGAAAATTCAATCTTTTTATAGTTTACTAAAACTAAAAAAGTGTATGGAAACCCATACACTTTTTTACTTAGTCTGTAAATATGGCGGTAATTGTTGCAACTGCTCTTTATCTTTTTCACGCTCTCTACGTGCCCACCTAAAAAATACATAACCAATAATCGTACCGTACACTATTTCCTGGACAATTTTCATAATGATGCCACCTGTTTGTTGATCTTGTACGACTGGCATCCAGTGTAAAAATTCTGGTCCAGTTATATTTAAATCAGATAAAGTTCCCGCTGGTACACATAGTTCCATCGCCTTCATCCAAGCAGCCGGATCCGTATACGTTGCAAATAATGGCGCCGTCGCAAAAATGATTAACGCGCAAGCTGGCGTTAATAATATACCGTTAGCAAACATATAACCCAGTTTCTTTATATCACTTAACGTTTGATATTCTGGTAATGGATTTAGCATCGGCCACCACATCATGATTGCGGTAAAGAACAATATAGCGAGACAAATAGGATGAGCAATTTGACTTTGTTTTACTGTATCAAAAACAACTGGTAAATGATAAAAAGAAAACAGGCCATTAAATACAAACAATGCAATAAGTGGCTTAGCAAATATCTTCAATATAATTTGAACGAACTTAAAAGAAGTAATATAACGATATAACCAAACTGGTATACCAAGCAACAATAACGGTGGAACTGCAATATACATAACTGCCATTTCAAACATATGTGCACTAAATATAATATGACCAATTAAATCAATAGGCCCTCCCTTTACAAAATACAAAAGAACAATCCCGGTCGTAAAATAAAAAACTTGCTTCTTACTTACCTTTTTCGCATGTTCAAATCGCATTCTATATGGCCCAATAATTAAAAAGTACCCGATAAGGATCGAAAGCATAAATAGTAAAAAGATTGGACTCCATAGAGCTTGAAAACCAAATATCCACAAGTTACTCATTGTCACACCTACCTTCTTAAGATTATCCTTTCACATAACATGAAGAGGGAGCTGTGACGACACAAGCTCCCTTATTCTTCACTTTTCAAATCCACACAATTGTCATAAAAGCTAAAATTGTAATTAACCCGATCAACAGACCAGAATAAAGAAAGAAACTTGCCGCTTCATGTCCTTTATGACTCATATGCATAAAATAATACAATTGAAAAATTACTTGTACCACTGCTAATAGTAAAATAAATGGTACTGAGAAAGTCGGACTAAAAGTTTTCGGATATGCGACTGCTGCAAATGCAACTAATGTTAAAAAAATCATTAATGCAAATGTAATAACTTGATGCTTCATTTCCTCCGCACTTTTTCTCTTCCGATAAACAAGATCAACTTTAGGATTATTCATTTGCTTTATCGCCATTGTTTATCCCACCATTCCCATCAAATATACTACAGTGAAAATAAACACCCAAACTACGTCAATAAAGTGCCAATAAATCGATGCAACATAAAACTTCGGTGCATTGTATAAATTTAGACCTCTCTTCGCATTTCTAAAGATTAATGTTAAAATCCAACATAATCCAAACAATACGTGGAGACCATGTGTACCAACAAGAGCATAAAACGCGGAACCAAATGCACTACTTCTCATAGTATGCTTAAATTCATGCGTATAATGATAAAACTCATATATCTCAAATGCTAAAAACCCTAAACCTAGCAACACTGTTACTAATAGCCAAAGTTGCATTTTCTTAAAGTTAAAGTTTTTCATATGATACATCGCATATACGCTCGTTAAGCTACTCGTTAATAAAAGCATCGTCATAATGAAAACGAGTGGCATTTGGAACATCTCTTGAGATGTTGGTCCACCATTTGTAGAATTCTTTAACGCTAAATATGTGCCAAACAAGGAAGCGAACAATACTGTTTCGCCTCCAAGAAATAACCAAAAACCGACGAACTTATTTTTTCCCTCAAGGGTTGCTTTTTCAGGCTCTGCTGGAAATGTTTCATTCGTTAATTTTTCATCTACATGCATTATGCCTTGCCCCCCTTATCTTCTAAATCTTCCTTATGAATATGATATCCATGATCATCGATTACTGAACGTAGGAACATTGTACCAAATGTAATGATTAAACCGATAATTGCTACTAATAACCAAAACTTATCTTTTCCACCCTGCATATACATTGCACCGAATGCCGCTATAAATAATCCTAAAGAAATGATAAATGGTGAAAACGATGGATTTGGCATATGAATATCACCAATTGGTTCCGCCGCTGTCATCTCTTTATTCCCTTCACGTTTTTCAATCCAAAACGGATCTAACCCGCGAACAAATGGTAATTGTTTAAAGTTATATTCTGGTGTTGGTGCTGGCATTGTCCATTCTAATGTACGTGCATCCCATGGATCACGACCAGCCTTTTCTTTTGAAACTGTCGTTTTAATTACATTGAATAGAAGAACAATCGTTCCAAGAGCCATAAATACCGCTCCAATAGAACTAATCATATTCCCCATTTCCAACCCTTGGCCTTCAAGATATGTGTAGTAGCGACGTGGCATACCAATTAAACCAAGGAAATGCTGTATGAAGAACGTTAAATGGAAACCGATAAAGAATAGCCAAAATGTTATCTTTCCTAACGTTTCATTCAATACTTTATTAAACATCAGTGGCCAATAATAATGAGCTCCTGCAAGTAAACCAAATACAACACCGCCGACAATTACATAATGAAAGTGAGCTACTACGAAATAGTTATCATGAAATTGATAATCCGCTGGTGCAGATGCTAGCATAACACCTGTAACTCCACCCATTACGAATGATGGAATGAAAGCTACTGCCCACATCATCGGTGTCGTAAAACGAATACTTCCTCCCCACATCGTAAAGAGCCAGTTGAATATTTTAATACCGGTCGGTACTGCAATCGCCATTGTTGCAACTGAGAAAATAGCATTTGCAACTGGACCAAGTCCAACAGTAAACATATGATGCGCCCATACCATAAATCCTAAGAATCCAATTAATACTGTCGCAAACACCATCGACGAATAACCAAATAATCGTTTTTTCGAAAATGTCGCGAAGATTTCTGAGAATATTCCGAAAGCTGGGAGTATAAGAATGTATACTTCTGGATGACCGAAAATCCAGAATAAATGCTCCCATATAATCGTATTCCCGCCCAATGCTGGATTAAAGAAACTTGTTCCAAATAAACGATCTAACATTAAAAGTCCTAATCCTACAGTTAACGGCGGAAAAGCGAATAATATTAGAGAAGATGTTACAAATGTCGTCCATGTAAACATCGGCATACGCATATACGTCATTCCTGGCGCACGCATATTAATAATGGTTACAAGGAAGTTAATACCTCCAATTAATGTACCAATACCGGAGATTTGCAAGCCGAGTACATAAAAATCAACACCATGGCCTTTAGAGGCTAAAGCTAAAGATGCATAAGATGTCCAGCCTGCATCAGGTGCTCCACCTAAAAACCAACTTAAATTTAAAAATACTCCACCAAAGAAAAATAACCAAAATCCGAGTGAATTCAAAAACGGGAACGCTACATCACGTGCACCAATTTGAAGTGGTACAGCGGCGTTCATAAATGCAAACACGAGTGGCATAGCTGCGAGGAAAATCATTGTTGTACCGTGCATCGTTAATACTTGATTATAAGCATCCCCAACAAGAAAAGCGTTGTTAGGAATCGCTAATTGAAGGCGAATAAATAGAGCTTCTATTCCGCCTATTATAAAAAACAATCCACCTGCAATTAAATAGAGAATGGCAATCTTTTTATGGTCTACTGTCGTTAAATAATCCCATATGACAGCACCCATCCCCTGTTTTTTTGCTACAGAACTCACGTTTTCAACCTCCCCTTCGCGAATAATCCCTCTTTACTTTTCAACTTTTAACGTTTGTAAGTATGCATTTAATGCATCAATTTGATCATCCGTTAAGTTGCCATATTTACCAGTCATTTTATTTCCTGGTTTCATATTTTCAGGATCTTTCAGCCATTTTTTTAAGTTTTCTTCATTGTTTTCGGCAATACCGGCAACCATATCGCGATCCGCAAAGTTTGCTAAGTTTGGTGCGATACGAGCGGAAGGTGGTCTACTATCATTAGATCCAACTGCGTGACAACCAATACAGCTTTTATTAAATATTTCTTGGCCCTCTTGCGCCTTTGTTGAAGCTACTTCTTTCTTCCCATCAATCTTCTTCATATCAGCAAGCCACTTTTTGTACTCGCTTTCATCTAAAGCTTTCACTTTGAATTGCATTAAAGAATGTGATGGGCCGCAAAATTCTGTACAAAAACCATTATAAGTGCCCGATTTATCTGCCTTTAACCACATTTTGTTCACATTGTCTGTATTTGTATCCATTTTCCCAGCTAAAGATGGAACCCAAAACGAATGTTTAATATCGGCACCCTTCAAATTCAAATACACTTTCTTACCTGTGGGGATGACTAAATCTTGAGAAGTTACTATTTTTTCTGATTTATAAGAAAATTCCCACCAATAAAGATTCGCTGTTACATCAACAACGATAGTATCTTTATCAATATTCTTTTTCTCCATCGCACTTACATCAGCAAGTTTGAATGTATATGTAACCGTCGGAACAGCTAAGATTAACAAAAGAATAATCGGAATAACTGTCCAAATAATTTCTAGTTTGTGATTCCCTTCAACTTGCTCAGGAATATAATCTTCCTGACCTTTCTTTTGTCGGAAACGCACAATTACATATAAGAAAATAATAGTAACTACTAGTACTACTCCTACCATAATCGCAGTTGCTAGTAAGAGCAAATCATATTGCATTTTTGCTACTTCTCCTTGCGGAATTAAAGTAGATTGAAAGGCTTTACCGCATCCCCCTAACAGTAAAGCCAGCAGTGAAACGAACGAAAGCAGTCGCCACTGTTTCTTCATACAAACAACCCCCACTTTCCTTGTGAATTAGATTGTACTTTATAGTTAAGTAAAGTAAATCTCAACGTAAAGAAATCCAATTATGTCGTTGTCTTAGAAGAATGTAACTACAATCATTGATACAAATAAGATTGTTAAATAATTTAGGGAATAAACAAACATTTGTACGGACCATTTGATGTCATCTTGCTTACGGAAGCCATAAAATCCTAAAACGATCCATCCGATGTTTAACAATGTTGCAATTACCATAAATGTTATCCCTAGTCCACTCATATAAAATGGTAGTGGTAATAAACATACTGTCCAAATCATAATTTGGCGTTTCGTAATTTCAAATCCATGAACTACAGGAAGCATTGGAATTCCTGCATTTCGATATTCATCAACACGTTTCATCGCTAATGCGAGGAAATGTGGGATTTGCCAAATAAACATAATTAAAAATAACATCCAAGCAATTGGATGGCCTAAAGATGGATCGATTGCTGCCCATCCAATTAAAGGTGGAACTGCTCCAGATATACTACCTACAACAGTATTTAGTGTATACTTTCTCTTTGTCCATAACGTATATAAGACAACATATGTGAAAGCACCAATAAATCCCATTAATACTGCCATTGGTGTTGTTAATAATAAAAATACAAATCCAAGAAGTAATATAACTAGTCCAAATGTAAGTGCAAATCCCGGTTTATACTTCCCAGTAACTGTTGGACGGGTTTTTGTTCTTTCCATTAACGGGTCGATGTCTCGATCAATGTAGTTATTTAAACAACATACCCCTGCCATAATTAATCCAGAACCAACGATTGTAAAGAATAACTTATCCAGATTGTCCATCACACTTAATCCATTAAAATGTAATGCCAACCAAAATCCTGTAAATACAGTAAGTGTATTTGAGTTTACAATCCCCATTTTAACGAGCGCTGATAAATCTTGTAGCCGAGTTGTTTCCGGTACACTTGTAACAGCTGACTCATCATGCAGCTCACTTGTTGCATGGCTCATCACTTTAACCCCCTCTTAAAACTTTCATCTTTCTTTTTGCGCCTATTTCGAATGAAATATTTCGCTTCTATATAGCAATATTATTACAGTAGAAATATTGTTAATCCATTCTACTACTAATCTACGCCCATACTCCAATATATTAAATCATATTTCCCGAACATTTTGTGAAGAAAACATGAACTTTTTGTGTCGAATATAAAAACTTAATTCTTACTTGTCCTTATCATAACATGATGTTACCTTCTATAATAAACTTTTTTGTCATATTTAACACGTATTCTCCCCATATCTTTTCAAAATAGCCTGTTTTTCACCTAAAAATTCCCTTATACATCCTATTTCCACACCCATTTTCTCTCCCCTGTCTGCCCCCGCCATTTCTTTGCTATTTTATTATTTTTTATATATCATAGGAACTAGCGCTTTTTATTCTATACATAATGGAATGAAAATATTTCGCAATAACTTCATAGCAGAAAGATGGTGAAATAGATTGCAACGCTTTATTAAATGGTTAGCAGTCATTACGAGTCTTGATTTATTAATAGTTTTACTAGGAGGCGCCTTAGTTACAAAAACAGGTTCTGGCCAAGGGTGCGGTAAATCATGGCCACTTTGTAACGGTGAATTTGTTCCATCTAATTTATCAATGGAAACTATTATTGAACTAAGTCACCGCCTTACATCAGGATCAGCAGGAATTCTTGTCACTCTCCTTTGTATTTTGTCCTGGAAATATTATAAACATGTGCGCGAAACAAAAACGTTAGCAATTTTATCCTTCGTATTTTTAGTTGCGCAAGCATTAATGGGAGCGGCAGCAGTTGTTTGGGGACAAATGCCAGCTGTACTTGCTATCCATTTCGGTATTTCCTTAATTTCATTTGCTTCTGTCATTTTATTAACGTGTCTTATCTTTGAAATTGATCAAAAATTTGATGCACGTTCACTTATTATGGACAAAAAAATGAAATTTCATATTTATGGTGTAACAATTTACAGTTATATTGTCGTCTACACAGGTGCTTTAGTACGTCACGAACGAGCTAGCTTAGCCTGTCCAGACTTTCCTTTATGTAGCAAAAATAGACCTATGCCAACTCAACTACATGAATGGGTTCAAATGGGACATAGAGTTGCAGCGATGTTAATTTTCGCTTGGATACTATACGCGATGATTCTCGCTATTCGCCATTACAAGCAGCAGCCTGTCGTATACTGGGGATGGATCATTTCATTTATCCTTGTTACACTTCAAGCTATCGTAGGAATTTTAGTCGTATTTACAAATGCTAATTTAGTAATGGCATTATTACATTCACTATTCATTTCTTGCTTGTTTGCTGTACTATGCTATTTAGTTATGTTAGGTACACGAAGTAAAGTGAATGCAAAAGAAGCTGAATCAACTTCTAAACAAACAAAATAAAGTTAAATTAAAATACCTTGCCGAATTGGCAAGGTATTTTTTGCAATAAAGTGAAACTTTAATCAGTGGGGGTCTTCATCCCCCACTGATTATTAGCCCGCACCAATCAGACTTTTATGGGCAGTTGATCCCCCATCTAACATCTTTGTTTTCGCTGAATTTTGAGGCGGGTGTCTTACTGCCCGGCGAATAGCGGAAAAAAAAGAGCTGCATTTACACAGCTCTTTTTCTTTTTTAGTGATCTAATTCAATGAGTAAGTCACCCGTCTGAATTGCATCTCCATCGTTAACATATACTTTTTTCACTTTCCCATTGAACGGCGCTTGAACTGTCGTTTCCATTTTCATCGCTTCTGTAATTGCCATAGAATCGCCTTTTTTCACTTCATCGCCTTCTTTAACAACTACTTTAATAACCGTTCCTGGCATTGTTGCACTAATGTGGTTTGGGTTTTCACGGTTTCCTTTCACACGTTGTGCCACTGTTGCTTTCACACTTTCGTCTTTCACAACTATCTCACGTGGTTGACCGTTAAACTCCAAGTAAAGCACACGATTTCCATCTGGCTGAGGCTCTCCGATTGATACTAGTTTAACCATCAATGTTTTACCTTGTTCGATTTCCACATTGATTTCTTCACCAAGTCTCATACCATAGAAGAATGTCGGTGTATCAAGCACAGATACACTTCCATAAAGCTCAGCAACTTTTTCGTAATCCATAAATACTTTTGGATATAATGCATATGCAACTACATCAAAAATCGTCACTTCGCGTCCAAGCTTATGGAATAGCTCTTCTTTTAACGCGTCGAAATCTACTGGCTCTAATAATTCACCCGGTCTTACTGTTAATGGCTCTTTCCCTTTTAAAATAATTTCTTGCAACTTTTTCGGGAAACCACCATACGGTTGTCCTAAATCTCCTGAGAACATTTCAACAACAGATCCTGGGAAGTCCATAGAATGCCCACGCTCTAAAACATCTTGTTCTGTTAAGTGATTTTGAACCATAAATAATGCCATATCACCGACAACTTTAGATGATGGCGTTACTTTAACAATATCGCCAAACATGTCATTCACACGGCGGTACATTACTTTCACTTCATCGAAGCGATCTCCTAAACCAACCGCTTTCGCTTGTTGTTGTAGATTACTATACTGTCCGCCTGGCATTTCGTGCATATATACCTCTGTATGAGGTGCATTCATACCACTTTCAAACGGTGCGTAGTATTTACGTACATCTTCCCAATAATGAGATAGTTTTTCTAATGAATCTATATTAACGTCTGGCTGTCTTTCGTTTCCACCTAATGCATAGTATAGCGTGTTCGCACTTGGTTGTGACGTTTGACCAGCCATAGAACTTACTGCTACATCGACAATGTCAACACCTGCTTCAATTGCCTTTGTATACGTTAATATACCATTTCCACTCGTATCGTGTGTATGCAAGTGAATCGGAATCGATACCGTCTCTTTTAATGCAGAAACTAAATCATATGCCGCATTAGGTTTTAATAAGCCTGCCATATCTTTAATTCCTAATATATGTGCTCCTGATGCTTCTAACTCTTTTGCTAAGTTTTTATAGTAATTTAAATCATATTTACTACGTAACGGATCATGAATATCTCCTGTGTAGCACATTGTTGCTTCTGCAATTTTACCAGTATCTCGTACAGCATCAATCGCAACTCTCATACCTTCTACCCAGTTTAAGCTATCAAAAATACGGAACACATCAATTCCAGCTTGAGCAGAACATTCCACAAATTTTTGAATTAAATTATCCGGATAGTTTTTGTAACCAACTGCGTTTGAAGAACGAAGTAACATTTGGAATAAAACGTTTGGCATTTTTTCACGAAGATCTAGTAATCGTTCCCATGGATCTTCCTTTAAGAAACGATATGCAACATCAAACGTTGCACCACCCCACATTTCCGCTGAGAATAGGTTCGGTAACATTCTCGCTGTCGGCTCTGCAATTTGATGTAAATCTTTTGTACGAATACGCGTCGCCAGTAATGACTGATGCGCATCACGGAATGTTGTATCCGTTAAAAGTACACGCTTTTGATCTTGTACCCATTTTACTAATCCATCCGCTCCACGCTCATCCAAAATTTGTTTCGTTCCATTTTGAACCGGCTCTGAGTGTAATACATTCGGTATACGAGCATCCGGGAAAATTGGTTTCTCTTTTTTCCCTACTCCTGGGAAGCCATTTACTGTTACTGACCCAATGTAATTTAACATTTTTGTTCCGCGGTCTTTACGTTTCGGGAACAGGAATAGTTCAGGTGACGCATCAATAAATGAAGTGTCATATTCTCCTGATAAGAAGTTTTTATGTTTTACTACATTCTCTAGGAATGGAATATTTGTTTTAATACCACGAATACGGAACTCTTTTAAGTTACGTTCCATTTTCGCAGCAGCTTGTTCAAAAGTAAGTGCCCATGTTGTAACTTTTACAAGTAAAGAATCATAGTACGGTGTAATAACAGCACCTTGGAAACTATTACCTGTATCAAGACGAACACCGAAACCACCGCCTGATCGGTATGCCATAATTTTTCCTGTATCCGGCATGAAATTATTTAGTGGGTCCTCAGTCGTTACACGAGATTGGATCGCAAATCCATGAACAACTACTTCCTCTTGCTTCGGAACACCTACCATTTTACTATGTAATGCATGTCCATCAGCTATTAAAATTTGCGATTGAACGATATCTACCCCTGTGATCATTTCTGTAATTGTATGTTCAACTTGAACACGCGGATTTACTTCAATAAAGTAAAACTCATCACCTTTTACAAGAAATTCTACTGTTCCTGCGTTTAAATAATTTACATTTTTCGTTAATTTCACAGCAGCATCACAAATACGCTGACGCAAATCATCTGAAAGCGACACACTAGGTGCAATTTCTACCACTTTTTGGTGACGACGTTGTACAGAACAGTCACGCTCGTATAAATGAACAACATTGCCCTCTTCATCTGCTAAAATTTGAACTTCTATATGTTTAGGTTTTTCAACGAATTTTTCAACGTATACTTCATCATTACCAAAGGCTGCTTTCGCTTCTGACTTCGCTCGATTATACGATTCTCTTAATTCTTCACTACTACGTACAATACGCATACCACGACCACCACCGCCAAGGGAAGCTTTAATAATAATCGGGTAATCATACTTTTCAGCAAATTCTCCAACTTCTTCTACTGAATTTACCGGTCCATCACTACCAGGAATAACTGGAATTTGTGCTAGCTGCGCTTGTGTTCTTGCTTTCACTTTATCTCCAAACATATCTAAATGCTTACTCTTTGGACCAATAAAGATAATCCCTTCTTCTTCACAACGTTTTGCGAATTGAATATTTTCTGACAAGAAACCATATCCAGGGTGGATTGCATCTACATGATTACTTTTCGCAATCTCAATAATGCCCTCAATATCTAGATAAGCATCAATTGGCTTTTTCCCTTCCCCAACTAAATAGGACTCATCGGCTTTATAACGATGATAAGAACCACTATCCTCTTTAGAATAGATTGCAACTGTTTTTAATCCAAGTTCCGAACAAGCTCGAAACACACGAATTGCAATCTCTCCACGGTTAGCTACCAATACTTTTTGAATACGTTGCAGCTTTGTCATGATTTTCCCCCTCTACTTTCCTACCACTCTAGAGATAAAATATATACACACCATAAAGAGCGTGAAGTTCTTCACTTTCTACATTATATTATACTTAGAAAGCTTCACTTTATTTTTATCCATCATACCTTATTTTTTAACAAATGATAAGTTTTCTGATCAATTTGTTTCACAAAAATAGTATAGCATACCTCTTCCTTTTCTAACAACTTAATTGTATATCACATTTAATTTAATGTGATATATTTTTTAGTGTATATACCAATTAATGCATCCTATTTAATATTTCTTGCACATAAAAAAACACATCGCGCTCTAAAGCACAATGTGTTTTTTATTTTACTACAACAAGACGCGGTCCATCTTGCTCTCTTTCTTTCATTACCTCATTTTGTTGTTTCTCTTGTCGTTTTACATGACTAGCAACATTTAATAATATACCCATCGCAATTAGATTAGCCAATAACGAACTACCACCATAACTAATAAACGGTAAAGGTACTCCTGTAAGTGGTATTAATCCAGACATACCACCAACATTAACAAAAGTTTGTATCCCAATTAAACTTGCAATTCCGATTGCAATTAAACTTCCAAATGGATCTTTACACTTCTGTGCTACTCTAAACGAACGAATGATAATAAGTAGTAAACAGATTAAAATGATAGCTACACCTATAAAACCTAGTTCTTCAGATATAATCGCCATAATAAAATCCGTTTGCGGCTCTGGTAAGTAGCCATACTTTTGTATACTATTTCCTAGTCCTCTACCATTTAACCCACCTGAGGCAATTCCAATAAATGAATTTATTAATTGAAATCCATCTTTTTGCGGATCGCTAAATGGATCAAGAAAAACTGAAAATCGAGCTTTTTGGTACTGACTTAATTTATAGTTTCCGATAAAATACAACGCCGGAACCCACACGACAGATGTTAATAAAAATCTTTTAATCCACAAGTTAACATTAACTCCTGAACAGAAGAACATAATTAACACTGTTCCACCTATTAATATGTCAGTTCCTAAGTCATTTTGTAATAAAATTAACACCATCGATCCACCGACAACAAATATAGGAGGTATTATCCCTTGAAAAAAAGGGGTTTGCCTCTCTTGTTTCTTAGCAAAAAAACTTGCTAGCGTAATAATAACTGCTATTTTTACAAACTCAGCTGGTTGTATACCTAGTATCCATCCTTTTGCACCATTGATTACCTTACCGAAAAGGAAAGCTGCTGTTAGTAAGCCGAGACTCCCTAACCCCATCGCTGCAAGCACTATTTTTTTCTTCCAAAATTTATAAGGAATTACAGCGACAATCACTAGTATTACCGTTCCAATAGCAAGAGCAACTAATTGTTTTTTAAAAAAGTGATCTGCTGGCCAGTTATATTTCGACGAAATCGCGACAATGGAACTAGAACTATATACCATTATAACTCCCAACACACATAAGATAACAAGAGGAAGTAATAATGAATAATCCATTGATTTCCATACTCTTTTCATTTCATTTCCTCTTTCTGTTTCAATTTAATTATTGTTGTATTCCATATGTACATTGATTCTTCCTGCTTTATTATACAAATAAAAAGCCCAAACTATTTCAGTTTGAGCCCCCCTATTTGAACCCGTTATTGTTGTTTGTTCGTAAATGCTTCATGAAGTGCAGATAACTCACGTTCAAGCTCTCCTAACATTGCTTTCCCTTGTTCTTCTGCAATAAGACCAAGGCGAACTGCAAAATCGACCTCGCGGGATAGTCCAAACATTTGTGTGTCTAACACTTCTTCATATAATGGACATTGCGGCATTGTAAGGTTGTCCATTTGCACCTTAATAAGTCTTAAAATCTTCTCCGCATCCGCTTGTAGAAGGGCTAGTGCCTTTTCCTGATGATTTGATACTGTCTCAGACGCCAAATTGATTCCCTCCGTTTCCGTCCTACTCTCTCCTATCTATTAATATTAGCGATAGTTTTAGTAAATTGCAATAGAAACATTTTTTGTGACAACCGTGTCTAATGCTATTATACTGAAAAGTGGGAGTATAACACAAATGGGGGAACAACAATGAGCGAAATTTTATTTATTAATGGAAAAGTTCGTTTTCCAATCACTATCGATCCAACTGTTTGGATCTTTGATGATCGAAAAGTAGATTTGACAACTTACTTTGATGAAACAAGAGAAAACACTTCAGAACTAGAAGCTTATTTAAAAAACACTTCAGAGCATTGGGATCGCGAAATCCGTGATGGTGCTGCGTTTCCACCGATACAACAAAGTGTAAAGAAATATAAAAAAGAACAACTAATTACTGGAACGTTCGGTATACCATTTCATCCATTTCTTGCTAACGCCGAAATTTTAGAGGACGCTACGCAAGTCGAAATTGAAACAGTAGATCAAACAATAATACTTCCATTAGAAACTGTAGAAAATGCTATTCTTGGTTTTTCAAAAGAAGGAAAGCCATTAAAAGAGGATGGACCTGTTCATCTATATTACAATGATGGATCTAATAGACAAAATCCAATCCGTAACATCCGTAAATTTACAATTATTTAAAGTGTATACTTGGAAGAAAAAGGAGTGAGCCTCAGCTCACTCCTTTTATAATAAATCCGCTGCAAGTTGAGCTAAATTAGACCGCTCCCCTTTAACAAACTTTACATGACCACTAATACGTTGCTCTTTAAACTTCTCTACAACATATGTTAAACCATTATTATATTCATCCAAATACGGGTGATCAATTTGCTGAGGATCTCCCATTAATACAATTTTACTTTTTTCTCCTACCCTTGTTAATATCGTTTTCACTTCATGCTTCGTTAAATTTTGTGCTTCATCAATTATAATGAACTGATCTGGAATACTTCTCCCACGTATATAGGTAAGGGCCTCTACTTCAATCGAACCCATTCCAGCTAAAATAGCATCTAACTCTCCTGGCTTTTTCGTATTAAATAAATACTCTAGATTATCAAAAATCGGTTGCATCCATGGTCTTAACTTTTCTTCTTTTTCTCCTGGTAAATAACCGATATCTTTTCCGACTGGAACAATTGGCCTTGCAACGAGTAGTTTTTTATATAGTCCTAAATCTTCCGTTTGCATGAGTCCTGAAGCCAACGCGAGTAATGTTTTTCCTGTACCAGCTTTCCCTGTTAACGTGACTAGCGGAATATCTTCACGAAGCAACAATTCTAATCCCATAATTTGCTGCACATTTCGTGGTCGTATCCCCCATACTTGTTCATTGTGAAAAATAAGTTTCTTTACCTTCTTACCTAAATGATCCACAATGCCAAGTGCTGAACTAGATCCCCCTAATGCATCTTTCATTACTACAAACTGATTTGGATAAAAAGGGTGATTTGCAATTTCGGATAAAGGCAATTCACCTTTTTCATAAAAATAATCTAATTGCTCTTTTGATATATACCCTTCTAAAAATCCTGAATATATATTATCTACTTCAATTACACGATCACTTAAATAATCTTCCGCTTTCAAACCAATTGCATCAGCTTTTACCCTTACGAGCACGTCTTTACTTACTAAAATAACAGACTTCCCGTCCTCTTTTTCTTGTTCTTCTAAAGATAGATTTTTTGCTACAGCTAAAATTCGATTATCATTTGTTTTTTCTACAAAAATATCTTGTAGTTGAACAAATGAACGATGATTTAATTCAATACGAAATGTACCGCCGTTTTCTAACGGAATACTTTCATGCAGCTTTCCTATTTCACGAAATTTGTCTATTAACTTAGATACATAACGAGCGTTTCGTCCTACTTCATCCATATAACGTTTTTTCGAATCAACCTCTTCTAATACAACTGCTGGAATCACTACTTCATTTGTTTCAAATGAAAAAATAGATAAAGGATCCTGCAAAAGTACATTCGTATCTAACACATAAATTTTATCCAACCTGTTACCCCCTGACTCCACTTTTAAATTTGTAGAACAAGGGTTTCATCCATAAAATATGGACGAACCATTGTTATAATTATATGTACCGTATAAACGAGGTAGAATCGAAATTCATAGCCATGAAACCTTTTATTTATTTTTTATTCATTTCTATTCAATATATTACTTTTAATTATAATTATTAACATAAAATCACAATAACTGATTACAAAAGTTAATAACTTATTTTCTTATTTATCACATTTATAATTCTTTTATTCCTACTAACACTTGGTTATCCAGCTTTTTCGCTGCGCGAATATCATATGTTTTTTCATAGGTTGGCTCAGTTGCAAGCTTCGCTCCATAAAACATAACATCACGTACTTCTTGTACCTTTACTTCTATTACAGTTAATTTTAGAGGAATGCCTTCCATTCTATCAGTCAAAATTTCACCTGCACCACTTATGGAAAATACGGATTCATTCGCCATTATAGTCAATACTAGCCCAGTACTATGCCGTATATTTTCCACAATACGTGAACGTTGATCTACTGCAAATCGAATACTAGTTTTACTCACTGCATACACCCAAGAAATAGCACTTACGTTAGGAACTTGTTTTTCGAAGTCTGTTGTTGCTACCATAACAATACATTCTTTACGTAACGTTTGTACTAAATCATCTGTTAATGTAGGATCTACTACATTCGCCATATTTCCACCTCCAAATATACTTACTATATCCTTATCATAACTTATTTTTCGAATTGCGAAAATATTATTTTTTCCCGCTATTATTCAAAAATATTACACTTCCATGATATACTTATACTGATAGAATTCGTATTGAGGTGACGAAATGAGAGTCAAGTGTATGATTTGTGATAAAAAAGATATGTTAGATGATGAAAATCCTATGGCAAAAAAACTACGTAACCGCCCTATTCATACATATATGTGCATGGAATGTTCGGAACGAATTGCAGAACGTACGATGGAACGTCATGCAAGTGGTAATTTCCGATTATACCGTGATAAAAAAGTCGAAGACGATTGGTAAAATGTGAATAAGTCCTTAATCATATAGATAAGGACTTATTTATATTTTTCAGGTTCACGATTCATTTGATCCAAAAAACAATCAATAGCTTCTAGCGGAAACCTTGCAGATTTTCTTTCTCCATTCATTTCATATGTAATCAAATACATTTCTTCATTCTTTTTAACTTCCACATTCTTTAATTTATGTTCTTCATATATCATATTTTCAAATAACAAATACGTTTCTTGTGCAGCACGATCATCTGGACGTGCTTCAGCAACTGTTTTAATTGTTAACCAATTATATAACGCATCTTGTACTGAACGCATAAAAATTTGCCCCCTCACCCTGCTTTTTGTTGTCTCGCTTGACGTAAACGCAACCTATAAATCCCAAGTACAATTGCCGCTACAACAAGGCCCTCTCCAACAGGTAAAAAAACTGCAAAGAAAGTTAAAACTGTACATCCAATCGCTAACGATATATATATCACTATATTTTTTATTATTGATAGTTTTCTTGCAAAACCTAAATTATACACAAGTGCACTTAATATAATAATGATGCCATACAGCAACCACATCCCTAGTTCCGGATTTTCATCAACTTTACATAATTTCGCAAAAAACGACATTCTTTCTAACATCATTCATCCCCCTTTCTCACAAGAAACAAATTTTATTTATGTACTTAATACAAGAGTAACCCGCAAAAAAAATACTGTCCACAAAAAGAGTAAATATTCCAAAAATAAATACAATAAAAAACAGCTACCCCTCAAAGGTAGCTGTTCTATTATTTTACGCTTCTACAGATTTCTTTTTCTTAGCAGCTCTTTCGCGCTCGCTCTTATCAAGAATCTTTTTACGTAGACGAATTGATTCTGGAGTTACTTCACAGAACTCGTCATCGTTTAAATACTCTAATGACTCTTCTAAAGTCATTAAGCGAGGTTTTTTCATTGTTGAAGTTTGATCTTTCGTCGCAGAACGAATATTAGTTTGTTGTTTCATTTTTACAACGTTAACTGTTAAGTCATTCTCACGAGTATGTTCTCCAACAATCATACCAGCATATACTTCTGTACCTGGTTCAACGAAGATTACACCACGGTCTTCAACTTGCATAATACCGTATTGTGATGCTTTTCCTGTTTCAAGTGAAACTAGAACACCTTGGCGACGTCCACCAACTTGTCCAGCGTGTACTGGTTGGTAGCAATCGAATGTATGGTTTAAAATACCGTAACCACGAGTTAATGTTAAGAATTCTGTTGTGTAACCAATTAAACCACGTGCTGGAACCATGAAAGTAAGGCGAACTTGACCGTTTCCGTTATTCACCATATCTAACATTTCACCTTTACGTGCACCCATAGATTCCATAATAGAACCAGTGTATTCTTCAGGTACATCGATTTGCACGCGCTCTACAGGCTCACATCTTACGCCATCAACTTCTTTAATAATTACTTCAGGCTTAGATACTTGTAGTTCATAACCTTCACGACGCATGTTTTCAATTAGGATAGATAAATGTAATTCCCCGCGTCCAGATACGATCCACGCATCAGGAGAATCCGTATTATCTACACGTAAACTTACATCTGTTTCTAATTGTGAACGAAGACGCTCTTCAATTTTACGAGATGTAATGAATTTACCTTCACGACCTGCAAATGGGCTGTTATTTACAAGGAATGTCATTTGTAGTGTTGGCTCATCAATACGTAATAATGGTAAAGCCTCTTCATGCTCAACCGGACATACCGTTTCACCTACGTTAATGTCTTCCATACCCGAAACAGCTACTAAATCTCCAGCTTTTGCTTCTTCAATTTCTTGACGTTTTAATCCAATGTAACCAAATAATTTCGTTACACGGAATTGTTTTACAGTTCCATCAACTTTCATTAATGCAACTTGTTGTCCTACTTTCATTGTACCACGGAATACGCGTCCAACCCCGATACGACCAACATAGTCATTGTAATCAAGAAGTGCTACTTGGAATTGAAGTGGCTCTTCGCTGTTATCAACTGGTGCTGGAATATGTTCAATAATTGTGTCAAACAATGATTTCATATTCTCTTCTTGATTTGCTGGATTTGAATCTAAGCTTGCTGTTCCGTTCATTGCTGATGCAAATACAACTGGGAACTCTAATTGATCTTCGTTTGCACCAAGTTCGATGAATAAGTCAACTACTTCATCAACTACTTCATCAGGGCGAGCGAAGTCACGGTCAATTTTGTTTACAACAACGATTGGAGTTAAGTTTTGCTCAAGAGCTTTCTTTAAAACAAATCGTGTTTGTGGCATACAACCTTCATATGCATCAACAACAAGTAGAACACCATCAACCATTTTCATGATACGTTCTACTTCTCCACCGAAGTCAGCGTGACCAGGTGTATCTAAAATGTTAATTCTTTTATCTTCATAGTGAATCGCAGTATTCTTCGCTAAAATTGTAATACCACGTTCTCTTTCTAGATCGTTTGAGTCCATTGCGCGTTCTTCAATATGTTCATTCGCACGGAACGTCCCCGCTTGACGTAATAACTGGTCAACAAGTGTTGTTTTACCATGGTCAACGTGGGCAATAATTGCTATATTTCGTAAATCTTGTCGTTTTTTCAACATGTCCAACTCCTAATGTCTTTTTAATCCTTCTCTATTATAAGAGCGAAGGGGATACAATGGCAATCAAAATAAAATCAAGAATGAAAATATAGTTGTATTCTTACTTTTGTGAAAGTAAAATGAGATTGGAGGGTGAAGAAATGGAACACATTCAATATCGCTTTTTATTAACTGCAATTATCGGTGTTATTTTCTTAATCGGTATCGGCATTATGGTTGCTGAAAATAGTCCCATCGGTATTATTATTTGCATTATCGGCACATTTGTTACAGTTGGATACGGTTTTGTAACAAAAAGAAAAATGCGTAAATCGAAATAACGTCAAAAAGTAAGAAGCGCTTATACAGCCTCTTACTTTTTTTGTTACTCCGCTATAAATCGTAACAACTCTTCATACACTCCTGGTTTTGCAACTAATACGCTGCTCTTCTCTACGATAGAAAGCGGGGATCCAGAAAAAGTTGTCACCTTGCCTCCAACTTCCTCTACAATTATCTGTCCCCCACCAAAATCCCATGGTGATAATCTCGGCGTTACATATGCATCTATTCTTCCTGTTGCAACGTATACCATCTCTAACGCTGCACAGCCATATGATCTCGTGCCTCTTGCTTTCTTAACCAGTGCCATCATACTTTCCTTATTAAGCATTGGATTGTCGGTAAGCCATATCGCATTTAAAGCTACAATACCTTGCTCTACAGTTCCTTTTTCCAATAAAGGTATTGGTACTTCATTACAAAATGCTCCAGCTCCCTTTACCGCATGGTATAATTCATCATGAACTGGATCATAAATGAGTCCAACCTTTCCGATACCGTTCTCATAAATTCCAATTGAAATTGCGAAATTTCTTTTTTGATGAACAAAGTTCATCGTGCCATCAATTGGATCAATTAACCAAACAACCCCATCAGAAGAAGTTACCTCATCTCCATAACCTTCTTCTCCTAAAATATTATGGTTCGGGAATGTTTCTTTAATTTTCCCAATTAAAAACTGTTCTATTTCTCGGTCCATATTTGTTACTAAATCAGCTGCATTGGATTTCGTTTCTATAATAAGTGCTTTTTCCATTGATGCCATTAAAAACTCTCCTGCATCTCGAATCCACTGTTTGGCGTGTGCATCGATGTCTTTCCATACTTCTTGCATGTTTAAACACTCCGATCTATACTGTTCACAGAAAAAACGAACCCTTTATAAGGTTCGCACCAACTAATTTTTTATACATATACTATTATTACGCTTCTAAACGAATCATTTCAAGTCTTAACACTTCTAACTTTTGTACACACTCTTCTTTTTTCAGTTTATCATTTTCCATCATCGCATCATATAAAGTTGCTAATTCATAATCTAGCTCCAAACGTAGCACCGGTATTCTCTTTTCAGCATCTGTTCTCTTTAACGCATTAATCACCTGTCTCATATTATTTGCCTCCTCCCAATATTCGTCTGCCCTCGGACTAGAATTGATTCAATATTCTGATTTTTTGTTTTATACTATACTATGTTGGATAAATCATCTATGCAACAAAATTATATTTTTTTATTTAAATTTTTTTGTGCTGTTTTTTTTATGAATAGTACAAGCTATGCTAAAATAAAAGCAAAATAGGAGTTGGAGGAACAATCATGACACTACAAACATTCAAGTCAACTGATTTTGAGGTCTTTACAGTTGATGGTCTCGAAGAACGAATGAGTGCAATTAAAACGAACATTCATCCTAAGCTTGAAGCTTTAGGGGAACAGTTTGCAACGTATTTATCCAAACAAACTGATGAGAACTTTTTTTATCATGTAGCAAAACATGCACGCCGCAAAGTCAATCCACCAAACGATACTTGGGTTGCTTTTTCAACAAATAAACGCGGTTATAAAATGCTGCCACATTTCCAAATTGGATTATGGGGTACTCATGCCTTCATATACTTTGGTTTAATCTATGAGTGTCCACAAAAAGTGGAGACGGCTCACGCCTTCTTAGAACATTTAAATGATTTAAAAACAAATATTCCAAATGACTTCGTTTGGTCCATTGACCATACTAAGCCAAGTGTAAAATTACATAAAACACTTGAAACAAAAGACTTACAAAAGATGATTGAACGTCTAGCTACTGTGAAAAAAGCAGAATTATTAGTTGGGATTCATATATCACCAGAGGAGTTTTCAGCAATGACCAACGAACAATTCCTTGCTAAGATTGAATCTACGATGCAATCACTCCTTCCTTTATATGCACTTTGTAATCGATAGTAGAAAACGGACAATTTATATTGTCCGTTTTTAGTTGTTATCACATTATATCACTTCAGTTTTCATTTTTCAAAATTTTTTTACATTTTCACAAGCTTTTGTTCTTCAGTTTCTTTCGCCCTTTGAATCGCACGGTATATAGAATATCCACTTACTTCTTGAAACTCTTTATCAATTTTCTTCTCTTCTGCTTTAGATGGAACAATCTCTTTAAAACGACGATATAATCCCATTAATTCTTCTCTTATAATTCCTTTTTCATATGCTTTCTCAATTGCTTCATAAAACTTCACAATTACAACCATTTCCTCATTTAACCAATTATAATCTAACGGATATTGATATTCCATTTCGCACCTCATTTATCATTTCTTCTTATTTCAACATGCTATCTTAAAGGGGGGGGTTTTCTTCTTCACTATAGCCACTTTGCATTATACACTATTTATTCATTGTGATGGAATTGTCTTCCTCTATAAGTTAATTGGAAATAACTATTTAACATACTCACCGTAAAAATATTTTTTTCTATACATCTATAATTATTGGTGATATAATGCTTTTGTTTTATAGAAAATAAAGTGAACCTACCATCTCAAAAATGCTTTTGTGATCGGCAGAAAAACAAGTCTCATTCTAAAAAGCACTTAACTTTTTTAGAACAAGATTATATAAAACAAACTCTAATAAATATTATGAAAAAGAAGGGGTGTATAGATTGTCCCAATACGAAACACCATTGTTTACCGCTTTAGTTGAGCACAGTAAGCGAAATCCAATTCAATTCCATATTCCTGGTCACAAAAAAGGACAGGGCATGGATCCTACATTTCGCGAATTTATTGGGCATAATGCATTAGCAATTGATTTAATTAATATTGCGCCGCTCGATGATTTACATCATCCAAAAGGTATGATTAAAGAAGCACAAGATTTAGCAGCCGCTGCATTTGGTGCAGATCATACTTTCTTTTCTATTCAAGGTACAAGTGGTGCAATAATGACAATGGTGATGAGCGTGTGCGGTCCTGGTGACAAAATCCTAGTGCCACGAAACGTGCATAAATCAGTAATGTCAGCTATTATTTTCTCAGGTGCAAAACCGATTTTCATGCATCCTGAAATCGATCCAAAACTTGGTATTTCACACGGAATCACAATTAAATCTGTCAAAAAGGCACTTGAAGAGCATTCAGATGCGAAAGGCTTACTTGTTATTAATCCAACATACTTTGGCTTTGCTGCGGACTTAGAACAGATTGTCCAATTAGCCCATTCTTATGATATCCCTGTACTAGTTGATGAGGCTCATGGTGTTCATATTCATTTTCACGATGAATTGCCGATGTCAGCGATGCAAGCCGGTGCAGATATGGCAGCAACAAGTGTTCACAAATTAGGAGGATCTTTAACGCAAAGTTCTATTCTTAACGTGAAGGAAGGCCTTGTGAACGTTAAACATGTTCAATCTATTATTAGCATGCTTACGACTACATCAACTTCTTACATCTTGTTAGCATCCCTAGATGTTGCTAGAAAACGTCTTGCTACAGAAGGAACAGCACTCATAGAACAAACAATTCAGTTAGCGGAACAAGTTCGTGATGCTATTAATGCTGTTGAGGATCTTTACTGTCCTGGGAAAGAAATGCTAGGTACAGATGCTACTTTTAACTACGATCCTACAAAGATAATTGTATCTGTAAAAGATTTAGGTATTACAGGCCATCAGGCTGAAGTATGGCTTAGAGAGCAATATAACATTGAAGTAGAACTCTCGGATTTATACAACATACTATGTCTTGTCACTTTTGGGGATACAGAAAGTGAGACAAATACACTTATTGCAGCATTACAAGATTTAGCAGCAACATTTAGAAATAAAGCCGATAAAGGTGTTCAAATACAAGTAGAAATTCCAGAAATACCAGTGCTAGCACTTTCTCCTCGAGATGCTTTTTATTCGGAAACAGAAGTCATTCCGTTTGAAAATGCAGCAGGTCGTATTATAGCTGATTTCGTTATGGTTTATCCGCCAGGGATTCCAATCTTTACTCCGGGGGAAATTATTACACAAGATAACTTAGAGTATATTCGTAAAAACTTAGAAGCGGGTTTACCTGTACAAGGTCCTGAAGATATGACATTACAAACATTACGTGTGATTAAAGAGTACAAGCCTATCAGTTGATAGGCTTTTCTTTCACCTTTTTTCTCTTTTCCCATACGATATTAAGTAATGTAACGTATAGGTGGGGATACTATTATGATTGTAATAGGCCGTTCTATTGTACATCCTTATATCACAAATGAATATGAGCCATTTGCAGCTGAGAAACAACAAATTTTATCAATAATGGCAGGAAATCAAGAAATTTATTCCTTCCGAACATCTGATGAACTCAGCTTTGATCTAAATTTGCGAGTGAATATTATTACTTCTGCATTAGAACTTTTTCAAAGTGGATTTCAGTTTCGCACATTTCAACAATCCTTTTGCAACCCCCAGTATTGGAAAAGAACACCACTTGGAGGATTCGAGCTACTACCAAACATACCCCCTTCCATTGCCATACAAGATATTTTCAAAAACGGAAAACTATATGGAACTGAATGCGCCACCGCTATGATCATTATTTTTTACAAAGCTTTACTATCATTATATGAGGAAGAAACTTTCAACCGTCTCTTTGCAAACCTTTTACTTTATACGTGGGACTACGATCAAGATTTAAAGCTCATAACAAAAACGGGTGGCGATCTTGTTCCAGGTGATCTCGTTTATTTTAAAAATCCACAAGTGAATCCAGCTACGATCGAGTGGCAAGGAGAAAATACAATCTATCTAGGAAATTTCTTTTTTTACGGACATGGCGTAGGTGTAAAAACAAAAGAGGAAATTATATACTCATTAAATGAACGACGAGTCCCTTACGCTTTTATTTCAGCTTTCTTGACCGATACTATTACCCGTATTGATAGCCGTCTCATGAGCCACTACGGCTCTCCTAGCACTCCACAGACATCGATAGGATTTATTCCAATTAGAGATGATGCAATCGTTGCAACAGTTGGCCATACAACTACAATTTATTAAAAAAAGCGCCTACATATGTAGGCGCTTCTTCTTATTTAAGCTTTTGTATGTTCTTTATGGTCACAGTCGCAATGAGATCCACATTTTCCGTATAGTACTGTTGATTTTTCATCTTCAAAATGTCCGATTGTTCCTTCACATACTTGGCATACGATTGTTCCCATTTTTCATTTCCCCCTGAGTTTTAATAATAATCTACTTATTTATAATTAAGCTTTCGCCTTGTCTCTATTAGCACAGTCACAATTTGTACCACATTTTCCGTAAAGCACTGTCGTTTTTTCATCTTCAAAATGTCCGATTGTTCCTTCACATACTTGGCATACGATTGTTCCCATTTTTCATTTCCCCCTAAGTTTATGGTCCTAAAAACTTTTAGCTGTCCATTTCCTATCAATTATTGGGCTTTTGTATGCTCTGTGTGATCACATCCGCAAGATCCACATTTCCCGTAAAGTACCGTTACTTTCTCATCCTCGAAGTGTGCAATTGTACCTTCACAATCTTGACATACGATCGTTCCCATTTTCCATTTCCCCCTAAGTTTATAATCCCAAAAACTTTTGTAACCGCTTAACTTTCTGTCTTTATTTTAATATGTTATACTTTTTACGTCAATAGGTTTTTAGTATAACACATTAAATATTTTTAATTTAAATTAGTATGCGATATTCAAACAAAAAAACAGCCATATTTATACGTACGACTGTTTTACATTAATTATTCTTCATATTCCGCATGCAAAGAAGTAGATGGGACTAAAAATTTAAAAAACTGAGCTAACTCTGCCGCTTCCTCTTCTGACCCTAATTTAAAAACTTCCTGTATATGTTGCACATTCTCTACATCATCTCTTCCAAGTAAAGTAGACCTTCCTGTTTGCATACAAACAATGAGCGGCTTTCCAAAAAACATATTTGTATAAATAACACCAAAATCATAACGAGTATCATATGTCATAAACCCCAAAAATCGTACCTTCACACTTTCATGCTCATCATACAATTTTTCAAACATCGGTTTCCACCTTTCTACATCACCTTTCATTAGTATATTAAACAAAAAAAGGAATACTCCTTTTAATTGTCAAAAAATTCAGTAGGATGTAGAATGATAGTATTCTACTAAGTTAGGAGGAACTTATATGCAACATGCCTTTATTACGCTTGTACCTAAATCCAATCAACAAACTGTTTCAACAGATGATATAAAACAACTTTTTCAGTACTATAAAACAGTTACTTCCAAAACTGGTGTTCAAATTAATTACGCTTATACAAATACCGCTTTTCCTTATGAAATTATAGATACATCAGCAACAACATTCAAACTACAAGCTACTCACGATCGATATGACTCCATATATGTTGGTGTTGGTATAGAAAAGGAACAATCTTTTATTCAGATTTCTTTACCACCTAATGCAACATTCGGTGATAAAGGAAAAGCAAATGAATTTTGCCGTTTTCTAGCGAAGAAATTAGAAGGAGAATTACAATTATTTAATGGAAGAAAAATGTATTTCTATAAACGTTAATTTAAAAACAAAAATAAATGATTAGAAAGATCATACTATTTGTGCAAGTAAGAAGCATCGCTTTTCTCCTTGCACTTAGTATGACATACGCTATTACATACGCTAAGTACAAAAATATCAGAAAAAGAAAAATTTTATAATGAAGTTTATCACGACTTGACAATAATAACACTACTGAAAATCCACTCCATAAAACTAGATGAAAAAATGAAGCTAGTGTAATTTTCATAGCGTTACCTCCTTTTTCTTCCTATTATATGCTTCAACTCTTCCCTCTTAACATTTTGAAGGTAGACTTTTCCAAATCCCATCTAATTCATCGTTATGTTTTTTTTTTTTCAAATTCTCCAACTATTCTAATGCGAATATTCCTCGTTTTTAACAATACATTGTCTCATATCTCCTATAAGATAGATTATTCATTCATTGCATGGCATACTCCTTAAAGAGAAAAGATAGAAAGGTTTTAATGATACATGGTATTTAGCAATTTGTTTTTCTTATTCCTTTTTTTACCTGCAATTCTTTTCGTGTACTACTCAGTACGGAAAGAATTACAAAACATAGTTCTTCTATTATTTAGTTTATTATTTTATGCTTGGGGAGAACCAATATATGTCTTCCTAATGCTTTTTTCTATTTTCATCAACTATTGGTTCGAAATATGGCTTAATAAAGACCGACTGTCTAGTACAAATAGAAAAGTTATTCTTACTATAGCAATCGTTGTCAATACTGCTATACGCGGATATTTTAAATACGCTAATTTCTTAGTAGATAATATAAATGGCATTTTTCATACAAACATTGTACTAGAAAAAATCCCCTTACAATTTGGATTTCATTTTTCACTTTCCATGCAATGAGTTATATTATTGACATTTATAAGAAAAAAGTAGAAGCTCAGCGAAATCTATTTGACCTCGTACTATACTTTACTATTTTCCCACAATTAGTAGCAGGACCCATTGTTCGATATAATACAATCGCTTTTCAATTACATGTTAGAACAGTTACTGCTGATAAGTTTTCAGAAGGAATTCGTCATTTTATCATTGGATTAGGAAAGAAGGTTTTAATTGCGAATCAATTAGGAGCTATTACCGATGAAATATTTACGATGGATCCAGCAACAATGAGCGTATCTACCGCTTGGATTGGTGCGATCGCTTACACATTACAAATTTTTTTCGATTTTTCAGGTTACAGTGATATGGCAATCGGAGTAGGAAAAATGTTCGGATTAAATAGATCGTTGACTGACATTACGAGTTATTTCTATGTGATGAATTATCGGGGAACCTTTAATACTTGCTATTATTATATCCGCTCCATTTTTCTCTTGGATCAAGAATCAATTAGCAAATAAAAAGGTAGTCATTTTATCTCCACTTTATTACTTGAGTGTCTTAATCATAACTATGATGTATTTAACGAATGCAACTTACAATCCATTTATTTACTTCCGCTTCTAAAGGAGGGCTAACTATGAAAAATTTCACTAAAGGAATTTACCCATGAACAATTAGAAGATCTATACTTTAAGACCGATCATCATTGGAATATGAAAGGTGCATTTTATGCATACGAGCAAACAATGAAGCACATTGCTAATGAATCTAAAACATTTAAAGGTAATGCTGTTAATCGAGATGATTATAAAATAACTATAGAAAAACCGAATGGACAATTTATCGGTAGTTGGAATAAACAACTGTATAATTTAATAGAAACACCTGAAACAATCCCATATGTACAATTAAAGCAAAACCCAAATATGTGGGATAATTAAACTGTATATCTCGGTCCAAAATCAGAAGAATCGATGAAGGAATTCTTTGCAGTGGACAAAAATAAGCTTTCACCAGACTATAGTTCCGTTTACAAAACAGACTATGCACAGATAAATATTTTAAATCCAGATGCAAAAACCAAACTACATGCTTTCATTATTAAAGATTCTTATGCAGATGCAACTTATCCTTTATTTGCACAAGAGTTTGAACAAACAACATTTATTGATCCACGATTTGCGGCAAGCAAAAATGTAAAACAAGAACTTGAAAAACTAAATGCTGATATCGTGTTATTCCTTTATAATGACACTAGTACAAATAAAAAATGTATCAATTTGAAAATAAAGAATAAAAAAAACGTCTTCTAAATTTAGAAGACGTTTTTTTATAATTATTTTACAATGTGAATTGGCATTCCAAGAGCAACTTCAGCTGCTTCCATTGTGATCTCACCTAATGTTGGGTGAGCATGGATTGTTTGAGCGATATCTTCTGCTGTCATTCCAGCTTCGATAGCTAAACCAATCTCAGAGATAATATCAGAAGCGCCTGCACCTGCAACTTGAGCACCTACAAGAAGACCATCTTCTTTACGTGTTACAAGTTGTAGGAAACCGTCAGTGCTGTTTAATGATAATGCACGACCGTTAGCAGCGAATGGGAACTTAGATACAGCTACTGTCATTCCTGCTTCTTCAGCTTGTTTCTTAGTGTAACCAACAGATGCTAATTCAGGATCAGTGAAGCATACTGCAGGAATTCCGATGTAATCGATTGCTGATGCATGGCCACTAATTGCTTCAACAGCTACTTTACCTTCGTAAGAAGCTTTGTGAGCTAATGGTGGTCCAGGAACGATATCACCGATTGCATAGATGTTTGATACGTTTGTACGACATTGCTCATCAATTTCGATGATGCCGCGGTCAGTCATTTTAACTCCAACTTGCTCAAGACCAATTTCTTGAGTGTTTGGACGACGACCTACAGTTACTAATACGTAATCTGCTTCTACAGTTTGGATTTCACCTTTAACTTCGAAGCTAACTTTTACGCCAGTTTCTGTTTCTTCAACGCCTTTAGCCATAGCTTTTGTATGGATATTTACGTTACCTTTCTTTTGAAGAGCACGTTTAACAACAGAGCTCATAGCTTTTTCGAAACCAGCTAAGATTTCGTCGCCAGCTTCTACTACAGTAACTTCTGTACCGAAGTTAGCATATGCAGTTCCTAATTCCATACCGATGTAACCGCCGCCGATTACAACAAGTTTTTTAGGAATTTCAGGTAAGCTTAAAGCACCTGTAGAGTTGATAACACGTTTAGAGTATTTGAATCCTGGAATTTCGATTGGTGTAGAACCAGTTGCAAGAACAGCATTTTTAAACGTATACGTTTGTGCTGCATCTTCAGTCATTACGCGTAATGTGTTAGCATCTACGAAGTAAGCTTCACCGCGAATGATTTCAACTTTGTTACCTTTAAGAAGGCCTTCAACACCGCCAGTTAATTTCTTAACTACGCCGTTTTTCCATTCTTGAACTTTTGTAAAGTCAACTTTTACGTTCTCTGCAGTGATACCCATGTCATCAGAATGCATTGCATTCTCATAACGATGACCTGCATTGATTAACGCTTTTGAAGGAATACATCCAACGTTTAAGCATACGCCACCAAGGTTAGCTTTTTCGATAATTGCTACCTTTTGACCTAATTGTGCTGCACGAATTGCCGCAACGTATCCACCAGGACCTGCACCAACAACGACTGTATCTAATTCAATTGGGAAATCTCCTACTACCATTGTTATTACGCCTCCATTACTAATAATTGTGGGTCATTCAATAGACGTTTAATTTGGTTTAATGCTTTTTGAGCAGTTGCGCCGTCAATTAAACGATGGTCAAAGCTTAGAGATAATGCTAATACTGGAGCTGCAACGATTTCACCGTTTTTCACAACTGGCTTCTCAGCGATACGGCCGATACCAAGGATTGCTACTTCTGGGTGATTGATAACTGGAGTGAACCATTGTCCACCTGCAGAACCAATGTTTGTGATTGTGCAAGAAGCACCTTTCATTTCAGCCGGAGCTAAACGACCATCACGTGCTTTACCAGCAAGATCATTGATCTCGTTAGAAATAGTGAAGATAGACTTGCGATCTGTATCTTTAACAACTGGTACTAATAGACCTTTGTCTGTATCAGCTGCGATACCGATGTTGAAGTAATGTTTATGAACTACTTCTTGAGAAGCATCATCTAAAGAAGTGTTTAACATTGGGTATTCACGTAATGCAGATGTTAAAGCTTTAACAACGTATGGAAGGTAAGTTAATTTAATACCTTTGTCAGCTGCAACAGCTTTGAACTTCTTACGGTGAGCAACAAGTTCTGTTACATCTACTTCATCCATTAATGTTACGTGAGGAGCTGTATGCTTAGAGTTAACCATTGCTTTAGCAATCGCTTTACGGATACCACTCATTTTCTCACGAGTTTCTGGATATTCACCAGCTGGGATTGGTTGTGCTTTTGGTGCTTCTTCTTTCGCTGCTGCTGGAGTAGCTTCTACTGCTGCTGGAGCCTCAGTTGCTGCTACTGCTTGTCCACCATTTGCAAATGCATCGATGTCAGCTTTTACGATACGGCCGTTCTTACCAGAACCAGCTACTTTATGAATGTCTACGCCGTTCTCACGAGCATATTTACGAACAGATGGCATAGCGATTACGCGCTCATTTACTACTTCTGCAGTTGCTGCTGGAGTAGCTTCCGCTGCTGGAGCTTCTACTGCTGCTTCTTCAGCTTTTGGAGCTGCATCATGATCGTCACCTTTAAATTTAAGGTTTTCATATCCAGGAGCATCAAATTTAATTAATGTATCTCCTACAATTGCAACTGTTCCTTCTTCTACAAGTACTTCAAGTACTTTACCTTTAACAGGAGAAGGGATTTCTACTACTGCTTTATCATTTTGTACTTCAAGAAGTACATCGTCTTCGTTTACTTCATCGCCTGGTTTAATAAACCATTTTACGATTTCACCTTCGTGGATACCTTCACCGATATCTGGTAGTTTAAATTCAAATGCCACGGAATTCAGCCCCCTGATTCATTTCATTATTATGGAATATGTACAAAAGAAACCAGCATGTGCTGATTTCTTTTGCACATGAAAAGCTAAAAATTAGAAGTTCATTACTTTGTTAACAGCTTCAACAATATCTTTATGGTTTGGTAACCATACGCTCTCAGCTTGAGAGAATGGGAATACTGTATCAGCAGCTGCAACACGTACAACTGGAGCTTCTAAGTTTAAGATTGCACGGTCGTTAATTTCCGCTACAACGTTAGCTGCAATACCAGCTTGTTTTTGTGCTTCTTGAACTACAACTACGCGGCCTGTTTTTTCAACAGAAGCGATGATTGTCTCGATATCTAATGGTTGAACTGTACGTAAGTCAACTACCTCTAAAGAGATACCTTCTTTTTCAAGTTCTTCAGCAGCTTTTAATGCAGCATGAACCATAGCACCGTAAGCGATAACAGATACATCTGTACCTTCACGTTTGATATCAGCTTTACCTAAATCAATTGTGTAATCGCCTTCTGGTACATCTTGACGGAATGAACGGTACAATTTCATATGCTCTAAGTAGATAACTGGATCGTTGTCACGAATCGCAGAGATTAAAAGACCTTTTGCATCGTATGGAGTAGATGGAATAACAACTTTTAGACCAGGTTGTTGAGCCACTAATCCTTCTAAGCTATCAGCATGTAGTTCAGGAGTATGAACACCGCCACCGAATGGAGAACGAATTGTTACTGGAGCAGTCCAACGTCCACCAGAACGGTAACGCATACGAGCTAATTGACCAGAAACTGAATCCATTACTTCATAAATGAAACCGAAGAATTGGATTTCTGGAACTGGACGGAAGCCTTCTAATGCAAGTCCAACTGCAAGTCCACCAATACCAGACTCTGCAAGTGGAGTATCCATTACACGATCTTCACCGAATTCAGCTTGTAAACCTTCAGTAGCACGGAATACACCGCCGTTTACACCAACGTCTTCACCAAACACAAGTACGTTAGGGTCATTTTTCATTTCAACGCGTAAAGCATCAGTGATTGCTTGAATCATTGTCATTTGAGCCATGGCTTACTTCGACTCCTTTTCTTTGTAAATTTCATATTGTTCAGCTAAGTTGTAAGGCATTTTTTCGTACATGATTTCCATTAAATCAGTAACTTTTTGTTTTGGAGCTTGGTCAGCCTTAGCAATTGCTTGTTTGATATCTTCTTTTGCTTCTTCGATTACTTTCTCTTCAACTTCTTGAGACCATAGGCCTTTGTTTTCTAAGAATGCACGGAAGCGTACGATTGGATCTTTTTGTTCCCATTCGTTCTCGATATCTTTTGTACGGTAACGAGTTGGGTCATCACCAGCCATTGTATGTGGACCGTAACGGAATGTTAAAGTCTCGATTAAAGTAGGGCCTTCTCCGTTTACTGCACGCTCACGAGCGAAAGCAGTTGCTGCGTATACAGCTAATGGATCCATACCGTCTACTTGAATTCCGTAAATACCTGCTGCTACTGCTTTTTGTGCTACAGTTTTAGCTGCAGATTGCTTTTCTACTGGAGTAGAGATTGCATAACGGTTGTTTTGTACAACGAAGATTGCTGGAGCCTTGAATGCACCCGCAAAGTTCATACCTTCGTAGAAGTCACCTTGTGAAGCACCACCGTCACCAGTGTAAGTAATTGCAACAGATTTTTTACCACGTAGTTTCATACCTAACGCAACACCAGCAGTTTGGATGATTTGCGCACCGATGATGATTTGTGGAGCAAGTGCATTTACATTCTCAGGCATTTGGTTACCCATGAAATGTCCACGAGAGAATAAGAATGCTTGGTATAATGGTAAACCGTGCCATACTAATTGTGGCACATCACGATATCCTGGTAAGATGAAATCTTCTGCTTCAAGTGCGAAATGACTTGCTAATTGAGAAGCCTCTTGTCCAGCTGTTGGTGCGTAGAAACCTAAACGTCCTTGACGGTTTAAAGAAATAGAACGTTGATCTAGTACGCGAGTATACACCATACGGCGCATTAATTCTTTTAATTGATCATCAGATAATTCAGGCATAGCCGCTTCATTCACAACTTCGCCTTTTTCATTTAAAATTTGTAATGTTTCAAATTGAGCTGCGATAGCTTTCATTTGCTCATCAACATTAAATAGGGTCTTTTTTGTTTTAGTACCCATTCCGTTCACCTCTTCCTCTCTTGAACCATATTCTGAAACGCTTTCACTATCTATTGGCTAGACTGAAAACGCAACAATGTAAACCAACAAATTTATTTGTCGGTTGAGAATAATTTTGTGTACCTAACAATCTGTACTAATGTTTTTTCAGAAACATATTAATACAATCTTGATCACGTTTTTTAGTTTACAACTATTCTAATTACGATGTCAATTACTTTGAATACGTTTTTTTATAAATAATCTGCAGGCTTCTTCTACACAAACGTGTTTTTATTTTTCACATCTGTATTAGTAAGCATTAACCCGCTGTTATATTATTCCCTTTTTAACTTGTTTTTTCTCTTAGAATAATATGTAAACGATTTAATTCTCTTTAGTTTTTCTCCCTTCTTAGCAAAAATATACAAACTCTTCTTCCTTTTATAGGTAATTACCCATACATTTCTACTCTTCCCTCCATACATTATAGTAACCGCAGTATTAGCGGGAAATGATAAAGGAGGTCATCTCATGTACGGATACTCATATTGCTATCCAACTTGTTCATATCCTTCCTACGGTTATGGCGGTTCTTGTGGCGGGTCTTGTGGCGGGTCTGGACGCGGCTTCGCCTTAATCGTTGTGTTGTTTATTCTTTTAATTATCGTTGGTGCTGCTTGCATTCGCTAATGTAAAATGAAACAACTATGGAAAGAAACAGACGGCTTTGCCGTCTGTTTCTTTTTATTACATACAATAGAACTCTTTCCAAAGCGCTTCTCCCTACTTGTCGATGACTTTTTTCGGCTCCTTTGGTAGACTAAAAGGGAAAGGAGAGATTACATATGCTTACAATGAAAGATGTAATTCGCGAAGGAGATCCTATTTTGCGAAATGTTGCAGAAGAGGTAGTAATACCAGCGAGCGAAGAAGATACAAATACACTTAAAGAAATGATTGAATTTGTAATAAATAGCCAAGATCCTGAAATGGCTGAAAAATATAATTTACGCCCTGGAATCGGATTAGCGGCTCCACAAATCGGTATTTCAAAGAAAATGATTGCGGTTCATGTAACAGATACAGACGGTACGTTATATAGTCATGCATTATTCAATCCAAAAATCATTAGTCATTCTGTTGAGCGTACATATTTACAAAGTGGTGAAGGCTGTCTATCAGTAGACCGTGAAGTACCTGGTTATGTCCCTCGTTACACAAGAATTACAGTGAAAGCAACATCTATCAACGGCGAAGAAGTAAAATTGCGTTTAAAAGGTTTACCAGCAATCGTATTTCAGCATGAAATTGACCATTTAAATGGTGTTATGTTCTATGACCACATTAATAAAGAAAATCCATTTGCTGCTCCTGACGATTCAAAACCTTTAGAGCGATAATAAAAAAGGCGGGAGTTAATCTTCCGCCTTTTTTTATATGAAATGGGTTCCATATTCACTTATAGCAATCCAGCCCATTTTAAGCCATGATATATGCCGTCTTCACTAACATCCTTTGTCACATGATTTGCAAGTTTTTTCAAGTCTTCATGACCATTCCCCATCACAATACCCGTCCCAACTGCTTCAATCATTTCTAAATCATTTAAACCATCTCCAAATGCATACACTTGTTCACGGTTAAATCCTAATTTTTCAATGAATTTCTCAATCCCTTTTGCCTTAGAACCGCCATTTGGAATAATATCCATGGAATATGCATGCCAGCGAATAAAATGAAAGTCTGGGTAATGATTAATAAACTTTTCTTCTTCATTCACTTCACAGAAAAGAAGTGTTTGATAAATATTACGTTTCTCATAGAAATCAGGTTCATATGCCGGATGCTCAAAATTTAAGCTTCCAAAACCTTCTTTCACATAATCATGATATTCCACTGATGCTCTCATTTCTTGATGATCAAGATATACAAGTGGATATCCTTCTTGTTTTGCAAACTGAGTAAACTTATGTAAGGCAGCTGGATGTAACGGGTTATTAAATATTACCTCATCTTCAAATACAACGTACTGTCCATTAAAGCTAACATAATTATGTATATTGAGTTCCTCACGAATATCTTCAAACATAAATGGCGCACGTCCTGTCGCAATTGCTACATGCACACCTTTCTCTTGTAAATGTCTTACTGCATCTCGTGTAGATTGCGGAATCTTCTTATCATGATCTAATAATGTTCCATCAATATCAAAAAAGACAATTTTATCATTCATTTGTCAAAATCCTTTCTGTTACTCTATATTCCTATTTTGATTATCGCTTTTCAAATTCTAAAAAAAAGTATAACATATTAAACATCTGTGAAGAAAGCGTTCACTTTCTGACCTTATTTATGAAACCTGCATATATATGTTAGTAAAAAATGTGGATACTTGTTCGTATGAATTTTCTTTTCTATTCTTTCTCATACTATACCTATAACTAACGGCTACTAATCGTTACTATAGAATAACTTTCCCTGTATGAGAAAGGACAAGATTCAACATTCACTTTTGTCTTCTTTCTTATATCAGAGACGGAGTTTTCACTAGTAATATGCATGTTTTAAATAAGGAAAGGAAGGAGTAATCATGCTGAAGAAGCTGAAGAAAAAGCTCAAGCGTTATTTAAAAGATCTAGTCCGTAAAAAGACAATCGCTTAAATTGTGCCCATTTCGGGCTTTTTCTTCATTCTCATTCGAAAAAACATGAAAATCGTGACTGTTTGCTTTATAATAAGTAACAGATAATGCAAAACATAGACAAGGAGAGGTTTTCCAAATGATTTTTAAAGTATTTTATCAAGTAAAATTGACTGAGGTTCCAGTACGTGAAAATACAAAAGTTTTATATTTAGAGGCTACGTCTGAAAAGGATGTTCGTAAGAAATTAAATAAGTTCGCATATAATATCGAGTTCGTTCAGTCTGTTACTGGTGCTCATCTTGAATATGAAAAAGAAAACGCTGATTTAATATTAGCGGAAATCGTATAGTCATATGAAATTTCTAAAGAATGATCAAGCTGCCGTTTTTGCTTTAGGTGGACTTGGTGAAATCGGTAAAAATACATATGCTGTTCAATTTCAAGATGAAATTATTATTATTGATGCTGGAATTAAATTTCCAGAAGACGAACTCCTCGGAATCGATTATGTAATACCAGATTACACTTATTTTGTGCGAAACGAAGATAAAATTAAAGGATTATTCATTACACATGGTCACGAAGATCATATCGGTGGAATTCCTTACTTATTACGTCAAGTAAACATCCCGATTTATGGCGGAAAATTAGCAATTGCACTAATCAAAAACAAATTAGAAGAGCACGGATTACTTCGTAAAGCAAAACTTTATGAAATTCAAGAAGATGATGTTATTAAATTTAAAAAGACATCTGTTTCCTTCTTCCGTACAACTCACAGTATCCCAGATTCATACGGAGTTGTTGTGAAAACACCTCAAGGACAAGTTGTTCATACTGGCGATTTCAAATTTGATTTCACACCAGTCGGTGAACCAGCGGACTTAACAAAAATGGCTGAAATCGGAAAAGACGGCGTACTTTGTCTCTTATCTGACAGTACAAACAGTGAAGTTCCAAACTTTACAATGTCTGAGCGCCGTGTTGGTGATAGTATTCAAGATATTTTCCGCAAAGTAGAAGGTCGTATTATCTTTGCAACCTTTGCATCAAATATCCATCGCTTGCAACAAGTTGTTGAAGCGGCTGTTGAAAACAATCGTAAAGTGGCTGTGTTCGGTCGCAGTATGGAAGCGGCGATTGAAATCGGACAAAACCTTGGTTATATTCGCTGTCCGAAGGATACATTCATAGATACAGCTCAACTAAATCGCCTACCGGCTAATAAAGTTGTTATTTTATGTACAGGTAGTCAAGGTGAGCCAATGGCAGCACTTTCACGTATTGCTAATGGTACTCATCGTCAAATTCAAATTATTCCTGGCGACACAGTTGTTTTCTCTTCTTCACCAATCCCTGGTAATACAATTAGTGTAAGCCGTACAATTAACATGTTGTATCGTGCTGGTGCTGATGTAATCCACGGAAAACTGTCAAACATTCATACGAGTGGACACGGTGGACAAGAAGAACAAAAACTAATGCTTCGTCTAATTAAACCGAAGTATTTCATGCCAATTCATGGTGAATACCGCATGCAACGTATGCATATGAAGTTAGCAAACGATTGTGGTATTCCAGAAGAAAACTGTTTCATCATGGATAATGGAGATGTTCTTGCTCTTCGTTCTGATGAAGCAAGCGTAGCTGGTAAAATACCATCTGGATCTGTCTATATTGACGGAAATGGTATTGGAGATATCGGTAATATCGTGTTACGTGATCGTCGTATTCTTTCTGAAGAAGGACTTGTTATTGTAGTTGTAAGCATTGATATGAAAGAGTTTAAAGTTGCAGCAGGACCTGATATTATCTCACGTGGTTTCGTGTATATGCGCGAAAGTAGTGATTTAATTAATGATGCTCAAACATTAATTACAACTCATTTAGAAAAAGTAATGGAGCGTAAAACAACACAATGGTCTGAAATTAAAAATGAAATTACAGACACATTAGCACCATTCCTATATGAGAAAACGAAACGTCGCCCAATGATTTTACCAATCATTATGGAAATATAAGAAAAAGGACAATACCTTCATGGTATTGTCCTTTTCTCTTATCTTAAAAAGTGTTTAAAACGATCTACTTCATCGTCATGACCAATTACAATTAATATATCTCCCACTTGAATATTTTCCGTAGCTCGAGGAGATACAATAACTTCTTTACCACGTTTAATCGCTACAATATTCAATCCAAACTTCGCACGAATATCTAATTCGATTAAAGAATGACCATCAATTTTTTTATTTGCAATAATCTCTACAATACTATGCTCATCTGAAAGCTCAAGATAGTCTAATACATTACTTGATGCAATATTATTAGCAATCCTTTTTCCCATATCACGCTCGGGGTGCACAATGTGATCTGCCCCTATTTTACTTAACACTTTTTCATGGTAATCATTTTGAGCTTTTACAGTAATATTTTTTACACCTAACTCTTTTAAAATTAATGTTGTTAAAATACTTGAATTTAAATTGTCTCCAATAGCAACGACTACATGATCAAAATTACGAATACCAAGACTTTTTAATACCATCTCATCTGTTGAATCTGCAATTACAGCATGTGAAGCTATATTTGCAAACTCATTAATTTTATCCTCATCTGAATCAATTGCCATTACTTCCATACCTAATTGAGCGAGTTCTCGGCAAATACTTCCACCAAAACGTCCAAGGCCAATGACAGCAAATTCTTTCTCTTTTTCACCCACAGGAATTCCTCCAATAACATCGAATACTATGTATTTTTATTGTAACATACTTTAGATTTGCTACAAAAACCTGTATATCATTCTTATTTTTGTTTTTGCATATAAAAATACTGTTGTAAATAAAATGCGATACTGAAAATTAACATACCAAATACAAATATATTTCCAAATGAACTAAATGTTTCAAAAACGAATAATAACGTTTCTTGTCCGAAGAAAGCAAATAATAGTTGTGTAAATGCGAATAGCAATGCCAATATATAATGATGTTGATGGAATAAATAATGTGTTGCACCTAAAAAAGCGATAAACGAAATAATGAAAATCCACCAATTTTCTAAAAACAGTTGCCAATTAGTAAATTGATATCCATTTACTAATATCGCAATAATTCCTATAACAGCCATCGTTGGCACACTCCAAAATAATGCTCGCCCTCTAAAGAAGCGTGTTCCTTTAACATCACCTTTTTCATGTGCAATGTATGTGAGTACTACCGTACTTATGTACAAAACTGAAAGAATTGTTAAAACGATAATAAGCCAAAAATGTAATTGATAATACTCATGCTCTATGTTTGTCACGATAGCCGCTAACATACACGGGATTAACATTCCAGTCCAACCATCTACTTTTCTTTCATTCCAAAACACTGTGTTACCAATCCGTATCCCTAACAACATAAAAATAATGATACCTAGTACAAATAATGTCGTTTTATTCCCTACTAAACTCGTCGAGAAAGCAATTAATCCAATAAATAAAAAGAGCACAAACCCATTCATAATTTCTAATACAGGTGATAAATATCTTTTCACCCATTTATATGTTTCGTCATATTCGTGATTATCTACTAAACGGTAGGCATAAAAACTTATCCCAAAATACACCGCCGCAATAATAACATACGCATATAAGACGAAACACAACATTGCACTGCTAATTTGCACGTAATTCCCCACCCTTTTTTCTATGTTTCACCTTGATTTTACACACTTTCTACACGAAATGTAAACATATATAAGCTAGTTAACTAATCATCTTCTCAATAAGCGATAATGAATAATGAGCAGCGGCTCAAAACCGCTGCTCATTACTTTATCCATTTGTATGCCAATGTGTATCCAAAACAAATATGAAAGATGTTTTCGTCTTGGAACTAACAAGTACCAACTGTAAGTTTTTTCAAAGTTGGCGAGCGAGTTTACTTTCTAGTTCCTTTCCACTTTACATATTGATCTAAAAATACGATAGCTTTCTCAATAACCTCTTCATCTGGTTTTAATTTTGCATGGTGTAAACCATATTCTGAATTTACCCCAAGCCAAAACATAAATCCAGGAATCTCTTGAAGCATATAACCAAAATCTTCCCCTGTCATTGCCTCAGTACATGTAATTACATTCATATCAGTTTGTTCACTTACAAACTGCATAAACTCTCTCGTTAATACCTCATGGTTATATACTTGATGATACATCGCTCCATAGTCAATAACAGCTTCACATTGGAAGGAAGCTTCTATACCTGCAACAATTGCCTCAATCCTACTTTTAACACGCCTCATTGATTCCACTGATAAAGTTCGAATCGTTCCTTCTAACCGAGACTTTTCTGCTATGATATTTTGAACTGTACCACCTGTTATTTTTCCGATTGTAATCACTGCACTATCAAGAGGATTCACATTACGACTAATAACGGATTGAAGTTGTGTAACAAGGTGACTTGCCGCTACAATCATATCATTTGCAGTATGCGGGTAGGCTGCATGTCCACCTTTCCCTTTCAAATCAACATATAACTCTGATGTATTTGCAAATAATAGCCCCTCTTTTGTGGCAATTGTTCCTACAGCGTATTCAGGTGCAATATGAAGACCAAGAATGATATTCGGCTTCCATTCTTTTAACTCTTCACTCTCTAACATAGGAAGAGCCCCTCCTGGCCCTTCTTCAGCTGGTTGGAATAGAAACACAAGGTCATCATCTATTCTTTCTGTTACGGCTGCTGTTAGAAGGCCTAAACCGATTGTTGTATGCAAATCGTGTCCACATGCATGCATCATTCCTTCATGAATAGAAGCAAACTCATATCCAGTTTCTTCAGTAATTGGCAAACCGTCTATATCTGCGCGATAACCGATAATTTTTTCTGGATTTTTTCCATTTACTTTAACAATGACACCCGTTTTCCATACTTTCACTTCCACATATTCATTCGAAAGCGTTCCGATGTAATCTAAAATATACTGTTGTGTTTTCCACTCTTTAAATCCAATTTCCGGTATTTTGTGTAAGTCTCTACGAATTTGAACGAATTTGCTTACTGCCATTTTTGCACCTCTATCTATAAAAAGCGCAAGAGCCTGTTATGCTCTTACGCTTTTTTTGTGTTTATTTCTCTGGGTTTAATTGACGAAGCTCTTGTTTAATTTCAGTTTTTGCTTTTGTCTTCTCATCAATCTCTTTAATTACACGTGCTGGAGTACCGGCAACAACTGTATATGGAGGTACATCTTCTGTTACAACAGCTCCTGCTGCTACAACTGCACCCTTACCTACTGTAACTCCCTCTAACACAACTACGTTTGCACCAATTACAACATCATCTTCAACGATAACTGGTTTTGCTGAAGGCGGCTCAATAACACCTGCAAGTACTGCACCTGCACCTACGTGACAGTTCTTACCAACAGTTGCACGTCCACCAAGTACCGCGTTCATGTCAATCATAGTACCTTCACCAATTACAGCACCGATATTAATTGTTGCATTCATCATAATAACAGCGTTGTCGCCGATTTCAACGTGATCACGAATAATCGCGCCTGGCTCAATACGAGCTTTAATACCTTTTAAATCAAGCATTGGAATTGCAGAATTACGACGGTCATTTTCAACAACGTAATCAGCAATGTGCTTGCTATTTTCATCAAGAATTGTCTTAATATCAGACCATTCTCCAAATAATACACCAGACTTTTTATTTACAAATGCTTGTACCGTTTCAGGGAATGTTACTTCTTTTAAATCCCCTTTTATGTATACCTTTACAGGAG
Source organism: Bacillus sp. RC251 (assembly GCF_044908765.1). Taxonomy (NCBI): domain Bacteria; kingdom Bacillati; phylum Bacillota; class Bacilli; order Caryophanales; family Bacillaceae; genus Bacillus; species Bacillus sp. RC251. The sequence continues at coordinate 491,097 of NZ_JBIYDP010000002.1, read as the reverse complement.
TTTTCTTTTCACTTTTTTGAATAAACGAAATAATTTCGTTAGCGTCCATCATTTTCATTCTTGTTGCCTCCTAAATCCATTTATAATGTTACTCTACCAAACGATAGAGCGAGTAGCAAGATAATAATCCTATTTTTCCATTTGAATTTCTTCTATAATTTCTAAAAATGCCCTTACTTGCTTTAATTGTCTGGCCGATTCACTCGTCAATAACCATGTTTCTCTCGTTAATTGAACAGGTGTTTTATACATATTTTCCTGTACTTCTTTTAAAACAGTAGAAGGTAAAAGAGCATAACCTATACCATTTAAAACGAGTTGTTTGCAAGTCTCAATTTGATCAACCACAATTGTTCTCTTAGGTGGATTAGAAAATAAACCATACCACCAATTTTGTATTTGTCCATAATAAGTCGAATCACTTTTAAATTGAATAAATGGTCTATTTGTTTCTTTTAACATCGTAATATCTTTTATTTCTTTATCCACTAAATAAAGTTCATCTTCAAATAATTGTTGCTTCTGACCTTTATATTCTTGTGTTCCTCTCAATATAGCAACATGAACGTCCCCTTCATAAAATTGCTTTTGTACTTCACTACTCCAGCCAGTAAACAGCGATATTTTCACAGAAGGGTATTTATGTACAAACTTCTTCAAAACAGGAGGAAGCCAATATTGACCAATAACTGATGCAACAGCTATTTTTAACGTTCCGTGAGTTTCTGTTCTAAAAACAGCTAGCTCACTTTTAATATCCTCTTCCTTTTGCAGCATTTCTTTTGCATAATTTGCGACTTTTTCCCCTTCAGGTGTAATTGTCAATCCTTTTTGTGAGCGAATAAAAAACTTCATTCCCCATTGTTTCTCCATAGATTGTAATCGTTGACTAAGCGCAGGTTGTGAAACAAATAAACGTTCCGCCGCTTTTCTCATATTTGATTCCTGAGCTAACACAACCATCATTTGAAAATCATCAATTTGCAACTTTCTCCCTCTTTCCTTAGCTTCCATACACCTTATCTCAATAAGCTTTTCATCCTTAATTTAACTATATACTCTTATATTTTTTATCTTTTTAAATATAATACATACACAACTGATATGCACGAAAAAAAAGTGACTTCTCCGCTTCTATGAAGTCACTTTTCTCACATTATCGATTATGTTGCCTTACTTTTTTATTCAACAATTTTAAAATAGCCCGACGTGTTAAAATCCCCTCAAAATACCCATCTTCATTGACAGCGCAAATAAAAGGATGATCAATTGTCATTTCTAAAGCTTTTGCAAACGAATCTTCTAACTTAAGAACCGGAATGTCTTCCTTCATCACCTGTTCTACTTTCATTTCGTCAAGTCTTTCAAACTCAATACGTTCTAACCCTAACATACCATCTAAAATCATAGCAGTACTAATTAACCCATGCAATTTATACATCGGGTCCAAAACAGGTATCGCCGAATATCCAGATTTCACAAGAACGAGTAAAGCATGCTCTAAACCATTCCCCATTTGGACATGTGCTACTTTTTCTGATGAAATCATTAAATCTTTCACAAAAATTTGTTGAAACTCGTCTTTCGGAATACTAATCATATTACATCCCCCATTTTCCTACTTTTAATCACCGAATCTATTCATATTTTATGACAGCGTTTTCATATTATTATTTTGTCCTTACTTTATTTCAATAAAAACAAAATTACACAGCTATTTTAGCATACAACACAAAAAAAAGACTACCATCCCGGTAGTGCTTAATACCCCTTATTTTTTAATCTGTAAAATAACCTTGTGATTTTTTTATATTGTGTCACATCTGTCTGCTTTAAACCATTCTCAATATCTGTAATTTCCACAGCTAAAATTTCACTCGCATAATTTTGCTGAAATAGAATATCTAGTAACAAACTCTCTTCTTCTTCTGTTAAAACAAATTCCCTTTTCATATACCCCTCTCCTTATACTCGCATCGTTACTCTTATTATATATAATTTCCAACCTATTTAATAGATGTAATATTCAGTTTTTAACGAAGGATATATAAAAATTGTTTTTTATTTCGTATATCGATTTGCATAACTAAACGCCGCATAAGCATCTGGCTTAATTTTTGCCGTTAATCCCATCGCTTGAATTTTCGCTGTCATATCTAGAATAAATTCTTTTGTTAAACCATCATTTCCGATATCCAAGTGAATTTCCATTATAAATCCTGCTCCCTCTTGAGCATATGGATGCAATAAATCCCATATTGTTTGTATATGATTTGGAGTAAATAGGCATGCGATCTCTTGGCTAAACTGCGTTTCTAAATATATTTTCTCACGTAAAGTTGCTGGCTTATCTTTCACTGATTTATGGTGTAAACACCCCCAGGCACCTTTTCCAATGCGATGAATATGAATTGCCGTAATAAACCTCGTATCCTTTTGATGTGCTTGTGAGTCTGTCCCAATGGATAAGCGATATAAATTTCGTGGATCTTTTTCAATGAAACTACAAATACGGCTAAAGACCATATCAAAATTTAAATGTCTCTCTGAAACATTATAAAATGTATGTTCACCGGCCACATAGTCACGTCCTTTCAATTAGACAGACTTTTCGTATTTTCATTGTATGGGACAAAAATAAAAATTATAACTCCCTATCCTTTATTCGTTTCAATATTTCGAATTACATAATGGCAAACTTGGCACGTATAAATTACATTTTGATTCGATTGAGCTGTTAATACATGAATAATCTCAGCAGAATTGTGACATTTAGGACAAATCACAACTGGTAAACGTTCCATACAACACACCTCCTCGTTATTTTTATCTCGCTTTTGCTATCTGTAAACACCCAATTGGTGATGACTAATATTCAGTATAGGACGAAGAATCCCCACTGATTACAATTTCACTTTATTACCATTGTAGGAAAAATGAAAACTCCCTATACATATATGCTAAAAAGTAATAGAACTAAAAAAGGTGTTGCCATATGGCAACACCTTTTTTATATGTATCAAGAAATGATATCGTAAATCTCAATTGCAACCATATCGATATTATCGAATTGATACACTTGAGGTTTTTCACCTTGTTGATACACTTCTAACTCATACATTTCACTTTTATCGAAAAATTTCACGCTACATTTGCGCTCACCGTTCACTTCAAAATAGCGTTGTGCTACTTCACCGCTTTCAGCTTGTTCTTGTAGACTAACAAGTCGAGTTAAAATTCCTTGGAGTAGAGACATGAAATCTCTCCTTTCTCTGATCTTCCTACCAATAGGTTTTACAGCTATACTCATTCTATCCGTCATAACAGAAAAAATGTTCCACAGTCTAGGATAAAGGTTATTGGCCAGAAACTCAACTAAAAATTTGTCGAAATGCGAAGGAAAAAACAGAAAGAACATCTTTTCCCTTCTTTATTGCGATTTTTATACTGGAAGAATATAATAAAAAACAGAAAAAAGGAGGAATTACAATGAGAAAAATTGAGGTTTACACACAACCTGATTGTCCGCCATGTGTCATTGTGAAAGAATTTTTAAAGCATAATAACGTTGTATATGAAGAATTTGACGTAAAAAAAGACGCTGCTGCACGCAATCGTCTTTTATACGACTATGATTCGTATTCAACTCCAACAGTTGTAATTGATGGAGAAGTTGTTGCTGGTTTTCAAATTGAAAAATTACAACAGCTACTCAATATTGAATAAGAATAGGTAAAGACCTATTCTTATTTTTATCCCACTATTTGTGGGCAGTAATAGCCCGATTGGTGCGAGCTATTAATGAGTGAGAGATGAACATCCCCCACCAATTACAGTTTCACTTTATAATTGTTGTAATCGTTTTATTTCAGTTAAAAGTTCTTGGCTTTCATGATATCCGGCCAATTTCCATTTCCCTTGATCTCTTTGCAATGTTACAATTTGATATTGTCCACTTTTCGCCCGCTCATATACATATAAAATTTTATGCTCTTCATCATATGACATTTTCGTTTCTGAATGAAAAGAAAACGGCGCTTCTTTTGCTGGAAGTAAATATTCACCACTTTGTTTATCACTTCTACTATTTTCATCTGTAAATACTTGAAGGAAATTCTCTGTAAAATATGGTGATAACGTTTCTATCATCTTATTCATCGGCAAATGCTTCCCACGAATTGAAAATTGGGTTTCATAGCCTTTTTGTATCGTTGTAAACACTTCTTCCCGATCGACTTTCACTTCCTCTTTTCCTAAAACAGTTGTGACACTATAACCAACTAGAAAGGCAACGCATACAAATAGAACTAACCATATTCCATATTTCCTCATTTTTTCACCTTCCTTTTAAGAAAACTTGTCTTTGTAGTATTCATTGTAACAATGATTATGCAAAGACAGGGATGGTTTCGTTCGTAAAATCTTTACAACGATAGACAGCATTTTCATCACCATTTTCACTATTACCAATTTATGATAAAAACAAACAAAAAATGCACGAATCTCTTCGTGCATTAAAATAAAACATCTTCTTCATATAAATATTCATACGATAAATCTATAAATAAAAAGTTTTCATCATCAATTGGGAAGGAAAATGTTCGTACCATCTCACCGGTTTCAATATCAGCATATAAATCTGAAAGTCTTGCCTTATTCTCAAAACGCATTTTCATAATATTTTCTAGAAAATACGGACGCCAACTCCAGTTCTTCATATAATACTCAGGCATCACAATCCATTCCCCATCTTTTTTCATAACGTTTCCTGATTGTTGGAAACCATCTTCGTTACAAATAAATATGCGGAAACTACACTGTGATACACTTTGGCTAAATTGTAATAACCAATCATTTATATCTTCATTCTTTTTCTGTTTGGCTAGAACATCACCAATTCGATCACGTAACATTTCTGTTAAATTATAAATTTTTTGTAATTTCTTCTTCTCATGTTGAATAAATTGATGACACTCATTACCAAGTCGTTCTTTCAAAACATTCGTTTCAATAAAATCAGGTAAGCACTCTTTCAAATAATTCCCTTGATAATATCTACCACCGTTTTTCCAAGCATATTGTAGTTGATAAAAAGCATCTATTTCTTCATATAACAATGTTGCACCAATTCTTCTAGCAAGTAATGATAAAGAATATAAAATATCTTGATAAGATTGTAAAAGTGCAGTTTGCCTTAAGTTTGTTAAATCTACTTTTAAAATATCCGGTGCTAACACGCTAATACGTTCTAAATTACTTGTACCCGTTCCGACTTTATTAATCGAAATTTGAATACCATATGTACGATAATACATAAGCAAATGATTAAATTGCTCTATATCTTCTTTACATTCATGTTCTGTAATTTCTAAAACAATGTGTTTCAAATTTAAACCTTGCTCTTCATACATCAATAAAAGTTGAAGTAAACTTTCATCATCATCGTTCATTAATACGTTAGCATTCCGATGTATAAATAATAATAGTTTTTGATCACTTTCTAAATAACGATTTAAAGCTTTTTCTACTATAATGTTATCCGCTTCCAGTTGAAACTCACTCGGAATAGAATCATCATGAAAGAAAGACGCTAAACTTTGTATGCCCTCTTCTGTTTGAATACGTCCTACTACCTCATATCCAATTACAGTATGCTCATCAGCACTAAAAATAGCTTGATAATAAGGAAGGACTTTATCCAAGTTACTCATTACATCTAATGCATCTATCAATGTGCTTCCCTCCCTTTACTTTTCAAAAATTATAACATGATATTTACGGAAAAATAATAAAAAATCCCTTCAGTTTTCCTGAAGGGATTAGAGGGGTAAAATGCTAAGGGGAATTAGCAATTCTACTATGAAGAAAAAAGAGGTCTTAAATATAACGTATATATGACCTCTTGTAAATACTTTTCTTTCACATGTCACAATTCCGTCACATTTAACCGTGAGAATATGAATCAAACATTCATTTTCTTATCCCTTTTAAAATGGATATTGATGTAAATGTTGTCCTCCATCCATTGTCATGCAAGTTCCATTTATGTACGCAGCTTCATCTGAACATAAATAATAAGCTAGACCTGCAATTTCTTCTGGCGTGCCCAGTCTTCCAAGCGGAACACTTTGTATCGTACGCTTAGCCATTTCTTCTGAAATCCATAATTTATCAGCACCGCCCGTACGTTCAATTGGTCCTGGCGCGATAGCGTTAACTCGTATTCCATATTTACGGCCCCACTCAACAGCGAGTGTCTTCGTCATTGCTAATACTCCAGCCTTCGCAGCAGCCGAATGAATAACTCCCGGACCTGCATCCCATGCATATGTTGCTACCATGTTAATGATATTCCCTTTTATACCTTTTTCAATCCAATATTTTCCGACAGCATGGCTGCAGTAAAATGTACCGTTTAATACAATATTAATGACTGAATTCCAGCCATTCACGGATAAATCTTCTGCTGGACAAATAAAGTTTCCAGCTGCATTGTTTATTAAAACATCAATTCGTCCAAACTTCTCATCAATCTCTTCAATCATTTTCTGAATGTCATCAGTATTTCTTACATCCATTTGTACGGGTAATACTTGCCCCGGAAATTGTTCAATTTCCAACTTTGTTTCCTCTAGTTTTTCCTTTGTGCGTCCTGTAATAACAACTCGTGCCCCTTCTTTTGCAAAACGGGTCGCCATTCCTTTTCCCATTCCGCTCGATCCACCTGTTATAATAACTACCTTTTCTTTCACATACATCCCCTCCCAAAAATGAATACACATTCATTTTATCATTTTATTTAATAGAAATCTTTATATTTTTAAACTTTTCTGATATTTTAACGTAAAGAGGTTTCTTTTTATTCATTTTTTTCGTAATCTATACTACTTTTTTATTATTTAAAATATACTTTAAATAAACTGAAAGGAGATTTGAGTAACCTATAAATGTAACAACAACATGTGATATAAGTTAAATAGGTATACTCATATTTTTATGAAGAAAATTACAAGAAGAGATTTTTTTAAAGCTGGAATGCGCACTTGTCTATATTCATTTATAACCACTAGCATCGGATACTATTACGCTAAATATATTGAGCCTCATTTACTCTCTTTTACAGAGCATACACTTAAATCACAACTCATACCCAAAAGTTTTCATGGTATGAAGATTCTTCAATTTAGCGATTTACATCTCGGATACTATTTCTCTCTCCAACATTTATCTCAAATCGTTTCTAAAATTAATGCTGTAAAACCTGACATTGTTCTTTTCACTGGTGATCTCATTGATAATTATCAAACATATACTGACACTCCTTTCGTTCCATCTATTTTAAAAAATATACAAGCACCCTTCGGTAAATTTTCTATTTATGGTAACCATGATCACGGCGGATATGGAACGGAATACTACGAGCACATCATGCGTGAATCTGGATTTGAACTACTATTAAATAGCGAAAAGAGAATTCGTCTACTGGATAATAGTGAAATTTCAATTTTCGGTCTTGATGATATACTACTAGGCAAACCCAAAATAGAGAAGACACTACAGCACGCGAGGCAAAACACTTATAACATTGTTCTTGTTCACGAGCCAGATATTGCACCACAAATCGCTAAATATCCAGTTAACTTACAACTTTCTGGTCATAGCCATGGCGGACAAGTACAAATTCCCTTTTTAGGTGCTATTATTACCCCATCACTTGCTAAAAACTATGTTGAAGGTTTCTATACGATTCAAGATTTAGCTCTCTATGTCAATCGAGGTCTCGGCAGAACACGCGTCCCATTCCGATTTATGGCAAAACCTGAAATTACAATTTTTACGCTCCAACATTCGTAATAATTCGCCTATTTTCTTACATATCCTTTCTTGTACGCGCTCATCCACGTTTCATTTACCATATGATAAAAATGAGTCCAATAAAGGAGGTTTGTTCATGTATCCATATTATCAACCAATCCCAGTCCGTTCAGCACCTATTGGTCCAGTAGGCGACTCACGCTTCTTTCCGTTTTTTGGTGTTCCATTTCTAGCTGGGATTGCTGGTGGACTGCTCGGTGGAGCATTAGCTTTCGGTCCTAGACCGTATTACCCACCATATCCACCACCTTTCCCACCGCCAACACCTTATCCTTGTTATGGCGGACCTTGTCAACAACCATTCTATTATTAATGTACTCCAACAATTCTACCAATGTTATTCCCTCTCTTAACTGATCCATTAACATGCTTACAATAAAAACTATTCTCTCTACGCATCCTTCTATTTAGAGAATGTATAATAAGTAGAGAACAAAGTAAAAAAACCTCTTAAAAAAAGAGGTTTTTTTACTTTGTTCTCATTATTCAGCATCCGTGTTTTGATACGCCATCTTAAACAACTTCACTTGGCTATCAATTTCTTCTGTACTACTATTAATAACATAGTAGTACTCACCAGATTTATTCTGTTCACGTGTTTTCACATTATCAGCTAATATAAGTTGTAAAATCGCCTTAATTCTCGCCTTCATTTCAATATCTAATATCGGGAAAGATATTTCTACTCGCTTCTCCATATTCCGCGTCATCCAGTCAGCTGAAGATAAGTATATTTTCTCTTCTCCATTATGATGGAAATAATAAATTCGGCTATGTTCTAAATATCTCCCGACAACACTAACTACCCGAATATTTTCACTTACATTTGGAATACCAGGCCTTAAACAACACGTTCCTCGAACGATGAGCTCTACCTTTACTCCAGCTTGTGATGCTTCATACATTTTTTTGATTAATGGTTTATCTGTTAATGAATTCATCTTAGCGATAATATATCCATTTCCATATTGCCTATGATAACGGATTTCTTCATCTATTAAATCCATAAATTGCTCTCTTATATCAAATGGTGCAACCGATAAATGATGAAAATGTGGCTTGGTTGTATAACCACTCAAATAATTAAAGAAATTTGTTGCATCGACCCCAAAGTCTTTTCGTGATGTAATATACCCAAAATCAGTATATAACTTTGCTGTTGCGTCATTATAATTTCCAGTCCCGAGATGTACGAACCTTTCGATTTTTCCGTTTTTTCTTCTTACAACTAGCGTAATTTTACTATGTGTTTTCAAATGACTTACACCGTAAATAACGTGACAGCCTGCCTTTTCTAATTCTTTAGCCCAATGCACATTATTTTCTTCATCAAATCTTGCCTTCAATTCAACTAATACCGTAACTTGCTTCCCTTTTTCAGCTGCTACCTTTAGCGCCTGAATAATCGGCGAATCCCCACTTACTCGATATAATGTTTGTTTGATTGCAAGTACATTCGGATCGTCTGCCGCATCACGTACAAAATCAACTACTGGCTGAAATGATTCAAAAGGATGATGTAATAAAATATCATGCTCAATTGCTTTTTCGAATACATCTTCCGCATCCCCCAAGTCTTGAGGCCGTTGCGGAATAAGAGCCGGATATACTAGATGTTCATATAAAGGAGCTAGTTTTTTATATAAAGAAAATAGACATGTTAAATCTAATGGTCCATCCATTATATACACATCTTCATCTTTTACTTCCAACACCTCATATAATAATGCTAATACTCTTTCATCAATATGCTCTTTGCCAACTTCTAAACGTACAGCAGCTCCCCACTTACGCTTTTTTAATTCTTTTTCAATTACCTTTAATAAATCCCTCGCACCTTCTTCATGAATCGTTAAATCCGCATTGCGTGTAATACGGAAACGAGTAACAGACGATACTTTATATCCTGTAAATAATTTATGAGTAAAACCACTAATTACATCTTCTAATAAAATAAATTTATGCTTTTGCCCCTCACTCGGTAAAAATATGAAACGTTCAAGTAATGAAGGAACTTGTACAATTCCTAACTTCGTGCGGTTTTCTTCCTCCACTTGTTTCTCATCATATAAAAGAGTAGCTAAATTCAAACTTTTATTTAATAACATCGGAAATGGACGATATGCATCAATAGCTACAGGTGTTAACACTGGAAAAATCTGCTCATCAAAATACTCTTCTATAAATTCCCTCTGTTCTTTCGTCAAATCGTGGAATGTTAAACGTTCAATCCCCTCTAACTCCAGCGCTGGCAACACATAATTTTTAAACGTATCGTATTGTACAGTCATTAATTCATGGGCCTTTATCGCAATTTTATTTAATTGCTTTTTTGGTGTTAAGCCAGCCTTATTTTCTGGTTGGTTAAACCCAGCACTCACTTGATCCTTCAATCCTGCTACGCGTACCATAAAGAATTCATCTAAATTGGAACTGAAAATGCTAATAAACTTTAATCTTTCCAAGAGCGGATTTGTTTCATCCTGCGCTTCTTGTAGTACACGTTCATTAAATGCTAACCAACTTAATTCTCGATTATTGTAATAAGCTGTATCATTTAAATTTACTATATTCCCCATCAACATTTCCATCCTCTTCACACTTCCCCTGAAACTTTTTTACTATAATTTAGTTACTTTTATTTTAGCAAATTACAATATTCCAAGGTGTTAATTTTTTGTAAAGACATCCGTACAACTTAACGTGTTGATTCGAAGGATAAATTAATAGTCGTTTTCAACACTCTTTCCAGCTGCTTTTTTTGTTTTTCAGCTTGCACTTTTTCCGCTAATGCCGATTGCTCACATACAATTTTAAATGTTAATCCTTCTTTACTTTCTGTTATAGATATCGATTCAACAAGTGATCTTTGTCTTATATTCAGAGCTGCTGAAAACTGTAAAACAGCCCCTAATAGGCGGATTTTTTTTTGTTCATTTTTATCAAACCATCCTTCAAATGGGGACAAATGTTGTTTGAATAACATTTTTGATTTATAAGACGCAATAAGCGCTAATCTAACTCGCTCTTTATGCATCATCCCATCAATTGTTTTATTCGCTAATAAATAAAACGTATGTAAGCGGCTCGCTTCTTCGTCTATATATTTACCTATATTAAATACTTTCGCTGCTTGATGAAATACTTCCCAGTCTTTTACTGACATAGAAATCAGCCCCGTTTCTTCAAGTTGTTGACAAATGAGTCTTCCGTGTTTAATAAGCTGCATTACAAATTCCATATCCATTTCATATTCATGTGATAATAAATACAAACTTTCTTCGACTACGTTCGGATAATATGAAATCCCCAAATCTTTTGTCAACTCTTCATAGAAAACACCTTCTCGTAACCCTTTTCTACTTAACACAAATGCTGGTGCCTCTATAACATTAACAAGCGTATGAAAAACTTCGACTGCTGGAATAATTGTATCTGCTCGATCTTTTGCCAATCCTTCCAATTTTTGAAGTTCTATGAACGACAATGCTTCCAATTCTTCTTTCACATTTTTAATATCTTCTTCTTTCATTTTATATAAATGTACCCCTGCTATAGGATAACAAATTAAATTTTGATGGATTTTCACTAAGTTCCTCGCACTACCACCAATTGCAATAAGAGGCAATTTCTTATCAATTAACCATGGTAATGTTCGAAATTGATATTCTAAGTACGTTTGAATCTTTTCCAACTCGTCTTCAGTAGGTATATCCCCTTTAATAAATTGTTGCTTTAAAGAAAGTGCTCCAAAAGGAAAGCTATGGTACTCTAGAATCTCTCTATTTCGAAAATATGTAACTTCTGTACTTCCTCCACCAATATCTACTGTAATTCCTTCAGAGAACGAAGTTGAATTCATAACCGCTAAATAGCCGTAACGTGCTTCTTCATATTCTGATAAGACTCTAAGAGTAAAGTCTGTTTGTCCTTCAACCAGTTTTTTAATTGCCTCTTGATTCTCAGCCTGTCTAATTGTTGCAGTTGCAACACAAAGCACATGATGCAACTGGTGGAATCGTGTACTTTCTTGAAATTGAAATAACGTTTGTAACAATACCTCTATTCCTTCTTCATTCAACACACCATCAATTAAGTAATTCCTTAGCCGAGCAACCACTTTCGTATTTTCAATCTCCTTATAAAAACCTCCGTTTTGCTTTTCATAAATAACTAAACGCATTGTATTAGATCCAATATCTATAATGGCATATTGCTGTTTTAATATTTCTTTCAAACTTCTCACTCTTTCATTATCAAATTTCTAAAACACATTCTATTACTATTATACAAAATAGTTGTTTTTTGTAACAATATTGCTTTAATATTGAAAATATATACAATCACTTTTTGCATATAATAAAAACCTCTTTTATTTATGTTATAATAATGAAAAATTGAAAGGAGATTCAATATGAAACCTTCACAACCACAATCTCAATTACAAAACCAACATTCTATTAATCGACTAGCTCAATCTATTTTCGTTGTGAATCGTCATGCTAAAGCTGCAACTAATCCGAAGTATTTATACTGGTTAAAAAAGACGGCTTTAGAACGCTTAATTGCTGAAAAAAAAGCTATTAAAGAAGGATTACATTTTTCTAGAAATCCACGTTTTAGCCAACAACAATCTGATGTTCTTATACGTTTAGGTGATTATTTTTTCCATATTCCTCCTACCAAAGAAGATTTTCGAATCCTACCACATCTTGGTCATCTTGAATCCTCCTATCGAAATCCGAAAACAACCTTATCTTTAACAGTAGCAAAAAAAATACTTCAAGATTATATTGGTCCTGAAGCATTGAAACAAGAAAAAAAATTAAGTGAACCTGTTCCATGGTATAGTCGTACTTATACAAAAAAATAAAACAGTTTGGCCAATTGTAGGCCAAACTGTTTTATTTTTTCTCTTCTTTAATTTTAATATTTGCTTGTTTATAAAAAGCTATTTTTTCTGTATTATAAGATTTCGTAAATTCATTAAACTTGTCTTTTTCTGATTCAATATCCTTATAAGATTGATTTACTACTTTTACCTTTTCACTAATATCTTTTAATTTTGTACCTTTATCTTGTAACATTGTATATAATTCTTTTTCTTGTTTTAACGATTTATTATAGCTATCATACATCTTGTTAAATGAATCTTGTCGTTTCTCATATGTGCTTTTCACTTTACTTGCTTGATCTTTCAATTTCTTATCTTCAATTTTCTTCACATATTTATCTACTGATTTCACTTCTTCTTGTGCCTTATTTAAAGATTCTTTTTCTTTTTTTAGCACTTTTTCTCGTTCATCTGTATTTTTCACTGCTTGGTTCAGTTTTTCCTTAACAGCTTGATTATTATCTTTTCCTTCTTGAACAATCTGGTTATATAATTCTTGTCCTTCTTTCTCTAAAGTTTCAAGTTTCTTTGCATCTTCAAACATTGTTTTTTCTTGCTTTGCAGCATTTTCAAACGCAACATATAATTCCTCTTCTGGTTTCGGCCCGAAACAACCGGCTAATAAAGTCATTGATAATGCAGTTACAATTGCTAATTTACTATACTTCAACATCTTTTTCCTCCTACTTATATACGATCATCGTGTAAAAAGCTATGAAAATTATATACCCTTCTATAAACTCCACACTCGCACCTTTTTTACGAAAATCATTGATATTATTTATTATACTTGTCAAATTGTATTACTTGAAATTACATTTTACGTCTTTGAACTCAATAGCAATTTCGTATCCATCTTTACATATACTTTTACTTGGTACTTTTTAAAACTTGTTCATACTATGTATTACATAAAAGTACAACGGAATTCATCACAGCCATAATAATTTGAAGAACAACAGTAATAATTCACCTGATAAAAGATGTTCGTTGTTCTCTCACGTCTATCATTCTATCATTCCCTTTCCGCTTTCTATCAAATAATTTCTTTGTTCATTTTACACAGTTTAAATGCTAACTTGCAACAACTTACAATTATTCTTGTCATTCCCTAAAAAGGAAAAGTGTAGAGCATGCTTCCCTCTACACTTTTAAAATGAAACACATTGTGCAAATGCATTGACACATCCATCATAATTATATGCTTATTCCATATATTTTTAAAGACTTTTATTACAATAAAAGTTCTTTTTGTAATAAAAGTCAAAAAAATGTTACATTAAAAACTTCTTCATATCATATTTCTTTAAATCAAAGTTTCACTCATTTTCTTACAAACCCCTATGCTGGTACAATTGATTTTGTGCCTTTCTTAACAATTCTTCAAAAGTTTTTCCTCCTATTGGATAACTAGCAGCTCCAAATAATAGCGTCATACTTAACAAACCATTTTCTATTTCACTTTCAATATTTTTCATTAATCGATTTGTTATTGTCGACTTTTCATGTCCGTTATCAATCGCCACAATAACATACTTATTTTCATCCCACCTAGTAACGACATCTCCTTTACGAATTGTCTTTACAATCGTACTCTCCAATTTTTGTACTAACACCTCCATTTTTTTTTCTTGCACTGTTTCTTTTAGTTCTTTCCATTCTTTCACAGAAAGAATGTACACTGTAATATTATGAGAATCCCGTTCTGATAAAGCAGCTACTTTCTCAAAGAAATCAACTACAAAATCATTACTTGCCATTCCCCCTACTTCCGTATCCATACGCCCACTCGCTCTTTTATCATACCAATGTCCAAAATAATAGCTGAGTATCATTTGCAATATATAAATAATAAAGACGGTATAAAATGATCGCGAATCCAGTTTTGTAATTACATCCTGAAGCGCAATCCATTCTGTAACTGCCACTGTATTCCCAAGTAATAACCCACTAATTTTCCCTTTATGTTTCATACTTCTCCTCCTTTCTATACCAATATATGTTTCTATAACAATTATGTTTTTCTACAAAATAAAAAATGTACATATTGAGTGTACATTTCCGCTTAAGCTTGTCTACCATTTCTATTCTATTTCATATATATACTATATATCGTTTTAGAAAGAGGTGACTTATATGCTACAAAAAGAGAATCTATCAGATATTATACGTTTACTAGCAGGTTTTCTATTATCATTAAAATTACTGTTTAATTCTTTCGGAGTGAACTTTATTACAAACGATCAAATTGATGCTATTGTAAATGTTGCTTCCTTTCTTTTCATTTTATATTTTGGTTATAAAAATAATTATGTAGGAAAAAAAGGAATGGAGCAAAAAAAAGTACTCAAAAAACACAATCTTCATTAAAAAAGGAACCTTTCTTACAGGTTCCTTTTTATCATTGCCGCACAACAACTTCATTTGTTTGCAGTGGACCATATGATACTCCTTTATATTGAAATGTATATGTAGCCTGAAATAATGCGTTTTTAAGTGCTTTATCTTTATTTGCTTTTATTTTACAAATTAGTTCTACCTTCTCATTCGGTAATAAATTATCAATCCGCCACCTTACAAGCTGGAACAGGAACTCACTCATCCCCTTATCAGCCTTTAATGAGTTTGGAATATAGGCAAAATAATCTCGAATCATATGACTTACTACAACTCGTGAAATCATTTCCATTCCTTTATTTTCAACTTCAATTCGAATAATAAGTATGTCATTTACATCATAGGTCAGTTCATATGAAAATTTTTCTTTATACATACTACGGATTTGCAATGTAACTGCTACATTAGGACATTCGTTTTCTTTTTTTGAGCCATCAATCCATAACACCGGTTGTAGCGGCATTGAACGCCTACCTTGATCTGAAATTCGTTTCCATATTTTCATAATAATATTCACCCCATTTCAGATGCATCATATCCATACGACCTTATTCTGCCTCTCCACACAATATTAATAAAGCTTGTTACAAACGATATATAGTTATTACTCTTTCTTTTATCCTATTCGACAATATAAAGAAAAAACCATTTTTCCTCTGTTAACAGAAGGTATTCTTACTGAAATATTTTTTTACAATTTCCTTCATTGACTTTACACCAATACTAAGTATTGCTCACTCTTTCTCTGTCCATACAACTGAATATTTTGGCGAAAGAAAAAGTTTGCCTTTTAGTCAAATTTGACTATAATATTCTTTATGGCTTTGTCAGTGCACTTATGTAAATTAATTTAAAAAACTATATTTCAAATTTTTATGCGCTGCACTCAAAACTTCATATAGTTTACTTATTATTAAAGGAGGGTTATATTTGGAATCTCAATTATCAAAAAAAGACTCCAACAATACAAAATTTGTTGTTGCAGGTTTATTACTTGGTATTTTAATGGCGGCAATGGATAATACAATCGTTGCAACAGCAATGGCAACGATTGTTGGAGACCTAGGAGGATTTGACAAGTTTGTTTGGGTCACGTCTGCATATATGGTAGCAACAATGGCAGGGATGCCTATATTCGGAAAACTTTCTGATATGTACGGACGGAAACGCTTTTATATTGGTGGTCTCATTCTTTTCTTATTCGGTTCTGCACTTTGCGGGACAGCATCTAGTATTGAGCAACTAAGTATTTATAGAGCAATTCAAGGGATCGGTGGCGGTGCTCTTATGCCTATCGCCTTCACGATTATGTACGATATATTCCCACCAGAAAAGCGCGGAAAAATGACAGGGCTATTTGGTGCGGTTTTCGGAACATCTAGTGTATTTGGCCCTTTATTAGGTGCTTATATTACAGACTATATAAGTTGGCATTGGGTCTTCTATATTAATATTCCATTAGGAATTATCTCCTTCTTCTTCATTACTAAATACTACAGTGAATCTCTAGAATTTAGAAAACAAAAAATTGATTGGGCTGGTGCCATTACGCTTGTTATTAGTATCGTTTGCTTAATGTTCGCCTTAGAACTTGGTGGTAAAGAATACGCATGGAATTCCACTGTAATTATCGGTTTATTTATAACAGTTGTTATTATGCTCATTATTTTCTTCTTCATAGAACGAAAAGCAACGGAGCCTATCATTTCTTTCCATCTTTTTAAAAAACCTTTATTCGCAGCTAGCCAAGGCGTTGCCTTTTTCTATGGTGCCGCTTTTATTATCTGTACAGTTTATATTCCAATCTTCGTTCAAGGTGTTCTCGGCGGTTCAGCCTCCAATGCTGGATTAATTTTAACACCTATGATGGTTGGCTCTGTAATTGGAAGTCAAACAGGTGGACAGTTAGCTTCACGAACAAGTTATCGTAACATCATGATCGTATCTGGCGTTTTCTTTGTAATTGGTATTTATTTACTAAGTACTTTAACGATGGATACACCTCGTCTACTTGTAACACTATTTATGGTTCTCACTGGACTTGGAGTTGGTTTCTCGTTCTCAGTTTTAAGTATGTCTTCTATCCACAAGTTAGAAATGCGAGATCGTGGTTCTGCTACATCAACAAACTCATTCTTCCGTTCACTCGGTATGACTCTTGGTGTAACAATTTTCGGTACCATTCAAAATCATATTTTTACAGATAAATTAAGCACGGTGTTCCCTCCTGAACTAGCTAAATTAGCTCCACAAGGCGGAGACACAAGTTTCTTATTATCACAAGGTGCTACCGAGAAGATTCCAGCTGAAATATTAACTGGTATTAAAGAGGCTCTAGCTACCTCTATTGCCAGCACATTCTTCTGGGCACTTATCCCGGCTGTACTAAGTATTATTTGTATTTTACTTATGGGAAATGAACGACTCTTTACAGGTCCAAAAACGAAACAAAAACAAAAACAAAAGCAAGTAAGTTAGTATAGAAAAAAGAAGCGGCATACCCTTTATGAAAAAGGGTATGCCGCTTATAATATATAAAGTAAATTTTTGATCAGTAAGGAACCATTCCCACTGGTTATTATCCCTCACCAATCGGGATAAAGTTTCTATATACAGGAGAAAGAAACAGTAAACAAAAACATAGACAAAAGTGTGCATATATAGCAAAAAAGTAATTATGAAACAATATAAACCAAAAGAATTTTCAGAAATGCTTAATGTCTCTGTTAAGACATTACAAAGGTGGGACAATCAAGGTGTTTTAACTGCTTACCGAAACCAAAAAGGAAGAAGATATTCTACAGAAGAACAGTATAAGGAATATATGGGTATTCAAGAAGAACTTGTTCAGGATTTAATATCTATCATTCATGTATTTAGCTGTAGAATATATGGGTTGAGAAAATACAAAAAGAAAATGTCGGAGGATGAAGACTTATGAAAAGAACATATTTAATAGAAATCAAACCGACAACTGAACAAATTAGTAAAATCCGTCAAACTATTGGGGTGTGTCGATATGTATATAACCTGTATATCTCTAAAAATAAAGAGGCATATGAGTCGGAGGGGAAATTTCTTAGTGGCTATGACTTTTCCAAATGGCTGAACAATATTCATACAAAAGAGTGTGACCAGTGGATTAAAGAAGTGTCGAGCAAAGCGGTAAAACAAGCGATTATGAATGGAGATAAAGCTTTTAAGCGGCTTTTTTAAGGTTTATCTAAGTTTCCACGATATAAAAAAAAAGAGAAAGCAAGATGTGAAGTGCTACTTTCCGAAAAACAACAAAACAGATTGGACAGTAGAAAGACATAGAGTCAAAGTTCCTACAATTGGTTGGGTAAGGTTAAAAGAATATGGATATATCCCTAAAAATGCAACTGTAAAAAGTGGCACAGTATATCAAAGAGCAGGAAGATATTTTGTATCTGTACTTTGCGAATTGGAAGAAATGGCAACAAAGTTAGCACTCAATAAAATAGGTCTAGGGATTGATTTAGGAGTGAAGGATTTTGCTACACGTAGCGATGGTATCGTTCATGAAAACATCAACAAAACAATAAAAGTAAAAAAGATAGAAAAACGGTTAAAACGTGAACAACGCTCTTTAGCACGTAAATTTGAAAATCTAAAAAAGAGAGGTGAAAAATCTGTTACTAATAAAAGAGTGAATATAGATAAAAATGTTCTTAGAGTGCAAAAGTTGCATGCTCGATTAGCGAATATTCGAATAGAGTATGTAAAGTCTATTGTAACGAATGTGGTGAAAACCAAGCCAACGTTTATTACAGTGGAAGATTTGAATGTGAAAGGTATGATGAAGAATAAACATTTATCTAAAACAATTGCCAAGCAGTCTTTTTTTGCTTTTAAAACGTAGCTTTTGACGAAATGTGAGGAATATGGAATTGAATTACGTCAAGTAGACCGGTTTTATCCATCGTCAAAGTTATGCTCATGTTGCAGTCAAAAGAAAGTGGATTTAAAGCTATCTGACCGAGTATATACATGTGAATGTGGCAATGTAATGGATAGAGATTTGAGCGCAGCAATAAACCTTTTACAAGCAAAAGAATATACAATACTAACGTAAATAGATTGTATATATGTACGGTGGGCTACATCGGAATTTACGCCTGTGGAGTGTCACAGCAAACTGTAGTAGCAAGTGATTAGCGAGGCAGGGCACGTAGAAGCAGGAATACTCTAAGAATATACATTTGTCTATATTTTTAGTAGCAGTTGAGACAGAATGAGCATGAAATTAGTCATTCTCGGTTTGCTACTCGAAGGGGATAAACATCCATATGAAGTGCAACACATCATGAAAGAAAGACAAATGGATTGTTATATTAAATATGCAAAAGGATCACTTTACTACGCCTTCGAGCAATTAGAAAAGCACGGTGCAATTCGTATTACAACTATTGTTCGAGATACGAATAGACCCGATAAAACAATCTTTCATATAACAAAAGAAGGTAAACAATTATTTCACAAGTTGCTATTAAAACAATTCGAGGCAAAAAATCAAATATATAAACCAATTTATTCGGCACTCTCTTTCGCTCATTTTGGTGATGACCAAGAGTTAGTTCCTATTTTAGAAAAAAAGAAAAATGATACCGTTCAATATTTACATAAAATGCAAGCTATTTATGATTGTAGCAAAGGACAAATTCCACGTGCACAACTATATATTTTGCAAAGTGTTATTGAACATATCTCAGTTGAATTGCAATGGTTAAACACCCTCCTTACAGATGCAGTTGCAGGGCAACTTTCAGAAATTGATATAGATGAAGGTTAAACTTATAAAGGAGAAACTGTAAAAAGACAATAAAGTTATTTCTTTTTACACCCTAAAACAAGCATAGCCCCGTTCTAATTTAGGACGGGGGATGCTTGTTTTATTTTCGCTATAAGATACTTATTTCACTGCAATCAAAAATATAACAAAGATTTATTCGTCACTGGCGTCCCATAATGGAAGATTCCCTCTTAAAACTCTATATAAAAAGGTTGTTGTTTTTCATCCAAACTGTATTCAATTCTTTGTCTGAAATTCATAAAATTCACCATCTCTAACGCCTGCTCAATAGGATAGAACCCTACTTCCAAACTTTCTGGTGTAGTCGTTAATTTACCTCCAACTGGTCTAGCTAAAAACAACGTATTACATATTGAATGGTTCACATTTTGGAATACTCCACAAAATTTTAAAACTTCAATATCAACACCTGTCTCCTCTTTAGTCTCCCTTATTGCAGCATCCTTCAAAGACTCTCCTTCTTCAACTTGTCCACCTGGCATTTCCCATCCTCTTCTAGGTCCCTTAATTAATAAGATTTCTTTTTGTTCATTAATTACAATTGTCGCTGCTGAAACTATATGTTTTGGTGGTGAATAAATATTTTGTGTACTTTGTTCCAATTGAAATTCCCCATTTCTATAAACTTAGTATATGTATCTTTATACAGAAACCTTTTTCTTTCTTGTGATAACTTACTATTTCAAAATGAACCATTCAATTCCCTTCCTCATTCCAGAATATGGATTAATTTTCAAATAACATAACTAGCATCTTAGCTCTGTACAAGTACATACTTCTTTGTATGTTTAATCGTACTTACTTTCAATTCCTCTTACTTTTCTTCGTCTTATAAAAACCAGAATGATCTGAATAATAAAAATAAAAAACTTTAGAATTTTCTTATTTTAAAACAGTAGACAAAATTCCAAAAATTGTGTTAGAATTTGTTTCAATATCATATCGCTTGTTAACTTCCTTTCAAAAGGAAAATAGGTACACGAAAATTTCGTTTCGTGTTTAAAAGGGAAGCTTGGTGAAACTCCAACACGGTCCCGCCACTGTAAATGCTGAGATTTCTTTTCTATGCCACTGTGAAAACGGGAAGGTAAAAGAGATTATATGAAGCATAAGTCAGGAGACCTGCCTGTTTTAACAACACTGATAGATTCACGGATGATGATGAGGTGTTAAAACAAAAAGGAAGGCTTATTTTCTATGCCTTTATGCTTTTTGTTATAGGTATTTCCTAGTAAACGGAAATGCTTACTTTCAATTAGGGAGGAATTTAAAATGGCAATTCAAACAAGTAACTTAGGTTATCCACGTATCGGACTACAACGAGAGTGGAAAAAGACATTGGAAGCTTTTTGGTCCAATAAAATCGATGAAGAACAATTTTTAACAAAGATGAAAACAATTCGCCTTCAACACGTAAAAGTACAGCAAGAAAAAGGGATTGAACTCATTCCAATTGGCGACTTTACATATTATGATCACGTTTTGGATACTGCTTATATGCTAGGATTTATCCCATCACGTTTTTCTGAGTTTACATCTTACCTTGATGTATATTTCGCAATGGCGCGTGGCTCTAAAGATCACGTAGCTTCTGAAATGACAAAATGGTTTAACACAAACTATCATTATATCGTTCCTGAATATGAAGAGGGATTACAAATCTCTTTAAAAGATAATCGTCCACTTCGCTTATACGAAGAGGCAAAACAAGAATTAGGAGTAGATGGAAAACCTGTTATTTTAGGACCATATACTTTCTTAAAATTAGCTAAAGGCTACACACAAGAGCAATTTGCTACGATTTTAAAACAGTTAGTTGCACCTTACGTACAACTGATTTCAGAACTACATGCAGCTGGTGCACAAGTCATTCAAGTTGATGAACCGATTTTTGCTTCTTTAACGAAAGAAGAAGTTCAACAAGCAAAAGAAATTTATGAAGCTATTCGTAAAGAAGTTCCAAATGCGAATCTTCTTTTACAAACATATTTTGATAGTGTAGAAGAAAACTATGAAGAAATTATTACATTCCCTGTATCGGGTATTGGATTAGATTTCGTTCATGGTAAAGAAGGTAATCTAAATGCTATTTCAAAATATGGATTCCCAGCTGATAAAACTTTAGCTGTCGGTTGTATAGATGGCCGTAACATTTGGAGAGCTGACCTTGATGAAGTTCTTACGTTATTTACAACGTTACAAAAACAAGTCCAAACGAAAGATTTCATCGTTCAGCCTTCTTGTAGCTTATTGCATACGCCAATTGATAAAACAGAAGAAACTCACTTATCAACTGAGCTATTCGATGCGTTAGCATTTGCAAATCAAAAATTAGAAGAGTTAGTTCTTATTCATTCCTCTCTTACTCAAGGTACAGAAAGCATTAGTAATGAGCTGGAAACATACCGAAATGTACATCATACAATTCGTTCATCTGCTGCACGTAACCGAGAAGATGTTAAAACAGCACGAATAGCACTAAAAGAAGAAGATTTTTCACGTCCTCTTCCATTTGAAAAACGATACGAATTACAACAAGTTGCCCTGGAGTTACCGTTATTACCAACAACGACTATTGGTAGCTTCCCGCAAACAACTGAAGTTCGTCAAACTCGAAAAGAATGGCGTAACGGTGTTATTTCAAATGAACAATATGAACAATTTATTGAAAAAGAGACAGAAAAATGGATTCGTTACCAAGAAGAAATTGGTCTTGATGTTCTTGTACATGGTGAATTCGAAAGAACTGACATGGTCGAATATTTTGGTGAGCGCCTTGCTGGTTTCTCATTCACTAAAAACGGTTGGGTACAATCATACGGTTCTCGCTGCGTAAAACCACCTGTTATTTATGGCGATGTTGCCTTTATTAACGGAATGACTATTAAGGAAACGGTTTATGCACAAAGCTTAACAGAGAAAATTGTAAAAGGAATGTTAACTGGACCTGTTACGATTTTAAATTGGTCCTTCGTTCGAAATGACATTCCAAGAAAAGAAGTTTCGTATCAAATTGCATTAGCTCTTCGTCACGAAATTGAACTACTTGAATCTTCCGGAATTCGAGTAATCCAAGTCGATGAGCCAGCACTTCGTGAAGGAATGCCACTAAAAGAAAAAGATTGGGATGCTTATATTACATGGGCAGTACAATCCTTCCTTTTAGCAACTTCTTCTGTAGCAAATGAAACACAAATTCATACGCATATGTGTTACAGTAACTTCGAAGATATTGTTGATGCGATTCGCGCATTAGATGCAGATGTGATTTCTATCGAAACATCAAGAAGTCACGGTGAATTTATTGACACATTAAAACATACAACATACGAAAAAGGCATCGGTCTAGGTGTATATGATATTCATAGCCCACGTGTACCGAGTAAAGATGAAATGTATAAAATCGTAGAACAATCTTTAGAAGTATGTGATCCTAAATATTTCTGGATTAATCCTGATTGTGGTTTAAAAACGAGAAGAACGGAAGAAGTTATCCCGGCTTTAGAACACATGGTGCAAGCAGCAAAAGATGCTCGTTCCCTGCTAAAAACAAACGCATAACAAAAATGGGTTATCCTCAAAAAGGATAACCCATTTTTTATTCTTTACTTTCAAAAAAGAATTCGTATTGTATTTTATATAATTCATCATCCGTTGGTTCTTCAAGAGGAGTTGCCTGTAATACAACCGTATACTCACCATTCGGAATAGGGATTTGGAATTTATTCGAAAGAATACTTGTTACAACGATACATTCATTTTTAACTGTAAAAGGAACTGTAACCGTTCTAATCACCTCTTCTTTCTCAATATGTTTCCCAGGGGTCACTTTTACTTCACAAATATAATCAGAAAGTGCTTCAAAAATAACAGTTCCATCCACCTTCGCATAACCTCTTTCAAAATCTTCATCCGTCCAGTCTACGTAAGGCTGATCACCGTCATAGTTCATCAACATTAATTGCGAATAAGAAATTGTTAACTCCATCGTTCCCCTTCTCCTTCATTATGAAATATGCAACTACTACTTTACGTCAAATTTCACACGCGTACCATCTGGGTATTTATCTAACTTATTTCCTACCCAAGACCCTGCTCCGCGGTTATCTGCTGGACTTATATATTCAATATGTGCTCCTTTTCCGCCTTCTTTACACATCGCCATTGGCCATTCATCACGATCATACCCTTTTTTTGATGGGTATGGAGCTAACGATAATTTTCTTCTATCCGCAGCACCACCACGGTCGATTGTACAAACTTCTGAATGTCCTTCTTTTATAGCATCCGTAATATGTTTCCCTGTCTCTGGATATCGCTCTTTCGGAAATTCTAGAACTTGATCATATGCATTCGTTTTTTTGATACTTGTTTCCTCTGGAACAAGTACTTCATAAACCGCTACTACAATAGAAAGAATTGCAATAATTGAAATGATAATACCTTTTAATTGCTTCATGTATACCTCCATGCTTCTACCAGTTTCTTTTCCTCAGTTATTATAACAAACTTCTCCTGTATATGTTTTCAGACATTATTTTAGCTCTTCTTCGCCATTCCGCCAAAAACTCTCATTTTTCTTCATCTTTTCACTAATGCTGTAGAAAACTAATAACCTTCCGACATTCTTTTTTAAAGGAAGTCCTCATAAAAGATTGAAATGATATATACGATACTTTTTGGGGAGGAAATAACATGGAAGCTATCTATAAAACGAAAGATGTCACGAATAAAACAGGCATCCCAAAACATATAGTCCGTAAATATAGCCAACTGTTAGAGGAACATGGTTATATCATTTCAAAAACAGCTGATGCTCGTATTTATAAACTGGATGATTTAAAACTATTGAAATCTATACATGAAAGAGCTGCTAAACTGCAAGAAGATATTTCAGAAACGATACCTATTATTTTAAAAGAAAAAGAGGCCCCGCCTGTACCCGCTATACAAGATAAGCAAGAAATACAAACGAAAGAAAAAGAAGATGGGCGTAACTTTGAGGAGTTCATGTTAAAACTTGAAATGCTCGCTCAATTAAATGAAGCAATTATTCATCAAAATTCTACCCTTATTACCCAAAATCGTTTAAAAGATGAAAAGCTAGATGAATTGATGCAACAAGTTTATGTAAAAGAAGGCTCTCAAGAAAAAATGCTACAAGAGTTAGTAGATCATGCCGCTCAAACAGATGCCCTGCAAAAAGAAAAGATGGACTTATTAATGAATCATATGTATAAACGAGAATCCAAGCAAGAGGAAAAAATGAATAAACTCGTAAATCAAATTTATAATAAAGACAGCAACCGGGATGCACAACTTATGCAAGTGATTCGCGAAATTCAAGAAACAAAAAGATTAGTCGCAGCTTCGAAAGAACAAAGTTTTTTTCAATCATTTAGAAGTTTATTTAGCCGATCAAAACAAGAAAAAACATCTGAATAAAATAATATTTTTTTCCTATATAAAATAAAAAGTTACCTTCCATCGGTAACTTTTATTCCTTATTTCTTACAGCTGGCAATATAATAATCGCTTCAGTTCCTTTCCCACTTTCGCTTTTATATTCCAGCGTACCATTATGCGCTTGTAAAATACTAAATGTTACCATAAGTCCTAATCCTGTCCCTTTTTCTTTTAAAGAATAATACGGTTGTCCCAGTCTTACTAACTGTTCTTTCGTCATTCCAACACCACTATCTTTAACTCTTATTACTATCGTTTCATCTTTTTGCATAGCCGTTACTTTTAAATATCCTTTATTTCCTTGGATTGCTTCAATACCATTTTTAACAACATTCATAATAGCTTGCTTCAATTTCGTCTTATCACCGATCGTATAAAGACTTTCAGAAATCTCAACTTGCAAATATACACCTTGCATCGCTGCAAATGATGACATAAGAGTTGTCATTTCAATTAATTGAGCGGATAAGCAAATGTGTTCTTTTTTCTCAATTTGCGGCCTTGCTAAATTCAAATAATCTGAAATAATTTGTTCTGCCCGATCCAATTCGGCTAATACGAGACGCATATAATCCTTATTCTTCACATCTTCCGTACTTTCTAACAATTGAATAAAACCACGAACAACAGTGAGCGGATTTCGAACCTCATGTGCAACACTTGCTGCCAACTCACTTACAATATTAAGCTTTTCTGACTTTTGCATCTCTGTACGTAATATTGCATTTTCGTTTAAATATTCTGTTAAGTACACTTGAAATACCATAGTCATAACCATAATAAGCGAAGCAAATATATATCCGCTATATAAGTGTGAAATGTGTGGTGTAAACCCCGTTTCTAACAGAACGTTAATCATACCAATCACTAAAGAAACAAGTACGTATAGTGATGAAATCATAAATGCTAAAATTAACTTCTTATCCCTTGAAAATAGAGACCATTTCTTTGATAAAAATAATGGAACTATCAATAGAAATATTACTTCTATTACCGGAAGAAGGCTCATTCCCTTTAGCGCCCATTCATATGCAACAAAAATAACGGCCGGAATTAAACCAACAATTCCACCATATAAAAAACCACTAACAATCGGGATTGGGTGAAAATTATACCCACAAATGTCACCAAAACAAATAGAGTATGTCATGGAGAGAATGAGTGTAATGCTGGATAAAAACATAATAAAGTAGCGGTTCGGCTTCGGAGGCATTTCTTGATAACGATTTAAACGAATCGCTTCATATAAAAATAGTGGCAAAATAATGATGGCAATTTGGATCATTAAATCACGGATCATCTCCATAGCCTCTCATCCCCTATATGTATTTTGATATGATTATATCATTTTACGGGTTTATTTGTTTTAAAATTTTGAATTTTCTTAACGAATTTGTTAATTCTTTGTTAACAGCACATAATAATTGTTACAGATTTTCGAAATGAATGTAAACCCTGTACCAAATTTCTGCCTGACAGTATACAATGAATACGGATTACAAAGAAAATAAAAAATACTTCATGAGACGGACAACTATAGCAAAATACAGCATATAATCCATACTATCTATGTTTACAAATAAGTGATCATTATTTTAGTAGGAGGAAGATAAATATGGCGGGTACTACGCTTGTTTTAAAAGAAGAAAATTTGGTCGTTCTAGAAAATGTTGAAAAATCAGTATATGAAGAGTTACAGCATAAAACCGGAGAAGAAAATTGCACATGTGCTGTGAATGAATCAGTTGTTCACCTTGGCAAAGTATCCTCTGTACTTTGGAATGAAGATGAAATAGATTGGGAGTACGGATATTAAAAAGTCGCTTACAGCGGCTTTTTTTCTATTACCCCTCTCTTTCTACATAACATATACGCAAGCGAAATCATAGAAAATATGTTAAAATGAACTTAATTTTCAAACGGAAGAAAGGGAGATACAATGGAACAATTCATTAATCCTAGAGTGAAAGACATCCAAATTTCTGGAATCCGTCAATTCTCTAACATGATTCAAAACTATGATAATCTTATCTCTTTAACAATTGGACAACCCGATTTCCCTACGCCTTCTCTCGTAAAAGAAGCGGCAAAACGGGCTATTACAGAAAATTATACAAGCTATACACATAACGCTGGTTTACTAGAATTACGCAAGGCAGCTTGTAACTTTGTAAAAGATAACTACGATTTACAGTATTCACCTGAAAACGAAACCATCGTTACAATCGGTGCTAGTGAAGCAATTGATATTGCATTCCGAACGATTTTAGAGCCAGGAACAGAAGTTATTTTACCTGCCCCTATTTATCCAGGATACGAACCAATTATTCGATTATGCGGTGCTACACCTATTTTTATCGATGTTCGTGAAACTGGCTTCCGTTTAACAGCCGAAGCGCTAGAAAATGCTATTACAGAAAAAACAAGATGCGTCGTACTGCCGTATCCTTCTAATCCAACTGGTGTAACTTTATCAAAAGAAGAATTACAGGATATTGTAACTGTTTTAAAAGATAAAAATATTTTCGTCCTTTCTGATGAAATTTATAGCGAACTTGTATATGAACAAAAGCATACATCTATCGCTCATTTCCCAGAAATGCGTGAAAAGACTATCGTCATTAACGGTTTATCAAAATCTCATTCTATGACTGGCTGGCGTATCGGTCTATTATTCGCACCAAGCTATTTAGCAGGACATATACTAAAAGTTCATCAATATAACGTAACGTGTGCTACTTCAATCGCTCAATATGCTGCAATTGAAGCATTAACAGCTGCTAAAGATGCACCAAAAATGATGCGTCATCAATACAAGAAACGCCGCGATTATGTATATAATCGACTCATTCAAATGGGCTTAACAGTTGAAAAGCCAACAGGTGCATTTTACTTATTCCCATATGTTGGTCATTTAACATCTTCATCATTTGATTTTGCACTTG
This sequence comes from Bacillus sp. RC251, assembly GCF_044908765.1. Classification (NCBI taxonomy): domain Bacteria; kingdom Bacillati; phylum Bacillota; class Bacilli; order Caryophanales; family Bacillaceae; genus Bacillus; species Bacillus sp. RC251. The sequence continues at coordinate 462,686 of NZ_JBIYDP010000002.1, read as the reverse complement.
ACCTTGTCAAAGAAGCTGGACTAGCTGTCGTTCCTGGAACTGCATTTTCTGAATATGGTGAAGGCTATCTTCGCTTGTCCTATGCGTATAGTATTGAAACTTTAAAAGAAGGCTGTGATCGATTAGAGGCCTTTCTACAACAAAAAGCTAAGAGTTAAACTCTTAGCTTTTTGTTGCATAATGATCGCAAGTTTGGCGCTTTAGTAATTTATGAGGAATAATAATACACTTTGCAGTAGACTCTGCATTCTCTACTTTATCCACTAAAGCTTTTGCTGCCTCATATCCTAGTTGATAAATATTCACATCAACTGTCGAAAGTGGCGGACTCGCAATTTCTGATAATAAAGCATTGTTAAAGCTTATAATGGAAACATCCTTTGGTACAACGAATCCTTTTTTAGAAAGAGCACTTAACACACCAAGTCCAATTAAATCATCAGTTGCCACAATTGCTGTCGGTGGTTGCTGTAGTCCCATTAACTCCTCAACGGCTTGTTGACCACTTTCCCTCGAAAAATCAAAATGTAAAATATACTCTTTTGGTAATACAATGTCCGCTAATTTTAAAGCATCACTCATACCAGCCAAACGATCTCTCGTTACAAGTAAATCTGATCCACCGCCGATGAACGCGATTTGTTTATGACCTAATGAAATCAAATATTCTGCTACTTCTCTTGCAGCTGTATAATTGTCATTATCTACATATGTAATTTCATCTTTTCGATCATACGGTTTCCCAATTAAAACAAACGGGAAATTTTGTTTATGCAAATATTGAATAATCCGATCATTCTCTCTTGAATATAAAAGAATAATGCCACCAATTTGGCGCCCCTGTACCATCTTTACAACACCATTAAAAATTTCATCTTCCGTCTCACCTGTCGACATATAAAGCGCATACCCTTCCACATGTGCAAATGAACTAATCCCTCTTATAACTTCTGGGAAAAACGGATTTTGAAAAGCTTTACTTGCAGAACTTGGCATAACAAGACCAAGTGTTTTTGTTGTTTGGTTAGCTAGGTTTCTTGCGTTTAAATTGGGATGATACCCTAGTTCACTCATTACTTTCCGAACACGACGCTTTGTTTTTTCACTTATACTTGGATTATCAGCAATTACACGAGAAACGGTAGATGGTGCTACATTCGCCTTCTTCGCCACATCTTTAATTGTAACTGTCATAAAAATCCCCCTCCTCTCACTTCTCTGCCATTTTGTTATATATTTTAATCTTGCACCCGTTGCAAGTAATAGGAGCAATCATAAACTTTCATTGATTCTATCTTGTAATACCTATCATATTCTCCCTCTCCATGTATTGTAAGGGATATAGCTCTTTTTTCCTATACTATAATATACTATTTATTTCACTTCTTTTCATATGTGATGTCAAATCTCTTTTCATCTCCCTATAAAGCTTTTTATAGGGAGATGAAAAGAAAAATGGGACATAATGTCCCATTTTTCATCCTTTCGTACCTCCAGCAGTTAAACCAGATATAAAGTATTTTTGTAATGATAGGAATAAAATTGAAATTGGGATTGCAATCAATACTGAACCCGCTGCGAACGTTGTGAATTCATTACCAAATTTCTTCGCTACCATTTCATATAACCCAACTGCTAACGTATAATTTTCTGGTGTGCGCAAAATAACACTCGCTAAAATGAAATCTGTAAATGGACCGATGAAAGTGAATAACGCCACAACCGCTACGATTGGCTTTGCAAGTGGCATAATGATTTGCCAAAAAATACGGAAATGTCCTGCCCCATCCATACGAGCTGACTCATCCAATTCTTTCGGAATCGTATCAAAATATCCTTTCATAAGCCATGTATTCATTGGAATTGCCCCGCCTACATAAATTAAAATTAATGCAAGGTGCGTATCGATTAACCCTGTTAACTGTGCTAATACGTATAGAGCGATTAGCGCCGCAAAGTTTGGAATCATTTGCAGAATTAAAAATGTTAATAAACCATTTTTTCTTCCAACAAAACGGTATCTTGAAAATGCATAAGCAGTAAAACTAATTGCTAACACTGAGAAAATCATCGTTATAACACTTACTTTTAATGTGTTTTTATACCATAGTAAATAATTACTATTCTCTAAATCTAATAACTTACGATAATGATCTAACGTTGCATTTTGCGGAATAATACTTGATCCAGATAAACTATCACCCGGATTAAACGATGAGCCAATAATCCATAATAATGGATAGAAAATGATGGCACACATTACGAAAATAACGAGATAACTTAATGAGAGACGTAACATCTTTTGTCTTTTAATATTCATTTACATCATATCCTCTTCTTGGAATGATTTTGTTCTCTTAAATTGCCATAACGCAACTGTAATAACGATTAACGATAAGATCATTGTAAGAGCTGCCGCTTTCCCGTACTGCGCCGAAGTCATCGTTAACTTATAAATCCATGAAATTAAAATATCTGTTCCACCTGCGTCTTGTCCAGCTACAGCAGGACCTCCGCCGTTAAATAGATAGATGATACTAAAGTTATTAAAGTTAAACGTATATTGTGTAATTAATATTGGTGCTGTTGCATATAGAACAAGTGGCAATGTAATTTTACGAAACTGTTGCCAAGCTGTAGCTCCATCTACTGTAGCAGCTTCATATAACTCCCCTGGAATCGATTGCAGTATACCTGTTGTCATTGCAAAGACGAACGGGAATCCAAGCCACGTTTGAATCATAATTAAAGCAATTTTTGCCCAAAATGGATCTGTCATCCAAGCAATCTTTTCAATTCCAAATAAAGCTAATACTTGATTGTTAATTGCTCCAAATGTCTCATTAAACATACCAGAGAAAACAAGAATAGATACGAATGCTGGAACCGCCCACGGTAAAATGAAGATTGTTCGAATAATTGCCTTCCCTTTAATACCAGGCTGATTTACGATAATCGCTAAGAAAATACCAAGCGCAACTTGTAATGTCGTTGCAACGAATGTCCAAATGACAGTCCAAGAAAATACGCTTAAAAATGTCTCTCTCCACATCGGTAATGTAAAGATATCAATAAAGTTTTTGAAGCCCACCCAATCTACTAATTTAGCTGGAGGAGAGTGGTATAAATCATAATTCGTAAATCCAATTAAAATTACGAAGATGATTGGAAATACAACTACAAAGATAAGTAATAGAAAACCTGGTGAAACCATTAAATATGGAAAACCTTGATCTAGTAAATTACGGTATTGCTCTTTTACAGAGTTTAAAGGTGTTCCTATATCACGTTTCTTCCCGTTTTGGTATGCATCATATAAATTAAATGCATATATTCCGAGTCCAAAAACGATGACGATGAGTGCCAAGATTCCTTCTACTAATAGAAAGACAGAATGATCACGTGGAACTTCTGTACCTAGCGTTACAATTCCCCATAATCCCATATTTAATAAATCAGCAAAGGCTACAATAAATGAACCTGTTAATACTAGAAAAATAAGCCCTTTTACAAATTGCTTATTATACATTTGGCCCACGCCTGGAATGATAGATAACATGGTTGCCATTTTCCTATGCTTTGAACCGTTTAAACCATTTGCTGGTTCCATAGATGTTTGCATGTTCCTTCCCCCTTTTTTCTGGGAGAGAATTCGTGCCCCTCATATGAGAGGCACGAATTTCACCTTATTTTTTCTTACTATGATTTGCCTCAATATTACCTTTAATTTGCTTCACTGCATTGTCAAGTGCTGCTTTTGGTGCCTCTTTTTCCGTAACAACTAATTGAAGCGCATCTCCAGCTGGTTTCCATACTTCTTGCATTTCTGGAATGTTCGGCATTGGAATTCCATTTTCAGATTGTGTTGCAACTGCTTTTGCAGCTTCATTATCTTTAATGATTGGATCTTCCATTACTGCTTTTACTGGAGGAATTTCTTTTGTTTTCTCAAATCGAATTTTTGCGTTCTCTTCATTTGTTACCCATTCAGTGAACTTTGTAGCTAAATCATTTTGTTTAGAGAAACTTGTTACATGCCACCCTTTAACCCCAACAAATGTTTTCATTGGTTGACCGTTTGGTAATTTCGGCATTGGAGCAACGCCATAATCAATTCCGTTCTTTTCCATTGCTTGGAACGCCCATGGACCATTCATGATAGATGCTGCTTTTCCTTCGTTAAATAGTCCATCAGCAGCAGGTCCACCCGATTCACCGATAATACCTTTCGGGAATAACTTTTCTTTGTACCATTTTTGAAGATATTCAGCACCTTGTACTGCCCCACTATTATTTAATCCAACATCACTTGCATTTGGCTTTCCATCTTTTTCACCAAACACATAACCACCCATACCTGCCATGAATGCATTAGCAAAGTAGAAGTTATCTCCTAGTGTTAAAAATCCATACTTGCCATCCTTCGTAAATTCTTTTGAGAAGTTAAACAGCTCGTCCATCGTTTCTGGTGCTTTTGGCATTAATTTTTTATTGTAAATAAAGACTGGTGTCTCAATTGCTTTTGGTAAACCATATAATTTCCCGTTATATGTCTGTGCTTCTATTGATGATTCAGTAAATCTGCTCTTCACAGCATCATCAGCTTTCACTTCAGAAAGTAAACCTTCTGTTACTGCGTTTCCAATTTGATCATGTGGCAATGTTACAACATCTGGTCCCGTCCCCGCTGGTCCATCAAGGCGTAACTTCTTCACTTGATCTGTCATTTGCATTTCAACGACTTTTACTTTTACTTTATATTTTTCCTCAAAACTTTTCACTGCTGGTTCTAAACCAACACCTTTTTTATCATCTTCCCAAACGAGAAGGTCGTAATCTTTCTTCGCTTTACTTTCTTCTTTCTTCCCTGAATCTTTCGGTCCACATGCAGATAACATACCAATTGATAATGCTGAAACCGTTAATAATGATAATGCTTTCTTCATCCCAAAAACCTCCCTAAATTGTATATGCACCTTACTAATTGAAAACGTTTGCATTAAATGGTTTAATAGAAGCGCAAACAATATCTCAATCTATGAAAACGTTTGCGCTATTTGTCTATCATTATACATTCTTTTATTCATTTTGCAAATATTAATTTAAAAAATAATATCATTATTCTCTTTATACATTGACTTTATATGTAATGAATACTACTCTTATAAGCAATATTAAAGCTAACAGAAAGGCAATCGTTTGCAACATATGCTTTATTATTATACTTAAGGGAACAATATGCATGGAGATATTAAAGGGGGATTTTCTATATGCTTAAAGAAGCCATTTATCATAGGCCAAAAGATAATTACGCTTACGCTTACGATGAAAAAACAATTCACATCCGAATACGTACGAAAAGAGACGATGTTCAAAATGCCACTCTTATTTATGGTGATCCTTATGATTGGAAAGACGAGAAGTGGATTACATCAAGCACATCGATGAAAAAAACTGGTTCTACTGCATTGTTTGATTATTGGTCCATTTCCATCGAGCCTAAATTTAAGCGCTTACGTTATGGATTCGAATTAAAAAATGATACAGAAACGCTTATTTATGCAGAGCGAGGATTTTTTTCCAGTATTCCAAATGATGACGTTGGTAACTTTTTCTGTTTGCCATTTATTCATGCAAATGATGTGTTTCAAGCACCTACTTGGATTAAAGACACCGTTTGGTATCAAATTTTCCCAGAACGGTTCGCTAATGGAGATCGTGCACTAAATCCAGAAAACACTCTTCCTTGGGGAAGCGCTGAGCCAACTCCAACTAATTTTTTCGGCGGAGATTTTGCTGGTATTATTCAAAACCTCGATTACCTTGTTAAGCTTGGAATTTCGGGAATATACTTCACACCTATTTTCAAAGCACATTCAAACCATAAATATGACACAATTGACTACATGGAAATCGATCCGCAATTCGGGACGAAAGAAACGTTCAAAGAACTCGTTCAGGCATGTCATACACACGGTATAAAAGTAATGCTCGATGCCGTGTTTAATCATAGTGGATACTTTTTCGATAAATTCCAAGACGTACTAGAAAACGGTGAGAAGTCTGCTTATAAAGAGTGGTTCCATATTCATGAATTTCCAATTGTAACGGAGCCACTCCCGAATTATGATACTTTCGCGTTTACACCGTATATGCCTAAATTAAATACAGCACACCCAGATGTAAAAGAATACTTACTTGAAGTAGGGCGTTATTGGGTAAGAGAATTCAATATAGACGGTTGGCGCCTTGATGTAGCAAATGAAGTAGACCACAGCTTTTGGAGAGAATTCCGAAGTGAGATAAAGGCATTAAATCCTGAAGTATATATTTTAGGAGAAATTTGGCACGATGCACTTCCATGGCTACAAGGAGATCAATTTGATGCTGTAATGAGCTACCCTGTTACAAACGCTCTACTGTCTTACTTTGCTAATGATTCCATTAAAGCAAATGAATTTATGAAACAAATTACAGAATCTCTACATTCCTACTCTATGAATGTAAATGAAGCAGCGTTTCATTTATTAGACAGTCATGATACACCAAGAATATTGACAACATGTAACGGAGATAAAAATAAGTTACAGTTACTTTATGTATTCCATCTTTCCTTCATCGGCTCTCCTTGTATTTATTATGGAGACGAAATTGGTATGGACGGTGGTATGGACCCAGATTGTCGCAAATGTATGGTTTGGGATACGAAAGAACAAGATCATCTATTATTTACACATATACAAACATTAATTTCATTACGAAAGCAATATAAAGCATTTGGAGGACATGGTACTTTCCAATTCATCGAAGCAAATGATGAACATAATTATATTTCTTATACGAAAACATATGAAGATGAAACTATCTTTTTCGTTTTAAATCCGACTAACAGTGATGTTACAGCTTCACTCCCTCTCCATGTTACTGGAAAGAAAATTATTAACATTTATACAAACGAAGAATTTTCAGCGGAAGCAAGTGTATTACAAGTTACACTTCCTCCATATGGATTCTCAATCTTAAAATGGTAATAAAAAATCCTTATGCCAAGGTGTGGCATAAGGATTTTTCTTATTTTAATTTAAATACCATCGCTTCATATGGACGTAATACAATGTTATCTATCGATCCACTCTCTACGTCGTAATTGTGTATTAATAACTTTAATTCACTATAACTAATGTCCTTAGGCAATTCAAATACACATTCTTCCGCCGTAAAGTTTGCAATAACAAGAAGTTTTTCTTCTTCATATGTTCTTACGTATGCAAAAATAGAAGGATTATTATCTAATATTAAATCATATGATCCGTACACAACTATTTCATTATTTTTGCGTAGGTCAATTAATTTTTTATAGTAATAAAAAATTGAATCTTTATTTTGGATCGCTTGTTTCACATTGATTTCTTTGTAATTAGGGTTTACCGTAATCCAAGGCTCACCTGTTGTGAATCCAGCATGATCTTTATCATCCCACTGCATCGGTGTTCTAGCATTATCTCGGCCTTTTATATAAATAGACTGCATTACTTTATCTATATCTTCACCGTGCTCTATCACTTTTTCCTTATACATATTTAATGTTTCAATATCTCGATATTCATCAATCGATTCAAATCGAACGTTCGTCATTCCGATTTCTTCTCCTTGATAAATATATGGTGTTCCTTTCATCATATGAAGCACCGTCGCTAACATTTTCGCAGATTCAATGCGATACATTCCATCATTACCAAAACGAGATACAACGCGTGGCTGATCATGGTTATTCCAATACAGGCTATTCCACCCTGTATGCTCTAATGCTTTTTGCCACTTCGTTAAATTCTCTTTTAAAGTAAGGAGTGAGCATGGTTTTACATCCCATTTTCCGCCTTCTCCCGAATCTAAATCCATATGTTCAAATTGGAATACCATCTGCAGTTCTTTTCGTTCTTCCCCAGTATACATTTTCGCTTCTTCTGTCGTTACACCAGGCATTTCACCAACCGTCATAATATCATAATGAGATAATACTTCTTCATTCATTTCATGTAAATATTTATGAATGTTTGGACCATTCATAAAATGCTTATGACCTGAAACATACCCCTCTTCTTCAGTTTCAACAGCTGGTAATCCCTCTTCTTTAGAAATAAAATTAATAACATCCATACGGAAGCCATCAATTCCTTTTTCTAACCAAAACTTCATCATTTCATAAACATCTTGTCTTACCTTTTCATTATCCCAATTTAAATCTGGCTGTTTTTTAGAAAACAGATGTAAATAATATTCATCTGTCATTTCATCATATTTCCATGCAGATCCACTAAAAGCTGCTCCCCAGTTGTTCGGCTCTTTTCCTTCTTTTCCAGGACGCCATATATAGTAATCTCTATATTTATTATCTTTTGATTTACGTGATTCAATAAACCAATTATGTTCATCAGAAGTATGGTTAACAACTAAGTCCATCATAAGTTTCATATTACGTTCATGCATTTCATGTAATAGCTCATCCCAATCTTCCATCGTTCCGAACTCATTCATAATTTTACAATAATCACTTATATCATAACCATTATCATCATTTGGAGATTCATAGACCGGTGATAACCAAATGACATCAACCCCTAATTCTTTTAAGTAATCTAGCTTTGAAATAATCCCACGAAGATCCCCAATACCATCACCGTTACTATCCATAAAGCTACGAGGATAAATTTGATATACTACACTTTCTTTCCACCACTGTTTTTCCATTATGCTACCCCATTTCATTAATAATTCGATTTTCTCTTTTTTAAGGCGCAAACGTTTTCATTAATGAATGATAACAGATTCTATCTAAATTTAAAATAGCGCTTACAAATTTTATTCTTATTTTTCTAAGAAAACATACGCAAATTACTAATATCCCTCTAATAAATGAAAACGTTTTATTTTTTTGTTTATTTTTTGAATCTATTAGTTTATAATGAACTCAAAGAAAACGTTTGCATAATTTTTTCTAGGGGGCAATACCATGGCAGAATTGAAATTAGAAAACATTTATAAAATATATGATAATAATGTAACAGCTGTAACAGATTTTAATTTACACATTCAAGATAAAGAGTTTATCGTATTTGTCGGTCCTTCTGGATGCGGAAAATCTACAACATTACGAATGGTGGCTGGACTTGAGGATATTTCAAAAGGAGAGTTTTCAATTGATGGTAAGCTAATGAATGATGTCCCTCCAAAAGATCGCGATATCGCAATGGTCTTCCAAAACTATGCTTTATATCCACATATGAGTGTGTATGATAATATGGCATTTGGATTAAAACTTAGAAAAATACCAAAAGATGAAATCGATCGTCGTGTGAAAGATGCAGCAAAAATTTTAGGACTGGAACAATATTTAGATAGAAAACCGAAAGCGTTGTCTGGTGGACAACGTCAACGTGTTGCGTTAGGGAGAGCGATTGTTCGAGACGCGAAAGTATTCTTAATGGATGAGCCTTTATCCAACTTAGACGCTAAATTACGTGTTGCAATGCGCTCAGAAATTTCTAAATTACATCACCGTCTTGGAACGACAACAATTTACGTAACACATGATCAAACAGAAGCAATGACAATGGCTTCACGTCTCGTTGTTATGAAAGACGGAAAAATTCAACAAATCGGAACTCCAAAAGAAGTATATGAGACACCTGAAAATATTTTCGTTGGTGGATTTATTGGCTCTCCAGCAATGAATTTCTTCCGTGGTAAATTGACTGAAACCGATTTCGTTATAGATAATTCATTAAAAGTCAAAGTAACTGAAGGAAAAATGAAGATGTTACGTGAACAAGGCTATGTAAATAAGGACATTATTTTAGGTATTCGTCCTGAAGACATTCATGATGAACTATTATTTTTAGAAGCTTCACAATCTACTGCCTTCACAACAAAAATCGAAGTTGCTGAGTTACTAGGTGCTGAATCTATTTTATATATGAAACTTGGAGATCAAGATTTTGCAGCACGTGTTGATGCAAGACATACATTTTCACCTGGAGATCCAATTAAACTAGCATTTGATATGAATAAAGCGCATTTCTTTGATAGTCAAACTGAACAACGTATTCGTTAAAAAATAATTTTCCTCTACATAACATACAAAAAAACCGTCCACATACTTTGAGGGCGGTTTTCATTATTATACCAGGGCTTCTACTGTATGAAATGATTGTCCTTTCGTGCCAATAATACCGAAAATCGGTAAGTCACTCAGCACCACTTCTTCTTGCTGTTTCATAAAAGATGACGTTAATTGTTTTATCTCTATCCAAACGTCATTAATACAAAGTACATTGGAATCGTTCTCTTGTTGGCGAGAAAAAATAGAATCTATTTTATATAAACCAGCATTTTGAAAAAGCATATCAATGCGACTAAATGCATTCAAAGTAATACTGATAACGCGTTGCCAATCTCCTTGCTTTCCCATATCATAGGATACAAAAAGTGCTTCTCCGCCTAGATTCGTAATTTCCTCCACTGTTGCTTGTCCACTTTCTTGATCAATGTCCGTCACAATTACTTTTGCGCCTTGTTTAGCCAACAAAAGAGCTGTATTACGTCCAATACCGATGCCACCGCCAGTTACGATAGCAACTTTTCCTGCAAGCTTCATTTTCATTACCCCTTCTATAAGTCTTACCGTCATTCAGTATACTCCTTTATGAGATTAGTCTGCAAGCAAGAAAAGTTGCTTATTAATTTGTAAGCGATTACTTTTTTACTCCTTCTTTTTTCTTACTATTACGCTGGTCGAAAACTAAACCGATGAAAATTAAAATCCCCCAAAAGATTACGCTACCCCCAGTCATTTCAATTTCCCCCTTATTATATAAAGATATTATTTTAATCATTATAACATTTTCTTAATTTTCAATCTATTGAAATCAAAAATGATATGGATTAACTTTTTCTTATTATATATCCTTTAAAATATATTTATATAATTAAAAAAGACCTTCTTATTTTATGTATAAAAAGGTCTCTGTTTTATTATACAAGACTTATCACTTTTGTTTTTGTAATTAAATCTTGAAAACCACAATTATCTTTGCGGAATAACATCATATATACGTTACATAATATCGGAATTCCAAGTAGCAATATGTTCGGTAATAACAATACAAAAAATCTTATAATTAATGTTTGTAATGTTAACTTTTCACTCTTTAATGAAATTAATTTTATTCTCGTTACCTTTTTACCAAGTGTAACACCGTTCCAAATAAAGGGTACCAAAATAAAATATATCGCCATTAATATAAAAACTACTGCGAGATCATATCTATAATCACCAAAACTAATATTAAAGCGATTAAAAATAGCACTATAATTTCCGGTCATAATAGCTACTACTGCACCATACATAACCGAGATTAAAAACATGTCAATTAGGGAAGCACCTATGCGATTCATTACAAGCGCTGGACGATGCATCTTTAACTTCATTTTATGTCGACTCCTTCATATCCTTCTTTACCCGTCTCATCGTACCACTTCTAAAAAACATTGTAAACTAGCGTTTCTCTTACTTTTCTTGTACAATGTGTTACAACAGCATTGTAAAGGAGGTTCCCATATTGAAAAAATGGATAATCCTATTCGTCGCATTCCTATTAGCCGGTTGTGCTGGAAATACAAATCATATAACTTATACGATTAACGATGAATACGAACTCATACGTACTTCTGGAAATGCATTTGAACTTTTCCCATCGCAAGATGCTGTATATGCCACACAATACATTCCTGCAAAAATTACAGACATAGCTTGGGATGATAAATACATTATTGCAAAACAAATTGAGGAAAAGTCAGATCCGAATAACCCTGACGGAGCAATTGCAAATAAAAAAAGTGAGCATTATTGGATTATTGACGTAAAGCATAATAAACGTTTTGGTCCTTATAATGAAAAGCAATTTAATGAACAAAAAGATGCATTTAAAATTAAGGTACCTTTTCAAAATGTAGATTCATACATAAAAGAAAAGAAAAAACAGTCAGCATAATATTTTTAATGCTGACTGTTTTTTCTTTTATGTTTTTAAAAATCCCCTACTCAGAAAGTGAGATATTAAAAGTTTGTGCCTCTTTTACAACATCTTGCGTTTCTGTATCTGCTGCGACTACATTATCTGTTGTAAACTTAATATCCTTTACCTTTTCTTTTCCATCATCAAGTATTAAGCCGATAATACCATCTCTTGTTTCACCAGGCTTATAGTCTTCCCTTGATACATTTTTTGTACCAACGAGCGTATCTTCATCATATAAAAAGTTTTGAGTTGCTACTTTAAAATGTTGCTTATCATTAATCGTAACATCATTCATAGAGAAAAATTGCATATTTTTATTCCCGCTATTTTCCACCTTATATGTAATTTCAACGTAACGAATCGTATCACTAATCTCTGTACCACTTATCGATGCATATAACTCCGCATCTTCTTGACTTACTTTATCTCCTAATCTACGCTTTACTTCTTCAGGAGTTAATGCCGTAAATACTTTTAATGCATTTTTTGCATCTTTACTCATCTGCGATAAAGAGATTACTTTTACATCTTGTATGTGAATTTTCATTGGTGCTACTTCAAATGTTTGATTTACAGATTGAATCTGTTCTAACTTAAAAGTACCCCACCCTGTTTCTTTCACTTTTTGTCCTACTTTTTTCAGCTCACGCCCACCATATTCTTTTGTTTCAGGAATAGATTCTTTCTTCTTCGGTTCAACTTTCTTTTCTTCTTGATGGAAGCAACCACTTAACATAAGAAGAAAACTACATAAAACAAAAATATTTTTCCATGCTTTCATCATATAATTTCTCCTAACACTATCATTCATTAATATAAATTAGTCCTTTGCTTTGTAGACTATAGAAACAATGAGAATTCCACAAAAGGAACTTGTCAGTCCAGATACTATTATACCCCCTATTTGGAAAATATGAAAATAGGGATCTACGAATGCGTGAACGATAAATACTAGAGCTGCGAAAATGATTGCCGAAATCCAATACTTCCTTTTTTCTGAAGCTATCATAATATCTTTCCCTGTTTCATCTTTATACTTCCATAGTACGTATAATAGTAATAAGAAACCAACACATGTACTCCCGTGTTGCATATATTTATACACCGGGATACTATGTAATCCTCTTTGTAACAATGGTATCTTCGTAACAAAATAGCCTGTATTATGAGTAAATGCATCCCAAACGACATGCGTGAGCATACCAAATAAAGCAGAATAGCAAAATACAAAGAAATCCTTCCATGTATGAAGCCCCCACCTCTCATCTACTGCATATGCAAAATAGCCAGTAAATGGTTTAGGTAAATGTGTTATAAACGGCTTTTTTAAAATGTAATGATACATATATGCTAACAGAAATACAAGTGGCAAATTTAAATATAAGAATCCAAGCCATGTATGCCCAATAACACCATACGGTCTAAAGTGTAAAAAATATTCAAAATCAGGCGCCATACTGCCTAATATAAGAGCCGTTACTGAAATATATTGAGAACGCTTTTTCACAAAAGGAAGAACTGCTGCTGGATGCGCAAATGTAAACGGCATGTTTTAACTCCTTTTCATATCTTCAATAGAATACCATCTATCATAACGAGAGAATTGATCTTGATGCAATATTTATTTTCACATTGGAATATGATAGTTTACATGTTATAATCCACATAAAATATTCAGAAAATAAGGAGAGGTTCACGTGTCATTAACACTTGCCTTTTTTCTCATTCTGCTTATCTTCTTTGTACTTACATACATCGGCTTTTTTCTGTGGAAGCACTTAAAAATTATAAAATATATGCCTGCTCTCGTTGGTTTTATAAGCGTTCTTTTTATTTTCATATGGAAGAGAATGACTTTAGGCTGGGAAAGGTCTTGGCTTTGGCGCACTTCAATATACAATACTATTTGCAAGCTGTCTTACCCTTGTATTTGCTGCTTTTTTAGAATCAAAATCCGTTATGAATTGAGGTTTATATATTGATTGACGTACCCTTTTTAAAAAATGTCACATTAAAAAAAGAAAATATCCCTAGTTTTTCCACATATCCTTACTGTCTACCCGCTATCCGAACTTTACAATCACTTGCCTTCCATCCAAATGTAACATTCATTATTGGAGAAAACGGAACGGGAAAATCAACATTACTCGAAGCAATTGCAATCGCTTTAGGATTTAATGCAGAAGGTGGAACGAAGAATTTCCGCTTTAGCACAAACGATTCACATTCATCTTTACATGAATACCTTCGAATTTCTAAAAGTTTCAATACACCAAACGACGGTTTCTTTCTTCGTGCTGAATCATTTTATAACGTTGCTTCTTATATTGATGAGATGGATGCTGATCTAGAAGCACGCGGGAATCCAGTTATTGACTCATATGGTGGTATTTCACTACACAAACAATCACACGGCGAATCATTCTTTTCCTTATTTATGAACCGTTTTTCAGGACAAGGTTTATACATTTTAGATGAGCCTGAGGCCGCTCTATCACCAATGAGGCAACTTTCCATGCTTATTCGAATGCACGAACTAGCGGAACAAGGTTCACAATTTGTTATCGCGACGCACTCTCCTATTTTAATGGCTTATCCTGAATCCACTATATATTCTTTAACACAAGAAGGGATTCATGAATCCACATTAGAAGAAACCGAGCATTACCAAACGACAAAACTTTTCTTTGAAAATCGTGATCGATTATTTCATCATTTATTTGATTCTTAATAAAAAAGAAGCAGCGATTGCTGCTTCTTTTTTATAGTGCTTCTATAAATAATGCTACCCCAATACCGCCACCGACGCATAGAGAAGCAATTCCTTTTTCTAAACCGCGTCTCTTCAATTCATGAATTAAACTTACAGTAATACGAGCTCCTGTACAACCGATTGGATGTCCAAGTCCTACACCGCTACCGTTTACATTCACTTTTTCACGGTCTAAACCTAATTCTTTCTCTACAGCTAGATATTGAGCCGCGAAAGCTTCATTAATTTCCAGTAAATCAGCATCTTCTAATGACCAATCTACTTTTTCTAACCCTTTACGAATTGCTGGTGCTGGTCCAATACCCATAATTTTCGGATCTACTCCAGCTACTGAATATCCAACAATTCTAGCTAACGGTTGTAAGCCTTTTTCTTTCGCTTTTTCTTCGCTCATTAATACTAGAACCGCACTTCCATCATTAAGGCCAGATGCATTCCCTGCCGTTACAGATCCATCTTTACGGAAAGCTGGTTTTAATCCTGCTAATTTTTCCGCTGTAATATCTGCGCGTGGATGTTCATCCTTCGAAAATACTATTTCTTTTCTACGTTCTTTTATCGTAATAGGAACAATTTGCTCGTCAAAATATCCAGACTCGATTGCTTGTAGTGCCAATGTATGACTACGAAGCGCAACTTCATCTTGTTCCTCTCTTGTAATTTCATATTGGTCAACTAAATTTTCAGCCGTTTCACCCATCATAATATGGTGAATCGGATCTTCTAGTACTTCCCACACCGTATCACGAATTTCTCCGTGCTGTAGACGTTGTCCCCAGCGGTGCTGTTTTAATGCATAAGGGCTTGAACTCATTGCTTCTACTCCACCTGCAATAACAACATCACTTACACCTAATTGAATTTGCATTGCAGCTGACATAATTGCTTGCATACCTGAAGAACATTGGCGTTGGATTGTATAACCCGTAACTGTGTCAGGAAATCCTGCCGCTAATGCAGCTGTTCTTGCAGTATTTGCTTCATCAGTTCTTTGAATACAATGACCTAAAATTACTTCATCAACTTCGTGTGGTTCTACCCCGCCTCGTTTTACAGCTTCCTGAAGTACAGGAACCGCTAATTCTACTGGCGTTACATTTTTTAGCGCTCCTCCAAAAGTTCCAATTGGCGAACGAACTGCAGCTGTAATAACAACATTATGCATTTTGCACTTGCCCCTCTCTTATGTACCCTAGTCAGTTTTTAGGTGAAATTCCATAAGATGTATGTCTACATCTATCATACTATAAACATACTAAAAAATCAAAATATTTAATATAATAAAAATAGAAGGAATTAACCTTCTATTCTGTTAATGCATATAAAAATTTTTGTAAAATTTTCTCTGTCGTTTCATTCA
Source organism: Bacillus sp. RC251 (assembly GCF_044908765.1). Classification (NCBI taxonomy): domain Bacteria; kingdom Bacillati; phylum Bacillota; class Bacilli; order Caryophanales; family Bacillaceae; genus Bacillus; species Bacillus sp. RC251. Next base: position 446,476 of record NZ_JBIYDP010000002.1, on the reverse strand, counting down.
ATTTTGGTAACTTATCTACCGGAAAATATTGAAGCTTCAATCCCTCATGATCAAGCCTTAATTCTCCACTCACATGATGCCCCTGATACAGATGAATAACATTAAAAATTTCATCCCCATTAGGATAACGGAAATATACTTCCTTTCCTGATAAGACACCTAGAAATTGCATTATTTTTGCAGTTAATCCCGTCTCCTCTAATAATTCTCGGCGAGCAGTTTCTTCCGTCGTTTCTCCTAGTTCCATCGCGCCGCCAGGTACACCCCAATCATATGTATCTGAACGATATTGAAGCAATACTTCTTGATTATCATTTAGTATAATTATTGCTGATCCAACGAGAATAAGTGGTCTTGTCCCAACAACTTTGCGTAACTCTTCAATATACCCCATTATGTAAATTCTCCTTTCCTCACCCTCCCTTATCATAACAAAATTTTTCTCCTTTTGTTGATGTAATTTCCAAGAAAAAAAAGGAAGCTTTCGCTTCCTTTTTTTCATTTTTATTTCTTAAAACTTTCATATTTTACAGCTTCAAAAGCTTCTTCAATTTCATCATTACGATAATGAACGTATGTAAAACGCCCTAATTCTACTAACCTTGCTATTTCTTGTAACGCTTTATGTTGCTCATATGTTTCCCCCAGCTTAATATGTACATAAAACTTCATTAATGGATGTTCATATAAAGGTTCTCCCACCTCTACATATACATCTTCCACCCCTTGCACAACTCTTACATAACTTGCAAATTGATAAAGAGCTTCTCTGTCTGAAACGATTTTTAATGTATACATATATTCTCCCCCTTTCCTTTACTATATCAAAAAGATGATCACACTACGTTATAGAACTATGAAATTTTTTCGACTTGTAATAAACAAGGCGTTTATCCATACATAGGGTCTTTTCCCAACATATATTATAGGAAGAATTTTTTCAGTTGAGGTGTTCCTTATGGATCCATACGTCAATATATGTATTTGCATTACTCCAGGCGCCAATATTTCTGATGACCGTATCGCAAAAGATTTAGCAGTTGCAGAATCAATTTGGCACCCCATTACATTTCAAATTAAAGACGTAATTATTTTAAATGAACTTTTTCGTTTTTCTGACCGTGAAATTAGTTATAAAAATTCTATTCAAAGTCAGGAAAAATTAGCATCCTTTTTCCAAACGTGTGTAAATGAAGCTCCTGAATGCGACCTTTACATTTGTTATATTGGCAGTGATTATTTCAAAGAAACAGCCGTAATTGCCTGCGCTTACTCTTTAGCAAAACAACAGCAACTTACTGGTTATATCGTTTTAACAAACTCGGCTGCCCCCATGAAAAATATATACACGCTCGCTCACGAAGTCGGTCATATTTTATTTACAAGACGTATTCACGGAAAACTTACTCACGCAGATCCTCATTCCCCAACTGGCTCGGAGCACCATCCTTCTCCAACAAATCTTATGTACCCTATCGTACCTCGTCCTGAAAACGTCCATATTCATTCCTTATTAACAAACGAACAAAAAGAGCTCTCTTTACAAAGCTCTTTATTACAAAGAAAAAAACAGTAACTGTCATGTTACTGTTTAAAACAACTTATTTAATCCACAAACCAATTCTCGGCTGCCAAAGGATACACTATACATCTAAGCGTAATCTCTCTTAAAATCAAAATATAGTATTTCTTTGGAAATAATTTATTGTATATCCAGAGCAGCCGCTTTTTTTGAAATACTAGTTTACACTTTTTCTCTCTTCAATTTTTAAAGACCATCTCATTAACCCATATATACTTCCATACATAAGTAATATCTTTGCAATTCCCCAAAATACATTTTTTTCTTCTAATCCTTTAAATATAAACATAATCGCTAAAGGAACAATTAGCACCAAAACACCCATCCAACCAAGGACATACACTTCTCCAACGAAAAGTAATAAAAAGATACTTGCTGCTAATATATATGTTTGCATTGTCGATAATTGCAAAATAGGTGTACCGTACCATTTATCAACAAACATCAATAATACTAATAATAAAATGGGAACCATTACTATTATGTAAATAATCCCGAACTCTACAAATTTATTTTTAAAAGAAGACATTCTAAACGCAACAATGGTTCCAATAATCGTAATGATTAAGACGATAGGATAGCCAATTAACTGTATATTCGTTAGTGTAAATTGCTGATTTGGATTATTAAATAAAATATGAGTTAATATCCAATACCCACCAATACCAATTATCATCGCAAGAATACTCTTTATACTCCCACCTTTATCCTTCTCCATCTCTTTCGCCAATTCTTCCGCATACTCTTTTGGTGAATCACCGAATATATCCGTTACCGTCTTTCCCTCTTTCTCGCCTTCTATTAAATGAAGTTCTGCATCTTCTAGAAAAGCGTCCACATCTTCTTCTTTCATTCCTTTTGTTATTAAATACACTTTCGTATCGATTAAAAACTTTTCTCCTTCTTTAGAAATCTGCATGATAACCCCTCCCTTATTTAACCACTTCTCTTCTATTCGTCTTCATCATAATTTCAAGGAAAATTAAAATAAACAAACTTCCGTATAAACATATAATTTGAAATAACATTTGCACGAGATCTTCTGATGTAAATGTTTTAAACAGTAACATAATCGAAAGTGGAATAATTAAATATAAGTTTTTAAACCATCCTTCAAAATATATATTTATCGCTACTGTGATCATAAAAATAGCTCCAGCTAATATATAACTTTGCGTTTGGGTGAATGTAAACGTTTTGGTAGGATAGATTACATCTAATATCGTAACAGCCCCCATTAAAAACATTGGCGCTACCATAACTAAAAACCACATAGAAAACCACGTTTTTGTAAAGCTTGTTACGAAGGTCATTTTGCGAAGTAAAAAATTAGGACCTATAACAACTAAAATCAATGACAAACTATACCCAACGCACTGAATAAGCGACATCTGTAATAATCCGTTATTCACTATTAGGATAGAAGCAATAATCCAAAACGATACGATATTCATTACTGTAAAACCAATTTGCTTCCACGTTTCCTGTCTATCCTTTTCCATTACTTTTACAAGTTCATTTGCATATTCTTTCGGTGAGCTTCCGAAAATATCTTCTACACTTTTCCCATCACTCTCACCCTCAATTAAATGGAGTTCTGCATCTTCTATAAAATTTTCAATATCGCTTTCTTTCACACCCTTTGCCACTAAAAATAATCTCATATCTAATAAAAACTTTCGTGCTTCACTGGATATCATTATTTTTTTCTCCCCTTCCCTTCAAGTAGACGCTCTACACTACTTTGCATCGCTTCCCAGCGATTCATAAATTCATTAAGTGCTTCCTCGCCTTTTTCTGTTAATGTATAATATTTTCGCTTTGGGCCAGATGGAGATTCCTTCATTACACTTGTTATTAATCCTTCCTTTTGCATTCGTATTAATAACGGATAAATACTTCCCTCACTCGCCATTGTAAAGCCATACTTCGCTAGCTTTTCACTCATTTCATAACCGTATATTTCACCTTCAGAAATAATAGCAAGTAAGCATCCTTCTAAAATCCCTTTCAGCATTTGACTTGTCGACATAATTCAAATCCTCCCACTATCTTGTTTTACAAGATAGATAAGCGTAAGTATCTTGCTTTACAAAATAGTATAGCAGAGACTATTTTGCAAAACAAGATAGCTAACAATATTTTTCCAAATCTTTGCAGGATTTTCATTATCCACTCTCTAAATAGAGCAATATGAGAACTTTATGACGAAGGGATGTTTTTCATCATGGTTACAAATCGAGTTGTTTTTTTAACAGGCGCTGCAAGTGGCATTGGTTATGAAATGGGAAACGCTTTTGCAAAAGAAGGTGCAAAAGTTGTTATTACCGATCGTCTTGAAGAACGTGCAAAAGAAGCTGCTGAACAATTACAAAAAGAAGGCTATCAAGCTATCGGTTTAAAATGTGATGTTACATCTGAAGAAGAAATTACCGCTGCAATTTCTCAAACCGTTACGCATTTCGGTTCATTACATATATTAATTAACAACGCAGGAATGCAGCACGTTTCACCAATTGAAGATTTTCCAACCGAAAAGTTCGAACTGCTTATTAAAATTATGCAAATCGCTCCTTTTATCGCAATTAAGCATGTCTTCCCAATCATGAAAAAACAAAAGTATGGCCGAATTATTAATGTAGCCTCCATTAATGGCCTCGTTGGATTTGCGGGAAAATCCGCCTACAATAGCGCGAAGCATGGCGTAATCGGATTAACAAAAGTTGCCGCTTTAGAAGGCGCTACTCACGGAATTACCGTTAATGCGCTTTGTCCTGGTTATGTCGATACCCCTCTTGTACGTAATCAACTACAAGATTTAGCTACTACACGAAATGTACCACTTGAAAATGTTTTAGAAGATGTTATTTATCCACTTGTACCACAAAAACGCTTATTGCAAGTACAAGAAATCGCTGATTATGCTATGTTTTTAGCGAGTGAAAAAGCAAGAGGTATAACTGGACAAGCCGTTGTTATCGATGGTGGTTATACTGCTCAATAAAGTGAAGGCTTTTACTTCCCATTAATGCGGGGTAAAAAATAAAGTTTGCTCACGAAGAGCAAACTTTATTTTACTTTCTATCGCGAGGACCTTCCTACTTTAGTAATTGTTTAGGGAGTTTCTCGATTGCAACAATTACCCCATCTAATTTACTTTCAATACGATGGAGTAAATATAATGTTACAACAATCGGAAACCCTACATTACCTATCATCCTGATCCACTCTTCCATCTTTTCCGCCTCCTTCCATTATATAAATAAGGGAAAAGAAAACATTTAGGCATAAAGTGAAACTTTAATCAGTGGGGGTTTTCTTCATCCCCCACTGATTATTAGTTGAACCAATCGGGCTTTTACGGGCAGTTGACCCCCACCTAACTTCTTTGCTTCCGCTGAATTTTGAGGTGGGGGTCTTACCGCCCGTTAATGCGGGATAAAAAAACAAGCTATTATGTATTAGCTTGTCTTTCAAATAACGATGCAATTTCCCGTTTATAATCTCCGTGTATGATGCCTTTTTCAGTAATAATACCTGTAATTAATTCATTCGGTGTTACGTCAAATGCAGGATTATAAACATCAGTTCCAATTGGCGCCACTTGTTTTCCAAAAATTTTCGTAACTTCGGTTTCATCTCTTTCTTCAATAACAATTTCTGTACCTGTTTGTTTCGTAATATCAAACGTAGATAACGGAGCTGCAACGTAAAATGGAATATCGAAATAATTTGCTAATATAGCTAAATTCATTGTTCCGATTTTATTTGCTGTATCTCCATTTGCGACAATTCGGTCCGCTCCTACAATAATCGCGTTTATTTCTTTCGTTTGAATAGCATGAGCTGCCGTATTATCGGTAATAAGTGTTACATCAATATTTGCCTGTTTTAATTCCCAGGTCGTTAAACGCCCGCCTTGTAAAACCGGTCTCGTTTCACACGCATACGCATGTAAACGTACACCTTTTTCTTTCCCAATATAAAACGGTGCTAATGCAGTACCATATCTAGCAGTTGCAATGCTTCCAGCGTTACAAATTGTTAAAATGTGATCACCATCTTTAAAACATGTTAATGCATGTTCTCCAATACTCCGGCATACTGCTTCATCTTCTTGCTGAATGAGAAGCGCTTCTTCTTCTAATTTTTTTTGTGCTTCTTTTATTGTAGTAATTTCTCGAATTGATTCTCTCATACGATCGATTGCCCAAAATAAATTGACTGCTGTTGGGCGTGACGTTCCTAAATAATTACAATCTCTATTAAACTTCTTTTGAAATTCTTCCATATGTACAGTATTATATTTTTTTGATGCAAGTGCCAAGCCAAATGCAGCTACAATTCCAATTGCAGGTGCTCCTCGTACTTCTAGCATGACAATACTTTTCCATACCTCTTCAATCGTCGTTAATGTTTTGTATTCTGTACTATGCGGCAACTTTGTTTGATTTAATACTGCAATGGCATCACCTTTCCAACTGACAGATCTCGGAACAGTAACAATTGTACTCATGCTTTTATCCCTCCAGAAACTGTCTGTTGAAATAATGTTCGGAACAGTTGAATATCAGCACTCTTAGATTCATATTTTATTAGTTCTTTACCTAAGGATAACGCTTGTTTCTTAGCTTGAATTCTCGTTTCTTTATTTGCTATTCCATCTAAATCAGCTACATGCGCTAAGCCAATTGTTCTACGGATAAGCTCACATCCAGCAAATCCAACGGCATCCGTAAAAATATTTTGCAAAATAATTGGCAACCATTGTTTCTCTTTCGTATATGCTTCTACACCTTCTCCAATCCATAACTTCGTAAAAGCTTCTACAAAATAACTCCATGTTTTCTCAATATGGAAAAATAGCACACTTCTTTTTTCCTCTTCACGTGATAACGCATTTAATAATAAATTTGCAATAAATTGGCCAAGATCAAATCCAAATGGACCATATGTTGCAAATTCTGGATCAATTACTTTCGTTTCAGCAGGTGATGAAAAAATACTACCAGTATGTAAATCACCATGAATAAGCGCTTCTTTTCTTGTTAAGAACTTATATTTATACTGTGCTACTTTTAATTTTAAATTTTTGTCACTCCACAGTTCATCCACCGCTAGTTGTAACTCTGGTTCATAATCATTCGTATCATAATGACTAAACGGATCTGTAAACACTAAATCTTCCGTGATTTTACTAAGATCTGGGTTTACAAATGCACCTTCTAGTACCCTTTTCTCTTCTGATTGTAAACCGAAATCTGAAGTATAAAACAACACATGTGCTAGAAAGCGACCAATATGTTGGGATAAAAGCGGGTACTCCTCTCCATCTATTAATCCTTTTCTTGCAATTGTTAGCCTTGATAGATCTTCTATGACTGTTACTGCTAACTCTTCATCATGACTGTACACTACCGGCACATATTCCGGCACATACTTCGCAAAAATTTGTAATGCTTTACTTTCAATCGTCGCTCTTTTTATAGACAGTGGCCAGCTCTCACCAACTACTTTTGCATATGGCAGTGCTTGTTTTATTATAATAGACTTCTCTCCATCATCTAATTTGAACACGTAATTTAAATTTCCATCTCCAATTTCATGACAAACTACATTTGCTTTCCTTTCAAAATAACCGTGTTCTTTCGCATATTGTATAGCTGTCGTTTCAGTTAATGAATAATATCCCATCGTCTTCTCCCCCTTTTTTAATTCAGAGGTTTTTCTGACGTAGAAAAACCTCTTTCCACAAAGAAAGAGGTTTGAAGTTTATCTTCTCCCCTCTTATCTGCCAGAAAGGTTTACTTTCTGCTGGAATTAGCACCGTGCCTTTTGGCGTAAATAAACGCCCCATTTCACAATGGTATTACGGTCGGTTGCTGGGCTTCATCGGGCCAAATCCCTCCACCTGCTCTTGATAAGAGTTGTATAATTTTTTGAATTTTTAACTTTATGTTGAAGACTATACCAATAATAAAAATCACTTGTCAACATTTTATTTGTATAATTCTGGACGACGATCTGCAAAAACTGGAATTCCTTTGCGTACTTCTTTAATTTTCTCAAAATGAAGCTCTCCAAATAAAATTGATTCTTCTTCATTCGCTTCTACAACAACTTCGCCCCAAGGATCGACAATTAAAGAATGACCGGCAAACTCATTATTCGGATCCTTACCTGCCCTATTACATGCAACAACATAACACTGATTTTCAACTGCTCTTGCTTGCAATAACAAACGCCAATGCGCTAAACGAACCAATGGCCATTCTGCTACAACAAATAAAACTTTTGCACCTTTCGCAGTATGGACGCGCATCCACTCTGGAAAACGAATATCATAACAAATTGTGCCGGCGCACTCTACATCATCTAACTTAAATTCACCTGTACTATTTCCAGCAATTAAATATTTATGTTCATCCATAAGCTGAAATAAGTGCACTTTACTATATTCATTGACTAGTTCTCCTTCCTTGTTTACCACATACATTGTATTTGTAACACCTTGTTCTGTTTGCTTCGCTATAGACCCACCGACAATATGTACACCATATTGCTTCGACCATTCTTTCAGCTCTTCTTTCGTTTGCAATCCATCCCTATCTGCAATTTCAATAAGCCTCGTTAAATCATATCCCGTTGTCCATAGTTCTGGTAAGACAATCACATCTGGTCTTTCCTTCATCGCTTCGCTTATTTTATTTTTAGCATTCTCAATATTCTTTTCTACATCTCCAAAGACAATATCCATTTGAATACATGCGACTTTCATTTTGTCAGCCCCATTCTTAATTTTTTCTTTACAAAATACTGGAAAGATTATATCATTTGTCACTAGAATTGTAACAACTTTCAAAAGAGGTGGAAAGTATGAAATTATTTCAACCTTCTAAGATAGTAACATCATTGCCTACACAATTTTTTGCTTCACTTGTTGCAAAAGTTAACAAAGTCGTTGCAGCTGGTCACGATGTTATTAATCTAGGTCAAGGTAATCCAGATCAACCAACACCGCAGCATATCGTAAAAGCTTTACAAGATGCTGCTGAAAAGACCATTCATCATAAATATCCGCCATTTCGCGGACACGAAAGTTTAAAAGAAGCCGTGGCAACATTCTATCAACGCGAATATGATGTAGTAGTAAATCCAAAAACAGAAGTTGCTATTTTGTTTGGTGGAAAAGCTGGATTAGTAGAATTACCACTTTGTTTTACAAACCCTGGTGATACTATTCTCGTTCCAGATCCAGGCTATCCAGATTATTTATCAGGAGTTGCTTTAGCAAAAGCACAATTTGAAACAATGCCGCTTATTGCAGAAAATAATTTTTTACCAGATTATACAAAAATTGATGCCACTACCGCTAAGCGTGCAAAGTTAATGTTTTTAAACTATCCAAATAATCCTACCGGTGCTACTGCATCAAAAGATTTCTTTGATGAAACGATTCATTTTGCTAATAAACATAATATATTAGTCATTCATGATTTTGCTTACGGTGCGATTGGATTCGATGGTCAAAAACCTGTTAGTTTCTTGCAAGCAGACGGTGCTAAAGATACAGGTATTGAAATTTACACTCTATCGAAAACTTTCAATATGGCTGGATGGCGCATCGCTTTTGCTGTGGGGAATGAAAGTGTGATTGAGACAATTAACTTATTACAAGATCATATGTATGTTAGTATTTTTGGTGCAGTTCAAGATGCTGCCCGCGAAGCACTATTAAGTTCACAGTCTTGCGTAATAGACCTTGTAAATAGTTACGAATCTCGAAGAAACGCTCTTGTTTCAGCTTGTCACTCAATTGGTTGGAATGTAGACATTCCAACAGGCTCATTCTTTGCATGGCTTCCTGTTCCGAAAGGATATACATCTGAGCAATTTTCTGATATTTTACTAGAAAAAGCACACGTTGCAGTTGCTCCTGGTGTTGGATTTGGTGAGCATGGCGAAGGGTATGTCCGTGTTGGTCTCTTGCATACAGAAGATAGATTACGAGAAGCCATTAATCGAATTGATAAATTAAATTTTTTCAAAAAGTAATTGACAACATGAAAAATATCTGACAAAATTCAGTTATCTTAAAAATTTAAACATTTCTAAATACTTCTTATCAAGAGCAGGTGGAGGGACGAGCCCGACGAAACCCGGCAACCGATCTACAATTGTAGACACGGTGCTAATTCTCGCAGCATTACGCTGACAGATAAGGAGCTGGTTGTAAAAAAACCTCTCCTTAGCTGAGAGGTTTTTTTATTTAACTAGGAGGTTTTAACAATGAGCGGAATTATAGCGACGTATTTAATCCATGATGATTCACATAACTTAGAAAAAAAAGCTGAGCAAATTGCACTCGGTTTAACAATTGGCTCTTGGACTCATTTGCCACACTTATTGCAAGAACAATTAAAACAGCATAAAGGCAACGTCATTCATGTTGAGGAATTAGCTGAACAAGAACATACCAATTCGTATTTACGTAAAAAAGTTAAACGTGGGATTATTAAAATCGAATATCCGTTATTAAACTTCAGTCCAGACTTACCAGCAATTTTAACAACTACATTCGGAAAGCTATCACTTGATGGCGAAGTGAAATTAATCGACTTAACATTTTCAGACGAGTTAAAACAGTATTTCCCTGGTCCGAAATTCGGGATAGATGGCATTCGAAATCTTTTACAAGTGCATGAGCGTCCCCTTTTAATGAGCATTTTTAAAGGAATGATCGGACGAAATATTGGGTATTTAAAAACGCAATTACGCGATCAAGCAATTGGTGGTGTAGATATAGTAAAAGATGATGAAATATTATTTGAGAATACATTAACACCACTTACGAAACGCATTGTATCTGGAAAAGAAGTTTTAGACTCAGTATATGAAACATACGGACATAAAACGTTATATGCCGTAAATTTAACAGGACGAACTTTTGATTTAAAAGAAAATGCGAAACGCGCAGTGCAAGCTGGGGCAGATATTCTATTATTTAATGTATTTGCTTACGGACTAGATGTACTACAATCACTTGCAGAAGATGATGAAATCCCAGTTCCTATTATGGCACACCCTGCTGTAAGTGGTGCTTATTCAGCATCCAAGTTATATGGAGTTTCCTCTCCATTATTACTAGGAAAGCTACTACGTTATGCTGGTGCTGACTTTTCATTATTCCCATCTCCATACGGAAGTGTTGCACTAGAAAAAGAGGAGGCTCTTGCTATCTCAAAATATTTAACTGAAGACGATGCATTTTTCAAGAAGAGTTTTTCTGTTCCGTCTGCTGGTATTCACCCTGGTTTCGTTCCCTTTATTCTACGAGATTTCGGTAAAGATGTTGTTATTAATGCTGGCGGCGGGATACATGGACATCCGAGTGGAGCGCAAGGGGGCGGTAAAGCTTTCCGTACTGCAATTGATGCTACTTTGCAAAATACACCACTCCATGAAGTAGATGACATAAATTTGCATAGTGCACTACAAATATGGGGAAATCCCTCTCATGGGGTGAAATTATGAGTATTCAAGTATTTTGTGATTTCGATGGCACGATTACAAATAATGATAACATTATGTCCATTATGGAAAAATTCGCACCACCAGAAGCCGAAGAAGTAAAGAATAGAATTTTATCACAAGAGCTGTCTGTTCAAGAAGGTGTTTCTCAATTATTTCAATTAATACCTACTAGCCTACACGATGATATGATTCAATTTTTAATAGAAACTGCTGAAATCCGTAGTGGTTTTCATGAATTTATACAATTTGTAAATGAAAATAACATTTCTTTTTACGTTATATCAGGTGGAATGGATTTCTTCGTCTATCCACTCTTACAAGGAATCATTCCAAAAGAGCAAATTTACTGTAATGAAACAGACTTTTCAAATGAATTCATTACAGTTAAGTGGCCTCATCCTTGTGATCATCATTGTCAAAATCATTGCGGATTATGCAAATCATCTTTAATCCGTAAATTAAGTGATACGAATGACTTCCATATTGTGATTGGAGATTCAATTACTGATTTACAAGCTGCGAAACAAGCAGATAAAGTATTTGCTCGTGACTTCCTTATTACAAAGTGTGAAGAGAATTATATTGCTTATACACCGTTTGAAACATTTCACGATGTTCAAACCCAATTAAAACATTTGTTGGAGGTGAAATCATGAAACAACTTTTTCGTCAATGGTATGACTTAAGCGAGATAAAAAAAGAATTAACAACACGAAATTGGTTTCCAGCAACGAGTGGTAATATTTCTATAAAGGTTAGTCATGAGCCACTTACTTTTCTTATTACAGCAAGTGGTAAAGATAAAACAAAAACTACTCCAGATGATTTTCTATTAGTAGATCATCTAGGGGTTCCCGTATTAGAGACTGAATTACGCCCTTCAGCAGAAACAATATTGCATACACATATTTATAACAATACGAATGCTGGGTGCGTACTTCATGTTCATACAACTGATAATAATGTCATCACAAATTTATATAGTGATGCAGTCACCCTTCAAAATCAAGAAATTATTAAAGCTCTCGATATTTGGGAAGAAGGTGCAACAATTCACATTCCTATTATCGAAAACCATGCCCATATCCCAACGCTTGGAGAAAACTTCCGAAAGCACATACAAGGAGATTCGGGAGCTGTATTGATCCGTAACCATGGTATTACCGTATGGGGCCGAGATAGCTTTGATGCAAAGAAAAGATTAGAAGCTTATGAGTTTTTATTCCAATTTCATATAAAACTATTATCAATTCAAGGAGGCGTTTCTAATGGCGCAAATTCGTATTCATGAAGTAAATACTCGCATCGAAAATGAAGTGGAAGTATCTAAATTTCTACAAGAGGAAGGCGTTTTATATGAGAAATGGAACATCTCTAAACTTCCTACTTATTTAAATGAAAATTATTCGTTAACAGATGAAAACAAGGCTGAAATATTAGCTGTGTTTTCAAAAGAAATCGCTGATGTTTCAGCGCGCCGAGGTTATAAAGCACATGATGTAATTTCACTTTCAAATAGCACACCTAACCTTGACGAATTATTAATTAATTTCCAAAAAGAACACCATCATACTGATGATGAAGTTCGCTTTATTGTTAGTGGTCATGGCATCTTTGCTATTGAAGGAAAAGATGGGAAATTCTTTGACGTTGAACTTGAGCCAGGCGATCTCATATCTGTTCCTGAAAATGCAAGACATTATTTTACCTTGCAAGATGATCGTCAAGTTGTAGCTATTCGTATTTTTGTTACAACTGAAGGCTGGGTTCCAATTTATTAAGGTAGTTAGTTGAATAAAAGGACTTGGATCCCCTTTTCCAACCTTTTATTCACTCTACATATATACATCCTCCTATGGAACAGGCTTATTTCCAAAAATGAAATAAGCCTGATTTTTTATTTTCTCAAGCATATGATTCCGTCTATTCCAAAACAATCTCCCCTTCTATGTTTTAAGCGAATTTTTTAACACTTTTTGAACATTTATTGAACTTTTTTTGAATTTTTTCTGAAAATTCTGTTTTGTATATGATATACTACAATTAAATAAAAAGGAAAAGAATATCGCAAACAGAGGGGGATAATCATGAGTTTACTTATCGCACTTATACTAGGGGTTACGTGTGGAGCACTTCCTGTTATTCTAGGAGCTATTATGGAAGAGTTGGAAGTTGGTGTTTTAGGTTTTGTCACATCTTGTGTAAGCGCTTTATTTTTCGGCTTATTCGGTGCTATTCCTGTTTCAATTCTGTGTGCATTTTATATAGTACGCCATGCTCGTGCAAAGCAATTCGGTCCTAATCACATCGCGCAAGTTATTCCATTCCCAATCGAACGATGCCGCCGGGCTTCTAGCTTATAATTATAAAATTAAAAATAAATAAAAGTCCTCAAATGAGGACTTTTATTTATTTTCTTCTAGAAATTGAAACAATTCTTGTAGGTGCAAGACGTCTTCACTATAGCTAACAGATACGTGACATATACCGTCAATCTCTGCTTGCATATAAAGGTCAACTCCATCTCGATCATATTTCAATGCCAAATAAAAATCCATTTCTTCTAACATCTTTTTTGAAGTTCGAATAACATAATGCCCCTTCTCATCTCTTCCATATTCGAATTCCGGCTCAAAATCATACTTTTGTTTAAAAGCTTCTTTTTGTTTTTCATTAATTTGTATACAAATTGCTCGTTGTACAGTATCAATCATCTCATCAAATTTTTGAAGATCCATCTCATTTACCCCTTTATGTATTTTTTGTATAACACTTGTGTTCCGCTATTCTCTTCCCCATCTTTTATTAACTCTTCATACAATTCCTTCGCCAAACTTAAACCTGGTACTGGTAATTGTAATTTTTCAGCCTCATCTAAAGCTATCTTCATATCTTTCATAAAGTGCTTTACATAAAACCCTGGTTCAAAATCTCCCTTTAACATTCGAGGAGCTAAGTTACTCAATGACCAACTACCTGCTGCTCCCGTTGAAATACTTTCTAATACTTTATCCGGATCTAGTCCAGCTTTTTTTGCATAAGCAACAGCTTCACATACTCCAATCATGTTAGAAGCAATCGCAATTTGATTGCACATTTTTGTATGTTGTCCACTTCCAGCTGGTCCTTGCAACTGAATGTTTGTTCCTAGTTTTTCAAATAACGGTAAACATTTTTCATATATTTCTTTTTCACCACCGACCATAATTGCGAGCCTTGCTTCTTTCGCACCAACGTCTCCTCCAGATACAGGCGCATCTAACGTATATACATTCCTACTTTTACCGGTTTCATTAATACGTTTTGCCAATGTTGGTGTAGATGTCGTGAAATCAATTGCTATCGTACCTTCATTTGCATTCTCCAAAATCCCATCTATCCCAAAGTACACTTCTTCTACATCATGTGGATATCCAACCATAGTCATTACAACATCAACTTGCTTCACTAACTCTTTCGGTGTATCACACCAATTCGCACCATCTTGCACTAAAGAGTCTGTCTTCATTTTCGTTCTATTATATACATATACTTGATAGCCGTCTTGCATTAAATGACGCACCATACTTTTTCCCATTACACCAATACCGATGAAACCTATTGATACATTTTTACGTTCCATTTTCTCATCCCCTTTGTTCTAATAAATCACTTACCATCTTTCGAAACTCATTATTAAAATCATCATCTATACTATTTTTCACATTTGAAAATAATATAACAAAAGTGCCTTTTTCTTTATTAAAATTATTGAAAGTGTTCCAACCAGATAGTACACCATGATTATGAAAATAATCCGGATATATGTAAAAACTATATGCATATTTTCGTTCTGTTGAAGGTGAAAACATCGCTTGTCTACTTTGTTCAGAAAGAAGTTTCCCATTTATAATCGCTTCGTCTAACTTCTTCATATCGCCAACTGTCGTATACATCTCACCGCATCCGTATAACCACTCCATTAACAATTTTTGTGCAGGTTCAAGTACATTCTCTTTCTTTACATATCCTTTAGTAAAATGCTGATCTCCCTGAGCCATATTTCCCATACCAGATTCATGCATTTCTGCTTTAGTAAATATATTTTCTTTTATGTAATCTCCTAAAGGTTTTTTTGATATGCTTTCTATAATATAGGCAAGCACCATATAATTATAATCTGTATATCTCCAACCTGCGCCTGGTGGAAATTCTAACTTTTGACTTCCAATCCAATTTACTAAATTTATACGAGAAGCTGCATTCACTTTCCCTTTTCCGCTTTCTGGTAAACCTGATGTGTGTGTTAACAAATGATATAAGGTGATATTTTTATCTACCGGAAAAGAGGGAATATATTTATTTACATTATCTTGAATATTTAACTTCCCTTGTTCCTGCAGCTGTAAAATAGATGTGGCCACGACTGTTTTCGTAATAGAACCGACACGATATTTTGTTTGAGGCGTATTTTCTATCTTATTTTGAACATCAGCATATCCATATCCTTTATTCAATATAACATGCTCTTTATCTGTTACTAAAACTGTTCCATTAAATTGCTTTCCTATTAAATATTGATCTAACTTTTGAGATATACTAGCATAATCAATTTGTTGTTCTTCTTTTTCTTCTATATTCTCTTGTACTTCTGATTCAATAGTAGGATTCACCTTAGTTGTTAATACAGTGCTTTCCTTTATATTGGGATTATAGAGAAAATAGTATACTCCACCACAAACTACAGCAGACAGCGAAGCCATCGTCATTATTTTTTTTATCATGTTGTTCCTCCATAATTCCTTCGTCCAAAATCCCCCCCACATTCTATTATCAAACAATAAAAAAAAATCGCAACAATTTGTTGCGAAAAATCACTTTTTTTCTTTTCTATATACACACACTTGATTTTTTCCATTTTTTTTCGCTTCATATAATGCGATATCCGCTCGTTGCATTAATTCTTCTCTTGTAATCCCTTGTTCATATAACGCGACTCCAAAACTCGCTGTTAATTTCGAAATTCCGGAGAAATGCTTTGTTTCAATGAAAAATCGTAATGATTCCGCAACCTGAAATGCTTCTTTTTCTACTGTATTCGTTACTAATATAATAAATTCTTCTCCTCCCCACCTTGCAAATACATGTTGCTGCTCCACTTTAGATTTCATAAGCTCTGCAAGCTGAATTAATGCTAAGTCACCAAAATCATGGCCATATGTGTCATTTACTGTTTTAAAATTATCTATGTCAAATAAAATAAGTGCTATTTTTTCATCGTTACGCATTGCATTATCCCATTCTGCCTCTAGTATTTGTTGGAACTTCAAACGATTATAAATCTCTGTTAACGAATCTATCATAGCAAGCCTTTCTTGTTCTTGATAGATTTCATCTAATTCTGTAATCTCTGTACACTTCACAATAAATCTTGATAAATCTTCTGGCAGTGGTGTCGCACGCAATAAAAAAGTTGACACTTCCCCTTCATAATTAGACATCTTAATTCTTCTATCATATGATAATGTATCATCTAACCATGTTATATCATGAGTTGTTGAATAGTATCCGTTTTCTCTAATAAAATGTTCAGCAAATACTAAATGTTGCTCACGATAGGCAAATAAATTTTCATATCCGAAAAACTCTAAAAAATTTGTATTACAATCAACAATCTCATCGTCTTCTACTATAAATAATAGATCATTTTGAAAATCAAACATCGTTTGAAGTAGTTCTTGTTGCAAACTTACTTGCCGCACTAAAGAAAGCTGATACAAACTCTTATTCACTTCCTCTAACACCATTTGTGGAGTCACAGGAGCTATCACAATATTACGTATTCCTAACGTAAGCACCTCTGTAAACTCACTAGTTATCTGTTGATCCCAAATGACAATAAAAGTACTCTGTGGATTATACATATTCTTTATATATTTTATTTGAGAAAAATCTGTTACATACATAATTACAATATGTGGTTTTGTTCTCTGAAACAATAATTCTCCTTCTTCAAAACTATTTGCTATAAACATACATTTTGGATGAATATTTTCTATCGTTTGTTGATGTGTGCATCCATTTTCTATATAAAGGACATTTAACTGAAGATCTTGTAATACATTTTGGAAAACCGTATTCTCTAATAAAAAATGTAGTATGTTCATCACTAGTCTTCACTCACTTCATATATCTTGTTCTACTGCATTCCTCACAAACATTTTATAAAAAGACTGTTCTCTAAATACTTTAATGAGTGAGGGATACATATTAACAAGCTAATTGAGAATGCTCTCTTCGCTTTTTCTCTATAAATTCCTTTTTTAGTGTATGATGATAGGAATTGTATCGTTTGTATGAATGCCCTAGCTTCCTCTTTAAAACTTGACAATTAAAATAAAGATATTATATTCTTAAATTCGACAACTTACAAAATGTAAGTAGAATATATTACATGTATTTTTTTATAATTTGATATGTTACTTGGAGGATATATAATGACAAACGACAACTTTTTTAATGTTCTATACGAACGCACATCTACACGTGCATTCAACCCAGAGAAAGAAATTTCATCTACAGAGTTACACGAGATTTTAAAGGGAGCTGCTCAAGCACCTTCTGCTTGGAACTTGCAGCACTGGAAATTCCTTGTATTCCAAGGTGAAGATGTACAGAAACGATTGCATCCAATTGCTTATAACCAGCAACAAATACTTGATGCTTCTGCTGTAGTCGCTATTTTAGGTGATTTAGAAGCTTATAAAAACGTTGAACCCGTTTATGGTCCAATTGTAGAACAAGGATTTATGAAAGAAGAAGCAAAAGAGCGCTTAGCTAAAAATATTGAGTCTGCATATGCTCGTGAGCAATTCCCAAGAGATGCAGCCTTTTCAAATGCATCTTTAGCAGCAATGCAACTTATGCTTGCGGCTAAAGCAACTGGCTGGGATACTTGTGCTATTGGTGGTTTCAACCCACAAGCACTTACAGAAGAATTCAATGTTTCATCTCGTTACGTACCAATTATGCTTATTACAATTGGTGAATCGACTTTAAAAGGTCATCCTGCACCACGAATGAGCGTAGAACAAGTGAGTGAATGGGCAAAATAATAAAGTGAACCTTTAATCAATGTGAGGGGCTTACTGCCTGTTAATACGGTATAAAAAAGAAACGAAGGTAATTTCATTACCTTCGTTTCTTTTTCTTCTGTCACACACCCGTAATATTACAATGTATTATTCGACATCTATACATAAAAAAATAGTAAATTTTATGCTATCCCCATACACATAAATGGCGTTTCGTGTCGAATTTTGTTAAAGCATTGAAATATAACCGTGTGTTTTTGTTACAATTATGATACAATGATAACAAATAGATAACAAGAGAGGGATTTTCATTGAGTTCATACGGAAGCTTTATCGCACTTTTAAGTTACATAGTAACTGTACTACTGTTATATTTTATTGGCGATGCTACAAACATATCAGTGTTACAATTCCCAAAAGAAGAAACGTTCCAATTAGACGCAGAAAAACATACTGCAAGATCCATTGCACCACTACTCTTAGCTCTCCCTGTATATATCATCGTTTTATATAAAAGTAAAAAAGTGTAAAGCCTACCTATTTCATTCATTTCGGTGGTCTTTACACTTTTTTGTGATATTCCCCCTATTTTAAACATCATTCCGTACTAAACACCCAGCTATTCTTTTAAAATGAGAAAATCCCCCAGAAAAAATTCCACTCTCTGTCCAGTCACTCACTACCGAACTTACATAGATTATAAGTGTGAAGGGGGTGATGAGGATTATGTTTGGATCATTTGGATGCTGTGATAACTTTAGAGACTGTCATCATCATGAAAGAGAGCACAACCATCGTGAGAAAGAGAGAGAAGAAATTAGACCACAACGACCTGCTGTATGTAACGTACTTGCAAATCTTTCTATAGGCACTGAAATTTCACTTCTTAAACTAAAAGGAAATGGAACATTCCGCAATTTAGTTTTTGAGGGGTTCTGTAACGGTATTGCTCTATTCTCTGCATTAAGAAGAGATAACGACAAAGACAACAACAAAGATGATAAGAATGGAAACAATCGTAATGACGATAGATTTGAAGGGATTCTACGTGTTTGCCCAGAAGATGTTATCGCGATTGCTCTTTAAGAGAAGTTTAATCAATAAAATCACCTAAGGTATGTGTAATAAAAAAACCTGAGACCGATTTCAAATCGGCTCAGGTTTTTTACTATTATATACTTTTAACTAATTCAACAACTTCTTCAGCAGTTGACATCATTAATGCTTTTTCTGCTAATGTTTCCATTTCTGCTTTTGACAACTTGCTTAGTTGTGTTCTTGCAGGAAGAATAGATGTTGCACTCATACTGAACTCATCTAAACCTAATCCTAATAATAATGGGATAGCAAGTGAATCTCCCGCCATCTCACCACACATACCAGCCCATTTGCCTTCTTTATGAGCCGCATCAATAACCATTTTTACAAGACGTAAAATAGATGGGTTATATGGTTGGTATAAGTAAGCTACTTGTTCGTTCATACGGTCTGCAGCCATTGTGTATTGGATTAAGTCATTTGTTCCGATAGAGAAGAAATCAACTTCTTTTGCGAATTGATCTGCTAATACTGCTGAAGCTGGGATTTCAACCATCATACCCACTTCAATAGAATCAGAAACAGTTGTACCCGCTTCTACAAGTTTCGCTTTCTCTTCTAATAAGATTGCTTTCGCTTGACGGAACTCATCAAGAGTTGCAATCATTGGGAACATAATTTTTAAGTTACCGTATACGCTAGCACGAAGTAATGCACGAAGTTGTGTACGGAACACATCTTGCTCATCAAGGCATAAGCGAATTGCACGGTATCCTAAGAATGGGTTCATTTCTTTTGGTAAATGTAAGTATGGAAGCTCTTTATCTCCACCGATGTCAAGTGTACGAACAACAACAGGTTGACCTTCTTTTACACCTTCAAGAACTGCTTTATACGCTTCGAACTGCTCTTCTTCTGTTGGAAGATTGTCACGGCCCATGTATAAGAATTCTGTACGGTATAAACCAACGCCTTCTCCGCCATTATCGATAATACCTTGTACATCATTTGGTGTTCCGATATTTGCAACAAGCTCAACGTGATGTCCATCACTTGTTACAGTAGCTTGGTCTTTTAATTTTGCCCATTCAGTTTTTTGCTCTTCAAATTTCGCTTTCTTTTCTTCAAAAGAACGAAGAGTTTCTTCTGATGGATTTACAATTACTTCTCCATCTAAACCGTCGATGATTACGATATCGCCGTTTTGGATTCTCTCCATAACAACTTTCGTACCAACAACTGCAGGAATTTCCATAGAACGAGCCATAATTGCAGAGTGAGATGTACGTCCACCGATATCAGTTGTAAAACCTTTTGCATACTTACGGTTTAACTGAGCTGTATCAGATGGTGTTAAATCTTCAGCAATGATGATTACTTCTTCAGAAATTGTACCAGGGTTTGAGAAGTTAATTCCTAGTAAATGTGCAAGAACGCGTTTTGTTACGTCACGAATGTCCGCAGCACGTTCTTTCATATATTCGTTATCCATGTTTTCAAACATAGAAATAAACATTGATGCAACTTCATCCATTGCAAATTCAGCATTTACTTTTTCACTATTTACTTTATCTTTTACTGGGTTTACTAGTTCTGGATCATTTAACACTAATAAATGTGCTTCAAAGATCGCAGCTTTATCAGCACCCAGCTCAGCAAAAGCATGGTCCTTAATTGCTTCTAATTCAGTTTTTGCTTTCTCAAGCGCAGCGTCTAAGCGTGCAATTTCAGCAGCTTCGTTTGTAATTGATTTCTTTTCGATGTTAAATTCAGGATTCTCAAGTCTGAAAGCCTTTGCAATAGCAATCCCACTTGATGCAGCGATCCCTTGAATGTTAAGAGTCATTATTCTCCTAATCCTTCGTTTTTCATAGTTTCTTCGATAGCTGCTAGTGCTTGAGCTGCATCATCACCATTTGCAGTGATTTTAATTTCTGCGTTTTGTTGAATGCCTAAAGACATAACGCCCATGATTGATTTTAAGTTAACGTTTTTTCCGTTATACTCTAAGTTAATGTCAGAACCAAATTTGCTTGCAGTGTTTACAAGTAGTGTTGCTGGACGAGCATGAATTCCTGAGTCGCTAGTTACTTTAAAGATTTTTTCCATGATAATTTATCTCCTTTAAATTACAGTATTTTTTAGTTGTATAGACGTGAGTACTACATCATCTATTGTATATAATAGGCGATGTTCGGTCAACCACATCGCCTATTATAATTATAAACATTTTGCGTCAAATTCCTACTGAATGTCAATAATAGCGTTTTCGCCCTTCTTAACATTTCCATCTTTTTTCAATTCGACTTGTTGTCCTTGTTGTAAATTCGTAAAGACAATTGGTGTAATGATAGATGGTGCATTTTCTTTTACAAATGCAAGATCTACTTTTAATAATGGTTGTCCTTGTTTCACTTTGTCGCCTTGTGCTACAAGTGCTTCAAAACCTTCACCATTTAATTTTACAGTATCAATACCGAAGTGGATTAAAATTTCTTTTCCACCTTCAGATTGAATACCAATCGCATGCTTTGTAGGGAATACGTTGACGATCTCACCGTTAACTGGAGAAACTACTGTTCCTTCTGTTGGCTCGATTGCAAATCCGTCTCCCATCATTTTTCCTGAGAATACTTGATCAGGTACTTCTGTAATCGGTAAGATTTTCCCTTCAATTGGTGATACGATTGTTTCGTTTTCATCAACTTGTTTAGGAGTTTCTTCTACCTTTACAGGCTCTTCTTTTTCAACATGAGGTGTACGACCTGACATAATATCATGAATTTGTGATTTTAATGTGTCAGATTTCGGTCCAAAAATAGCTTGAATGTTATTTCCAACTTCAAGTACACCAGCTGCTCCAAGCTCTTTTAAGCGATCTTTGTTTACATTCTTTTGTTCGTTAACTTGAACACGTAAACGAGTAATACAAGCGTCTAAAGAAGCAATGTTTTCTTTACCACCAAGTGCTACTAATACTTCACGTGGAAGTTCTCCTGCTTCTGTTTTACCTGCGCCGTCATTCGCATTTGCTACTTCACGACCAGGTGTTTTTAAATTCCATTTACGGATTGCAAAGCGGAATCCGAAGTAGTAAATAACTGCTAGTACAAGACCAACAATAATTACCCACCACCATGCTGTACGGCCTGGCAGTACACCGAATAACATAAAGTCGATTAAACCACCAGAGAATGTCATACCAATTTTAACACCTAAAATTTGCATTGTCATAAATGATAGACCAGCGAATACTGCGTGAATTCCGAATAGTACTGGTGCTACGAATAAGAATGAAAATTCAAGTGGTTCTGTAATACCTGTTAAGAAAGATGTTAATGCAGCAGATCCTAAAATACCAGCTGCTAATTTTTTATTTTCTGGACGTGCTTCATGGTACATTGCTAATGCTGCTGCTGGAAGACCGAACATCATGAACGGATACTTACCAGTTGTAAATGTACCTGCTGTTAATTCTACACCGTCTTTTAACTGTGCCATAAAGATTTTTTGGTCACCACGGATTAATTCGCCAGCTGCATTTGTATACTGACCGAATTCGAACCAGAACGGTGAATAGAAAATATGATGTAATCCAAATGGAATTAATGAACGTTCAATTAAACCGAATATGAATGCTGCTAATGTTCTATTTGCATCAATCATTTGATGTGAGAACGTATTTAAGCCACCTTGAATGTATGGCCAAATGAAACACATGATTATACCTACTACTAAAGAGAATGTTGCAGTTGCGATCGGTACGAAACGCTTACCTGCGAAGAAACCTAAGTATGATGGTAATTCAATGTTGAAGTATTTATTGTAGCAATATGCCGCTACTATACCGACGATAATACCACCAAACACTCCCGTTTGTAGCGTTGGAATTCCTAATACATTTGCATATGCTGGATCTGTAAATCCAATTTTTACTGGGTCTGCTCCAGAACTTGTTACTTTCACTAGCTTATCTACTTCTAAGAACACACTCATCGTTTTGTTCATAATTAAGTAGCCGACGAACGCTGCTAATCCAGCTACTCCGTCTCCACCAGCTAAACCAATTGCTACCCCAACTGCGAATAATAATGCAAGGTTAGCGAAAATAATATCACCAGATTGTTCCATAATTTTTGCTACCATTACGAACCAATCTGCTTTTAAAGCAGGAATAACATCTGTTAACTGTGGATTTTGAAATGCATTACCAAATCCAAGTAAAATACCTGCTGCCGGTAAAATCGCTACTGGAAGCATTAACGCTTTTCCGACTTTTTGAAGAACACCAAAGATCTTCTTAAACATGGAAACCCTTCCTCTCTTATCTATATTGATACCTTCCGACAAACGCCAAAAAGACATGAGGAAAAAAAGATAGAACGATAGCTATACAAAGGGTAGTATATCCCTTTCTCAAGCTTACATTCCTTGCTTTTCTCCACTCATGCCTGATCGAATCAGTAACACGTGTCAAAAATAGGTTTACGTATAAGTTCACTATAATTAAGGCAAACGTTTTCGTTACTTACCTTAATGTGTTTGTCGAAATTTGTATAACTTTGCAATAGTTATTATACATAACTATTGTAAGCGATTCAATGATTTTTTTTAACGTTTTCATTTTAGACAAAAATATATGTCTTTTTACACATGCTCTGCTTTCACTAAGCGCTGCAGGTGCATCGTTAAATATATGCTCTCTGCTTCATACACAGGAAGTTGCAATTCTTTTTGCATGACCTTAACTAGCTTCCAAGCTAAATTATAACAGACGGGATATTCCGCCTTTAATAAATCAGCAAAACTTTGTGATTCCTCTACTTTCTCCCCTTTTTTCACCCGTTCAATAGCATATTGTAAATGACGAATAAGGCGTAAGTAGTGGATACTTTCTTGGTCTAATGTAATTTGTAAGTTTGTCTCAATTAAAGATACAAGATGTGCAATGAGACGGGAGTTTTGATTAACTGAAGATAAATCTGAATTTGTAAGTGAACTGTAAATATGGAGTGCAATAAAACCAATTTCTCCTTCTGGCAATGTAATTTGCAAACGAGAATTTAAAAGGTCTACAACACCTTCAGCAATTTCATATTCCTCTGGATAGAGCATTTTCGTTTCAACTAAAAAAGGATTATCAATTGTAAGTCCTTGTTTTAACCGCTTAATCGCAAAAGAAATATGATCTGTTAAAGCGATATGAATATGTTCATTCAATGGTGATTTTGCTTTTTCTTGAATGTAGAACATAATATCATTCATTAATTCGATTAATTTTTCACTCACATGCGGCACTAACAGTTTGTATTGTTCACGATCACGTTCATTTTTTAAAACAAACATTTTTTCAATTTGTTCTTGCTCCAATATGTCTTTCGCTTTTTTCCCAAATCCAATTCCTTTACCGATCACTACTACTTCCTCATGTTCAGGATGGCTAGCAATGATGACATTATTATTTAAAACTTTTTTAATTTCTAGATAATTACTCATATAACACCACCCTCGTACTTAAATAGCCTGCTTTTATGTTACAGAACATTCTTCTTTGTCGTCAATATAAAACATCTACCATTTCATAAAAATTCGTTTTTTAGACATGTTTATATATGATGCGTATAATGTAAGAGCAACTGTACATAGAAAGGGGATAACAACATGATTAAAATGTTTGTAAGTGATATCGATGGTACAATGATGCAACACGGAGGGTTAATTGACGAACAGGATATTGTAGCACTTCGTAGTCTTGCTGAGCAAAATGTTATTCTTTGTTTCGCTTCTGGCCGACTGGATAATGAAATTGCAGACTTAATGAAAGCTGTAAATACAAATTTCCATCGTATTAGTGTAAATGGTGTTTTCGTGTACACACATGAAAACAAGCAACTATTATCCGCAACATTCGATTCGAGTATTCTACCTGATCTGTTAGCAATGACAAATAAAGATCCTTATTTTCGTTATGTAAGTGATGAGCATAATTATTACATTGAAGAGAAAACACCGTTCATTCATGAGCTTGAACAACAAGTAGCGATGACTTCTGTTGAAGAACCGCATCTATTACAGAAAATTGATGATACAATTTTTCCAAATAAAATCTCTGTCGGTGGAACAAAGGAAAGCTTACAACTCCTTCAGAAAAAAATTGATGAACAATTCCACGGAAAAGTTAGTACATTCATTTCAGCAGAACAATGTTTAGATGTAATGCCACCTAATATTAGTAAAGGGGCTGCTATTTCTGTTTTATTAAAAGAGTTTCAACTACAACCAGAGGAAGTTGCTTGCATAGGGGATTCTTATAATGATATCCCGATGTTTTCTTTAACTCCTCACAGTTTTGCTATGTCTCAAGCAGATGACGCAGTAAAAGAACACGCTCACTATGTAGTAAATACAGTTAAAGATGCTGTTAACCACGTAATTGCTCATAATAAAAATACGACTCACTCCTTATAAGGATGAGTCGTATTTTTTCTTTACATGTTAAACAATTTGACATTAACTGTACTTCACAAACTGAAATATATTATTTGTTACGTGCGATGTTTGTAATAAACTTATAACGATCCCCACGATAAATACATTTCACATACTCTAACGGTACTTCACCTTCTGAATATGACCATTGACGCATTACAAGCACTGGCGCCTTTTTAGGAATATGCAGATGTTCAGCTTCATTATCCGTTGCAATTGAAGCTTCAATTGATTGAGTAGCGCTAACAAGTTTAAAGCCCAGTTTTTTCTCTAAATGTTCATATAAAGATTGTTGCAATATTTCTTCGTTAATATCTTTTACAAGAGCTGGCGACAAATATGTCGTCTCAAAAGCAATCGGTTCATCATCAGCTAAACGTATACGCCTCACTTCATAAACCGACTCTCCCTCCTGTATTCTCAACCGGTCTGCTATTTTCGCAGTAGCTGGAACTAGGCGGAAACTAAGTAATTGACTACTTGGGTTCATCCCACGAGAAATCATATCTTCTGTGAATCCCGTCATTCCTTGCAATTTTTGTTCCACTTTCGGAAGTTGGACAAACGTACCGATTCCACGTTTCCGATATAAATAACCTTGTTCCACTAAATTATTAATCGCCTGTCTGATTGTCATACGACTTACTTCGAACTTATCGCAAAGTTCATTCTCAGATGGGATTTTATCTCCCGGCTTCCATTCGCCGTCCTCAATTAGCTGTTTCACCCACTCTTGAATCTGATAATAGATCGGAAATGGTGAATACTTGTCGATGTTCATCAGCAATCGCCTCACTGCATAAAGATAGAGCTTCTTGATCAGCGATTACGGTTACATTCGGATGACGTTGTAAAACTGTAGCAGGACACGCTTCGCTATATTCACCTTGCAATAATTCTTTCACAGCTTCTGCCTTTTTAGAACCCATAGCAACAAGTAGAATTTGTTTCGCTTTCATAATGCTTCCAATTCCCATTGTAATCGCATGCGTTGGCACATCTTCTTCTTTTTCGAAGAAGCGAAGGTTTGCTTGGCGTGTAGACTCTGTTAATTCAACAATGTTTGTTGGAGAATTAAACAGTGTTCCTGGTTCATTAAATCCGATGTGACCGTTTTCACCGATTCCAAGAATCTGTAGGTCAACTGGGTTAGCAGCTAGAATGCCCTCGTAACGTTTGCACTCTTCCTCTAAATCACTTGCCATCCCGTTTGGTACATAAGTTTGTTTAAATGGAAGATGATCAAACAACTGTTCTTGCATGAAATAGTGATAGCTGTTTTTATCTTCATGTGGTAAATTTACGTACTCATCTAAGTTTACAGTGGTTACACGGCTTGTATCAAGTTTATTTTTTCGCATTTCTGCATAAATACCTAATGGAGAGCTTCCTGTAGCCATTCCTAATGTTGGATTTTCTTTTGTTTTTACAACTTCTTCAATTAATTTATATCCTGCTTCTGCTAGTTCTTCTGGAGTTTTTACAACAAGAATATTCATTTAATTACTTCCCTTCCTTCATATGAATTCCTAAACGAACCGTATCATATACATGTAAATCTTCATTCATCACAACAAAGTCTGCATCTTTTCCTACCGCTAATGCACCTTTATGATTTAATCCAAACTCTTCTGCTTGGTTAACTGATGTCATCAGTACTGCATCTTCGATTGAACAACCTGTAAATTCAATTACATTTCGGAAAGCTTGATCCATTTTTAGAATACTACCAGCTAACGTTCCATCTTCTAATCGAGCACTACCATCCTTTACATGTACTGGCTGTCCGCCAAGCTCATATAATCCATCTTCAAGACCTTTTGCACGCATTGCGTCAGTAATAACACTTACTTTTTTCGGTCCTTTTAATTTATATGCTAATTTCACCATATCAGGGTGAATATGAATACCATCTGTAATTACTTCAACCATTACATCTGGATTTAATAACACATGACCAACAACTCCTGGTTCTCGATGATGTAATCCACGCATTTGATTGTATAAATGCGTTGCATGTGTAATGTTTCTATTTTTTAGTTGCGCATCAATTGCATCTGTATGCCCCATTGTGCCAACAACACCAGTTTCAGCAAGATACTGCTCAAACTCTAACGCACCTTCTTCTTCAGGTGCATATGTTACTAATTTAATTAGATTCCCGCTTGCTTCCTGCCATTGTTTAAATTGTTCAATATTCGCAGGAACAATATGTTCAAGTGGTTGTGCACCTGCACGTTTTTTTGAAACATACGGTCCTTCTAAGTGAATATATTCGAAATGTGCTCCTTTTTCTTTTGCTTCCTTCGCAGCATGTAGTGCCGCTTCGATTGCTTCTGGAGCTTGTGTCATTGTTGTTGGAAAGTAAGTTGTAACTCCTTCTTTTAACATTTCTTTACCTAGAGTTACTAATCCATCGCTATTTGCATCCATCGCATCAATATCGTATCCACCATGAATATGAACATCAATCATACCTGGAATCACAATCTTCCCTGCTGCATCTAAAACCGCTTCATTTTCTTGTGATACATATTGAGCCATCAAACCAATTTCTTTAATTGTTTCTGCGTAACGAATAAATCCGTTTTCCACTACTTCTTGACCTGTATAAATTTTGGCATTGATGACAACTTGCGTTTTCATTTTCATCGATCCTTTCCCATGAAATACCTACTTGTTATTATTACCTTATTCGCCTAATTCCATCTTAATATATGCACGAGTAGTTGTCTATACATTCGAATGAAATTTCCTCTTTGTTTAACAAAAAGGAAACTTAGTACGTCTCTTGCAATTATAATATATGTTATTCAGTTTTCCAAAAAGGGAGAATATCCCCTATCATATTACTCACTTAAGTAATGGCATTAATCCACTAGAGCCTATTGTAATATGCTCGCCGTCTGTTTCCATTTCTACTGTACGTTTGTTTGTTCCATATATCATTATACCATGCTGTTTTAAGCGTCTCACTACACTTTGATGCGGATGTCCATACGGATTTCTGCTTCCATATGAAAGAATTGCAAACTGCGGTTCTACTTTCTTTATAAACATTTCACTTGTTGAAGTATAGGAGCCATGATGTCCCACCTTTAACACATCTGCATGTACATCAAATTGCTTTAATATTTCAGTTTCCGTCCGCACATCAGCATCACCCATTAGTAAAAAATCCGCTTTTCCGTATCGTACCTTTAACACAATTGAAGATTCATTATTTTCATCTTTTGATTTCCCATTGTTTAATACTTGTATGGAAACATGCGGATCTAGCGGTATGTATTGTCCCTCTTTTACTGAAACGAAAGGAATTCCTCTTTTTTTAATATGATTCCGGTATGTGTGATACGTAAAAGAACTATATGTTTTTCCACTATCTAATATAAGTGCTACCGGCATTTGCTCTACAATCGGAATGAGTCCTCCAATGTGATCCATATCAGGATGCGTACTGACGATAGCATCTAAATGGTTAATCCCTTTTTCGATTAGTTTTTGAATGATAACCTCACCTGCTTCATAAGGTCCCCCGTCAATTAACATCGTTTGTCCATTTGGCAATGTAATAAGTGTCGCATCACCTTGCCCAACTTTTAAAAAACTCACTTTCATTTTACCAAAATGTTGCCGCTGCATATGTAAAGGAGACGCGGTATGAATAGACATCATATATCTTTTAGCCGATGCACTATTTAAAGAAAAGCATAACAAAACAGAAACTAACAATAAAATACTTCGCATACTTCTCATAACTCGTCTCCTTTTTTCAATTAGTATGGCACGGTATATAATTGATATACAAAAAAAGCTTAGCAAAATGCTAAGCTTTTATTTCGATATCTCCTGTAAAGAACCAAAGAATAAATCTGCTTCATTCATTTGTTCATTCTCTTCAGAAAGTGCCGGTAAATCATCTAATGTTTTCAATCCAAATGTATCCAAAAATTCTTTCGTTGTTCCATATAAAATAGGACGCCCTGGACCTTCTGCTCTTCCCATTTCTTTTATAAGTAAGTGTGAAACTAACGTTTGTAACGCCTTATCGGTTTTCACCCCTCTAATCTCTTCCATTTCAGTCCTTGTAATAGGTTGACGATATGCCACAATCGCTAACGTTTCTAAAGCAGCCTGAGAAAGTGAAGCAGCTGTTGGGATATCTATTAATTTTTGATAGTACGAAGCATGTTCTTTCTTTGTAGCAAAACGATATACTTTTGCATACTGTACAATTTGCAAACCGCGGTGTGCACCTTCACATTCTTTTTGCATTTCTTCTAAAATATCGATTACTTCATTTCCTTCAATTTCAAGCACTTTCGCTATTTGTTCTGGATAAATCCCTTCATCACCAGAAACAAATAAAAGCCCTTCAATGATTGATTTCTGTTCTCTTCTATCCATTTTACGAGCTCCTCCCTCCAATTTTCTCCATAAAAATACACATCAAAAAACCGAATCACAATCAATGCGTTCGGTTCAATATTTTTTCTCTTGTTCCAAACGATACATTCAAACCTAGCATGAGATATATTATTTCCATCCCATTTTCCATACTAACTCTATGCAGATTTAGTAGAGCTTGATACGAAAATTTCATCAAAATTATGTTCCTGTTCAATTATGATTTGTTGATTTTTCATAAGCTCAAGAACCGCTAAAAATGTTACAACCATTATTTCCCGTTCATCATCAACAAACAAATCATAAAAACTTTGACGACCACCTTGTATTTCTAACTGTTTTAAAATATCAATCATGCGCTTTTCAATTGGTATTTCTTGACGAGTAATACGTGTTGTTACAGGTTTTTTTGCTTTTTTACGGCGCATTAATTTTTGAAATGCCGCTAGCATATCATATAACGTAACATCAAGAGGCAAGTTTGTCTCCTCTTCTTGTTGCAACGATGTAAAATCAATTGGCGGACGTGTATATAGCTGTGCTCTTTCTTGTTCTCTTTCTTTTAGCTCAGTAGCAACTTGCTTATATTTCTTATATTCAATTAACCTCTCCATCAATTCTTGACGAGGATCATCTATAAAGTCATCACCGTTATCAAGTACATCTTCTTCATGTTTCGGCAACAACATTTTACTTTTAATTTGTAATAAAGTCGCAGCCATTACTAAATACTCACTTGCAACATCTAATTGTAGTTCTTTCATCGTATGAACATAAGATAAATATTGCTCTGTAATTTCCGCTACAGGAATATTATATATGTCAATTTCATAACGATGTATTAAATGTAACAATAAATCTAAAGGCCCTTCAAAAGCCTCTACTTTAAAATTATACTGCACAAAGCATCCCACCACATTTTTTCTATAACAACATAAGTATAGAGCATACTCATGTTCTATCCAACCTTTTTAAGAAATTTAATTAAAAATAGACCTATGCCTATGTCATCATGCCCACCGCTTCATATGATAACAGTGTAGTAAGAACAATGTAGGAGGTCAAAAAACTATGGGTCACGTTGATTGCGGTTTTAGCGGTGGGTTCGCATTACTTGTTGTATTGTTTATTTTACTAATTATTGTAGGGGCAGCTTGCTTCTGCTAATATGAACAATAACGGCTAGGGAAAATTCCCTAGTCGTTTATTGTTTATATTTCTATGATAAACTTGTATTTATAACCGTTAAACAGGGGTGAAGAAAATGTATCCTACCGAATACATCCAATTTTTAATTCATTTTCACGGAGATTATGATTATTTTGAATGCCACGAGATACTGGAAGAATATTGGAAAACAAAACCGAGAGAAAATCGTGATAATTATTTAGTCGGTCTTATTCAAATTGCAGTTTCTTTATACCATCAAAGACGCTCTAACTGGAATGGCGCAGAGAAAATGATGAAAAGCGCCATAAAGATTTTAGAAATAAACAGTGCACCTTTACTACGTTTAGGAATAAATCAGACACAACTTCTATGCTTACTCCAGGATAGATTGCAATCTATACAGAAAGAAGAGAGTTTTACACCGTTATTTTTACCATTATCGGATACAGCATTAGAAAAGCACTGCATGGAATTATGTCAGAAACAAAACCTTCCTTGGAAAGACGTGAATGCTACTTCTAATGAATATATAATACATAAGCACACATTACGTGATCGAACAGAGGTCATCGCTGAACGAAACGAACAATTACAAAAAAGAAAGCAGAGATAATAAACCACTTATCTCTGCTTTCACGAATGTATATTTTGTTCTAGCCCTTTACACTTTTTGCAAAAACTTGCTGTTTGCTCATTTCCGCAAATTGTAAACTCAAGAAATTTACTCTTTAACTCTTGAACCATCTTCGTCCCAATACCCATATGACGATGAGACGGGTTCACACTCAGATGCTGAATTTCCAACACTTGATTCTCTTTTTTTACAATCCCCATTATCCCAACAAAATCTTCGTTTTGTTTCCACAAATACAATTGCCAATCATCCTTTGCTTCATAATCTTTCATAGTCAATTGTAATGTTTTCACATCTTTTTCAGTTGGCATAAATGAAAGAAGCCCCATTGCAATCTTTTCATAACTTTTTTTAAAACGAATTAACATAACCCTTATCCCTTCTTACAAAAGTTACAAACTATTAATCCCCTCAACCACTCTTTTCATATCACATTCATTTTACAATATTTTCAACAGAGTGAGAAGGGCCTAAAACAACTTGATAATCATACAAAGCGAAAAGAAGAAAGTCAAATATATGTTTCAGTACTATTTTTTCTAAGTAGATTAACAAAGAAACGCTGTTATATGAAAGTAAAAAGAAACATCCATCGCTCATTACCACTTCAATATTCATCACCTGGGAGCAAATGAATTCTAGCAAAATTAATGTAATAAAAATATTTATTGAAACATGAAATCTAATGTATTCTATGTAATTTGTTAAAATTTTGTTCTTATAAGCGCCATATTTTCGCTACAATAACAGTACTACTTGTATCATGTACTGCAAACGAAATACCCATTCCTATTAAAAAACAAAAAGAGAGCCATAGCTCTCTTTTCCCATTAACTTATTCTTCCCAAACTTTAACTTCTTTCATTACATCGCCTTGACGCATGTTTAATACTGTTTCAATACCGCTTGTTGCTTTACCGAATACAGTATGTACACCATCTAAATGCGGTTGTGGCTCATGAACAACAAAGAATTGGCTACCGCCTGTATTACGGCCAGCATGAGCCATAGAAAGTGAACCTACAAGGTGTCTATGAGGATTTCCATCAGTTTCACATGGGATAGAGTAACCTGGGCCACCTGCACCTGTTCCTGTTGGATCTCCACCTTGGCTTACGAATCCAGGAATAACGCGGTGGAATGTCACACCATCATAAAATCCTTGCTCTGCTAGTTTTTTAAAGTTTTCTACTGTTTTTGGTGCCTCTTCTGGGAAAAATTCTAACTCGATTTTTTCACCATTTTCCATTAATATGTATCCTAAAGTTTTCATACGTATATGTCTCCTTTCAACTATCTCAGCACTATATTACCACATTCATGACTAGAAACAAAAAGAATCCGACAATCTAGATACTTCTTTTTCGAAATGTGGAAAAAGCTAGGTGACAAATAAGAAATATATACTATAATAACTGTGTTGCCCGAAAATTTTAGAAAGAGAAAGGGAGCGATTTTTCGTGAAAACGAAATTACTAGCTCTGCTATTGGCTGTAACGGTATTTATGATGCCAACAGCTTCGTTTGCAGACATCATCGAAGGAGAATCAATTGTTACACTAGGAGAAAACTTGTCTGAACAACAAAAACAAGATCTGTTAAAAGAAATGAAAGCACCAAAAGATGCTACAATCATTACTGTGTCTAATGCGGAAGAACATAAATTTCTAGAAGGGATTGTTCCAAAAGCCCAAATTGGTACGAGAGCAATTTCCTCTTCTATGATTACATACACAAAGCCAGGTTCTGGTCTCATTGTACGTTCAAAAAACATTAATTCGATAACAGATGCAATGTACACAAACGCACTTATTACAGCAGGTGTGAAAGATGCAGAAATTCAAATTACTGCACCATTTAAAGTTTCAGGAACTGCTGCTTTAACCGGTTTAATGAAAGCCTATGAAACAACATCGAACAAAGCAATTCCTGAGGAAGTAAAAAAAGTAGCCAATGAAGAAATGGTGCAAACAGCCCAGCTCGGCGATAAAATTGGTGAAGAAAAAGCAGTTCAACTTGTTGCAAAAATTAAAGAAGAAATTGCCAAAGAACAGCCAAAAACGACTGAAGATTTACGTTCATTAATTAAAAAAATTGCGGATCAACTTGGTATTACATTAACGGATGAACAGTTAGATAACTTAGTTGCGCTATTTGATAAAATGAAAAATCTTAATATCGATTGGAATCAAGTTGGCAGTCAGTTAAATAAAGCAAAAGAACATGTTTCTGCCTTTTTAGGATCTGAAGAAGGGCAAGGTTTCCTAGATAAAGTTAAAGATTTCTTCTCAAGTATCATTGATTTTGTTAAATCGTTATTCAAGTAAAAAGAAGCTCGTCAGTGACGAGTTTCTTTTTTTATACAAGTAATGGCAATTTCATAACAGCTTCTTCGACCGAACGAACAATATAATTTGCCTTATTCTTCACATATGGATGAGCATGATGTAGAGTAAATGAATGCGGAGTTACTTCAAACATAGAAATATCATTGAAAGAATCTCCAATACATGCAACTTCATTTGCTTCAATTTGTAAATGTTCCATTAGTCGCCTTAAAGCACTCCCTTTACTTACTCCCCTTGGCATAATGTCAACATAGCGTTTACCAGACATAAAAACTTCCGCTTCGCTCTGAAATGTATCTCGTAACTCTTGATCTAATGCTGCAATTGTCTCTTCTTCCCCAAAAACAAACAATTTCGCAGGATGTACAGTCTTACCAAATTCCTCTTCTAATGCTTCTATCTCAGCAATATGCACGCCCATATACGTTTCAAAAGTATGATGATGTTCATTCTTTCTTTTTGTATACCGTTGCTCATTTGCACAAACAATATCTGCTAGTCCCTTTTTATGGATATATCGATATATTTCCTGGGCAATCCCATCTTCAAAACTTGATTCATGAAATATTTTTCCATCCGGCAGTAACATCGTTGCTCCATTTAAACTAGTTGTGTAATACGGGAATGCAAACCTATTTACGACTTCATCAATTCGATGAGTAAAGCGGCCAGAGGCAAAACAAATATTTGTCCCTTTTTCAGCTAACCAACAAAGTGCACGTTCATCTTCTTTTTGCATATGATTCACATTGTAAACGAGCGTATCATCTAAATCACTTACAAATAATTTAATCATGTCCTCTTCCCCTTCCATACACAATATCTACTCTAAGTGTACACAAAAAATGTTTGATTTTTGTTAAAAAACAATAAATTTTTGCTAAAAAAATAAACGGGTGTATAATCCCGTTTATTTTTGTCTTTTTACATTTTGAGGTCTTACAATACTTGGTCGTACTTTTAAACTAGACATCGTCGGGCGAAGTAGAATTTTTGTTAATGCACCCCAATCAAATGGTAAAAACGGCCATAAATAAGGCGTTTGTAAACTTTTTATAGACGTTAAAAATAAAATCAATATCGTCATACCAATTACAAATCCCATCTCATGGAAGAGACCTGTTAAAATAATAACAAACAATTTTCCAACTTTATTTCCTAATCCTAATTCATAACTCGGTGTTGCATATGCACCGATCATAGAAACTGCTACATACAAAATAACTTCTGGTACAAACAAACCTACATCGATTGCTATTTGACCAATTAATATAGCGGAAATTAACCCTGCAGCAGAAGATAACGGCGTTGGCGTATGAATGGCTGCCATCCTTAAAAACTCAAGTCCAATTTCGGCCATCAACACCTGTAATAGAATTGGTAAATGTGTCATCTTAGTCGGTCCAATGAAAGCAAGGTTTTCTGGTAAAAGAGTTGGATCAAATACAAACACTAACCAAAATGGTAGTAAAAATAAGGAGAATAAGACACCTAAAAAGCGTACCCAACGTAAAAATGTACCGACAGCTGGATTTTGTCTAAACTCTTCCGCATGCTGTAAATGGTGGAAATATGTTGTTGGAGTAATCATAGCACTCGGTGATGTATCAACTAGTACTAACACATGTCCTTCTAATAAATGATTCGCCGCTACATCCGGTCTTTCTGTATATCGAATAAGCGGGAATGGATTATAGCTTTGCTTTACAACAAATTCTTCCACTGTTTTATCCGCCATCGTAATTCCATCGACATCAATGTTATTTAATTCTTGCTTTATAATCTTTACTAAATCTGGATTTGCAACATCTTGAACATATGTAATACAAATATCAGTTTGAGATCTATCTCCTACTCGAATCATTTCATTTCGAAGACGTGGATCTCGAATTCTCCTACGAATTAACGCTGTATTTACAACGATATTTTCAACAAATCCATCCCTCGCACCGCGTACTACTTTTTCAGTATCAGGTTCTGTCGGTGTTCGTCCTGGATAGCTGCGAACATCTA
Source organism: Bacillus sp. RC251 (assembly GCF_044908765.1). Taxonomy (NCBI): domain Bacteria; kingdom Bacillati; phylum Bacillota; class Bacilli; order Caryophanales; family Bacillaceae; genus Bacillus; species Bacillus sp. RC251. Next base: position 410,188 of record NZ_JBIYDP010000002.1, on the reverse strand, counting down.
TTGCGAACGCTTCCGTTTCACCTTCCACAAATATAACGATAAGTCCTGATAATACTTGGAGCATTACCTCATCCATCGTTTTCACTTTGCTTACTTGTTGATGGATTAAACGATTCTCTAAAAGCTTCACTGTATCTTCTTCTACATCCCTTATCTCATTTGTATCCACCGCTTCTTCTAAAATAGGGATAATATAATTTGTATCACAAAGCCCGTTTACAAATAACACACCAATTTCTTTATTTAAAATTTGAAATTTACGGATGCCAACGTCGTATGTAACACCCAGTCCAGCTGTTTGCTTTAAGTAATTTTCATTATCACTTATGAAAGATGAAATAGGGATATCCACTTTTTTAGGCTTCGTCATAAAAACCACTCCTTTCCAAAATTAATTGAATCGCTTTTCTAGTAATAGGTGATCCTCTCTCCCATTCATCGTTTCCACACATCTTACCGATATCACCAACTCCCACAATGACAGGAACATTCAGATCATCTAAACAATAAATTGTATCTCCGCTAATTCTGCCAATTTCACCATCTGGAAGTCCAAATTTATCAACACCGTATTCGGTTAAATTCCCGTTTCGATCTACACTGACATCTACACGTGCCCATTCCCAATGATGTGTATTAGACGCTACTGCCAAAATCCCCAGTACATCAATTTGTTTATGTGTGGCTACATATTTTAAAGCCTTTTCACCAGATCCTTCTCCAATAAATCCACTGTCATCAAACATGACAAATACAGGGTCATATGGCGTTTGCATAATAAGCTCAACAACTTTCTTCCCTGTCAATTTGGTTGGATTACTTTGTGATGCTGAAATACACCTTCCCCCAAATTCCTTCGTTAAAAGCTCAATTGTTCGCTTTGCATATTCATCTCCATCTGTGACCAAAACAACCCTTCGTCTCATTTAATTTATCCTTTCGGTTTACATATAAGTGCTACAAAAAATGAAAATAATATCGCTGCAGAAATGCCTGCAGATGTTAAACTAAACATACCCATACCAATCCCAATATATCCGTGTTTTTCTGCCGCATGCATTGCCCCATGTAATAGTGAATGTCCAAAACTTGTAATAGGAACTGTCGCACCAGCACCAGCAAACTTTATAAGCTTATCGTACAATCCGAATCCATCTAAAACTGCTCCTATAACTACAAAGGTAGCCATTAAATGGGCTGGTGTTAACTTTGCGAAATCTAACAATACCTGTCCAATTACACAAATGGCGCCTCCTACAAGAAATGCATATATAAAATCCACAATTCACTCTCCCTTCACTCTCTCAAATACGACACCATGTGCAATTGTTGGAATGGTTTCTTTCTGCTGCATCATCGTCGGACTTAATAACGCGCCAGTAGCAACGACAAAAATTCGTTGTAAGTTCCCTTTTTGCATCTCACTTAATAAATGACCATATGTGACAACAGCTGAACAAGCACAACCACTACCACCGGCAAATACTTCTTCTTGACCGGGATCATAAATCATTAATCCGCAATCATTATATATATGCCCAAGATCATAACCTTCTTCCAGTAACAGTTGTTTTGCTATTGGTGTCCCAATAGCTGATAAATCACCGGTAACAATCAAATCATAATCTGCTGCACTTCTCTTCAAATCTTCAAAGTGTTGTTGAATTGTATGAGCAGCAGCAGGTGCCATCGCCGACCCCATATCTAAAGGATTCGCAATCCCTAAATCTTGCACTTTTCCAATCGTAGCTGCCGTAATTTTAATAGCACTTTTTTCTTTACTAATTAATATGGATCCCGCACCTGTAACAGTGGAATTTGCTGTTCCTGGTTTTTGTCCCCCATACTCTGTTGGATAACGGAACTGTCTTTCAGCCGTTGCATTATGACTACTTACCGTCGCTAAAACACGATTTGCGAATCCACCATCTATAAAGGCTGCTCCAACAGCTAAAGTCTCCATCGAGGTTGCACAAGCGCTAAACATCCCTAAAAAGGGAATCCCCCACTTACGCGCAACATAATTTGCTGTCACTGTTTGATTTAATAAATCACCCGCTAAAAAGAAATCAATTTGTGATGTTTTTACATTTCCTTTTTGCAAGACTTGTTGAATTGAATCTGACATTAATCTTCGTTCAGCAAGTTCCCAGTTTTCCTCTCCGCAATGTAAATCATCATATGAAATATCAAAATCCTTCCCAAGAGGGCCCTCAGCTTCTTTTGGACCGACAGCAGTACCGGTTGCATTCACATAAATATCATTTTGAAATACCCACGTTTGTTTTCCGGTCAACCTCATACTAGCCCCTCCTTTAAGACATAAAAATGTTAAAAGTATATCTTATTAATCCAATAACGTATGCACCAACGACCCCAAAAACGATAACACTTCCCGCTAGCTTAAACATATTTGTAGCAACCCCAAGCACAATTCCTTCACTCTTATGTTCTAGCGCAGCGCTCGCCATAGAATTTGCAAATCCCGTAACAGGTACGGCCGATCCCGCTCCAGCAAATTGACCGATTTTATCATATACACCACAACCTGTTAAAATCGCCGATAATAATACAAGCGTTGCAACTGTCGGATTTCCTGCCTCTTGTTCACTGAAATGAAAATAATGTATATAAAATTTCATCAATACTTCTCCGACAGTACAAATGAATCCACCTACAAGAAATGCCTTGACACAATTTAGGAAATAGTTTGGTTTTGGATGGTACTCCTTCACTTTATTTATGTAATCATCCTTTAGTTTTCGCCCTGTCATTTATATACTGCCTCCTACTTTACGAAATAAATCCAGTGAAACAATGAGCCTATTACTTTGCCAAGTACAAGAGCAACGAGTAAAACAACGATTTTCCCTTCTATCCCTACTCGTTTCGCTAAAATAGGTAAAACATTTAACACTTCTGTTAATGCGGCTGCAAGCATTCCAATGAATGTGCCACAAAATATTCCTAATATAACAAGCCAATATTGCGACGTTTGAAATGTAATGTTTTTCAAACTACACCAAGCTCCTGTTAACGTACCTGCAATAACTGCCCACTCAAAATATTGAATGTGCTTTCCACTTCTCGTTAATTGAGCTAGACGGGGGATTATACCAAGTACAGCTAAAAATGCGACATATCCGCTACCCACTGCAATTCCTCCCGCTAAACCAATTAAAATAACAAGCCCAGACTCAATCATCGGCAAGTTGTTTCATATTGTCCTTGTTTTCATGAACAATTACATATTGGTCAAGTGACTGCTGATATTGGAACATCTCCACTTCTAACGGACTCGGCTCTTCATTAATTCGCTTTTGAAATACATGATTAAAAAATAAGACCATACCTAACCCAAGACCTACTGAATAAGGAATTTGAAATAGCAGTGGCTGCGCCTTAAATTCTCCCGTAATCATGTAATATAACCGCTGGTGCACTTGTTGCATGCTTACATCTTCATGGAAATAAATGATCGCAAGAGCAGCTCCAATAAAAAGTAACAACCATACAAGTCCGAAGAAAACCGGATGTACTTTCTTTTTTTCATATATAATTTCAACAAGAGTTTGTCCAGAACCGAGTAAATTAATTTGTATATGAGCCGCTTTTCGCCTAATAATCTCAATAATTTTCATAACATCAATTACAACATGCGTCTTATCATGCGCTGTTATTTTGTAAACTACCTCATCCTGTAACGACTCAACTACCACAGTATCTCCGGCAAGTTGAGCGACATCACGTAGTTTCACTTCATACGTAGGAGAAACTTTTAATCGATTACGCATTTTAATATAAATTGTTTGTTCCAATTTCTATTCACCTCTTCACTCTTCCTCGTAGTTGTAGTATGGTTATTGATTTTTTTTCTAATACAATTTTTTCATAAAAAAACATCTGTACCGTTTCGGTACAGATGTTTTTTAGTTTATGCCTTTTTCTTAAATAAATTTGCAATACTTAATGCGAGTCCTCCCCAAATGACTACCATACCAATCACCATCATCATAATCGCTGATCCGCTCATTATGAAACACCCCGATCTTTCCATTCTTTTTCAAGCTTAGCAGAATCTGAATGTATTTGTGCATTCCATTTCTTTATACTAATGATTAATGCAACGATAAGGAAAGCTGCTGCAATTGACCAACCATATGTTACGACAAACTCCGTTGGATAATCTCCGTAGTTCTTTTTAATATTTTGGATTGTGCCATCAATTAACATGTACCCTAACATAAGCGGGGTAATAACGAGTAAACTTACTCTCCAAAACGTCCCTAACTTAATATCAGATACGAAGTTTGCATGATTTTGGTAAACTGGTAAACGGCGTAGAATGAGCCCTATCGTAACCACTTCCGCTAATGCAATTGAAATTAATCCGAAGTTATTAGCGAAATAATCAACAACATCTAGGAACATAAGCCCGCCACGTGTTGCAAAAACAAGAGAAACTAGTACGAGAAGCGTCCCCATAATTCCAATTGTTTTTTGGCGACTTAAGCTGAATTTTTCAGATACGGCAGCAAAACATACTTCCGCAAGTGAAATGAGGGATGTAATTCCAGCAACCGTTAATGATAAGAAAAATAATACGCCAAATAACGGTGACATCGGTAACTCATTAATGATTTGCGGGAATACTACGAACGCAAGTCCTACACCAGCACTTGCTACTTTATCAACTGGTACTCCCATATTATTTGCCATAAATCCAAGAGCTGCAAAAACCCCAATCCCAGCTAACAATTCAAATCCTGAGTTTGCAAAGCCAGTAATAAAGGCATTATTTGTTGTATCTGAGTTTTTCGGTAAATAACTAGAATACGTAATCATAATTCCAAATGCTAAAGATAAGCTAAAGAAAATTTGACCATAAGCAGCAAGCCATACTTTCCCATCAAAAATACGACTCCAATCTGGTTTGAAGAATGCATCCAACCCTTGCATTGCACCTTCCATCGTCACTGCACGAACTACGATAATAAGGAACATAACAACTAATAAAGGGATGAAAATACGATTAACAACTTCAATTCCTTTTTTAACTCCTTTAAATGCTACACCGAGCACGATAATCCAAACGAGAGCTAATGGAATTAATACTTCCGGTACGAGCCCTCCAAACTGTCCAGGCTTATCTGCAACATGCAAATACTCTTTAAATAAAAATGATTGCGTGTCTTTCCCCCATGCTCCAGTAATTGCAAAGTACGTATAGGAAATAGACCAAGCAATAATTACTGCATAATATGTTGAAACGATAAACGTTACACACATTTGCCACCATCCGATAAATTCAGCACGCGGACTAATACGGAAGAATGTAAGTGGCGCTGAACCACGATGACGATGCCCAAGAGCAAATTCAAACGCCAATAATGAAATACCAGTCGTTAATAATGCGAATAAGTACGGTAAAAAGAATGCGCCTCCCCCATTTTCATACGCTGTATAAGGAAAACGCCATATGTTTCCTAATCCAACGGCAGAGCCGACCGCTGCGAAAATGAATCCGGCCCTCGTTCCCCATTGTTGCCTCGTTTCCATACTTCCTTCCCCCTTTGTGACAAGTTCATACTTGGATTATATTTTAAATTTACTAAATTATCAATAAATTCTGTTAATTTTTACGAAAGTTTACAATCCCTACTAAATTAAAGTCATAAAAAAATCGAATAGATAGCTACTCATCTATTCGATCTTTCATCTGTTTTAATATTTTCTTTTCAAGTCTTGAAACTTGTACTTGCGAAATACCTATGCGCTCCGCTACTTCTGATTGGGTTTGGTCTTTATAGTAGCGTAAATATACAATTAAACGTTCTCGATCATCTAATTCTCTAATTGCTTCTTTTAAAGCAATTTTATCAAACCATTTCGTTTCAGATTGATCAGCAATTTGATCTAAAATAGTGATTGGATCTCCATCGTTTTCATACACCGTTTCATGTATGGATGAAGGAGCACGACTCGCTTCTTGCGCCAGAACCACTTCTTCTGGCGTTAGTTCTAACGCTTCGGCTACTTCGTTAATCGTTGGTGCCCTTCCGAATTCTTTCGAAAGCTCGTCTCTCATCTTTCGAATTTTATTTCCTGTTTCTTTTAAAGATCTACTTACTTTCACTGATCCATCATCACGTAAAAATCGTTGTATTTCTCCAATAATCATTGGAACTGCATATGTTGAAAATTTCACGTCGAAAGATAAATCAAATTTATCTACCGATTTTAAGAGCCCAATACATCCAATTTGAAATAAATCGTCTGGTTCGTATCCTCGATTAAGAAAACGCTGCACAACCGACCATACGAGACGCATATTACTTTGAACGATTGTATCTCTCGCTTGTTGATCTCCATCTTGACTTTGTTGAATTAACGCTTTTAGCTCGTGGTCCTTTAACTGAGGTTTCTTCTTCTCATTTTTGACCTCTATGTCCATAGGCTATTCTCCTTAATTGCATAGAGCGTTACTATTTGATAAGTATTTTGTCAAATGGATTGTTGTCCCGAAAGATTCGTTTGAAATAACTTCTACTTCATCCATAAAATTTTCCATGATAGTAAATCCCATTCCGGAACGCTCTAATTCAGGTTTAGTTGTAAAAAGGGGTTGTCTTGCTTCATCTAAATCAAAGATGCCAATCCCTTCATCTCGAATCGTGAGTTTCACCATTGCTTCTTCCAAAATTACAGAAATATAAACAACACCTTCTGCATTTCCATCGTATCCATGAATAATTGCATTCGTAACTGCTTCTGACACAACTGTTTTAATCTCCGTAAGTTCTTCCATCGTTGGATCTAGTTGCGCAATGAAAGCAGCTACTGTAACGCGAGCGAATGATTCATTTTGACTTAATGCTGAAAATTGAAGGTTCATTTCATTTCTCATTTATGCCACCCCCAACGTCGCGAGCGCATGCGCTTCACTTTCTTCTAAGCGAACAATTTTAAATAAGCCCGACATTTCAAATAAACGCTTAACAGGCGGTGAAATTGCACAAACAACCATTTCTCCACCTAATCCCTTTACATGCTTATATCGGCCTAATATAACACCTAAACCAGAACTATCCATAAACGATAAGTTCTCTAGGCTCAAAACAATATGATGAACACCATGTGTCTCAATCATATCTGTTACTTTCGTTCGCAACTCTTCAGCAGTATGATGATCTAATTCACCCGCTAGTCTCACACATAGGACGTCACGCTTTACTTCTAATTGCATGGAAAGACTCACACGATTTCCTCCTTATGCTCAAACTTTACTCATTTACATACATAAAGATTTTCGTGATACAACATAAGAATCCTTCCTGCTGACAAAAGAAGAACTATTTCGCCATAAAGTGAAAACATTCGGCAATTATTTACTTTCATACGAATAGAAAAGCGGCAAAATGTTTGCCGCTATTTTGATGTTGAAAACATCCCAAAACTTCTTTTAAATAACTCCCACCAGCTCGCTGCAGCAACATCTTCTTTTGCTACAATTGTTTGTTTTAATAAAACATCTTTATCTTTTTTAATAACAAGTGTACCAAGCGCGTCACCTTTTTTAATCGGCGCTTTCACTTTCTTTTCAGCAATTACTTCTTGCTTTACTTTGTCCATATTTTCGCCCTTCTTCATAAGAAGAGACACATTGTCTGACGCAACTAAATCTACTTTTTCTTTTTTCCCTTTTCCTACTTGTACAGTCTTAATTTTTTCGCCACGTGTATACAATTTCTTTGTCATATATTGTCCAAATGCATAGTCAAGAAGCTTTGTTACTTGATTATTCCGTTCTTTCGATGTAGGTGCTCCCATAACAACTGAAATAACACGCATGCCATTTTTTTCAGCCGATGCTGTTAAACAATATTTTGCTTCTGTCGTAAAGCCCGTTTTCACACCATCTACTCCAGGATAAAAACGTACTAACTTATTCGTATTCACGAGCCAAAACTTCTTATCCGTATCTTCTCGTAAATAGTCTTCGTATTTACCTGTATATTTGCGAATAAGTGGGTACTTCATCAATTCTTTTGCCATTATAGCCATATCATTTGCTGTGGAATAATGGTCTTTAGCCGGAAGACCTGTTGGATTTTGAAAATGAGTATTTTTCAGTCCTAAATCTTTCGCTTTTTTGTTCATCATATTTACAAAACCTTCTTCTGAACCCGCGATATGCTCCGCTACTGCAACAGACGCATCATTTCCAGATGCAATAGCAATACCTTTTAGCATTTCATTTACAGTCATCTCTTCTCCAGGCTCTAAAAAGATTTGTGATCCACCCATTGAAGCTGCATGCTCACTTGCTCTAACTTTATCGGTCAGTTTTAGTTTTCCTTTTTCAACTTGTTCCATAATTAATAGCATTGTCATAATCTTCGTCATACTAGCAGGTGGTAACTTCTCATTTGGATTTTTATCAAACAAAACTTTACCTGTATCTTGTTCAATTACAATTGCTGATGACGCTTGTTCCGCTAACTTCGGCGTTGTTTCTTCTGTTTTTTCCTGCTTCGTCTTCTCAGATTGTGCGAAACTAACTGAAGTACCAGAAAGCAATAACATGAAACAAACAAGTATTCCAAAAACTCGCTTCATGACTAACCCTCCATTCTATATCAAACCTATTTTTTCCAATTTATTATTTTTTAATACCATATTTTTCTAATATTTTCAGTTGACAAATATATTCATCACCTATATTGTATTAAGTGTATTACATATAGTAGTACACTTAATACAAGTCAGAAAGGAGACATTGCTCTTGCATATTCAACTTGATCCAAGAAGCAACACTCCGATATGGGAACAAATCGTTCAAAATATAAAAGAACTCGTATTGAAGAACATGTTAGCTCCAAGTGACAAACTACCTTCTGTACGCGAACTCGCTTCTTTACTCGTTATAAATCCAAATACAGTGAGTAAAGCGTACCAAGAGTTAGAACGACAAGGGATTATTGAAACATTACGAGGAAAAGGAACATTTGTATCTCAATCGATTACCCCAACATTAGACGAAAGGAAAATCGCTATGGTTGAAAAGCAATTTCATCAATTACTATTAGAAGCCTCTTATCTTGGTGTTACGAAAGATAAAATTCATGATTGGATAGATTCATACTATAAAGAGATTGGAGGAAATGCGGATGCTGAAAGTGACAAACTTGAAGAAAACAATTGATAATCAAACGATTTTAGATGATGTTTCTTTCACATTACAAAGAGGAAGTATCATCGGATTACTCGGAAGAAACGGTGCGGGGAAAACAACTTTATTACGAACGATGGTCGGCATTTTAGACCCTGATGCAGGGACTGTTACATATGAAGAGACAAACATTCATCAGTGTCCTGAAATAAAGCAAAAAATCGTATATGTTCCGGATTCTACTAACATATTGAACGGATATACGGTAAAAGAAATTGTAAAGTTTTATAAAGAAGTTTATACCGCATTTGATGAAGCATATTTCTATGAACTGTTAGAACGTTTTAACTTACCTAACAAACGAATTCGTAGCTATTCAAAAGGAATGAAAGCACTGCTTGCCATCATTTTAGCCGTTTCTACAAAAGCAGAATATATCATTTTGGATGAACCGACAAACGGACTTGATCCTATCGTGAAAAGGCAAATTTTACAGTTTCTCGTTGGAGAAGTTGCAGAAAAAGAGATTACCATTTTCATCTCAACTCACCATTTAGATGAAGTGGAACAAATTGCAGATACAATCATTATATTAAAAGGCCATACTATCTCGTCTATTACATCACTAGACGATGCCAAATCACGATTTGCAAAAATACAAGTAGCTTACGAACGTTCATTACCTCAAAAACTAGAAAACTTAAGCAATATTAAAATATTAAATCAAACAGGAAAAGTATATACAATCTTAATTGAGGGAAATGTGGCTACAACACTGGAGAAGTTTTATAAAGAACAACCTATACTCATTGAAGAATTAACAATGTCACTTGAAGATGTCTTCGTTACGACACTGGAGGAGGATGGGTATGTTTCATAAGGCGTTGTGGATGTGGAATTGGAAACGCGGGAAATATGCTGTGTTACTATTCTTCTTTAGTTCGCTTTACTTATTATCTTTCAGCTACTATAGAATTGCGCAGAAAGAACTTGATGCGTATTACGAATTACAAGAAAAAGGGAAGCAGTATTATTATTTTTATGCCTTTTCTTCGGGAGAAGGTAATAGTTTTTTGTTAACAGTTCTTATTATTGCTTTAGCCTGTTTATTGATAGGGTGGGAACGTAGCAACCAATCGAATACACTACTTATGACGATGCCGTTTAAAAGAAAAGATGTTTTCTTATCTAAATGGGCTTTTGGTTCATTTTGTATTTTGGGCTCGTTACTTATAAATTGGATCCTTATGTATGTTATTTATAGAACAACCATTCATTTTGATTATCAATCTTTTAGTCCATTTCATCGATACTTTCTTTATGCAATTGTTTCTTATGTTGCAGTATATACAGCTGCACTATGCATCGGTACTTTTACTGGAAGCATTGTTTCCCAGGTTGTTTTTTGTATTCCGTGGCTATTAATGGGACTTACATTTATTCCACTAGTATACACTTTTACGCTAAACCATTTAGAGGCTACCAATACTAAAAATAATAAATTAGATCAACAACTTTATGAAATCAATAAAAAAACAAATATAGTTGCACCAATATATAACTTCACGATTTATTACCATTATAATCCTGAATCACGTAAAAAAGAAAATGACTCAACTACTTTAAGAAATCCAGCATCTTATCACTATTATTCAGCTAAATCGATGTTAGTCCCTATTTTTTATACAATAGTTTACTTACTACTTGGAACATATTTATATAAACGATCGCCAAATGAAAACAGTCAAAAGATATTTATTTTCCAAAAGCATTTACGAATATGTATATGGGGGACAACCATTTACTTTGCATTACTAGGTGGCTATAAACTAAACCAATTTCATTTCTTACTTAACTACTATATCGCTTTGTTTTTCGCTGGAATTATTACTTATGTTGTATTATCACGCTTAACAAATTATAAAGTTTTTTAAAGGAGAGATCCTATGTTTCAAAAAGCACTGTGGCTAAGAACGTATCACCAAAGTAAATATGTTGTATGGTTATTTTGGCTTGCCAGTCTCTATACTTTGTCATATTACTACTATATGACTTCTATTCAACAGCAACAATTTCTAAATGACAACAAAAAGTGGAACTCTGTATATCATTACACCTTTAATTTAACACTTCTAGATTCTGTCATGCTGTTAGGTATTGTGCTTATCGTTCTAGCTTGTACGTTAATTGGATGGGAAAGACAAGATAACTCTAGCGACTTGCTATGGTCTATGCCCTTTAAACGTTCACACCTCTATATAACAAAGTGGTTGTTTGGAATCTGCAACATCACCGCTGTTGTCGTTTTAAACTGGGGGCTATTTGCTATTATGAAAAAGTTAACTTTTCATAATAAATATCAAGTATTCTCCCCCTTTCATAGTTATTTTATATACATGTTAATTGTATTAATTGCTATTTATACACTTGCCTTATGTATAGGAACAATCGCAGGGAATGTTATATCGCAAGGAGTTCTCACTGCCGCTCTATTCATGTTCCCATTATTACTTCCAACACTTATTTCAGGCGTCATTGCTGTTCACTCAAACACTGAATTTCATGAGAACAGTGGCCTTATATATAATGTGATGGAAAACATACGTATTTCTAGTGCAGCAGAAGATTTCAATATTCACTTTAATTATGATCCACAAAATGCTTATACCGATCGAAACGGAGTACGTCATAACGAACCAAACTTTACAAAGATTCCACCGGTAAAAACATTGATTGGACCTATCGTACATATCATTGTTTTATTACCACTCGGTATATATTTATATGCTCGTTCAGCCAATGAGCGAAACGGTAACTACTTATTATATCCAAAACTACAAAAAGTAGTATCGGCTTGTGCTATTTTCTTTGGTGGGATCGTTGGAGGCTTAATACTAAGTCGCGCGCAGTCATTGGGCAGCTTTTACATCGGATTTTTAGTTACTAGTTTAATTATGTATTTCTTCCTGCCAAAAATATTAAAATGGAAGTTTACTTGGAATATTAACTAAATTCAACATAATCACATGTTGGGCATTGGAGGAATAACATGTTTTATAAGGCTTTATGGTTACATCATTACAAGCAAAGTAAGTACATTCTTTTACTCTTTGCTTGTAGTAGTTTTTGGTTTTTACCTATTAGCTATTTTAATGATTTACAGATTCAACTAACAAGTCTTTCAGCAAACCAAGATAACTATTTCAGCTATAGTTTAAATGGGGATACTCTTATCATCCCCTTCATTCCAACTTTCATATTACTCGCTTGTTCATTAATAAGTTGGGAAAAACGAAATCAAACAGATCATCTGTTATTCGCAATGCCATTCACGAGAAAAGAACTTTTTCTTTCTAAATGGGTGTTCGGGACAATTGTAATTATATTCATAATGAGCCTTAATATCATCTTAATGTATTTTATCCTAACAGTTAATCTGTTTAACCAATATCAATCCTTCTGGCCAATACTTACATTATTATGTTATGTTACCATTACATGGATTGCGATTTTTACAATAGCAATTTTTATAGGAACAATTGCTGGTAATGTCATTTCACATAGTATATTAAGCTTAGTTTTTATTATATTACCATCTGGACTAAGCATGTTGCTGTTTCATTTCACTTGGATTCACACAAATATATCTACAACTGAATTTTTCCTTAAGAAAGCGAATTACACATCATATGTAGAGAACATTGAAGTTTTTGCACCTACTAATAATACTTATATATCTTATACATTTAATCCAAAAGTAAAAGAAGTAAACATTAACAATCTAAAAGAATCCGTTACGGTGCAACACCAATTCCAGCCCATCCGGAAACTTATCACTCCGATTCTATATATTCTTTTTCTTTTACCATTAGGAGTATTTTTCTATAATCGGACAAAAAATGAAAATAACGGTAAACTATTATTATTCACTAAACTACAACGTCTATTTATACCGTGTGTCACGATATGTTTCGCACTATTAGGAGGCTGGTTAACAGGTGAAAAAAATGATCCAATATTAAGTTATTACGCTGGATTCATAATAATAGGAGTATTTAGCTATGTAGTACTTAACTATTTCATAAATAAAAAATTTTTACTTCGCACGAAATAACCTCCTTCAAAAGGAGGTTATTTCACATTCTCTCTTCTTTTCCCATACTCTTTTTCTTGCTTCATTCCAAACCCGTCACCATTTGCGACGATTTGATCTGTTGGAGCAACTATGCTTTCAGCAATTCTCCATTCTCCTCCTTGTTGAATAAACACTTGCATAAAATAATTCATGCCATTTAACTGATACGGATTTTCTTTTTTCACTTCATAACGCGCTGCAACATAATACACTTGCACATTCTCAGATTCAAACTTAGAAATATATTGCGATAATCTCGGGATATACTGCGATGCTTTCTGAAGTGGAAGTTGTTTTACTTTTATAAGAGAAGACTTTGTTACATTACTTATCGTATCTTCATGCCGAATATTATCACTATGATGAAATAAAATAGCATTCTGCATAGAGCGAATCCATAGTTTTGAATATAAAACAGGTTGCTTATTTGAAATATGTTGTAATTCTTTCTGAACGACTTGAAGAGGCGTTGCAGCGTCCACGAATTGATGAAAGCAGAAAAAACTTCCAATCATAATGAAAAGCGTACAAATACGTTTCATAATTTTTCACTCCGATTCTTTTTAATTAAAGTATTGGAGTTTCAAAATGTTTTTATTCAAAAGAAAAAGGATAGGAAAGCTTTCGCTTCCTATCCTCATTTATTATAATACGCGGCCAAATAGCTCTAAAACCATTTCGATTTCTTGGTCGCTCCAACCTTTAAATTTCTCTTTATAATATTCTTTACGCACAGCTTCAAGTTTTTCAGTTACTTCTCTTCCGTGTTCTGTAATTTCTAGGTACACGATACGACGGTCTGAATTTGAACGCTTTCTTTCTACAAACCCTTTTCGTACGAGACGATCAGTAACAGCTGTAATATGACTAGAGGTTACGTTTACTTCACTCGCAATTTGCGAAGCCATCTGTGGACTGTTTAAAAATAACGCGCGTAATACAGAAAATTCATTGTATGGCATATGTTCTGCAAAACGTGTATTAATATCATTTTGTAATAAACGTATCATCTTTCGAAATGATCCGGATAACTCTAAAATCAGTGTTTCTCTTTTTTCGTTCACTAGCCTCGTCCCTTTTTTATCATATTTACACATATTATAATCTATAAATACCCTCGTTGTATATGCTTTCTTCCTTTAACATTCTCATTTATGTAACTTTTTCATACAAATTTCTTTTTTGTTCACACATATACATATAAATAAGGATGGTGATGGAAGATGCAAGGTGGAATGAATCCTTATTTACACAACATACGTACAGCTAATACTGGTAAAGAAGCTACCATTACGGTGCAAGGTGAAGGCGTTGTAAAAGCAAAACCAAATGTTGTTATATTAACACTTGGCATTCGAACTGATAGTAAAAATGTGAAACAAGCGCAAGAAGAAAATGCAGTGCAATCAAAACAATTGCTGGATGCACTTAAACAGCTTGGTATTTCTGATAAAAACATAGAAACGATTTCTTATACAATCACTCCCCAATACGAATATATAAATGATAAAGCATTACTACAAGGATATCGTGTGGAACATTTGTATGAAATTACCGTTTTAAATGTACAAAAAGCAGGGGAAGTATATGATATAGCCGTTTCAAATGGAGCAAACGTAGCAAAAGGATTACGTTTTCGAATATCTCACCCAAATAAATATTATGAGCAAGCTCTCATTCAAGCTCTGCAACAAGCGGTAGAAAAAGCTCGTGCTATTGCGAGTACATACAATTTAAACATTAATCCTGTTCCACTCTCATTCGTTGAAGAATCTGCTCAATTACCACGGGAAGTTGCGTCCTATGCTACTTTACATGCACAAGCAGCTCCTCCCATTCAATCGGGAGAATTAGAAATCATTTCTACAATAAGGGCGATTTTTACGTATTTATAAATAATTTCATTTATAAGTAAACGTTATCATTTTCCTTGTTGTAAAAACATGATGTTCTGATATAATAAAGGACGGTGAGCTCTTACAAAAGAGATATCACGGGTGGGAGAGGGATATGAAAAAGAAGGTTTAACATGAAAGGAATACTTGAAAGAACATTTAAATTAGGTTTACACGAAACATCACCAAAACAAGAGGTTTTAGCTGGGGTTACGTCATTTTTCACAATCGTATATATTATGATTGTAAATGCATCCATTTTATCCGATGCTGGCATTCCTCTTGAAGCTGGAATTTTAGCAACTGTTTTCAGTTCATTTGTCGGATGTCTGGTCATGGCATTTTGGGCAAATGCACCTGCTATTCTTGTCCCTGGTATGGGCGTAAATGCATTCTTCACGTACACTGCTGTGCATACGCTCGGATTAGCTTGGCAGGAAGCATTAGCAGCTGTCTTCATCTCTGGTATTATTTTTGCAATTGCTGCGTTTACACCAATCGCTCGCGTGCTTTCAGTATCGATTCCAAAGTCATTAAAGGAAGCTATTACTGTCGGCATCGGATTATTTTTAGCATTTATCGGATTGCAAAAAGGTGGTTTAGTCGTTTCGAATCCAAATACTGCTGTTGCAATGGGTAAATTAAGTAACCCTGTCGTTCTTGCGACACTACTTACTCTTATCGTTGCACTTGTACTATTTATTCGTAACGTACGTGGAAGCTTTTTATGGACGATTGCAATAGGAACTGGTATTGCATGGCTATTTGGTCTTGTTGATACAAGTCAAATCGGGAATAGTTCATTCTCATTCGCTAATTACGGCGATGTGTTTGGAGCTATGTCATTTGGCAAACTTTCTTCCTTACCGTTTTGGATTGCAACATTCTCCTTAAGCATGGTGCTTATTTTTGAGAACATGGGACTTCTGCACGGTTTATTAGAAGATGACCGTAAATTCCCACGTGCTTACCAAGCCAATGCAATTTCAGCAATGACATGTGGTCTATTTGGCACAAGCCCTACCGTATCAACAGTAGAGAGTGCTGCAGGTATTACTGCAGGCGGAAAGACAGGTCTGACGTCTATCGTTACAGGGTTGCTATTCTTCGCATCACTGTTTGCACTTCCGTTTGTGAAACTAATTCCTGATAGTGCCATTGCACCAATCTTAATTATTATTGGCGGCCTGATGATTACAAGCATTCAACAAATTCCTCTGAACGATTTTTCAGAAGGATTTCCAGCGTTCTTAATTATCGTCATGATCCCGCTCACATATAGTATCGCTGATGGCATTGCGTTCGGATTTATTGCTTATCCTATCTTAAAAATTGCTCTTGGAAAGCGTAAAGAAGTCGCACCGTCTATGTATATCGTTACATGCTTATTCTTAGCCATGTTTGTATTACATGCTATTGGTTAAGTAAAAACACCGAGGAATTTTCCTCGGTGTTTTTTTACTTAAACCACCCTTTTTTATAAAACCAAGCCATCATCCCACCGCCAATTAGCGCCATTAGAAGTAGACAAATAAAATAACTATATTGTCCACCAAGCTCTGGCATATGCGTAAAGTTCATTCCGTATACTCCCGCAATAAATGTTAATGGCATGAAAATAGTCGAGAATACAGTTAATGTTTTCATAATGTTATTCATATGATGTGAGTTTAATGAAAAATAGCTATCCCGAATATCTGCCGTTAACTCGCGGCTTGCCTCAATCATTTCTGTTAGTTTAAGCAAATGGTCATGTATATCTTTAAAGTAAATCTCATGATCACTTATACCGTAAAAACGAGTCGAATTTAAAATACGATACAATAAATCACGCATCGGAATGATTGTGCGCCTTAGCTTCGATAAATCTGCACGTATATCAAATACTTCTTCTAATACACTTCCTGCTGTCTCACCCGTTAAATTATCATCAATTGCATTTAAATGATCCTCAATGTAATATACAGGCGCAAAATAGTCATCTACAATTTGGTCGATAATTGTATGCGCTACGTGTAAAGGACTATTTTTAATACGCTTCTTTTCTCCAAGTGTTTTCCATACTCTTTCGATTGCATTGTTATGAGAAAAGTGGAAAGAAACAATAAAACGATCACTAATAAATAAATCGATCTCGTGCGGTTCTAATCCATCCTCACCAAATGCATGAAGAACTAAAAAGTTATATCCATCATAAAAATCAACTTTTGGCCTCTGTACATATTCTATACAGTCTTCAATTGCAAGGGGATGGAACTTAAAATGATCTTGCAAAATGTATGTATACTCTTCTTTCGTTGGCTTATATAAATCTAGCCAATACCATACAATATGGTCTTTCGTTGTTTCTTCTAGCGAAACATCATATAATACTTCATCTGTTTTTGTTATTGCACAAATTCTAATCATAATTTCACCCATTATTATTATAAACAAAAAATAGCAAAAAAAGCCAAGGAGAAATACTCCTTGGCCCTTTTTTATTATTCAGTAACGATGCCGTGCACTAACGTTGGTGCATCTACATGTTCGTTAGCAATCTTCATGTTCTCATAAATTTTTGCTTTTACATCTTCCACATTTTCACGGTTTGCGTAAATTGTAACAAGGGATTCACCTTTTTTCACGCTGTCCCCTACTTTTTTGCGAAGCATTAAGCCAACTGCTAAATCAATTTCAGATTCCTTCGTCGCACGTCCTGCTCCTAAAAGCATTGCTGCTGTTCCGATTTCATCTGCAACGATTTCTGATACATAACCATCTTCCTTCGCTTCTACTTCAATTTTAAACTGTGCTTGTGGTAATTTAGAAGGATCATCAACAACAGAAGCATCGCCGCCTTGCGCTGATAAGAACGTTTTAAATGATTCTAGCGCTTTACCGTTGTTCATTACTTCAATTAATTTCTCACGTGCATCTTCTAAAGATGAAGCTTGTCCAGCAAGGTATACCATTTGACTTCCAAGTGTTAAACATAACTCTTCTAAATCTTTCGGCCCCTTACCTTGTAATGTATCAATTGCTTCTTGTACTTCAAGTGCGTTACCAATCGCCTCACCAAGTGGTTGACTCATATCAGAAATAACAGCCATCGTATTACGACCAACGTTATTACCAATGCGCACCATTGCTTCTGCTAAACGTTTTGCATCTTCATCTGTTTTCATAAATGCACCTGCTCCAGTTTTTACATCAAGAACAATTGCATCTGCACCAGCAGCAATTTTTTTACTCATAATCGAACTTGCAATAAGCGGAATTGAGTTTACTGTTGCCGTTACATCACGAAGTGCATATAACTTTTTATCCGCAGGTGTTAAGTTTCCACTTTGACCAATAACTGCGATTTTGTTTTCATTTACAAGTCGCATGAATTCATCATTTTCGATTTCAACATGGAATCCTGGAACTGCTTCTAATTTATCAATTGTACCACCAGTATGTCCTAACCCACGTCCAGACATTTTTGCAACCGGTACACCTAAAGCGGCTACTAATGGACCTAACACAAGTGTTGTTGTATCACCAACACCACCTGTTGAGTGCTTATCTACTTTTACCCCTTCAATAGCTGATAAGTCGATTGTATCACCGCTATTTACCATTGCCATAGTTAAATCAGCACGTTCTTGATCGTTCATATCTTGGAAGAAAATTGCCATTGCAAGTGAACTTACTTGGTAATCAGGAATATCACCATTCGTATATCCTTCAACAATAAAGTTAATTTCTTCTGTCGTTAATGCATGTCCGTCACGTTTTTTTGCAATTAGGTCCACCATTCTCATTGTGAGGTCACCCCTTCATTTGTTTTACGATTGCTTTTACTAATGCTAAGAAGTTAGCTTTAACACGTTCTGTCGTTTCGATTACTTCATCGTGATGAAGTGGCTGATCTAAAATACCAGCTGCCATATTTGAAATACAAGAAATACCAAGTACTTTCATACCAGCATGACGCGCTACAATTACTTCAGGTACTGTTGACATACCAACTGCATCTCCGCCAAGTGTACGAAGCATACGAATTTCAGCAGGTGTTTCATATACAGGACCTGTCATTCCAACGTATACACCTTCTTGTACTTTAATATTTAAGTCCGCTGCAACTTGTTTCGCCATTTCACGAAGTTCTGTCGTATATGATGTAGACATATCAGGGAAACGTACGCCCATTTCAGAATCATTCGGTCCGATTAATGGATTTGTACCCATGAAGTTAATGTGATCTGAAATTAACATAAGATCGCCTGGCTCAAATGATGTATTTACACCACCAGCTGCATTTGTTACAACAACTGTTTCTACACCTAGTTCTTTCATAACACGAACTGGGAATGTTACTTTTTGCATGTCGTATCCTTCATAGAAGTGGAAACGTCCTTGCATTGCTACTACTGTTACACCTTGAAGTGTACCGAATACGAGTTGACCTGCATGACCTTCTACAGTTGATACTGGGAATTCAGGGATTTCACTGTAAGGTACTGTTACTGCGTTCTCGATTTCATCTGCTAATACACCTAGTCCAGATCCAAGGATTAGTCCTACTTGTGGCGTTTCTTGAAATTTCTCTTTTAAGTATGAAGCTGATTTTGTAATAAGTTCACGATTCATTTGTTTATCCCCCTATTTCTTTAGCTCGTTTAAGAAGCTTGTTCCGTGTTCTGGCATTTTCACGCCGAAGTTTTCTGCTACCGTTGCACCAATATCAGCAAATGTTTGGCGAATTGATAATTCTTGTCCGCCATCTTTCATGCTTGGGCTATATGCTAATAACGGTACATATTCACGTGTATGATCAGTACCGTGGTGAACTGGATCATTACCGTGGTCTGCTGTAATTAATAATAAATCATCTTCTTTTAGTTTTTCGAATACTTCTGGAAGACGAGCATCATACTCTTGCAGAGCTTCTCCGTACCCTTGTGGATCACGGCGGTGTCCAAATAATGCATCAAAGTCAACTAAGTTCAAGAAGCTAAGACCTGTAAAGTCCATATTTAATGTATCTACAAGCTTATCCATTCCATCCATATTAGACTTCGTACGAAGTGACTCAGTTACACCTTCACCATCATATATGTCAGAGATTTTACCGATAGCAATAACATCGTAGTCACTATCTTTTAATTCATTCATTACCGTACGGCCGAATGGTTTTAATGCATAATCATGACGGTTTGGTGTACGTGTAAAGTTTCCAGGCTCACCAACGAATGGACGAGCGATAACGCGACCTACCATGTATTTCTCATCTAATGTTAATTCACGTGCAATTTTACAAATTTTATATAACTCATCAAGCGGCACTACTTCTTCGTGTGCTGCGATTTGTAATACGCTATCAGCAGAAGTGTAAACGATTAAAGATCCTGTTTCCATTTGCTCTTGACCAAGCTCATCAAGAATCTCAGTTCCAGAAGCTGGTTTATTACCGATGATTTTACGACCTGTTTTTTCTTCTAATTCATCAAGTAATTCTTTCGGGAAGCCTTCAGGGAAAACTTGGAATGGTGTATCAATGTAAAGACCCATAATTTCCCAGTGACCTGTCATTGTATCTTTACCAGTAGATTTCTCTTCCATTTTTGTATAATATCCAAGTGGTTTTTCTACTTTAGAGATACCTTTCATTTCACGAATGTTACCAAGACCTAATTTCACCATGTTAGGCATTTGTAACCCATTCATATGTTCAGCAATGTGACCAATTGTGTCAGATCCTAAATCACCAAATTGCTCAGCATCTGGTGCTTCACCGATTCCAACAGAATCCATTACGACTAGGAATATACGTTTATATTTATTCATAACTGCGACCTCCTATAAGTTCAGTTCTACTTCTTGTAGTATGTTCAAAACGCTATAAAGTGAAACTGTTCTCCATAAGAATTCTCTTTCGTTCTCATTGTCAAACAGTACTTCTTTAATTGATTCTCTAACCTATTTCGTTTACTTCGAAACGACTCAAAAACATTTCTAGTTTTTTCTAAGTCAGATGTCAGACATCTGATACAGATATCATAACATGTTTACGCTTTCTTTTTAATACATTTTCGTAGAATTTCTCATTTTCTTCACACTTCTATTGTAATCCATTATGCAAATAAGTGCTAATTATTTTATGATTTATTTCTTCATATAAAGTGAAACTTTGATTAGTAGGAGTTTAGTTCTTCTCCACTGATTATAAGCCCTCATCAATTGGACGTTTACGGAATAAAAATAAAAAGCAGCTCTAAAGAGCTGCTTTTTATTTTACTTCTACTGTTTCTTCTTTATGTTCATGTAGTTCGCCTTTTTTAACATGAACTTTCACTTTGTAAGAACCATTTTCTTTGAAAGTATGTTTCGTTTCATACTCTCCTTTATTTCCTTCTTTCGCTGGAATAAATTCGTGTTTTTCAACACCATCTTTCCAAATCTCAAGTTGTACTTCAGCACCAGTTAACGCTTCTTCTTTTTGTTTTAAATGAACTTTCATAGTCGATTCAGCATTTGCTTTTATATCACCAGCCATAAGATGGATCATTGTATCGCTTTTATGATCGCCATGCCCTGCACCGTGATCACTATTTTCTTTTTTCGCATCTTCTACTTTCGCATTTCCTACAGCCACTTTTACTTCTGGCATAACATGCATTTCACGTGCATTTGTGTGAGCGATAATATGGTATACTCCATCCGTCTCGAACGTTTTCTCTACTGCATAAACACCTTTTCCTTTATGCTTACCATCTAACATCTCGTGCTTTTCGTCGCCAGCTTTCCAAATTTCAAACTTTACATCTTCAGCATCTGTTACTTTTTCTTTTCCTTGTGTAACAAGTGCTTGTACTTCTGTTTTTTCACCAGGTTTAATTTCTTTCGGATTTGTTTGAACTGCTACTTTTACAGCTTCTAGTTTCTGTTCTTTTTTCGGTTCTTCTTTGTTTGTATTACAGCCAACCAATGCTAGCATCGCGATAAATAAAGTCATAATAAGTTTTTTCATCATCATTTCCTCCTTCATACCTTATTTAGTATAGAGGAAATACATTGTAATATTCTAGTCTTCTGCTGAAAACAATGTACGAAATGTTTGTGAAGTTTTTGTGAAGTACTGTAGCCTTTTGAATCTATGAAAAAAGAGCATAGTAACTATGCTCTCGGATGAAACTGTTTATATACATCTTTTAATCTAGCTTTTGAAACATGCGTATAAATTTGCGTCGTTGAAATATCTGCATGTCCAAGCATTTCTTGCACAGCACGCAAGTCTGCTCCATTTTCTAATAAATGCGTAGCAAAAGAATGGCGCAACGTATGCGGTGTAAGCTCTTTTTCAATATTTGCTTCTTTCGCCAATCGTTTTAAAATTTTCCAAAATCCTTGTCTTGATAATCGATTCCCATGATGGTTTAAAAAGAGTGCATCTACTACTTTTTTACCCATCAATTCTCTTCTTCCCTTTTCAATATACTTTTGAATCGCTTCCGTCGCTAAACTTCCTAGTGGAATAATTCTTTCTTTATTCCCTTTCCCTATGCAACGAACAAATCCCATCGTTAAATGTACATCTTCTAAATTTAAGGCAATTAATTCCGAAACACGAAGTCCTGTTGCATACAATAACTCTAGCATCGCTTTGTCACGAACCCCAAAAGCACTCGTCATTTTTGGTGTCTGAAGTAACGCCTCTACTTCATCGATTGATAGTACTTTCGGTAATTTCCGTTCTCCTTGCGGCGTTTCAATATGTACGGATGGGTCGTGCTCTACCGCCCGTTCACGAAGTAAAAATTGGTGAAACGAACGAATCGATGCAATATGACGTGCTAATGTTTTCGAAGATTTTCCGTTTTCTTTTAAGTGCTGCAGAAAATTAACAATGTGCAAGCGTGTTACTTCATGAAAGCTTTTCGCCTGTTCTACATTTTGCAAATACTTTACATAACTTTTTAAATCACGTTCATAAGATACTACTGTATTTTTCGCTAGCCCTTTTTCGACAACCATATAATGAATAAAATCTTTTAATTGATCTTCCAATCTACACTACTCCCCATTTTCATAGAAAAACATCATTCTATTTACGAAAGCATCCTTTGCCGGCTCTTCATTCCCTGATACTTTTTCTACAGTCTCTTCTTTTGGCTTTTCATAACGATGATAGCTTTCATATTCTTCATTTATCCATAGTATAGCGAAATAAAACAAAATCGTACAACTTGTAAATAATAAAAATACTTTTATCCCATCAAAAGTTAATTTTAAAACTCGGCGCATTGTAAATTCCTCCAAAATATAAGTTATTACAACATATGCCAAGCTTTCACCAATTTATACCTTATTCAAATAAAAAACCTCTTCCTAGTTAAATAGGAAAAGGTTATTTTTCATCCGTTTCATTTTCTTGACAATTTTTACAAATCCCATGGAATGTTAAACGATGATCCTTCACCTTAAAGCTCCAGTCATGTTCTACTTTCCTTTCCACTTCACCAAGTAAATCTTCTTGTATTTCTTGTACAGCACCACATTGTGTACAAATCAAATGATGGTGGAAACGCTGCGCACCTTCTTGGCGTAAGTCATAGCGTGAAACACCGTCTCCGAAGTTAATCTTATCGACAACTTTTAACTCAGATAATAGTTCTAAAGTTCGATAGACGGTTGCTAATCCGATCTCTGGCGACTTTTCTTTTACAAGGAGGTAAACATCTTCTGCGCTTAAATGATCTTCTTCATTTTCTAGCAGCACACGAACTGTTGCTTCACGTTGCGGTGTTAATTTGTAGCTCGCTGCATGTAATTGCTTCTTAATTCGTTCAATTCTTTCTTCCATTCGGTACTACTCCCTCCTCGCCACTCTTACACCATTATATCAGAAGAAGGGCTTCTGTCAAAAGAAAAACAATAAAAACAAATTGATAATTATTCTCAAAAAGTATTTATTGTTTATTAATAGCCTCAACGACTTCTTTCATTAAAACTGGTGATGCGTAAGCTTCTACACTAGAAGCAAGAGCTAACACTACTCCGATTACAAGAAAAAAGCATGTATAACGAATTAATAATGGTAATAGCGGTTCGGTTATTTTCCGAATAAATTGATGTCTAATCATGCGTAAGGAAAAGCTTGCGGCAATTGTTGTCATAACGAGAAATACTGGAATAATAATGAGATTTTGTGGCAATACAGAAACGAATGCTAATAATAATCCATTCCATCCATGCTGACTTACTAAAAAACCTACTGTAAATCCGACAACTACTCCTTTTACAAATAATAAAATAAAAATAAGTGGCAATCCAATAATTGAAATCCCCAAAATCCAAATAAATCCAATGTATTTTAATTGCGAAAAGTAACTTTCTCGAAACATTTCGCTCGCAACAGCAAATTCTCCTTTAGAAACTTGTCCAAAAAAACGTTGTAAATAAAATGATAAATCTTGTTTTTGATTCAATTGTAAACTATTTACAAGAATGGCCCCAAATATTACTCCCATCAATAATAAAACAGCGTTAAATATATATAATGAAGAGTTTTCCTGTATGTGAGACATTACACGGTCTTGCCAAGTTTTTCTCCACATTTTTCTTCCCTCCGTTCACACTCTTATTAAAAATGTATGAAAGAAAGAAAAAAGTATGACGAATTAACATTGAAATTCCGCTCTACTTTGCTAAACTAAAAAGTAGAGAATAGGAGGGATTTCTCTTGAAACCATTATTATTAGATTTTCCAACATTATTTCAAACTGAACGCTTACAAGTTCGTAAGCCATTTCCAGGTGATGGTGCAGAAGTGTATGAAGCAATCCAAGCTTCTCTAGAAGACTTAGTACCGTGGATGCCAATTAACGCTGAAACAGAAGAAAGTGCTGAAGAAATCGTTCGTAACGCTCACGGGCAGTTTTTACTTCGTGAAACACTTGATTTTCACTTATACGATAAAGTATCTGGTACATTCATCGGAGCTATAACGCTCAAGCCTGAAAACTGGGATATTCCAAAGTTTTCACTTCACTTCTGGCTGCATAGTGCTTATACAAAACAAGGCTATATGACTGAAGCCATTAAAGGTGCCATTCAATTTGCCTTTGATAAGCTAAGTGCTAGAAGAATTGAAATTCGTACTGATGCAACAAATGCAAATGCATGTAACCTAGCAGAACGTTTAGAATTTATTCTAGAAGGTACAATGGAAAATGATTTCATAGCACCAGATGGTAGCTTACGTGATGCACGCGTATACGCAAAAATCAATTAAAAACACTCGCCTTTGGCGAGTGTTTATTTTTGTAGTTGTAAATATTGTACTGCAAACATCGTCTTCGCATCATGAATACGAAGATCTTTCATAAGAATAATCGCTTCTTCTAACGATACTTCCATCAATTCCACGAATTCATCTTCATCTAACTCGGCTTTATTTTCTTTTTTCGTCAAACCTGTCGCTTTATATACATATAAAATTTCATCTGCAAATCCTGGAGATGTATAGAAAGAAGTAATAAGCTCCATATTTTCACATACATATCCTGTTTCCTCTTCTAATTCACGAACTGCTGTCACCTCAGGTTTTTCACCAGGTTCTAACTTGCCGGCCGGAATTTCTATAATCGCCTTTTCAAGCGCTTTACGATACTGCTCGACAAGCACAATTTTCCCCTCATCAGTAATAGCAATAATAGCAACTGCACCAGGGTGATTTACAATTTCACGTTTACTCATTGCTCCATTTGGTAATACTACATCATCAACACGAACTTTTATAACTCTACCATCAAAAATCGGTTCAGTTTTTACTGTTCTCTCTGCAAGATTACTCATACTACTTCATCTCCCTGTTCTATTTCCTATTCTTTCCTCATACATTTTACCACATTGAAAGGAGCGTGATAGAAATGAAAGTTTATATTTTACCAAATCGCGTCACTTTAGTCGGAAAAGCATGGCAAATTCGCCATAAGCTAAAACAATATGGAAAAGAGTATACAACTGTACAAGAGTGGATTGCAGCAAATAAAGTGAAACTTTAATCAGAGGGGGTTTTGTTCATCCCCTCTGATTATTAGTTGAACGAATCGGGCTTTTACGGGCAGTTAATCTCCCACCTAACTTCCTCGTATGAGCCGAATTTTAAAGTGGGGGTCTTACTGCCCGTTAAAGCGGGGTAAAAAGTAAACGTTTGTCAACCTCTTTTCCCTTGCGTACAATAAAGGTAAGGAGGTTGACCTATGAAAAAACGTCAATTAGGAAACTCAGATTTGTTTGTGACAGAAATGGGACTTGGCTGTATGTCTCTCGGTACATCTGAAACAGAAGCTATGCATATTATCGATGAAGCAATCGATTTAGGAATCAATTTTTTTGATACAGCGGATTTATATGATTATGGATTAAACGAAGAATTTGTTGGAAAAGCCTTAAAAGGGAAACGAGACCAAATTGTTCTTACAACAAAAGTTGGAAATCGATGGACAGAAGAAAAAAACGGGTGGTCTTGGGATCCTTCTAAAAATTACATAAAGGCTGAAGTGAAAGAAAGTTTACGTAGACTTCAAACTGATTATATTGATCTTTATCAACTTCACGGCGGGACGATTGAAGATCCAATAGATGAAACAATTGAAGCCTTTGAAGAATTAAAAAAAGAAGGTATTATTCGTCATTACGGTATTTCTTCTATACGTCCAAATGTGATCCGTGAATATGCTAAACGTTCCAATATCGTTAGTGTGCTAATGGAATATAGCCTTTTAAATCGTCGCCCTGAAGAATGGTTCCCACTTCTAAGTGAACATCAAATTAGCATTATTGCTCGTGGGCCACTTGCAAAAGGAATTTTAACTGATAATAATGCAAGAAAGATAGAAAGAGTAAAAGAAAAGAATTATCTTTCTTATTCTTACGATGAATTATATGCGACACTTGCGAATGTAAAAGAAATAATCGGAGAAAGCTCTTTAACAGGAACAGCTATTCAATATTGCTTACATAACGAAACTGTTGCAGCTGTTATACCTGGTGCAAGCTCTATTGGGCAATTGAAAGAAAATGCCCAGGCTAGTAAACAAACACAGTTAACAACAGCTCAATATATACAACTTCAGCAAATTGCTAAATGTGATACTTACGCTTTACATCGTTAAAAAGACGCTACCATACTGGTAGCGTCTTTTTATAGCGTATCATATTTATCCGGATTCGTTCCTACATGTAAATTACGATTTAACGTATTAATTTGAGTCATCTCTTCTTCTGTTAGTGAAAAATCAAAGATAGAAAAATTCTCCTTAATGCGAGATGGTGTAACAGATTTAGGAATCGTCACTACCCCGCTCTGAATATCCCATCTTAATATAACTTGCGCAGGTGTTTTTTCATATTTCGTAGCAATGGCCTGAATAATCGGGTTCTCGAATACTTCCCCGCCTCTCATTAATGGGCTCCATGCTTCCATTTGAATTTGCTCACCTTGACAGAAATTACGCAATTCAAATTGCGCTAACATCGGATGAAGTTCCACTTGGTTGACCATCGGCTTCACTTTACAATTTGGTAATAACAGTTCTAAATGATGTTTATGAAAATTTGAAACACCAATCGCGCGCACTTTACCTTCTTCATACAGTTTTTCTAGCGCTCGGTACGTATCGACATACTTCCCTCTTATTGGCCAATGTATTAAATATAAATCTACATAGTCCATTTGTAATTTCTTTAAGCTTTTTTCAAACGCCTCAAGTGTTTCCTCGTATCCTTGATCATCGTTCCAAACTTTTGTTGTAATAAATATGTCTTCTCTCGGAATTCCTGATTCACGAACCGCTTCTCCGACACCGCTTTCATTTTCATATACAGTTGCTGTATCAATCGAACGGTATCCAACCTCTAACGCTGTTTTTACTGCTTGTTTTACTTCATCGCCTTCTTTCGCTTTATAAACGCCTAGACCAATCATCGGCATTTTTACGCCATTATGAAGTGTAGTTGTTGGAATGTGCACATTCGTCTCCCTCTCATTCTTACATTTTTTATAAGCCACCACTTTATTTCAACAAGATTCAACCAAAAAGTCAAAACATATGTACAGTTTACATAATAATTTTATACACTAAAACGCAAACTCAATTATTCATATTCCCTTCTCTCCATTCTTTCGCTTTTTCATCAACACTACGTACAAACTCATTTTTTCCTTCCGTATATAACGTGCCATCATATGTATATTTTTCGGCTAATTCTTTCTTTAAGGTTGCATATGCCTCTGCTTCTTCACAATGAGCCATCATATAATCACGAAACGCTAAATGCCTTACTATCTCAGGATTTCCTTTTTCAAAAACGTGTAAGTGATACGAGCGTTTTTCCTCCGTTCCATGAATAAAATAACGACGTCTTGAAATACCATTTTCCCCTTTTACGATGTAACCAAGCTCTTCAAAACGTTCATTCCAATGATCTACTCTGTCGATACTCTCTACTTCCATAATCATATCTATAATTGGTTTAGCTGCCAGTCCTGGCACTGATGTACTTCCAATATGATGGACTTTCACCATTTCTGGCATCGCCGATTTTAATCGTTCAGCCTCTATTTGAAATTTTTCGTTCCAATGATCTTCATGCGGAACGACTACAATTTTTCTCATTTTAAACTCCCCTTTTCTTACAAGCTCGTCAAAAAAATGATCAGCGGTATGCACTGATCATTTTTTTATATTATTTAAAGTCTTTCCAAGTAAGGCTACTTTCACTTAACAGTTCTTCAAATGATTTATTCTTTTCACGTTCTTTTTGTTCTTGGCGCTTTCTTTCCAGTTCAGCTGCCTCTTTTTTCTCTTCTCTCACTTGCAATTCTTTCTTCTTATTCTTTAATTGCTGCATGAGTGAATCATTTAATTGATCGCCTAATGTAAGCGACTCTTTCTCTGGTCTATTCACTTGCGATTGTCTTTGCATTTGTCTTTGTTTCTTTTTCTTCATGCTACTCACCTTTTACTTTTTTCTCCATTATAGTAGATACACAATGAACTCGACAATAAAAAAGGTTCTTTACTCTATTATTCACCTTTTGTAAATATGTTAATTTTTCGAAAAAACTAAATTTTTATATAGATATAATCCTATGAATCTATTAAAATTATGTCGTATGATGTCAGATTATAAAAAAAAGGAGAAATGAATTATGTGGAAAAAAATCATTCCTGCTGTTGCCGTTTTAAGCACCATAACTTTTTCAAGCGTATTTGCCGCTCCCCCATCCCAGATTCCAGCTGAACAAAACCGCTACGTAGACGTACAAATGCTTGGTATTAATGATTTCCATGGACAACTAGATACTGTTAAAAAAATTAATAACAAAGAAGCTGGTGGTGCTGATTACTTAGCTACTTATTTAAAAGAACGTAAAAAGCAAAACCCTAATACACTTCTCGTACATGCTGGCGATATTGTCGGAGCTAGTCCACCAGTTTCAGCGTTGTTACAAGATGAACCAACAATTGAATTTTTAAATGACTTAAAATTCGATGTTGGTACAATCGGAAACCATGAATTTGATGAAGGTATCGATGAAATGAAACGCCTCATTTACGGTGGATATCACGAGAAAACAGGTAATTTCAAAGGTGCTAACTTCCCTTATGTCGCTGCTAACTTCTATAACAAATCAACTGGTCGCTTATTTTTACCACCATTTACTGTAAAAATGGTAGATGGTGTTCCTGTAGGATTCATTGGCGTTGTTACAACTGATACGCCAAATGTCGTGATGCCTACTATGCTTAAAAATGTACAGATCACTGACGAAGTAGAAGCAATTAATAAATCAGCGCAACAATTAAAGCGTCTCGGTGTTAAATCCATCGTCGTCCTTGCCCATGTCGGCGGAACAACTGATGAGTCTGGCGTGACAAATGGAGACCTTACTCGAATTGCAAATGAAACAGACTCGGAAGTTGATGTTATTTTCGGTGGACATAGTCACACGTATGTAAATGGTACTGTAAATAATAAACTAATCGTCCAAGCGAACTCTTATGGAACAGCTTTCTCAGACGTAGATGTAACAATTGATCGTAAAACAAAAGATATTGTAAAGAAAAAAGCTGAAGTGATTACAACATATCATGAAGGTGTGGAACCTGATAAACAAGTAAAACAAAAAATAGATCAATATAAAGAAACAATCGCACCACTTGTAAATGAAGTTGTAGGAAAATCTACAGCACCTATCGACCGTAAACAAAATGATGCTGGTGAATCTACTCTTGGGAATGTAATTGCCGACGCACAGCGTCAAACGATGCAAGCTCAAATCGCGCTTATGAATCCTGGTGGCATTCGTAATGACTTAGATGCTGGCGATATTACTTGGGGCGAATTATATGGCGTTCAGCCTTTTGGAAACCAATTGATTAAAGTAGATTTAACAGGTCAAGATATTCGCGACATTTTAAATCAACAATGGCAAAAAGGAACAACAAGAATGCTTCAAATTTCAGGTATTCAATATACGTGGGATGCAAATAAACCAAGCGGTGAAAAGGTTACGAATATACGCTTAACAAATGGCGAAGAGTTATCTCCATCTAAAACGTATAGCGTAGTTGCGAATGCTTTCTTAGCTTCTGGCGGTGACGGATTCGTATCATTTAAAAATGGGAAGAATTCAGAAACTGGTCCAAACGACTTTGAAGCGCTCGTCGATTATGTAAAACAATTAAAAGAACCAATTCAGCCAGTTATTGATGGAAGAATTCAAAAGATAAATTAAGTATTTCCCTCATATGCGATCCAGATTTTTATTGTAAAGGATACGCACTTATACTTAATCCACAATATTAGCAAAACCTAAAAAGGATACTCGTTCTTACAATGAACATAGTATCCTTTTCTTTAGTTATCAAAATGTGATGTTTTGTTAAAATCATATTGTTGTAAAAATTGTTGTAACGCCTCTTCTACAAGTTTAGATTTTTGAATTCCTTTCGCTTCTGATATAACGTCTAATTTTGCTAATATTTCTTTATTAATAGAAAAGGTACGTTTCTTTTTCTCTGTACTTATACTCATAATGGGCACAATTACTTCTTCTCTCTTTCTTAATAACTCATAAATACTTTGTAATTGCTCATAAATTAATAATTGATAATCCGTTTTCGCATATTGAAGGGCTGTCGCTTCTTGGAGTTGTAAGTGACGCGGTTCTTCTCCATCTCCTACAAAAATACGTTTCTTCTGTTCTCCATCATATTCGTATCCAATCAATCTTAATTTCTTTGATAATGTATATGGGCTTATTTCAAGACGTTTTGCTATAATAGCGATGGATTCACGTCTATTTAAGCAATCTATAATTTCTCCAATCGTCACAATTTCCCTCCTCCCGTGTTGAAATGACACTAGTATGGTATGTTACAATGATTTTCTAACAGTATATGCAAAACGAATAGCCTGTGCGATTCATACGATTTCAGAAAAGGAGGATTTCCATATGCTTTTTCGTAGCTATACCCCACAGTTTTATAATGAAAATAAACAACTCATTCCTAATAGTATTGCTACGATGGAAAGCGTTATGATCCATAATCGAAAACAAACTCTCCTTATGCGCGGGCAAAACATAGAGCAGCCAATTTTATTATGCTGTCATGGCGGACCTGGCATGGCACAAATTGGATTTATTCGTCATTTTCAAAAAGAATTGGAGAAACACTTCATCGTTATTAATTGGGATCAGCGCGGGGCAGGTAAATCCTTTTCAATGAAAGATTTCGGAGCAAATTTTACAATCGAACAATTCGTTTCCGATGCAAAAGAAGTGATTCAATATGTACTTAAAAAGTTCAATAAACAGAAACTATTTCTCGCTGGTCATTCTTGGGGAAGCATTATTGGGCTTAACATAGCACATCAATATCCACAGTATATCGAGGCTTACATCGGTATTGGGCAGATTGTACATATGAAACAAAACGAAGAATTGCTATATCAGCATTTAATTCGTTCTGCAAAAAAACATGATCATAAAAAAGCATTAGCGTCCCTTTTAAAATTAGGCAAACCACCATTTTTAGATACGAGACGCCTTATTATTCAAAGAAAGTGGCTTGGCACATTCGGTGGAGCAATCCAAAACGGATCTTCCTTTTCTTTCATACGAAAAGGCTTCTTTTCCCCTGAATATACGCTATTAGATTGGTTCAAGTTTCTCGCAGGAAATTTAAAATCTGGCGTTTTATGGGAAGAAATGTTGACAATCGATTTCTTTTCTTCTATTTCAAGCTTATCTATTCCGGTTTATTTTTGTTCTGGTCGCTATGATTATCAAACTCCTTATGCTCTCGTTCAGGAATATTGTGATGTGATAGAAGCCCCCATAAAAAAAATGATTTGGTTCCCAAATTCAGCACATTCTCCTGATTTAGAAGAACCTGAATTATTCGCCAATTCTTTACAATCAATTAAACAAGAGCTAGCTTTTCAACATTAGTAACAAAAGGCTCTTTTACATTTCATAGAAAACAATTTATAATAATATGTCGCAACTATGTATAAATATAGCAAAGTGCTTCATATTTACTTGCCTTAGCACAATAAAATTTTAGGGAGATTACATTTATTATGAATGCTGTACTCGTCGCAGTAGCAGTTATGCTATTGCTTAGTTTGTTACGTGTCCAGGTCATTGTCGCCATCATTGTTGGAGCTTTAACAGGCGGAATTATCGGTGGACTCGGTATTTCAGAAACTATTAATACTTTTACAACTGGCCTTGGAAACAGTGCTCCAATCGCTTTAAGTTATGCAATGCTTGGCGGTTTCGCTATTTCCCTTTCCAAAACAGGACTTCCAGATGCTATGATTCAAACTGCACTAAAATGGATCGGCAATGAACAAGACACGAAAAAACAAGTTTATTCTAAAATACTTATTTTATTCATCATTTTAACGATGGCTTGTTTCTCACAAAATGTGATTCCTGTTCATATCGCTTTCATCCCCATCTTAATTCCAGCACTTTTAAAAGTATTAAATGAGCTGAAAGTGGATCGCAGACTTGTTACATGTATTATTACATTCGGATTGATTACTCCTTATATGTGGATTCCAGCAGGGTTCGGAAAAATTTATCATGACGTATTGCAAACAAATGCTGCGCAAAGCGGTCTTACATTTGATGTCGCACTTATTCCAAAAGCAATGACTATTCCAGCAATTGGTATGATTATTGGATTATGTGTAGCCGTATTCATTACGTACCGGAAACCTCGTACGTATGAAATAGAACAAGTTCATACTACCGCCAATGAAATCGTTCCCTATACAAAACGTAGTATTACTTTCGGATTATTATCTATCATGGCCACATTAACTGTTCAATTAGCAACAGAATCGATGATTTTCGGTGCTTTAGCAGGGATTATCGTCTTATCAGTAAGTGGTAGTCTACCTCTTAAAGAAGCAGATGCGATATTAACAAGCGGAATGCGCATGATGTCCTTTATCGGTTTTGTTATGATCGCTGCCGCTGGATTTGGCGCTGTTCTTCGAAAAACAGGACATGTTGAATCTCTTGTGCAAACGAGTGCACATATAATTGGAAATAATAAACCACTCGCTGCATTTCTTATGCTTGTGATTGGGCTTCTCGTTACGATGGGAATTGGTTCATCCTTTTCAACCATCCCTATCTTAACAACAATTTTTGTACCTCTTTGCATACAGCTTGGATTTAGTCCAATGGCTACAATTGCAATTATCGGTACAGCCGGAGCGCTAGGCGATGCAGGATCACCAGCATCAGATAGTACACTTGGACCAACATCCGGTTTAAATGCTGATGGTCAACACCATCATATATGGGATACATGTGTACCAACTTTTCTGCATTATAATATACCGTTACTCATATTTGGCTTTATTGCCGCCATTACATTATAAAAGGTGCGTTTTATACGCACCTTTTACTTTTTTATTTTTCCTTTTAATTGTTGCAACGCTATTTTCCCATTTTCTTCGACACAACTCTCCATTTGCATGAATGACGGACCTGTCCACTCACTGTCTATACTCCCGTTCAGTCCAATAATTTTTAACTTATCCGGTATACGGATATTTAAATTTTTCGCTGCTTGAATTAACTCAAAAGTAACCTTTTCACTTGAAGTTACAATTCCATCTATATACGGAGAAGTTTGCAAGAATGTAATAAACTGTTTATTCGTATACCCTTGTACACATACTTCTCGATAAGAGATTCCTTCCTCCCAAACAGCGTCTAAAAATCCTGATATGTGATCTTCCATTTCTTCACTATCTTCTCCCTCATTGAAATAAGCAAGGAAGTGACAGCCTTTTTCTTTTAATAAAGAAACCGCTCTTTGTCCATTTTCATAATAATTTGCATGGGATTTTTTTTCATCAATCACAACAAAGGGAAGTGGAATTTCTCCTATACTTTTAAAAACAGATTTTGTCAAAATAACACCTGCAACGTTATTTTCCTTCAACATATGTATGTATCTATCTTTATTCTCTATATTACAAACAATGATTTGATATCCTTCTTTATATGCTATTTCCTCAATACAATGTAGCAAAGTGATGTTTGATGGGTTATATACATTATCTACAAGTAATGCAATTATCGTTGAATTCTCTTTAAACAATGGCTTTGTTGTACTATTTGGCCTATAACGTAATTCCTCAATTGCTTCCTTTACTTGTTTAACTGTGTCCTCATGAACGTATCCTTTTTCGTTAATAACTCGTGAAACGGTTGCGACTGAAACACCTGCTAATTTTGCAACATCACGTATAGTTGCCACATCGTCACCCCTTAATATGGTAATAGATTACAATTTTACGGTAACCTAAATTACAATATTCGTCAAGGTTAATAACTTATATTTCTGAAAATTGTTACATCATTACACTAAACGATATTCTAACTGAATTTCATGTAGAATTAGGATATTATCATACCCAATACGTGGAATTTCTTTCTTTATTTCTCGTGCTTTTTCCACTGCATTCACATATAAATGAGTCATCACAAATTTACGTTTTTGGTAAAATCGTAACGCATTCATATTATCATTTGTTGTTATGAGCCAAACCCGCCCGCACCGTTCTTCTTCTGCAACTTGTAATACACAATCTACAAGTTTCGTCCCTATTCCTTTTCTTTCTTCAAAGCTATCTAACGACACAATTTCACACATATTTCCGGTCACTTCATATGTTATAATTCCGATTATTCTGTCATCTGAGAGCGCAATAAATCCTGGCAACTCTTCTAACTGATGCCCCTTCCCACGTGAAACCATCAATGAACTCCCCCAGTTCTCACACATGAACATTCGGATTGTTTCTTTCATCGCTGGCGTAATTTTTTGTATATACACCATTTCCTATTTCTCCCCTTTTCTATCATTGTGATACAATGTAAGTGTATCACATGTAACGGTATTTGGAGGATGAGGTAAAGTATGAAACGTTTTTTTGCAGCATTGTTTACTATACTAGGTGCGATAACTGCCCTTGGGATTTTCTTTACAAATAAAGTGATGTACTTAAAGAAAAAAACAGAGGAAGAAGTACTCGAAAGAGAAACGAAAAAACATTTTCGTATAGAGGATTTTGATGCTCTTCATAAAGAAGAAATTCATATTCCCTCGCAATTCGGATATGATCTTCACGGATATTACATTCCTGCTGGTCATTCCAATAAGTTTATGATTTTTTGTCACGGCGTAACTGTAAATAAAATGAACTCTGTAAAATATGCAAGGTTATTTTTAAACAGAGGGTATAATGTCGTTATTTATGATCATCGTCGTCATGGTAAAACTGGCGGAAAAACAACAAGCTATGGATACTATGAAAAACATGATTTAAAATCTGTAGTTGACTGGCTAAAAAGTCGCTTTGGAACAAATATAACACTCGGTATTCATGGTGAATCTATGGGAGCTGCAACACTTCTTCAATACGCAGGACTTGTAGAAGATGGTGCTGATTTCTATATTGCAGATTGTCCTTTTTCTGATTTCTACGGACAATTACAACACCGTTTAAAGGTTGAATTCCATTTACCTAAATGGCCCTTATTACCTTTAGCAAATGCTTTTTTAAAAGTGCGTGACGGTTATACGATTCGCGAAGTTTCACCAATCGATTGTATAAAGAATATTAACAATCCCGTCCTCTTTATTCATAGTAAAGATGATGATTATATTTTAGCTGATATGACGAAAGCACTATATGAAGCAAAAGAAAACAATAAACAACTTTATATTGCAGAACGCGGTGCACACGCTTGCTCTTATAACGAAAATAAAGAAGAGTATGAAGCAGCCGTTGATCAATTTTTAAACTCATATGTAAAAGAAACAAAAAACAGGCTTGCATAAGCCTGTTTTTTATTGCGCTAAAACGTCTGTAACTTGTTCCATATTTTCAGAAATCCATTGCATTGCATCATCTAACGTTGGAAATTCTGTCGTTTGAAATGTTACTTCATCTTGAAGTAACCAAACATCCTTTGCCTCTTGCCCTACACCTGCAATGGACCAATGTAACAAACTATATGGATGATTATCATTCAAAAATGATGCCCACGTGCGCTCATTTGCAATGTTTCGTAATGTATGTAATTGTTTATCCATCTCTCGTCACCTTACTCTATTCAGTTATAAAAAACATTATAACACTCTCTTCTCTCCCAAAGAAAGTGCTCATTTTACCCCGCTATTTGCGGGCAGTAAAATGAGCACCTCAAAACTCAACTAAAACAAAGAAGTTAGGTGGGAGATTAACTGCCCCTAAAAGCCCGATTGGTTCAACTAATAATTAGTGGGGGGATACCTCCCCCACTAATTAAAGTTTCACTTTATATTGTCAAGTACTTCTCTTAATTATATGATGAAATTAAGCGTTTGGGAAGGAGGGATAGCGTTGGCGAAAGTACAAATTAAAGTAAATGATAATGGCTCTTTTCGCGTTACAGGGGACGTGGAATTAGTCGATTCACAAGGGAATGTATTCCCAGCAAAACCGGCATTTTCTTTATGCCGTTGTGGTTTATCAAAAAATATGCCTTATTGCGATGCTTCGCATAAAGGGAAATTCGAGTCTGTCGTTAGAGCACCAGAGGCAGAATAATTTCACATGTGACATGCACATTTTTTTGTGCATGTTTTTTCTTTTCATTAACTCTCGTCCCCCTTTTCCTTACAACATTCCTCGTACTTTTGTCCTCATTCCAACTTACATATATTTTCACACAATTCTTCACATTCGAATATTTTTTTCTAGCCTTTTATTTTTTTTGTGCTATAATTTGAGCAAACAACATCCTTCGGGGTCGGGTGAAATTCCCAACCGGCGGTGATGAAGTGCAAACTTCTAAGTCCGTGACCCGTTTTCAACTCGAAAACGGTGGATCTAGTGAAACTCTAGGGCCGACAGTATAGTCTGGATGGGAGAAGGATATGTTTTCTAGTAATTTTATATAGCGAATACACTTTTATTTCAGTATGCATATTTATAAAGTTTCGTTTTGAATCTTTATATATGTTTTATTTTGTATACTTATGTTTCTATACTGAAATAAAAAGATACGACTAGCGTTTGAAAAATTCGATATTTTTGCTAGGTTTTTTCCTTATGCAAAAATACCAATCATCGTTAGGTTTCTTTCCTGTACTTTCGTATTCGAACTATATTTCTAGAAATCACGTCTCCCAAACCCCAAGGATATAAAATCCTTGGGGTTTTTTGATTTTTTCAGGAGAGGTGAAGAGAATGACAGATCAAGAATATATGAGGATTGCCCTGCAGTTAGCAGAAGGGACATCTGGACAAACAAGTCCAAATCCTATGGTTGGTGCTGTTGTTGTAAAAGAAGGAAACATCGTCGGTATTGGCGCTCATTTACGTGCTGGTGAAGAACATGCAGAAGTTCACGCTCTTCATATGGCTGGTGAAAAAGCAAAAGGAGCTACCGTTTATGTAACACTTGAACCGTGTAGCCATTTTGGAAAAACACCACCTTGTTGTGAATTGCTCATCAAAAAAGGAGTCAAACGGGTTGTAATTGCTACTCTTGATTGCAATCCTCTCGTTTCTGGTACTGGAAAAAAGAGATTAGAAGAAGCTGGCATCGAAGTAACTACCGGTATTCTTGAAACAGAAGCCACCTTATTAAATCGTTTCTTTTTTCACTACATGAGAACGAAACGTCCATTTGTAACAATAAAAACAGCGATGAGCTTAGATGGAAAAACAGCAACTGTCACGGGTGAAAGTAAGTGGATTACAGGTGAAGAAGCACGAGCTGATGTTCACCAATATCGTCATACACATGATGCGATTCTCGTTGGAGTGAATACAGTTATAGCTGATAATCCGCATTTAACGACAAGAATTCCTAACGGGGGTAAAAATCCTATTCGTGTTATTTTAGATACCCATTTACGAACGCCACCATCTTCTCATGTCATAACAGATGGTTTAGCACCGACATGGATTATTGTCGGTAAGGATGTAAATAAAGAGAAAATAGCTTCTTATGAATCTGAAAATATAGCTATATTCCAAATGAAAACAAAACATATAGAAATCAAGGACCTCCTTTTCTTTCTTGGAGAGAAGCAAATTCTTTCTCTATTCGTTGAAGGTGGTCAAACAGTTCACGCAAGCTTCTTACAAACAAAGCATCTCAATGAAATTGTAACTTATATAAGCCCCAAATTAATTGGCGGGAAAGATGCCCCTACTTTATTTGGGGGAAATGGTTTCGCAGCATTGCAAGATGCACTTTCCTTGGAAATTCAAGAGATGAAACAAATTGGTGATGATATAAAAATCGTTGCGAATGCCCGAAGTGAGGTGACGGAATGTTTACAGGAATTGTAGAAGAATTAGGAACGATTGCAAACATGCAACAAAGCGGAGAAGCGATGAAGTTAACGATCCATGCAAATAATATTTTATCAGATGCTCACTTAGGTGATAGTATCGCGGTTAACGGTATTTGCTTAACTGTAACGAGTTTCACAACAACTTCATTCACAGTGGACGCAATGCCTGAAACGATGCAATCAACATCACTTCGCATGCTTAAACAACACTCTAAAGTAAATTTAGAGCGGGCGATAGCTGCAAACGGACGATTCGGTGGACATTTCGTTTCAGGACATATTGATGGCATCGGAACGATATTAAACAAAAAACAACACTATAATGCCGTCTATTACAAAATAGCTATTGCTGATGAATTGCTGCGCTATTGTTTGCATAAAGGATCCGTTGCTGTTGATGGAACGAGTTTAACAATATTTGATATAGACGAATCTTCCATCACAATCTCACTCATCCCGCACACAGTAAGTGAATCTGTTATCGGAGAAAAGAATGCCGGTGACATCGTAAACATTGAGTGTGACATGATCGGTAAATATATCGAACGCTTTATTTCTAAACCTGTAAAACGAACAGGTTCAATGAGCGAAAGCTTTTTACAAGAAAATGGATTTCTATAAGGGGGAAGCATTATGTTTCATCGTATTGAAGAAGCTCTAGAAGATTTAAAACAAGGAAAAGTCGTTATCGTATGCGATGATGAAAACCGTGAAAATGAAGGCGACTTTATCGCTTTAGCAGAGTATATTACGCCAGAAACGATTAACTTTATGATTACACATGGGCGTGGTCTCGTTTGTGTACCGATTACGGAAGAATACGCAGAACGTCTACAATTAGAACCAATGGTAGCTCATAATACAGATTCGCATCATACTGCATTTACAGTGAGTATTGATCATGTTTCTACAACAACAGGGATTAGCGCTCACGAACGGGCGACTACGATACAAGAATTATTAAACCCTGCATCAAAAGGTGCTGATTTCAATCGTCCTGGACATATCTTTCCATTAATCGCGAAAGAAGGCGGTGTCCTACGCCGAGCTGGTCATACAGAGGCCGCCGTCGATTTAGCACAGCTTTGCGGAGCAGAACCAGCTGGAGTCATTTGTGAGATTATTAATGAGGACGGTACGATGGCTCGCGTACCTGATTTACTACAGTGCGCAAAACAATTTGATATAAAAATGATTACAATAGAAGATTTAATTGCTTATCGCCGCCACCATGAAACACTAGTGACGCGAGAAGTGGAAATTACATTACCTACAGATTTCGGTACTTTCCATGCAATTGGCTATTCTAATTCATTAGATACGAAAGAGCATATCGCACTCGTAAAAGGTGATATTTCAACAGGAGAGCCTGTACTTGTACGCGTTCATTCAGAGTGCTTAACAGGAGATGTATTTGGCTCATGTCGCTGTGATTGCGGACCACAACTCCATGCTGCACTTGCTCAAATTGAACGTGAAGGAAAAGGCGTTCTTCTTTATATGAGACAAGAAGGACGAGGCATCGGCCTTCTTAATAAGCTTCGCGCTTATAAGTTACAAGAAGAAGGATTCGATACTGTAGAAGCAAACGAAAAACTTGGGTTCCCAGCTGATTTGCGTGATTACGGTATTGGCGCTCAAATTTTAAAAGATTTAGGTTTACAACATTTACGATTATTAACGAATAATCCACGAAAAATTGCTGGCTTACAAGGTTACGATTTAGAAGTAATCGAGCGTGTACCATTGCAAATGCCAACAAAAGAAGAGAATAAAACGTATTTACAAACAAAAGTAAACAAATTAGGACATTTACTAAACTTATAATTAAGGGAGAGATTTATTATGGTATTCGAAGGTCATTTAGTTGGTACAGGATTAAAAGTTGGGGTTGTTGTTGGACGTTTTAATGAATTTATTACAAGTAAGTTACTCGGCGGAGCTTTAGATGGATTAAAGCGTCACGGTATAGAAGAAACTGATATCGATGTTGCTTGGGTTCCTGGCGCATTCGAAATTCCTTTAATCGCTAAAAAGATGGCTAATAGCGGAAAGTATGATGCTGTAATTACGTTAGGTACTGTCATTCGTGGTGCTACAACACATTACGATTACGTTTGTAATGAAGTAGCAAAAGGAGTTGCATCTTTATCACTACAAACAGACATCCCAGTTATTTTCGGTGTATTAACGACTGAAACGATCGAGCAAGCGATTGAACGCGCGGGCACGAAAGCAGGTAATAAAGGCTATGAATCCGCCGTTGCTGCGATTGAAATGGCTCATTTATCAAAACAATGGGCATAAAAAATAAAAAAGAGGCTGCGGCCTCTTTTTTATTTTTTCACTTTTTTCCGTACATCTTTTATTAATTCATCCATTGTTTTTCCTTCTGTTTGTATACGAAGCGTTTGTGCTGTTCTCCATACATTCTCTCTTTTCTTCGCTTCTTCTATAATAGTAATTTCTTTTCGCACTTCCTTTAAATCTTTCCCTTCTGTTTTCAATCCAAAATGTTCAGCTTTCGTTCGAAAATGTTGTTCAATTCGTTGTTGCATTTCTTTTTGTTCAGGATTTTCGGCAGCCTTAACTGGATCAGCACTTATTGCTTTTAGTAAAATTAGACAAGTCATAATCGCTAATATATATTTGTGCATGTAAAATCCTCCAACCCAATATAAATTACATATTTACTATGTACAATTGGGGCCTGGAAAATTCGTCCACCAAAATTCTTTTTTTCGCTCAAAAACCAATAGTATCAAGCTTTCACAACTATTTATTACATTTTATTTACAAAAAAAGCAAACTCTTTTACAAGTTTGCTTTTTATCTATCTTATAATGCACATTCTTCAATCTCAAACCCTAAATCTTCAATCATACCCCAGTCTGCAGTCGGTTCTTGTCCAGCTGTCGTTAAGTAATCTCCAACAAAAATAGAATTTGCTGCAAATAAACCGATTGGCTGCACAGAGCGTAAATTGATTTCACGTCCTCCTGAAATACGAATTTCTTTCGTTGGGTTTACAAAACGCATCATCGCCAGTACTTTTAAACATTCTATCGGCGTTAATTCTTTTTGTCCTTCAAGCGGCGTACCCTTTACAGCAACAAGGAAATTACATGGAATTGAATCTGCATCTATACGTTGTAATTCAAATGCAATTTCAGCACGTTCTTCTATTGTCTCCCCCATTCCAAAAATTGCCCCAGAGCATGGTGAAATGCCTGCTTGTTTCGCTTTTTGAACTGTATCAACACGATCGTCATACGTATGAGTGGAGCAAATACTTTCGTAATTATTTGCATGTGTATTTAAGTTGTGGTTATAACGATGTACACCCGCTTCTGCTAAACGTCCTGCTTGATCTTCGTTTAAGAAACCTAAACAACAACAAATCTTCAAATCTGTCGTTTCACGAATCTCCTTAACTGCTCCAATTACGTGATTCACCTCTTTATCCGTCGGGCGACGACCAGATGCTACAATACAATATGTACCCGCTTTACGGCGAATTGCTTCGTGTGCTCCTTCTACAATCTTTTCCTGCGTTAGCCATGCATATTTATCAATCGGCGCCTCTGAAATAATAGACTGTGAACAATATCCGCAATCTTCAGGACATAATCCAGATTTCGTATTAATAATCATATTCAATTTTACTTTCTTACCAAAGTGATGATGGCGAATGATGTAAGCTGCATTCATAATTTCTAACACTTCTGTATCATCAGCTTCTAATATTGTAATTGCATCCTCTTTCGTAATCATTTTCTCTTCTACTACGTCATGTGCAAGTTTTTTCCAATCCCTTTTTGTTTGTACTTGTTTCATTTCATCTCTTCCCCTCTTTTGTTATATGCATAAATAAAGCGTGATACGTCGCCATTATCCCTTCATTTTCCGTGAAGTCTCTTTCGTATATGCGAAGCATCGCACGAAAGAGTGAGGGACTTTGACAATATGATTCTTCATTACTATTGGTCGCTCCTACTTTTCGAATAGAGTGTAGAAACTCCCTAACTTCTGTAAATCTCTCTATGTAACATGTTTCAGAAACATGCACATCCCCTGTTTCTATTTCACACATGTGGCGCAACTGATTTTTCGAATAAAAACGTTGCCCAATCGATGTTTCATTTTGTATATTTTTTTCTTCTTTCGCCCGCTGGAACGAAGCATGCAATTCTTGAAATGTTTCCTGTCCAAACGTTGAAAAGAGTAATATCCCATCTATAGACAAATAATGAAATAAATTTCTTATCACTCGTTTTAAATCATTTAGCCATTGAAATGTGGCATTTGAAATAATAACATCATATGTTTCTTCTAGTCGTAATCTTTCGATATCCTCACAGTAAAACGTTACATTTTTCACATTTTGTCTAGTTTTCGCAACTGCAATCATACTTTCAGCAAAATCAATGGCTGTAATATGTGCTTTCGGAAATAAGTTTGATAATTGCTCTGTAACATATCCTGTTCCGCATCCAAGTTCTAAAATACGTATCGATGAATTTGCACTATATCGCCGATTCAATGTAGAAAGTAATGAATGTGCCATCTTTTTTTGTACATTTGCATATTGATCGTAGGATACAGATGCCGCGTTAAACCGTTTTTGAAGTAACGTTTTGTTGATCATGTCGTATCCCCTCTACAAATTGAATTATCTCATTTCCGCAATATTCGAAATTCGTTACGCATAATGCATGTCCAGCCTCACTTACTACCTTGAGCGTGGCAGTCTCATTCTCAGCCATACTACGCGCTGCAGACAATGGACAAATTACATCCTGCTCTCCGTGAATAAGTAGTATAGGGACTTTAATTTCTTTCAGTTCTTCTCTCATATCTGCTTCTATTAAATACTCCAAACCTAATTGCAAAGACTGAATAGAGTCACCTTTAAAGCGTTTTATCATATTTTCAAACCTTTTATTCTCTTTCAGCTCATCTTTTGTAAACATATTTTCATAAAACCGCTTGAGCGTATCTTCTTTCTTTCTCGCTAAATTCTTTTTCAGCCGTTCTACATGCAGAGTATTCCATCCACTCGTATAATCGCTCATATTTGTAAATTTGGCAGTACCACCAATTAGTACGAT
Organism: Bacillus sp. RC251; assembly: GCF_044908765.1. Classification (NCBI taxonomy): domain Bacteria; kingdom Bacillati; phylum Bacillota; class Bacilli; order Caryophanales; family Bacillaceae; genus Bacillus; species Bacillus sp. RC251. Next base: position 365,945 of record NZ_JBIYDP010000002.1, on the reverse strand, counting down.
ACCTTTTGCCTTAACCTTTTTATGAGCTTGAACTGCTGCTAACGCTCCTAGTGACCATCCAACTAAAATTACATTTTCATCTTTTGCTACATCTATTATTCGCCCCGCAAATTCACTTTGTTCTTTCACATTACGCCAATTGATACATTGAACAGAATATCCTTTAAAATACGGCAGAACTAAAGTCCAAACACCTTCTTCCATTCCCCATCCAGGAATAAAAATAACCTTTAGCTCTTTCATACGAAAAACCCCTCTTCTTTACCAATGCGTATAATATGCTGAATAGCCCATTTCAAATCAGCTATTGTATGTTGGGACGTAACTGCAAAACGGACCCGTGAACTATTAACTGGAACCGTTGGTGGACGAATTGCAATTGCTGCAATACCTACCTCTTGCAGCCTTCTACTAAACCGTAAAGCTGCTTCATTTGAACCGACTACAATCGGTACAATATGAGTTGAGCTATTCCCAATATCAAAACTAGCTTCTTGTAAATGTGTCCTAAAATATGCTCCATTCTCAATAAGTCTCTCTCTTCTCTCATTATCTTCTTTCACAATTTCAATTGCTTTTTGCACTGCTCCTAACGTTCCTGGTGGTAAAGCTGTTGTAAAAATAAAGCTTCTCATCATATTTTGTAAATACTCTATATACATTGCATCACCTGTCAAATACGCACCATAACACCCTAGAGCTTTGCTAAACGTCCCCATATGTATATCAATTTTTTGAGCAATATCTTTTTCTATATGAGACAACCCTGCTCCATCACTTCCATATATTCCACTCGCATGTGCTTCATCGACTATAATGATTGCCCCGTATTTCTCTTTCAGCTCCACTAACTCTCTCAAATACGCAGTATCACCATCCATACTAAAAACAGTATCCGTTACGATTAATTTCTTCTTTTTGGGCGGTGCTACTTGCAACAGCTTCTCTAAATGATCTAAATCATTATGACGATACCTTTTATGCTCTGCTCCGCTTAATATAATCCCATCAACGATGCTTGCGTGATTTAATTTGTCACTAAACACAATATCGTGACGACAGGCTAATGAAGAAATGACTCCAACATTTGCGGTATATCCACTATTTACAACTAAGGCTTTTTCAGTGCCTTTCCAATCGCATATACTTCTCTCAACCTCTTCATACAGTGAATAATTTCCTACAACGAGCCTTGATGCTGTCGCTCCAGTTCCATATTTTCTTGTGCATGCAATAGCAGCTTCTTTTAACCTCTCATCTCCAGCTAACCCTAAATAATTATTTGACGCTAAATTTAGCATCCTTTTTTCATCTCGAATAAGCCATGTCTCTTCTGCTTGTTCTGTTACATGCAAATTGCGATACTGCCCTTGCTTATTTAATTGTTGCAATTTAGATTGAAGATGTGTGCGCCACGTTTGATTCATTTCGGATGAACTCCTCTAATTTTGAAATCATTATATACTCTTTTGCAGATTCCAAGACTTCTTCTTTTGTAAACGCCCCTTCAAAGAATGGTAATAAACCTAAAACCGGTACCCCACTTAGCTCTTCAATCATTTCTTTATTTTCTTGTACTCTTTCCATTTCACATTCTTTGCAGCCGGATAAAATTACACCTGCTACTGTTAAGCCCTGTGCCTTTGCATAAGCAATCGTTAAAACTGTATGATTTACTGTTCCTAATGTAGGGCGTGCGACTATAATAAGAGGAAGCTGTAATTCCTTTGCGAAATCAATTACTAAAGCGTCTTCTGTATATGGAACAGCCAGTCCACCTGCCCCTTCTACAAATAGGCTATTAAACTCTTTCAATAGTTCATTATAATGATCCATAATGTCTTTTAAATGTACTACTCTTCCAGCTCTTTTCATGGCAAGTCTCGGAGCAAGAGGTTCTTCAATAGAATAAGGGCAAATTTCATCTTCTTTTGTTGGTACACCCGATAATGCTTTTAACCTTGCTGCATCTCCCTCTGGATTTGATGCAACATGTCCACTTTGCAACGGTTTATATACCCCGATGTTATATCCCAATTCTCTAAATACACCTGCTAATGCACCCGCAACTACAGTTTTCCCCACTTCAGTATCCGTTGCTGTAACAAAAAAACCGCCCATTATTCTCCCTCCGTAACATCCGAGATTGCTTTATACAAAATACGTAACATATCATCAATCTCATCAATTGTAGAAGCAAGAGGAGGCATAAATACAATCGTATTACCGAGTGGTCGCAAAATCATGCCCAGCTCTCTTGAACGTTTACATACTTGAACACCGACTCTCTCTGTCCATTCAAACGCTTCTTTCGTTTCTTTATTCTTCACAAGTTCAATTCCAACCATTAACCCGCACTGACGAATATCGCCTACATGTTTATACGCAAAGAGCGATTCTAATTGCATCGCTACATATTCTGTCTTACTTGCCACTTCTTCTATTAAATTTGTTTTCTCGTATAGCTCTAGATTCGCAATGGCTACCGCACACCCTAACGGATTCCCTGTATAACTATGACCGTGGAAAAATGTTTTTTGTTCTTCATAGTCTCCTAAAAAGGCATTATAAATTTCATCTGTCGTTACGGTGATTGCAACTGGTAAATATCCACCTGTTAAACCTTTTCCGGCTGTTAAAATGTCCGGCGTTACATTTTCATGTTCACATGCAAACATTTTCCCCGTACGCCCAAATCCAGTCGCTACCTCATCTGTAATAAATAAAACATTATATTTTGTACATAAATTACGGAGCCCTCTTAAGTATCCTTTTGGCATTGTAATCATACCGCCAGCACCTTGCATTAAAGGCTCTACAATAATCGCCGCAATTTCTTCATGCTTTTCTTTCAGCAGCTCTTCCATTTCTTCTAAATGTTTTTTCACAATTTCCTCCTTATTATTTCCATAAGGAGAACGATATGTATATGGATACGGCATTTTAATTGCCTCAAATAAAAGTGAACTATACACTTGGTGAAACAAGTCTATCGCTCCTACTGAAACAGCTCCAATTGTATCACCGTGATAAGCTTCTTTTAATGTAACAAATCTTTGTTTCTTCGGTTTTCCTTTATGCTGCCAATATTGAAAGGCCATCTTAATTGCAATTTCAACGGCGCTAGAACCGGAGTCTGAATAAAATACTTTCTTCAAACCTTCTGGCACAACTTCAATTATTTTTTCTGCTAATAAAATAGATGGAACGTTAGCAAGTCCTAACATAGTAGAATGGGCAATTTTATTTAATTGCTCACGAATTGCTTCATCTAATTCTGGTACTTGATGTCCGTGAACATTTAACCAAATAGATGAAACACCATCCCAATATTCATTTCCATTTACATCGTATAGCTTTCTTCCCTCTCCACGTTCAATAATGACAGGGTCTTCTTCTAAATAATCTTTCATTTGTGTAAACGGATGCCATACATAAGCTTTATTTTTCTCCGATAATTCTTCATATGTATAAGACGATTTTTCAGTCGTATTACTATTAACAGTCACAATTGTCACCCCTAATGTTAACTATTTTATAAATAAAGTTAACATTAAATTTAAATGACTGTCAATTATTTTTAAATCAAATAGTTCTTAAAAAAGAACAACTTATCATACGATAAGTTGTTCTACTTTCCGTGTTGTACCTTTCCAATTTCTAAAATAATCTCTTCATCTTTTTTTCCTTCTGTATCAATTCCAAGTTGTTTTGCATGTTCAATTAATAAATCATGGCGCTTCTCAAATCTTGTAGTATTTACTTCTTTCGTAACCTCTTCTTTTGTTTTCCCTTCAGTAGAAACTCCTAGTTTCTCAGCTGCTTTTTCCATCGACTTCTTCGCTTCCGTTTCTTTCGCTTTCTTCACTTCTGACTGCTGTATTTGCTTTTGTTTCGCCTGCTCTGATTCAGCTGCAAAAGCTGTGTAAATTCCAGCACTTCCGCCAATGACTAGTAAGGTGGTAAAAAGAATTATTTTTTTCTTCACTCTTTCCTCCCCTTTCAAATTCATTATAACGTACAAATTTAGAACATTAAAAACATTTAACCTTTATTTCCCTAAAAAAATATTGAACATTTTTATTGACATATAAGATGAAAATGTGATAAAAATTTAACTAACATCATATGAATCGGCATTGATAGGATTTAGTAGTATTTCGATTTCTGATTTCAGAGAGCTGGTGGTCGGTGCGAACCAGTACAGAGCGAATTATGAATTACCCCCTGGAGCTTCTTTTGCGAAACGTAAGGAGTAGTGAAAGACGGTTATAGACCGTTATATCTAAAGAGTGGTGAAACGAAACTGTTTCACAATTTAGGGTGGTACCGCGAATTTTTCGTCCCTGCATATATTGCAGGGGCGTTTTTATTTTATTAGCGCATATCATACGACCCTTTATTTTGTGATACATTCATTTCACAAGCTAGGGTGGTACCGCGATATCTTCGTCCCTGCATAATTATATGCAGGGACGTTTTTTTATCCAATCATTTCCGTATCATATTGAAGGACCAACAATTACCGATAATTTGTCACAAAATTCTAAATTTTAGAAGGAAATACACAATATTGGCGAATTTTATATAAAAAAGAGCTATTTTAAATTACTTAGGAGGGGAAAACAATGGTTTCAAAAATCGAATCTGTTCTTTTAACATTATTTATTTTTTTCTGTATTGGCTTTAGTGTTATTCAATTAGAAGTTTCACCACACATCCCAATTTTATTTGGTATCGTTCTTTTATTAGCATTTGGATTTATGAAAAAAATCTCTTGGTCTACTATGGAAAAAGGGATGATCAGTAGTATTTCAGCTGGTATTCCATCTATTTTTATTTTCTTGCTTGTAGGCGTATTAATTAGTGTTTGGATCGCTGCTGGAACAATTCCAACTTTAATGGTATACGGCTTCCAGCTTGTATCTCCAAAGATTTTCGTTCCAACTGTTTTTGTTGTTTGTGCAATTGTTGGAACAAGTATCGGTAGTGCCTTTACAACTGCCGCAACTGTAGGACTTGCCTTTATGGGTATGGGTAGTGCTCTCGGATACGATCCAGCTCTAATCGCTGGTGCAATTATTTCTGGTGCATTCTTTGGAGATAAAATGTCTCCTTTATCTGATACAACAAACTTAGCTCCTGCTGTAACAGGTGTAGATTTATTTGAGCATATTCGTAACATGCTTTGGACAACAGTTCCAGCTTTCATTATTGCTTTTATCGCATTTTTCATTTTAGGAGGCGGTACTAGCGGAGACGTTGACTTCACAAACTTTATTAGCACTTTAGAGAAAAATACAACGATTTCTATCGTTACACTAATTCCAATTTTATTACTGTTCCTATTCGCATTTAAAAAAGTTCCAGCAGTTCCAACATTACTTGCAGGAATTGTGGTAGGAATTATTATTCTCTTTATTTTTAAACCTAGCACTTCTTTAGCTGATTTAATGAAAATTATGCAAGACGGATACGTTTCTAAAACTGGTATTAAAGACATTGATAGCTTACTATCTCGCGGTGGTCTACAAAGTATGATGATGTCGATTGCACTTATTTTCCTGGCTCTTTGTATGGGAGGATTATTACAAGGAATGGGTATTATTACGCAGCTCATGAATATCATCTCTAGCTTCGTAAAAAATAGCACACGTTTAATTATTTCTACGGCTTCAACTGCAATTGGTGTAAACTTCTTACTTGGTGAGCAGTACTTATCAATCGTTTTAACAGGACAAGCATTTGCTAATAAATACGATGAAGTCGGTTTAGAACGTCGTAATTTATCACGTGTATTAGAAGATGCAGGTACAGTTATTAACCCGCTCGTACCATGGGGAGTAAGTGGTGTATTCTTGTCAAACGTCCTTGGCGTTCCGACATTCGATTACCTTCCATTCGCAATTTTCTGTTTAGCTTGCCCAGTCTTAACAATTATTGTTGGTTTCACTGGATTTGGTCTTTCATGGAAGAAAGAAAAAGCAGTAACAATTTCATAATATACTAAAAAGGATTACCTGAATCGGTAATCCTTTTTTATATTTCTCGACTATCTATTTGCTTTCTTTCTTCTAAATAACAGAAGTAATCCCGCTCCAACAAACGCCAAGCCTGCTCCAATTGTAGAAGCAACACTTGTACCCGTTTTCGGTAAATCACGGTCTTCTTTATTTTCACTTACAGTTGTTGTTTCTTTTGAGTTTTGATTATCCGTTGTAGTTTGTCCAGATCCTGCATTATTTGCTTCATTTGTTGGTGGTGTCGTTGGATTTTCTCCATTACTACCTTCATCTGTTGGTGGTGTCGTTGGATTTCCTCCATTATTCCCTTCACCTGTTGGTGGTGTCGTTGGATTTCCTCCATTATTACCTTCACCTGTTGGCGGTGTCGTTGGATTCTCTCCACCAGTTTCCTTATCATCATCGTTCTTCTTCGTTATATCAATTGCATATTTAGCAAATTCATTTTCAGATGGTCCAACATATGATATCTTTCCATCTTTCTTTATATACTCTTTTGCTTTTGGTGAAGAATCAAATGTTGTAATTAATTTATCTGCAACAATCGGTTTAAATGTCCAATTTTGATCGGCTGTCGGATTAATAGCCGGTGTTTCTTGCATATATTTCACTATGATTTGACGTGTTTCATCTTGCGATTGGTAAATAACTTCTCCTTCACTTACACCAGGGAACGTTTTACTGCTACCGCGATAATTATTTGTAGCAACGATAAACTCTTGATCATCAGCTACTGGCTTACCTTCATATGTCATATTTACAATACGATTCGTATTTGCATTTACAACTTTTCCATCTTTATCGTATTTCGCCGGTTGTGTTACATCAATTTCATATTTTAAACCATCTATAATATCAAAGTTATATGTAGGATATCCTGTATTCACCAATTGCTGTTCAATTTTTTCTTTTGGTTTAGGATTAATTTGATTAAACTGACCTGCCGACATTTCAAGCCATTCTTTCACTTGCGCTCCGTTTACTTTTACAGCATATAACGTATTCGGATATACATATAAATCTGCAACGTTTTTAATTGCTAACGTTCCAGCTGGAATATCAGTATAATATGCAGCACCGTTTCGGCCACCTGCTTTAAATGGTGCACCTGCAGATAAAACCGGAATATCTTTAATCTTTTCGTACTCTGGTTTTTTAAGTTCTTGCTCTACATACCACTTTTGCGCATTTGTCACAATTTGTACGGAAGGATCATCTTGTACTAATGAAAAATAACTATTAATTGGTGCTTTCGTTTTACCTACAGGTGTATTCACATAATCAATTGTCGCTTGATGATCATCTTTAATTTCATTAACTAATTCTTGATCAGATTGTACTAATGGGTTCCCTTTACTATCAGCAATCGGACGAAGTTGCGGCTTCGATTGCTCTTTTTGTATTTCCCATTTTCCGTTTACCTTTTTCAATTGCATATCAATAATACCTAAGTTACTTCCAAAGACACCAGGCATTACAACTGGAACACCATTAAATACATCCTTCACTTCAGTATGTGCATGTCCCATTAATACTGCATCTACACCAGGAACTTCTGTTAAATAATACGAAGCGTTTTCCATGCCAACGTTGTACCCACTCTTATCAACGCCCGAATGCGCTAGTGCAACGATAACATCTGCACCTTCTGCTTTCATTTTTGGCACCATTTTCTTCGCTGTTTCAACTATATCTTTCGCTTTCACTTTTCCTTCTAAATTTGCTTTATCCCAGTTCATAACTTGAGGTGGAACAAATCCCATTACGCCAATTTTCACTTTTTGTTTTTGTCCTGATTCATCTTCTACTTCTTTTTCAAAAACATGATATGGTTTAAAGTAATTTTGGTCGTTCTCTTCATTAGTATCTTTATCATCTTTATAGACGTTGGAGTTAATAACTGGGAACTCTGTTTTACTAATTACTTTGTTTAAATAGTCTAAACCGTAGTTAAATTCATGATTCCCAAGAGAGATGACGTCATACTTCATTAAATTCATTAAACGATATAATGGATGTGTATAACTAGGATCCACAGGCTTCTTCGGATCATTTATTTTATTCGCTACATAATCTCCAAGTGGTGTCCCTTGCAATGCATCCCCATCATCAAATAGGACAGAGTTCTTCGCTTCTTCACGTGCTTTATTAACAAGTGTTGCCGTTTGCACGAGACCTACTTTATTATCTGTTTTCGTTTGATAATAATCATAATTCATTAAGTTAACGTGAATATCTGATGTTTCTAGAATTCGTAACTTAACTGTACTCTCCCCAGTATTCTCATCCGCATGAGCTGTTATTGACAACACCTGTGGTGCCATTACACCAATCGCAAGAGTTGCTCCAGCTAGCATTTTTTTTGACTTTTTCACAAAAAATCCCCCTTATACAATTACCAAAAATAATGAAATAAACCTCTATTTCCCTCTAACCACATACCTTTTTTCTTCTATTAGAGACAAGATTTTCATTTCATCCTGCGCTAATGAGTAGTCCCCTTAAACGCCCGATTAGTGAAATTTTAATTAGTGGGAAATAAAGCCCTACTCATTAAAATTTCACCTTATCTGACATTATCATATATAATGTACTTTCATATCGTCAATATTTTTTGACATACTTCTACAAATTTTCTGTAAATTTGTTGTAAACTTTTCATAAATATATAATATGCCCTTACATTGTTAATACTGCTGAATATGATACAATTACCAATTACAAGGAGGATGAATATATGAAAAAAGTCATCTTAACAATTGTTTGTCTCCTCCTTCTAATCATTTCTTATTCTTATTTTGAAAAGAACGATGAGACAAAACAAAATGAACCCGAAGAAAACACAGAAAAAATATCTACTCCAAGTTGGATTGATAAGCAAACAAACGATTCCTTTTATCATCTCGTACTAGGTGATTCACTCGCCAAAGGATATGGATCGACACAAGGGGGATTTGCTGAATTAGCTTCTAGACAAATAGAAGCACAAATTCATAAGCCAATTACAGTAGAAAACCTTGGGATAAACGGTCTTACAACAGATCGTCTCGCTAAAAAAGTGCAATCAGAAGATGTAAAGCAAAAAATTAGAGCGGCAAATATCATTACAATTAATATTGGAGGAAATAATTTATTCCGTTTAAATCGTGATGTCGGTGTTATAGATGGTATTAAAATGTTAAATAAAGAAAAAGCTCATTTTGAAGCGGATATAAAAAATATCGTAAAGACAGTTCGAGATCAAAATCCGAACGCTTTACTCATTCTCTCAGAACTCTATAATCCGTTACAACTCGATGACTCCATCGCCAGTTATGCAGATATGTTTTTAGATGGATGGAATGAATCCGTTTATTCCATTTCAAAAGCAAATCAACCATCTATCGTTTTACCAATTCGTAAATTAATATCAAATGATAAAAAAGATTTACTCTTTGACCAAGTGCACCCAAATGATGATGGCTACGCAATTATTGCCGATTCATTTACAAAAAAAGTATTGGCCTACAAATATTAAAATTTCCATGAAACAATTCTATTTTTATAACATGTCTTTTTTGTTACAATGATAGTGGAAGGGGGCCTTTATATGGAATCACGCGAGTGGGAACGTATTGTTGATCATCTTCTTTCGCTAGTGCCTCTTTTTTATCGCAAATTTATGCTTCCTGGAGAATTTTCTTCTCAAAGACATATGCCGCCATCACATACACAAGTATTGCTGCTTCTGCATGAAAATGGCACATTAGCAGTTTCCGAAATCGGCAAGCGGCTAGCGATTTCACGGCCTAACATGACACCTCTATTAAACAAACTGATTCAAGAAGAACTAATAGAGCGTCATTATAGCGAAAAAGATCGACGGGTCATTTTAATTTCCCTAACAGTTGAAGGGAAATTGTTAGTAAATCAGTATCAACAATTCATTTTAGACAAATTAAAAGAAAATTTCCAAACATTATCTGAGGAAGAGCGCGAAAAGCTCATTCACTCTCTTCAAACCATTCAAAATTTAATTTTGAAAACAAACGCATAAAGCTGCTTCTACATAGAAGCAGCTTTATGATTCGTAATAATTACCATAGTACACATTTGAATATGGCCATGTCGTTAAATATGGTTTCTGTTCTTGCGTAGGCTGTTGTTGTGGTATTTGTGGTAATTGCTGTAATTGTTGTTGTCGATATAATTCGTATTGTCTACTCACATCATAAACCGGATAATAATTTACATATGGGTATACTTGAGGTACGTAATAATAATACATTCATTCTCTCCCCCTTTTTCTTAAACATATTCAAAGGAGAAAATGAATGTGACACTCTTTATATTTGCACGAGTGGTTCTCTCACTCGTTTCTTTCTGTTCTTTAAACGTAACTTACGGTTCTTTTCATATAAATAATGCACAACGAAATATGAAACTACACCAAACACAACTCCTAAAATCGTCATTCCAATTAATACATACACTTCACTCTGCAATAAACCCTTTAATATCGTAAAAATATGACTCGAAAACAAATCAGATATCGTAAATGGTTCATGATGTATTTTTTGCACATGAAATGGATATATCATTTTTCCTAGTGCATAAGCAAACGGAAATAAAAATACCGGTAGAAACGATATTTTTCCAATAATATTGCCAATAACCGCAGCAGGAAAAGATCCCTTTACTATTCGAACAATCGGATAAAATATTATATATACGAGCGATGCCGTATATATGACCAACATCTCTAAACCAAAACCAATCGCAAAGCCTAATGATACTTTCTTCGCTCCTTCTGGCGACCGAAGCAACTTATAATATTGAAACTTTAATATTCTCCACATCCGCTGAAAAAAGGAATATGTTTTCTTAGTTGTTTTCAAATTCATCATCTCTTTAACTATATTTTTTCTATCTAGTATGTCCCTACATGATATGAAAAACAAATTTAGTTTACTCTTTTTATTATAAATGATTTAGAGATGGTTAACCAAATATACATACGACATTTCAATCTAAAAAGCACACCTCCAATTGTTATTCGTGCTTAACAATTGGGGTGCACATCATTTAGGAAAGCTCTTCTACATTTTTAAATAAACTTACTAATAATGCTTTTTGCGCATGCAATCGATTACCCGCTTGCTCAAATACGATAGACTGCGGTCCATCTATAATTTCTCCTGTTACTTCCTCTTCACGATGGGCAGGTAAACAATGTAAGAAACGATACGTTTGCTTTGCATGCATAACAAGTTCGGTATTAATTTGGTACGGTTGAAATAAAGTATATTTCTCTTCTTCTCCCTCTTGCCCCATGCTCATCCAAACGTCAGTATAAATGAAATCTGCTTTACTCACTGCTAATTCAGCGTTATGCAAAATTTCAATTTCAGCTCCTGTTTCTTCAGCAATCGCTAACGCTTTTTTTACAATTTTCTCATTCGGTTCATACCCTACAGGCGTTGCAACAGTCATATTCATTCCAACTTTCGCACTCGCTAACAACAATGAATGACATACGTTATTCCCGTCACCTACATAAGCCAATTTTATTCCTTTAAATGTATTTACTTCTTCATATATTGTCATTAAATCTGCCAACGCTTGACAAGGATGGTGATCGTCCGTTAATCCATTAATAACAGGAATGCTCGATTCTTTTGCAAGCTCTTCTACATCGGCATGTGAGAATGTACGTATCATGATCCCGTCAATATAATGAGATAATACTTTCGCAGTATCTGAAACGCTCTCCCCTCTTCCAATTTGCATCTCTTTCCCACTTAAAAACATGCCATGTCCTCCGAGCTGTACCATTCCTGCTTCAAAAGATACGCGAGTACGAGTTGAATGTTTATCAAAGATAAGTCCTAATATTTTTCCTTGTAATAAAGGCTCTTGCTTATTCTTTTTTAAATATATAGCGAACTCAATTAAAGAAATGATTTCTTCTTGCGTCAGTTCTTCTAATGTTAACAGATCTTTCGTATTTAATTTCGGTACTTGTACAGTTGACATGGAATTTCCCCCTTATATGATTGATACGTTTTTTGTACAAACTACTTTTTTTATCATATATACTGCCTGTTCTAACTCTTCATTCGTTACAATAAGTGGTGGTAATAGTCTTATCACATTAGGCCCTGCTTGTAATACGAGAAGCCCTTCTTCCTCTAGTTTTTCTATAAAACTTGCAACTTCATGCTTACACTCAATCCCAATCATAAGTCCCTTACCACGTATATTTTGAATACATTCAACATGTCGTAATTCCTCTCGCAACTTCTCTAATACGTACTCCCCCTTTTCCTTTACCTCTTTTAAAAATGATGGATTCTTACTTACTTGCAATACTTCTTTCGCTGCAGCCATTGCAATATAATTCCCGCCAAACGTTGAACCGTGTGTTCCTGCAGTGAACGACGTTCCGAGTTCCTTACGGCCGATCATCGCTCCAACAGGAATACCATTTCCTAGTGCCTTTGCAACGGTAACGATATCAGGTTTTATTCCCATTTGTTCGTAAGCAAATAGTGTTCCTGTTCTTCCTATCCCCGTTTGTACTTCGTCTATAATAAATAAGGAGCCGAACTTATTACATAATGTTTCAATCTCTTCCAAAAAAGATAGATTAGCAGGTATGACTCCTCCCTCTCCTTGAACAACTTCTACCATTACCGCCGCTACTTCTTCATTCATTACTTCCTCTAACACCTTCACGTCGTTAAAAGGGATATGTAAAAAAGACGGAAGGAGTGGACCAAATCCTTCTTTCACTTTATTTTGCCCCGTCGCACTCATCGTTGCGAATGTTCTACCGTGAAAAGACTCCTGGCATGTTACGACGAGAGATTTTCCAGTATACTTACGAGCCAGCTTCAAAGCAGCCTCATTCGCCTCTGCCCCGCTATTACAGAAAAAAACAGAATCTAACGCTGTATTTTCTGTTAATAATGACGCTACTTCTTCTTGTAAGCTGTTTGTAAACAGGTTAGATATATGCCATATATCATGAAGTTGCTCTTGTACAGCTTTCATAACAGTAGGGTGACAATGCCCTAAATTACATACGCCAATTCCTGATGTAAAATCTAAATATTGCTTACCATTTTTATCAATAACTTTCGTTCCACTTCCCTTTACAAACTCAATGTTTCTTCTCCCATATGTTTGAAAAAGATGACTTGTCATACGATACTTACCCCTTTCGTTACCGTCGTTCCGATACACTCTCCCGTAACTTCAGCAAAATCTTTTGTACCGTTCACAATACTTATCTTTTGCACTCCCATTTTTAATGACGCTAGTGCCGCCTGTACTTTCGGAATCATCCCGCCTGTAATAACTCCTTTTTCTATTAAAGTAACAATTTCAAATTCATCCGTTTTCTTTACTAATTTTCCTTCATGTAATATCCCATCTACATCCGTAATAAAAATGAGTTCTTTTGCGGATAACGCGGACGCAATTCCAGCTGCAGCGTTATCCGCATTTATGTTATAAATCTCATTATCATTTATCCCGATTGGAGCAATGACAGGAATATAATTCAAATTTATCAATCCTTTTAGTAAGGCTGTTTCGACATAACTTACTTCTCCCACATATCCTATTTCTTCACTGACAGGTTGAACTTGAAGTAAATTGCCGTCACACCCTGAACAACCTACCGCAAGTAAATTATGCCTTTGCAACTTCATTACAAATTTTTTATTCGTACTTCCGCATAGCACCATTTGAACAATATCCATAACTTCTTTTGGTGTTACTCGTAACCCATCTCTTTTTTCTACTTTGATGTTACAATCTTTTAATTGCGCATCAATTTCTGGGCCGCCACCATGGACAATCACTACTTTATACTTCTGTTGCAATTTCTTTATACAATCAAAAAACACATCATTTAATTGATCCAACATACTACCGCCGCATTTCACTACAATATAATCGCTCATCTTCCCTCTCCTTATGTACGATAACAAGCGTTTATTTTCACATATTCATAGCTTAAGTCACAGCCCCAAGCTGATCCGGTTTCTTCTCCTAAATGTAAATACACATCAATCATAATTTCATGTTCTTTTAATTTCTTTTTCATTTCCTCTTCAGAAAACATTTGAGGTTCACTATTTTTTAACACAGCGATAGATTGAAGAGTAATATCAATTGTATTTGGATTAATCGCTACTTCACTTTGTCCCATACTGCTAATAATTCGCCCCCAATTTGGGTCTTCACCATGTATTGCTGTTTTCACAAGACTCGAACCGACTATTTGCTTTGCAATTTTCTTTGCCTCTTCATTCGTTCGAGCTCCTAGCACATTTACTTCTATTAACTTCGTAGCACCTTCACCATCTTGTGCAATTTTTTTTGCTAAATCTTCACATACCTTCTGTAAAGCAACTACGAAAGTTTCCCAATCTGCATGTTCCGTATTGATTGGTTTCGTTTCTGATAATCCACTTGCCATAACGATGACCATATCATTCGTAGAAGTATCTCCATCCACCGTAATTTGATTAAATGTATGATTCGTTATTTGTGATAATGCTATTTGCAATACATCATGCTCTATATGAGCGTCTGTCGTAATAAAACTCAGCATCGTTGCCATATTCGGATGAATCATCCCTGAACCTTTAGCAACACCAGCAAGCACCACTTTCTTCCCATCAATCATCATCTCATAGCACGTTTCTTTCGTTATAAGATCCGTCGTTAAAATCGCTTCAGAAAAAGAATGAGCTTCACTTACTTCCTTCGTCGGGATAAGATTTGCAACTCCCTTTCGGATTATATCCATCGGTAAAGGAACACCAATTACACCTGTTGAAGCTACTGCAACGTAATTTTCTTTCACTCCAAAATGTTCCGCCCCTAATGCACGCATCTCGTAGGCATCTTGTAAGCCTTTCATTCCTGTACAAGCATTTGCATTTCCACTATTGACGATAATCGCTTGTAATTTCCCCTCAGCTGCTATACTGTCTTTCGTTACTTGCAGCGGGGCTGCTTGTATTTGATTCGTTGTATAGACAGCGGCACATGATGCTGGCACTTCACAAATGATCACACCTAAATCTCTTTGTTCTTTTTTTAAACCATTTGCAGTACCGATTGCCAAAAAGCCTTTTGGCGTTACAATTGAACCATTTTCCAATTTTGTTATAGATTCTACTTTAATCATCATGTCCCCCTTATAGATAAAGCGGCATATGTTGTAAGCCTGTTGTTTCTTCTAGTCCCGCAACTATGTTTGCATTTTGAATCGCTTGCCCAGCCGCACCTTTCATCATATTGTCTATAACAGAAACGACTGTCACTCTTCCTGTTCTTTCATCGTAAGCTACCCCCATATCACAATAATTTGAGCCCCTCACTTCTTTCGGACTTGGAAACTCTCCTTGCGTGCGAATTCGAATAAAAGCCGATTGTTCATACGTTTCTTCATATAATTTTTGAAGTTTTTCTATTTCCATTTCTCGTTTTACTTTCGCATAAAGGGTAACCATAATCCCCCGTGATATCGGTATTAAATGTGTACTAAACGTGATTGGCTTCGTTTTCCTATTCCACTCTGCAAGCATTTGCTCAATCTCAGGAACGTGTTGATGCTCATTTACTTTATAAATGTGCAAGTTATCGTATAACTCAGGAAAGTGAGTCATTGTTGTTGGCGTTTTGCCAGCTCCAGATACTCCTGATTTCGCATCAATAATAATGGAATCTTCTTCAATCATGCCGCTACGCACTAACGGCAATATCGCTAATAATGCGGCTGTAGCAAAACATCCTGGGTTTGCAATTAAATTTGCCTTTTGAATCTCGGACCTTTTCCATTCACTTAACCCATATACAGCTTCACTAAGAACTTCTTCTTTTGCAGCTGCCCTTTTATACCACTGTTCATATATGAAAGGATCTTTCATACGAAAGTCTCCAGATAGGTCAATTACTTTTAAACCTACTGCTAATAATTTTGGAGTTAACTCTGCTGATACTCCTGCTGGGGTTGCTAAAAATACAATTTCCGCTTTCTTCTTTATTTCCTCCGCATTAATTTCTTGTAACGTATGAACAAGAACATTTTGAAAATGCGGATATACATTTGTTATAGACTCGCCAACTTGCGAAAAAGAATGAAGAGATGCTATCGAAAAATATGGATGTTGCTCTAATAACCGAATTAACTCAATACCTCCATACCCAGTTGCTCCAATAATCACGACTTTCATATGCTCCTCCTCATATCGATTCTTTAAATTAAGTATGATTATAATATTGTATATTTATAGAGTCAATTAAATATTTATAAATTTTACAAACTTAAAAAACTTAATTTTACTAGAAAAACAATATACACAACCGGATTTTTATACAAAAACAATGTATAGTAGTTTTTTCATTTCACTTCAAGTACAATAAAACAATACATACGTACATACAGGCAGGGAAAAACATGAATGAAAAATTAATTGAGAAAATGATCATAAAAAGTTTTCAACAATATCAATGTAATCCTATGTCAAATGAGGATCAGGAAATGCTAATTAAACATATTCAAACGATAATTCATTCAAATACTGAAATTGATGTATACGAGGCAGTTGAGGATATCGTTTACGATTATGTGACTGGAAAATAAAAAATAGGAGATTTCCATATGGAAATCTCC
Source organism: Bacillus sp. RC251 (assembly GCF_044908765.1). Taxonomy (NCBI): domain Bacteria; kingdom Bacillati; phylum Bacillota; class Bacilli; order Caryophanales; family Bacillaceae; genus Bacillus; species Bacillus sp. RC251. Next base: position 349,247 of record NZ_JBIYDP010000002.1, on the reverse strand, counting down.
TATTTTTTATTTAATGATTTACCTGCAACACGCTCAAATAAACCTGGGAATAGTGCATAAAGTTTCGGACCAATGCCCATCCACTTCGGTAAGTTTACTTCACGCTTTTTCGTTTGCATCGATTTTACGATCTGCTCTGCTACATATGTTGGTTTTAACATGTACCGTCCCATATTTTTCACATATGTACCGGATTGATCCGCTATTTCAAAAAAGTTTGTATCTATCGGACCTGGATTAATCGCTGTTACGAAAATATTTGTACTAGACAACTCCATGCGTAAACTATTCGTAAATCCTAATACTGCATGTTTCGTCGCTGCATACGCACTCGATTTTGGAGTTGCAATTTTCCCAGCAAGTGAAGCAATATTAATAATATGTCCTTCGTTCCTTTTCACCATATAGGGTAGTACCGCTTTCATACAAGCTACTAATCCAAATACATTTACTTGGAACATATCTTTCACTTCATCCATTGACGCATCTTCAAATGTTTTAAAAATACCAAATCCCGCATTGTTTACTAATATATCAATACGTCCCACTTCTTGTAATACCTTTGAAAAAACAGATTGTACTTCCATCTCTTCACTTACATCTAATACATAATAATAGCAAGGCGTATTATAAGTTTCTTTAATTTTCTCTGCTAACGCTTTTAATTTCTCTTCTGTTCTAGCCATTAATACTGGAGTCGCCCCCTGCTCTGCAACTTGCATTGCAACTTGCTCTCCAATTCCACTAGAAGCACCTGTAATGACGATTACTTTATTTTGTAAACGTCCCGTCATTGCTGTCACCTACTTTGCATAATAAATCAATTGTTGCGAAGATTCATCAATCATCACTTGTTGATTATATGCTAAAAAGTCTAATTGTCCAACAGTTTCTGAAATAGTAAGTGGCAATTGCTCCTTATATAATACCGGAAATAGTTTTACACATACTTCAAATGCTGTCATTGGTTTTTCCTTTAATAACTCAAGCACTTTAAACGCACGTGTTTCTTGCTTTTGTAATCTCGTTTCAATAAGTTGTTTCACATTTAGAACATCTTCTCCATGTCCTGATAAAATGCGCGAAATATTCATTTCACTTAAACGCTTTAATGTTTGATTATATTGTAATAACGGGCGCGCCCTTTCTGTTTGTCCTTCATATGGTGGTTCTAATATGGGATTCGAAGAAATATGGCTAATGAGAGCATCCCCGCCAATTAATATTCCATCAGATTCTCTATATAATGAAATATGAGTGGAAGCATGACCTGGTGTTTCGATTACTGTAAACCCAGGTAAAGAATCAATACGATCTCCCTCTCTCACAGTATGCGTTAACGATCTATTACAAGAATATTTAAGTGTCTTCGTCGTCAATAACGCCTCGTCTTTCAAAAATGCCGCTGGAACACCAAATTGCAAAGCTGTCTCTCTAAAAAACTCATGATACCACTTTAAAAATTCTGGATTTTGCGTGATCCAAGGCTCATTCCAAGGATGTCCAATAATGTTCGTTTTCTCAGAAAATATATTTAAAAGCCCACAATGATCCGCATGATGATGCGTAATGACTACTGTTTTAATATCTTCTATCGCATATCCTAATGTACCTAATTGCCTTTCTAAAGCACTTCTTGCCTCTTCTGTATTCGTCCCTGTATCAATTAATGTTAATGTCTCCCCCTCAACTAAAAACACATTCACAGTTTCAACTGCAAATGGCACAGGAATCTCCATTCGGTGAATCGCCGTCATGCTTAGCCCCCCTGTCTCTTTCCGGTTCAAAAATGAATACTTCTTCAGTTTACAACTTCTATATATATTTGTCATTATTTTCAGATAAAAAGAGGTGTTTCCTGTAAAAAAACGAATGTATGTACATTTATAAGAATTTCTAACCAAATTTAAAGGAGGAACATCATGTCTATTCAAAACATTTCCTTTCTCGGTGCAGGCTCTATTGCTGAAGCGATTATTGGTGGCTTGTTACATGCAAATGTTGTGAAAGGCGAACAAATTACCGTAAGTAATCGTTCTAACGAGACAAGATTGCAGGAGCTACATAAAAAATATGGCGTAAAAGGTACGCATAATAAAAAAGAGCTACTTACTGATACAACTATTCTTTTTCTAGCAATGAAACCAAAGGATGTTGCAGAAGCGCTTACTCCTTTTAAAGAAGATATACATAATAACTTGCTTATTATTTCCTTATTAGCAGGTGTTTCTACTCACTCGATTAGAAACCTACTTCAAAAAGATGTTCCGATTATTCGTGCGATGCCAAATACATCTGCAGCTATTTTAAAATCAGCTACTGCTATCTCGCCTTCAAAACATGCAACAGCGGAACATATTCAGACTGCCATAGCTTTATTTGAAACGATCGGTCTCGTCTCTGTTGTAGAGGAAGAAGATATGCATGCTGTCACTGCATTATCTGGAAGTGGGCCTGCTTATATTTATTACGTAGTGGAAGCGATGGAAGAAGCCGCAAAAACAATTGGTTTAAAAGAAGATGTTGCAAAGTCACTTATTCTTCAGACGATGATTGGTGCTGCTGAAATGCTAAAAGCAAGTGAAAAACACCCTTCTGTTTTGCGAAAGGAAATTACTTCTCCTGGCGGAACGACCGAAGCAGGCATTGAAGTATTACAAGAACATAAATTTCAACAAGCACTTATTTCTTGTATTACACAGGCTACACAACGATCACATAATCTTGGGAAAACATTAGAACAACTAACAAAAGAAAAATAAAAAATGGAGCTCAATTTTACTTGAGCTCCATTTTTTTATTAACATATATTGTTTAGTTATTAGTCTTCCCAAAAATCTCTTCTTGCAGACGGCGACCAGTTGGTGTTGCTGCAAGTCCACCTTCAGCTGTTTCACGAAGTGCTACTGGCATCGTTTGTCCGATTCTAAACATCGCCTCAATCACTTCATCACATGGAATTGTACTCGTTACGCCAGCTAATGCTAAATCAGCTGAAATCATCGCATTCGCAGCTCCTGCTGCATTACGTTTTACACAAGGTACTTCTACAAGCCCTGCAACAGGATCACATACTAAACCAAGCATATTCTTTAATGAAATCGCCATCGCTGTAGCTGCTTGATCTTGTGTTCCACCAGCCATCTCAACTGCTGCTGCTGCTGCCATACCACTTGCTGAACCTACTTCAGCTTGGCAACCTCCTGCCGCGCCGGAAATACAAGCATTATTCGCAACAACCATACCGAAAGCTCCTGCTGTAAATAAAAATTCGATCATCTCTTCGCGTGTCGGCTGTAATTTTTCTTGCAGTGCAAACAGTACACCTGGCACTGTTCCAGCAGACCCTGCTGTTGGTGTTGCACAAATAATTCCCATCGCTGCGTTTACTTCATTTGTTGCAACAGCTTTACTCACCGCGTCCAAAATCGTATCTCCAGATAAGCCTTTTCCGCTATTCATATACGCCTGAACTTTTACAGCATCTCCGCCAGTTAAACCAGTTGGTGATTTCACTCCGCGAATACCACGTTCTACTGCTTGCTCCATCACGACTAAGTTCTTTTCCATACCAGCAATTACTTCTTCACGTGAAATACTTCTTGTTTTCATTTCACATTGAATCATAATTTCTGCGATTTTTACATTTTGTTCTTTAGCTTGCGCCACTAGTTCCGCTGCGTTCCGAAACATGGTGTGTCCCCCCTGCAATTATTCCATAATAGTTACTTGACAAATATTTTGTTGCGCGTTTATTTCTTCAATCACTTCATCTGCTAATAATTCATCTGTTTCGATAACCATAAGCGCTCTTCTTCCTTTTTCTTTACGAGAAACACTCATTGTACTAATGTTAATTTCATGTTTCGCAAGGATTGAAGCTACTGCTGCAATAGCACCGAAGCGATCGTTATTTACAATAAGCAGTGCTGGACTCGTGCCTGTTAATTGAAGATCGAATCCGTTTAATTCTACAACTTCAATTTTACCGCCACCAATTGAGCAAGCAACAACTTCAATTTCTTCTTCACCTTTATACAAACGAATTCTCGCTGTATTTGGGTGAGGTGCATTTGCATCTTCTTCAATAAATTCTACTTCGATTTTGCGCTCTTTTGCTATGTCTAGCGCTTCTGGAATACGTAAGTCATCTGTTTCAAACCCTAATATCCCACCTATTAACGCTACATCTGTACCATGCCCACGATACGTCTTTGCAAATGATCCATATAATGAAATACTTACTCTTTCTGGTTCATGACGAAACAGCTGGCGAGCAACTTGCCCCATTCTTGCTGCGCCTGCTGTATGTGAACTTGATGGACCAATCATAACTGGACCAATAATATCAAATACTGAGCGATACTTCATCATAACTCCCCCTAAACCTCTATGAAAAAAATTTTACTATTCTATTAAGCTACCGAATCGGTTGCTTTTCCAGTTGTACGACGAATTTGTTCCGCTATACGAATTGGATAGTTTTTGAATAACAGTGAAACAATATATCCTGAAATAATACCAATTATCATAATAAATAAGAAACTTAGCATTACCTTCATTTACTAATCATATAAGCTAATCCACAATAAAGTCTTGTAGCAATCCAAAGTTTAACACAGAACCCCTTACAAGCATAGCATAAACAAGTGAAACGCCCATTGCTTTCATATCTTTTAGTGCTTTAAAGCTAAAAAATGAAAAAAGACTTAGTACAAATAATAGTAATATCTTTCCTATTATAAATTCCATGTTGCTCTCTCACGATTTAGTCAACTTCACTTATTACGACAAATGGCTAAAATGCATGTAGCCTACAATAAATTTTGATCTGCCCTCATTATAGCTCGTTTTTAATAAAACGCTTACTTTTAATGAATTTTAAAAGTTCTGAATAACGATCTGTTTTTGCTATTTGTACCACTCTTATGTCATCTGACTTATATAACAGTTTTTCTAAACAATCGGTATTATGCATTTTCATCCTATTTCTTCACATCATTAAAACTTTCTGTTCCATCCAATATAAACATAAAATGATAACAGTTTTATTTTAAATTTTTTTTAGAAATAAAAAAATGGCAACCTTTCGTCACCATTTTTTCACACCATTATTATCTTTCTACCGGAAAAATTTTCAAGTCCGTAGCTATTTCTGTATTAGAAAATAGCTCTCTTGCCTCTTTCCATAATTCCTTATATGTATCCCCTTGATAACGAGAACTAATATGAGTCAATATTAATCGTTTTGCATTTGCCTGAAGTGCAATACTCGCAGCTTGCTTAGATGTGGAATGAAAATAATCATACGCTTGTTGTTCATCTTCTGCTGCAAAAGTTGCTTCATGAACAAGTACGTCAGCGTCTTGTGCCAGCTCTCTACTCGCTTCACAATATCTTGTATCGCCTAAGATGGTAATAATTCTTCCCTTTTGAGGTGGACCAATAAAGTCTTTTCCATTTAATATCGTACCATTTTCTAATTCAACTACTTCTCCATCTTTTAAACGTTTAAAGAGCGGGCCCGGTTTCACACCCATCTCCAGCAATTTATCGACTAAAAGAGCACCTTGTATATCTTTCTCTACAATACGATACCCAAAACATTCAATACCGTGTGACAATCTTTTCGTTTCCACGTGAAATTCATTATCTTCAAATACAGTACCTTCTTCTGTTATCTCCACAATTTCAAGTGGATATTTTACATGTGTCGTACTTACTGATAATGCCACTTCAATAAATTGTTTAATTCCTTTTGGTCCATACACTGTTAAAGGTGTAGTCCCTCCTTGAAATGAACGGCTTCCTAATAAACCAGGCAAGCCAAAAATATGATCACCATGTAAATGCGTAATAAATATTTTTTCAATGCGGCGTGGGCGTACTGATGTATGTAATATTTGATGTTGCGTCGCCTCGCCACAATCAAATAACCAAGTCTGTCCTCGTTCTTCTAACAATTGCAAAGCAATTGCCGAAACGTTCCTTCCTTTCGAAGGAACACCTGCACCAGTTCCTAAAAATACAAATTCCACTTTCTTTCCTCCAGCTCTTTATATAATCTACCTTTCATCTTACGGAATGTTATTTCAAATGGCAAATCGAATTTACATAACCAATCATCTAGACAACTATATATCACGAACGTTATACTCAAAAAACTTAGTAATCGTTCGTGTTTTATGTTAAAATGATTATACTACATTTTAAGGGAGCGTTTTATTATGAAAGAAGCATTTCGTTTACAAACTGATTTTTCATCTTCATTTGATCGCTGGGTAAGTTCTTTCGTGTCTGATCACCCAGCACAATTAGAATGGACGACTTTGAAAGAATTAATCCATGAATATACAACAACACATACAAATGATTCATTACCAACATATATTTCTTCAGCTTTAACATATTACGCACAACGCGTTTCAACAACAAACAGTTCAGAAATTGTTATTTTTGAAAATACTACAATCTCATAATCTGTAATAAAAAGCACTGTAATCAGTGCTTTTTATTTATTTCCCCACCTTATTTCAAAAAAAACTCCTCTTATTTCCTACTATATAGCCATCATAAACCTATTTGATTTTTCAAAAAAAAGATATTGACACTATAAATTTACAGTGCTAACATTCAAATTGTAATTGAATATGGTCTCTGTTAGGTGAGGCTCCTGTATAGAGAAACGCTGCTGCCCAAAAATGTCGAGAGACGCCAATGGGTCAACAGGAAAGGTCGGAATGAAGGCCTTTCTTAACGTAGCTGGTTTCAGTACCTATGCTATACAGTGCTAAAACTCAACGAGGGAGAGGTGCATCTATTTTTGTCATGCACAAAAACTGTTTTTATCTATGTTTATTAACAGTCTTTGTTGTGGACTCTTTTAACTGCGAATTCAGACCTTTACTCGTTTTGAGTAAAGGTCTTTTTATATATGCACCTTACTATGAAACAAACATAGCATATTCAGAAACTACTAAATTGTACGGAGGTGAGGAACAGTTGGCAATTGATGATTCGGCCCAGATACCCATATGTTTTACGTTAATATTTCATCATGTAGGTAGGAAAGAAGCTGTTCCTCCTAATTTTAAATAGTCGAGTAACAGATTGTTTCCTCCTTCATGAAAAAGGAGGAACTACCGATGTTAAATTTACAAAGACAAGAAACAAAACATTCATACGATCAAGATCGTATGAAAACAAATAATGAATTATTGGTGGAAGTCGCAACACAAGATGCAAACAAGGCGTTACAACTTTTAGAAACAACAAAAGATGGACTCTCTAAACAAGAAGCGGCTCTTAGACTTACTTTATATGGCCCGAATGAAATAGCTCATAATAAAACATCACCGTGGTACATTCAATTTCTACTGGCATTTAAAAATCCGTTTATTTTTGTTTTATTAGCTCTCGGCGCACTCTCTTTTTTCACAGATGACATACAAGGAACCCTTGTCGTATCTGTAATGGTAATGCTAAGTGCAACGATTCGTTTTTTACAAGAATTTCGTTCTCAAAAAGCTGCGAATCAGTTAAAAGCTATGGTTCGAACAACGGCGAGCGTCTTTAGAATAGATGGATTTGTACACGAAACAAAAAAAGTAACAAATTTAAAGCAAAATTATACAATGGAAATTCCAATTGAAGAACTTGTACCTGGCGATATTATTTCACTTTCAGCCGGTGATATCGTTCCGGCTGATGTGCGTATTCTCTCAGCTAAAGATTTATTTGTGAATCAGTCTTCTTTAACTGGGGAAGCACTGCCTGTGGAAAAGTACGAAAACTGCTATCATACAGAGAATAAACATATCTTACCGAAAAACATGAAAAAAAATTACAATCCACTCGATATGGAAAACCTTTGTTTTATGGGTACAAATATTGTAAGTGGTAGTGCAAAAGCTGTTGTCATCTCCACAAGTACCGATACGTATTTCGGCTCTTTAGCAAAAAGGGTTATCGGCAAACGAGTAGAAACAAGCTTTGATAAAGGTGTAAACAAAGTAAGCTGGCTCTTAATTACATTCATGCTTATTATGGCGCCTATCGTTCTTCTCATTAATGGATTCACAAAAGGGGATTGGCAAGAGGCTTTCTTCTTCGCTATCGCAATTGCTGTTGGTCTCACACCTGAAATGTTACCAATGATTGTAACTGCTAATTTAGCAAAAGGTGCCGTTAACATGTCTAAACAAAAAGTAATTGTAAAACAACTGAATTCTATTCAAAACTTAGGTGCTATGAACATTCTTTGTACCGATAAAACAGGAACTTTAACAGAAGATAAAGTTGTACTTGTCCGCCATTTAGATCCTAACGGTAATACATGTAATCGTGTATTACACTTTGCCTATTTAAATAGCTTCTATCAAACAGGATTGAAAAATTTAATAGATAAAGCCGTTATGAAGCATACAGAAGAAAACCAGAAGTTTAATCCATCCATTTTTCAAAAACTAGATGAAATTCCATTTGATTTTGCTCGCCGGCGTATGTCTGTCATCGTGAAAGATATTTCAGGTGAACATACAATGGTTTGTAAAGGAGCAGTAGAAGAAATTTTATCTATTTGTAACTACACTGAAGTAGATGGAAAAGTTGTTTCTCTTACCGATGACATGCGTTCAAATGTAAAACAACTAAGTGAGACATTAAATAGTGAAGGTATGCGTGTTATTGCTGTAGCTTATAAAAAAGATAGACCAATAAATGATACAGAGTACGCGGTACAAGATGAAAATGATATGATTCTCGCTGGATATATTGGCTTTTTAGATCCACCGAAACCATCTGCAGCTACTGCCATTCAAGCATTGCAGAAACATGGTGTACAAGTAAAAATTTTAACTGGCGATAACGAAATCGTGACAAGAAAAGTTTGCAAAGAAGTTGGATTAAATATCGGTGAGCCTGTCCTTGGTTACGAAATCGATTCTTTACCTGATAAAGCATTAGCAAAATTAGCCGAAGAAACAACTGTATTTGCTAAACTAAATCCAATGCAAAAATCTCGCATTATACGAGTATTACAAGGAAACGGACACACTGTAGGTTATATGGGAGATGGCATTAACGATGCCGTAGCGTTACGTGAAGCTGATGTTGGCATATGTGTTGATACTGCTACTGATATTGCAAAAGAGTCTTCCGACATTATTTTACTCGAAAAAAGTTTAACAATATTAGAAGCAGGCATTTTAGAAGGACGTACTACATTCGGAAATATTTTAAAATATATTAAAATGACAGCTAGCTCTAACTTCGGAAATGTATTTAGTGTATTAGTAGCAAGTGCTTTCATCCCCTTCTTGCCGATGCTTGCCATTCACCTTTTAATTCAAAACTTACTTTATGATATTTCACAACTGTCTATCCCATGGGACAAAATGGATAAAGAGTTTTTAGACAAACCAAGAAAATGGGATACTGCCAACTTACGAAACTTCATTATTTGCATCGGTCCCATTAGTTCCATATTTGATATTATCACATACGTAGTCATGTGGAACGTCTTCGGTGCAAATACAGCTAGCGAACAATCATTATTCCAATCTGGTTGGTTTGTCGTTGGATTGCTAACACAAACTTTAATTGTTCACATGATAAGAACACAGAAGATTCCGTTCATTCAAAGTACTGCATCAATACCGGTTCTTTTATTAACCGCTTGTATTATGGCAATCGGAATTTATATTCCATTCTCGCCACTTGGAGCAGCCGTTGGATTACAAGCATTACCACTTAGCTACTTCCCTTGGTTAATAGGAATACTATTAGGCTATGCTTTCTTAACACAGTTCCTAAAAAAAGTTTATATTAAAAAGTTTCATAGCTGGTTATAAAGTGAAGCTTTCATCAGCCCGCAAATAGTGGGATAAAAATGAGAATGAGCAGGTACTCCCCACGCATTCTCAAAAATATAACATGGACTTATATGTATGGAGGTGACCATGATGGTATGGTATGACATTGTATTAAGATTATTTATCGCAATTATTGTAGGTGCTTGCATCGGAATGGAACGGCAATGGAGACACAGGATGGCTGGATTACGGACAAATGCTCTCGTATCACTTGGTGCCTGTATATTTGTTTTATTATCCGTCATGCTTGATCACGATGCTAGCCCCTCACGTATTGCTGCTCAAGTCGTTAGTGGGATTGGTTTTTTAGGAGGCGGCGTTATAATCCGCGATGGTTTTAGTATTAGAGGGCTTAATACAGCAGCTACTCTATGGTGCGCAGCTGCTGTTGGTACTCTTACAGGTGCTGGTTTCCTCGTTGCAGCTATATTAGGTGCAGCCGGCGTTTTACTAGCAAATATACTACTTCGCCCAATCGCTCTCTTTATGAATCAGAAATCAAAAGAAGAATCACCTGAACAAACGAATTACTTACTTTCTCTTACTTGTTCAGAGGAACATGAATCCCATATTCGTTTTTTACTTATGCACATGGTAAGTTCTGAAGGCATCGGTTTAAAAGAATTGTATAGCGAAGACGTAGATTCTAATCAAAAAGTGTGTATACAAGCTACATTACATTGCAGTACAAATGCAGCAGTCCTAATTGAAAAAGTAGTAGGTAGAATGCTATTAGAATCTGATGTTACTGCAGCTGGTTGGAAAACTTCATTAGATTTAGAGGTAAGTTAAAAATGAAAGGTGTCATGATATTTACAGCTTCATGACACCTTCTACATAAACTTATTTTCTAACTTTTGCTGAAAAGACTTTTCTTGCTTACGTAATAATTGACTACCTCGTTGTAAAATCGGCATTCCATACTTATCATTAATTTGATCGATGACAGCAAGTAGCGGCTCTTCTTTCGCATCTTCTTCAAATGAAAACAAATCTAATTGTTTCACCGATTCTGTCTTCCACTCTATTTCAGTAGCTGTAACACCTAGTAAACGAACGGAATCACCGTCCCAATGTTGCTTCCATAAACGAGATGCTGCCTGAAAAATATCTCGTTCTTCCCAAATCGCATTTTTCAATTGCTTACTCCGCGTTACTGTCCGCCTATCATGATATTTAATCATAATTTGAATATTATAGCTGACAAGCGTTCGCTTTTGTAATCTTTTACTCACTGATTTTGATAGCCGTTCTAACATATCAAGTAATTCTTTCTCTTCATCCATATCCTTTGAAAAAGTCATCGAATTACCGACACTTTTATGTTGTCCCATTTGACTCGGATCAACTTCCCTATCATCCATACCTTTTGCCCGCTGTTGTAAATCAACGCCATGCTTTCCAATTTTAGCGCGAATGATATGTTCGTTTCCTTTTGCTAACTGCTCAATTGTTTGTATATGAATATCATTTAATTTTTCAGCTGTTTTTTCTCCAATTCCATGCATTGCTTCAACTGGAAGTGGCCAAATCATTTCTGGAATATCTCGTTTTCGAAGCACCGTAATACCGAGAGGCTTTTTCATATCAGAAGCTGTTTTTGCTAGGAAAAGGTTAGGAGCAATTCCGATGCTACACGGAAGCTGTAACTCTGTTAATAACGCCTGCTGAATCATCTTTGCTATTTCAAGAGGTGAACCGAGTGCGTAGCAATCTGTAATATCTAAATACCCCTCATCTATAGAGACTGGTTGTATTTTTTCCGTAAAACGGGAAAGAATTTGAAACATTTGAAATGAAGCTTCACGATATAATGTAAAATTAGGACGCATTACAACTAATTGCGGGCATAACCTTTTTGCTTCCCAAAGAGGCATCGTTGTACGTATTCCATAGTCTCTTGCCTCATAACTACATGTTATAATAATTCCTTTTCTTTCTTTTTCATTTCCAGCAACTGCTAACGGCTTCCCTTGTAATGATGGGTCATGAGCAATTTCAACAGATGCGAAAAAACAATTCATATCTACATGCAAAATAACACGACCATTTTTCGGATACATTTCTCGCACAGTACTCACTCCCTAATCAGAACGTTCGTTCTTTCATTATATCAAATTTTGCATAATAGTTATAATAATTGCTTGTTCTTTTCCTTTCATACATTTGATATAATTTACATAAAATGTATAAAATCACAAAAAGGGATGATTATGATGAAATCAACTAATAAACTCAACTATACGTTCCTTGTGATTATATTAATCATAGCCATTAATTATTTACTGCTTCCTATTTTTAATATTAATACGTTTGGGTTCTTCCCTCGCCTAGTACATATAGCAACAACTTATATATTGCCATGGATTTTCTTATATTGGCTGATCCGCCTTGTAAAAGCAATCGAATCCAAATAAAAAGCGTGTAAATCAATTGTGATTTACACGCTTTTTCTATTCCATTACTTCGCTACTTCTTCAATAATTGCTATAACTAATTCTGCTGTTTTCGCTAATTCTTCAACAGGAATCTTTTCGTTTGTTGTATGAATTTCTTCATAACCAACCGCTAAGTTAACTGTTGGAATACCGTGTCCTGCAATTACGTTTGCATCACTTCCGCCACCACTTTGGTGAAGAGAAGGTGTACGACCAATGTTTTCAGCTGCACGTTTTGCAACTTCTACAACGTGATCGCCCTCAGCAAATTTAAATCCTGGGTACATAACGTTTACTTCAACGTCTGCATGACCACCCATTTCTTTTGCAGTTGTTTCAAATGCTTCTTTCATTTTTGCAACTTGTGCTTCCATTTTTTCATTGATTAAAGAACGCGCTTCTGCAAAGATTTGTACATGATCGCAAACGATATTTGTTTGTGTACCACCTTCAAAACGTCCAATATTTGCAGTTGTTTCAGAATCAATACGACCAAGTGGCATCTTCGCAATTGCTTTCGCTGCGATAGTAATTGCAGATACACCTTTTTCTGGTGCTACACCAGCATGAGCTGTTTTCCCACGAATAATTGCATTCACTTTCGCTTGTGTTGGAGCTGCAACAACGATTTCACCAACTTTTCCATCGCTATCTAATGCGTAACCGTATTTCGCTGTAATGCGCTCACGATCTAATGCTTTTGCACCAACAAGACCAGATTCTTCTCCAACTGTAATAATAAATTCAATTTTACCATGAGGGATGTTTTTCTCTTTTAAAACACGAATTGCTTCGAACATTGATGCTAATCCAGCTTTATCATCCGCACCTAAAATCGTAGTACCATCTGATACGATATATCCATCTTTAATAGAAGGCTTAATTCCATTACCAGGAACTACTGTATCCATATGAGAAGTAAAGTAAATTGTATCAACACCATCTTTTGTTGCTGGTAAAGTACAAATTAAATTACCTGCACCATGCCCAGTAACAGCCATTGTGTCATCTTCAAATACTTCTACACCTAAATCTGTAAACTTCTTTGTTAATACTTTACAAATTTCTGCTTCAAATTTCGTTTCAGAATCTACTTGTACTAATTCCATAAATTCATTTACTAAACGTTCTTGATTAATCATAAGACTGCGCCTCCTGCACTACCATTATGTATGTAACACTATTAATTATAACAGAATTTCGCAAAAGTTTCGAAATACAAGACAAAAAACAGACGGTTTATATGTCTAGATAACCATCTGCTTTCTATTACTCATTTAACAATACCCAGCGCATATGATCTTCCCATACTCCATTAACCATTAACATTTTCCTAGACACGCCCTCATATTGAAAGCCTATCTTCGTCACTACTTGTATAGATGCTAAATTTCGTGGCATAATCGGTGCTTCTATACGATGTAACTGAAATTCTTCAAAAGCAACTTGAATCGCTTTTCTAAGCGCTTCTGTCGTATAACCTTTGTTTAACTCTGCCTTATCTAATTTATAGCCGAGTACACAAGATTGATAAATTCCGCGAACAATTAAATTAAATGAAATACATCCAATTATTTTCGTATCATCACCCTTTTTAAAAATCCAAAGCCTGATGATTTTACCTTCTGCAAACTCTTTTCTATCCTTTTGTAACTTTTTCTTCTGATAATCTAACGTAAAAAAATCATCCGGTCTATACTCTTCCCAAGCTTTTAAAAATTCACGATTTCTGTCGTAATATTGAAGAACTTTTTCAGCATACGACTCATCAATTTCCCTTAAATGTAAACGATTTGTTTCATATATTTTCATCATCGTATCTCCATTCTTCAGCTTGCATAACAAAAAACTTATACTCTATCATTAATTATATATTCTCTACATACATACAAATTTCCTGTTATACTTTACACGCACTTCTCGAATTTTGTCACTTCTCTCCCCTTGTCCACAATATCATTTCTCGTTACAATGATATTGTACTGATTTGCAAGGAGGTTTAACGATGCATAAAAAAGCTCAAAAAGTTATGATTTATGTAATGCTAATTTCTATGCTTGTAACAACATTACTTGCTGGCGCAAGTATGTTTTGGTAAAAAGGACGATGTGTTCGTCCTTTTTTTACTTTTTACACATAACACAATAAAATAAACCATCTCGATATCGAGATGGTTTATTTTATATAAAGCACAATCGCTACAATACTAAAGGAGAATGACATTACAAGTGCTGTTATAAAACTTGTATATTGTTTCTGCTGAAATGCTCCAATAACAAAAGTAAGATTGAGTAATGCCATACATACAATTGCTACAAGATAAGAACATATATTAAAAGTTGCCAATATGAATGTAATAACAAATAGAAATCCCATAAAAAATTGCATATACGAAATTTTTGGATTCAAGTACATATGAGCAACCCCTTTATCTAATTTTTATCCTGATCGGTGAGGGCTGATAATCCGCAGGTAAAAAACATCCCACTGATTAAAGTTTCACTTTATCTTTCTATACTCTCATTAACTCATGGTTATGTACACATGTCAAGACAACTTATTGCATATGAAAAAGCCAACCTTTGTTGGCTTTTTCATATGCAATGGCTCCTTTTTCTTTTGCCAATTGCTGAAATGATTTTTTCGACTTCACAATCCATACTTTCGTTCCAATTGGAATGCGATCAAATAAATACTCCACATCGTTTTTCTTCATTCGTATACATCCTTGTGAAATATACTTTCCAATTGAACTAGGTTGGTTTGTTCCATGTATTCCATATTTACTTCCATCAGTTCCTCTTGCATTAAATCCAATCCACCTTGACCCAAGTGGATTTTTCGGTGACCCACCTGGAATATCCTTCGCAATATAATACGGATCCTTCGCTTTCATTACAACATCAAAAGTTCCCTCTGGAGTTAATTCATTTGTTTTCCCTGTCGCGACTGGAAAAACCTTCTGAATCTTCCCATCGTCAATATAAGCTAGTTTATTCGTCGCTTTATTTACAATAATGAAAGGATCTCCGGCACGTGGATTATCACCAAGAGGCCAAATAGGCGATAAAGAAAGACATAATATGAAAGAGAGAAGATACGGCATAGATAATTCCTACCTTCTATATAAGTTCTTTTATATTATCCTTTCCCTTAAAGCGACTTTTAATGAGTAAATATTGTTCCATTTCGTATACAAGTTGAACAAGTTTCGCACGTATCTCAAATTCTTCACGTGTAACGGGCAATGGCATATCTCTAAATAATTCTCTCATTTCTTGAAGCTGTCTTAAAGAAATAACCCCGGTACTCTGAGGGCTAATAGCATTACTAATGTTTTCAACCACATCCGCAATCATGTCAGCTTGTTCATATGTCCACGATAAAGAAGCTGCTAACGGAATCATTCGCTCTAAAATTTCGAATTGTTGCATACGCATATTAAAATAACGATAGTAATAGTCATCTTCTCGCATAAATGCATTCTCAAGTTTCTTAAACGATAAATCTCTAGCTTCATTTAGCATATTTTCAGTTTCAATAAGTTCTGCCCCGCTCCAGCTACTTTCTCTGTTTCGTAAATACACGACCATTTCAAACAAAATTGTTTTAAAGTTACTTTCTATTGTATCCTGATACTCTTTTAGCTTATTTTCACTACTTGGCATATACATATTCACTAATAAAGCCACGCTAATTCCTATCGTTAATATCGCAATTTCATTCCCAACAATAAGCCATGTAATTTGTTTCAATGAATATAGATGCATCACAATAACTGAACTCGTGACAATACCTTCTTGAATTTTGAGCATAACTGCAGTCGGAATAAATGTAAGTAATAATATACTAATTGCAAGTGGTGTATATCCAATTGTTTCAAAAATACAAAACGCGAATACCATTGATAATACACAAGCTAAAAAACGATGTAGCGATACTTGAAGTGATTTACGTTTCGTATTTTGTACACATAATATAACTAAAATGCCCGCTGAACTATAAAATTCTAATCCTAATAACTGCGCAATAAAAACGGCTACGCCTGTCCCTATTGCTGTTTTTACTGTACGGTATCCAATTTTGAACATATCATTGCTCCTATATGTATAAACGTATTTACAGCTAGTATAAAAAAAGGATGACACAATGTCATCCTTTTCTACTTATTATTCACGTAACTTTTACAGATTACAATATTTTTTGTAAAAATTGTTGCGCACGTTCACTTTTCGGTGCTGCAAAAAATTCTGCTGGCACACTATCTTCTACAAGCTTTCCACCATCTAAAAAGAGAACACGATCTGCTACTTCTTTTGCAAATCCCATTTCATGTGTAACAATCGCCATTGTCATTCCTGTCGTAACTAATGATTTCATAACTTCTAACACTTCTTTTACCATCTCTGGATCTAGTGCTGATGTTGGTTCATCAAATAACATAACTTCTGGTTCCATCGCTAACGCTCTCGCAATTGCTACACGTTGCTTTTGTCCTCCCGAAAGACGATTCGGATACGTATCTTTTTTATCTAATAAACCGACCTTTTCTAAAAGTTTCTCGGCTTTCTTGTCAGCTTCTTGTTTCGTTACTCCTTTTACATTGATAGGAGCATACGTAATATTTTCTAATACAGTCATATGAGGAAATAGGTGAAAATGCTGAAATACCATTCCAACATTTTCACGAACGTGCATAATATTCGTTTTCGGATTCGTTACTTCTTCCGTTCCAATCCAAATGTGACCATTTGTCGGTGCTTCTAGCACATTCATACAACGTAAAAATGTTGATTTCCCTGATCCAGACGGTCCAATAATTGCTACTACTTCCCCTTTTTCAATCGTTGTTGTAATCCCTTTTAATACTTCATTTTTTCCAAATGATTTATGAAGGTTTTCAATTTTAATCACTTTTCTTCATTCTCCCTTCAATTGCCTTCCCGACTAATGTAAGAATAATGACTAGCATATAATAAATAAGTCCAACAAAAAGTAATGGTTCAAGATATTTAAACGTCTCACCGCCTACAATGTAAGCACGGCGCATTAAATCGGTCGCTCCTATTACTGTTACTACAGCCGATTCTTTCGTAAGTGTCGCAAACTCGTTTACAAGTGCCGGTAATATATTTTTTAAAGCTTGAGGAAAAATGATATTTCGCATCATTTTTCCGTATGGAATTCCTAATGCCATCGCCGCTTCTGTTTGTCCTTTATCAACCGCTTGAATGCCGGCACGGATTACTTCTGACATGTATGCACCTGAATTCAAACTAAATGCTAGTACAGCCGCCAAGAATGCTGGTATTTCATAACCAATTATTTGCGGGACACCGAAATAAATAATCATTAATTGCAATACAAGTGGTGTACCACGGAAAATTGATGTATAAAAATCTGCCGCTATATTTAATGCTCGTATTCTAGCAATTTTGCAAAGCGCTAATAACGTTCCTAAAATAAACCCAACTAACGCTGATACTGCTACAATTTTTAAAGTAACTTCTAGCCCTTTTAGTATATATGGTATCGAAGGCGTAATCGCCGAAAAATCTAAGTTCATTCTTTTCATTCCCCTCACAGAAAAGTGAAAGGCAGCTTATTTTTCGCTGCCAAACCATTTCTTCACTAATTTATCCATTTCTCCATTTTCTTGCATTTTTTTAATTACTTTATTAAATTCTGCTGTTTTATCACTATTTTTCGGAAGGGCAATTGCTGCTCCTACTTCTTCTGGTGCTTCTTTAATTTCAATTCCTTGTAATTCTTTCATTTTTTCTAAATAATTTTTAGCAACTGTGTCTTCTATAATTGCAGCGTCAAAACGACCAGCTTTAATTTCTTGTACGATTTCTGGTATACGGTCACGTCCCTCAACTTTGAAATCTACTTGTTTTTTAAATTCTGCTGCTTTCTCTTCTTGGATAGATCCTGTTTGTACCCCTACTTTTTTCCCTTTTAAATCCTCTACAGATTGAATATTAGAATCCTTTTTAGAAACGACCATGTTTTTCGCAACAAAATATATATCTGTGAAATCAACATTATTTTTACGCTCTGCCGTTGGCGTCATACCTGCCATTACGAAATCAACTTTTCCTGAGCTAAGGGATGCTAATAAACCACCAAAATCCATATCTTTCACTTTCACTTCATAACCAAGTTCTTTTCCGATATATTTAGCAACATCAACATCAAAGCCGATAATTTCATCACTTTTTGAAGCTTCTACGTATTCATATGGTTTATAATCTGCTGAAGTCCCCATAACCAGTACTTTCTTATTTTTTCCAGTAGCCTTTTCTTCCCCATTACTACAAGCACTGAACATACTTACAATTAAAATAAGTGCAAACGATATTGATAATAACTTCTTCATCTTTCTTCCCCCTAATAATGTATATTTAAAAGTTTAATAGAATATTTATTCGATGTTTGTATTGTATCAGCACTTTAATTTTTATGCAATATATAAAATAAAAATAAATAAAATTTCAATACAAACAACGTTTGTTATGTATAAAATATTGCATAAAACAACATAACTATGCATATCCCATAAATTTTAATACTAAATAAAAAAAGGCGGTACATCCACTTCATTGTGGACGTACCGCCTTTTCGCTTATATTTATAGTTCTTCACAATTCTCTTCGAAATAAGATTGTAGTTTTGCAATAACTTGCATTGGTTCATGACCTTCAATTTCATGACGTTCTACCATCGTTACAATTTTTCCATCTTTTAATAAAGCAAATGATGGAGAAGAAGGTGGATACCCTTCGAAATATTCACGAGCTCTTGCTGTTGCTTCTTTATCTTGCCCTGCAAACACCGTTACAAGGTGGTTAGGACGTTTATCATAATGTACAGAATGCGCAGCAGCAGGACGAGCAATGCCACCTGCACAACCACATACAGAGTTTACCATTACAAGTG
Organism: Bacillus sp. RC251; assembly: GCF_044908765.1. Classification (NCBI taxonomy): domain Bacteria; kingdom Bacillati; phylum Bacillota; class Bacilli; order Caryophanales; family Bacillaceae; genus Bacillus; species Bacillus sp. RC251. The sequence continues at coordinate 329,995 of NZ_JBIYDP010000002.1, read as the reverse complement.
TTGTTCCATTTCTTTTAAACGCTTCATCTACTGCTTCTGGCGTCGTCAATTCTGTATATCCAGCAGAAACAATCTCTTCACGTGCTTGGCGGACAACATCATTCATAAAAAAGTTAAAATTAATCAATCTTTTCCCTCCTCTAAAACTACCTATTTGTATCTTACCAGTTAATGTTTATGAAATACAAGTAAGTTTACTTGTATTTGGGTATAGAAAAGGTGTTAGAGCCCTGCTCTAACACCTTTTCTTAATGACCACGATGTTTTTGCTTTGCTTTTTGTACTTTAATTAAACGTCTTCTTTGTTTTTCAGCCTCTCGCTTCTCCTTAGATTGCACTTTCTTTTCTTGTTTATGCAGTTCATAAGATAAGCTAATTGCCTCTTGCGCCTTAGTAAAGCGGTTTACATTTACTTCTTTTGCTGCTTGTCGTATGATCCGCTTTATATTTTTGGGACGCTGTTTTTCTTTCACTTCCACGCCACATTTTGCAAAGTGCTGAAAATACGCTAACATTGAACCGTTCACAAATATAAGCACTTCTTCGTCTGAAGGTTCCGTTCCAAAGATATACCTCGCTCCATACAACTTCCCTTTTTCTTTACATGTAATGATTCCAACAAAAAATTGACCATCGTGATATACTGTCAAATCCACTGACAGCCCCTCCTTAAAAAAATTAGAAATACGGGACATCCCGGAGGGGAAGGTTACTGACATGAAATCATGCGTCTGGACTACCAACCAGAACTGTGTTTTTGTATTTCTTTCATTATTATTATATCCTTTTTTCCATAATCTTCATATATTCACCAATCATTTTTTTATGCGATCCTACAATATAATCAGGTAGTTCTGTTAGTGGGAAGAATGTAAGCTGAACCGCTTCTTCTTTATTCATAACAAACTCCCCTTCATATTCATCCGTATAATAGGCTGTCGTTACGGATTGAAATTCATCACCATTTGCTAGTTTTGTAAAATAATTCGCTCCCGAAAATACATTAATTAATCGCAAGTTCTTCACTTCTATTCCTGTCTCTTCATATACTTCACGGCAAGCTGTTTCTTCTGGTGATTCGCCAAGCTCCATTAATCCGCCAGGCAATCCCCATTTTCCGTAAGGCTCTGTTCTTTGCTGTAATAAAACATCCCCATTTTCATTTATAACGAGTACAACAGCACCAACTAAAATTAAAGGGCGATGACCAACTATTTTTCGTAATTCTTCTACATATCCCATCGTATCGCCTCCTTTTTCGTTGTCCACACTATTGTATCATATGTATGAAACGACAAAATGCGTATATTTTTCATTTTTTTAACAAAATATTTATTTTATGTGCTTCATCTACTGTAGCTAACATAATGGATTCAACTTCTGCGTTTTTCTCTAGAAATTCTCTCGCCCATTCTTCTGTTTTCCCTAATAAAGCAAGAACATCTTTCTGAATGCTCCCATCCTTTACTAATACAAATGAAACTGGAGATTTTTTTCCCGCCACTTTCAGATCAAGCCGTGAAACTGCTTCATATTCTGGATACTGAAATATAGAAACGACACCGTTCGCTTCCCATAATGCTAATTTAATCTTTTGAATATCACTCACATTTCGCATACGAAGTTCCGAAAATAAATATTCCACCGTAATTCTCGCTTTTTTCAAATTGCTAAAATCAATGGAACCATTGTGTATAAGAATAATAGGTGCTGGCTCTAAAAAGCGTCTCCATCTATCCCATTTCAACATTAAGACTGAGCTTATAATGTGAAGTACAACGAGTATGAACGTTGTAATCATTGATCCGAGTAATCCTACTTTTTCATCAGATAATGCGTTAGAAATATTTCCACCAAGCAATAATACTAATACGACATCTAAAAAACGAAGTTGCGCGATGGATCTTTGCCCCATCGCTTTCGCAACTAATATTAAAAATATGTATGCTATAATAGCCCGAATAACCCATTCACTATTGGAAAGATGCCGTGCCCCTTCAAAAATATGCATATGCATCACTTTGCACTCCTTACCCGTCTCAAACTGCTACTTTGTTTTAGTTTGCAACGTTTAAGAGCATATATGTAAAAAAGCTGATTCGTTTTTAAACGAATCAGCTTTTCTTACTTGACGGAAAACATATACTTTTTATACGTTTTTCGTACGGATAATATGAGACCCATCATAATCATATTAGAGAACAAGGAACTCCCCCCATATGATAAGAACGGTAATGCAATCCCTTTTACAGGCATTAATCCAACGATCATACCGATGTTTTGGAATATTTGAACCGTTAATATTCCGATTGATCCAGCACATAATAATGTACCGAATAAATTATCAGCAGAATAACCGATAATAATTGTTCGATATAGTAGTAATAGGAACAAGAATACAACTAACGCTGCTACGATAAATCCACCTTCTTCGGCAATTGTAGCAAAAATAAAGTCAGTATGCTTCTCAGGGATATAGACGTTCCCTTCGCCAAATCCTTTCCCTTCCATACCGCCACTACCTACAGCTAAGATCGATTGCTGTGTTTGATAACCTTGATCTGTATGTTCAAATGGATCTAACCAACCTAAAATACGTGATTGTTGGTGAGGTTTTAGTAACGTAACTAACTTATTAAAGAAGAAATCCTCATACCTTACGTAAATAAATATTAACGCCGATAGTATGGTGACTGGAATAACTGTACATAACGCTATCAATTTCTTCTGAATACCTGACATAAATAAAATACATGCAATTGCAGCAGCATATAAGAACACCATCCCTGTATCTGGTTGGCTATATACAACAGCCATAGGCGGAAGGGATACAAGCACAATTTTACCTACTAATTGTAAATCCGTTTGGAATGTCCTTGCCATATACTGTGCATTATGTTTCACTGCTATACTTGCTACTACGAGAAGCAATGAAATTTTGAAAAACTCAGATGGTTGAATTTGTCCAACTAACGGAAATACAAACCATCTTTTTGCACCTAATTTTTCAGGTGTGAAAGTGGAAACCGGTAGTATTTTCAAAAGAATAAGTGAACCAAATCCGACGATATAAAGTGGCCAAGACAATTTTTGTAATTGATCTAAGTCGATGCTTGCAACAAGCAATAACAATACAACTCCAATTATGTAGTTCAAACCCTGTTTCATCGCAAAGTTTGCCTCTCCATATTGGCCAGTTTGCTGACTGCTATATATAGCAGCTATACTCGTAACACATAATGCTAACAAAATTAATATTAATTTTACATCTAAACTTTTTAGAAACTCGGTACTTCTTTTCATGACATCCTCCTGAAACATTGTTACAGCAAAATAAAAAACCAGGAGTCAACATTCTTCATGTTTTGACGACTGATTACACATTATCTATAAAACACTTATATAGAATAACTCTCTTTTTCATACAATACAATATATTATACTACAGTTTCGTCAGTAAGATTTGCCAAAAAAATTATTCTTTTCTTATTTTATATCCATATACCATATATCAGCAATGTATTTTCATAAATTCCTAATACATAATCGTTCATTGTAAGATTACTGGGGAAGATATTATACATATAGTAGAATGTAGATGAAGAAATAAGATGATAAAAAGCTCGCATAAGCGAGCTTTTTATTAATATACAGATGTATTATTTTCTGACGTATTTTCTAAAATTTCTTTTACACGTCCTAAGAACTTACCACAAATTAAGCCATCTAGTACACGGTGATCAAGTGATAAACATAAGTTAACCATGTCGCGAGCACCGAACATACCATTATCCATAATTACTGGGCGTTTTACAATTGATTCAACTTGTAAAATAGCCGCTTGTGGATAATTAATAATACCCATAGATTGAACAGAACCAAATGATCCTGTGTTATTAATTGTAAATGTTCCACCTTGCATTTCATCCGCTTTTAACGATTTCGTACGTACTTTTCCTGCAAGCTCTGTAATTTCACGAGCGATACCTTTAATCGTCTTCTCATCCGCGTGTTTAATTACTGGTACAAATAGTTCGTCCTCTGTTGCAACAGCGATAGAAAGGTTAATATCTTTCTTCTGAACGATCTTATCGCCAGCCCACATTGAATTGATTTGAGGATACTCTTTTAACGCCTGCGCTACTGCTTTTACGAAGAAAGCAAAGAACGTTAAATTAAAGCCTTCGCGCTTTTTGAAATCACCTTTAATTGAATTACGGTATGACACAAGGTTTGTCACATCTACTTCAATCATCATCCAAGCATGTGGCGCTTCGTGTTTACTACGTAACATGTTCGCCGCAATTGCTTTACGCACACCTGTTACTGGAATTTCGATATCGCCAGGCATTGTTGGTACAGAAACTGGTTTTGCAGCTTCTACTTTTTGTGCTACTGGCGCTGCTTTTGGTGCTTCTGGACGCACTTCTACTACTGCTGCTACCGCTTCCTCTTTCTTCGCACCTGCTTGCGGAATATTTCCAGATTCCACTAGCTTTAAAATATCTTTACGAGTGATACGGCCATTTGCTCCCGTACCTTCTACTAAATCTAAATCAACATTATGCTCACCTGCAAGTTTTAAAACAGCTGGTGAAAAACGTGGTTTTCCATCAGTTGGTTGTTTTGCTTTCGGTGCTTTTTCAGGCGTAGCTACTTCTGCCTTTGGTTCTTCTTTTGTTTTTTCCTCAACAGCTGTCGCTGCTACTTCATCTGCGCCTTCTACTTGAATAACACAAACTACTTCACCTACAGCTAACGTCTCACCTTCACCAGCGATTAATTCTTTCACAATACCAGTGAAAGAAGATGGTACTTCAGCATTTACTTTATCAGTCATTACTTCTGCAAGCGGATCATACTTGTTTACGTGATCGCCAACATTAACGAGCCATTTACTAATTGTACCCTCTGTAACGCTCTCCCCGAGCTGAGGCATTGTGATGTTTTCTACAGCCATGTATAGTCCCCCCGATTAAAATTCCGCAAGTTCACGCATTGCTTTTTCAACTTTATCTGGATTTACCATAAAGAATTTTTCCATTGTTGGTGCATATGGCATTGCTGGAACGTCTGGACCTGCAAGACGTGCGATTGGCGCATCTAAATCAAACAGACAGTTTTCAGCAATAATTGCTGCCACTTCACTTATAATACTTCCTTCTTTATTGTCTTCTGTTACAAGAAGAACTTTACCTGTTTTAGAAGCTGCTTCAATGATTGCTTCTTTATCTAATGGATATACAGTACGTAAATCAAGGACATGTGCAGAGATGCCATCTTGCGCTAACTTCTCAGCTGCTTGAAGAGCAAAGTGAACACATAATCCGTACGTGATAACAGTAATATCGTCACCTTCGCGTTTTACATCTGCTTTTCCAATTGGTAATACGTAATCATCCTCTGGCACTTCACCTTTAATTAAGCGATATGCACGCTTATGCTCAAAGAATAATACTGGATCTTCATCACGAATTGCTGCTTTTAATAAACCTTTTGCATCATATGGTGTAGAAGGAATAACAATTTTCAAACCTGGTTGGTTCGCAAACATCGCTTCCACAGATTGCGAATGATACAATGCACCGTGAACACCGCCGCCAAATGGCGCACGAATTGTAACTGGACAAGTCCAATCGTTATTAGAACGATAACGAATTTTTGCTGCCTCAGAAACAATTTGGTTTACTGCTGGCATGATGAAATCGGCAAACTGCATTTCAGCGATTGGACGCATACCATACATTGCCGCACCAATTGCTACCCCAGCAATTGCAGATTCTGCAAGCGGTGCATCAAGCGCACGATCTTCACCAAATTGATCATATAATCCGTGTGTCGCTTTAAATACGCCACCTTTTTTACCAACATCTTCACCTAAAACAAATACTTTCTCATCGCGTTCCATTTCTTCGCGCATTGCTAATGTAATAGCATCAATATAAGACATTACAGCCATGAAACGTTCCCCCCTATTCTGCGTATACGTGCTTCAATGCATCTTCAGGTGCTGCATACGGAGCATTTTCTGCATATTCTGTTGCTTCATTTACGATATGCATAATTTCGTCTAACATTTGTTTTTCAAATTCCTCAGTTAACACGCCAGCTTCTTTTAAATAAGCTGCAAATGTTATAATTGAATCTTTTTTCTTTGCTTCTTCTACTTCTTCTTTATCACGATAAACACGATCATCGTCGTCACTAGAATGTGCTGTTAAACGATATGATACTGTTTCAATTAAAGTTGGGCCTTCACCACGACGACCGCGGTCTGCTGCCTCTTTTACAGCTTTATATACTGCAAGCGGATCGTTTCCGTCTATTGTATATCCAGGCATACCGTAACCAATTGCACGGTCTGATACGTTTTTACATGCTAATTGTTTTTCAACTGGAATAGAGATTGCGTATTTATTATTTTCACACATGAAAATAACAGGTAGTTTGTGTACACCAGCAAAGTTTGCCCCTTCATGGAAGTCACCTTGGTTTGAAGAACCTTCTCCAAATGTAACAAACGTTACTAAATCTTTCTTTTCCATTTTTCCAGCTAATGCAATACCAACTGCATGTGGTACTTGCGTTGTTACTGGAGATGATCCTGTCACAATACGATTTTTCTTTTGACCGAAGTGACCAGGCATTTGACGACCACCAGAGTTTGGATCTCCAGCTTTCGCGAAAGCAGACAACATAAGCTCTTTAGCTGTCATACCGAACGCTAGTACAACACCCATATCACGGTAGTATGGTAATGCATAATCTTTCTCTCTATCAAGAGCGAATGCTGCTCCAACTTGTGCAGCCTCTTGTCCTTGACAAGAAATTACGAATGGAATTTTACCCGCACGGTTTAATAACCACATACGTTCGTCGATTTTACGTGCAAGTAACATCGTACGGAACATTTCTAATACTTGCTCATCACTTAAGCCAAGCTCTTCATGGCGCTTTTCTTTTACTTCTGCCATTTTTCATAACCTCCTAAATCCACATTTTTATGCGTGTAACGCTTTTCCATCTACAGCTAATGCTGCTTCACCAATCGCCTCAGATAATGATGGATGCGGATGAATTGTATGTGCTACTTCCCACGGTGTTGCATCAAGTACTCTTGCAAGACCAGCTTCAGAAATCATATCTGTTACATGTGGTCCAATCATATGAACACCAAGAATGTCATTTGTTTCTTCATCAACTACAAGTTTTACGAAACCATCTGATTCGCCGTATACAAGTGCTTTTCCGATTGCACGGAATGAGAACTTACCTACTTTTAACTTATAGCCTTTTTCTTTCGCTTCTTGTTCTGTTAAACCGACAGAAGCAACTTCTGGACTGCTATATACGCATTTTGATACCATAGAGTAATCAATTGGTGTAACTTCTTTACCAGCAATATGTTCTACTGCAACAATTCCTTCATGAGAAGCAACGTGAGCAAGTTGTAAGCCGCCGATTACATCTCCGATTGCGTAAATATGAGATTCTTTCGTTTGATAAAACTCATTTGTTTGAATGTATCCTTTTTCCACAACGATATCCGTATTCTCTAAACCAATATTTTGCGTATTGGCTTGTCTTCCTACAGATACAAGCATTTTTTCTGCTTTAAATTCTTTATTCTCACCGTTATGTTCAGCTTGAATTGTTACTCCGTTATCTTTTACCAATGTTTCTGGTAATACTTTTGCACCAGTTACCACTTTAATACCTTTTTTCTTGAATAGACGTTGCATTTCTTTTGAAACGTCCTGATCTTCTAGTGGTAATATCGTTTTCGCATACTCTAATACTGTAACTTCTACACCGAAGTCAGCAAGCATAGATGCCCACTCAATACCGATTACACCGCCACCAACGATAATAATCGAGCTAGGAAGCGTTTCCATTTTTAGAGCATGATCGGAAGACATTACATACTCTCCGTCTAATTCTAAACCTGGTAATGAATTCGGACGAGAACCTGTTGCAACAAGTACATTTTTTGGAATTAACATTTCATTCTCTTCTCCACTTGCAAGTTCAACTGAAATTGTCCCCGGCATTGGAGAGAAAATAGATGGGCCAAGAATACGGCCGATACCTTCAAACACATCAATTTTACCTTGTTTCATTAAGTGTTGAACACCTTTATGAAGTTGCGTTACAATCTTCTCTTTACGCTCTTGCACTTTCGCAAAGTTTAGTTCTACATTACTTGCAATAACTCCGAACTCTTCGCTTTTTTTAGCAGTTGCGTATACTTCCGCACTACGTAAAAGAGCTTTACTAGGAATACATCCTTTGTGCAAACAAGTACCACCAAGATTTTCTTTTTCAACAAGTGCAGTTTTTAAACCTAGTTGTGATGCTCGAATAGCAGCAACATATCCACCAGTACCGCCGCCAACGATGACTAAATCATATTCTCTTGCCATTATCTCAACCCCTAGCTACTGTTTGTTTTTCTCGTACAACATACTCTTTCGGCGCTTCTTCTTCACGTAATACACGAAGTGCTCCTTCTGCTAATGCTTGTAATTCATCTTCCCCTGGATGTACGATAACATCTGCAATCCAGTCAACACGTTCTTTTATTTCATCAACAAGAATTTTACTGTACGCAAGTCCACCAGTTAAAACGATTGCATCAATTTTCCCGTGAAGTACAGCGCTAGCTCCGCCAATCTCTTTTGCAACTTGATATGCCATTGCTTTATAAATAAGAGTTGCTTCTGGATCACCTTTTTCAACCATTTGTTCCACTTTGATCGCATCATTTGTACCGATTAGGCTTACAAGTCCACCTTGTCCAACAAGTTTTTTAACCATTTCGTCACGGTAATACTCACCAGAGAAACACATCTCCACTAATTGCCCTACCGGTACTGTACCCGCACGCTCTGGACTAAATGGGCCTTCTCCGTTTAAGCCGTTATTCACATCAATAACTTTTCCTTTTTTATGAGCACCAACTGTAATACCGCCACCCATATGTGTAACTAATAAATTTAAATCCTCGTATTTGTGATTTAATTCTTCAGCCACTTTACGAGCAACCGCTTTTTGGTTTAATGCATGGAAAATACTTTTACGTTCCATACCAGCAATACCGCTTATACGAGCAACCGGCTCCATTTCATCTACAACGACAGGATCTACTATGAATGCCGGAATATTTAATCCAGAAGCGATTTCATATGCTAAAATGCCTCCAAGGTTTGAAGCATGATGACCGCTAAACCCATTTTTCAAATCTTCTAACATCGAATCGTTTACTGTGTATGTTCCGCCTTCGATTGGACGAAGTAATCCCCCACGCCCACAAACTGCGTTTAACTTTGAAATGTTAATACCGTGAGAATGTAGAACTTCTAAAATCGTTTCTTTGCGAAACTCATATTGATCGATAATTCTTTTATATTTTCCAATTTGTTCTTCGTCATGACGAATAGTTTCTTCTAAAACGGGCCTTTCATTATCAAAAACACCAATTTTTGTGGATGTACTACCCGGATTAATAACAAGAATTCGATTTAAAGACACTGTTGCTACCTCCACTAATAAATTCAAAAGGAGGTGGAAACCTCATAAGAGGTAACCACACCTTTTGTAAAAGTAATATATGAATGATTAGCGACGGCTAATAATGTCGTGACCGTTGCGTAAGTATGTGCTACGAGAGTTTTTCAAGCTTGCAATGCGCTCTTCAGCTAAACGATCTGCTGCTACATAAGTTGCAATGCCATCGCGTTTTGAAATTTCGATTACTTTTGCAATTGTGTCATAAATAGACTCAACACGTTTTAGTGCACGTTCTCTATTGTATCCATATAATTCGTCTGCTACGTTAATTACACCACCAGCATTAATAACATAGTCTGGTGCGTATACAATACCCATTTCATGAATCATGTCGCCGTGACGATTTTCTTTTAATTGGTTATTTGCAGAGCCTGCGATTACTTTTGCTTTAAGTTGTGGAATAGTTTCGTCATTAACTGTTGCGCCTAATGCACATGGTGCGTAAATATCACATTCAACACCGTAAATTTCATTTGGCTCAACTGCTGATGCACCGAATTCTTCTACCGCGCGTTGTACAGCTTCTTTATTAATATCTGTAACGATTAATTTTGCTCCTTCAGCATGTAAATGTTTGCATAGGTGGTACGCTACGTTACCAACACCTTGAACAGCAATTACTTTTCCTTCTAAATTATCAGTACCGAAAGCCTCTTTCGCAGCTGCTTTCATACCACGATAAACACCGTATGCAGTTACTGGAGATGGGTTACCAGAAGAACCGAATGATGGTGAAATACCTGTTACAAAATCAGTTTCTTCGTGAATAATATCCATATCATCTACTGTTGTACCAACATCTTCAGCTGTAATGTAACGTCCGTTTAATCCTTGAATGTATCGTCCTAATGCACGGAACATCGCTTCGCTCTTATCTTTACGTGGATCACCGATAATTACTGTTTTCGCACCACCTAAGTTTAAGCCAGCTGCTGCGTTTTTGTATGTCATCCCTTTTGCAAGACGCAATGCATCTTCAATCGCCGCTTCTTCAGAATCATATGTCCACATTCTTGTTCCACCAAGAGCTGGTCCAAGTGTTGTATCATGAATTGCGATGATTGCTTTTAAACCAGATTCTTTATCTTGACAAAATACTACTTGCTCATAATCATATTTTTCTAAGTATTCGAAGATTTCTAATGTCATTGTCGTTTCCCCCTAGTGTTTTACCCTGTTTGGTTTATTTTGAAGCAGTCGTAACTGCCAATGCTAATGAATATACTTTTGTTTCTGCTGAATCAGCACGAGATGTTAAAACAATTGGTGCTTTTGCGCCAGCAATCATAGCTCCTACTTTTGCATCCGCAAAGTATACGAGTGATTTGTATAGCACATTTCCAGCTTCAATCGTTGGGACGAGTAAAATGTCTGCTTTACCTGCTACATCACTTACTATGCCTTTATGTTCTGCTGCAATTTGTGATACTGCATTATCTAAAGCAAGTGGTCCATCAACGACACAATTTTTAATTTGTCCGCGGCGATTCATTTGAGTTAACATCGCTGCATCAATTGTCGCTTGCATCGCAGGATTCACAACCTCTACCGCTGCAATTGGTGCTACCTTTGGCAAATCTATTCCTATTGCCTGGGCAACTTCTACAGTATTCTGTATAATAGCAGCTTTTTGTGTTACATCAGGTGCAATGTTCATCGCTGCATCTGTAACAAAGATAAGACGATCGTAATTTGGAACTTCAAATGCTGCAACGTGTGAAAGTACGCTACCTTTACGAAGTCCCCACTCTTTATTTAATACAGCTTTCAAAATATTTGCTGTCGGGATGTTTCCCTTCATAAGCACATCTGCTTCGCCATTTCTTACAGCTTTAACAGAAAGTTCTGCAGCCTCAGCACTTGACGCTGCTGCAATCACTTCAATGTGTTCTGAAGTTTGTAAACCATGTTCTTGTAGCATCCCCATTATTTTTTCTTGATTTCCATATAGACGAAATTGAGCTAGCTGTAATTTAATTGCTTTCGCTACAGCTTCAATTACTTCATGATCTTCAGCTACTGCTACAGCCACAGTTTTTTTAGGCTGTCCTGCTGCTTGATCAATTAAGTGTTCTAACTTCATATTTTGTAATCAACCCTTTCCGTCGTCCCTCGTCTATTTATAAAGCAAATACCGTGCCAACTTTCAAAAGTGGTCTTACCAATAATGAAAACGCATTCAAAATGCAGTAAAATCAATACTTTGGAAAATAACAAAACATTCTGTCTTATTTTGTCGCTTTTTGTATACCATGCAATAAATTGCACGGTACGCAATTTATTGCATGCTATTTTTTGCACACTCATACTTTTCTAGCTTGTAATATAAATTTCGAACCGAAATTCCTAATGCTCTTGCAGTTTTTGTTTTATTTCCATCAAACCTCTCTAAACATTCATGAATGATATGCCCTTCAAACTCTGTCACTAATTGTTCAAGTGGCTTTTCTTCTAATTCAGGTAATAAGTTATTTTGTTTTACCTCAGTCTGCTCCTCTGTATGTAAAGGTGGTAAATGGTGGACATCAATATATATTTCGTTATAATTCATAAAGATAATAGCTCGTCCTAAAATGTTTTCAAGCTCCCTCACATTTCCTGGCCATTCATATGATTGTAAATATGAAATAGCCGAATCAGTGAGCCCCTCTACATTCCGACCATAATCTTGGTTAATTTTTTGAATCAATCTGTCTGCAATTGCCGGTATATCTCCTTTTCGCTGACGAAGAGACGGAATTTGAATTGGAATTTTATTTAATCGATAATATAAATCTTCTCTAAACTCTCCTTCTAGAATGCCCTTTTCTAAATTCACATGTGTCGCTGCAATTACCCGGACATTTATAGGTATCGCTTTCGTTCCACCAACTTTTACAATTTCTTTTTCTTGCAACACGCGAAGGAGTTTTGCTTGCGTATTTGCAGACAATTCTCCTATTTCATCTAAAAAGATACTACCGTTATTCGCTTCCTCAAAAAAACCTCGTTTTCCGCCTCTTTTTGCTCCTGAAAATGCACCTTCCTCATAACCGAATAATTCACTTTCTAATAAAGTCTCGGAAATAGCAGCACAGTTTACCCGGACGAATTTATTATATTTTCGATTACTTCCATTATGAATTGCATGTGCAAACAATTCTTTACCCGTTCCAGATTCTCCGCGTAGTAATACTGTTGCCGGTGTATTCGCTCCAAGTTTCGCCTGTTCAATAGCGGCCGTTGTTTCATCTGAATTTCCGACAATGTCATCAAATGAATATTTCGCTTCTAACGTTCGAATAATTTGCCTTGCTCTATTCAATTCATTTGTTAACTTTTGAATTTCTGATACGTCACGAATTACACCAACGCTTCCTTTCAATATCCCATCCACTATAACTGGCGCTACGTTTACAATTACATCACGCTTCTTTTGTCCAATCTTCATATGTATTCCGCGTACCGCCCTACGCGTTCGAAGTACTTTCATATGCATACTTTCACCTTCTACAATATCAGTTGTAGCCGGTTTCCCAATAATGTCCTCTTCTGTTAAACCTGTTAATTTCGTATACGCAGGGTTAATTACTAATCCTCTTCCCTTTTCATCCACGACCGAAATTGCTTCCTCAGACGAGTTGATAATCGCCTCAAGTAACGTTTGAATCTCCTTTAAATCTGTAACTTCTTCCGCAAGATCTACAACCTCTGTTATATCTTTAAAAATCGCAAATGCCCCTTGTACCTCTCCTCCCTCTTTTAATATTGGAATACGGGTTGTAATAATTTTCTTTTCATTCTCTAATGTCAGTTCATAATTTACTTCTATTTGTTTCGTACGTATAATACGAAGCAATTTACTAGTCGGAATAACTTCTAAAATATATTTCCCTACCGCATCTTCTTTTTTATATCCGATAATACGCTCTGCACTTTTATTAAATAGGCGTACTTGTCCCTCTCGATCAATCACAATCATACCGTCATGCGTAGAATTTAAAATTAAATCCCCTTGCTGCGTCTGTTCTTCTAATTTTCCAATTAAACTTTCCTTCTCATGTGCTAATCTCGTAACAATTTTCGCAATATCACCTGGTATAAGAAGAGTATCTTTATGCTTTTTCTTTATTAAATCTTTATGTAAATCATCGTCACCCGTCATATCAAACATTACATCAATATGCATAGAAAGAAACGGCGTTACACTCTCTCCAATTGTAACCCCATATTCCTTAGCCATTTGTAATCCCTTTGCTATCGGATTTATATCAATAATCCCTATAATTTGAAATATATTTGAACTTTGTAACAGATTCAGCAGTGTACTACCACCTTCACCTGCACCAACAATTAAAACTTTTTGTTTCATATATTACACTTCCTCTCGAAGTATCTCTGCAAAATTTTTCACACCCTTATCTTACTCGTTCAGCCCCCTCTTGACAAACCCCCTTTTCATATAACATCATTAAAATAAACAAAATAATCTGAAAAGGAGCGTTTATATGCAGCGTTACCTTGCTCTATCATTAGCACTCATCCCTATTTCATTAGCTGTGTTTGGCATTAAGTTAATGAGAGATACTGTATTCGGGATTCTATTTCCTCCACTCTCTATACTATGGTTACAATTTTTAATCGGCGCTCTCTGCTTCGGGCTCGGGTTTTATATCTTCGGAGGCTTCGTCTTACACCGAGACCGTAAACGAAATAAAGTACAAGCTCGCTTTAGAAGGTAGGAAGGCCCCACTATTTATAAATAAAAAATGAGACCGTTACACGCGGTCTCATTTTTTTATTGGCAATAACATTCTTGCTGTTTCGGGGTAATCAGTAATAATTGCCGAAATATTCATATCAAAATATTTACGCATAAGCGTTTCTTCATTTATTGTATAGGGCCGAACCTCTACACCACTTTCCATCGTTAATTCAGCAACAGCATCTTGAAGATAACGATAATTAGGGTGCACTGCTGTAGCGCCCATTTTTTTCGCATACGCCCACGGACTATGCAAACCTTCACGATATAAAATCGCTGTTTGAATATCAGGAGCCATCATATGACACCTTTTCATACTGTAGTGATTAAATGAAGAAAATATAACACGATCTTCTAGATTACATTTCCGTACAAGCGTTATAACTTCTTCCTCTAAACCTCTGTATGGAATTTTATTATTTTTCAGTTCAATATTAAGTAGCAACTCTGTTTTATCAATCCATTCTAATACCTCTTCTAAAAGAGGTATTTTACAAAAGCCTACTTTATCACCGAATTTATAGCTCGCATCTAATTTACATAAATCCTCATATAAATAATTACGAACCGCACCTTTTCCATTTGTTGTCCGGTCCACTGTTTCATCATGAATGACGACCACTTTTCCATCTTTCGTTAATTGAACATCAAGCTCAATTCCATCTGCTCTAAAAGATTCAGCTGCTTCAAATGAAATCATTGTATTTTCTGGGTACGTTCCCGCTGCACCACGATGTGCAAATATAAGAGTCATCCTCACTCCCCCAATCTTATGCTATACTATACGAAAAAGGAGGTACTTCTATGAGACCATTACAAATTTCTCCAGACACTGCAGTCCGCCTATCAAAAGCATTAGGTGTTCCACTTGAACAACTTATGCATATGCCGCAGCACATTCTAATTCAAAAGTTAGTTGAATTAGAAAAACAAAATAAAGACGAGGAATAATACAGTCCTGTTTTGCAGGGCTTTTTATTATTTTCTATTATATCACGGATGACTTCCCTACTAAAATCCTTTAACAGATATACTATGATTCCATTTAATCTTTTTTCAAACATTTATAATCAATAAATTAAACCCCCTCTTTTAATAAAAGAGGGGGTTTCTTACTACTCATTTCAGTTACTCAAATTATGCATGTTTCTTTTCTTTATTAAAAATCATAAACAATTTATACAACCCTAAAGAAGCTGGAATATTCATAAATGCAAATGCTTCATAAGTATAATGAGGAGCTGTTTCCCATAGTAATAAGAAAGTAAACACCCCTAACGTACTAATCATCGCAATTCGTATAACTTCCGATTCATTTTCATCTTTCTTTTTATAAAGTATAACAGCCGCCAGAACAGCTACATAAACAAATAATTTGATAACATACGAATATACAGTAACGATTTTATACTTCGTTGTACTATAGTTCGATACGTAATTAGTTATCGTGTCGTTCTTCTGCTCAAACCATTGTCCAATACGGTACATGGAGAACTGACTTGATACCCATTCTCTAGTTATTTTTTCATTTTTAATTATCTTTTAAAAAACTCACTTATATGTAATATTACTAAAAACAGGATTTATCTTCCATGATATCAAATGATCTCTTGTTCTCAATAAAATAAAAAGACCAACGAATTCTAAAATTCATTGGTCATTAAATAAAAAGTTCATTGGTTTTACATTTAATATCGAGTATAAATTTAAAGAATGATTAAGCTTTACTAAAACTTAAATCCCTTACTATCTTTACTCTCAGCTAGCCTTATGTTCAAGTCTCAACTTATCCGCAACCATTGCGATAAACTCGGAATTCGTAGGTTTTGCTTTTGACATGGATACTGTATAACCGAATAAGGACGAAATAGAATCAATATTCCCACGACTCCATGCTACCTCAATTGCGTGACGGATTGCACGCTCGACGCGGCTTGCTGTTGTATTATATTTCTTCGCGATATCTGGATACAATACTTTCGTAATAGATCCAAGTAATTCGATATCATTGTACACCATAGAGATTGCTTCCCTTAAGTACATATACCCTTTAATATGAGCAGGCACACCGATTTCATGAATGATACTCGTAATGCTCGCGTCTAAGTTTTTCGGTTTTCCATCTATTGTAGTTGCTGAACGGAAAGATGGAAGTGGACGTTTAATGGTAGCGTTCGCCTTACCGCTCACTTGACGAATATGACTCGTTAAATTCTCCATATCAAATGGTTTTAATATGAAATATGAAGCACCTAAGTCAACAGCTTTTGTCGTCACATCTTCTTGTCCAAATGCTGTCAACATAATTACGCTAGGCTGTCTTAGCCTTTCAATATTTCGCATTTTCTCTAGTACAGCTAAACCATCTAAATGTGGCATAATAATGTCTAAAACAAGTACATCCGGCTGCTTATCATTTAATAAATTTAAACACTCTTGACCATTATAAGCAGTACCGATTACTTCCATATCATCTTGAGCAGCTACGTAACTCTCTAGCATTGATACTAATTCTTTATTATCATCTACAAGACAGACTTTAATTTTCTCCACAGCTTTTCCTCCCTTACCGAATCGATTCTCCGACATGTGTATCCTTCTAGGCTACATGAATTGTTCGACAATTGTGTGAAAATTCCCTTTTAAAGTTTGTTACTTTCCGATAAAATCACAAAAAAATATGTTTATCGTTCATTTATTCCCTTTCGCAACACATTCCATCATAGAAATACAACGAAACGTTCAACCCTTTTCTTTTATTTTACAACAAAAAACACCTCTTGCGGAGCTTTTACAAAATTTCAACGAATTTTTCAAAAGAAAAGCGAGCTAATTAATAATTAGCTCGCTTTTCTTTCTTGTTCATAAATGTTAATTCCAGCCTCATGTAACATCCATTCAATATGAACACCATATCCTGACGTTGGATCATTTACAAATACATGTGTAACAGCACCAATTACTTTCCCGTTTTGTACAATTGGACTTCCGCTCATGCCTTGTACGATACCACCCGTTTTCGCTAATAAACGTTTGTCTGTTACTTTTATTACCATGCCTTTTGTAGCTGGAAACTTTTGCGGTACTGTACTTACAACTTCAATATCAAACGCTTCCACTTTATCTTTATCAATAACTGTTAATATTTTTGCCGGTCCCTCTTTTACTTGATGAGATAGTGCAATAGGCATCGCTTTATCCATTACGCCATTTGGTATATTTGTATTCAATTTCCCAAATATACCAAATGGACTATTTATTGTAATATTACCAATCACTTCACGATCTGGTGAGAACCTCGCTAATTTCTCTCCTGGATTCCCATGACTACCTCTTTCAATTGATGTAACTGTCGAACGCATAATTTGTCCATCTTCGACTTGAATCGGCTTTTTCGTATCGTTATCAGAAATGACATGACCAAGTGCCCCATATTTCATAGAATCAGGATGAACAAATGTCATTGTTCCGATTCCAGCTGCCGAATCACGAATATATAAACCAATACGATAAGACGATTCTCCACTGTCTTTTTGTGGTGTTAACTTAGTGCGGATATGTTTTCCATCTCTTAACAAAACAAGATTAAGCGGTTCACCTGTTTCACCACTATTATGAATAAATGGCGCTACATCACTCATTCTTTCAATTGTTTTACCATTAATTTCAGTAATCATATCTCCAATTTGCACACCAGCTGTTTCACCAGGAGATACTTTCCCTTTTTCAGTTTGAATTAAATGATGGCCTACAACAAGTACCCCTTTTGTATTTAACTTCACACCAATTGATTGTCCACCTGGAATAACTTTAAAATCTTTCAATACTTTCACATTTACTTTTTTCACTGGAAAACCAGCAAGCTGAAACACCATATCTGCTTCACCATTTTGATGAGGATTTACCATAAGTCCTTGTTTTTGTTCATTGGAACTTACTGTAAACACATGACGATCTGTAGATGAAGCGTGAAAAACTGGTAATGAAGCTATTTCTGATTGTTGCCCTTCAAAAACAACAAGTTGCTTCGGGGATGAAATAAACGTCCGAAGCGGTTTAAAACACCCAATAAAAACTAAAGAAACAAGGAGACAAAGACCTATTATTTTGCGAAATCTTTCTAATCTCAATTTGTTCACTCTCCTCGCTCCTACCCCACATTCAGCCTCTTGGCTTCACTTTTTAATCTCTCCTTGCAGTGCTTTATTTATAACCGGAAGAATTAAGAAATCATTATTTGAGAAAAAAAGCTATCCATTACTGGATAGCCTCTGCTGTCTGTTTAAAATGATGCGCTTGCGTAAGTAATTCTTTCGCATGTTCTGTCGTTAAATCTGTAATTTCCACACCAGAAATCATTCGAGCTATTTCTGTTACTTTATCCTCCATAGTTAAAACGGTAACTGATGTAATTGTCCGATCATTCGCTACTTGTTTTCGAATAAATAAATGTGAATCCGCCATTGAAGCTACTTGAGGTAAGTGCGTAATACAAAGTACTTGCGAGTTTACTGATACTCGATAAATTTTTTCCGCAATAGCCTGTGCAACCCGACCACTTACACCAGTATCCACTTCATCAAAAATAACAGATGCAACACCTTGATGCTTAGAAAAAATGCTTTTTAAAGCTAAAATAATACGAGATAACTCTCCGCCAGAAGCGACCTTTGAAAGTGGTTTTAGCGGCTCACCTGGATTTGTTGAAATATAAAATTCCACATGATCGTAGCCATCCGCCGTAAGTCTTACCGGGGCACCCTCAACAAGAGGCTCTTCAGCATTTCCTTCTCTCTTCATGATTCTCACTTCAAATTTTGTTTTCTCCATATATAATTCTTTTAATTCCTGATGAATGGCATTTGTAAGATGCTCTGCAAGCTCATGACGCATATTACTTAACGACGTTGCTTCTTGCAGAATAACACTTTCTAATTCCTTTAATTGCTTCTTCGTCGTTTCAATATGAACGTCTTTATTTTCAATCGTAAAAATTTCTTGTTCAATTTTATCAGCATACGCTAAAATCTCTTCTACAGTATTTCCATATTTTCTCTTTAGCATACGAATTTCATTTAAACGCGTTTCAATTTCGTCTAAACGCTTCGGATCATATTCCATCATATCGAGCTTTTCTCTAAGTTGATATGCAACTTCTTCTAATAAGTAGTAGCTATTTGCAATTGAATCATGATTTTCTTGATAAACTTCATCTAAATGTGTAATACTCTCCATTTGTCCCATTGCGCTTCGTACATTATCTAACCCTTGTCCGTCAGCGCTTAATGAGCGATATGCATCGCCTAATGCTTTGTAAATTTTTTCGAAATTAGAAATTTGCAATCGTTCTTCAGTTAATTCAATTTCTTCATCCATCTTTAAATCCGCCTTACTGATTTCTTCATGCTGGAATTGAATTAAATCTAAGCGATGCGCCATTTGTTGTTCATTTTCACTTAACGATTTTAACTGTTTTTTTAATTTCTCATAGTCAGCGTATACATTTTGATATATACCCAATTGTTTGACAATGCGATCTCCATCAAAATGATCAAGCATAAACATATGACGCTCTTCATTCATTAAATCTTGTGTTTCGTGCTGCCCATGAATATCAACAAGTGTTTTTCCAATTTCCTTTAATATACTAAGGGTGACCAGTTTCCCATTTACACGACATACACTTTTTCCGTTTGCAGCGATATCACGCTTCAAAATAATCATGCCGTCTTCTATTTCTATATCCAACTCTTCTGCCTTTTCAATACACGGATGCTTATCATCTTCTACATAAAATAGCCCTTCTATCTCAGCTTTTTCTGTTCCGTATCGAACAAATTCCGCTGAACCACGGCCACCTACAAGTAAACTAATCGCATCAATAATAATCGATTTTCCGGCCCCTGTTTCACCACTTAAAACCGTTAACCCTTTTTGAAAAGAAATATTTAATGCCTCAATAATAGCAAAGTTTCTAATCGATAATTCCGATAACAATGCCCCATTCACCTCGTTATAAACTAATCCCCTATTAAGGGCTTTTCTCAGTTCTTCATTCAAATAGTCAAACTATATGTTTGTATGTATAAATTACTTTTCTAACCGCTCCATTGTACCAAACATTCGTTTTACGGGTCAATCCACCTATTTTCTAATTTTATTCAGAGAAAATATTATATTACAATTAAGAATTAACATTTTTAACCAATAAAAAAATCCTGTTCACTTTCCACTTTACAGAGGAAAGCAAACAAGATTTTTTTTTACAACATATTTAAGAAACGATCAGAGACAACACCTGTATCTTCAGGTGTACGGCAAATAATTAAGCAAGTATCATCACCACAGATGGTTCCGATGATCTCATCCCACTCTAAATGATCAATAAGTGCTCCAAGTGAATGAGCGTTACCAGGCAATGTTTTTAGCACAAGCATATGTCCTGCCGTGTCTAATTTTACAAATGAATCCACTAGATTGCGTTTTAATTTTTGTAACGGGTTAAATCGTTGATCTGCTGGCAAGCTATATTTATAGCGCCCATCATGTAATGGCACTTTCACTAAGTGCAGTTCTTTAATATCGCGCGATACTGTTGCTTGCGTTACATTAAATCCCTCATTACGTAAAATATCAACTAATTCATCTTGTGTTTCAATTTCTTTGTTCGCAATAATTTCCCTGATTTTAATATGGCGCTGACCTTTATTCATACATTTGCACCTCACACTATCTCTTACCATAGTTTAAACATTGGTATACTTCACTTATTTATGTTAACTTATAATTCGTTGCTTGTACACAATTGTTTTTACAATCATTATACAATTACAACAAAAAGAGGAACAACATATGTTATTCCCCTTTTCCTTTTTGTTTTAGGACATCATGCGCCTCTGTAACTACTTGCTCAACAGAAACTGGAGAATGATTTTCGCCATTCTCACGTTCACCATGCCATTTCAGATGAATTAAAAATTCAATATTACCATCCCCGCCCGTAATTGGTGAGAATGTTAAACCTTCTACGTCGTATCCTTCTTTTATAGCAAAGTCGACAATCATTTCTACGACAGCCTCATGTACTTTTCGATCACGAACGATACCTTTTTTCCCAACTTGCTCTCTTCCAGCTTCAAACTGTGGTTTAATTAACGCTGCTACATCCCCATTAGGCATAAGCATTGTTTTTAAAACCGGCAGTATAAGCTTTAATGATATAAATGAAACATCGATACTAGCAAATTGCGGTAAACCACGTTCTAAGTCTGCTGGTGTCACGTAACGGAAGTTTGTCCGTTCCATTACGACAACACGCTCATCTTGACGCAATTTCCACGCAAGTTGATTGTATCCCACATCTAATGCATAAGATAATTTCGCTCCGTTTTGAAGCGCACAATCTGTAAAGCCACCAGTTGATGAACCAATATCTATCATAACTTTATCTTGTAAATCCAGGTGAAATGTCTCCAATGCCTTTTCAAGTTTATAACCACCACGGCTTACATACGGCATAACTTGTCCCTTCACCGTAATCTCTGTATCTTGTGGGATCTTCTCTCCTGGCTTATCAAGTCTCATCTCATTCGCATATACAAGTCCGGCCATAACGGCGCGTTTTGCTTTCTCACGTGTTTCTATAAGTCCTCGCTCTACTAATAGTACATCTACTCTTTCTTTTTTTGCACTCATTTGTTACGCCCTTTTTTGTTTTGATGGAATCATTGTATGAATACGGTCTACAACAGCATCTGTCGTTAAACCAATTTCTTCTAATAATTTTGTTACACTACCGTGTTCTATGAAACGGTCTGGAATACCCATTCGTTCAATTAACGCACTATGGTACCCGTTCTCAGATGCAAATTCAACTACTCCCGTTCCAAAACCACCAATTAAGCAAGCTTCTTCAATCGTTAAAATCGGTATATTTTTCCCTAAGAGATCATGTAAATATGCTTCATCCATCGGTTTAATAAAGCGAGCGTTCACTACTTTCACTGAAACTCCAGCCTTTTCAAGACGCTCAGCTGCTTCCATTGCCATTGGTATTGTCGTACCAAATGTTAAAATAGCCGCTTGTGTACCTTCTTTTAACGTTTCCCAAGTACCGATTGGAATCGCCTTTAGTTCTTCATCCATATGAACACCAAGTCCATTACCGCGCGCATAACGTAATGCGATTGGTCCATCTTCATATTGCATCGCCGTATATACTAAATGTTGCCCTTCATTTTCATCTTTCGGCATCATAAGTACCATATTCGGCAAATGACGTAAGAATGAGATGTCAAATACCCCTTGATGCGTTTCACCATCTGCTCCTACTAAACCAGAGCGATCGATTCCGATGAAGACATTTAAATTTTGGCGGCATATATCATGAACAACTTGATCATATGCTCTTTGTAAAAATGTTGAATAAATCGCTAAGAATGGCTTCATTCCTTGCGTTGCCATACCCGCCGCCATTGTTGTAGCATGCTGTTCTGCAATACCTACATCAATCATACGATCCGGGAATTCTTTTTGGAATTTCTCAAGTTTCGATCCAACAGGCATTGCAGGTGTAATTGCAACGATACGCTCATCCGTTCTCGCTAGCTTAAGTACTGTATCACTAACAACAGCACTCCATGCCGGTGCAACTTCTTTCGGTTTAACGAAGTCACCTGATTCAATTTTATAAGGTCCTGTTCCATGCCAAGTTCCAATAACATCACTCTCAGCTGGTTTAAAACCTTTTCCTTTTTTCGTAATAACATGAACAAGCACTGGGCCTTTTGTTTTCTTTGCATATTGCAACGTTTCGAATAACTTTTCATAATCGTGCCCATCAACTGGACCTAAATATGTAAAGCCTAATTCTTCGAAAAAGACACCGGATACTAGTAAATATTTAAGACTATCTTTTATTTTCTCTGCTGTCGCAGCAACTTTCCCACCGACTGCTGGGATTTTCTTTAATATATACTCTAGTTCATCTTTTACCCAATGGTATTTCCCTGCGGTACGTAGACGTCCCAGTACATTATGAAGCGCACCAACGTTTGGTGCAATTGACATTTCATTATCATTCAAAATAACAATCATGTCTGTTTTTTCATGTCCAATATGGTTCAATGCCTCTAAAGCCATTCCGCCGGTTAGAGCACCATCTCCAATGATTGGTATAACATATTCTTTCGTTTTCTTTAAATCACGTGCTAGAGCCATTCCCATTGCAGCAGATAATGATGTCGAACTATGGCCAGTTTCCCATACATCATGCTCACTCTCGCAACGTTTTGGGAAACCACATAGACCTTGATATTGCCTTAATGTACCAAATTCCTTTGCACGTCCTGTTAAAATTTTATGTACATAGGATTGATGTCCTACGTCCCATAAAAATTTATCTTTCGGACTATCAAATAATTTATGCAGAGCAATTGTGAGTTCTACTACACCTAAATTAGGTGCAATATGTCCACCTGTTTGAGAGAGCTCTTCAATTAAAAACTTACGAATATCCTCACTCAATCCCTCTAGTTCACCGATAGACATATCTTTCAAAAAACTAGGGTTTTGAATTTGCGTTAGATCCACATGGATCACTCACTTTCATTTCATAATCTGTCAACATGTCAAATATTATAAAAAACATTTACACAAAACAAGAAATTATCTTTTTTATTTTTCACCTTGTCCTGCAATTAACCAGTCTATTGCGCCCTAATCCTATTATAAACCATATTTCTTTAGGCGATGAAAAAAATAGCCGCTAACACGAAGTGATAACGGCAATGTAATCTACATATATTTTTGCCAATAACAAGAAAAGAAAAACCTTTTCCTACATTTATATCATAAAATGATGAATGACTCAACAAATGGAAACGCTGTTATATTAGTTATTACGTTTTGCAATCAAATCGCAAATAGATAGTAAATATTCATCTTGTAATTGCAAGGAACCAATAGCACCTTTTGCTTTTGCAATTGTTTCTTCTAAAATATCCTTTGCTCTATCTACAGTAAATAACGTCGTATATGTGCTCTTTTCGTTGGAAACATCACTACCAATCGGTTTTCCAATCTCTTCTTCGGTTCCTTCCACATCTAAAATATCATCTCGAATTTGGAAAGCTAGGCCGATATATTTTGCAAACGCAAGTAACTTTTCTTCTTGTTCTTCTGTGGCATCAGAAAGTATCGATCCTGCAAGTACAGCGAATTCAAGTAGTTTCCCAGTCTTATGCTTATGAATATACTCCAACTCATCAATCGTAAGCTGTTTCCCTTCAGCTTCCATATCTGCCACTTGTCCGCCAACCATTCCTTCTGGTCCTGCCGCTTTTGCAAGCTCAAGTACAAGTCTTACTTTTTTTTCAGCAGAGATTTCCTTTTGTTCATATGCCATAATAACTTGAAAAGCATAGGTCAACAAACCATCGCCTGCTAAAACTGCCATCGCTTCACCAAATACTTTATGATTTGTGGGCTTACCTCTTCTTAAATCATCATCATCCATACAAGGTAAATCATCATGAACTAACGAGTATGTATGTATCATTTCAAGAGCACAAGCTGCACCTATTCCAAGATTTCTTTCTTTACCAAACGCTTGTAATGTCGCAAATAAAAGTAACGGGCGGAGACGCTTTCCACCCGCTTCCAAAGAATATGCCATCGCTTCACGAAGTACATTTGGACATTGTAATTCATTTGCATAGCTTACAAGCTTCTCTTCTACGAAAGTTTTACTTTCTTTCAAAAAAGTATCAAAAGCAATAGTCACTATGCTTCATCTCCTAAAGCAGTAAACGGTTCAAGCTCTCCATCTTCCCCAAGAATAACTGCCATTTGTTCTTGTACGTTCTTCAACTTCTCATCACAAAGCTTAGATAATTCCATACCCTCTTTAAAATAAGAAATTGCTTCTTCTAAAGGTACGTCACCTTGCTCTAGCTTAGAAACGAGGTGCTCAAGTTGCGAAATTGCCTCTTCAAAGCTTAATTTATTTTCCATTATTCAATTCACGCTCCTCTATGCCTGATACGCTACAATCTAGTATTCCATCTTGTAATTGAACTGAAACAGCATCTCCAAGGCTAACATCTTTCACACTTTTTAACACTTGCTTCTCTTCATCATATACAAGCCCGTACCCTCTCATCATTACTTTAAGCGGACTTAACGCTTCAAGTTTTTGAGCAGCTCTGACAAAAGCAAATTCTTTCGTTTGAAGTAATGTTTGCATTTCACGTTGCAATTGCTTTTGCAATGTTTCAACCGCTACCTTCGTTTGCAGAATTTTTTGAGCTGGGTGGTGCTTCTCTAAATAAAATGAAAGCTGTTTTAACTGATTTACCTTTTTATCAATATAGCGCTCTTTCGCTAAAACAAGCTGTTCTAACGCTCTATCTAATTGCTCTTCTTTTTGCTCATATACTTGTCTTGGATAACGGAACGCATAAGATTTTTGCAATACTTGTAGTTTTTCTTCTTTTTTATGTACTAACTCTCTCATTGCTCTTTGCAATCTTAGAGTTCTTTGTAATACCTTTTCTTGTAACTCTATAATGTTAGGCGCTGCCAGCTCAGCTGCTGCAGTCGGTGTTGGCGCACGTAAATCGGCAACAAAATCCGCAATTGTAAAGTCCGTTTCATGGCCTACTGCTGAAATAATAGGGATCTCACTCTTAAAGATTGCCCTTGCTACCATTTCTTCATTGAAAGCCCATAACTCTTCAATAGAGCCTCCCCCTCGCCCAACGATTAGGACATCTATCTCTCCCATTTCATTCGCTGTACGAATCGCTTGTACAATTGAGGGAGCTGCTGACTCCCCCTGTACAAGTACCGGAAACACAATAACATTTCCAATTGGATAACGACGTTTAATCGTTGTTATAACATCACGAATCGCTGCCCCTGTTGGCGACGTAATCACACCTATTGTTTTAGCATAAGGAGGAATTGTTTTTTTATAAACTTGAGAAAACAAACCTTCTTCCTCTAAACGAACCTTTAATTGTTCGTAAGCTAAATGCAGGTTTCCGACTCCGTCAGGCTGCATGTCTTGAATATAAATTTGATAAGAACCACTCGCCTCGTAAACGGAAATTTTCCCTTTCACAAGTACCTTCATCCCATTTTCAGGTCTGAATTTAATATTACGATTATGACCCGCAAACATAACCGCTGCGATTCTTGCATTTTCATCTTTCAATGTAAAGTACATGTGGCCACGACTATGATTTTTAAAGTTGGAAATTTCACCTTTTAACCAAACAGACTGCAAATGCGGATCATATTCTATTTTTGTTTTTATATAGCGTGTTAACGCTGTAACGGTTAAATATTGTTTTTCCATTTCTCTCTCCTCATAGCCGACTCAAATTATTTACAAACGACACCTGCACGCTTAGCAGATTCAACAGTATTATGAAGAAGCATTGTGATCGTCATTGGACCAACACCCTTTGGCACAGGTGTAATGTAACCTGCAACATCTAACACGTTGTCAAAATCAACATCACCACAAAGTTTACCTGTTTCTAAACGGTTCACACCAACGTCGATTACAACCGCTCCTTCTTTAATATAATCAGCTGTTACCATTTTAGGTCGTCCAACAGCTACGATTAAAATATCAGCTAACTTCGTTAACTCTTTCATATTTTGCGTTTTAGAATGACAATATGTGACAGTTGCATTTTCATTTAAGAACAATTGCCCCACTGGCTTGCCGACAATATTACTTCTTCCAATTACTACAACATGTTTTCCTGAGATATCAAGATTTGTTTCTTTTACTAATTCTACGATACCGTGCGGTGTACATGGAAGGAATGTATCTTGTCCCGTCATCATACGTCCCACGCTGATTGGGTGAAATCCATCTACATCTTTTTCTGGTGAAATTCTTTCAATGATAGCTTTTTCTTCAATATGTTTTGGTAAAGGTAATTGCACTAAAATGCCATTAATACGGTCATCGCCATTTAAGCGATCGATTTCAGCAAGCAAACGCTCCTCAGTAATTGTTTCAGGAAGTTCAATTAGCTCTGAATAGATTCCTACTTGTTCACAGCCCTTTTCTTTTCCTTTTACATAAGAACGAGATGCTGGATCTTCTCCAACTAGAATAACTGCTAATCCTGGTACAATCCCTTGCTCTTTCAACTTCACAACTTCTTCTGTTAATTGTGCTCGTTTTTTCTCCGCAACTTCATTTCCTTTGATGATTACTGCTACCATTTTAAGATTCCCCCTTAAAGAAATTACAGTGTATCTTTTATATTAGATAAAACGCCGTTAATAAAACGACGAGATTCCTCATCCCCAAATGTTTTAGCAATTTCAATCGCTTCATTAATTGTTACGTTGTGTGGAATTTCTTCCATGTATTTCATTTCATACACAGCTACACGTAAAATACTGCGATCAACAATACTAATACGCTCCAGCTTCCATTTTTTTAAGTTTTGACGAATCGCTTCATCAATTACTTCTTTATTTTCTACAAAACCTACTACAAGTGATTCTAGAAACTCATTTGTTTCTTCACCTTCATCTAGCGTGTTTTCCACCGCTACTTTCGGTTCTAATTCACCTGTAATATCCATTTGGTATAATGCTTGCATAGCTCTTTCTCTAGCCGTCCTACGTTTCATTGTAACTCTCCTTTATGCTTCAAGTCTTTCCTTATGCTTTGTTATATTATTATAATTTATAAGCCGTCAATTCACTTACTCTTACAGTTTTCATTGATTTTCCAACCTTATAATACAATGATAATAACACAATTTATCGTTTCACACACGGGTTACAAGGCTGAAAAATAATAAAAAGATTAACTTCAAGTTCCATATCTTATCACAATGTACGTTTTTTGGAAAAACGAAATATCTTCTTTTTGATTTCTTATTTTTTGAAATAGTATAATAATTAGAGGGTTTTAATTTGTGAAGAAATGAAACGATAAAAAAGATGCCTATGTTACTAGGCACCTTTTTCATTCTTACACTGGTTCAATTTCTGTTTTCTGTGTTTCGAATGTTACGCCAACGATGTGAACATTCACTTCTTTTGGCTCAAGCCCTGTCATTGTAAAGAGTGCCTGGCGAATGTTGTCTTGAATCTTTTGTGCAACAACTGGAATTGCTACGCCAAAATACATTACAACATAAAGGTCAACGATAATATCTTCGTTTGCTAATTCAACCTTTACACCTTTACCATGATTTTTCTTACCTAACTTCTCAACAACATCTGTAGCAAAATTACCACGCATTGCCGCTACACCTTCTACTTCAGCAGCTGCAATACCTGCGATTACTTCAATTACTTCTGGTGCAATTTCTACTTTACCAAGAGTTGTATCTTGACCCATATCTAACATATGTTCAGCCATGAAAAAAAACCTCCTTTAATGTATCACTGCGTCACAAGTTCATGCTCTTCCAAAAACTTCGTATTAAACTCACCTTTTACAAAATCAGGATGATCTAGCAATTGCAAATGGAACGGGATTGTCGTATGTACGCCTTCAATGACAAACTCACTGAGTGCACGCTTCATTTTTGCAATTGCCTCTTCACGTGTTTTTCCGTGAACAATTAATTTAGCAACCATCGAATCATAGAAAGGTGGGATTGAATATCCCGGATATACAGCTGAATCGACGCGAATACCAAATCCGCCTGGTGGCAAGTACATTTCTACTTTACCTGGGGATGGCATAAATTTTTTGGCAGGGTTTTCCGCATTAATTCGGCATTCAATTGCCCAACCATTAAATTGTACTTCTTCTTGCTGTAACGATAACTTTTCTCCAGAAGCAACACGAATTTGTTCTTTAATTAAATCCATCCCTGTTACCATTTCAGTAACTGGATGCTCAACTTGAATTCTCGTATTCATCTCCATGAAATAAAAGCTTTTCGTTCTATATTCATAAATAAACTCAACCGTACCAGCACCTGTATAATCAACCGCTACCGCCGCTTTAACTGCCGCATCACCCATCTGCTTGCGAACATTTTCATCAAGTGCAGGTGATGGACTTTCTTCTAGTAGTTTTTGCAAGCGGCGCTGAATTGTACAATCACGCTCTCCTAAATGAATGGCATTTCCATGTGTATCTGCCATTATTTGAATCTCAACATGGCGGAAATCTTCAACGTACTTTTCTAAGTATACACCAGGGTTCCCAAAAGCGGTACTAGCTTCTTGTTGTGTAATTTGAATTCCTTTTACAAGCTCTTCTTCATGGCGTGCAACACGAATACCTTTTCCGCCGCCACCTGCAGTCGCTTTAATAATAACTGGATATCCAATTTGATTAGCAAGCTCGATCGCTTCTTCGGTATTTTTAATAATCCCTTGTGAACCTGGTACAATCGGAACCCCTGCTTCTTTCATTGTATCACGAGCAACGTCTTTTGTGCCCATCTTTGAAATAGCTTCTGGACTTGGACCGATAAAAATCAAGTTACATTCACGGCATAGCTCTGCAAAATCTGCATTCTCTGCTAAAAATCCGTATCCTGGATGAATAGCATCGCAGCCTGTTAACTTCGCAACACTAATAATGTTCGTCAAATTTAAATAGCTTTCTTTCGAAATCGTTGGTCCTACACAATACGCCTCATCAGCAATTTGTACGTGAAGTGACTCTTTATCTGCTTCTGAATAAATTGCGACTGTTTCAATATCCATTTCTTTACAAGCACGAATAATTCGTACAGCAATTTCCCCACGATTGGCTATTAATACTTTTTTTATCATCACAAAGACTCCCTTATTACGCTTTTACAAGAAATAGCGGTTGTCCATACTCAACAAGCTGTCCATTATTAACAAGAATCTCAACAATTTCACCATCTACATCTGCATCGATTTCGTTAAATAACTTCATAGCCTCAACAATGCATACGATAGAATCTTTTGATACTCTGTCTCCTACACTTACATATGCAGGTGTATCAGGCGAAGATGAAGAATAGAATGTACCTACCATCGGTGATGTAATTTTATGTAGGTTTTCATTTTGAACCACTTTTTGCTCTTCTTGTTTTGGTACTTCCACTTGTGCTGCCGCTACTGTTGTTTCAACTTCAACAGGTGCTACTGGTTGCACGACTTGTTTTGCTACAGGTGCTTGCACCGCAACAACTTCATTACCACGCTTTTTCATTTTGATTGTCGTACCATCTTTTTTGTATTCAAATTCATCAATATTAGAGCTATCAATTAATTTAATTAATTCACGAACTTCTTGAATTTTAAACATGTAAAATCCACTCCCATACTCTTGTTTGTCCCGTTTTTACAGATTATCGCCACTAAAACTAGATTGACTGTAAAAATACGATGTACTCTATTAGAAAATGCATTTCATTTACTAATAGAAATAATTGCTATTTCCATCTTACGATAAATTTTTTAAACATTCCAATTTATATTTCTTTATAATAAATCGAAACTCCTGTAAAAATATTATTCCAATAAAAATTTATTACCTAGTAATAATACCAAGTTTCACACAAAATTGGCAAGACCACTTCTAAAAAAACATTCCTTACTTTTTTCACAATGCTACACAATAAACAAATCATTACCGCTCCACTCTTCACCTCATCTATAGTCAACAACATATTTTTACCAAATATTATTTTTTTGTTTACACACCGTTCATCATTCCTTCATATAAGAATAGTATGTTCAAAGTGTAGAAAATATATCGTATCGAGGTGTGGACATATGATATGGCTCATTCTCTTCTTACCTGCCGTAATGGTCTGGGCATTCGTTCTCTTCATCCACGTCAAATCCGGAAAAAGTAATCATCATTACCATGAACCGCTAATCTTTTACTCACAACGTATTTCTCCGTTCCGAGTTGAACATAATAAAAACAACTACAAAGACGAAACAGAAAAAAGCTATCGAAAATGATAGCTTTTTTTCTATAACTATTTTCAAACAACCCGATTCGTAAAAACTAATAATCCGCGAGGGATTCCCCCGCGGATTATTAGTTTTTATTTTGTTGGTGGATCAAATTTCACACCTACATCTTTTGATCCGCCTTCACTTCTTACAAGCTGTATAATTTTATTCGCTTCTTTTTGTGAATGCTTTGCTGCTTTCACAGTTACTTTAATGTCAGTTCCATCAGCTCTTACAAGGGCATCTTTATATCCTCCTTGAGACTTAATCACTGTCTCAAGTAATTCTTGCTTCGTTTCCATTGTAGTAATTGCATCAAAATTATCTTTCGCTTTACTCTTTTCTGTTGCTGAAGATTTTGCTGAATTCATCACTTCTTGTAATCTTGATTTTTGTTCACTTAGCTGATCTTCCATTTGCATACGTAACGCTGTGAAATTTTCATCACTTGATTGAACTGTTACGTTAGCATCTTTTTTACTTGTTTCTTTTTGAGCACTCTCTTTTTTGTCTGTTTCTTTATTTGATGTTTCTTTGCTTGTAGTTTCTTTTTTTGGCGTTTCTTTCGGTGCTTCATTTGTTACCGCTTTATCAGTACCTTGTTTTTCTTGTCCAATCTTTTCACCTGTTGCCGGCGATGCAGTATTCATTTTGTCAGGAGTTGTTACGTAATAAACAGATAGTACAACAACTAAACTTAACATCGTTAATAGCCAAACCGTTTGTTTTTTTAACACTTGATTTCCTCCCTATCAATTTTTCGGCGAAACTGAAACACGATGAGCTGGTACATCTAGCAGCCGTATTACAGCTTCTTTTACCATCGCTTTAACTTGTATATTATCCACTCCCTTTGCTACGACAAGGACACCTCGCACTTTCGGTTTCTCTGTTCGCAAAACAACGGGAGTTTCTTTATCACCTTCACGTATAATAACTGTCTTTTCATCAAGGGACTCATCTTCTACTTCCCTCTTACCACCTGTCTTATCTGTTTCACCTGTTGTTTGTGAACGTTTCACTGTATTTTTTTCTAATATTTTTTCTTCTGATGAATCTAAATTCACTTTAATCGTTACATCTTTTACTCCCGCTATTTCTTCTAAGGCTGCTTTTAATTCTTGTTCATACGCTTTTTCATATTTTTCTACATTTGACATATTATCGTTATTTTTTTGTCCAAAAGTTGGTACGTCTTTTTCTTGGTTTTGCGTTTTTTGTTCTTTAAATACAGGTACTTCTTCTTTTTTTCCTGAAAAGAAATTACTAGAAAACATAAGCAAAATCCCAAGTATGAGTAGGACAAGTAAAAACTTAGGTGTTACCTTTTTTCCCTTCTCATTGCTTTCTTTTTCATCCCCATTCAATAAGTTTCGAAAAAATGAGAACTTCGAATTTTTATCTTTATTGTCCATTTACTCTACCTGTCCTCCCTTCCATTTGAACTTGGATTTGTTTATTCTCTAGTTGCCACCTGCTTGAAAAGAAGTCTTTCATTTCCACATTCGTTTCTTCTACTTTTTTCGGTGGTTCTTTCGTGTTAATTTCAACTGGTTTTACTGTTTCGATTGCATCATTTTTACTACGTTCTTTTTCTTTCAGCGTCACAACAACAGTTTGAATATCTTTCGCTGACTTTACTTCCGCTGTACTTTCCGCTGCGACTATTTGTATTTCAGAGACTGTCATACCATACTTTTTCTCGAATTCTTTTCCTACTTCTTTTTTCATTTTGGTAGCCATCTCTTCTAAACTATATGCACGTGTTAGAGCTTGTATTTCTTTTTTCTTCGAATCTATTGAATTTTTTACAGATCCTTCTGCTACATACTTCTCTTCATTAAAATTTGCGATTACTTCATTCACATCTGTTTGCAATAGTTTAAAAAGAGGCGTTAAGATTAAAACAACTAATAATAGACTTACAACGAATTTGACGTACTTTTGCAAATTAGAATTTGGAAGAATAAGATGCAGCATTGTCGCTAAGAGTAAAAAAACGATAATATTTCTAATCCACTCTGTAACAAATTGCATACCCTTCACCTCCTACCGCATCATAAGTGTAATGTTCCCCGCAGCAATAATAATTGTGATACTTAAAAAGAACATAAATGATACGATAGCTAAGCAAGCAAATACATAAATAATGCTTCGCCCGATAATATCTAAACATTGAATAATTGCTCCGCTGCCAACTGGCTGTAATACTGCTGCTGCAAATTTATAAATAAACGCGATACAAAAAATTTGAATCGCTGGAAAAGCAACAATTAAGCATAGAATGACGAGCCCAATAATTCCGACTGTGTTTTTTAATAATCCCGATGCACTAATAACGGTATCCGCCGCCTCTGTAAACATTCTTCCTACTACGGGAATAAAGTTCCCTGTTACAAATTTAGCAGTTTTCACAGCGATTCCATCAGCAACAGCTGTCGCTGTTCCTTGTACAGATAATACCCCTAAAAAAATCGTTAAAAAAATACCGATAATCCCAACGCTAACGTTTTGCAGAAGCTTGGACAATTTCGTAACTTTATATTGATCACTCATCGTACTTACAATACTTAATATCGTTGCAAGTAATAAAAGTGGTAGAACGATATAATTCATCAAAAGCCCGCTCGTGTTCATTAAGAAAATGATAATCGGATGAAAAAACGATACAGATACAACACCACCTCCAGTTGCTATGAGTGCAAGCAAGATTGGCAATAGCGCTAATATGAAATCTACCATTGTTTGTATCGTTTCTCTTGCATATGTCATGACGACATAAAAACTATTTAATGCGAAAATAATCAGTACCATATATACAACAGCATCGGCAATTTTACTTACACTACTCTTTGAAAATGCAGATTGCAGTGATTGCAACAATGCACTAAAAATTGTAAGCATAATGAGCGTTCCAAGCAGCTTCCCATTTGCAACAAGCTCATGAAATAAATACTTTAATAAACCTAGCATCCACTCTTTTACAGAAATTTCTTTTTCTCCCTTTACAAACTCCATAAAGCTACCTTTTTGACTCTCTGGTAAATAACCTCCATATTTTGTAACAAGCCCGTCCCAAAATTGCTTCACATCTTCAATTCCGAGCTTATCCAATTGTTGATCAACGACGTTTGTTTCTACAGGAGAAGCTTGTACAACAACCGGTAAAGAAAAGAAAAGGAAGCAAGCAAATAGCAGCTTAGCTCCAAACCCCCTCAACATTCACTCCCCCTTATCCCGTCGGTAAAAATCCGAGAATAGTTTCAATGACAACCGTCAAAATCGGAATCGCCATTACTAGAATTAGGATTTTTCCAGCTAATTCAATTTTCGAAGCGATTGCCCCCTGCCCTGCATCTTTTGTAATTTGCGCTCCAAACTCAGCAATATACGCAATCCCAATAATTTTTAGCAACGTTTCTACATATACGTTGCTAACTTTCGCTTCACTCGCTACCCTCTCAATCATTTGTAAAATAGAGTGAATTTGATCAATTAAAAGAAGAAACATCACGCTACCTACGAACACAATAAATAACGACGTAATGCTAGATTTATGCTGATTCAATACAGCTGCTAAAAACGTAGCAACGAGGCCTAATCCGACAATTTGTATAATTTCGATTCGAACCGCCTCCTTTACTGGAAGAGAAAGACACTCTTAATCTTGTCGAATAGCGTATTAATTAAAAATGCCACATGAAATAAAATAACGACAAAACCGACAAGGATAACCCAATTTGCAATATCCTCTCGCTTTAATTCTTTTAGTACGGTATGAATGAAAGCTAAAACAATGCCGATTCCGGCGATTTGAAATATTAATCCAACATCAATGGACATCGCCTTTCTCCCTCCTATAGCAGTAAAATTACGATAAGTAGCCCCGCTAGTACCCCTAAGCTCTTAATCATTTTTTCATATTGCAGTTGTAACGCTTTCGCTTCTTCTTCTTCTCTCTCTAAATGTGTAATGCATAAGCGTATATGTTTTTGTTGTGATTCACGATCATGCTGTCCGAGCGTTTCGCCAAATTGCTGCAAAATTTCGTACTCAGTTTGTTGAAATGCTGTTAGCTTCCAATTTTCTTTCAAACTATCTATCCAAGCTTCTCTTACTGTTTGTTCTCCGCCTTCTAGCCTTCTAGCAAAACTTTGAAATATCCAATTTAACGGCTTAGGCATTTGTTTCACTAATCGCTCGGCAGCTTCAGACAAAGGTGTGTGCCCATACATAATTTCTGCCTCTAATGATTGAAGTGCCGCTTTTAATAATCTAAGTTGCCTTGGTCTCTCACTGTATCTTTTAGCGTATGAAAATCCGAAAAAGGTGCTGACCGCAACGATTAACACTGCACCAAATATTTTTACCATACGCCCTCAGCCTTTCTATGAGGTAATACCGATTTTCCATATTTATCTTTTACTTGCATAACTGTTCCTGGCCCTCTTGCTTTTGATAGCTCCACAAACCTATCAAATATACCGAGCTCCAGCACCGCTTTTAGTGATGGACGTTTCACAACATCATCATAAGAAAATCCATGTGCGCTTATAAAAAGCTGAACCCCAGCATGCACCGCCTCCATAATTGCTTCACTATCTTCTTTACGTCCAATTTCATCTACAATCAAAACATCTGGACTCATAGAACGAATCATCATCATCATTCCTTCAGCTTTTGGACATGCGTCTAACACATCTACTCGCGCTCCAAAGTCATATTGCGGAATACCTTTCACGCAGCCTGCAATTTCTGACCGCTCATCAACAATCCCCACTTTACAAGAAGGAATTTTCGACGCACTTACACCTTGACTCATGCAACGTGCTACATCTCTTAAAAGTGTTGTTTTCCCCGTTTGGGGTGGGCCAATTACCATCGTGTTTAACCATCGTGATTCATACAAATACGGCAAAAGTGGTTCAGCAATTCCTATTTTTTGACGAGCGATACGAATATTAAAGGAAGAGACATCTCGAATCATTTTCACTGCGCTTTTTTCTGTAATGACTTTTCCAGCTAAGCCGATTCTATGTCCTCCTCGAAGTGTCACATACCCACGTTTTAATTCCTCTTCCATCGTATAAATTGAGAATTGACTTAACTTATTCAATAAGTAAATGGCATCCTCTGCTGTAACGGTATAGTCATAAAAAAACACTTCGCCATGAGCAATACACTCTAGCGGTCTTCCAATTCGAACACGAATTTCCTCTAGAGCATCGCACCACTTACAACTTTCCACTAGCTGCTTCATCGTTTTCGGTAAAACTTCTAATACTTCTTTCATCAGCTTCTCCCCACTATACTCGACTTACTATTTCAACAACGCGATAAAAATGCAGCCAATTCCAAGCGCTAGAAAAAAGAGTTTCAAGAAAGAAATCTCACTTGCCACACTCGCTATGCCTATTGTCATTGTTAAAATTAATACGGTCGGTCCAACAAACGCCAACATACCATTTATAAACAATGCTTTCTTCGCATCATTCACATAAAGCATAAGCAAAGCGGCGAATATTTCCGCGCTACCTGAAAACAACCGAAGTAACCCCATTACAAGCACGGATGTTTCCATTGCCGCTAGCCACTGTTTCATTCTCCCACCTTCTCCCATAACGGTTACTAGTGCGTATGCTAAAAAAGAATATATTTGTACAACCATATGCAGAGGTTGTCTATTTCAGAATTAAAAACATAACTTTTCTCTAACACTTTTATTAAATCTGAATATTCCTATTATTTTATGGTATATTTAATTTAAAAGGGGTATAGACGATGCAACACGTTACTTTAGTACCACTCGATTTACGCTATGCAAATGTG
The DNA here is from genome assembly GCF_044908765.1 of Bacillus sp. RC251. Taxonomy (NCBI): domain Bacteria; kingdom Bacillati; phylum Bacillota; class Bacilli; order Caryophanales; family Bacillaceae; genus Bacillus; species Bacillus sp. RC251. The sequence goes on along the minus strand of NZ_JBIYDP010000002.1, from coordinate 292,908 downwards.
ATTTTCAAGCTATCAAGTGATCCACACGTAAAAAATGCATTAGGAATAAAAGTAGAAAAGATCGAAGACACGAAAGCATTTCTTCTTTTCGTAATAGAAGAAGAGCGCCAAAAGAGGTCTTTATCGAGAATGATTGTAAATGAAGAAAACGAAATAATTGGTCTCACCACACTTAAACATATTAATTATGAGAAGAAACAATCTCACATTGGTAGTTGGCTCGGCTATCCATACTGGGGAAAAGGATATAATGAGGCTGCTAAAAAAGAAATCTTTAAAATTGCTTTTTTAGACTTACAACTTTCCTACGTATTTGCTGGAGCTAAAACGAATAATGTCCGTTCGTTAAAAGCACAAGAAAAACTGCCTTATATTTCATTGCATGTGGAAGATAGATTCCCTGGTGAACATTCTGCCTTAGAGAATGAAGTAAAATCTTCTTGTGTACTACATGTCGTGTCACGTGAAAAATTTCTAAATTGGCTAGACCTACAAAAGGAGAAGGAAAAATATGAAGGTAGTAAAAATTAGTTTAACTGTCGTAGTAGAATTAGCTCTTATTTATCTTTTTTCATTATTGGTCGGTTGGTCATTTATAGAGGCCTTTTTCCTTGGTAGTTTAGCAATATTTGCAATTACGTGGCTAATTATTATGAGTAATCATAGAAACAACATTACAGATCATGCCATCAGTAAAATACTGACTGGCGTTGAGACTGGCGAGATAAAACCATTTCAAATTGTTTTGACCCCTTACATTATGGGTACCCTTTCACTTGTCTTAGTCAGCTTTGTTATAACCACGATTTATTATTTACCCTATTTCCTATAAAAAAAGCACTCGTGATGATCACGAGTGCTTTTCTACTATGCACGAGAAACGTATTTACCTTCACCAGTGTTGATGATAAGCATTTCGCCTTCGTTAATGAAGATTGGTACTTGTACAACAAGACCAGTTTCTAATGTAGCTGGTTTTGTTACGTTAGAAGCTGTATCGCCTTTAATACCAGGCTCTGTTTCTGACACTTTTAATTCAACTGTGTTCGGAAGTTCAACACCAAGTACTTCATCTTGATATGTCATAATAGATACTTCCATGTTTTCTTTTAGGAATTTAAGTTCGCGCTCGATTTGGTTTTCACCAAGTTCGATTTGTTCGTAAGTTCCGTTATCCATAAATACGTGAGACTCACCGCTCGCGTATAAGTATTGCATACGACGGTTTTCGATGTGTGCTTTTTCTACTTTTTCACCTGCACGGAATGTTTTCTCTTGAACAGATCCTGTGCGAAGGTTACGTAGTTTAGAGCGAACGAATGCAGCACCTTTACCTGGCTTTACGTGTTGGAAATCCATTACTTGCCAAAGGGCATTGTCCACTGAAATTGTTAAACCTGTACGAAAATCGTTTACTGAAATCATGTAAAAAAATCCTCCTGTATATTACAAAATAATAAGTTCTTTTGGTGATTTCGTAATTACTTCATTACCTTCACTTGTTACAATGATATCATCTTCAATACGTACGCCGCCAATACCTGGAATATAAATACCTGGTTCTACTGTTACAGCCATACCTGGTTCAAGAACTGTATCAGAACGGAACGCTAAACCTGGTGCTTCATGGATTTCAAGACCGATTCCATGACCAGTAGAGTGTCCGAAGTATTCACCGTATCCTTTTTCCGTTATGTAATCGCGCGTTAACGCATCCGCTTCACGGCCTGTTAAACCAGCTTTAATACCGTTCACACCACGTAATTGTGCTTCTAAAACGATATTATAAATTTCTTTCAATTTATCAGATGGTTCACCAACTGCGATCGTACGAGTAATATCAGAGCAATACCCTTTGTAATAAGCGCCGAAGTCTAATGTAACGAAATCTCCTGTTTCTATCACTTTTTCAGATGCCACGCCGTGCGGTAATGCCGAACGAAGACCTGAAGCAACGATAATATCAAACGAAGAAGATGTTGCTCCTTGTTTTCTCATGAAAAATTCAAGTTCATTTGACACTTCAATTTCAGATACTCCCGGGCGAATGAATGATAGAATATGTTCAAAGGCAGCATCTGCAATCTGTGCAGCTTCCTTTAATATCTTAATCTCTGAATCAGTCTTTATCAAGCGTAACTTTTCTACAAGCCCAGAAGTTGGGATAAATTCAGCATCGATTACTTCTTTATGCGCTGAATAAGAACTATATGTAAGAGTATCTTGCTCAAAGCCAAGCTTTTGAATTCCCAGTTCCTTCACTTGCTTTGCAACTTCATCAATGATTAATCCTGCATGCTGTACAATCTCGTATCCAACCGCTTGTTTACTAGCCTGCTCTACATAACGGAAATCTGTAATAAATTGAGCATGATTTTTCGAAATCAGTACAACACCAGCTGTTCCTGTGAAGTTAGCCATATATCTACGACTATGTTCATTTGTTAACAAAATACCGTCAATACCAGCCTCATCAAATGCACTTCTTACTCTTTCGATTTTCTCCATTACTTTATGCCTCCCTCAATTTCTCCATTAATGCAAATAACGCTAACTTATAGCCATAAAAACCAAATCCAACAATTTGTCCCGCACAAACAGCTGCCGTCACAGATTCGTGACGGAACGACTCACGCTGGTGAATGTTAGAAATATGTACTTCAATAACAGGAATCGAAATGCTCGCAATTGCATCTCGAATCGCATAGCTATAATGCGTAAATGCTCCAGGATTTAAAATGATCCCTTCATATATATCTTCCGCCTCATGAATACGATCGATAATCGCACCTTCATGATTCGATTGGAAACATTCTAACTCCACTCCCATTGTTTCTGCTTCTTGCTTCATATCTGCTTCAAGTGTCGCTAGCGTGCCCTTTCCATATACATTTACCTCCCTGACACCGAGGCGATTTAGGTTAGGACCGTTTACGAGGAGTACCTTTTTCATATGTTTAAAACTCCTTAATATTAAATATCTATACAACATTTTAACATAGGAGTCACTTATTTGAATAGTTTGTCTTCTCTTCCCCTTCTCGCTCAGCTTTATTGGTATTTACTGCGTAGGAAACAGAGTATGCTATAAACACACCATACAATATAAAAATACATATCGTCGTCACAATTGTTTCTTTCGGTAAATGGAGTGCACTTTTAATGGCAGGCGCTATTAATCCCATTCCGAAAAATAGTAACGCCCACCAAAATAGCCCATAAATCATCCCTGGAATAATTCCTTCAAACTTTGCCAAAAAAGCTTTATACAAAAAGGCAATTAAAATCGAAAGTAGTCCCATACAAACAATTCCTGACACATTGCCCCATACCCCTTCTTTCCAGCTTCCAAAGGCAAATGGTAAAAGTAAATAGTTCGGTCCTGCTTCCGTAAATGAAAATATATGAAGGAAATACCATATCCCCCCCCAAAAGATTCCACCAAATAAACCAATTTGTACAAAATTCCTTGTTCCTAATTGTTCTTGACTCACATCGACACCTCCGCTCAATAGTATGCCCGAAACTATTTTGAACCATGTTTAAATACTGCGAAATTTGTCTATAAAAAGAATAAGAAATGTCCGACTCTCTTAACATTTTTCCTTGTCATATACTTGTATTTGTCGATAAAATAAAGGAAACTCGGTGATTGTCTTATTTCAAAATGACAGAACCCAGTATGACAATTGCCTCTTTTTCTACATAAGAGAGAAACAAATACAGGTTGGTGTTAACATGGCAGAAGAGTCAAAACAAATATATGGCGGGCAAGCAGTCATAGAAGGAGTTATGTTTGGCGGTAGAGAATATACTGTTACAGCGGTTCGTCGTAAAGACAAATCGATTGAATTTTATCGATTACCACGCGTTCGTAATAAAGCATTATCTATCCTGAAAAAAATTCCATTTTTACGAGGGATTGCCGCTATTGTGGATGCAAGTGCGAATGGAGCAAAACATTTAAACTTTGCTTCAGAACGATTTGATGTCCACCCAGAAGAAGACGAACAAATTGCAAATAACAAAGAAGAACAATCGAAATTAACGATGGTATTAGGAGTTGCAGCAGTTGGCGTTTTATCTTTCATATTCGGTAAAGTCATTTTCACAGCAGTTCCTGCACTACTAGCTGAATTAACGAGACCGATTTTCCCTTCTCATACAGGGCAAATCATTGTCGAAAGTGTCATTAAGCTCATGCTATTATTGAGCTATATATACTTTATTTCTTTAACCCCACTTATTAAGCGGGTATTTCAGTACCATGGTGCGGAGCATAAAGTAATTAATGCCTATGAGAATAATCTTCCAATGACTGTAGAAAATGTTCAAAAACAAACTCGCCTTCATTATCGCTGTGGCAGTAGCTTTATTATATTTACAGTCATTATTGGAATGTTTGTTTATTTCCTTGTCCCTACAGATCCACTTTGGGCCAGAGTCGTAAACCGAATTTTATTAATTCCAGTCGTACTCGGCATTTCTTTTGAAGTGTTACAATTTACAAATCGATTACGCGATATTCCAGTATTACGCATACTTGGATATCCCGGACTATGGCTGCAACTATTAACAACGAAAGAACCAACAGATGATCAAGTGGAAGTAGCCATTGCATCGTTTGAAGAATTATTACGTTTAGAAAACAAACAATAATTATTTAAAATTGGTGTTCAACTCCTTTCCTCATCGTTAATATACTAATTTTAATATATGTTTTTAGGAGGTGTCCCTTATGAACGGTCGTTCGTTTACATTCGCTATAGTTATGCTTATTATCGGATTAGCAATATTCGGCCTTGTCTCATCTGTCATTACAAATCCAATGGGTGTATTAAGAAATATCGGGTACATGTTACTTGTTGTCGGTATCTTTTATTTGCTATACAAGATGTTTACAAATTCTAGTGGTTCTGCAAATTCGCAAAGCTCTTATAAGCGTGCAGCGAAACAATCGAACCGCAAACATGGGAAACAAAATGTAGCACCCCTAAGCAATTCTTTATTTAAATCAAACGCTTCTAATGACAAAGGGAAAAAAGGCGCTCCTTCCACTTTGAAGCGAAAAAGAAAACAATCTCATTTAACTGTTATTGAAGGTAAAAAAAACAAAAAGAAAGACCGTGCTTCCTTTTAGGAAATACGGTCTTTTTTTATATTTTGCAGTACTTCTTTCAAACTTTTATCTTTCATACTTTCAATTCGAAGGTGATGATTTTCAAATGGTAAATTCCGTGTCACATCATTAGGTACAACAACGCACTTTAATCCTGCTGCAATCGCTGCTTTTAATCCGTTTAACGAGTCTTCAAATACAACAGCTTCAGACGGATCAATCCCTAAATCTTCTATTGCAATTCGATAAAGTGCTGGATCCGGTTTTACCTTCTCAACATCTTCCCTTGTTTTAATGACTTCAAAATAATCTCGAATTTGTAGCTCTTCCAAAAAAGAAGTAACCCATTCTCTAGATGAACTGGAAGCTAATGCGATTTTCAATCCCATTTCTTTCGCTTCCTCTAAATATTCTTTTACCCCGTCACGAGCTTCTGGTATTTTCATTTTCTCTTTATGTAAAGTTTTCACTTTTTCTTTTAATGCATCCTTGTTAAACTTCTCTTTTAATTGCTCATTTAAATATGCATATAGTACATCATCTGTCGTTCCAATACATTTTGCAAATTCCTCTAAAGGTAACTCCCCACCGTACTCACGAACGGCGTCTCTGAAAGAGTGAAACCATATTGTTTCTGTGTCCACAATTAATCCATCAAAATCAAAAATAATTGCTTTCATAATTTCCCCATCCTTTTCGGTTGAAATAAAAAAGGAAACGACATACGTTCCCCCTTAATTACTTTTCTCTTCATTTGCTTTTTGAACGCCACGAAGTGTTTCCACTCGAATCTCATCTTGTTCAAAATATTGCACTAGATCACCAATACGGTCAATTGCTTCCCAACTTAAATGATGTTCAATTCCTTCTACATCATTGTAAATTTTACTTTCATCCAAACCGATAATACGCATAAATTGCTCTAGCAAGTCATGACGGTATACGAGACGCTCTCCGATTTTTTTACCTTTTGATGTTAATACAAGCCCTCTATATTTTTCATAAATTAGATATTCATCTTTGTCTAATTTTTGCACCATTTTTGTTACAGAGGATGGATGTACACTCAGCGCTTCAGCAATATCAGATACGCGGGCATAACCCTTTTCATCAATCAACAAATAAATTTGTTCAATATAATCTTCCATACTAGGGGTAGGCATCGGTTTCCTCCATCCAATTTCATTTTGCTCATTCCGTACGAAGCAATCAATAAAATGATACACCAGAAAGAATAACGTGACAAGTTGAAAACAAGCCTAAATATATAAAAGAAAAAAGAACTTGCATTCCAATACAAGTTCTTTTCATGTAAAATATTGAATTTCTGCGTTAGGAAAAAAGTGATGAATATATCCTCTAATCGTTTCTTCCAATACTTCCGCATCATCTTTTTTATATACGTATTTCCCGATGCCGTATCGTCCCCATTTATATTTACGCTTTTCTTCATCCATTTCCAGTTTCGTATTCGGATAACGCTCTTGAATGACCTTTTTTGCTGGTTTTGTAAAGCGATGTTGAATTAATTCAAATGTTAAATTCGGTATCGACAAATCTTTTAGCGCATTGTACAGTCGCTCAAATAGTTCACGGTATCCTTCTTCCCATCCTTCATGCATATAAAGTGGCGCAACTATAAACCCAAGTGGATAACCCGCACCTGCTACTTTACGAGCTGCTTCAATTCGTTCTTCAAAAGGTGATGTCCCCGGCTCAAATTTTTTGATTACATACCGTGAATTAATACTAAATCGAAAACGAGTTTTCCCATTATGTTTTGCATCTAATAAATGATCAACGTGCGAATATTTCGTAACGAAACGTAAACGCCCATGCTCACTTTCTCCAATGAATTCAATCGCCCGCTTTAATGCATGTGTTAAATGATCAATTCCAACAATATCTGATGTACAAGCCGCTTCAAATCGTGTTATTTCAGGTGCTCTTTCATCCATATACTGCTTTGCCTTCTCAAATATTTCATCAAGATTGACATACACGCGAACGTAAGGCTTACTCCCAAGTGTCGTTTGCAAATAGCAATAATGACAATGTCCCATACACCCCGTTGCGAGCGGGATTGCATATTCAGCTGACGGTTTTGACGTATCAAACTTTAATGTTTTCCTCACCCCAACGACAAGTGTTGCCTTTGCATTACGATACTTTTGCAAGTCATTTTCACCTGGCAAATTTCTAATTTGATTATGGGATGTCGTTTCACGAATTTCTAATCCCATCTTCGTAAACTTCTCATACAGCTCTTTTCCAAGCGGATATTCGAGTGCCTTCGGTTCAAAGTAAACGAGTTTTGGCATAAATGGTTTCATATACTTCCCTCCTCTCGTTAGTATGGGAAACACTGAAAATTTAACACGCATTAAAGTTTTCCACTTCAGTAACTTGCGTTGCAAGTTACTGAATGTTATAATTTGGATATCAGCTACCTTGCAACGCAAGTTACCTGAGTAAAAGGTGGTGAAATCATGCACAGCCAAATGTTAAAAGGTGTGCTCGAAGGTTGCATCCTATACATCATTTCACAAGAAGAAGTGTACGGATATGAACTGAGTACAAAATTAAATAAACAAGGATTTACATTCGTAAGCGAAGGAAGCATATATCCGTTATTGTTACGTATGCAAAAAGAAAAATTGATTGAAGGAACATTAAAAGCCTCCTCACTTGGTCCAAAACGTAAATATTATCACGTAACCGAGAAAGGATTAGAACAGCTTGAAGAATTTAAACAAAGCTGGGGAATGGTTTCAACTACAGTGAACAATTTATTACAAGGGGAGTGATAGGGATGAAGGCGAAAGATTTAATCGAACTAAATAACGAAAAGCGTAAATTATTAACTACAGAAAATGAAACCGCCTATAGTGACATGTTAATATACATTCGCTTAGCTAAAGTACCAGAATACCATGCGGAAGAATTGCTAATTGAAATTCTAGATCACCTTATTGAAGGGCAGCAAGAAGAAAAAACTGCTTATGATATTTTCGGCGACGACTTACAGGCATACTGTGACGAACTCATTGCTGCCCTACCGAAGCCAAGTTTATGGGAACAATTATCGATTCCTTTATTTATAACTAGTTATTTGTTAGCAATATACTTTGCAATTTCTTCCGTGATTGCATTGGTATTCCCCTTATTTTCAAATGAAACGCGTTTTAAATTTGTACACATTGATTTCATTTATCTGTTTGCATTTATACTGTCCATACATCTCATCATACGTTTCGTCTTTGACTTTATTAACACTGACTTATTTAAAAATAAAACAACTATTTGGAAACACGTAGGAAGTTTTTTAATACGCCATAGTCTATGGGTACTATTAATCGGTATTTCCTTTTTATTTATGAAACAGCCCTATACTACATTACAAATCTCACCTTGGATCGGCACTTTACTGGCTATCTCTTGCTATGCACTATACAAAATCTTCTTCAAAAAAGAATATTTAGACTTTAAAAAGGAGTAACGATACGATGACCGAAAAAGAAATGGTTAAGTTAAACAATGAAAAAAGAAAGTTATTAACATCTGAAAACGAAGCTGCTTATGGTGATATGTTATTATATCTTCGAATATCAAACGTACCCGAGCAACAAATGGAGGAACTGTTACTAGAAATATTAGATCATCTCATCGAAGCACAAGCCGAAAATAAAAATGCTTATGACATCTTTGGAGATGATTTACAATCTTATTGCGATGAACTTATATCAGCTTTACCAACCCAAACAAAGTTAGAAAAAACTTCTCTAATCGGTTTTGCTATTAGTTTACTTCTTGCTATACAGTTTGGAATCGATGCAATTGTTTCATTTTTCATTTTAACTTTTGGAAAGAATACGGAACACTTCACTCCAGCTTTTAGTGTCCCTGGAACTATTTTGTCTGTTTCACTCATTATTCTAGGAATACTGCTTATTTTGTATTTTTTAAAGCGTTACTCTTTTGATCAAAAAACGACTTGGAAAAGAAGAATTCTATTTGGATTTACGTTCGCTACTCCATTTTGCGCATCTGTATTTTTACATGTTTATTTTAAAAAACAACCTTATCTCATTTATCATCTAACCTTTTGGCAAAACGCCTTAATCGCTATCTCATTTTTTGTTTTATATAAATTACTATATAAAAAATCAAATTTTTAACAGCCTTTCAAAAGGCTGTTTTTCTTCTGTCTAATTTTACAAATTGAAAAATTTCATAAAGAAAATAAGAAAAATGCAAAATAATTAAAGTTAATTGTTGACGTGATGCTTTTATTATCGGTATCATAAATCTTCGTGAGCAATTATTTTTCGTTATACGATTTTTTTATTATTACTGAATTTTTGAGAGGAGAAATTAAATGTCAGTTAAGAAGAAAACGCAAGTACGCACCGGCAAAATGGTACGTGAACTAATGTTAGCAGACGAAGATGTAAATGCTTCGCTAATTATGGTATATAGTGAAAACGGTGTAAACGCAGAAATTAAAATCGAGGGCTTAACGCCAAAATGTAACGAAGAATTATTTTTGAGCGGAAACGTGGATTGGAACAAGAGTGTTATTTATAAAATTGTTGATTTCACTGGGAACGCTGAAGTTGGTAAAGTTACATTAACAGCGATGAACAAAAACAATGTTTCTCTAGAAGTTGAACGCGTTATGTGGAGCAAAGAGAATAAAGAAGCTGCTGAGCAAGAAGAAACTGTTGTAGAAGCTACTCCGAAAAAAGAAGTAGTTGTAGAAGCTCCAAAAGCAGTTACACCGGCTCCAAAACCTGTTACGCGAGTAGAAACACCTGCAGCACCTAAACCTACTCCGGTACCAACGCCGAAGCCAGTAAGTGTAGAAGCTGCTGTGGAATTATCTACTCCAGCACCTGTGAAAAAAGCAGTACCTACTCCAGTTACAAAGCAAGAGACAGCACCGGTCGCGCCTGCAAAACCGAAGCAACCTGCTTTGACTGAAACAAATACAAAACTACAAGAAAATTATGTGAAACTCGTGAAAAAGACAATTGAAGTTTGTCAAGATTACGAGCTTGGCATCGACATAGATGATTCTATTGAAGGATTAAAAAAAGAACTACAAAGCCAAGGTATTAGCGTTACATTTGACAAAGAAATTATGGACGTTGTAAATCGCCTTCGTTCTTTACAAGATAAAGGAATCAAAGTAGAAAAAGTACTTAATTTACTATAAAAAAATAAGAGGTGGCAATTGCCGCCTCTTATTTTTTATAGTTCCATTCCTTACTTTCATACTTCTCTTTTGCTAATGTTTGCACTTCATGTAATTGTTCTTCTGTTAATTCATATGGAACAAGTTCTACATCTAATCCTCTTTCAAACCCAACCTCAAACGCTTTAATTAACTGATCGATTGTAAACGTACGGTCTGTTAATTCATTAATTGCTACTGCTTTAGAAGAGAACATACTCTTCATACGCTCTTTTACACGTTCATTCGGGAATAAAAACAGATCATATAACTCATCTAAATCTATTTCTAACGGAATCGATCCGTGCTGTAAAATTACACCTTTTTGACGTGTTTGAGCACTACCTGCGATTTTTCTTCCTTCTACTACAATTTCATACCAAGATGGCGCATCAAAACATACGCCTGAACGTGGATTTTTTAAATTTTCACGGTCTGCTTCTGTTTTTGGAACTGCATAATAAGCTTCTAATCCTAATGCTTTAAAACCGTCTAGTAAACCTTGCGAAATAATACGATACGCTTCTGTAACTGTTTTTGGCATATTTGGATGATCTTCAGACACAATAACACTGTACGTTAATTCTTTATCATGTAGCACACCCCTGCCGCCTGTTTGACGACGAACGAATCCGTATTTCTTTTCGTTAACTACATCCATATTAATATCTTTTTCAACACGCTGGAAATACCCAACTGTTAATGTTGGTACTTCCCATTCATAAAAACGAATGGTTGGTGGCATTTTCTTTTCACTTTGCCAATTTAATAAACATTCATCTAACGCCATATTAAATGCCGGTGAACATTGACCAGAGTTAATATAACACCATTTTTCTTTTCCCATCCTGCACCTCATATAACCAATTATTTTTCACATTCTCTAGTCTACCAAATTCGACAAAATTTGTGAAAGAATACGAAATTTCTTCTTATATGCAAATGAATCTGTTGCATAAATACATACGGGCATTATAATATTGAAAGTAGGATAAGAAAAAAGGGAGCGATAGAACCGTGTCAACAACTTGGATTATTTTATTAGCCGTAATCGTAGCGTTCATCGGCTACACTGTATGGATGTATTTCTATCAGAGAAAATTAATTAAAACACTTTCAGAAGAAGAGTTTCGCGCTGGCTACCGTAAAGCACAGCTTATCGATATTCGCGAAGCAGACGAATATACTGCAGGGCATATTTTAGGCGCACGTAACATTCCGTTATCACAAATTCGCCTTCGTCATAAAGAACTTCGTAAAGATCAACCAGTTTACTTATACTGCCAAAGCGGATTCCGTACTGGTCGTGCGGCTCAATACTTAAAGAAACAAGGCTACAAAGATTTCTACCAATTACAAGGTGGATTCAAAACGTGGACTGGAAAAATTAAAAAGAAATAATAACATACAAAAACTAGCTGAATGATTCAGCTAGTTTTTTCATTCCATATTATTCGCAATGTATAATAAATTTTGTTTAATCACATCTTTGTCATTCTCTTGTGCATTACGATACAAAATCTGATATTCAAGTCCTTTCTCTTTCCATATAAGCGTAGCAAACTCGTCTCCTCGCTCGGAATCATCCTTATTTTTAAAATAAGCGAACGCCCCATTATTCAATTTCATTTGTTCTTGAAATCGCTTCTCTTCCACGAAATCCGGAAAACTATAAGGAAAGTTCGCAACATTTAGCTCAATGTACTCATTTCTCCCCGGCTCCCGCTGTTTATATTTAATCATGACAACAGCCTTCTTCTTTCCAATCGTTCTGACTTCCCCCTTCACATCACTCGTAATGTCATACGGTAAAAACGACGGAACTTTAAATTTCACTGGAAAATATTTTGGAAGCTCCTTCAGCGGAATTGGATCCGTAACACGATCTATAGTTCCTCCTGTTGTTCCCACAAAGTGCTTTTCTTCTTGCATCGTTTGCTGAAACGAACACGAACTAAGCACGAAACTAGAAAACACGAAACAAATGATTCTTTTTTTCAATTTGTTTCCGCCCTTTCATACCGCTCTCTTAACGAACGAAGCGTTTATATGCTCTTCATATTCGCTTCGCTACCAAACTCCACCTTTGAAAACTTTCCACGTTATTCTCACACATTTTGACAAAACTTCTTTTATAGACGCAAAAAAGACCTCTATCATTCTCACGCCCAAATAAAAAGGTTACGCGAATAAAAAGAAGCCTTATTCATACCATAGTTTGTGAAAAGCTTTTCAGGTCAAGATTTTTTCATTCTTATTATTTTCCCTTTATAATAAGTGGAAGAGGTGATACATATGGCCAATATAAAACAAATTGCAAAAACTGCTGGTGTATCCATATCAACTGTTTCCCGCGTTCTTAATAATCACCCTTACGTAAAAGAAGAAAAGCGTAAGCGTGTTCTAGATGCTGTTGAAGAATTGAACTATGCAAAAAATATAAATGCTATTCATTTAATAAAGGGAAAAACATATACAATCGGGGTTATGCTCCCTTTCATTAATCTTCCATACTTCAGTACCATTATTGAAGGAATCGGAAACAAAGCGTTAGCAGCTGGATATCACATTAATTTATGTCAAACAAATTACGATAGCCTCGAAGAGATTCGTGTTCTTGAAATGATGAAAATGAAACAATTCGATGGAATGATTATTTGCTCTCGAACGAGTTCTTGGGAACAAATTGAACCTTTCGCAAAATTTGCCCCTATTATTTCATGTGAAAAGATAAAGCATCCCCTCATTTCATCCGTCTACGTAGATCACTATGAAGGCTTCCGTCTCGGCACTGCCTATTTACTCAGTAAAGGCCATGAAAAAATCGGAATCTGTTTAGCAAGAAAAACGAGTGCAAATTCTATGGAGCGCGAAAAAGCATTTGCTGATACGCTGCATAACGAAGGTAAAACGGTACATCCAGATTGGATTTTTCATCAATGCTATACGATGCAGGATGGTGCAAAAATACTTCATCGCATTTTAAACATGAAAAATCGCCCAACCGCTATTTTTACAGCGAACGATCAAGTTGCAGCTGGTTTATTAACAGAGGCGCGAAAACATGGCATTCGAGTCCCTGAAGAACTTGCTATCCTTGGATTTGATAATCATGAAATTTCAAAGGCGTTAGAAATTTCCACAATTGAACACCCCGGTCTCGCAATGGGCTCACATGCTTTTTCTTTATTCCATAAACAAATCCAAAGCGAGCAAATTGCCGGGAAGGCAGAAGAGCTTTCATTCCATTTAATTGAGCGAGATACTGTCTAAAAAAAGAGCGTTACCTGTAGCGCTCTTTTTCAGCTCTTCACCTATTGACTTTATATTTTCCATCTCATATAATGAACCTAACGAACGGTAGGTAGGGGATGAAAATGACAGCAAACCGCATTAAAGCTGTAGCACTTTCTCATTTCGCACGCTACGGCTATGAAGGAACTTCATTGGCAAATATTGCTCAAGAAGTTGGGATTAAAAAACCATCGATTTACGCACACTTTAAAGGAAAAGAAGAGCTATATTTTATATGTTTAGAATCTGCTCTTCAAAAAGATTTACAGAGCTTCACAGACGATATCGAAAAATTTTCAAATTCGTCTACTGAAGAATTGCTCTTACAGTTACTAAAGGGCTACGCAAAACGATTTGGTGAAAGTGAAGAATCAATGTTTTGGTTACGAACTTCTTATTTTCCGCCTGATGCATTCCGCGTACAAATTATCGAAAAAGCGAATGCACACATTGAAAACGTCGGAAAACTTTTATTCCCTATATTTAAACAGGCAAACGAGCAAAGTGAGCTGCATAACATTGAAGTAGAAGACGCTCTAGAAGCTTTTCTATGCTTACTAGACGGACTTATGGTTGAACTACTATTCGCAGGTTTAAATCGCTTTGAGACTCGTTTAAACGCCTCTTGGCAAGTATTTTGGCGAGGCCTTTCAAACTGACGGATTGCTCCTTTGCAATGCGTCGTTTTTAAGCCCTTTACCTAACGACTGGTAGGAAGGAGAAATGACATATGGCATGGATTTATGTAATCTTAGCTGGTATTATTGAAATCTTTTGGGTAATTGGACTAAAACACGCGGAGGCACCACTTGAATGGGCTGGCGTTGCGTTATTAATTACAATTAGTTTCGTTTTATTATTCAGAGCTTATAAAGATTTACCTGTCGGCACTGTATACGCCGTCTTTACAGGAATTGGAGCTGGTGGGATCGTTCTTACAGAAATTTTCATCTTCGGAGAACCTTTCTCTATTGTAAAAGTTTTATTAATCGGCTTAATCTTCTTCGGCGTAATTGGTTTAAAACGAGTAACAGAAGAAAAAGAAGCGAAGGAGGCCGCATAAAATGGCTTGGGTATTTTTAATTCTAGCTGGTATTTGTGAAATTATTGGTGTACTCTTTATGAAAGTAGCCACTGAAAAGAAAGGCTGGGCACCAAAAGTTATTTTGATCGCTAACTTCGGCGTAAGCTTCTTCTTCTTATCCCTTGCGATGAACACGTTACCGATGGGAACTGCTTACGCGATTTGGACTGGAATCGGAACTGCCGGAAGCGCGCTTCTAGGCATTCTTATTTTCCGCGAATCAGCGGATTGGCGTCGTCTTGCCTTCTTAAGTTGCATTCTATGCGGCGCTGTTGGCTTAAAACTATTAAGCTAACGTGAGGTGAATGTCATGTGGAAAGAAAAAGGGAAGCAACTGTTAGCATGGATTACGCTTGGGACTGTCATTCTACTGCAAATTAGTTTTCATATAATAGAATGGTTGTTTCATAAAATAGTATCCATTCTCACATTCCTTCCTAACATGACACTTGAAATGATATCAATTGTTTGGTCCATCATTGCCTCCATTGCAATCGTCATTATATGGAGTATCGCCAAGCTATGGAATAAATTATTTAAAAAGGACAGTTACTCTGAAAAAGAGTAACTGTCCTTTTTTATATTCATTCAGACTTTCTGTAGAAGTTTGATACGATAAGACAAAGTAGACCAACTATGACAATACTTATACCAACTCCTTTATGTAAATTAGGAAATGGTGATGGTATATCTGAGTAAAAATTTGCTAATATGAGACCGATTGAAAATAGAAATATCCCTATTCTATATAACCATTTTCTTTTATTCATCATTCTCCCCCTAACATTTTTCATACACTCCTTTCTTTTGGACATACTACCTAAAAAAGGAGTGGATAATATGCAAAATTCTATACATAAGCAGATCCTATTTTTATTTTTCCTCTTTCTCATTCTCGTTATCATTTTCAGCTTTATATTACATACTCCAAAAGATGTTGTACCAAACAGCCTCTCTGTTTATAAACTCTTACTTTCATATTGTCGTTATTGAAGAAGGTGCCTTATATAAGGCACCTTTTAAAATTCTCTCTTCTCATACAACTTCACTGAAACGAAGACAGATACTATGAACATGCATATTGAACTAACAAATAACACACTGTTATATAGTTGAATTTGTTCTAGGTTGATTCCAAAGAAAATAGAAGAAATAGCCATAGGTGCTATTAGTATAAAAATCGCAATAAAAATAGTTTTTTTATATGCTAACCAAAACGATATTGGTAAAACAAAGCTTAAATACATTAAAATAAAGCTAATACTAGCAACCATTGTCGTTTCAATAAATCCAAATAGGTTAACCCCATTCTTCATTCCCATCGTGAAACAACCGACCGTTACGCTTATAAAAAGAATAATAATTGCTACTATATATTTCGCATACACAATTTGTTTTCTCAATATTGGTAAACTATTTACTATAACTTCACTCTCATTTTTACTATCTGCTTCAAATGTTTTTACTGTTGCCCCAATTGTAAAAATTACTGACATAATTATGAACAGATTTTCCGTATCTGTTACGGCCATATAAAAGAAAACAGGATACAGTATGTACCAAATTAAAAATTTCCATTGCACGATAAAGTCTTTTATTATAAGTTGCTTCACAATTGCTCCCTCCTTATAAATCACGTTCATTGTACAAATGAATTGAGAAAAACATAGACATAACATATAAAAGAAGGAGTCCTGCTATAAAACAAATATTTACGACTAGACTCATGTTCCAAGCATTCTCTACATCTAACCATACGTTACTTACAATCAATCCACTTAAATACCCAAATGCAATTCCGATGAAAGGAGCAATTTGTTTTGCACTACTATATCCTACTGAAAATTCGATTGGGAGTACAATCATGCTATAAACCAATCCTCCCGTTATTCCGCCAAGAATCTCTCCCCATAGCATAAATACAGTTATATGTTCATTTTGTAACTGAATTAAACCAACTACAAGTGAGAAAATCCCACCTAAAACAACTAAAATACTTACAAATATGTATTTTGCTATGACAATTTCTTTACGCTCAAACGGCAAACTATTTACTATCATCTCACTTTTATTTTTCCCCTCATAACTCATTGACAGTACCATACCAAGAAAAGGTATAGATACACTAATCGTCATAAGGAAACTATCACTACGAAAATCAACAATAGCAAGGAAAAACAAACATATAAGATAAACAAATCCTAACTTTCTTTGCAACACTATATCTTTTAAGACTAATTGCTTGATCATGTTTTACCCTCCTAATATGAAAATGTCCCTTCTATAACTCTGCCTCCTGAAACATTTTCATTGAGAGAAACATTGATATGACTATACTTACTAACACTCCGATACCAAGAAAACTCATTGCTAGTGTAGCCTCTTGAGAGTGGAGTACTTTTAACATAATTATTTCATCACCAAAAATATTGTACATAAGACCAATCATACCCATTAAAGGAAAAATCATAATCACATTCAAGACAGTAATAGCTCTATATCCTCCAATGTAATTAGTAGGTATCGTTACTACACAATAAATCAAAGTTGCTACTATTGCTGAAAATATTGCATATCCAGGAATAACTATATCTCTGTTCAACAAAATATTTCCTAGTATTACGACTATAGAAGTTATGCTCAAACCGACTATAATAAATAATGTGCTTGAAATATATTTAGCTATAACTATCTCCTTTCTCATTATAGGCAAACTCACTAATACTTTTTCTGTTTTACTTTTCTCGTCATAATAAAAAGAAATATATATAATCGTACTACATGTTATAAATAATCCTATTGCAATCCCCATCGGTTCTACGGAATTTCTAAAAACAGATAAAATAGGTATTAAAAAATAGAAAGGAAACATCTTCTTCTGTAAGAAAAACTCCTTCAAAATCAACTTTTGCATATGAATTCCCCTCTCTATAAATCACGCGTTTCATAAATTTTAATTGTAAGAAACATAGAAGCGATATAGACACTAGCTAATATAATTCCTCCAACTATAAATACACCGATATGCACTGGATTCATAATCCACTCAATGAATGAAGGTGTTGTTTCATTCAGCCGATCACTAATAAATATCCAAAGTATCCCCCCAACTAGTATTGAAGCTGCTGCTATTATACTTATTACCGCCTTCGATTTTACAACATAATAAATAGGGAAAAAGGTGACCATCCAAAATACGGCGTAAACAATTCCATTTATTACTTCATACCATGCAATCTCAATATAAAGTTTAGGATAGTATGCACCGATATCACCAATAACAGCGATACACCTTATAAAAAAAACAACTAGCATAGTGGAAAACATGCCCCCTACAATGAATATTGCACAGGAAATATATCTAGCAATTATGATATCCTTTCTACTTAACGGTAAACTATTCATAATAATTTCACTTGTATTCCGTTCATCTATTACAATTAATATCGTAACTGAGGAAAGAGTTATAAATAAACAACTCATAGGAAACAGCATTCCATCACCGGGTTCAAACAAAAAGAATATAAAGGGTATAGTAAGATACACTGGCCATATCCCCCGAAAAAAGAACAAATCTTTATATACGAGCTGACGCATAAGCACCTCTCCCTTTGGCGGTGTAAACGATGATATCGTCTAATGTAGGCTTTTCTAATACAACCTCATTTCCAAACCAATCGACAATCGCTTGTTTATCCTTCGCTAAACCTTCAAAACCAAATTTATTTTTTCGTAATCCAACAAATAGCTCTTTTCCTTCTCGGTCTAATAAATCGTTACTTCCTTTTACGATTACGTAGTTCTCCATTAATTCATCTTTCTCACCAGTAAATATAATTTCGCCATCGTTGATAAACGTAATATAATCTGCGATGCGCTCTAAATCTGTTGTAATGTGCGTTGAGAATAATACGGATACTTCATCTTCCATTACAATTTCTTGCAAAATATCAAGTAATTCACTTCGAACAACTGGATCTAATCCTGCTGTCGGTTCATCCATAATGATAAACTCTGCGTGATGTGAAAGTGCGATAGCAATCGCAAATTTCATTTTCATCCCTTTTGATAGTTCTTTAATTTTTTTATACTTCGGAACTTGCAGTCTATGCATATACGATTGATACTGCTCTTCGTCCCACTTTTTATATAACGGTGCAATAATACGTTTCATTTGTTCACACGTTAAATCTTCGTAATAATGATTTTCATCATATACAAAACCAATATTTTGTTTTATCTCCTTTTCAGCTTTCTTATTGTCCTTGCCAAAAATTTTTATATCGCCGCTATCTTTTCGAATTAAGTTCATAATCATTTTAATCGTCGTACTTTTCCCTGCGCCATTCGGTCCGACAAATCCCATAATATATCCGCGTGGCAGTGTAAAACTTATATTTTTCACTGCAAAATCTTGATAACTTTTACAAACATTTTTTAGCTCTAACATCTCTTATTCCCCCTCATATAAACACGCAATCATCTGCTGTAAATCTTCAAGTGAAAGCTGCAACGCTTTACTTTCATTTACAATCTCTTCCGCTTTACTTTCCAATAGACGCAGCCTTTGTTCTTTTAGCAGTTCATTATTTTTACGTGAAACATAAGTCCCCTTCCCAGCAACAGTTTCTATATATCCTTCTTTTTCAAGCTCCTCGTACGCACGCTTCGTTGTAATTACACTAATTTGTAATTCCTTCGCTAAGCTACGAATAGACGGTAATTGGTCTCCACCCTTTAAACCACCATTTAAAATAAGCTGGCTTAATTGTTTTCTTATTTGTACATAAATAGGGTCTTGGGAAGAATTCGAAATAATAATATTCATGTTTTCCTCCAGTGTGTATATACTGTGTATACCTTATATATACAGTATATACACACCATCCTATTTTTGGCAAGAAAAAAAGACCAACATTTTCCTGTTGGTCTTTCGTATATGTATCACTTTTCAAAGCGATCTAACATCTCATCTCTCATTCCGAAACTCACTACCGCAATTCCTACATACATAAACAGAAGGAACGCTGGATGAACTGTGTTGTACCAAGTGCTATCAACAATTAAATAAATCGTTAATGCTACAACAAGAACAAACGCTAAGATAAACATATAAAAGTGTCTTGTACTACCCATAATAAACTCCTCTCTTCTCTCGTCACCATTCAACAGTATATTGTATCGAATAATTCGATATGACTCAAGGTTAACTTTCTGTTATGTAATCAAGTTCCACCTTTACAATGTCCTCACATGCTATTGAAATGATTGTTCCTTGCTTATCAATTGCAGTCACTTCTCTATTATCCATTACACGATGTGCTACTCTTTCTAATACTTTTCCTTGATCTCGATAACAAAATTCTTTTACATCTTTAATCGTTTTTCCGTTTTCTAAATGGTATATCATTCTATAACACCGATATCCCACATTTTCACCCCCAACTTGCTCGTTTTTTCACATATACATAAAAATGAGTCATTCCTATCTCATTGCATCTTCTTAATTTCAATAAAATTCTAACAAAAATAAATACTTTTATCAAACCGACTTTTTCAACAAAATCACCTATGAAACTACTTCTTTACACCATTATGAAACAAAAAATATAAAATTTTAACATTTTCTTCACTAGTTCTGCATAAAGTGAAACTTTAATCAGCCCACAAATCGTGGGACAAATTCTCCATACAAAAAAAGAACCCGCATATAGCGAGTTCTTCCTTTGTTATGCTAATCAAACTTGTACAGGAGCTAGCTTTTCATAACGTAAAACTGGTTTACGAGCAGCCAATGTTTCATCCAAACGTTTAATTACCGTTGTATGTGGCGCTTCTTGTACAACTTCTGGATTTTCTTCTACTTCTTTAGCAATTTGAATCATCTTATCAATGAAACCATCTAATGTTTCTTTTGATTCTGTTTCTGTCGGCTCAATCATAATACATTCTTCCACATTTAATGGGAAGTAAATTGTCGGTGGATGGTAACCGAAATCAAGCAGGCGTTTTGCGATATCTAATGTACGTACACCAAGTTTCTTTTGGCGACGACCTGATAATACAAACTCATGCTTACAATGTCTATCGAACGGAAGATCATAGAATGGTGCTAATCTTCTCATCATATAGTTCGCATTTAATACCGCATACTCCGTTACTGCACGTAGTCCATCTGGACCCATAGAACGAATGTATGTGTATGCACGAACGTTAATTCCGAAGTTACCATAGAATGGTTTTACGCGTCCAATTGCTTCTGGACGATCATAGTTAAAGTGATAGCCATTTTCCGTTTTCTCTAAAATTGGTTTTGGTAAGTACGGAATTAAATCAGCTTTCACACCTACTGGACCCGAACCTGGGCCACCGCCGCCGTGAGGACCTGTAAATGTTTTATGAAGGTTTAAATGCACAACGTCAAATCCCATATCTCCTGGGCGCGCTTGGCTTAATACCGCATTTAAGTTTGCACCATCATAGTATAATTTACCGCCTGCGTTATGGACGATTTCTGCCATTTCTAAAATATTTTCTTCGAATAGACCTAATGTATTAGGATTTGTTAACATAAGTGCTGCTGTTTCTTCGTTTACAACACGTTTTAAATCTTCTAAGTCAACAAGACCATGTTCATTTGATTTTACTGTAATTGTTTCAAAACCAGCTACAGTTGCAGATGCTGGATTCGTTCCGTGAGCAGAGTCAGGAACAATTACTTTCGTACGGTTAAAGTCACCATTTGCTTCATGGTATGCACGAATTAACATTAAACCTGTCCATTCTCCGTGTGCACCCGCTGCTGGTTGCAATGTAACAGTATCCATACCTGTAATCTCAATTAAGTGCTCTTGTAAGTCGTACATTAATTCCATTGCACCTTGTACTGTCTTTTCATCTTGTAATGGATGAATATTTGCAAATCCTGCGAAACGAGCTACATTCTCATTAATTTTCGGATTATATTTCATCGTACAAGATCCAAGTGGATAGAATCCAGAATCTACACCGTGGTTACGGTTTGAAAGTGCTGTATAGTGGCGCATAATGTCAAGTTCAGATACTTCTGGTAGCTCTGCATCTTCTACTCGAATATAATCGCTCTCAAACACATCTTCTAGTTTCACTTCTTCTACATCTAATTTTGGTAGGCTATATCCTATGCGTCCTTCTTTACTCACTTCAAAGATAAGTGCTTGGTCTTGGTTCTTCATTGGATAGCCCCCATTTCGTTTACAAGTGTGTCAATTTCCTCTTTTGTACGAAGCTCAGTTACTGCTACAAGCATATGGTTCTCATGCTCTTTATAATCACGGCCTAGGTCGTAACCGCCGATAATATTCTTTTGTAATAATGCATCGTTTACTTCTTTCACTGGACGCTTGCAATCTACAACAAACTCATTGAAGAATGGTCCAGCAAATGTTACAGTGAAGCCTTTCGCTTCAAATTGACGTTTTGCATATTGTGCTTTAGAAATGTTTTGACGTGCCATTTCTTTCACACCTTGTTTACCAAGTGCCGTCATTGCAACTGATGCTGCTAATGCATTTAACGCTTGGTTTGAACAAATGTTAGACGTCGCTTTATCACGGCGAATATGCTGTTCACGTGCTTGTAACGTTAATACAAATCCACGTTTACCATCTGAATCTACAGTTTGTCCAACAAGACGTCCTGGAATTTTACGCATAAATGCTTTCGTTGTTGCAAAGTAACCACAGTGTGGTCCACCAAACTGCGTTGGAATACCAAATGGTTGTGCATCACCGATTACAACATCAGCACCAAATTTTCCTGGTGGTGTTAATGCGCCTAATGATAATGGATTTGAAGAAACGATAAATAATGATTTTTGTTGATGAACGATTTTTTCAATATCAGCTAATTTTTCAACTTGTCCGAAGAAATTTGGATATTGAACGATTACACAAGCAACTGTATCATCTACTTCACTTTGTAATACGTCTAAATCTGTTACACCATCTTTATGATTAATTTCAACAACTTCAAGATGTTGACCTTTTGCATACGTTTCAAGTACTGCTCTTGATTCTGGATGAACTGCACTAGATACAAGAATTTTCTTTTTGCGAGTATGGCCAGCTGCTAGCATTGCTGCTTCAGCTAAAGCTGTACCTCCGTCGTACATAGAAGAGTTTGCTACATCCATTCCTGTTAATTCACAAATCATTGTTTGGAATTCAAAGATCGCTTGTAATTCCCCTTGTGAAATTTCTGGTTGGTATGGCGTGTAAGCTGTATAAAATTCTGAGCGAGAGATAACGTGATCTACAATTACTGGAGCGTAATGATCGTATACACCTGCTCCTAAGAAAGAAGCGTATTCTTTTAAGTTAGCATTTTTACTAGCCATTTGAGTTAACTCTTTTAAAAGCTCTGGCTCTGATTTTGCTTCTTTAATTTTTAAATCCCCTTTAAAACGAACACTCTCTGGAATATCAGAGAATAACTCATCGACCGTTTGAACGCCGATCGTTTGTAACATTTCTTTTTTGTCTTCTTCTGTCATTGGAAGATAACGATGCAACATGAAATCTACCCCTCTCCCCGTTACTTTGAACGTTTATAAAATGGTGTTGGAACAACTACTGCTTTGACGCGTTTATTACGAATTTCAATTTCTACTTCTGTATCAACTGCTGCGTATTTTACATCAATTAGTGCTAAACCAATGCTTTTCTTTAACGTTGGAGATTGTGTACCACTCGTTACTTCCCCGATTTTTTCTTCTCCAATAAATACAGGGTAATGCGTACGAGGAATTCCACGTTCGATTACTTCGATGCCGACTAATTTACGAGGCGCACCGTTTTCTTTTTGCTCTTTTAACGTTTCTTTTCCAAAGAAGTCTGCTTCTTTATTTGGTTTTACCGCAAAGCCGATGCCAGCTTCAATCGGTGTAATATCTTTTGATAATTCTTGACCATAAAGTGGTAATGTTGCTTCGAAGCGAAGTGTATCGCGAGCACCTAAACCACATGCTTTTAAGCCTTCTTCTGCTCCAACTTCAAGAAGTTTCTCCCAAAGTTTTGCAGCATCTTCACTCTTACAGTAAATTTCAAATCCATCTTCACCTGTGTAACCTGTACGAGATACAAGTGCTGGAATTCCATCTACAAGAATATCGTTTTTAAATTTAAAGAACTTAATTTCTTTCAAATCTTCTGACACAACTTTTTGTAAAATGCCTTCTGCTTTTGGACCTTGAATTGCAAGCTGTGCAACTTCACTAGAAACATTGACTACTGTTGCATCGCCAATTACATGGCTAGCTAACCATTCGTAATCTTTCTCGATATTTGATGCATTGATTACTAATAAATAGTCTTCTTCACCACGTTTGTAGATTAATAAATCATCTACTGTACCACCATTTTCGTAGCACATAGCTGTATATTGTGCGCCTCCTACCTTTAAGGTAGAAACGTCATTTGTAACAACACGTTGTAAAAATGCTAAACTATCTACACCTTTTACCTCAACTTCTCCCATATGAGACACATCGAACAAACCTGCAGCCGTACGTACAGCTTCATGTTCTTCTTTAATGCTTGAAAATTGAACTGGTAATTCCCAACCACCGAAGTCGATTGTTTTTCCACCATACTTCGCGTATACATCAAATAACGGTGTACGTTGTAATGTAATCATGCTCTCTCCCCCTTATGCTTTGACAAATCAATAAAAGTTGCTCGCCATATCTAAACATTTTCACTCTGAAAAGATAGGATATACGGAATCTCATTATATTTTTTTATGAAAGCGTAAATAAAAAATCACTTTCTTGGATAAAATACGAAAGATTCCACACATTTCACACCATTATCCTAACATTATTCGCTATATTTCATCAATATTCTAGCATAAAAAATAATTTAGAATTTTTCATTCTTAATCTTATTAAATACAATTTTCAAAATTTAGCCCTTTATCTTTTCCTATTCTTTAACTTTCAGCAAGTGTAATAGAGCCTTATTACAAGGCTTATATAATAAAGATTTTTTAATAATTACTTTAGTTTATAAAAGGTGGGAGAGTCGTAATGAATGTCGATATTTCCGTAGATCGAACGTGGCAAAACAATTTTTTAAATAGAATTAACGAAGATGGTCCTTGGACAAACTGGGATTTATATCATTTAGCTTATAAAACAGAAAAATCGTTACTTGTTCCTACTTTCGATGGATTACAAGCACCGAAGCATTTATCTCATTTCACACCACTTCCTCATCAATTAGAAGTCGCTCAAAATGTCATTGAACAAATGAATGGTAAAGCGATACTAGCAGATGAAGTGGGACTTGGGAAAACGATTGAAGCTGGGCTTATTTTAAAAGAATATATGGTCCGCGGTCTTGTGAAAAAAGTACTTATACTCGTCCCTGCCTCTCTCGTATCACAATGGGCATACGAATTAAATACAAAGTTTTTTATTCCAGCTGTAGCCCAAAAGAAAAGCTACTCGTGGGAACAAGCCGATGTGATTGTATCATCAATTGATACTGCAAAACGTTCACCGCATCGCGATATCGTTTTGAACCTAGAATATGACCTTATTATTATCGATGAAGCACATAAACTTAAAAATAATAAAACAAAAAACTATGAATTTGCACAACGATTAAAAAAGAAATTTTGTTTATTATTAACCGCTACGCCTGTTCAAAATAAGATCGATGAAATTTTTAACCTTGTATCTTTATTAAAGCCAGGACATTTAGGCAATCAATCCAACTTTGAAGAATATTACGCTTCAAAAAATCGTTCCGCCGAATCTGATGAAGATTTAAAAGCTCTTATTAACAAAGTGATGGTCCGAAATCGACGTCATAATACCGGAATTGATTGGCCAAAAAGACATGTACGTACAATTTTTGTTGAGTTTAATGAAGAAGAGCAAGCTTTGTATAATGGTATTGAAAATTGGCGAGGACAAGATGCCTTCACATCTGCTTTCTCATCGTTAACTTTAAAACGGGAAGCGTGTAGTAGTCGTGAAGCTGTTTACTACTCATTAAAAAAACATGTGGAAAAAAGGCAGAAAGAAAATGAGCATTACATAAAGGACCCACATATTGATGTGCTAATGGACAAAATTAATCATATTCCTTTCAACTCAAAAGCGAATAAAGCTCTTGAGCTTATAAAAGAAATTGACGATAAAGTCATTATCTTCACTGAATATAGAGCTTCACAAATGTATTTACAATGGTTTTTACAACAACACGGTATTTCTTCCGTTCCATTCCGCGGCGGGTTTAAACGCGGGAAGAAAGATTGGATGAAGGAGCTTTTCCAAAACCACGCACAAGTATTAATTGCAACGGAAGCTGGTGGCGAAGGGATTAACTTACAGTTTTGTAGCCATATGATCAATTATGACTTGCCATGGAATCCAATGCGTCTTGAACAAAGAATCGGACGTATTCACCGTCTTGGTCAAAAGAATGATGTTCATATTTATAACTTAGCTACAAAACATACTGTTGAAGAACATATTTTGAAACTGTTATATGAAAAAATCAATTTATTTGAGCGTGTTATCGGAGAGCTTGATGAAATTTTAACGAGAATTAATATGAAAAACATCGACGCGCACATTCAAGAAATATTTGCGCAATCAAAAAGCGAAGGAGAAATCCGAATTAAGATGGAAAACTTAACATCTATTATCGACTTTGCGAAACGAAATGAAGCTGAGGTGCAAGGCTATGCAGCAACATGAAATTCATAATTACTTATACAATTTTTTTGAGGCGAATAACTGTGAAATTTTAGAACGTTCTCCTCATTTATTAGATGTGCAGTTAACAATTGAGATGGATAAATTATTAATGAATCGCCCTTTTTATTGGCACTATCTCGAGAAAACAGGAGGCATACCGAATCCGATGCGCCTTACTCTTGTTACGAATCCAGAAAATGAAGAAAGCGATGGTGAACTGATTCACTACGGTTCCCCACGCCTTCATCAAATTTTCCAAACGACAAAAGAATTAGGCTCTTACATACGTTTATATGAGGAAGTACGGCATAGCGGAGCGACACATACACCGCTCCATCCGTGGCTCGGTGTAAATATTAAAGTTTCCTATCAATGTGATCGAAAAAAGGACATCCTTCACTCGATTGGTATTCATCTCATTTCTGGCACAATGATTGCAAACTTTCATGAAACATTAACGAAAATTAAACTTACACCGAAAATACCTGACTTTTGTTTTACGCTCTCACCTATCATTAAACCGCAAAGCGGTTTACAACGTATAGAGGACGCTTTAAAAAATATTATTGCAGAAGATGACCATACGTGGGCGAAAGAAGCAAGAGTGCGCTGGAATCATGATTTAGACCTTTTAAATCGTTTTTATGAAGAAAGTGATGAACTTCCCGAAAGCTATGAAATTGAAAAACAAGCACTACAAGAACAATACGAGCCACGTATTACAGTGCAAATTATTAACGGTGGACTTTTTTATGTTACCGCAAATCATTTTCTATCTTAAAAAGCCCCTTCTGTTTTAGAAGGAGCTTTTTTTGAGTTATCCTCTATCGCCATTACGCTCTTGTTGTTTTTGCTTTGCCATACGTTTTTGATGCGCACGATCCTTTGCGCTCACATGATTAGCATCAGTTGGAAGATTTTCTTTTGAACGACCAATTCCATTGCTCATCTTTATCACTCCTTTTTATATCTTTCAAAATACATCCTTATTTTCAGCTAGAGATACAATCCTTATACAAAAAAATAAGAGCAGCCATTGGCTACTCTTACTCACTCACATATTTTTGAAACATATCATGGATGCCTTTATTTACAAGGTTCGAGATCTGCTCGTCAGATTTATTCGGATAACGATCACGCAATCTGATAGATGCCTTCACCATTAAATTTTCTAATACAGAACGGCCACCTTCTCCATAAATAATTTCAGCATACTTAACAAGCCTTCCATCCTCTACTGTTGCTGGATTATGATTGAAGAAAAATTTACTCATTGTCTCCACCTCTCTATTTTGATAACGTTTACATTTATATAGATTATTTATGTTATTTATTTCACAATATTGTATGCATGTATATTTAATTAGTTTCATTATAAAGCAACATATCGATAGTAAATATGTGATTTTCCGTCCATTTTGTGAACAAACCAAAAAATGAAAGCGTTTCCTTTATTATATACTAAAAAAACTTACTACGCTAGGGGCAATTTTTTTAATCTACTAATCCCTCAAAAATTAATATATTTTTTCTTTTCCTATTAAACTTTATACAATTTTCAGAAATTATATTATAAAATATATGTATGACTTAAGGAGGATTTATATGAATCAAAATAAAAAAGCTATATTAGATCTTGTCTTTTATCTCGTAATCCCATTCCTCATTTGGAAATTTGCAAAACCTTATATCGATCCTTATTACGCGATGTTACTTTCCTCTGTTCCGGGGATTATTTATACACTGTATACCTTTAAAAAAGAAAAACAGTTTAACGTAACAGGATTCTTTATTTTAATTACACTCATTTCTAATACAACAGTAGACCTATTATCTGGATCAGCTGAACGAATGTTGTGGAACGATGCGTATTATCACATCGTACTCGGTATTATCGTCATATGTACCATTTTTATAAAAAAACCACTTATGTTATATTTCGCAGCAGATATTGCCGCATTGCAAGGCCATGACCGTGATAAAAGTCGTGAACTGTATCGTGATAGTCGGATCTATCCAGCACTACAATATTTAACGCTATTTTTCGGGCTACAATTTATATTAAAAAGCTTCTTAAAAATTTATTTCATCTCTGTTTTCGGTGTAGATGGCTATGGTGAAATGAGAGCGATTATGACCGCTGTTGGGTGGGGCATTTCCATTTGTATCGGAATAGGATTCGTATGGGTTAACAATAAAATACATGCCGTTACAGAAGAAAAAGAATCTGTACAGTAAATAAAAAATCCCCTAGTAGTATGATGCTACTAGGGGATTTTCATTTTGCTACACATATTACGAAATCGTTAACTTGATTTTTTTCTTTTATCTTTTACGTTTCGATAAAACAAAGCAGCACTAAGCGGCATAACACCAAACCATTTATTCATAAATGGCTCTTTTTCAGCACGACGTTGTTCTTTCTTTTGTTTACGATCTTCTTTTGGAGCATCCATATACGACACAAACTGCTGCGTCACAAAGCGAACATAATCATTAGTAGACATATTATCATCACCTCTACTTGATTAGTATGTCCACTTTTTTATTCATTAATCTTTTCTTTTAACTCATTCATAATCTGTTTTACCGATTTATTCGTCGTATCAATATGTATATGAGCCTCTTCATAATGAGCTCGGCGCGATTCAAATTTTGCCACAAATGCCTCTATATCTTTCTTCTGAAATAGTGGACGTGTCGTATCTTCACGAAGTCTTTCTGCAATTACATGTGGATCACAATATAAATACACGACAGTTCCATTTTCCTTCATCCACTTTCGGTTTTCCTCTCGCTCGATGATTCCACCACCAGTTGTAATAATTACATTACAACTCGGTAGTGAACGTAACATTTCACTTTCATATTCCCGAAAAGCGATTTCGCCTTCTTCGGCAAAAATATCACGAATTGCCTTCTCCTGATTCTCTTCAATTTTTTGGTCTGTATCGACAACATCCATATGAAGTTCTTTACTTAACGCTTTTCCAATTGTTGTTTTCCCAGCTCCCATATAACCGGTTATGTATATAGATTTCATGTTCGTTCCTCTCAATCATTCGTTATTATTTGTTATTATAACGAATGATTCCATTATTTAATAAAAAAACGTTTTGTTCTTCTTATACAATGAAGAACAAAACGTCTCATACACGCCTTTACTTATAAGCGCCTCTTCTCACCCACTGCGTTGCAATCCATTTTTCACCTTTCGTTACAGGTGCCCCTCCATGTAACGTCAGCTCATTTAATGATTGGTCTTGATAAAAATACTCAAAGTATACTGCCATTCCCTTTCTAGGGTGTACAGAAAGATTTAATTTCGGAAAGAACGTTTCTCCGCCTTCTTCTACATCATTTAAATACATGACAAGCGTACTAATACGATTATTAGCAGCTGATCTACTATGTTCTGCAAAATAATCATAATGCGCTTTATACTGTTGATCCACTTCATAATTTAAAATGTGCAATCCTTCTCCATGCGACACAGGAACATTCATGATAGATGAAATTCGTTTTTCAATCTTCGCAGTAAGTTCATTATCGTCCAAAAATGCACCACTACTCGTTCGAATATCATTTACATCACGTGATGAACCAACTTTAGAACGCTTTATTTTACTTTTAGACAATTCAATCAATTCTCCACATTCTTCATCACTTAATACATTTCCTAACACGACAATAAGAGGTTCTTCGAATTTTGAAATAATGTGTATTTCCCTATCTTCTGTCATAATTGCATTTCCTTTATGATCAAAAATAGTTTGTTCCTTATTTTCACCTATTTGATTGTTATTTATCATTTCCCTATTCTCCCTAAAAAAATATGTTTGGATAGCTTGAATATATCATATTCTTT
The DNA here is from genome assembly GCF_044908765.1 of Bacillus sp. RC251. NCBI lineage: Bacteria > Bacillati > Bacillota > Bacilli > Caryophanales > Bacillaceae > Bacillus > Bacillus sp. RC251. The sequence continues at coordinate 262,558 of NZ_JBIYDP010000002.1, read as the reverse complement.
CTACCTTTCTCTTTTTTGAGAAAATTTAAACTTTCAATTGTTTTATTTATCCATTTCCTTTTAAAAAACAACCTATTACAAAATGAGAAATTATGGTTTTCGTCCGTATATTTCACAGACTATCCTTCTATCCAATCGAATATTTTTTCATCCTTTTTTCTATACCAAAAACTTACTTTATACAAAATTTCCTGTTTAATTTTGCACTGCAACGAAACGAGTATATCATCGTTTTCAAAGACGTAATTTCCACTTGCTTCGCCTTTTTCATATTGAAAGAAAAAAGTATCTTCCTTTTCTTTTTGCTGTAAGTCTTTTTTTATATTTGTAATTGATCGATTTAGTAGTTCTTCCAGTACAAACTTTTGCTCTATTTCAATATAAAATTTTTTATCTATAAGCAACATATTCGTTTCGTATACAAAGAACGAAGTTAATAATACAAGAAAAATGATTGTTCCTGGCATCGTAAATCCAGCTTGTTTTCTCATGTATTTATTTCCATTTCGCTATACCTGACAGCTACACCTTCATATATTTTCCCACTCATATCTTTCACATTTATAAAGAGCAAATGAGGTGTTACTTCATACGAAACCATTTCAACATTTTGTAATATAACTTCTCTTCCGCGCATATTCACTTTTCTTATAAGATGATTATTCAATTTTTCATACGTCACTTCATCTCCAGTACGAAGACGGAAGCGCAAAAGATTATCTTTATTTTCAGGGACTATTTTTTCTACAAAAGATACTTCACGAAACTCTAACTGTACTTGTCCTATAAACACATCCCATTCCCAATTATTTAATCCTTTCAATTGTTTGTTTTCTATTCCGATAAAGTTTAAACGTGGCAAGAGTAAAAAGAACAGTGATAACAGAAAAAAACATACGATCATTTCTATTAATGTAAATCCAACTTCTAATTTGTTTTTTCTCCTGCATAAAAGCATTGTTCCATCATTCTTCCTTTCACATCTTTCCACATAGCACAAACTTCATTTCCTCCCCAATATGTGTAATATACATTTCCATTTATGACTTTTTCTTTCTGTTGTTTCGCCTCATTTTCATACATATATAAAGCTGCTTCCCTTTTTAATAATACAAATGCATTATAACGCATCTGTATATTCTTTCGTTCTTGCATAATTAATACTGTTTGCGGAAGTAGTAAAGATACCGCCATCATTACTATACTTAATGCTACAAGCATCTCAGCCATCACTGACCCTTTTTGACATTTCACGATACGTAAATCTCCCTCTTCCAAGCTGAAATACAACCTCATATTTATAACTTCGATACGAAAGTAAAATTGTACCACCTCTATTAATATTTCCACTCGGATTATATGTCATCGGATTGGGAAAAGTATTCAAATCAATTTGTATATCGCTATCATATTCTCTTTTAATGATAGCAAGATTCGTACTCGATTCCCCTATATAGTACATATGTCTATCTTTATACCATCGTAATGTATAATGTTTTTGACGGTTTATCGCTAATTGTTGCATATACAAAATATCATTTGAAAACTGCCTCAAAAATTGTTCGATTTTCCGTTTTTCATATAACGAATGTACATTGTAATACATGACCATACTTAGCACAGAAATTGCAAAGAGAACGAGTAGCATTTCTAAAAGAGTAAAACCTTTTTGTTTCACAGTTTCCCAGTTGTTACTGTGCCATCATTTGAAATATGAATGGATTCACCATTCGGACACTTATCAGATGTAATATATTTTTCATCCCTTAGCTCTTTTAGCGAAGGAATTTTATTATGTTGTAAATGGTATGCTTGTATTTGCGCTTCTATAGATTTCACATAGGCTTTACATCCTTTTCCTTCGACGGATGAACGCTGTGTAACTACATTCGGAATAATTAATAGTAATAGTACAGTTATAACGACCATAACTAATAACATTTCTAAAAGGGTAAATCCCTCCTCATTTTGCATGTAAATACCTCCTAAATAGAATTCATCATTTGAAACATTGGCATAATCATCGCTAAATACATAAGAACGACTATTCCTCCAATACACGTAAACAAAATCGGTTGAATGATCACTAACATACGTTTAACTTTTTGCTCCATCTTCTCCATGATAAGATCGCTATAGTCACCTAATTCAATTGCCAAATTACCATTTGCTTGTCCATGCGTAATAATATAAGATAGCTCTTCCTCGTAATATCCACTTTTTGCAATAATAGCTTGCAACGGTTCTCCCGCAATTAATTGGTGTTTAATTCGGCCCGCTTCATACTGAAAGAATGGATGATACTTTTGCTCCATCATTATTGTTATAGCCTCAAGTACCGATAGTCCTCCGTGTAATAAGCCGCTCAATTGAGTAGCCAAATAATGCGAATGCTTTAAAATAAGAAATGTTTTTATGAGGGGAATACGAAGCATAATTTTTATCTGCTTCATATGCGGGAGCTTCCGAAAGTAAACTATATATACACTACAGCCAATTAAGACGATAAAAATAGTGCTCATAATAAGATAGGGTAGCAGCTTAATTGCACTTAATATTTGTTCTGTAAGTAAAGGTGCTGTAGAACCAAACGAACTATATACCATGTCAACCTGCGGTAATAAAATGCGGTTAAAAACAAAAATCATGATTATTAAAAAGAACGCCAAAAACATAGGATACTGCATTATTTTCATCATATCTTTCCTATACTTATCCTTTTTATAAAGAAGTGAGCTCCCTTGTTGCAACGCAAAAGAAATATCACCATGTTGCTCGGCATAAAATAAATAGCTTAACATCTCCTGATGAAACTTTAATTGATGAAAAGAATCGTGTAGACTTTTTCCATCTTTTAACCCATCAATCATACGCTGCAATTGTACTTTCTTTTCTAAAGGTAATTGAAACTGTAAAAATTCTAATGCCTGCAAAAGGGAGTATCCTTTTTCTAATAGTTCTCCTAATCGTTTCAGTAATACTACTTGATCACTTAAACTCCATATTCTCTTAAACATACACATCCTCTTCTAAAAATCCTAAAGCGTATCCTTTTCGTAGCGAAGATTCTAATGTCTCATGCTCGTATGTGACACATTCCCCGTTTGCTTCTTTAATCGCTTGTTTTAACTCATATCCATATAACAACTCATAAATACTCGCTTGTCTTACTTGCCTCATTGATTTACATAAAGTTGAGCACTTTCTTTGGCAAAACGGACACTTCAATTCGACAAGTCGCTGTGCAGCTATAGCCAATAAAGATTGTTCAATCTCTTGCCTTGTTATGCCAAAGTCCATAAACCGAAGTATCGCTCCTTTCGCATCATTCGTATGCAATGTCGTCATTACTAAATGTCCAGTCAAACTTGCTCTTATAGCAATTTTCGCTGTTTCTTCATCACGAATTTCACCGACTAAAATAATATCTGGATCATGGCGTAAAATAGCCTTCAGTCCCGCCTCATATGTGATACCTGCTTTTTCATTTATTTGAATTTGTAATACATCGTCATTTCTTTTTTCAACTGGATCTTCTAGTGTAACGATGCGACGTGTTTTCTTTTTTCTAATTACCTCTAATAATGCATACATTGTTGTTGTCTTTCCTGAACCAGTCGGTCCCGTAAAGACGAGTAACCCATGTGAATAATGCAAAAAAGAAAGTAGTTTCTTCGCTGTACTTGGAAATAACGAAAGATGAGATAACGGCTGAATAGATGCTTGTAAATGAAGACGAATAACGAGACTTTCTTGATATACGGTTGGAAGCGTGGAAAGGCGCAAATATACTTCTTGTCCATCCATTTGTAAATACAATGAACCATTTTGTGGCTTCCGCCTCTCCCCTATATCCATGGATGCTAAAAATTTAAAGTGTGAAACAAGTTTTTCTCCAAATTCCTTTTCAATGTATTGTTTCGTCATTAAATCTTTTCCTATACGTAGTTGAACCGCTACATCCTTCTTCCGGGGCACAATGTGTAAATCCGAAGCTTGTACCCTACACGCCTCTTTCAAAATCATATTCGCAAAGCTTTCAATTCCATTCATCATTTTTCCCTCCCCACTATGTATATAGCATGAAAAAAACCATCAGAAAAATCGGTATTTTTGTATTTTCACTAGAGCAAAAAGGGAAAATATGTTTGTGAAATTATGAACAATTTCCGAATTATTGTCTGAAATTACCTATATGGAAGTTTATCTGTATTATAATGTTATTATCTTGGATAAAGTGATAAAGGTGGAGATCCTCATGGAACAAGCTTTAAAAATTACTGGTGTATTATCTGACCCAACTCGTTATTACATTTATAAATATATTTCTCAAAAACATAGTTACGTAACTGTACAAGAAATTGCAGATGAGTTTGCCATTCATCCAAACGTAGCACGTTTACATTTATCTAAATTAGAAGATGTTCATATGCTGAAATCGGAAACGAAAAAAACTGGAAAAGGCGGAAGACCAAGCAGATTATATGTATTATCTGAAGATGTGATTCAATTACAATTTCCATTCCGCGATTATCAATTGTTAGCAAGAATAGCATTTAATTCTTTACTTAGCCTTGGCGCCGCTGGTGAAAAAGCGCTATACGAAACAGGAAAACAATTCGGGGCCGAGTTAATGCAACAACATATGCAGCGTTTACATGTGAATGAAGATGCTTTAACAGTAGAGCAAAAAGTCCAAATTGCAAAAGAAGCTTTCTCAACAGCTGGTTTATCACCTGCATTTGAATTAAGTGCAGATGGAACGAAAATTTTCTACGATGTACACAATTGTCCATTTAAAGAGGTTGCTGTTCATCACCCAACTGAAATTTGTAATATGCACGGAGATATGATGAAAGGGATTTTTGAAATCCTATTCCCTAACACGGAATTAACTCGAAACGATAGTCTACTAGATGGATGTAAATCTTGTAATTATAAACTAACAATTTAATTTCTCATATAAAAAGAAGCCAATTATAATTGGCTTCTTTTTATATGAATGAATATTTACAATAGTAAGAAAAATAAACTATAATGAGGAGAGGTTTACTTTTTTTAGAAAAGGAGGGAGATGGCATGGAGCGCATGTTTCGCGTTCTCGGCTTTTGGACTGGAATTTTCTCGGTTATGTTTTACGTAGGGGATATGCAACAGGCCGCACTACTATTTTTAGGACAAACAGGTTTCTTCGTACTTTTAAGCTATTTAAATTTAACAGAGCGTATGTATATATACGTATTCGGGGCATATTTAACTGTTTTCTTCATAGGATTTACATACTACACGACGTTTTTACTTGTCCCTGGAGCTGGACATTAAAGATGGCATTTTGCCATCTTTTTTTTAATTCCGCAATTCCCTAGTTGACTTATAGGTTTTATTACCTTATATTCTATATAACAGATTGGAATTAGGGGGAATCAACATGAATACACTGCTTGTCGGAATTAACGTTGCAGTCATGCTCATCTTAGTTGGCGTATTATATTATATGCAACGTAAGCATGTATCTTTTAATAAACGTGTATTTACTGCTTTAGGAGTCGGAATTATATTCGGTCTTATATTACAATTTATTTATGAGCCAACTTCTAAAGTAATTATTGAATCAAATACTTGGTTTGGCTTGATCGGTAACGGTTATGTGAAATTACTTCAAATGATCGTTATGCCACTTATTTTAGTATCTATTATTTCCGCATTTACAAAATTACAGTTAACGAAAAACCTTGGTAAAATTAGTGGTCTTATTATCGGAATTTTAATTCTTACTACAGGAATTGCTGCAGCTGTCGGTATCGCCGCAAGTGCAGGATTTGATGTATCTGCAACAGGCCTGCAACAAGGTGATGCAGAATCTGCTCGTCTGAAACTAGTTGAAGAAAGATTTACTTCTATTGAAAAAACAACAATTCCAGATAAATTATTAGAGCTGTTACCTACAAATCCGTTTCTTGATTTAACAGGTGCTCGTCCAACATCAACAATTTCTGTTGTAATATTTGCAGCCTTTATCGGTATCGCCTTTATAGGGGTAAAACGAAAATATCCAGAACAAGCAGAACTATTTAAGAAAATGCTTGATGCTGTATATGCAATCGTAATGCGTATGGTAACATTAATTTTACGTCTTACTCCATACGGCGTATTAGCTCTTATGGCAAAAACAGTTGCTGGTAGCGATATAAATGCTATTTTAAAACTTGGTAACTTCGTGTTAGCGTCTTACGTGGCACTTATCATAATGTTCGTTATCCACTTATTATTAATTGCTCTATCTGGTTTAAATCCAATTCAATATTTAAAAAAGGTGTTCCCTGTATTAACATTTGCATTCACATCTCGCTCTAGTGCTGGTGCAATGCCATTAAATATTGAAGCGCAAAAAGAAAAGCTTGGTATTTCCGAAGGGATTGCAAACTTCGCAGCATCATTCGGAGTATCTATCGGACAAAACGGTTGCGCAGGTATTTATCCAGCAATGCTTGCAATGATGGTCGCTCCAACTGTAGGAATCGATCCATTACAACCACAATTTATTTTAACTTTAATCGCTGTCGTTGCTATTAGCTCATTCGGTGTTGCCGGTGTTGGTGGTGGTGCAACATTCGCAGCGTTAATCGTACTATCTACAATGAACTTACCAATCGGTATTGTCGCTCTTGTTATCTCAGTTGAACCATTAATCGATATGGGTCGTACAGCTCTTAACGTAAGTGGTTCTATGACAGCAGGTCTTATTTCTAGTAAATGGCTTGGTGAATTAGATCAAGATACGTACAATCAAGATGATACAAAAACTGGTGAAATTGCTTCATAATAAAAAGGATGCTAACAAAAACTGTTAGCGTCCTTTTTTAGTTCTTTTCATCTTCCTCTTTGTCTTTTATACATAAGGCATAACATATTGTTTCAAACACTATGTATAAAGCTCTACCAATTACTTCAGCCATGATAAGAACACCACTTATATATCATTACGTATAGATATAACTAAATTATGCTACTTTTCATTTTTTTAATAACTATTAATTATAAACTAAAGACTAACTATTATTCCTCATCTGCAAACTGTAAAAACTCTTCCAACCGCTCCTTTAACTCCTCCTCTATCTCACAATAAGTTTCATCAACAAGTTCACCACTTAACTTACTTCCCCAAAACCTTATTTGAAGCGGTACTCCTAAAAAATAATTACAACATTCCCAGATAGGAACTGTATAAAATTCAGTCATCTCTCCTTCTTCATCTAATACAGCTATCGAAATGGATGAATAATATCCTGTTTCAAAAGGATCTTCTTTATCTCTGATGAGTTCTATAAATAATTCCATGTTTTTTTCTATGTACAAATGTGAATAATCTTTAAAAAGTTTAAATGATATTCTCTCTGTTTCCTTCTCCATACACTGAATTTTCTCTTTTAACTCCAATGTAAAATCTTGTTCTTTATACTTCATTCTCGCCTCCTAAAACACTGAAAAAGAGAATACCAATCTCGTATTCTCTCATTCTTATGCTGCTACAATTATTTTTATTATCTCACAGCCCGTCCTTTTCACAAATAACCATTTTGTTCGCACCATTTATGAAATTGTCCTACGTCTACTCCAACTAACACGATATCCTTTAGCTCTACATCAATGATTTGTTCTCCAATTACAATAGCAAACTGCGATTCTAATTTTGTCTCGCTGTTCTTTACAATTCCAATTCGGTTCCGATGCGGTCCATCTTTTATATATGCTTTTTGTCCTACAATATCAAAGTTCAAGTCTCTCACCTCTTTTATTGCGCTTAAATTTGAAATACGAACTCAAATTCGGAAATTTTCCTTTCCTTGCACTATTTCTCTATATATATGACGAAACAATAAAAGAGTCCTCCCTTCTTTACAATTATTTTTTCTTTGTTTCATTTTTGTGATTGAAACGTAAAGTTTATAATAAAATACACTTGGAAGCGCTTTCTATGTAATTTTTTATGTTATAATATATAAGTAGAACTTCGCAAAGAGGGTTAAAAAATGAATACAAAAATGATTAAAAAAGTAATTGACGCATTAAAAGTATATGGCTTTCAGAATGTATCATTCTGTGACAAAACGAAACAATTTTTATTTCATAACGAAATGGATATTATGAGCGGCTATGCAGAAATAACATATAGTAGTCAATTTGAAAAATTCAACGTACAAATTCATCCGATTGAAACACATCACCAAGCAGAGTTGCAAGAGGTTGAAAGACATATACAGGCCTGTATAAGAAAAGTGGAATATTTAAACGCACTTCTTAGCGGACAAACAAAACTAGATGACAAAATTATTATAATGTAAAAAAAGAACGTGAGGATATCACGTTCTTTTTTTACATTATACGTTCATCTTTTCCTTCAGTTGTAATCCTGTAATGGATTCTAATACATCCATTGCTTCTCCAAATGTCATATCAAAAATTGTCTTATCTTCTATGTATGGAAATTGTCTAAAGCGTTTTTCTAACATTTTCACGGCGTCCGACGTAAAGTGTACACTATCAATGCCAAATTCTGTTTCAAGAAGAACGATCCAATCTAACACATGAAAACCTAATCCATTTACGAATGAAATAAGTTTTTCTTCTGGCTGTGAAGATAAGAATACGTGTCGTTCCATCTCACCGAAAAGTTCTTCACCTAAAACTTCTGCTAATTCATCATCATGTTCGCGTTCAATAATCTCTTCATATCCGTAATCATCCACAAGCTCTTCTACTTCTTCACTATCCCCACAAAGCAATTGACTAAGAACGGCCTCTTTCTTAAATTCACTATTTTGTACGACTTCTAAAAAGCTCGTTTCCCATCCATTTTCTAATTTCATATTATATACTCCTTTATATACGTTTCTTATCATCACTGTTCCCAAAAGATCACTTTTATAACCTTTTAGGTCGTTACTATTATTTCACATGATTCATAACATAAGATGCAAATTCAGTTGCATCTCCTTCAAAAATATTTATTTCTGGCAAATGATAGAACGTTGTTTGAAGCGGGTTTCTTTCATGATATACATATATCTTTTTCTCTAGCGCAATCGCCATTCCAAACTCTGTATGGCTCCCGTTTCCGCCATCTAATATAAGTAAAAAGACATCCGCTTCTTTAATAGCATTCTTTTCTGTCTGACCAATTTCTCTTAATTGATCTTGATTCACTGCTCTTTCGTTTCTTGTCCAATCATATGTATGGTGCCATCCTGCATGTTTCAGTTCATTTGCTATAGAACGTACAAGATGTTTATTTTGGAATCCTGAGGCGACATAAAAATTCATTTATATACACTCCTTCATTATGTACGGGAAACTCCTTTTAGCGTTACTTGCTATAAACATAATAAAGAACTAAAGAACGACTTCAAAAAAAAATCCCCATCTTTAAAACTTATTTGCGTTTAAATGATGGGATTCTTCATGCTCTTCTTTTATTTTCTTCTTTTTATAACTTTCATCAGCTAACATTTCTAGTTCAGCTGTTATTTCTGATTTTTCAAGCTCTCTTTCTTGCGAAAATTTCCTTGAAATATAAACAATAACACTACCAACGTACAACACAAAGCATATAATAAGTGCAGTATTTTCATAGAGACTTAGCTCCAACACAGTCACTCCTAATCCATTCGTATTTTCACGCTTCATTACTTGGAATTTCCCTACTAATCCATTTGTTATTGTAACATAAAAATATCAATCCTTGGAATCTTTCATCCTACTAAAAAAGACATGATTGTTTCATCATGCCTCTGAAATATGTTGAATGATTGTTTGAATTGCTTCTTTTCCATTATATTTTTTTAGTGCTGTTTTATACATTTCATTATTTTGATTTAATTCTTCGACATGCTTTATAAGTGATTTCACAGTCACATCTTCCTCATACAATACGGAAGCATATCCTTGTCTTTCAAAAGACTCTGCATTTAGTATTTGATCTCCACGACTTGCAAATTTCGATAGCGGAATTAAAACCATCGGCTTTTGCAATGTTAAAAACTCAAAAATTGCATTAGAGCCCGCACGTGAAATAACAAAATCTGTTATCGCTAATATGTCTGGCAGTTCTCCATGTATATATTCAAATTGTTTATATCCTTCTTTATTTTGTAAGCTTTCATCAAGATTACCTTTTCCGCAAAGATGAACAATTTGATATTTTTTCAAAAGTTCTGGTAACGCTTCTCGAACCGTTTCATTAATTTTCTTTGCGCCCAAACTTCCTCCCATGATTGTAATAACTGGCTTTTTACGTGAAAAACCTAAAAACACTAAACCTTTTTCACGATTTCCCTTTAGCACTTCTTCACGTACAGGAGATCCTGTATAGATTACTTTTTCTTTCGGTAAATGTTTCGCAGCTTCTTCAAATGTAACAAATATTTTCGAAGCAAAACGGAGCGCAATTTTGTTTGCTAGTCCTGGCGTCATATCAGATTCATGTAATAAAACAGGGACTCTATTTAGCCAGCCTCCAATTACGACTGGTACAGATACGAAACCACCTTTTGAAAAAATCACATCCGGTTTTAGTTTTCGAATCCTTACATACGCATCCATAACACCCTTCATTACAAGAAAAGGATCTTTTATATTTTTTAAATCAAAATAACGACGTAGCTTTCCACTTGAAATACTATAGTACGGAATGCCTTCCTTTTCTATAATCGTTTTCTCAATCCCTTGATGAGAACCAATATACGAGATATCCCAATTCTGTTCTTGTAAATGTGGAATGATGGCTAAATTAGGTGTTACATGCCCTGCCGAACCGCCACCTGTAAAGACTATTTTCTTCATACGTCTCCCCCTTCTACACTATAATACACTAAAATATCTTGCCTCAGGGTGAGAAAATACCATAGCCGTTACAGACGCTTCTGGCTCCATCATAAATCCTTCTGTTAATGAAATACCTATTTCTTCTGGATGAATAAGGCGAAATAACTTTTCTTGATCCGCAAGTTCTGGACATGCTGGATAACCGAAAGACACTCGTATCCCTCTATATTTCGTACGGAAACGTTCTTCCATCGTCAGTTCTAGTGAATCTGGAATACCCCAGCGATCACGAATGAGCATATGTGTTTTTTCAGCAAGACCTTCTGCTAGTTCAAGCGCTAACGATTGGATCGCATGGCTGCGTAAATAATCACCCTTCGCCTTCCACTCTTCAGCAATGTTCCGAACGCCTTCCCCAACCGTAACAGATAGGAAAGCAACATAGTCCATCTCATCTCCAACTGGTCGTAAATAATCACCTAAAGTACGATATGGTGCTTTTCCTTGTCTTGGGAATGTAAAACGCTCTATAACACGCGTATGATCTTCTGGATCATATATTACAATGTTTTGTCCATCACTTTGCGCTGGGAAAAATTGATACACCGCTTTCGGTTTTAACCAAGATTGTCCTTCCTGCAATAATTCATCTATTAAATCATTTAATTCGTGTGCTCTCTTATCTCCCTCTCGCAAAAGCTTCTTCACATTTCCTTTTAATCCAAGGTGATGTCCAAGTAGCATTTGTCTATTTAAAAATGGAGCGAGATGAAGGGCTGGAATATCACGTAATACAATTCGTTTTGTTGAATCAGGTATCATAACCTCTGCCTTCGCTAATGGCTCAATTACTGCTGGAATTTCTACTTTCTTCTCCTCTTTTTTTACGATATGAAGATGACGCTCTTTTTTATCTTGTTTCATCTTCTCACGCTCTTCTTCCTTTTGAAGCTTATTAATAATATCAAGACCAGTCATCGCATCACTCGCATAACATACGAGCCCTTTATATGATGGTGAAATACGATTTTCTGTAAATTTTCTCGTTAACGCTGCCCCGCCTACAACGATTGGAACATCAATATTTGCAGCTTTTAAATCTTCAGCAGTCGTTACCATTTGTTGCGCTGATTTTACTAATAAACCAGAAAGACCAATAATGTCAGGCTTCTTTTCTTGTACTTCTTGAACAATTCGATCCGAACGAACATTGATTCCTAAATTAATAATCTCATATCCGTTATTCGATAAAATAATTTCAACGAGGTTTTTCCCAATATCATGTACGTCACCTTTAACAGTTGCTAATAATACTTTCCCCTTTTTCGCACTCTCGCTAGATTCCATATGTGGCTCTAAATAGCTTACGGCAGCTTTCATACTTTCAGCACTTTGCAATACTTCGGCAACGATAAGCTCATTATTATTAAATAATCGTCCCACCTCATCCATTCCTGTCATAAGTGGGCCATTAATAATATCCAAAGGTTTTCTTCCTTCTGTAAGTGCACGGCTTAAATCTTCTTGTAGTCCTTGTTTCGTACCTTCTACAATGTAATTTGCCAGCCTCTCATCAAGAGTTAATGTTTCTTGGGTAACGACATCTTTCTTTTTTGCCGCGCGATAAAAATTTGTAAATTCTTCTAACGTCTCTTGCGTCGTTTCAAAAAGTAGTGCATCAGCAAGACGTTTTTCTTCCTCTGGAATTGACGCATACCGTTCTAATTTTTCCGTATTCACAATTGCGTAATCTAATCCTGCTTTCGTTGCATGATATAAAAAGACGGAATTTAATACTTCTCGGCCAGCTGGTGGTAAACCAAAAGATATGTTACTTACACCTAAAATCGTTAAACATTCTGGTAAGGCTTCTTTAATAAGACGAATTCCTTCTATCGTCGCTGCCGCCGAGCCGATATATTCTTCATCACCTGTCCCTACAGGAAATACAAGTGCATCAAAAATAATATCTGACGGGCGTATACCATATTTCGTCGTCAATAACTCATAACTTCTTTTTGCGATTTCGAGTTTTCGTTCTGCACTAACCGCCATACCATCTTCATCAATTGTTCCTACAACAATAGCAGCACCATATTTTTGAAGAAGCGGCGTCACTTTTTTAAATCGTTCTTCTCCATCTTCTAAATTAATTGAATTAATAACAGCTTTTCCTTGTATATAAGTAAGAGCTCGCTCCATCACATTTTCATCTGTTGAATCAATCATAATTGGTACTTTTAACACTTTCGTAACTTCTGCCAAGAAGTTTTCCATATCTTCTATTTCATCGCGATCAGGATCTGCCATACAAATATCAATAATATGAGCATTTTTCTTCACTTGCGCTCTTGCGACTTCAGCAGCCTCTTCAAATTTCCCTTCTGCTACTAATCGTTTAAATTTACGTGACCCAATAACGTTTGTTCTTTCACCAACAAATAATGGTCTCATAGAGTCATCATATTGAAGTGCCTCTAATCCACTAACCCCGTGTCCAGCTCTTTCGTGGTGTTCACGCGGCTTAAGAGAGGCTAACGCGGATTTCATTACTTTTATATGTTCTGGTGTTGTGCCACAACAACCACCGATAATATTAACCCATCCTTCTTCAGCAAATCGCTTCACTTTTTCAGCGAGAGAAGATGGCGATTCATGATAATGTCCATCTTCATCAGGAAGACCTGCATTTGGATAACAAGAAATGTAACACTCCGACAACTCAGATAGTGAACGAATATGGTCTCTCATAAACTCCGGACCGGTCGCACAGTTTAACCCAACAGATAATGGCTTCATATGTTCTACTGATAAGTAAAAAGCCTCAATTGTTTGTCCGGCCAGAGTCGTTCCCATCGGTTCAATCGTTCCTGAAATCATAATAGGTACAATTTTATTTAGCTCATCAAAAGCTGCTTGAATTCCAATATAAGCAGCCTTCACGTTACGCATATCTTGACTCGTCTCAACGAGTAATACATCTACGTCGCCATTCAATAAGCCTCTAGCCTGCCGTGTATAGGCTTCAATTAATTCTTCAAACGTCACACCACCTGTAACACTAATCGCTTTCGTTGTTGGTCCCATTGCTCCCGCAACATATACTTCCTTCCCGCTTTCTTTGACCGCTTGCTTCGCTAAACGCGCTGCCGTCTCATTTAATTCCTCATCTAAATGAGACAACTCATAATCACTTAATACAATATTTGTCGCCCCAAATGTATTTGTTTCAATAATATCTGCTCCAGCTTCAATATAAGCTTTATGAATCTTTAAAATGACATCAGGCCTTGTTTCTACTAAATATTCATTACAGCCTTCGTACTCTTCTCCACCGAAATCTTCCGCAGTTAAGTCCTCTTGCTGGATCATTGTTCCCATTGCACCATCTAATATTAAGATGTTATTTTGTAATTTTTCTTCTATACATTTCATCAATTAATACCTTCTTTCACTTCTTGCTTTTCTCTCACATATTTAACAAGATGTTCTGTAATTTCATATTTTAGAAATGGTGTAATAAGATAAATGCCGTTAAAATACTTCATCGCCGCATCGATTAATTCTTGTGAAATGAGAATTCCTTCCTCAATTGCTGCCTCTTTCGTTTCATGTCCATCCATTCTCTCCCTTATTTCTTCAGGTAGTGTAATACCCGGTACCTCAAAATGAAGGAAATCTGCATTCCTTTTACTTATTAATGGCATAATCCCAATAAAAATAGGTTGTTCCAAATGCTTTGTCGCTTCATACACTTCTTCAATTAACGCGATATCATAAATTGGCTGCGTTAAGAAATATTCCGCTCCAGCATCTATTTTCCGTTCCATTCGCTTAACCGCTGCTTTTAAATGTCTTACATGCGGATTAAACGCACCTCCCACTGAAAACCTTGTTGCTGGACCAATTGATTTCCCTAAAATCGAGCGCCCGTCGTTCATTTCTTTAATCATTTTAATGAGCTCAATAGAGGACAAATCATATACAGAAGTGGCACCTGGAAAATCACCAACGCGTGCTGGATCCCCAGTTAAAGCTAACACTTCTTCCATACCTAACGCTGATAGGCCTAGTAAATGAGATTGTAGTCCGATGACGTTATGGTCTCTACACGTTAAGTGCGTCAATACCGGAATATCGTGCTTCGTTAATAATGCCCCCATTGCCATATTCGAGATGCGAGGCGATGCTAATGAATTATCTGCTAGAGTAATAGCATCTGCCCCAGCTCTTTTCAATGCTCTTGCGCCTTCAAAAAATCGCTGCGTATCTAACGTTTTCGGTGGATCTAATTCCACTACTACTGTCGTTTGTTTTTTTGCTTTCTCTGCTAAAGTGACATGAGCTTTCGAACGTTTCTCATGTGTATGAACTACTTTCGGTCTTTGAATCGTATCCTTTTCTATTACAGGTGTAACATTTGCAATTGCACGTTTCATACTTTCAATATGTTCTGGAGTCGTGCCACAACAACCACCCAATAATCGGATACCTTGCTCAATAAATTTCGGTGTCATCGCTTCGAAATAAGCCGGACTTCCCTCATATACGTAGCGTCCCTCCACATAATTCGGGAGACCTGCATTTGGATATGCTGACAAGTAGCCATTTTGCGGAATCGATATCATTTTAAAAGCTTCCGTCATGTGAAGTGGCCCTAGTTGACAGTTCAATCCAACAACATTTGCACCGTAATCTAAAAGCTGTTTTAATATTTCATTTACATCATTTCCATTTTGAGTTGTACCTGCCTCATGCAATGCTAATTGAGCTACAATTGGAATATTCGTTTGTTTTCGTAACACCTGAACAGCATGAAGTAATTCAAACTCATCATAAAAAGTTTCTAATAGCAGTCCATCAACCTGTTCTTCTAGTAATGCACTTGCCTGTTCCAGTAACATAAATTCTCTTTCCATATCAGTTGTCGTAACAGCTCCGATATGTTTCATACCACCAATTGTTCCTAAAATTGCATTTCTGTCTGTAACAGATGCTTTCGCCAGTTTTACTGCGGCTCTATTAATTTCAGTAACTTGATTTTCTAAACCATACATACGTAATTTCGCTTCATTTGCTCCGTACGTATTTGTTTGAATCACATCAGCCCCAGCAGCTACATATTGCTTATGAATCGATATAATTAAATCTGGATCAGATATATTCAATTCTTCAAAACTACTTTGCAAACCATGTGAATGTAATAACGTCCCAACCGCACCATCACCTATTACAATTCCTTTTGATAATAAATCTAGTAATTTCACAAATCTCCCTCATTTCTATCAATATAAAAACCCCCTCTTCACTTTGAAGAGGGGGACATAATTGTTCCTCCTCTTATTATGCAAAACATTCGTTTTGCAGGTATTAGCACCGTTTCAAACATTTCGTTTGAAGGTTGCTGGGTTTCACAGGGCCTTTCCCTCCACCGCTCTCAATAAGAGTTTGTCTTTATTATTTTATTTATGTAGCTAAAAGGAAATACGTTCCCCTTTTAACAATGTTTGTTAATTTTTTAATAAATTTAGCATGCACAAATGCAAAAGTCAATGACACTTGCGGAAAAATAAAAATTATTTAAAATAAAGTTGCAATTCAATTATCTTTTGTTGTAAAGTTAAAAACATAATAAAATTTCATACGAACATTCTTATCTAGAGAGGTAGAGGGACTGGCCCTTTGACGCCTCAGCAACCATTAACATTTGTTAATAAGGTGCTAATTCCAGCAAATTGTGAAAGATTTGACAGATGAGAAGAAGACTCTATTCAAACCGAAAGCCTTCTTCTTTAGAAGGCTTTTTTTATTTTCCCCCGCTATTTGAGGGCAGTAAGATTCCCAACTCAAAATTCAGCTGGAACAAAGAAGTTAGGTGGGAATCAACTGCCCGTAAAAGCCCGATTGGTGAGGGCTGATAATCAGTGGGGATGAATCCCTCACTGATTAAAGTTTCACTTTACATTCACTTAATTGTTAATTTAAAAAGGAGGAATTTTCACATGTCAACTATTGAAACAAAACTAGCACAAATCGGAAACCGGAGCGAAACTACAACAGGAACTGTTAACCCACCTGTTTATTTTTCAACTGCTTATCGTCATGACGGAATTGGTAACTCTACTGGCTTTGACTATTCACGAACTGGCAATCCAACTCGTGGTCTTTTAGAGCAGGCAATCGCAGACTTAGAATATGGTGAACAAGGTTATGCCTGTAGTTCAGGGATGGCAGCTGTTCTCCTCGTCCTCTCCCTATTCCGTTCTGGAGACGAACTTATTGTATCTGAAGATTTATACGGGGGCACTTATCGATTATTTTCTGAGCACGAAAAAAAGTGGAATGTTCGATGTAGATACGTAAATACACAATCCATTAAACAAATTGAGCAAGCTATCACAACTGAAACGAAAGCTATTTTCATAGAAACTCCAACTAATCCGTTAATGCAAGTTACTGATATTGCCGCTGTCGCAACTGTAGCGAAAAGACACGGACTACTTCTTATTGTAGACAACACATTCTATACGCCTTATATACAGCAGCCATTAACAGAAGGTGCCGACATTGTACTTCATAGCGCAACGAAATATTTAGGAGGACATAACGATGTCCTAAGCGGACTTGTCGTTGCAAAAGGAAAGGAACTTTGTGAGGAAATCGCTCATTATCATAATGCCTCTGGTGCGGTCTTAAGTCCATTTGACTCATGGCTATTAATTCGTGGTATGAAAACGTTAGCGCTTCGCATGAGACAACATGAAGAAAATGCAAAAGCAGTTGTTGCTTATTTAAATGATGAAGACGGGGTGACAGATGTATTTTATCCTGGAAGAGGTGGCATGATCTCATTTCGTCTGAAAGATGAAACATGGATTAATCCATTCTTACAATCTTTATCCTTAATTACATTTGCTGAAAGTCTTGGTGGTGTTGAAAGTTTAATGACGTATCCAGCAACGCAAACACACGCTGATATTCCTGAAGAAATCAGAACAGCAAACGGTGTATGTAATCGTCTTCTGCGATTTTCCGTTGGCATTGAAAATAGTAACGATTTAATTCAAGACTTAAAGCAAGCCATTAAACTTGTAAAAGAAGGGGTAAGAATATGAGTTATTCTATAGATACACTCTTACTGCACAACCAATATAAACATGACTCACAAACAGGAGCTGTTAACGTTCCCATCTATAATACATCAACATTCCATCAGTTTGATGTAGATACGTTCGGAAAATATGACTATAGTCGCTCTGGTAATCCAACTCGTGAAGCTCTTGAAGATATCATTGCTTTATTAGAAGGAGGAACAAAGGGATTTGCCTTCGCATCAGGAATTGCAGCGATTTCTACTGCATTCCTCCTTCTTTCACAAGGCGATCACGTACTCATTTCAGAAGACGTATACGGAGGAACTTACCGAATTATAACTGAAGTGCTCTCCCGTTACGGTGTGTCACATACATTTGTTGATATGACAAATGTAGAAGAAATAAAGCAAAACATTAAGCCAAACACAAAACTCTTTTATGTGGAAACACCCTCTAATCCACTTTTAAAAGTGACAGATATTCGTGCTGTTTCTAAACTTGCAAAATCTATTGACGCCCTTACTTTTGTTGATAATACATTTTTGACACCACTATTCCAGAAACCACTTGATCTTGGCGCCGATGTCGTTCTTCATAGTGCCACAAAATTCATTGCCGGTCATAGTGATGTTACTGCCGGATTAGCGGTTGTAAAAGATGCCGAACTCGCTCAAAAACTTGGATTTTTACAAAATGCATTCGGCGCTATTTTAGGTCCTCAAGATTGTTCTCTCGTACTTCGCGGTCTAAAAACATTGCATGTACGTCTTGAGCATTCAGCTGCAAACGCCAATAAAATTGCACATTATTTACAAGAGCACGCTAAAGTTAAAAATGTCTATTATCCTGGCTTACAAACACATCTTGGATTTGATATTCAACAATCTCAAGCTACATCAGCCGGAGCTGTCCTATCTTTCACTTTACAATCAGAAGACGCACTCCGCCAATTTTTATCAAAAGTAAAATTACCTGTCTTTGCAGTTAGTTTAGGAGCTGTCGAATCGATTCTTTCCTACCCAGCTAAAATGTCACATGCAGCATTGTCGCAAGAAGCTCGTGATGAAAGAGGGATTTCTAATTCATTACTTCGGTTATCCGTCGGCCTTGAAAATGTTGACGATTTAATATCCGATTTTGAAAATGCCCTTTCTTATGTAGAAGAACCTGTAAATGCATAGAACGAACAGAAGATATGAAATTAAGTTTTCATATCTTCTTTTTTATACCGTTAAGTATATTTTTTACTTTTCGTATAGTCCATAAAAAAACAAAAGAGCACCATCTATTTCTAAATAATGAATTAATTGATATATTAAGAAGTAAAAAAGGGGGCAAAAATAATGGATATTTGTGCAGATGTTTTAATCGTTATCGATTTACAAAATGGAGTATGTTATAGCGAAGAGCATTTATTCGATTTACAAAATTTACTTACAAAAGTAAATAAAAGAATTTCTTCATACAGAAAATCAAATAAACCCATCATTTTTATTCAACATTGTGACGATGATTTAGTACCCGAAAAAGAACTTTGGGCTATTCATGCTGATCTAGATGTTCAGGAACAAGATTTTTTTGTAAGAAAAACACATGCCAATTCATTTTATAAAACAAACTTGAAAGAGATTTTAGAACAATTATCTGTACACCGTATTGAATTTTGTGGTGCCCAAACAGAGTACTGTATGGATGCTACGATTAAATTTTCCCATGGACTAGAATACGAAAACTTCATGGTACAGAAAGCAACCTCTACGTTAAATAATCCATTTATGTCCGCAAAAGAGACGATTGATTTTTATGAGAACATATGGAACCGCAGATTTTTAAAGCTGATAAAAGATGAACTCTAGAATATATAACTAATGTCTTGGTAATTCTAAAATTTATCAGCTATACTCAAATATTTTGTTATCACCATAAAGAAGCTGACTATATTCAGCTTCCTTTCTTTTAACCTGTTTTATATTCTATATATAACATTATAATTCCTTTTTCTTATTATTTTAAAAATTTTGTATATTCATTTGAAAGAATAAGAAAATCATGATAAAATTGTGTTACAAATATATCTATATCTTTCAATTTTTAAAACGCATCGAAATTTTCGCCCAAAAATGTCATTTTACAAAACCATGCAAATTTATCTACTTTATTTACATCAGGGTCTCTTTTCTTACAATTTCTTTACTTTAGGACTTTTTTTCTGCAACAACTGTTTTCTTTTCTTTAATTTTTTGGTATGTATAGTATGGTATAACAGCTCACACGGAGGTGGAAAAGAACATGTTAGAAACCTTTCAAAAAGAAATAGAACTATATGAAAGCAATGCAGAATTATTGAAAGTACTTGCTCATCCTGTTCGCTTATGTATTGTAAAAGGATTAATTGAACGTGGTCCAAGCAACGTTTCTACAATGTACACTGGCTTAAACATGCCACAATCTACAATTTCACAGCATTTAGCAAAATTAAAAAGTGCTAAAATCGTTTCCAGTGAAAGAAAAGGATTGGAAATTTATTACAAAGTAGAAAACGAGACAATTATTCAACTCGTTCGCGTATTATTAGGTTAAGAGCTCATAAACAGAGAAAAAGGGCGTATTTTATATTTTTTATCTCATATCTTTAATATAAATATATATCATGAGAGAAAATATATGATGCTACATAATTAAAAAGTCGTATTAAAAAACAAGACACAGAAATATGCTGTGTCTTGTTTTTTTATATTTTCAAATGCTGATCCAAGTGTAACTGTTGCATATGTTTCGTATGTATCACAACATCAAATGCACTCCCTAATCCTCCGCTCAAAATCATAGAACGAACTGCACGATTTTGTTTTTGAGTTTCAGAAAAAGGATTTCGATCTTGGTGACCCGTAAGCTGATCTAATATTCCTGCTGCTAACAAAAACTCAGATTGCTTCTTATGCCATACTATATTCATGCCTTGCAGGCTAAACATCTCTTTCAGTTCGTCCCAATGAATATGAGTAGTAAGATCCATTTCACCTGGATGCTCTAAAGGATTACGGATTAACTTATGCTCGTAATATCCTCGTAAACTTCCTTCTTGATGTGCAGGATGCATCCATTCTTCTTTTGTGTATCCATAATCAACGGTAATACATACACCTCGTTGAAACCATTTCGCAATTTCTTCTATATATTCTTCCATCGCAAGTGGCACTTCAAAACGCTGACCTTCAGCAAGATGAATATTATATTTCAATAAGTATCGACCAATATTTTTCTGTAGCGGTCTACATACTTCTGCGAGTTTCCCTTCCTCTGTGTACGTCACACGTACTTCATACAATATTCCATTTCTCTTCTCAATTACTTCAACAGGAAATGCATCAAATAACTCATTCGAAAAAAGAATCCCTTCGAACGATTCTCCCATTTCACTATGCGACGTATAATACGATACATTAGAAAACGAACAAAGATTTTTCTGCTGTAAGTTTCTATGAACAGGGCTCATTTCAATCATTGAATAGTTTAAATCAATAAAGGTTTCTGGAGATACTTGCTTCCACTCTTGTAAAACATCATAGGCAAACCTTCCTGTTCCCCCACCAATCTCACAAATATTCGGAGCAACTTCACCATTTTCAACAAGACGAATAAAAAATTTAGCAAATGTTTTTGCAAAAACAGAGGATACGTTGCTACTTGTAAAAAAATCCCCTTGTCTTCCAATTTTTTCACGTTCCTTCATATAATAGCCATGTCCCTCTGTGTACAATACGAGGTTCATATACGTACTATATGAAATTGAATAATCCTTCTCTTTCTCCATCCATTCTTTTAAAATGAGCTCCATCTCCATACTAGCTCCTTACTGTAAAAATGGATTATTTTCTTTTTCAAAACCAATGCTTGTTTCTGGACCATGTCCACATAGCACCGCTGTTTCATCTGGTAATACAAATAATTTTTCTTCAATACTTCCAATCAATTCAGCAAAACTTCCACCGGGTAAATCTGTTCTTCCGATGCTCATTTGGAACAATACATCACCAGAAAATACAGCATTCGCCTCTTTACAATAATAAGAAATACTGCCTGGAGAATGTCCTGGCGTCTCAAAAATCTCAAAATTAAATGAACCAATTGCTAATGCACCTTCTGCATCAATAATATGATCTGCTGGTTTTGCTGTAATACTGCGATTCATCATAAAAATTTGAGAGCCATTTACAGTTGCATCGCCTAACCAATCTGCTTCTTCTCTATGTACGTACACAGGAATATGAAAAGCGTCTCTTACCGCGTCAACAGCACCAATATGATCAAAGTGAGCATGTGTTAATAAAACAGCAAGTGGCTTTAATTGTTCTTCTTGTAAATATGTAACGAGCTTCTCTCCTTCGTGACCAGGATCAAAGATAATACACTCATTTTGATCATTCGTTAAAATATAAGCATTCGTTTGTAATGGGCCTAACGGCATTTGTATCCATTTCATATGAAAATCTCCTCCAATTATTAAACTTACTTTCAATGATACAACATTTTTTTCTCTTAGGAAAAGAAAGGATGCTATCTCGACAATCATTTTTAAAACATGTACAATATAAAAGAGTTAATATTCTAAAAACTCATATTGAGGAATGGGTAGACAGAGGAGGATATTGTATGGGCCTTGTTATTATTTTTGCGCTAGTCACTCTGTTAGCTGTATTCGCTACGCTTAGAACTCTTCGCGAAAAAAACTTATTCGCGGGCGGCTTTGCAATTGCAACTGTACTCGTTTTCGGATGGTTTACGATCATGACTGTTCTATATAACGGGTACCCACCAGCAGCTTAATTCATTTACATGTTATTCTTCATCAAGATTTCACACAAAAAGAGGAAGGGTTTCCCCTTCCTCTTTTCATATTTCACAACTTATACCATCTTCGCTTCGTATTTGTGCTTTTTTACAAGCCAAGCTCCTCCGATAACACCTGCATCATTACCAAGTATTGCAATCGCTAACTTTGTGCTCTTTACAGCACGTGAGAAAGCATATTGCTCGAAATAACGTTGAATTGGCTCTAATAGTGCATCTCCAGCTTTAGACACGCCCCCGCCAATAACAATTTTCTCTGGGTTCAACGTACTAGCAAGGTTCGCTACAGCTAACCCTAAATAAGAAGCTACTTTTTCTACTACTTCGCCTGCTAGCTCGTCACCTTGTCCAAGTGCTTCAAACACATCTTTTGATGTAATACGCCCTTCTTCTGCTAACATAGAACGTAGAACACTCTCTTTATTAGTCTCTTGTATTTTTTGCATAGCAACACGCACAATACCCGTTGCAGATGCTACAGTTTCTAAGCAACCAGACTTCCCGCAATTACATGGGAAAGCATTCTCTGTAACTACTGTAATATGTCCAATCTCACCAGCAGCTCCGCTTACGCCGTGTACAATCTCACCATTGGCGATTACACCACCACCAACACCAGTGCCAAGTGTCATACAGATTAAATCTTTTGCTCCTTCACCAGCACCTTTCCACATTTCACCAAGCGCTGCTAAGTTTGCATCATTATCAATAACAACAGGTAATCCTGTTTCTACTTCTAATAAATCTTTTAACGGATAGTTTTTCCATCCTAAATTGACCGCTTCATAAATCATTCCAGACGCCACGTGTACAGGACCAGGAGCTCCCATACCAATACCGATTAACTTGCTTTTCAATTCACCTAACTCTTCTAACTTTTTATCAATAGCTTTCGCTACATCAAGCGTAATATGTTTTCCTTGCTCATTTGTATTCGTAGGGATTTCCCACTTATGTAAAATTTCACCGTACACATTAATAAATGCTAATTTAATTGTTGTACCACCAAGGTCAACCCCAACTAACCATTTCTCTTCCATGTTGCTTACCTACCTTTATCTAATTCTTATTTAGCTCTTTTTGAATTTCTTGCTTCAATAAAAATAAAGCTGTTTGATAGTCTTGTGGATCGATTAACTGTGATTGATTTAATTCACGCAATTCATCTTGCATTAATTGTAAATCTGCAATTCGATCACCCGTATAAATAATCGTACCAAATTTCTTTAGCAATTGCTGAATATCATAAATAGATACCATTTTATCACCCTCTATGCTCACTTACTATAAAAAATTATAATAAGAAAACGTTCACATATTTTATTATAATCAAGAAGAAAAAGTCTCGTCAATTTTTATTTGTCTATACAAGCCCATTTTTAACCATTGTTCCTTTTTCTGTAATAATTTTTTCTACGTTTTTATCAAACGGCTCTACTGGAATATGTTCTACTATTTGAAAACTATAAGCTAATGATAGCGTTTTCCCTTTATAATGCAAGAGATAACGATCATAATACCCACCGCCATATCCAATCCGCTCTCCTCGCTCTGTATAAGCTACACCTGGCACGATTTGAAGATCAATGTCATCTGCATTCACTTCTTCCGTACGCGCTGGAATTGGTTCACGTAAATTCATATACACTATTTCTAATTGATCAAAATTACTAATTTGCCGGAAAGACATTGTTCGTGTTTCTTTGTT
Source organism: Bacillus sp. RC251 (assembly GCF_044908765.1). Classification (NCBI taxonomy): domain Bacteria; kingdom Bacillati; phylum Bacillota; class Bacilli; order Caryophanales; family Bacillaceae; genus Bacillus; species Bacillus sp. RC251. The sequence goes on along the minus strand of NZ_JBIYDP010000002.1, from coordinate 238,084 downwards.
ACACTTTGGAACAACAACTTTCTTTCCTTCTTCCCAAGCTTTTTCGATAATAGCATATGTATTCACTTCATTTTCCATTGAGAGAGTGATTCCAACTGTTTTAGCTTCAGCCCACTCTTTTTGCGCATACAACGAAAATGCAATTTGCTCTGATAAAGTTGTATACCGTTCTTCTGATAAAGAATTCATGTGCTCTATTATTTGTTTACGTAAACGTACTTTCTCTTCTCTCACACACTTTCCCCCTCACAGTGATACTTTGCTCTACGATGATAGTGTATCACTTTTAACAGAGGAATCGAATAAAAAAAGAAACAGTAGGAAAATATTCCTACTGCTTACTTTGTTTCACGGTGTAACGTAGACTTCTTGTCACGCTTGCAATACTTTTTAAGCTCAATACGCTCAGCGTTGTTACGTTTGTTTTTCTTTGAGATATAGTTACGATCTCCGCATTCTGTACATGCTAGAGTAATATTCACACGCATTCTTATTCCCTCCAGTACTAATAACTTAAATCAGACTATACTATAATACCACTTTTAAAATAAAAATTCTACACCTTTTGATATTGTCTAATTTTTTCTATAAGATTTTTCATATTTTCCCTTGCTATTACTGGGTTTCTGGCATGCGAATACACTAAAAATTTCGGTTGTTTTGTGTCAGAAACGATATAAGACCACTCTTTTTCGGTATATTTGAACTGTACTCCTTCAAATATACCTTCTTCCTTTCTTTCCATATCAGCCAATAATTTCCTCATTACTTTTCCTTTTTCATTCCATGAACATACAACTTCATCACAAAGTAGATAAAGCGGCGGTGATTGCTCTACTATGCTGAGAAATGTTTTCCCCTGCAATGCTATTAACTCGAATAATTTTCCAATTCGATATAAAATATCTCGCTTCCATCTCGCTTGAAACGACTTTTTTTCATCCTGCGTATAAAATAGAAGGTAACATTCTCCTAATTTCAAAGACATCGGGTAAATATTTCCTGCTGATTCAAGTAATAAATCTGGAATATCTACCTCTTCAAAATCTGTTCCTTGGTAAATATTACTATGATTATCATATAACTCGAAATAATTTCCTTGCTCTGAAAACATAAGTGCCATATTTGCTTTGCTTGATTTCATCAAAGCTTTCACATGATCCTTTTGTTCGCCCGCATAAATCCATGTAACTGTGCATCCGAGCCTTTGTAAAAAGAGCATCAGTAAATGTTGTAACATATCATTCCTCTTATTAATAAGAAGATGAAACTTTTGTTTTTGTATTTTCTCAATATCAACGCGCTCTAATACAGCCTCTATATAATCATGTAAAGAAACGTGGACTAGCTTATTCCGCCCCATTTCTTTCTCACATACGTAATAAAACGACTCGGACATATATACTTGTTCTATCGCTTTTTGCTGCTTATACGTTAATTGTACCCCATCCTTACCATATAACTTTATAACAACCTCTTTTTCATTTTCCACTTGAATGAAAACCCCACCAGCACATTGTAAATCCTGAATGCTATACTGAAAAAGCGATTCGTTCATTTCTTTGCATTCCATCGTATGAACCCCGATACCATGAATCGCATGAAGAAAGAGATTTTTATAAGAAGTCGTTTCTATATGTTCTTGACTCCCAATTAATATACTTTCTCCTTTGGCAAAAAGAGATCCATACGCCATCGCAACTTTCACAATAAATTGAGGAGTGATTTCAACATTGCCTCTTCCTACAATGCGGCTTTTTTGCAACCATCCTGCACTCTTTTCGCTTTCTTGAACACCAGCCGATCCTACTACTGAATAGCTGTCAATTGCCTTATATGGCCATAGTTTTCCCTTTTGCTTAATTACCGTACTTTTCCCTATATGACAATGATCCGCTACAATGCTTTTTTGAAACAGTGTAACGTCATCTTCCACCATTGTATGCTCTCCTATGATCGTTTCTAATAGCTCGCAATACTGACCAATGTGCGCATTTGCAAAAACAATACTTTTTTGAAGATGAGAATAACTTGAAACCACACTATTTTTCCCGATAATAGAGTATGGCTCAATTACAGCTCCAGCACCAATCTTTGCTCCTTCTCCAATAAAAGAAGGACCGTGAATTTTCGTTCCTTTTCCAATCGTCACACCTTCCCCCATCCATACCATCGGCAATACTTCCGTGTAAGGAATAGGTACTTGCAATTTTTTCGTTAACAAATCAAATTGTGCTTGTCGATATTGATCAAATGTACCGATATCTAACCAATAACCTTCTGACAAATATGCAAATAACGCGTTCTTATTTGCCAATAGCGGAAACACATCTTGACTGAAATCAAAAAACTCTCGGGGCGGTATGTAAGAAAAAATTTCTGGCTCCATAATATATATACCTGTATTCACAATATTAGAGACTACTTCATTCCAGCTCGGTTTTTCTATATATCGTGTAACCTCTTGTTCTTTATTCATTACAACTAAACCGAATGAGAGTGGGTTTTCTACTTCCTTTACAAACATAGTTACCATTCTTTTCTTTTGTTCATGAAACATAATTCCTTCTGATAATTGAAAATCAGTTAACGCATCCCCGCTTATCACAACAAACGTTTCATCTAAAAATGTTTCCGCTTGTTTAATACTCCCTGCGGTTCCAAGCGGGGGAGAATCTTCAAAGTAGTACAAGTTAACTCCCCATTTGCTACCGTCACCAAAATATTGTTTAATGGCTGTACTCATATACTGAACAGTAATTGCAATTTCACGAATACCATGCTGACGTAATAATTCAATATTGTATTCCAAAACTGGCTTTTCTAATAATGGTAACATCGGCTTTGGAGTATTACATGTTAATGGTCTAAGGCGTCGTCCTTTTCCTCCAGCTAAAATAACCCCCTTCATATACTTCAGCCTCCACTTATATAATGATCAGTAACTTCATATACGATATGTATATTATCTACCCCGCATTAACTAGCAGTATAAAATGAAACTTTAATTAGTAGGGATTTTGTGCATCTCCCACTGATTATTAGCCCTGACCACTCGGGCTTTTACAGGCGGTAAAACTGTCTATATACATGTACCTTTTCAACGCCACGAAAGAAAGCGCTTACTATTAACTTAGTAAAATATCTCTTAATAAGTGAACAACATATATGTCCTATTTTTTCCATTATATTATGATACATCTTATCATCATAAACTAAAGGAAACAACGAGCTTTTTTTGTCATGTTTTGACTAAAAAAAGCAGGTGATGTTTCACCTGCCTTTTTCTTTATTCATTTAATAAGTAATGCTTTCCTTTTACTAAATAAAAAACATTTTCAGCAATATTTGTAATATGATCTGCTACACGCTCGATATATCTCGCCACAAAGGATAATTGTGTAATTTGTGTAATTGCTTCTGGTTGTTCTGGAACTGAAGATATAAATTCACGAATCGCTTTCCCATATATTTCATCAACTGAATCATCCATTTCAGCAATTTGTTTCGCCAAAGTTAAATTTTCTTGCTCATATGCTTCTAGCGCTAACTGTAGCATCTTATTTGCAATTGCAAACATTTCATCAAGATTGTGCAAACTAACAACCACCTCTTTTTCCCCAAGACGAATTGTTGATTTCGCAATATTAACAGCATGATCTGCAATACGCTCTAAATCTGTCGCTGTTTTAATTGAAATGAAAATCCTTCTTAAATCACTTGCTACAGGTTGCTGCTTCGTAATAAGCATAAGCGCAAGATCATTTATTTCCTCTTCTAAATTATCCATACGATAATCACCATCTATTACCTCTAACGCTTTCTCTACATCCCTTTTATGAAGACCTTCCATAGCAAGCAATAAAGCTTCCCTCGCTAGCTCTCCAAGCTCAATCACCTTTTGCTGCAACATTTTTAAATCACATTGAAACTGTTCTCTTACCATTGTTTCTTCCCCCTCAATATTATGTGCCATTATATATAGATCTCCTACCTAGCCTACTTGTAATAAGCCTTAAGATAGGAGAAGTATTACTTCTCTAATTAAATGAGGTAAAAATAAGAAATACCCTCTGTTAAGAGGGTATTTGCTCTTAGCCTTGCAACGATATCAACCGAATCGGCCTGTAATATAATCTTCTGTACGCTTATCTGAAGGTGTCGTAAATAATTTATTTGTATCTGTATACTCCACAACTTCTCCACTTAAGAAGAAAGCAGTTTTGTCTGAAATACGTGCTGCTTGTTGCATGTTATGCGTTACGATCACAATACTAAAGTCTTTCTTTAACTCTTGAATTAATTCTTCTACTTTTAATGTTGAAATTGGATCTAGTGCCGATGTTGGCTCATCCATTAAAATAACGTCTGGTTCAATTGCTAAACAACGTGCGATACATAGACGCTGTTGCTGTCCACCAGATAAACCGTATGCATTATCATGCAAACGATCTTTTAACTCATCCCAAATCGCTGCTCCACGTAAACTTTTTTCAACAATTTCATCCAATGTTTTCTTATCACGAATACCATGAATTTTCGGGCCATATGCTACATTTTCATAAATAGATTTCGGAAATGGATTTGGCTTTTGGAACACCATTCCCACATGAGTTCTTAATTCTTCAACTGGGTATGATTTTTCAAATATATTGCGCTCTCTATATTCAATTACACCTGTAGTTCGCACGATTGGTACTAACTCTACCATACGATTTAATGTTTTTAAGTACGTTGATTTACCACAACCACTTGGCCCGATAATTGCTGTAACTTCATTCTCATGAATGCTTAAGTTAATATCTTTTAAAGCATGGTCTTCTCCGTACCATAAATTTAAGTTTTTCGTATCAAATACTACTTTCTTTGGTGCAGTCTCGATTTTCTCCTCGTTTTTCACCTGTACATTTACTACTGTTGCTACCATTTGAATTCCCCTTTCATCCATTTCCAACTTATTTTCGATTTCGTAACCATAAGACAAACATATTGATAAAGAGTAATAAACCTAACAAAACAATCATCCCAGCAGCTGCTACATACTGAAATTCTTCTTGCGGTCTACTCATCCAATTAAAAATTTGAATTGGTAAAACTGTAAATCTATCAAACATACTAAATGGAACATAATTTGCAAATGCAAGTGCCCCGATAACTAATAGCGGTGCCGCTTCTCCAATCCCCCTTGATATCGCTAACGTACAACCCGTTATAATTCCCGGGAAAGCAGATGGCAATACAATTTGATACATCGTTTGCCACTTCGTAGCACCTAATCCGTAAGAAGCTTCTAATAATGAACTTGGTACAGATCGTATCGCTTCTTGACTCGCTACAACAACTGTCGGTAAAACGAGTAAACTCATCGTCAGTGCCGCCGCAATAATACTCTCCCCTAAATGAAGAGCATATACAAAAATAGTTAAGCCGAGTAATCCAAATACAACGGAAGGTACTCCTGCTAACGTTTGATTATTAATTTCTATTACCTTTTTAAATATAGATTCCTTCGCATATTGCTCCAAATAAAGAGCAGTTCCAACTCCAAATATAAAGGAGACTGGTATAACAATACTCATGAATAATATTGTTCCTGACAAAGCTGCAGCAATCCCAGCTTCTTTCGGATTACGCGAAGCGAAGTTTGTAAAGAAATCTAACGAAAGGTAACTTATACCTTTTTCAAAAATTTGAAAAAGTAAAATAAGCAGTATTACTATTGAAAACAAAATTGCTATATAAAATAACAACTTGTAAACTCGATCTTTTAAAAAACGTGATGCCATATTTTCTTGTATTTTTTTATGATTCAACATTCGCATATTATGTCACCCTCCTAAAGCGGCGCATAATAGAGTATGAAATGATGTTCATTATAAGAGTAAACAAGAATAACGTTGCGCCTACAGCGTACATGCTGTAATACGTAATTGTTCCATGCGGAGCATCACCTAAGCTCACTTGCACAATATAGGCTGTTAGCGTTTGAATAGAGTGCGTCGGATCGAGCGATACATTCGGTGTAGATCCCGCTGCAATTACAACTATCATCGTTTCACCAATTGCTCTGGAAGCAGCTAATATGATCGCTGCCATAATCCCTGTAAAAGCCGAAGGAAACACGACTTGTTTTACCATCTCAAACCGAGTTGCTCCAAGTGCTAACGAAGCTTCTTTCGTTCCTTTCGCTACAGCTCTCATCGCGTCTTCAGATAGAGATGCAATTGTAGGTATCATCATAAAACCAATAACAATACCTGGACTAATCGCATTAAAAAACTGTAAATCTGGTATAATCCGTTGTAAAAGTGGTGTGACAACTGTTAATGCAAAAAAACCATATACAATTGTCGGGATACCTGCTAATAGTTCTAACATCGGTTTTAATACTTTCCTTGCACCGTTTGAAGCATATTCGCTTAAAAATACAGCACACGCTAAACCGATAGGAATTGCTACGAACATGGCAATTGCTGTTACAAGGAACGTTCCACATATAAGTGGTAATATACCGAATTTAGGATCTTCAAAAAAAGGTAACCATTCTTTTCCCGTCAAAAAGGAGTGTAATGGTATTGTTTGAAAAAACATCAATGTTTCATTTGCCAGTGTGAAAATAATTCCAAGTGTCGTTACAATAGACACGCTAGCAATTATTTTTAGTAATAACGGAACGATTCGATTGATTCGCTGCGTTTTTTTTCTTTGTTTTGTATTTCTTTCAATCAAATGTTGTACAGAAAATGTAATTTGACTTTTGTCATTATGAGCCAAAGATGAAAACCCCTTTCCACCCTGACATTACCTTTTTATTTCTGTTAACATCCGCAGCTGTTCATTGTATTTTTCTTTTGGTAATTTTACATATCCTACCTCTTCAGCGAGATCACCAACATGCTGAATCATAAACTCAATATAATTTGCTACATTCATTTTATTTCGGATAGATGCATCATTCACATAAGCAAATAGCGGCCTAGATAATGGCTTATACTTACCTGATTGAATGGTATCTTTCGTCGGAAGTACACCATTCACTTTTATTGCTCTCACCTTATCTCGATTGGCCATATAATAAGCATATCCTACAAAAGCAATGGCATTTTTATCATTCATTACCCCTTGCATAATAACTTGATCATCTTCAGACAAAGAGACTTTTTTTACAATGCGACTATTTTGTAAGATGACATTTTGAAAATAATCATACGTACCAGAGTCTACACCTGGCGCATAAAACTTCACCTGTTCACGTGGCCATGATGAATGAATTTGTGACCATCGCTTTTCGCTTTCATCTTCACTCCATAATAGACGTAACTCGTCTACCGTCATATTGTCTACCCAAGTATTTTGGCGATTCACAACGATCGTAAGACCATCGTAAGCGACTTCAAACGGTGTAAACTGAATGGAGTTTTTCTTCATTTCATTTTCTTCTACTTGTTTCATTGCTCTCGAAGCATTATTTATGTCTACTTCTCCTTTACTGAAACGATTAAATCCTCCTCCTGTTCCAGAAACACTGATGGAAATTTTCACGTTTGGATGCACCTTTGTATATTCCTCCGCTACTGCTTCTATAACAGGAAAAACTGTTGAGGATCCATCAACTCTCACTTCTCCCATTTCATTTACAGCAAATGCAGTAGACGTGCCAACATAAAGGAAACAAGTCGACAGTATGAAAACTTTAATCGATGCACTTATCCATTTCACGTGTTCTTCCTCCTAGAAGTAACCGGAAATAACAGGATTACAGATATAAGAATACTGCTAAACTATTAATTCGGTTTTAATTGTTTGTAAAAGTTTTGTAAAGTTCCACAAGAATCAACATTAAGTAAAACTTTAATCCGTAGCCATCGTTCATTTTCACTAATGATTGGTCCATAAAACCGTTATCCTCCAGAGGGGGGCATAAATATCATTTGTGAGGCCTCTTAATTTTCCGATATAATATGCTTGTCCACTTTATTAAAACGTATGCATGAACCATAAAAAAAAGCACACTATCTTTTCAGATAGTGTGCTTTTTTTACAACTTTTTTATTCGTCATCTTGATCTCTATTTTTCTTTTTATTATCTATTTCATCTTTTGAAACTTCGCCATTTTCTACTTTTTTCAAATCAAAGTACGCGTCCATAATGTCACGGCTAATATATCCGTTAATACCTGATTTATCATCTACCCAAGGTACAACAACAGAAAATGCTACTTCAGGATCTTCAAGTGGCGCATAACCTACTAACGTTAAGTTATATGTTTCTTTACGCTCACCGTTTGCCTTTCTACCAATCTCTTTATCTCCGCCATACACAGTTTCAGCTGTACCTGTTTTACCAGCAGCTTTATATTGTGCGCCTGTAAAGTATTTCGCAGCTGTACCACCAGACTCGTTAAATACTTGTCTAAATCCTTCCTGAACACGTTTAATTTGTGATTCAGGCATATCAATACGGTTTAGTACTTTCGGTTCCATTGAATGAACAACTTTTCCAGTTTCTTCTGGTTTCGCTGCCGGTTGACGAATTTCTTTCACAACTTGCGGCTGCATACGGTAACCACCATTTGCAATTGTTGAAATGTACTGCGCTAATTGAAGTGGTGTGTACGTATCATACTGTCCAATTGATAAATCTAATAGGAAACCTGGCTGACTCCCTCTACCTGTTTGACCCGCAGATTCATTCGGTAAATCAATACCTGTTTTTACGCCAAGTCCAAACTGTCCGAAATAATAACGCATCGTATCAAATGCTTTTTGTGGTATATCTAACGTACCACCTCTCACATATTGAACGCCTGCGAGATTCATCGCTGTTTTAAACATATATACGTTAGAAGACATTTTTAATGCTGTCAAATCATTAATATATCCCATATTCTTCCAAGAAGCTTTTTGTGGTGTTCCCTTTAACCTGATTGGTTCATCAAATTGAACTGAACCTGGTTGAATCGCACCTGTTTGATATCCTGTAAGTACTGTCGCACCTTTTACAGTCGATCCCATTGGATAAGAACTTGTCATCGATCCTAATGCGAAATCTTGTACTTTCGTTTCGCCATTTTCATTCACTAACTGTTTCCCTGCCATAGATAAAACTTCACCATTTTTCGGATTCATCATTACAACGAATGCGCGATCTAAAAGAGGTTGCCCACCTTTATATTTCAATAAATTTTTAGTGATAATTTCCTCTACACGCTTTTGTAATTCCATATCGATTGTTAAGTTCAGGTCATTACCTCGTTGCCCTTGTGAGACATTAATCGTTTCTAAAATATTACCGTTTTTATCTGTAATATTTTTCACTTCTGCTTTCGTACCGTGCAGGCTATCTTCATATTGCTGTTCAAGATAACTTTTCCCTACACGATCATTACGATTGTAATCACGAACAAGATAGTAATCTAAACGCTCTTTCGGTAAACCTTCGTCAGAAGTTGTTACACCACCAAGTACACTTCGGAACAAATCACCATCATATGCATATTTTCGTTCCCAATCGACACTCGTATCTACTCCCGACAATTCTGCTAAATTTTCACTAATAATCGCATACTCTTCTGGTGTAGCATCTTTTTTAATAACTTGTGGCGTCATCGCATATCCGCCGTCCATTTTGCTTTTAATCGCTAGTATTTCTAAATCTTTTGCGGATAATTGATTCACTTCTTCTTCTGTCACACGACTTCGTTGACGCTCATCTAATTCTTTATCGTCAATTTTTTTATCTTTTAACTCTTGACGATCTTTATTCGTAATTTTTTCTTTAGCTTCCTCTTTATGCATAGCAAGCCAATAATCTTTTTTATCACGATCTGTTAATTTATCTGTCGGTACTTCAATCAACTCTGCTAGCTTTTTCGCTGTTTCTAAGCGAGCCTCTGCAGTTGATCCTTTCATTTTTGTAAATGTAATCGTACGAACAGCTGCATTATCTACTACAGCTCGCCCATAACGGTCAAATATTTTCCCACGTGGTACAGGATTACTTATCGTCGAGTTCTCTTTCCTCTCCACTTCATTCTTATATTCCTCACCGCGAACAATTTGTACATATCCTAGCCTTACAATAACCGCGGAGAACATTAAAAACACGCAGAAAAACAGCACGTTTAACCGAAAAGGAACGTGAGTCTTTTTCTTTTGTTGTTTCTGCTTCTTGCTCATACAAACCTCCTCTACCAACAGCTATGTAATGTGAAAGGGACACCTTCATACAGGTGTCCTCACTGCTGTCTTACATCTTTTTCTATTCTAGCATAAAACAACCGAGAAGTTAACCTTCTGGTTCTGTTTGATTCTGCGCATTTGCTTGCGTTACAACACTTGTTTTACTTGCATTTCCCTCATCATATTTGACATTTTTAACTGCAAAATAAATAAGAAAATGTCCTGCACCTAAAATACATAATAAGTAAGGTAAACTTTTTTCGGGCGGAAAGAATAGTACAGCGCATAAAAAACTTAAAATCGAGCAAATTCTTCCTGCATTTAACCATAATTCTCGGACAACTACATACTCTACACGCCACTCTCTCGCATTTTTCGCTCTGCCAATTACATCGTATGTCATGGACCCGTACGGAACAAGCAAAATAGGGTATGCAACCGCAATACACGCTGCATAAATAAGTAATTTTGCGTATGTAACGTTGAATATAACTAAAAATACGACAGCATATAAAATAATGCCTCCAAGTAAAATTGCTTTTTTCCGCCACTCTTTCTTTAACATACGAGTGACTAAGTAGTAACATACAAATGATACAGCAGAATTTACTAAGCTATATTTTCCTAAGGCGAGTTCACTATCCGTCGCTAAATACACGTACACGGAAATCACAAAAATAAACGTTCCCTCTCTCAACCCTTGGAAAAAATGAGCACGTGTAATTCTTCCCCAATTTTTATCAATCTGCCGCTCTTTCAATACTTGTACAATTTCATACCGTCCTTCACATTCTCTCTTAGATACAAAAAAGCTTAAAATAACAGCAATTGCAAATAACACTAACGAAAGAAAGAATATGACCGTATAGCCACTCCATTTTTCCATACGTGAAATTGTGTATCCAGCTGCTATCGGTCCAATCATGCCAGAGAAGGATGTAAGAAGTCCAAGAAACCCATTAAAGAAATCTCTTGTTTCTGGTTCTGTAATCTCAAATGTTAATAAGTTAAACGCGAGCCAGTAAAAACCATATCCGACTCCTAAAAGAGCCCCCATTAATAAAATATAGTGAGAAGCGCTTTTTCCCGCTACTAAAACAACGATAAAAAAAATAGCTAACGTGCCTACGCCTATTCGTAACAAGATTGAGCGATCAATACGCTTCGCTAATTTCCCACCTATAAGAAATGTGAGAGGCTGCAATACAACGCTGGCCAAATTATACAAGCCAAGATTCACATAATTTTGTGTTTGTTTCCATAAATAAATGTTAACAAACGTATTCGATAAAGAAATTGCGAGCGTGTATAAACCTCCAATAAGGAGCAACAACACTAAATCCCGATTCACTTCAACGTCACCAATTATATGTTTCCACTTCATACACAACTCTCCTTTACTTCATGTTCTAGTCTTCCAAAGACAAGCCCAATTATGTAAAAGGAAAGCATAGAAAAAAGCTAGGAGCATTCTCCTAGCTTTTTCTATCGTTATTACAATTATTTTGCTTCTTGGTAACGTTTTTCAGCAGCGTTCCAATCTACAACGTTCCAGAATGCACCGATGTAGTCAGGACGACGGTTTTGGTAATTTAGGTAGTAAGCATGTTCCCAAACATCTAAACCTACAACTGGAGTTTTACCTTCAGTTAGAGGAGAATCTTGGTTTGGCGTGCTTGTTACTTCTAACTCACCATTGTTTACTACTAACCAAGCCCAACCAGAACCGAAACGAGTTGCGCCAGCTTTTGCGAATTCTTCTTTGAATGCATCGAAGCTACCGAATTTCGCTTCAATTGCAGTTGCAAGTTCGCCTACTGGTTGTCCGCCGCCGTTTGGAGATAAGATTGTCCAGAAGAATGTATGGTTAGCATGTCCGCCACCATTGTTACGTACTGCTGTACGGATTGCTTCTGGTACTTCGTTTAAGTTTGCAACTAATTCTTCTACGCTTTTGTCAGCTAATTCTGCATGACCTTCTAAAGCAGCGTTTAAGTTTGTAATGTAAGTGTTATGATGTTTTGTATGATGGATGTTCATTGTTTCTTTGTCAAAGTGAGGCTCTAAAGCATCATACGCATAAGGTAAATTTGGTAATTCGTGTTTTGCCATTGTTATATTCCTCCCAGTTTATGTATTGCCACTTAAGTGACATACAACTTCATTCTACCCTAATTGCCATAGGGTGCAAACAAATAAATCACATTGTCTTGCTATCATTAACGTAGCAAAAATCCCACTTCTTTTCAATTAAAATGCTCATATATTCCGTAAAAAAAGCTCCCTTCTACAAGGAAGCTTCCCACTGACATAATAAACATGCGATATGGACCCTGTAGGACTCGAACCTACGACCGGACGGTTATGAGCCGTCTGCTCTAACCAGCTGAGCTAAGGGTCCACAATTATGTATGTAACAACATATCAAATAAAGGAATTCCTATCGGATATATCCTTTAAGAAATGTAAGATAAATTTACCATATGACAAAGAAAAGTGTCAATTGTATTTTTCTCATATAAAAGAAGAAAATTAATAAAAAGAAATTTAGTTATCTCCACTATATGTAAATATAATATATCTTGAGATTCTCTAGATTCCTACGTTACAATGATTTTATACATACATAAAGGAAGTGAATCTATGTCCATATTTACCCAATTAGCAAAAAGCGTATATTCGCCTAAAGATATGGCGCTATTCCGTTTTCAAAAAATCGGAAAAACCATTTTGTATATTATGCTACTTTGTCTAATCACTACTATTCCAAGAACATTCTTTTACGGCAGCTTTATCCAAGATAGTGTCAGCATGGTAAATCAAGCAATTGAAAAAGATTTACCTGATTTTAAAATCGAAAACGGTGAACTAAAAGCAGATATTGAACAACCTATTCTAAAGGAAGAGGGAGATGCTCTTTTCGTATTTGATCCCAATACAACAGATATAGAAACATATCAAAACAAAACTGGTTTATTTATTTTAAAAGATAAAGTAGTTTCTATAGGAAATGGTCAAACACAAACATACTCCTATAATGATTTATTAGGGACATCTCTTGAGAAGAAAGATTTGCAAGATTTCATTTCTGTATTCGATAGTATTTATCCAATTTTACTAGCCGTTATTGGAGTGTTAGTGTACCTATTCCAATTGTTTATTACTTTCTTAGGAATTACTTTACTTGCGTTTATAGGTTCTGCTATGAGTGGTCAACGTAAATTATCTTATAAGCAAGTATGGACGTTAACTGCATACAGCTACACAATCCCAACAATCTTCTTTATGATTATGGATCTATTCAAAATTGTTGTACCTGGTTCAACATTCATTTATATCGCAGTTGTTTTAATTGTTCTTTACTTAACGATTAAAGAAGTTCCAAAACCGAAAGAAAAATAAGAACGAAAAAAAAATGCCTAAATAGGCATTTTTTTTTTGGACAAGCATATATTCCTAGCAAAGGAGTGAAGAATATGAAAAGATTAGGTATATTCTTATTCGTGCTTGTTCTTGGTTATATATTTTATTACGATATAAAAATCGGCACCTTACCGATGTTAAGTTCATATAAAAAAACAACCGCTGCCCAAACGATAAAGCAAGAAAATACAGATACAAAACAAAAGAAAGAGAACAAAGCAGAAAAAGAAACAGATGTAACTTATAAAACAATCGAAGTCAAAACAGGTGAGACAGTTCTTTCTATTACCGAACAAATTAATAAGAAAAAAATCCCTTCCATTGAAAAGGTAATTGATGACTTTAAACAACTAAACAAAAGTACATCTGCTACAAAAATACAAATTGGAAAGTCTTATAAATTCCCGTTATATCAATGAGCAATCACTTAATCCTTGTCAATTACATAAAGGCGCTGATACAATAGTAAAAGTGAAACCGAGCACTTCGGTTTCTATAGCCCTGTATCACGTATACTTTCATTGATATGAGGGACTAAATAAGAAACTTCTTTTATAAGGAGAGCGATCTATTCGTGAATGAAATGACTCATCGTACAAAAACACGTCCAGTTAAAGTCGGTAATTTAACAATTGGCGGTAATAATGAATTAATTATACAAAGTATGACAACAACAAAAACACATGATGTTGAAGCAACAGTTGCTGAAATTAAACGTTTAGAAGAAGCTGGCTGTCAAGTCGTCCGTGTTGCTGTTCCAGACGAACGCGCAGCAAATGCTATTGCTGATATTAAAAAACAAATCAACATTCCACTTGTTGCTGATATTCATTTTGATTATCGTCTTGCTTTAAAAGCAATTGAAGGTGGCATTGATAAAGTACGTATCAATCCAGGTAACATTGGTCGTCGCCATAAAGTAGAAGCTGTTGTAAATGCAGCAAAAGAACGCGGTATTCCAATCCGTATCGGTGTAAACGCAGGTTCATTAGAACGTCACATTTTAGAAAAGTACGGATACCCAACTGCAGATGGTATGGTCGAGAGCGCCCTACATCACATTAAAATTTTAGAGGACTTAGATTTCCACGATATTATCGTGTCTATGAAAGCCTCTGATGTTAACTTAGCAATTGAAGCATACGAAAAAGCTGCTCGTGCTTTTGATTACCCATTACATTTAGGTATTACAGAATCCGGAACATTATTTGCCGGAACTGTAAAAAGTGCCGCTGGTCTTGGCGCAATCTTAAATAAAGGCATCGGAAATACACTACGTATTTCATTAAGTGCTGACCCAGTTGAAGAAGTAAAAGTTGCGCGTGAACTATTAAAGTCATTCGGTCTTGCATCTAATGCAGCAACACTTATTTCTTGCCCAACTTGTGGTCGTATTGAAATTGATTTAATTAGCATCGCTAACGAGGTGGAAGAATACATCTCTACACTAAAAGTACCAATTAAAGTTGCAGTACTTGGTTGCGCTGTAAACGGTCCTGGTGAAGCTCGTGAAGCTGATATCGGTATTGCCGGTGCACGTGGAGAAGGATTATTATTCCGTAAAGGGCAAGTTGTTCGTAAAGTACCAGAAGAAATAATGGTAGAAGAACTGAAAAAAGAAATCGATGTAATTGCTGCTGAAATGGCTGCTGAACGAGAAAAAGAAAAAGAAACACAAGAACAATAAAAAGAAGGTTGCCACAATATTTGTGGGCAACCTTCTTTTTTACGTAAAAAAGCTCGTCAGTTATGTAACCGACGAGTTCTTATTTTGCACATTTTGGACAACGGCCATATATTTCAAACTTATGACCGGTTACTTCATAACCGTTAAAATCTTTATTCATAAAATCCATCGGGCAGGAAGTAATCTCTTTCGTCCCCCCGCAATCTAAACAAATAAAATGATGATGATGTTCCATAATAGAACATGTAAAACGAAAATGTTTTTCACCATTTAATTCCGTTTGTTCTAAAACACCGATTTCAGCAAACACCGTTAAGTTACGATAAATCGTATCAAAGCTAAGACCTGGATAATCATCCTTCATATGCTCTAAAACGTCTTTCGCCGTTAAATAACGATTGTGAGCTGCAAATAACCTGAGCATTTCTTCCCTTTTCCCAGTATGTTTGTATCCTTTATCTTTCATTAGGCGTAAAGCTTCTGTTAGATTCATATCTATCCCTACTTTATGCAGTTTTTTTCTTTTTCCATAAAATCGCACCAATTAAAATAAGAACTGCTATCATAACAATTGTACCACCTGGTGCTAGATCAAGTTGATATGAAGCAAACATTCCACCAATTACTGCAATTTCACCAAATAAAATGGAAAAGAAAATTGTTTGTTTAAATCCATTCGCAATACGAATACTTGCTGCAACTGGTAACGTCATTAATGATGATACGAGGAGAACCCCTACTACACGCATTGATACTGCAATAACAAGAGCAACCAATATAATGAAAATAAAGTGAATCCACTTTGCACTCAAACCGGTTGATACAGCATATTCCTCATCAAACGATAGTAAAAATAACTCTTTGTATAATAAAGTGATCGTTACAATAACAACAATTGCTACAATGCCGATGATTATTAAATCCGTACTTGTTACAGCACTTACACTCCCAAATAAATAACTAAATAAATCAGTGTTAAATCCATTTGCAAGTGATATAAAAATAACCCCAATTCCCATTCCTGCTGAAAGAATAATCGGAATTGCTAATTCTTGATAATGTTTATATACAGTACGTAATTTTTCAATTAGTAACGCCCCACCAATAGAAAAAATCATTCCCATATATAACGGATTTAAAAATCCTCCTGTGAAAATTGTTTTTTCTAGTAGTAAACTTGCAGCAATACCCGATAATGTCACGTGACTTAAAGCATCCGCAATAAGCGACATTCGGCGAATGACAACAAATACACCGATAAGCGGCGCAACAAGTCCTATTAAAATCCCTGCATATAAAGAATTCCGTAAAAAGTCATATTGTAAAAAATCTTGTATCATTATATCCTCCCGTGATGCTCATGCTCGTGTTCTAAACGATGAACATGATGTCCATATAAGACGGACATTTCTGCATCTTCTAACTCTCGGAACTTCTCTACATTTCCATGGAAATGTAGATGTTGGTTTAAGCATGCAACATGTGTTACCTTCTCTGTAACAGCTCCCATATCATGAGTAACGAGAATTAATGTGATTCCTAACCTTTTGTTTAAATCCTCTAATATCTCATAAAAACTTTCTACATTCTTCACATCGATTCCAACAGTGGGCTCGTCCAAAATAAGTAATTCAGGATCACTAACGAGCGCACGAGCAATAAATACACGCTGTTGTTGTCCACCAGAAAGTTCTCCGATATTGCGCCCTTGAAACGCACTCATCCCTACATCAGCAATCGCTTTTTCTACCTTTTCCTTATCGTTTTTCGTGAAAAAGCGAAACAGCCCTTTTTTCGAAACGAGTCCCATTGATACCACTTCAAAAACAGTGGCCGGAAAACCAGAATTAAAGCTATTTGCCTTTTGCGACACATAACCAACTTTGTTCCATTCTTTAAACTTCTTACTGTCAACACCAAACAAACGAATACTTCCCTGTTTTGGCTTTAAAACGCCTAATAAACATTTTAGCAAAGTTGATTTCCCAGAACCATTTGGTCCAACTAAACCTAAAAAAGCTCCCTTCGGAACTTGCAAATTAATATCTTCTAACACATTTCGATCTTCATATCGAAATGACAATCCTTCTATTTCTAATATATTATTCATAGCATCTCACCTATTTTAATTCAGAATGATTCCGATTTATATCTATTTGAATTATAGTACAGCTTATTATAGTTGTAAACCAATCTGCCTAAAATATATCAATTTTTTCAAGAAACCTTACTATTATAACAAAAAGCAGAGAAAAATTCTCTGCTTTCGAAAAATATTCCTATAAAGTGAAACTTTAATCAGTGGGGGTTTTCTTCATCCCCCACTGATTATTAGTTGAACCAATCGGACGTTTACGGACAGTTGATCTCCCACCTAACTTCTTTGCTCCAACTGAATTTTGAGGTGGGAGTTTACTGTCCGTTAACGCGGGATAAAATGAAACCTTAATCAGATGAGGCCATCCCCTAACGATTGGCGAGGATTTTTACTGGATAAATTTTCTAGTGGATAGCCGATTTAAACTTGCCACCATTTGTCTCTTGTGTATTCATAATCGTAACAAACGCATTCGCATCAATTTCATACACAATTGATTTTAACTTCGTCACTTCCAGACGCGTTACAACTGCATAAATAACTTCTTTTTCTTTATCCGTGTAACCGCCTTTCGCTACAAGCTTTGTAGTTCCACGACCAAGACGATGCAAAATCGCATTTGATACTTCCTCATATTGATCTGATACAATTAAAACTGCTTTCGTTTCATCTAAACCTTGAATGACTGTATCAATTGTTTTGAATGCAATATAGTACGTCATAACAGAATACATAGCTTGTTCAACACCAAATACAAATGCTGCCCATGCAAAAATGAATAAGTTCACAAACATTACAAATTCGCCAACAGAGAAAGGTAATTTCTTCGTTAATAAAATACCCATAATTTCTGTTCCGTCCATTGATCCACCATGGCGAATAACGAGCCCTACACCAATACCTAAAATAAGACCACCAAACACTGTTGCTAAAATCGGCTCTGTTGTAAATGGTGGAACAGCATGTAACGTTGATTCAATAAACGCTAAAGCTACAATACCGAACGCCGAAGATAACATGAACGTTTTTCCGATTTGCTTATAACCTGAATACATAAATGGGATATTGAGAATAACGACTAAAGTAGAGAAACTTAACCACCAAATATTAGGAGTAAGATAATCTAATATAAGAGAAATACCAATAATTCCACCATCAATAATTTTATTTGGCATTAAAAATAGTTCAATCGCTACCGCTGCGCATGCTGCCCCAAAAATAATCATAACTAAACGATAAATAAGATGGATAACACTTTCTTTTCGATGTTGCTTTTGTTCCATAAGTCCTCCTTATACTCTTTTTCTATAGTTTTGTCCTTATATTATAACATACGCTTCTTTTTCTCATGAAAAAAGAAACTCTATACGAATATGTACAAGCTACGTACTCATATATTTCGATAGAAGAACGTGTGAAGGAGGATAACTCAATGAACCTCATTAAACAACTTGTAAATAAAAAATTAAATCATATTTCTACAAAAGAGTTATTGAAATATAGTAAAGAGTATGAAGTTTCTATTACGACTGCACAAGCGGATCAAATTGTTTTACTTATGAAAGGAAAAAATATTAACATTTACGATAATGACGAACGGCTAGAGCTCTTAAAACAAATAGCAAAAGTAACCTCCCCTGCTACTGCCCAACAAGTAAATACTTTATTTCAGCAACTACTAAAATAAGGAGGGGAAAATCCCCTCCTTATTGCTTATTGCGCTTTAATTTTCTCAAGAATTCCTTCATCAAAAGTACCATTTTTCAGCATTTCGATTTCTAATTTATATGGTGGCTTCTTATCTTTTTTATCTTCACCTACATATGGCGTTTCAAGAATTTTTGGTACGTGCATTAACTGCGGATGATGCACAATATGATGTAACGCTTTATAACCGATATGACCGAAGCCGATATTTTCATGACGGTCCTTTCCTGCGCCACATACATTTTTACTATCATTAATATGAAGTACTTGCAAACGATCCATACCAACAATCTTATCAAATTCATTTAATACGCCGTCAAAATCATTTACAATATCATATCCTGCATCGTGCGTATGACACGTATCAAAGCATACTGATAATTTTTCATTATATTTTACACCATCAATAATCTTTGCAATTTCTTCAAAGCTACGACCGCATTCTGTTCCTTTTCCTGCCATCGTTTCTAACGCAATGTTAACCGTCTGCTCTGGCATTAATACTTCATTAAGCCCTTTAATAATTTGTTGAATACCAGCATCCGCTCCTGCACCAACGTGCGCACCTGGGTGAAGAACGATTTGTTTCGCTACACCTAATGCCGATGTTCTTTCAATTTCCATGCGAAGGAAGTCTACACCTAATTGGAATGTTTCTGGCTTCGTCGTATTCCCAAGATTAATAATATATGGCGCATGTACGATAATTTCCTCAATACCGTTTAGTTCCATATGTTTTCTTCCTGCTTCTATGTTCAATTCTTCAATTGGTTTTCTTCGTGTATTTTGCGGTGCACCTGTATAAATCATAAACGTCGTTGCACCGTATGAAACAGCCTCTTCACTTGCTGCTAATAACATTTTCTTACCACTCATAGAAACATGAGATCCAATCTTTAACATACAATCACCTCTTCAATATACAATAGATATAATGATAGCATAATTTGTAGAAATATGTAGCGAATTGTTTGTTCCTAAAACACTACGCAAATTGTAACTAGCTACACCGAAACTTTAATCAGTGTTTTTCCATTCCCCACCGATTATTATCCCGCAAATATCCGGATAAAAAAAGATAAGGGGGCTCCCCTTATCTTTTTTTATTGCTATATTTTTTCTTCACTTTATCACGTTCTGTTGCAAGTTTACGTTTATAGTTTGGTTTTACTTTTTTCGGCTTTTTAATAACTTTCGTTGCCATAACATCAAGTTCATCATTTGGTTTTTTACGGCTCTTACGACGACGACGTTCACCTAAATCCGCCCACTCATCTCCGCGTAACTCTACATGCTTGAACTCAATATGACGTTGTTTTTCTAAACTATCTAACGCTTCTTCGTTTGCTGGATCATAAATCGTCACTGCAATACCTGAATGCCCCGCACGTGCTGTTCTTCCAACGCGGTGAACGAAGAAATCTAAATCTGATGGAAGTTCGTAGTTAATAACATGACTAATTCCTTCAATATCAATACCACGTGCTGCTAAATCAGTTGCAACAATATATTGGAATTCAAGATCACGAATTTGTTTCATCATTTTTTTACGATCACGCGGTGATAAATCTCCGTGAATTCGTCCAACTTTTAAGCCACGTTCCATTAATCCGTCAGCAACCTGATCCGCCATCTTCTTCGTATTCGTGAAAACAACTGCTAAATACGGTTTAAATTGTAGCAACATTTTGTTCACTAAATCGATTTTGTTACGATGTTTAGAAGGTACTAAATAATGCTCAATATTCCCAGCCGCAACTTGTTTTGGATTGATATGAATATGCTCTGGATTCTCCATATATTTCTTCAGAAACGGTTTTAATTTTTGAGGAATTGTTGCAGAGAAAACTAGCATTTGCAAGTTTCTAGGCATGCGTGATGCAATTTTGTCTACATCATGAATGAATCCCATATCAAGCATTAAGTCTGCTTCATCGACAATAATAGTATTTGCTTTATGAACAAATAATGCTTGTGCTTCCACTAAATCTTTAATACGTCCTGGTGTTCCAACTACAATATGAGGTTGTTTTTTCAACTTTTCAATTGATCGTTGTTTATCAGTTCCACCAATTAAACAACGTGCTGTAATCATTTGATCTTCCGCACAAAACTTTGTTAATTTCACGATTTCTTCGTAAATTTGTTGTGCTAACTCACGAGTAGGCGCTGTAATAACAAGTTGTACTTCTTCACGACTTGCATTAATTCTGTTCAATGTAGGAAGTAAGTATGCATGTGTTTTCCCAGAACCTGTTTGGGATTGTCCAATTACACTTACACCTTTTTTCACGACCGGGAAAATTTTCTTTTGAATTCCTGTCGGCTCTGTAAAGCGTAGTTCACGAACTGCATCTATTAAAAATGGTTTAAAGTCATACTGTGTAAAAGTTTGTTGTGTCATAAGTTACACCTTCTTTCTAAATTTCTACTGCGCGCACAAATCAGCCAAGTCTACATTATATCGAAATCTACAAGTAAAATCCATCTTTAGTTTAGGTTTTTACTTCAAAAACTAACCTTCTTCCCTCTTATTGCATATTGTATGTGTATATACCTAACTGAAGAAAGGAGGATTTCTCACATGTTTCCAAAATCCCACACAAGGCAAATGTATCCGAATCAAGGACAGCAACCTTATACACCATATCCAATTCCACAACTACCACCGATGGCACAAAAAAAGAAAGGGTTCCTTGCTAAACTCTTTAAAAAACACGATCCAACCGAGCCTTTCATGCAAATGGTTCCACCTTATCGACAAATAGATGGACCGCCGCCAATGATGCACCAGCAACCGCCGCCCCAATATCAACAACAATACCAATACCAACAACAATACCCGCAGCAATACTCACAACAATATCAACCATACATGCAGCAACATCCAGAGCAAATGATTCCCCCTCAAATGTATGAATCAAATGAAACGCGCGGCGGTGCAGCAACTACAGCAGCATCAAGTAGCGGCATCGGCAGTTTTTTTGCAAATTTAATTTCGAATCCAACTAATATGATAAACAATATTGAAAAAGTATCCCAAGTCGTTCAATCTGTAAGCCCTGTCGTCGAACAGTACGGTCCTATTATGCGTAACCTACCAAGCATTGTTAAAATCCTCACCTCTGGAAAAAGTACGGAAGAAAATCCAACTAAAAATCCAACTGAAGACATAACAGAAAAGGTTGAGGTAGCAACTCCGCCTCCTCCACAAAAAAAAAGAAAAAGAAAAAAAATAGTGATTGAGCCTGTCATAGAAAAAGAATTACGAGAGGAGCCTGTTCAAAAAATAGCAACAAAACCAAAACTATATGTGTAACAATCCTTTGTTTTCTATCCATTCCTCCTTTATAATGTAAAAGACTATGCACAAAAGTATCCCTTGTTTAGAAGGAGAGGATTACTCATATGAAAATTGTTAAAATTTCCCCTCGTGGTTATTGCTACGGTGTTGTGGACGCGATGGTTATTGCACGTAACGCCGCATTAGATACATCATTACCAAGACCTATTTATATTTTAGGTATGATTGTTCACAACAAACATGTAACAGATGCATTCGAAGAAGATGGCATCATTACATTAGACGGTCCAAGTCGATTAGAAATTTTAGATAAAATCGAATCTGGTACTGTTATTTTCACTGCACACGGTGTTTCTCCAGAAGTTAAACAACGTGCAAAAGAAAAAGGTTTAACGACAATCGATGCCACTTGTCCAGATGTTACAAAAACACATGACCTTATTGAAGCAAAGAAAGCTGAAGGTTACCATGTCATTTATATCGGCAAAAAAAATCATCCAGAACCAGAAGGCGCAGTTGGTATTGCACCTGACATCGTTCACCTTATCGAAAGAGCTGATGATTTAAAAACATTAGAAATTCCAACAGATAAAATTTTAGTTACAAATCAAACAACGATGAGCCAATGGGATGTTCAACATTTAATGGAGGACATTCAGAAAAAATTCCCAACAGCAGAATTCCATAAGGAAATTTGTTTAGCAACTCAAGTTCGCCAAGAAGCTGTCGCTAAACAAGCTGATGTTGCAGACTTAACAATTGTTGTCGGTGATCCGAAAAGTAACAACTCAAACCGTTTAGCACAAGTATCACAAGAAATCGCTGGTACGAAAGCATATCGCGTTGCAGACGTAAGTGAGATTAAATTAGAGTGGCTACAAGGTGTAGAAAACGTAGCTGTTACAGCAGGTGCTTCTACTCCAACTCCAATTACAAAAGAAGTTATCGCTTTCTTAGATCAATATGATCCAATGAATCCCGCTACATGGGAGAGAGTTCGAAAAGTACCATTACAAAAAATATTACCTCGTGTAAAAGTGAAAAAAGAACAATAATAAAAACCGTTGCCTATATGAGCAACGGTTTTTATTTTTCTTATACAAATGTAAATGGATCCGTATGTAATTGCGAAGCATGAATGTGTACATTGAATTTCTTTGCATCCACTTTTTCTTGTAATTGCTTTTGTACACCTTGCTTCATTACTTTTTCAACGTTATGTCCTGGGTCAATTATATTTAAACCGAGCATCATAGCATCATGAGCAACATGATAATACATGTCACCCGTTACATATACATCCGCTCCTTTAAATTTAGCTTGATTGATGTATTTGTTACCATCGCCACCAAGTACAGCTACTTTGCGCACTTTATCATCTAATTTCCCTACAACTCTTGCGCCCTTCACATCTAATGATTGCTTTACATGTTCCGCAAACTGTCCAAGTGTCATTTCTTCTTGTAAATATCCTATTTTTCCAAGCCCTAATGTTTCACCTTTGTTATCAAGTGGATACACATCATATGCTACTTCTTCATATGGATGTGCAGTTACCATTGCTTTAATCACTTTTCGTTGTAGTGAAGCTGGAATTATCGTTTCGATTCGCACTTCTTCTACGCGTTCTAACTGCCCAGTTTCCCCGATATAAGGATTTGTTCCCTCTTGAGGTACAAACGTGCCTGTACCCTCGCTATTAAACGTACAGTGGCTATAATTGCCGATATGACCAGCACCTGCGTCTCCTAATGCTTTTCGTACTTCTTCTACATGAGTTACTGGCACAAACACAACAACTTTTTTCATTTCTTCTGCATATGTCGGTGCCAAAACTTCTGTATTTTGCAATCCTAACGCCTCAGCAAGTAAATCATTTACCCCGCCCTTAGCAACATCCACATTTGTATGTGCTGCATAAATGGCGATATCATTTTTAATACACATTTCAATAATTCTTCCGTACGCTTTATCTGTATGAATCGCTTTTAACGGATTAAAAATTAAAGGGTGATGTGCAATAATGACATTCGCCCCTAATTGAATTGCTTCATCCACAACTTCCTCCGTTACATCTAACGCAATCAATACGTGTTGTACGGGTTTATTAAGCGCTCCAATTTGCAGGCCAATCTTATCTCCTTCCATCGCCAAATGCTTCGGATACATACTTTCAAATAAAGAAATAATTTCATGGCCATTTGGAATTTTACTCATGATAAAACCTCCCCTATCATTTTCATTTTCGCTTCTACTTCCGCACGCTTCGCTTTTGTTTCTTCAGAATCAGCCGCACGTTCTAACTGCTTTAAAATATTTTGGAAGTTTTTCAATTCTCCTTCCCATTTTTCAACGAAAGCCTCACTTTTTTCTTTTATTAAAAATGGTCCCATAAACAATTCAGCTTGTTTATTTTCAGAATAAGGCGACGCGATGTTTCCTCGCTCTCCTACTAAAATCTCGTAAATTTTCCCATCTTCTTTTACGATTTTTTCATGGATAAGTTCCCATCCATTCTCAATAAACCATTCACGAATGTGATGCGCTGCAATATTCGGCTGTAAAATTAAACGCGTTACACCTTCTAATTTTTCTTTACCACTTTCTAAAATGTCACGAATTAACGCCCCGCCCATTCCGGCAACCGTAATTACATCTACTTCTCCTGGCGCGATAACAGCTAATCCATTCCCTTTACGCACATCTACTTTATCTTGTAAGCCACTTTCAGCTACAGTTGCTTGCGCAGAGCGAAATGGCCCCTCTACAACCTCTCCTGCAACTGCTTTTGTAGCAATATTATTTATAATTGCATAACACGGTAAATACGCATGATCTGATCCAATATCAGCAACTGTAGATCCTACCGGTATTTCACGCACAACTTCTTCTAATCGTTTTGAAAGCTTTACTTCATTCATGTATTTCCATTACTCCTTCTCTTGTCAGTCTGTCTCCATGATAATGAATTTATAGTAGTTGTTGCAAGCCTATAACAACAATTCACTTCTCTATCATTCATCGTATTTTAGAAAATATAGAAAAACAAGCCTTTTGCTTAAGCAAAAGGCTTGTCATACGGAACTTTATTTTTTCTTCGATAACCAATCAGCTACTTTAGCAGCTTGATCAGCTGGGACTATATTTGGTGGCATGTTCCCTTTACCTTTCGAAAGAATTTCTTTAATTTCATCTTTTGAAAGTTTCCCACCAATTTTTTGCAAATTAGGTCCTACTGCCCCTTGTAATTGATCACCGTGGCAGCTCGTACAGCTTTGTTTCACAATATCCTCTGGCTTTGATGCTGTTTGTGCTGGCTTCCCGCCATTTTTTGCATCAGCTAACTCTTTAGATTTATTTAGCCCCTGAAATGAAAATACAAACATAACGATAATACCTAATGCTGCAATAAGAGCGAACGGAATCAGCGGATTACGTTTCATATCTCTTCTCCCCCCTCTATACCCCTAAATAGTTAGATGATTCAGTCATTTCCATTGTACTTGAAAACGCTCTATCAGAAAAGAGTAAACTACTAATCGTTAAAAATATTCCATAAATTCAGTTTATTGTTTTTTATTGTTATATCGCTTATTATTTCGATAATTATTAACGTTTCTCATCATATTTTTCACTTTTCTACATATATTTTTGTATAGAATACACAAAATTAATCGAAAAATCGAAAAATGAGCATTTGCAAATCAAAAGACAATTCTGTAAAATAAATTACAAGAAATTGTAATCGTTGCTGATAGCTAAAGTTTAACAAAAGTTAACAAAATAAAAAAGTTTACTTCACAAAGGTGAAGTAAACTTAAAGGTAGCCTATTCTAAGAAATCCTTAAGACGCTTACTACGGCTTGGATGTCTTAATTTACGAAGTGCTTTTGCTTCAATTTGACGGATACGTTCTCTCGTTACGCCGAATACTTTCCCAACTTCTTCAAGCGTACGAGTTCGTCCATCATCTAAACCAAAACGAAGACGTAGAACATTTTCTTCACGATCTGTTAGTGTATCTAACACATCTTCTAATTGTTCTTTTAGCAATTCATACGCTGCATGGTCCGCAGGCGATGTTGCTTCTTGGTCTTCAATAAAATCACCTAAATGGGAGTCATCTTCTTCACCGATCGGTGTTTCAAGAGAAACTGGCTCCTGTGCAATTTTTAAGATTTCGCGTACTTTTTCTGGAGCAAGATCCATTTCTTCACCAATCTCTTCTGGAGATGGTTCGCGTCCTAAATCTTGTAGTAATTGACGTTGTACACGAATTAACTTATTAATCGTTTCAACCATATGAACTGGGATACGAATTGTTCGTGCTTGGTCTGCAATCGCACGTGTAATCGCTTGGCGAATCCACCAAGTTGCATACGTACTAAATTTGAAACCTTTACGATAATCGAACTTTTCAACCGCTTTAATTAGACCCATATTCCCTTCTTGGATTAAGTCTAAGAAAAGCATACCACGGCCCACGTAGCGCTTTGCAATACTTACTACAAGACGTAAGTTTGCTTCTGCAAGACGACGTTTCGCTTCTTCATCGCCTTCTTCAATACGCGTTGCAAGTCGAATTTCTTCTTCTGCAGATAGTAAATCTACACGACCAATTTCTTTTAAATACATACGAACGGGATCATTGATTTTAACCCCAGGTGGTACACTTAAATCATTAAGGTCAAATTCTTCTTCCGCTTTTGTAATTTGGCGATTATTAGGACCTTCGTCGTTATCATTATCACCAACTAAGTCAATCCCTTGTTCACCTAAATATTCATAGTATTCATCCATTTGATCGGATTCAATTTCAAATCCATTCATGCGTTCTGCAATCTCTTCATATGTAAGAACGCCACGTTTTTTTCCGAGCTCAGTGAGTTGTTCTTTCACTTGCTCAAGGGTCATTTCAGTTTCAATTTGTTTAGAACGAGCTGGTTTGTCAGCCATCTGTTCCCCTCCTTACGCGAGATACAAACATTCATTATACTAAAAATTTATCAAAAAAGCTATTTTCTCGCTTTTTGATTTTGTAAATATGCTACATAATACTTAGCAGCCTCTACAGGATCTGTTTTTTCCATTTGTTTTACCTTAAAGATGATTTCCATCTTTTCAAGTTTTTCTTGATGACGGGTGAGCGTCTCCAAATGGCCTTGTAACACTTCTTCTGTGTATTCTGGATTAATAAATTCATCCGTCGAAATATCAGTGATAATATTTTTCAACTTTTCATCAGAGAGCCAACTTAAAAATGTTCCGACTGAAGGTTCATTTCCCTTTTCATAATATGCGTATAGTTCATATAAAATCCCTTTATGTTCTTCTGTATGAAAATCTTCTATGTGGGATTCCATACGAACAGCCACTTCTGGACTTTGCAACATATGATAAATAATTTCTCTTTCTGCCCTTTCAAAACCTGTTAACTTCGGTTTTGTTTGAACAATTTGAGACGGCTTAGAAACCTGCTTTACTTGTTTTTGCTGTACCTTTTGTTCTTTGCGATATTGGTGCAATTGATTCAAAAGAGTTTCCATTGAATACGAAAATTCTTGCGATAATGACTTCAAATATGATTCTGCCTGCATCGCATCCTGTAGCAACGATAACTCTTTTAAAACACTTTTCACATATTCTTCTTTGCCAGACTCATCTTGCAAATTTTTCCCTAAACGCAAATAATTTATTTTAAAACCAACAAAACTTATACTTGATTTCACAAGATTTTCAAAAGCAGTTGTCCCATATTGTTGCACATATTCATCAGGATCAAGCTTATCTGGCAAGGATGTAACTTTCACTTGGCAACCAACTTTTAGCAATAATTGCCCTGCTTTCATCGTCGCTTCTCGCCCTGCTTTATCACCATCATAGCAAAGAACAACAGTTTCAACGTTACGTCGCAGAAGTTTTGCTTGTTCTTCAGTTAAAGCTGTTCCCATTGTCGCGACAGCTTCTTCCACACCACTTTTTACCGCAGCCATTACGTCAGCATACCCTTCAAAAAGGACCACTTGCCCACGTTTTCTAATAAACGGCCTCGCTTGGTGGAAGTTATACAACAATTTACTTTTATGAAAAATCGGTGTTTCAGGGCTATTTAAATATTTTGGAGTGTCATCTCCTAATGCCCTTCCACTAAACGCTATCACTTTACCTTGTAACGTATAGATTGGAAACATAACTCTTCCACGGAAGCGATCATAATGACTACCATCCTTCTCGCTTCTTATGAGAAGACCAGCTTGTTCCATACTAGACAGCGATAAACCTCTTTTTTGTAAAATTTTCGTTGCTGCATCCCAAGCAGGTGACGCATAACCAATTTCAAACTTCTCAATCATCTCTTTCGTAATACCACGTTTTAACAAATACGAAAGTGCTTCATTTCCTTCTTCTGTATTTACTAATAAATGATGATAATACTTTTTCAAAAGTTCATGAGCCTGTTGCATGATGACAGTGTCATCAGATATGTCTTCTTGTTGTCCTTGCCCTGATGTATACTCTGCAACCGCCATTCCATTTCTTTCACCTAGCTTTTGAACAGCTTCGGTAAAAGCCAATCCTTCCATTTTCATTAGAAAGGAAAATACATTTCCACCTTCTCCACATCCGAAGCAATGAAAAATTTGCTTATCAGATGAAACAGAGAATGAAGGAGAATTCTCACCATGAAATGGACAAAGGCCAAAATAGTTACGCCCCTGTTTTCTAAGTTGAACGTATTCACCAATCACTTCTACAATATCCGATGACGTCCGAATCTGTTCAACAACTTCTTCGGGAATTCTGTTCCCCATAAATCCATCTCCGTGTCGTATTTTGTATTCGATAAAAATTAAAAAATTCCTTTATAATTCGACAATATTTTTTCTAAACTTATTAGAAAGTGTTGTCGATCACGTTATCAAACGATTTTGTAGGCCCTTTTCTGCGTAATTTCGCAGATACGTACCTACTATATAAAATTGTATCCATTTGCTCACCTGTTACAAATGTACCTCCTGGAGACAATACATATACACTTTTTTACAAGGAGACTAGCAAGCACCATATCCTATGTGATCATGAGATCTGTTTTTTTCATGTTGATACATATAAAAAATCAACTGTAGCTTATTCAGTATCTACATAGATCCAATTTCCCTTGCTACTTCCTTAAACGATGAGCATACGATGTGACAAACAAAATTTCGACATGAACTTTCGTTCCAACTTGCACAATTTTCAGCATTCACAGGCTATGCATCTGCATCAACTAATACGATATTGATGTTTTGCATATTTCTGTATTCTACATCCCTTCTGCGAATCCTTCCATAATGTGCGTTTTCTTGTATAGATTTTGTCGATTTAACGTAATTACATGTCTTTTCGTAAATCCTATCCCTAGTTTATTCTGAAAAATTAAAGTCTAAACGTAAAATATAGGTTTTTATCACAATTTTTTATTATAATATATTTTCTTCAACTACGCTACATATCCCTTTATTTTTTCATCTTCTATTTCAGGATAACGAAACCCTGCCTTTAGCATAATAAAAAGACAGAAGAATATAAGTATAACCACTCCGCTATAATCTATTACGAAATCAACAGGTATTGTGTTTCTCACGAGCGAAAAAAGCACATTCACCTTTGGTAAATGTGCTAAAACAATTTTTGGTTTTGCACTGCATTCACAATAATGTTGGCTGTTTCTTCAATCGCTTTATTCGACACATCAATTACTTGACAATTTATTTTACCAACTACATTCTCAAAGTGATCAATTTCTTCTTTAATACGATTAATATTGGCATATGTTGCACCATCACTTAGTCCAAGTGATTTCAATCGCTCTTTTCGAATATGATTCAACTTCTCTGGCGTAATTTTCAAACCGAAGCATTTTTCTTTAGCCACTTGATATAACTCTTCAGGCGGATCTACTTCTGGTACGAGCGGTACATTAGCAACTTTCAAACGTTTGTTATGAGCTAAATATTGAGAAAGTGGTGTTTTTGATGTGCGCGAAATCCCAATCAACACGATATCTGCTTTTAAAATACCACGCGCGTCTCTACCATCATCATACTTTACAGCAAACTCAATCGCTTCAATCTTTTTAAAGTATTCTTCATCTAATCTACGAACAACACCCGGCTCATATCTTGGTACTTGCCCTGTAATTTCTTCAATTTGATCGATAAGAGGCCCGATAATATCATATGCCTCTACGCCTTCTTTCGCAGCCTCTGTCACTAAATACTGACGCATGTCAGGCTTTACTAACGTAAAACAAATAAGCGCTTGATTGCTCTTAGCAATCGAAATCACTTCTTTTAATGTCCCTGTATCTTCTACATACGGTACACGTCTAATATCAGGAGCAAATGGGAATTGCCCCATCGCTGCTCGAACAACCAAATCAGCCGTTTCTCCAACAGAGTCAGATACGACATATACGATTTTATTATCCATTATATTACCTCACTTTAAACAAATTACACTTATTCGTTATTTACTAAGTTTACAAACGCACGTGTAATATTTGTTTTTGTAATTCGTCCAATCACTTCTAAACCTTGCTTCGTATCCTTCACAACCGGCATCGCATCAATCTGTCTTTCTATTAATTCCATCGCAATATCATATAAAGAATCCTCTCTACGACACATCGTAATGTTTGGCATCCTTGTCATGATAATATTAACCGGAAGAGAGGTTAAATCCTGCTTTCCAAGGCTAGCTCTTAATAAATCTTTACGAGACACAACACCAACTAATAGAATCGCCTGATCTACAACAAATAAGGTACCTACGTCCTCTAAAAACATTGTACAAATCGCATCGTATACTGATACATTTTTATCAATTACAGCTGGTCTAGATTGATAATCTTGTACTTTAATTTTCTTAACAGCCTCAGATAATAGCTGCCCCCCGGTTTTACCCGTATAAAAATAACCTACGCGTGGACGCGCTTCTAAATAACCAGCCATCGTTAAAATTGCTAAGTCTGGTCTTAGTGTTGCACGTGTTAATCCTAATTGCGCAGCAATTGACTCCCCTGTAATAGGACCGTGATCTTTTACAATCTGAATGATATGTTCTTGCCGTTTATTCAGCTCTATGATAATCACCACCTTTAATGCACAACGAAAAAAGTTATACTATCTCTTAAATATTATATACTAAATATGCTATTTGAAAAAGATAGGATGTAAAAAGGACCGTATACGGCCCCAAATTATATTTGAAACTTATCAAGTTGTTCTAAGAAACGTCTTGACTTTAAATAAATCCCGCAATATTCATCATAATATGTATTCAATACTAAACGCATTTGTTTTTTTGTGCTATCCTTCACCGATACATTGCCAAGTCTATGTAAATCGAAGTGGTAGAAAAGACGTAATAATTTATGAACAGCTTCCCCCACTGGTATACGATACTGGTCTTGCTCAGCATGACGCGAGCACAGAAAACCGCCTTCCCGGACAGAGAAGGCGACAAAATCTGTTTCTTGATGACAAATCGCACATGTATCAAAGTACGGGCGCATCCCTAATACCGGAAGCATTTTCGTTTGATAAATTAATGATAATACTTCTGAATCAACACCCTCACACATATAATGCAACGTTTGATATAACATTTCAAATAAATATGGATTATGTTTTTTATCTTCTGTTGCTTTATCAGTTAACTCAACAATAAATGATGCATAAGCAGTTAAAAATATATCCTCGCGAATTTCTTTCATAGTTGAAATAATCTCGCCTTGTTGCAAAGTTCCAAGTCCAGATCCCATTTGAATAAGAAAATTACCATGGGTCATAAGTTGCGAAACAGATGCTAACCGGCTTTTCGGTTTTTTCGCTCCTCTTGCCATTGCACTTACCTTACCCAATTCTCTTGAGAATATTGTAACAATCTTGTTCGTTTCTCCGTAATCTGTCGTACGGATAACGATGCCCTCAACTTTTTGAAACATGTTCGTCACCATCCAAGGTTTGAACAAAACGGGTCAAGAAATTGGAGAGTCTAGATGCGCTAGCTCCTCTTCATGTTGATCCATCTCATCGTTTACGTCTTTTTCCATTTCTTTCAAAAGCAAGTACGTTTCAATGCTTCCTGTTTTGGAGAAAAACTTCCAGGTAAAATCTAGCATAAGAATCCACCTTTCTCAATAAGCGTAGCCTATAAACCAATTTCCTTTGTTGTTATTAAATTGACCCATTTTGTCCATTTTCATGTGAGAAAAATTTTTCCTAATTTATCAAAACTCATAAAAACCAATAATCAGCGGATGAACAAAACATCCGCTGATTACAGCTTTACTCTATTTTAGTACTCGTCTTCGCGGAAACCAAGGTCACGAAGCTGAGACATTTTATTACGCCAATCTTTTTGCACTTTTACCCATACTTCTAAAAATACTTTAGAACCAAGTAATGCTTCAATGTCAAAACGAGCTCGCTTACCGACTTCTTTTAACATCTTTCCTTGCTTACCTATAATAATTCCTTTTTGTGATGCACGTTCAACAACAATCGTTGCGTTTATATAAACCGCTCCGCCCTCACGTTTTTGAATTGCATCAATAACAACCGCTACAGAGTGCGGCACTTCTTCACGTGTTAAATGTAATACTTTTTCACGAATAAGCTCTGAAATAATAAATCGCTCTGGATGATCCGTTACTTGATTATCTGGATAGTATTGCGGTCCTTCTGGTAAATACTTTTTAATTGTTCCAATTAAAGCATCCACATTATTGCCGTCTAATGCAGAAATTGGTACAATCTCTGCAAACTCATATAGTTTACGGTATTGATCAATTAACTCTAATAATTGCTCTGGATGAAGTTGGTCAATTTTATTAATTACTAAAAATACTGGTTGTTTCGTTTCTTTTAATTTCTCAATAATGAATTCCTCACCGCGACCAAATCCTTCAACTGCATTGACCATAAACAGAACAATATCAACTTCTTTTAATGTCGTTTGAGCCATCTTCACCATGAAGTCGCCTAATTTATGTTTAGGTTTATGTATTCCTGGTGTATCAATGAAAATTACTTGTGAATCATTTTCTGTATATACGCCTTGAATTTTATTACGAGTTGTTTGTGGCTTATCACTCATAATGGCAATTTTCTGGCCGATAATACGATTTAAAAATGTAGATTTCCCAACATTCGGTCTGCCAATAATAGAGACAAAACCTGATTTATAACCTTTTCTATTCATGTAAATCCTCCGCTAAAAATGCTCCTGGTAACAATTCTCCGACTGTCGTCTCTTGAACGTCACCATGTAAATTTGATAGGTATACTTTCGTATCCTGTTTACATAATTCTACCATAACTTGTCGACATGCTCCACAAGGAGGTACTGGACGCTTTGTATCCGCCACAATCGCGATAGCTAAAAACTCTTTATCTCCTTCAGAAACCGCCTTAAATAAAGCTGTTCTTTCTGCACAGTTACATAAGCCATATGATGCATTCTCAACATTACATCCACGATATACTTTTCCATCCTGTGTTAATAATGCTGCACCTACTTGAAATTTAGAATATGGTACGTACGCTTGTTTACGCGCTTCGATTGCTTCTTGAATTAATTGTTTACTATTCATATTCCCGCATCCTTCCTGTCCACAGCTGTGAATAGATACACTCTCTCATTAAAGGCCTTTACGGCACTTTCAAAGCTTCATAAAAGCTTTGGAATGCAACTATACCACATACGGCAAAAAGATAATAGCACCAATTATAACGGCTATTATCGCAAACAATAAAACCGATCCGGCTGCGACATCCTTTGCAATTTTCGCAAACGGATGTATATCGGTAGTCGCTAAATCTACTGTTTTTTCCACAGCCGTATTTACCATCTCTAAACTCATTACAATTCCTATTACAATAAGTAATACCATCCACTCTACTTTCGTAATATGGAAATAAAAGCCGCAGCATATAACAATGACTGCGGCTACATAATGAATTTTCATATTTCGTTCATGACGAAGACAAAAGAATATACCTGCTATAGCATATCCAAAACTATTTATAAGTTTTCCTTTTTTCATCGACCTAATCCAAATGCCTCTAAAATTTCTTTTTGTCTTCCAAACATTTCTTTTTCATCCTCTTCTGTCATGTGGTCATAACCAAGTAAATGTAAAAAGCCATGTAACGCTAAAAAGCCAAGTTCACGATCAAAAGAATGTCCATACTCTTCAGCTTGTTCTTTCGCTCTCGGAATAGAAATAATAAGGTCACCTAACATACGAGGCATCTCTGCACCTACAATTTCCATTTCTCCTTCTCCCATTTCTTCCATAGCAAAGGAAATGACATCAGTAGGCTGATCCTTATCTCGGTAATCACGATTAATCTCGCGAATGCGTTCGTTATCTACAAATGTCACTGATAACTCCGCACCATCCTCTATTTTTTCCATTTGAGCTGCTTTTTCTAATATCTCACGAATTAAATTCACATATTCTTCTTTCACTTCTTCTGTTTCATCAATGAAATCAATTAATAAACTCATTCTTTCTCCTTCTCTTCCGGTGGTTCCGGATATGTAATACGCGAATGGAAAATACCATTTAACGTTTCACATAACGTTTTTCCAACGATTTGTAGTTCCTTAAACGTCAAATCACATTCACTAAATTGCCCATCTTGCAGGCGATCTTTAATAATACTTTGTACTAAATTATTAATTTGATCTGGCGTTGGGTGATTCATAGAACGTACCGCTGCCTCAACACTATCAGCAATACCAACAATTGCCGACTCTTTAGAAGTTGCTTTTGATCCCGGATAGCGAAACATCTCTTCTGTATATTTTTCTTTATCTTCTTTAATCGCCTTATAATAAAAATATTTAAGTAATGTTGTACCATGGTGTTGTCCAGCAATATCGATAATTTCTTGCGGAATATGGTATTCTTCGAGCATTCTGACTCCATCTGTTACATGAGCAATGATAATATCTTTACTCGTCACAGGATCTAATTTATCATGTGGATTTTCAATTCCCATCTGGTTTTCAATAAAAAATTGCGGTTGTACTGTTTTTCCTACATCATGATAATACGCCCCTACACGTGCTAATACACCATTTGCTCCAACCGCTTCACACGCTGCCTCAGAAAGATTCGCTACCATTACACTGTGGTGATACGTTCCTGGCGCTTCTAACAAAATTCTACGTAAAAGCGGATGATTCGGACTTGATAGTTCCATAAGCTTCATGCTTGATACAATTCCAAGTCCACTCTCTAAATACGGTAATATCCCCATAGCCAAAACGGATGAGATAATTCCTGAAACGGAAGCCATCAATAATTGCGTTCCAATTTCAAGAGGTGAAAAATTCCCATTACGTAATAATAATAACGCCGCTAAGACGACCACATTTAAGATAGAAACGAGTATACCAGCTTGCAAAATCATCGTACGACGATTTTTTTCTCTTAAGAAAATACTTACTGATAATGAACTTAACAACACATAAATACCTACACTATAATTCAGTGTACTTGTTACCCCTTCATTAAACATAATACTTCCGCACACAGAAAAAATCATACTTGTTAAAAATACAAATCGGTCGCCAATCATTAGTTTTACAAGTATTGTTCCCATCGCAACCGGGACAACATACGCAATTCCTGCATATTCAAGCTTTTGAAACAAACTAATCGTTTTCATCAAAACAATCGTGATAGATAAAATTGTAATATACGCTAAAATATACGGTCTATCTTCTCTTTTACGCTGTAAAAATACTTCAAACTGCTTATGCATAAAGTACAGTAACACACCAATGAGCACTGCTAATCCAACATAAGGCTGAAAACTATTACCTTTCTCTAATAAACCGACTAATTTCAACTGATTATACATATCACTTGAAATTGTTTCACCTTCTCTAACAATAACTTGTCCTTGAAGAATATAAACAGGTGGAATTAAATCTTCTTCCGCTTTCTTCTTCTCTTTCGTTACAGCCGGATCATAAAAATAATTTGCTGTAATCGCATATGATCCTAGCGCGTTCACAGCTTCCTTCAATCCACTATTCACATTGAGGCTTTTCATTTCATTAACAAATCGCTCTTTTGCTGCTATTTCTTCGGACATTTTAATATTTCCACCCATAATAACACTAATAGACGTTAGAGCCGCGTTCTTTGCTAATTCTAATTGATCCGGTTCTGCATTAATAAAATATAATAAATTCTCATCAGATAATTCCTTTGTTAAATTAGATGGCAACTTCTTCTTCAATTTTTCTAATTTATTTGCATCGGTCATCTTTTTTTGCTCTTCAGGTCCAGCAGCTTTCATCTCTTGAATTGCTTCATTTACCTTAGCAAAAACATCATTTACAATATCTACTCTATTTTGTTTATATTCACTTCTATATGTATATTGATCTCCAACTTTTTGAGCGGCCTCTTGTTTTTTTCTGTCCGTTATAACCTTATCTTCAATTTTAATAGGAGAATGAATTGTTTTTTTTGCAATAGAATACATATCAACATCTAATTGCTCTGGTTTTACATTATTCATAAGTGCAAAAAACAGCACTGCTCCTAATAAAACGTAAGAAATCCAACTTAGTTTTTTCGAATGTTGTAAATTACGAAACCACTTAGAAATTTCTTCAGATCTTAACATGATTTCAATACCTTCTCCTCTCCAGAAATAAAGTGAAACTATTTATAGCTTTCATTTCTTCTAGCCAACAATACTTTTAAGTAACATTTTGATACACCAGCACCTATAGTTTATTTCTCTTATCTTTTATGATAGTAAAAAATATGCCGTTCGCCAACCTTAATACAAAAAGAAATGATCCTGACAAATAGGATCATTCCATTTTATCATATGCCTCAATAATACGTTGCACCAGCGGATGCCTCACAACGTCCGTTTGTTCTAATGTAATGAATGAAAGACCTGATACACCAGATAAAATGTTAGAA
This sequence comes from Bacillus sp. RC251, assembly GCF_044908765.1. Classification (NCBI taxonomy): domain Bacteria; kingdom Bacillati; phylum Bacillota; class Bacilli; order Caryophanales; family Bacillaceae; genus Bacillus; species Bacillus sp. RC251. The sequence continues at coordinate 200,673 of NZ_JBIYDP010000002.1, read as the reverse complement.
GCTAGCGAAAGCCCTGATTTTACCCCTTTTGGTAAGTCTACTTGTGAAGGGTCCCCCGTAATAACCATTTTAGAACTAAAACCTAATCTAGTTAAAAACATTTTTATTTGTGCACCCGTTGTATTTTGCGCTTCATCTAAAATAACAAATGAATCATCGAGCGTACGCCCTCTCATATAAGCAAGAGGTGCAATTTCAATTACCCCTCGCTCCATCATACGTTGCGTATATTCTTGTCCAAGAATATCGTGCAAAGCATCATACAATGGACGTAAATACGGATCTACCTTCTCTTTCAAATCTCCTGGTAAAAAACCTAAACTTTCTCCAGCTTCTACAGCCGGTCTCGTTAAAATGATTTTCTTTACATACCCTTGCTTTAAAGCTCTCACAGCCATTACTACAGCTAAGTATGTTTTCCCAGTCCCAGCAGGTCCCATTCCAAATACAATATCATTCTTCTTCATTGCATGAATATATCTTCTTTGCCCCATTGTTTTTACACGAATGGATTTACCTTTTGCCGTTTTAAAGATTTCTTCTTCATATAACTCTTCAAATTGAGCAATTTTCCCTTGTTGTGCGAGCTGAATTGCATACGCAACATCTCTTTCTGTAATTGATATACCTTTTCGAATAACAACAAGTAATTGCTGTAAGATTTTTTCTACGAGTGTCACAGTTTCAACTGCTCCAGATGCATGAACAGTTTCACCTCTAGTTACAATCGATACATTCAATTCCCGTTCAATTACTTTCAAATGAGCATCATTGACTCCAAAAAGAGCGATTGCTTCGTTAGCATTTTCCAATTGTTGGTTCATTTCTACTAATTGTTCTGCCATTACTCAGTCTCCTTGAATATCGGATTCGGATATTGGTTGTGGCTCTGCAATATTTTCGATCACAGTATAATGCAATGTGACTTTTAGTTGATCCGCCTCAACCTCTTTACTCAAAATCTTATCACTTACAATCATAGCATGTTCATCCAATTTTTTCTTTAGTTCTTTTTCAGCCATCTCTTTCGCTACTTTCATTGCCTGTTTTTCAGTATATTCCCGATTCGCTTCTTCCTCTTCTCGTACAATATCTTTTTCATACGCGATCGGCAGTGTAAAACCAAATAGTTTCACATCGTGTTTTACACTTTCAGTACGAGAGCGTTTATACTTATCATGTTGAAATCCCCATATTTTTATTTTCGCACTCCCAAATGTAAGGTAATGCTCATTATATGCATTGCCAGTATATACTTGAAATTGCGTCTTCAGTGGTACATTCACCTCAGATGTATACCACGTTTCTCCATATACAATACCTTTCGCCGAAACAATCGTCGGACTCTCCTCATTACCGTATACCCCTGATACGAGAAGCTGCCCTTTTTCGACATGGTCATTTTTCAAGACGACTGGTTTTCCTACTTCAACAAATGTTTTTGTCACAATCGCTTCTTTTTTTGCTACTAAATTTTGCGGCCTTTGTTCCTTTTCTTTTTTCGGCTCGTTTTTTTCAACAATTTTAAAATGATACGTCGTTCCTCTTATTTCTAGTCCCGCCCAAGTAATCGCATTAATATTGTCTGTCAAATGACGTTGTACATCTTCTACATTAGGCATTTGGAATTGTAATTTCCCTTTTTTAATACCCATTTTGTCCAATTCTTTCATCAATATATATTCTGTTTCAGGTTTCGCCCCTGTAATTTCAATTTTCCAAACCATATTGGATAATGCAATCATGCCAAAAAAGAAAATTAAAAAACCAATTAAGAATCCACTATTTTTAATTAAACGCTTATTCAAAAAGGGAAAACCGTAACGCCCAATAAAATATAGTTTACATTCATTTTTTCTATAAATTGGTTTTATTTTCTTCACATCTCGTAATAACATACAAAAAACTAACGTTTCATCAGCAATCTTCTTAACATCCCAAACTAATAATTTTCTACGTACACATTCGTTAACGAACCGTTCCGCTCCTCTACCTTCAATTCGTACTTTTACATATCCAAGCCATTTTATAAACCATTTATTTTTCATCTACTATCTCCACTACCTTTCCAAAAGTATACACACTACTTTTTTCACTTTAATTAGCAAAATAGCTCGTACGAAAATAAAATAAAGAGTTCTACCACCCATAAATAGCGAGATAAACTGAATAGTAAGGTTAAATCACGAAAATAACGAAGAAAAACTTCACATATGGAAGTTTCCCTCACTCCTCTTTTTTTTCGTTTTCTAAAAACGTCACTTGCTCAATTATTCCTTCAAGCAAAAGTTCTTCTGGAAGGATTGTTTTAATAATAAAGGATTGCCCTTTAATTAATAATTGACCGTGCTTTAATAACAATCTTACTTCTTTATCTGAAAACACTAATAAACCCCGATGATTTTCTATATAGATATGCACTTGCCCAACAAGCGTGATCCGAGGTAGATCCATTAGCACATCCACTGGCAGGTCTATTTGCTTTGTTAACCAATTCTTCATTTGTTCTAATTTTTTCATCTCAAAAGACCCCCTCTCATCCCATATGTATGAAAAAAGAGCTTGTAATATCACGTCCAAACTGAAAAAAAGCATAAAAAAACGTCTCATACGAAATGAGACGTTTTTTTATGCTAATAGCTGGATAACCAACTTATTCACAAGTGATCCGTCTGTTTTACCTTTTACTTTCGGCATAACAGCAGTCATCACCTTACCCATATCTGCTTTAGAAGTTGCACCAACTTCAGAAATAACTTGCTTAATTACATTCGCTAGTTCTTCTTCTGTTAATTGCTCCGGCAAATATGCGCTTAAAATCTGAATTTCACTTTGCAGTTTATTAACAAGGTCTTCACGACCAGCTTTTTTAAATTCAAGGAGGGAGTCCTTATACTGTTTTACTTCACGAGCTAAAACTGTTAATTCCTCTTCTTCAGTAAGAGTATGTTGCAGTTTAATACCTTCATTTTGTAAAGCAGCCTTAACCATACGAATAACGGTTAATTTTTCTTTTTGTTTATTCTTCATCGCTTGTTTCATATCATCGTTTAAACGACCGAGAAGACTCATCACTTACACCCTCTCTTAGAATTTACGCTTTCTTGCCGCTTCAGATTTCTTCTTACGTTTTACACTTGGTTTTTCATAAAACTCGCGCTTTCTTGCTTCAGCAAGTGTACCAGTTTTAGAAACCGATCTTTTAAAACGGCGAAGTGCATCCTCCAAAGACTCGTTTTTACGAACGACTGTTTTTGACATTCTCTTTCCCTCCCTCCGAAACATCACACTTACATACTAATTTCAGCATGCAAAAAGAAACCCTTCTTCAGCATGTCTTTTACGATTATAATACATTTTATCACTTCAGGTCAACTATTTGGCAGAATAAAAGAAGAATAGATGCCCTTTCCTGTTCAAAAGCTACGTAGATAGCTATTATCCTTTTCCCTGAAGACAACTATATTTTTATCATTACATCTTTTTTAATGCAGGAATGTACGAAACAACTACTCATTCGACGTACCTGCCTTTTTCAGTACTTAACTTCTCCACGAAAAAAAAGAAAGCATGCAAATCGTTTCCGTTTGCATGCTTTTTTTATCCCGCTATTTGCCGGGCAGTAAGACCCCCCACCTCAAAATTCAGCACAAGCAAAGAACTTAGGTAGGAATCCGGCTGATAATTAGTGGGGAGGAACAAAAACCCCACTGATTAAAGTTTCGTTTTATGCGCTTGCTGATTCTTTTTTTACATCATCTTCAAGAACACGAACAAATTGCGCTTCGTTATATGGATAACCAGCTTTCGTAATTTTCACTTTCACTAGCTTACCAATTAACTCTTCTGATCCTTCAAATACAATTTTTAAGTAGTTATCCGTATAGCCTACATATAACCCTTTACGGTCGCCCTCTTTAAATTGCTCTTCCGGAATGATTTCAAGCACTTCCCCTTCAAACTGTGACGCATACTCTTTCGCTAATTGGTTAGATAGTTCAATTAAACGATGAACACGATCATTCTTCACATCTTCAGGAACTTGATCTTCCATACGCGCTGCAGGTGTTCCTGTACGCTTTGAGTACGGGAATACGTGTAACTCAGAGAAGCGATTCTCTTTAATGAAATTGTATGTTTCCATGAATTCTTCTTCTGTTTCACCTGGGAAACCAACAATTACATCCGATGTAATCGCAAGGCCTGGTAACGCTTCTTTCAATCGATCTAAACGCTCTTGGAAAAATTCCATCGTATACTTACGACGCATACGCTTTAATACAGTATTAGATCCAGATTGCAATGGAATGTGCAAGTGACGTACAACAACTTCAGACTTATCTAACACTTCAATTACTTCATCTGAAATCTGACTCGCTTCAATAGAAGAAATACGAAGACGTTTTAATCCGCCTACTTCCGCTTCCATATCACGAAGTAATCCAGCTAAGTTATAATCTTTAATATCTTCACCGTACCCACCTGTATGAATACCTGTTAATACGATTTCTTTATAACCTGCATCTACTAATTGCTGTGCTTGTTTAATAACTTCTTTTCCATCACGAGAACGCATTAAACCACGTGCCCAAGGAATAATACAGAATGTACAGAAATTATTACAACCTTCTTGTATTTTTAAAGATGCACGTGTACGATCCGTGAAATAAGGTACATCCAGTTCTTCGTATACACGTGTTTTCATAATGTTGCGGACCGCATTAATTGGTTGACGCTCTTTGCGGAATTCTTCAATGTATCCTAACATCTTTTCACGATCCTGTGTACCAACTACAATATCTACACCTGGAATCGCCATAATTTCCGCTGGAGATGTTTGTGCATAACATCCCGTTACACAAATAACCGCATCCGGATTTTGACGAACAGCACGTCTAATAACTTGACGGCTTTTCTTATCCCCCGTATTCGTTACTGTACACGTATTAATAACATATACATCAGCTTTCTTTTCATATTCAGTTCTTTCATATCCACCTTGTTTAAACAATTGCCAAATGGCCTCTGTTTCATAGTGGTTTACTTTACAACCTAACGTATGGAACGCAACAGTTGACATTGATCATCACCCCATCAATTCAAAATGATACGAAGCAGCACTTAACGCATATAACGGCGCCGTTTCTGTTCTTAAAATTCTTGGTCCTAAACTACATGGTACAAATTTATGTTCACGAAGCGTAGTAATCTCTTCCTCCGCTAAACCACCTTCTGGTCCAAATACAATCAATAGTTTTTGGCCTGGTTTCATCGTCGTTAAAGCTTTAGAAAAATTGGATTTCTCACCTTGTTTTGCTTCCTCTTCGTACGCAACAAGACATACATCATACTCATTACTCATTGAAAGCAATTGCTTAAATGATGCCGGAGCATGCACTTCTGGAATTTCGCTTCTATGCGATTGTTCCGCAGCTTCTTTCACAATTTTTCTTAAACGCTCAACTTTTTTATCAGCTTTTTTCGCATCCCATTTTACAATAGAGCGAGATGCTTGAAATGGTAAAAATGCGGCCGCCCCAAGCTCAGTTCCTTTTTGGAAAATTAACTCTAGCTTGTCTCCTTTTGGCAGTCCACTTGCAATCGTCACGAAAACAGGAAGTTCACTTGACGCCTCTACCCATTCTACAATAGCCGTATTAATAAATTCACTGGTAATTTCATCAATTGAACATACTGCTGTTTTTCCGTTTACACAGCAATAAATGTGATCGCCAGCTGACATACGCATCACTCTTGCAATATGATGTACGTCATCACCTACAATGCGAATACTTGTCTCATTTACATATTTCTCTTCTACAAAATAACGTTGCATATAATCACCTTAGTAGAGTTTCGTTCCTTTCGTAAGTCAACACTTACGAAAAGAACGAAACGTTATCATTTTTTCATATAACAAACGGCAAGTCCCTCACCTTATAGTGAGAGACTCCCCCTTTTCATTATAAACTAAAATCTATATTACGCATTTCGTGCAATAATTGCTACCCAATCTTCCATTCGTAATACTTCTTCAATTGTAAATCCAGCTTTTTCTAGCGCTTCAGAAATTATCTTTTCCTTCGCTGCAATAATGCCCGATGTAATAAATAATCCGCCCGACTTCACAACTCTTGCTGCATCCTCAGGGAATAAAAGAATAATTTCTGCTAATAAGTTAGCTACGATTAAATCAACAGGACCTTCAATACCTTCTAAAAGACTATTTTGCCCAACAGACACGATATCATCTGTTTTATTTAAACGTACATTCATTTCTGCACTTTCCACTGCAACCGGATCTAAATCATACGCTTGAACAGAAGACGCACCTAATTTTGCCGCTGCAATACTAAGTACACCAGAACCTGTTCCTACATCAATGACAGTATCACCTGGCTGAACTGTTTTTTCTAAAGCACGAATACACATCGTTGTTGTCGGGTGAGTTCCTGTCCCAAACGCCATACCTGGATCTAATTCAATAATTTTTTCTTCCGGAGAAGCTGGTGTATATTCTTCCCACGTCGGCACAATTGTGAATGTATCAGAAATTCGTACTGGATGGTAATATTTTTTCCAAGCAGTAGCCCAATCTTCTTCATTGACTTCGTTAACGGTAATATTTCCAGTACCAATTTCGATGTCGTAAGATGGAAGCATATCAATAGATGATTTTACACCCGCAATCGTTTCCTGTAAAGAATCCGTTTGTGGGAAATATGCTTTTATTAATACACCTTCCGCCGGATATTCATCTGGGTTCAATGCATAAATTTCACCATATTGTTGCTCGCGCTCTTTCGTCAACTCCGCTGGATCCTCAATCGCAACTCCACTAGCACCAGCTTCATGTAAAATATGAGAGACAGCTTCTACTGCTTCTTCTGTTGTATGAATACTAACTTCTGACCATTTCACAATTTACCAACTCCATTTTTTATTTCCATTATTCCCCTTTGAAAGCACGTTTAAGCTTTCCAAATAAACTATCATCCTGCTCTTCTTGTCCCGCAAATTCACGTAATAACTCTTTTTGATGTGAAGTTAATTTCGTCGGTACAACAACACGAACGACTACATATTGATCTCCTTGACCGTATCCACGTACGTTCGGAGCACCTTTTCCTTTTAAGCGGAATTCTGTTCCTGTTTGTGTTCCTGCTGGAATTTTCAGCTTCACTTTCCCATGAACAGTAGGAACTTCCACTTCAGCACCAAGTGCCATTTGCGCAAATGTTAATGGCATTTCACAAATAATGTGATCTCCTTCACGCTCAAAGAATTCATGATTTCTCACATGAACAACAACATATAAATCTCCTGCCGGTCCGCCATTTACGCCCGCTTCACCTTTTCCAGATACACGAATTTGTTGACCATTATCAATACCTGCTGGAATTTTAACATTGATTTTTTTGCGTTTACGTACTTTACCAGAACCGTGACATGTCGTACATTTTTCTTTAATCATTTGACCAGTTCCTGAACAATGACCACAAGCTTGACGGTTTACGATACGACCAAATGGTGTATTTTGTTCTACACTTACTTGCCCTGATCCTGAACAATGTTTACATGTTTCTTTTGAAGTTCCTGGTTTCGCTCCGCTACCTTTACAAGTATCACATGGATCTTCTACTGGAATCTCAACATTTAATTCTTTACCAAAAATAGCTTCCTCAAACTCTAAAGTAACTTGATATTGTAAGTCAGCACCTTGACGCGGAGCATTTGGATCACGACGTCTACCGCCACCGCCGCCAAAGAACGAACTAAAGATATCTTCGAAACCGAAGCCACCGCCGAAGTCTCCTCCGCCGCCAAAGCCACCGAAACCTTGATTTGCACCAGCATGACCAAATTGATCATATTGCGCGCGCTTTTGATCGTCGCTTAATACTTCGTATGCTTCTTGTACTTCTTTAAACTTTTCAATTGCATTTTCTTCTTTACTTACGTCTGGATGGTATTTTTTAGCCAAACGACGATACGCTTTTTTTATTTCATCTTTTGAAGCACCCTGGCTAAGTCCAAGGACCTCATAATAGTCTCGTTTACTCATAAATTTACAACCCCCGAATCTTTCACATAAACGTAATTTTAACACCGAAAGAAAGTGCTTTGCAACAAAGTTTCCTCACTTACAGTATGCAAAGTAAAAAACTTAAGAACCTCACACTTTTCTTTTCATTCGTGAAAAAAGCCAAAGTCAAGGCACGCTTGACTTTGACTTTTTGTCATCTTACTTATTTATATTACTTATCTTCTTTTACTTCTTCGAACTCAGCGTCTACTACATTGTCTTTCTTCGCGCCAGCATCTTGTGCTCCTTGTGCACCTTCTGCTTGCCCTGCAGCTGCTTGAGCTTGCTCGTATAATTTAACAGTTAATTGTTGTACGATTTCTTGTAAAGCGTCTTTTTTCGCACGGATTTCCTCAAGCTCGTTCTTCTCGATCGCAGCTTGTAATGCTTCTTTCGCTTCTGTTGCTTTTGCAACTTCAGCCGCATCCACTTTACCTTCTAAATCTTTTACAACTTTATCCGTTTGGAATACAAGTTGGTCAGCTTCGTTACGAAGTTCAACTTCTTCCTTACGTTTTTGGTCAGCGTCAGCATTTGCTTCCGCTTCTTGTACCATACGATCTACTTCTTCATCAGAAAGACCTGAAGAAGATTGGATTGTAATAGTTTGCTCTTTGCTTGTTCCTAAGTCTTTTGCACGTACGTTAACGATACCGTTCGCATCAATATCGAATGTTACTTCGATTTGTGGAATACCACGTGGTGCTGGTGGAAGGTCTGTTAATTGGAAACGACCTAATGTTTTGTTGTCAGCTGACATTGGACGCTCACCTTGTAATACGTGAATGTCTACTGCCGGTTGGTTATCAGCAGCTGTTGAGAATACTTGTGACTTACTTGTTGGAATTGTAGTGTTACGCTCGATTAATTTCGTGAACACACCACCCATAGTTTCAATACCTAAAGAAAGTGGAGTTACGTCTAATAATAGTACGCCTTCTACATCACCAGTAAGTACGCCACCTTGAACTGCAGCACCTAATGCTACAACTTCATCAGGGTTTACACCTTTATATGGTTCTTTACCAGTTTCACGTTTAATAGCTTCTTGTACAGCTGGGATACGAGTAGATCCACCAACAAGGATAACTTTATCTAATTCGCTTGGAGCAAAACCAGCGTCTTTTAATGCACGACGAGTTGGCTCTAACGTTCTTTCAACAAGACCTGCTGAAATCTCTTCGAATTTCGCTCTTGTTAACGTTAATTCTAAGTGTAATGGACCAGCAGCTCCAGCACTAATGAATGGTAATGAAATTTGTGTTTGTGTTACGCCAGAAAGATCTTTTTTCGCTTTTTCAGCTGCATCTTTCAAACGTTGAAGTGCCATTTTATCTTGGCTTAAATCAATGTTATTTTCTTTTTTGAACTCAGCTACTAAGTGATCAATAATAACTTGGTCAAAGTCATCTCCACCAAGACGGTTGTCACCAGCAGTTGAAATAACTTCGAATGTTCCATCTGCTAACTCAAGGATAGATACGTCAAATGTACCGCCACCTAAGTCATATACTAAGATTTTTTGCTCTTCATCTTGTTTTTCTAAACCGTAAGCAAGCGCTGCTGCTGTTGGTTCGTTAATGATACGCTCAACTTCTAAACCAGCGATACGACCAGCATCTTTTGTTGCTTGACGTTCTGCATCGTTGAAGTATGCAGGTACTGTAATAACAGCTTTCGTTACTGTTTCACCTAAGTATGCTTCAGCAGAAGCTTTTAAGTTTTGTAAAATGATTGCAGAAATTTCTTGAGGTGTATAATCTTTACCTTCAACTTCTACTTTGTAGTCTGTACCCATATGACGTTTAACAGACATGATTGTATTTGGGTTTGTAATTGCTTGACGCTTTGCAACTTCCCCAACTTGACGCTCTTCATTTTTGAAAGCTACAACAGAAGGTGTTGTACGGTTTCCTTCTGGATTTGGGATAACCTTTGGTTCTCCACCTTCCATAACAGCTACACAAGAGTTTGTTGTACCTAAGTCAATACCGATAATTTTACTCATGGCGAATCCTCCTACTTTTATGTAAATTATTGATTTACTTTTACCATTGATGGGCGAATCACACGGTCTTTTAGTTTATAACCTTTTTGGAATTCTTCAACTACCGCGTTTGATTCAAATTCACTATCTTCCACTTGCATAATAGCTTGGTGTTCATTAGGATCAAACTGTTTACCAACAGCTTCAATCGCTTCAACGCCTTCTTTAGTCAGCGCTTCTAGCAATTGACGATGCACCATTTCCATACCTTGTAACAAGGATTTCGTTTGCTCATCAGTTGCTTCCACTTGCATCGCTCTTTCAAAATTATCAAGAGCTGGCAAAATATCTGAAACTAGACTTTGTGCTCTATATTTTTCAGCAGCCTGTTTATCCATTTGGACACGACGCTTATAATTTTCAAAATCAGCTTGTAGACGTAATGTGCGACCTTCCGTTTCCGTTAGCTTCGCTTGTAACTCATCTACTTTTTCTTGTAAAAGAGCAGCCTCACTTTTTTCTTCTACAGTTTTTTCACTGTTTTCTGTCGTGACAGCTTCTTCAACTTGCGCTTCTTTTACTTCTTCTACCACTTGTTCGTTACGCTCTTCCACAATATTCACCTCCTTAAAAGGTATTAGGTATTATGCTGAACACAATTCCTTAAGCATTATATATTACACACAGCAATGAAAATTTCATTACTTGAGCGAATGTATTACTCTCATTTACTTTTTAAGTCCATCAGTAAATTGCCTCGTAAATAACTGTAACAAACTAATTACCCGAGAGTATTGCATTCTTGTCGGACCTAAAATAGCAATTGTTCCAAGCTGTTCTTCTCCAATCGAATATGTTGCAGAAATTAAACTACAATCTTCCATGGCCGTCGCAGAGTTTTCCCTACCAATGTTCACTTGAATACCTACTTGTTTATGACGCAAAATGTCATAAAATTCGGCTTCATTATCAATCATCGTCAGCAAGGATCTTACTTTGTGAATGTCATGGAACTCTGGTTGCGAAAGCATATTTGCTTTGCCTCCAAAGTATATCTTTTCCGATAAAGGAACTTGAAATGTACCATCTAACATTTTTATTGCACTATCGTAATTATGAACATATCCACGTAAAACTGTAACAATCTCTTTAAAGATTTTGTTATGCAGTTCTGCCATTGGTACACCCGACAGCTTTTCATTTAAAATATTAACCATTTTTTCTAAATCTGATAAATCAACAGATTCCGGAACGGTAATCGTTTTGCTTTGTACATGCCCTGTATCCGTTACAATAATAGCGACTGCAGTTTGACGATCAAGCGGTACAATTTGTACGTTTTTAAGTTTATTTGTGCTTAACTTAGGTCCAAGAACAATGGCCGTATAATTCGTAAGCTCTGATAAAATTTGAGCCGATTGCTGTGCAATCTTTTCCGCTTCAAAAATTCTTTCAGCAAATAAATCTTTAATTTGTACAATTTCATCGTTCGGTAAGTTTTGCGGCGCTAAAAGATGGTCTACATAAAAACGATATCCTTTTTCAGAAGGAACACGTCCTGAAGAACTATGCGTTTTCTCAATAAATCCTAGTTCCTCTAAATCAGCCATTTCATTTCGAATAGTAGCTGAACTAAACGTAATTTCATCTTTCTTAGCCAACGTCCTCGACCCAACAGGTTGCGCTGATCCAATAAAGTCATCAATAATTGTTTGTAAAATTAAGAGCTGACGTTCCGTAAGCATCTCATCATCACCTCTGTTAGCACTCTTTGTCTTCGAGTGCTAAATCTATTAATAACTTACCAAAATTGACATTCAATTGTCAACGGAAACGTCACGAAATAATGAAACTTTTTCACGTTTATGGAACATTTAATTAGTCAATCAAAAATGATTGGAATACTTCATTCCCTAATAATTTTCCTTTTCGCGTTAAACGAACATATCCATCTTTCTCTTCAAGCAATCCTTGTTCTTGATTTTTTTGCAACTGCTTCGCGAAAACTTGATTCATCTCCATATTAAATTTCTTTTGAAACAATATTTTAGATACACCTTGTGTTTTTCGAAGTCCTAAGAACAACTCTTCTTCCATTCTTTCTTTCTCCGTCACCGCGTGAACATCTAAATACGGAAATCCAGTTTCATCGATTTTATTGAAATATTGCTTGAGCGGCCCTACATTTTGGATACGTTTTCCATTTACATAACTATGCGCTCCAGCTCCAAATCCATAATACTCCTCATTATTCCAGTATGTGAGATTGTGTCTACTTTCATTATCACCTTTTGAGAAATTGCTAATTTCATACTGGCTATAGCCGTGTTTCTCCATTTCATCCATTACCATTTCATACATTTTTGCTTCATGATCTTCACCTGGAAGTCTTAATTTCCCTTTATTCATTAAGTTATAAAACACAGTTTTCGGTTCCACAATTAATGAATATGCTGAGAAATGTTGTACACCAAGCGTAAAAGCAATGTCTAATGTTTCTTTTACATCTTCTATCGTCTGCCCTGGCAGAGCATAAATAATATCTACATTTATATTTTTAAAGCCCACTTCCTGCGCTTCTCTAATTGCTACAAATGCATCTTCCCTCGTATGCTTACGCCCAATTTTCTCAAGCAACTCATCCCGAAATGTTTGCACACCAAAACTAATTCGGTTCACTCCACCTTCTAGCAATACATTTAACTTCTCTTTTGGTAAATCACCTGGATTCGCTTCAAATGTTAATTCACAATTTGGGGCAAACGGACGTAAGCGACGGTTTATAATATCTAGTAACTTTTTTGTCTGTTCCATATTTAACGCTGTCGGAGTTCCTCCACCAACAAAAATCGTTTTCATACTATCAAACGGTACTTTTTGAACTGTATTTATTATTTCTTTCTCTAAATACTCTAAATATTGATCAACCGGTTGGCGTTCAATAAACACTTTATTAAAATCACAATAGTGACAAATATGCTGACAAAATGGAATATGAATATATGCAGCTTGAACCAAATATAACTCCTACCTTTCTAAAAAGAAAACCTCCGCACTCCGGAGGAATCTTCACTTCTCTAACGTATTACGAATTTGTTCCATTCGCATTTTTCCCCAATCATACATCATTTCAACGATCGGTAAAAGCGACATGCCTAATTCCGTCATATAATACTCTACTCGCGGAGGAATTTCTGGGTATACCGTTCGGTCAACAATCCCATCTTCTATTAACTCTTTTAATTGGTTCGACAAAACTTTATGAGAAATGCTTGGGAATAATCGTTGTAATTCACTAAAACGATGAGGCCCTTCCACACCAAGATGCCACAGTATCACAACTTTCCACTTCCCGCTAATAATAGAAAGCGTCAATTCCTTTTCACAATTAAAATTGCCATTTTGTATTTTTTCGTGAATATCTTTTCGAATATTTTCGGACATTAATAGTCTCCTAACTCTATATCAATCATTCATAAATATAGCCACCTCACTATTGTAAATGAGAGAAGCTACGTTGTCTAAAAAGTAATTATACATAAAAAAGAAGCCGTATAAACGACTTCTTTTTTATCTCAATCCGCATGAAATAACAATCCATTATTAGTTGTCATCCATTTTCAGTACAGCCATGAATGCTTCTTGCGGTACTTCTACAGAACCAACAGACTTCATACGTTTTTTACCTTCTTTTTGCTTATCAAGAAGTTTACGCTTACGAGAAATGTCACCACCGTAACATTTCGCAAGTACGTTTTTACGCATCGCCTTAATTGTAGAACGTGCTACAACCTTGTTTCCGATAGTCGCCTGAATTGGTACTTCGAACTGTTGTCTTGGAATTAATTCTTTTAATTTATCTACGATTACTTTACCACGATCATACGCTGAATCACGGTGTACGATAAATGATAGAGCATCGACTTGTTCGTTATTTAAAAGAATATCCATTTTCACAAGTTTCGATGGTTTGTAACCAATTAACTCGTAGTCAAACGATGCATATCCTTTCGTATTTGATTTCAACTGATCGAAGAAGTCATATACGATTTCTGATAACGGGATTTCGTATGTTAGTGTAACACGTGTTTCATCTAAATATTGCATATCAATAAACGTTCCACGTTTACCTTGGCAAATTTCCATTACAGCTCCAACATAGTCATTCGGAACCATAATTGAAGCCTTCACAAACGGCTCTTCTACACGATCAATAGATTGTGGATCCGGCATATTAGATGGATTATCAACAATAACATCTTCACCGTTCGTTAAATAAACTTTATAAATAACACTTGGTGCTGTTGTAATTAAATCGATTTTAAATTCACGTTCAATACGTTCTTGAATGATTTCCATGTGAAGAAGTCCTAAGAAACCACAACGGAAACCAAATCCTAGCGCTTGAGATGTTTCTGGTTCAAACTCAAGAGCAGAATCGTTTAACTCTAATTTTTCTAACGCATCACGTAAGTCGTTGTAACGTGCAGAATCGATTGGATATAAACCACAGAATACCATCGGGTTTAATTTACGATAACCTGCTAACGCCTCTGCAGCCGGACGTTTTGCATGTGTGATTGTATCACCTACGCGTGTATCACCTACGTTTTTAATAGATGCTGCTAAGAAACCTACATCACCTACTGTTAACTCGTCACGTTGCGTTGTTTTCGGTGTAAACACACCTACTTCTGTTACTTCAAATTCTTTTCCAGTTGCCATCATACGTACTTTATCGCCAACTTTTACCGTTCCATTTACAACACGGATATATGCAATTACACCGCGGTACGGGTCATATAAAGAATCGAAAATCATACATTGTAAAGGCTCTTCTGAATCCCCTGTTGGAGCTGGTACCTTTTCAACAATTTGTTCTAAAATATCTTCAATACCAATACCAGCTTTCGCTGAGGCAAGTACAGCTTCCGATGCATCTAAACCAATTACATCTTCTACCTCTTGACGT
The DNA here is from genome assembly GCF_044908765.1 of Bacillus sp. RC251. Taxonomy (NCBI): domain Bacteria; kingdom Bacillati; phylum Bacillota; class Bacilli; order Caryophanales; family Bacillaceae; genus Bacillus; species Bacillus sp. RC251. The sequence continues at coordinate 185,628 of NZ_JBIYDP010000002.1, read as the reverse complement.
ACACGTTCTGGGTCCGCACTTGGTAAGTCGATCTTATTAATAACTGGTAATATTTCTAAATTATTATCAAGCGCTAAATATACGTTCGCTAATGTTTGCGCCTCAATCCCTTGTGCTGCATCCACAACAAGAATCGCACCTTCACAAGCCGCTAAACTACGAGATACTTCGTACGTAAAGTCGACGTGTCCTGGAGTATCGATTAAGTGAAGGATATACTCTTCACCGTCTTTCGCTTTATACGTTAGTTGTACTGCATTTAATTTAATTGTAATACCGCGCTCACGCTCTAAATCCATAGAGTCAAGCAATTGAGCTTTCATTTCACGTTGTGTTAACGCATTTGTTTTCTCTAAAATACGGTCTGCTAACGTTGATTTTCCGTGGTCAATATGAGCAATGATAGAGAAATTACGGATTTTGGACTGTCTTTTTGCTCTTTCTTCTTTGTTCATCTATGTTCTCAACTCCTAATAGTCTCGCCAATATACACTAGCACTGATTATATCAATAGAGCAGCAAAGATTCAATGAAAACTCGTGCTGCTTACAATACAAATCATTCTATCTATATCTTATGCGAACAAACCATAAGAGACAAACTTTTTTCAAATTTAAAAACGGCTGTCGTACAAAATGGTAAGACAACCGTTCTTCCTGCTACCCTTAACTAAAAATCTCTCTTACTTTCCCAACAACTATATCCGTTCCGAACTTTGTTACTTCATAAGTAGCACTTGCTATTGCCATACCAATTCCTTCTACAACATTAAAGCTTTTTAAGCTTTCTAATTGTTTTTGTTTTTCAGTAGCGGAAAATGAACCCTCCAAAATTTCTGATTCAGCACCCGCACCCTCTGTTCCTGTCATATGAGCGATTTGTTCATACGACATTTGCTGATAACCTTTCATACTTTTCAAACCATGATTAGCAAGTGCCATCCCTGCTATTATCATAAGTAAACATAAGGCCGCACTACATATACATAAAAGCGAAAAACGGCTTAAACGATTATCGTCTCTTCCCATCAATGTGTATATGCTCCTGTATTATCTTGGTCAATTTGATGATGCAAGGCTGCATTTAAACCACTCGCTATTACATTCGCCATATCCTCTATGAAAGCATCCACTTCTTTCGGAGTCACCATTAAATTATGACCAAGAGGAGATAACACTTCATAAATTAATTTTCTCTTCTCTTCATCTTCCAGTGTACCTACAGCACCTAAAAACATATTCCGACTCTTTTCATCCGGCATATCTTCTTCTGTTAATTTTTTCTTTTCTCCAAATGTAAAACCGGCTGGCAACAAAGAACGGGAAGGTTTGTTTCCTTCTTTCATCTCCCTTCCAAAATGTTTCAAAATAAAATCAATTGTATCGCTTGTAATCGAAACTGCATCAACCACAGTCGGAACACCAATCGCGATAACAGGAATACCCAATGTTTCTTTACTAAGTTCCTTACGCTTATTCCCAACACCCGATCCAGGATGAATTCCCGTATCAGAAATTTGTATCGTACTATTTACTCGTTCAATAGAGCGGGCAGCTAATGCATCAATTGCAATGACAAAGTCTGGCTTCGTCTTCTCAATGATTCCATAAATGACATCGCTCGTTTCGATTCCTGTAATTCCCATTACCCCCGGCCGAATTGCACTAACAGGCCTAAACCCTTCTTCTACACTTTCAGGCTGCAATTGAAACAAATGTCTCGTTACCAATACATTTTCTACAACGATTGGTCCAAGCGCATCTGGCGTTACATTCCAATTCCCAAGACCAACAATTAAACAACTCGCTTCTTTCGTAACGCCAACCTCTTCTAAGAAATAAGAAAATTCTTTTGCAAAAATGCGCTCTACTTTTTGTTGCAGTTCCGTATCTTGTTGACGTATGCCTTGTACTTCAAGCGTTAAATAACTCCCAGGTTTTTTACCCATCGATTCAGAGGCAATTTCATCAATCGTTACTTTTGTAATGGTAATACCTTCTTCTTCCCTCTCTTTGACAATAACTCCTTGTATCCCTTTTTGCTCTTCTTGACTCTCTTGCAGCATTTCATGTGCCTCGACAGCAAGGTCCGTTCTAACACTATATTTACTTAAATCTAATGGTTCTCTCATCGTATCTCCTCCGTAATTCATAGTAAATATCGTTAGATTTCCCAAAGTTATATAAGGTCATTCTTTCCTTTACGTGAAATTTCATTGATATACTATTGCAATTCTCTTCACCGTTTGATAGAATATCACTTGTTCTATGTTAAGAATCGAGTCATTCGATTGCACCAGGGAGGTGAAAAGTATGGCAAACATCAAATCTGCTATCAAACGCGCTAAACTTAGCGAAGAGCGTCGTTCACATAACGCTTCTATCAAGTCTGACATGCGTTCTGCTGTTAAAACTGTAGAAGCTTTAGTTACTAATAACGATCTTGAAAATGCTAAAGAAGCTTTCAAAACTGCTTCTAAAAAACTTGACAAAGCAGCTCGTAAAGGTCTTATCCACCAAAACGCTGCAGCTCGTCAAAAATCTCGCTTAGCGAAACAAGTAAACGCGTAAGGCGTTTAAAAAACGATCCATTTGGATCGTTTTTTTATATACAAAAAGTTCACGTGCTAAACACGTGAACTTTTTGTTTCATCACATATGATTTAACCGCATTAAGAAAAACTCAAGTACAAGTTTCTTATCCATTTTTCCAGTCTTCATACTATAATCAGCTTCCGCTAATTCTATAATCACTTTTTTTAATTCTTCAAAAGAGAAAAACTTCGTTTGATTCATCGCTAACTTTACACGATATGGATGCACACCAATATGAGACGCAATTTGATTTTGTCCATAACCACGTTGCTGTAACTCTTTCACTTGATAGAGCAAGCGGAATTGACTTACTAATAACGCAAGCAGTTTAATTGGTTCCTCTTGCTGCGTAAATAATCCATCCAAAATTTGCATCGCACCCGCAATATCTTTTTTTACCACTTTTTCTGTCAAAGCAAACACATTTTGTTCAACCGATTTTGGCACAAGCTCCCCAACGAGTTTCGGTGTAATCTCTCCGCCCATACCGACGTATAACGTTAACTTGTCCATTTCCTTCGCCAACATCGTTACATTACTTCCCACAAGCTCTAACAACAAACTAACAGCTGCATTATCTATATGCACATGTACTTCATCTGCACGAGCAACAATCCACTTCTGAACATCCTGCACTTGCATCGCATTCGCTTCTACTACATCCGCTGTTTTCTTTAATAGTTTTGTAATTTTTTTTCGTTCATCAAGTTTTTCGTAAGGCGCAACAAAAACAAGAATAGAAAATGGAGAAGGCTCCCCAATATATTCTTCTAAAATTTTTATATTTTGCTCTAATTTTTCTTTTTGTGAAGTTAAAAATAGTGGTGATTTTATTAATATCACTTTACGTTCCCCGAAAAAAGGAAGTGTACGTGCATCCTCAACCACATCTTCTAAATACGCTTCTTCTAAATCATATGTCACAACATTAAACTCGCGATCTTCCTCTTCAAGCGCTTCTGTTGTAATAAGCTTTATCGTTTCATTTATCAAAAACGCTTCCGTTCCATACAGTAAATACACTGGAGCAAACTGCTTCTTTTTAATCTTTTTATGTATATCACTCATACTTTTTCCTACTCCCTAACTTGGCAATATATATTTATACTAATGCCCTAGCTTTCGTTTTACAAGTACAAAGGAACAGGCTTTATGACCCGTTCCTTTATTTATATTAAACGCCACGCAATAAGCCCCGGGTTTCTTATTGGTGTGCGGTAATCACCTTCCCTTTATTATTCGCAATAAAAATTCGAGTATAAGTGCCAACTGTTAACATGCTTGGAAACAAAAAACTCGCGTTCCTTAATGATCTAAAGTAGTAAAAACGCTCGATTTCTCTTCATATGGAAATTGTAGATTTTTTTCTGACAATATTTTATACTAAAGTGGAATGTTGGGGAGGGATTCTAAATGAATGATTTTGAACAGAACGTTCAAAGTAAACGCAATGACGCTATTGATTCAGGGGTAGGATTTATCGTCTCATTTGGTTTTTTCGCAACACTTTTCATCATTGCAACTGTTATTAAATTTATCGGTTCTTAAAGACTGCTGCTTACTGGCAGTCTTCTTTTTTATCTATCATGTGTTTCATCATATGTGATTTTGCTACGAAAGGTTCCGTGTTCCACTTTAAACACATAGGAAATAGCGCCTTGCTTATCCGTACGCCATATTTCAATCCCCATCTTCTCCAAACGCTCTATCACTTCCTTATGAGGATGCCCATACCTATTACGCTCACCGACAGAAATAATCGCTACATCAGGCTGTACAGCGCTCAAAAAAGGCACTATAGATGACGTATTACTCCCATGATGAGCAACCTTTAAAACATCCGCCCGTAAATCTGGATACGTAGCTATTAAAAATTTCTCTCCTTCTTCTTCTAAATCACCTGTAAACAGCCACGTTGCCCCTCCTAATTTTGCCCATATTACAATTGAAGCATTATTTTCACTTCTTGCTTTTCCTGTTGGAGCTAACACAAAAAATTCTGCTTCATTTACGCTCCAACTCTCTCCTTCCCCCACTTCACTTATTTTCACTGCCTTTTCTAATGCCTGTTTCTTTAATAATTTTTCTAATACCGCATCTTGTTCTTTTCGGCCAAATACAACTTCTTTTACGGTTATATTTGATAATAACTCTTGCGCAGCACCTATATGATCCGCATCTCCATGCGTTACAATTAATTTATCAATTGTTTTAATCCCTTCCTTTTGTAAATAAGGGATTAAAATATCATTTCCAACAGAAAATTCATGCTTTTTCCGTTGCCATTCTTCCTTATTTGCACGCATTGTGCCACCGGTATCAATGAGGTAAATCCCTTTATCGTACGGGAGGCGAATTAAAATTGCGTCTCCCTGTCCAACATCAAGAAATGTAACACTCCCACTTTCTCGAAAATACGGATATACATAATGACATGTACAAACAAAAAGAAATATACCCGAAGCTACGAACATAATTTTCTTCGACACCCGCCTTTCCCAAACCATCAATATACTAACAATACTCGCGTAATATAGAGCTACAAGAAGTATAGATGTTTGCCCGAAAACAAGGCGGATAAACGGTAAATTTTCACAATAACTTAGAAAATCATTAGAAAGATTCAAACCTATTGATAGTACATTCGCAAGTCCTTTTGCAAGAAACGGGACGATCGGTATACATACCAAAACGATAATACTACCCGGCAATACAATAAGAGATAAAAACGGAACGTATAGGATATTAAGAAAAATACTATATGGAGAAAAATAACCGAAGTGATATAACAAAATCGGAGTACTAACGAGTTGTGAAATAAAAGAAATATAAATGGAATTTCGGATTACTCCATTACTACTATCTAGTAAAAGCGGGGCTGACAAAAGCAAGGCGAAACTACCAACGAACGAAAACTGAAAGCCAATATTAAAAACAAGATACGGATCAAATATAAGCATGCATATAGCTGTAACGCTTAAAGCATCTAAGCTAGATAAACGAATAGAACATATGAAAGCAATCAACATCAAAACTCCTGTTATAGAAGCTCTTATAACAGACGGTGATGCTCCTGCTAAAATCATATATAGAGGAATACAAAAGATAAGACATACTGTCGCTACCTCCCTCGTTACACCACTTCTTAGCAAAATAAAATACACAATCACCATTAACAATACGATATGCGATCCTGAAATCGCCAACAAATGTACAAGACCAAATTGCTGATATTGCTCTTCAACTTCAAATGTCATTTGTTGTCTATCACCGAATACTAATGCATTCATAAAAGCACCTGATTGCGCTGGAAACATTTCTGTAACGCCCAAGATTGCTTGCTGTCTCAAAAGAAGAATCCATTGCACGAGTGACAACGATGTTTTTTGGCATTCAGAAATATATGTAGCCTCCAATATGAAATGAATATTTTGCTTATACAAATAATCACGATAATTAAAACCATGAAAATTCCGAGCTATTGGTGGTTCTTTCCTCTCACCTTCGAATACACATGATACTCCTGCATGTAATTGTCGCAGTTGTTTCTTTTCCAAGGCCGATTTAATTTTGTAACTTAACTGCACTATATTTTTATTCTGATCTTCAACTTGAAATGTTAGGCGATCCCCGTTAATAAGAGGTGTATTTTGTATTAATCCCCTTGTAACTTCGTAAGGTCCTCCTAGAGGCTTGTTTTTCCCTTGAATATACGTAGTGTACATAGCGCCACTAAAACACGCTAACATACAAAAAAAGAAGGTTTTACGCGAAGTACGGTATAAACAATAGAAAACATACAAAACGAGACAACAAGTCAGCAATAAAACTGAAGTGGAAAAGGCAATTGCAATCCCTATGATAAACGAGATTGCAACATAGCCCCATTGTCCATACAACTCATACTCACTCCTTATAGCATCATTTTTGCTTTCGTGAATACATGCTGTAATTCTTCCATTGATAAGTTTTCTTTTTCTAAAGATGCAAATAGTTCTTTTAACTCCATATGACGCTTTTGATCCTCTAATGCTGCAATATTATATTCTAGCGGAACGTGTTTCACTGTTACATTCGCTTTTTCAAATAACTCTACGGCATATGGATGATTTTTATAATCCTGCGCATAATAAACTGCTGTAATACCACTTTGAATAATCGCCTTACAGCATTGTAAACAAGGGAAATGCGTAACATAAATTTCCGCTTCCTCCGTTTTCACACCGAATTTTGCACACTGTAATAAAGCATTCATTTCTGCGTGAATTGTACGAACACAATGATTATCAATAACGTAGCATCCATCATCTATACAATGTACGCCACCTTTAATTGAACCATTATATCCACCAGCAATAATTCGTTTATCACGAACGATTGTCGCTCCTACTGCAAGCCTTGTACATGTACTACGTAAAGATAGCAGATGGCTTTGCGTCATAAAATATTGATCCCATGAAATTCGTTCCATATTTTTCACCTACTTTTTTGTCTACTTGTAGTGTAGCGAATGAAGAAAAACTTCGTCAATCTTTTACGGAATAATAATTTGATCTTTTATTTTTTCCAATGACTTCACACCAATCCCATCAATCTCTAACAAATCTTCTATTTTCTGAAAAGGACCATGTTCTTCTCGATATTTCAGAATACTTTCTGCTTTCCGAGAACCAATGCCTGTAATTTTTTCAAGTTGTTCTTTAGAAGCCGCATTTATTTGAACTTTCCCCTCCCCCTTTGAAATAGCAGCTACCTCTTGCACTTGTTCGTTTTCATTCGGTACATAAAGGATCATTTGGTCTTGTACCATTTGTGCTAAATTCACCTTCTTCCTATCTGCCTCGGGTAAAAAACCACCTGCCTTTTCAATAGCATCCTTGACCCGGTCCCCTTCTTTCATTTCATACACCCCTTCTTTAACAACAGCCCCTTTCATATCAATTACAATTATTTTTTTCTGCTGCTTTGTATCCGATATTTTCGGTTTACTTTTTTTCTCTATCTCTTTCGCTTGCACATCCGTTGCAACGACCGTTCGCTCTGTATGCTGGTTCGTTTTCCAAAAAAGAAGAAAAAGTACAGTTCCAATAATAGCTACTAACCCTAACCATTTCTTTGGAAAATCCCACATCATTTTACACCTCTAATCATAAATTTATAACATCATTCATATTGTTTAGGAGAAAGCTGTTACGAAGGAGGGATGAAACATTGAACATAGGAATTATAGGGACAGGGAACATGGGGAATATACTAATCGACGCATTTTTAGAAACCCGTGCTGTCAAACCTTCGTGCCTTACAATCATTAATCGAACGCCCGCCAAAGCATATCATATAAAGGAAAAATACCCTTCTGTTCATATAGCCAAAACTATCGATGAGGTAATCGAACGATCACATCTTATTTTTATTTGTGTAAAGCCGATAGATATATACCCGATCCTACAAAAATACGCTGAACATTTTTCTGATGAAAAGTGCTTAGTTTCTATCACAAGTCCAATATCTCCGTCACAATTAGAGACACTTGTACCTTGCCACGTTGCACGTATCATTCCAAGCATTACAAACCGCGCCCTGTCTGGTGCATCACTATTTACATTTGGAAGTAAATGCTCTGAAGAGTGGCAACAAAAGCTATTTCGCCTATTCAAAAACATTTCTACTCCCCTTATGATAGAAGAAGATATAACGCGCGTTTCATCTGATATAGCAAGCTGCGGCCCTGCATTCTTTAGTTATTTATTACAATGTTTCATTAACGCTGCTGTAGATAAAACAAATATTACACATGAAGAAGCCACTACTTTAGTAAGTGAAATGGTCGTTGGAATGGGGAAACTACTTGAAAAAGAGATTTTCACATTGCCTACTTTACAAGAAAAAGTATGTGTTAAAGGCGGCGTTACAGGAGAAGGCATTCGTGTTTTAGAAGAACATGTTGGGGATATGTTTCATAAATTAATTGAGCGAACACATGAGAAATTTGATGAAGATTTAAAATGCGTCGATCAACAATTCAATAAACACACATAATAAATACGTCATCGTCATTCCAAATCCTTTTTATAAATACTTACTTTTTTACATTACATTTTCACTTAAACTAGCATTTTCACACTTCACGTATATCATCTTCCTATTATGCTAGAACTAAAATTACAACTTCTTTATAAAACAAAAGCAACCTTCTCGGTTGCTTTTGTTTTATGCGTTTTTCTTCGCCATGAAGAAAATACGCTCTGTTTGTTCTGTAACTTCAAGTCGCTCAAAGTCACCAGTGACGCGAAGCACGGTAAAACCAGCTTCTTCAAGCCATTTCGTTAACTCTTCAACCTGATATGCACGTTGCACGTGACATTCGTCAAAACGATGGTACACATCTTCTTCTGGGTCTTGAACAAAGAATGTTAAATCATGTTCTACACTATTTGATTCTTCACCAGGGAAGCAATTCCAAATAAGAGATATTTCTTCTCCATTCACTGTGTATGTTTCATTTTGAAATACATGATGTATTTTATATAAAGAATGTACATCAAATAAAAACAAACCATCTTGACGTAAATGGTGAAACACTCTTCGAAATGTTTCTTGCACTCCATCTTCTTGCAATACATAATTTAATGAATCACAAAAGATCGTTACACAGTCAAACTCACCTGGAACATCAAGCTCTCGCATGTCTTGTTGGTAAAAAGGAATAAAGTATCCTTCTCCGCCTAGTTTTTGCTGAGCGACCGTTAACATCTCTTCTGAAAGATCGACACCGATTAAATCGTAACCCTTTTGTACAAGCGGAAGTGTTACATTACCAGTACCGCATGCTACATCAAGAATTTTCGCCTCTTTCATATCCGCTTGCTGTAAACTTTCCTCTGTGAATTCCACCCATTTATCATAAGGAACATCATTCATTAGTTCGTCGTACAACAATGCAAATTGTTCGTATTTCATTGGTCTAGCTCGTCTGTAATATCCTCACGTGGCACATCGCCCCAAAGACGCTCTAAATTATAGTGATTACGCTCATCTTTATGGAATACATGAGCAACTACATCTCCAAGGTCAACTAGTACCCAGCGTGCTTCGTCAAAACCTTCCATACGTTGTACGTCGATTTGGAACTCATGTGCTTTTGATTTAATTTCACGCGCAATTGCTTGCACTTGCTTATCTGAGTTACCGTGACAAATAATGAAATAATCTGCAATTGGTGAAATACCTTGCATATTTAGGACAACCATATCTTCTGCTCTCTTATCATCAGCTGCTTTTGCTGCTAATACTAATAACTCTTTATCTTTCATTTACTAATTTCCTCCTTGATAACTGCGTTGTATGTTTGGAATGTTAATGGATAAATCGTTTGATTTTTTTCCATTAAAAATTGAATTGTTCGCTTTAACGCAAATAATAAAGCTTGATTTATATCCGTATATGCGAGTTTACGAGCTTCCTCCACCCCTGGAAACTTTCGCCCAGGCTCAATGTAATCAGCTACATAAATTACTTTATCTAACATCGTCATTTTCTCATGACCACTTGTATGATATGTAATAGCTTGCAGGATTTCATGATCCGTAATGCCTACTTCTTTTTCTACTAAGTATGCCCCAACAGGCGCATGCCATAACTCTTTGTTATAACAAAGTAAATCTTTCGGCAAATCTTCACTTTTAATAATCTCTTCCATCTCAGAAATCGCTCTACACTTCGCATAATCATGGAATATAGCTGCAACTTCAGCCTTTTTTTCATCCACACCGTATAACTTAGCAAGTTCAATTGCTGTCTCCATTACACCTATTGTGTGTATATAACGTTTTTCATGCATTTGTTGTTTGACAATATGAAGTGCTTTCTCACGATTCATACAACCCATTCCTCTCGATATACACCTGTACTTTTTCAGGAAGTAAATATTTACATGTTCGCTTCTCTTTATATCTCTCACGCAATAAAGATGAAGAAACTGCAAACTCCGGAATTTCCACAGTGGTGATAGGATAAGGCGTACGCAATGTATAACCAGGTCTTGCAACCCCAACAAACGTCACAAGATCGAGTAACGCTTCAATGTTATACCACTTCGGTAAATACTCAACCATATCTCCACCAATAATAAAGTGAAACTGCACATCCGGATACTTCTTCGTCAATTGTAACATAGTGTCATACGTATAAGATGGGCCCTTCCTGCTTAGCTCTTCTAAACAAATAGAAAAATGTTCCTCCGCCTCAGTCGCAAGCTCTAACATTTGTAAGCGATTTTCTACACTTGTAATATTCCGTCCTTGTTTATGCGGTGGAATTTGGTTCGGTAAGAACCATACTTCTTCTAAATTCAAAGCATGATATACTTCATTTGCAATTAGCAAATGCCCATAATGTGGCGGATCAAATGTACCGCCAATGATGCCAATTTTTCTCAAAAGAAACGCCCCTTCCTTTTACCTACAGTAACTCTCTTCATTCCTATCCGAAGAGAGTTCACTGTTAATAAAAGTTCAATTGGTTTCGCTCTCTACATCATTACGCACTAACGATAAAAAATAGCATATGCTAGTCTTTTGATCGAGGAAGTTTAATTTGTTTATTTTCTCTAGATTCTTTGTATAAAACGATTGTACTTCCAATTACTTGAACGATTTCAGCACGTGCGCCTTTTGCAAGTTCTTCTGCAACTTCACGACGATCGAATTCACAGTTTTGTAGCACACTTACTTTAAATAGTTCACGAACTTCTAAAGTATCTGCGATTTGTTTAATCATATTTTCATTTACTCCGCCTTTTCCTACTTGAAAAATTGGTGTTAAATGATGTGCTTGTGCACGTAAAAATCTTTTTTGTTTTCCTGTTAACATATATGTTAGCCTCCAAGCTTTCTTATAACTAATTGTTTCATTCTATCGATATTCGGTACACGCCCTGTCCACATTTCAAATGCAAGTGCACCTTGATAAACAAACATATCAATACCATTTTGAATCATTGCACCTTGCTCTTTTGCCTCATATAAAATTTTCGTTTCAAATGGATTATAAATTATATCTGATACAATCGTCCCTTTTTTTAACGAAGAAATTTGTAATGGCGTATATTCGACGCGTGGATGCATACCTATTGTTGTCGTCTGAATGATAATATCATAATTCCCTTGTTCTTCTGTTGCTTTTTCTAGCGATAAAGCAACAGAATTAACAGTAGCTGTACATGCAGCAATAAGTTCTTTCGCCTTATCTACTGTACGATTAGCTACATCAATCTCTTTCACACCTACATCAGCAAGAGAAAAATAAATAGCTCGACTAGCACCACCTGCGCCAAGCAATAAAATACGTTTCTCCTGAAGTGGTTCACTACTAATTGACTGCAGCGCTCGGACAAAACCAATTCCATCTGTATTGTAGCCAATCAATTTCCCATCCTTATGAACCACTGTATTTACTGCACCAATTTGTTTTGCTAGCGGGTCAATCTCATCCAAATAATCCATAATAGCAACTTTGTGCGGAGTGGTTACATTAAATCCTGAAATACCTAATGCTTTTAAACCTCTTACTGCTTCCCCTAGCACTTCCTCTTTAACAAGAAATGCATGATAATGGGCATCCATATTCAAGTGTTCAAATGCATCGTTATGCATAACAGGCGATAATGAATGTCCAATTGGATTTCCGATTACACCATATAATTGTTTCATAAATCCCTCTCCATATTAAATTAAAGATTTACGTAGCGAAACACTTACTCCTTTTGGTACGTGTGCAACAATTTTTGCTCCCGGTTCGTTTACCGTAACCCATCCTAATCCAGAGAATACAACATCCGTTTTTGGTTCACGAATATTAAATTCGTATTTCACTAACTCTGGCATATTTTCTAATTCTTCTGGTGTTGGCGGGCTTAGTAAATCCCCAGCATGATTTTTATACAATTCATCTGCTTTCTCAAGCTTTGTACGATGGATTGTTAAACGATTCGAGAAGTGACAAGTAAATGCACGACGACCACCACTTACATAATCAAAACGTGCCAATCCACTGAAGAATAATGTTTGTTCTTCATTTAATTGGAACACCATTGGCTTAATTTCTTTTGTTGGTGTAATAAGCTTTAAGCTTTCTTTTCCAACATAATGAGCCATTTGATGGTGGTTAATAATACCTGGCGTATCATATAAAGAAGATTCTTCGTCTAACGGAATATCAATTAAATCAAGTGTTGTTCCTGGGAAATGAGATGTTGTAATTACATTTTCAGTCTCATCACTAAATTCTTTAATCATACGATTAATAAATGTTGATTTTCCTACATTCGTACATCCAACAACGTAAACATCTTTTCCGCCGCGGTAATACTCAATAGCATCTGCCAACTCAGCAATCCCTTGTCCCTTTGCTGCACTAATTAAAAAGACATCTTCTGGCTTTAATCCTAGCTGCTTTGCACTATAGCGCATCCAATGCTTTACTTTATCATGTTTTACTGACTTAGGAATTAAATCAGCTTTATTTCCAACAAGTAATACTTTATTATTTCCCACGAAACGATGTAGGCCAGGTAACCAGCTACCATTAAAATCAAAAATATCTACAATTTTAACTACTAACGCATCCGATTTTCCAATTCCATTTAAAATGCGTAGGAAGTCATCATCTGTTAATGATACATCTTGAATTTCGTTATAATGTTTCAAGCGAAAACAGCGTTGACAAATTACTTGTTCTTTCTCTAAAGATGAGGTAGGAGCATATCCCACTTCGTTTTTATCTTCTGTTTGAATTTCTACACCGCAACCAATACATTTAATTGTTTCAGTCAAACTTTATTCCTCCCAGTTAATTAAACCTTTTTTCTTCATATTTCTCATAATTTTTCGTTCAATTTTCCGATTAAAGCGCGTTACTAATCCGTCGGTTTGTGCTACCGGTACAACTAAAATTGTATGAAGTCCCACTCGGTTTCCACCTAAAACATCCGTTAGTAACTGATCTCCAATTACTACAACTTCATCTGGTTGCAGGTGCATCTCTTGTATCGCACGCTTAAACGCGCGAACAAATGGTTTACGCGCACTATGAATAAATGGAATACCTAATGGATCAGCAAAGTCTTTCACACGTTGCTCATTATTATTTGAAACGACCGTTACTTGAATACCTTGCTCTTTCATTTTCAAAAACCATTCTTCAAGTTGTGGCGTTGCATTTGGACGATCCCATTCAATTAACGTGTTATCTAAATCAGTAATGACACCTTTAATTCCACGTTTTTTCAAATCTTCTGGTTGAACATGATATACATTTTTCACATATTCATTTGGTAAAAATAGCTTCAATTTCTTTCACCTCTTTGAGGAGTTTTCATAAAAATTTTTCGACAACATATTTCGATATATGACCTGTGGATAAAATTGTACACATTTTCCACATTAATTTTTCAGCTAATTTGGAATTTACTAACAATCTATACACATTTTATCCACCTAGGTATGTGGATAACCACTCGTTTGTGACTGTCATATTTTTTTGGTACATTAAATGCAACAACGAATCAATCCTTAAATTATTAGGAGGTGACTCACCTTGAAAACAAAATATATGGAACAGTTGTCTACTGAGTTACTCACTGAGTCTTATTATAAAGCAAAAGAACTAAAATTAAATCCCGACTTCATTTTACTTATAAAACAAGAAATGATTAGACGCTCATTAGAGGACAAGCTTGTCAAATCGTCTTGATTACATATAAAGTGAAATTTTAATGAGCTAACTTGTAAAAAGAGCCATCCTGCGATGGCTCTCGAATAAACAAGTACTCCCATCTAGGGAATTTCGTCATTAAGCATCTTTGTCCATAACTCTTGCTTACAGTTATAAAATGTTTTCTTTACTTATGAGCCGAACGAGTAGCAATTTTTTCACCAAGACGAAGCTCTTGTCCACTCTTCAATTCCTGCACTACTTCTATCATATCTTTTTCAAACAATAACACAACTGTTGAGCCAAATGTAAAGTATGCCATTTCTTCACCTTTTTGAACAGTGTCTCTTTCATGCAACAGCTCAATACTATTAACAAACATAGCTCCTACTTTTACAAGTGCCATATGTTCACCGTCACTATTTACTTCTGTAACAGAGCGATAATTTTTTGACAATGGCTCTTTCCCATATTCCATACCAGCTGCATTTACCGGATATGACTTTCTACCAAGTACAAACCTTTCAGTCACAGAACCAGAAAGCGGACTATGAATACGATGATAATGACTTGGGCTTAAATAAATAACCATGTATGTACCACCTGCATATCGCTTTGCACGTTCTTCATTACCTAGCATATCCACGATTGAATAACGCTTACCTTTAATATCAAATGTTTTTGTGTCCTCAATAGGACCGTGATCAGCAAAAACACCATCAACAGGACTAACGATACTCGATGCATCTGTATCAACACTACGCTTTCCTTCTTTTAGCTTACGCGTAAATAATTCATGCAATGTTCTATATTCCTTCAAACCCTTTTCCATCTCATCTTGGTTAATTTGAAAAACTTTCGCATACGATGGAATAATGATAGAGCTCAAACGAGATTGTGCAAATTTACGTAATATATAAGAAGTAAAACGACCATTTGTAAGTTCGATCATAAGTCGATATAATGTACGTCGCAAATTGCGAAACCTCCTAATCAGTCTATAACTTTAGCTTCCCCTTCTTTTCCTTCTATATCATATGTAAAATTGGTTCTTATTCCCACATATCATATAGAACTGTTTCATTATACATGCGGAAAACTAAGTATGGTATTATTCTTAAATTGTTTAGCACCCTCTAATATTACAGATAGAATCCGTCATTTTCAACAGTGAACATAGATTTCTTCTGAACACAACTCTTTTTCTTTCCTTATTTACAAAAAGAAAAGCAGCCCATTTTAAAATATGGCTGCTTGCAATGTACATTATTCTTTCGCTTTTTTCTCTTTCTCAGCTCTTACAAATTCATGGAACATTTTCATTAGAGCGCGCTTTTCAATTCTTGATACGTAGCTTCTGGAAATACCAAGTGCCTTTGCAATCTCTCGTTGCGTTTTCTCCTTATCAAGCCCCAGTCCAAAACGCTTCACGATTACTTCTTTCTCCCGTTCGTCTAAAATATCGATATACTCTTTAATCTTTTCTAACTCCATACTAAGCTGAATCATATCAATTACATCTTCAGACTCTGATTTTAATATATCAATAAGCGATATTTCATTCCCCTCTTTATCTTGCCCGATCGGGTCATGAAGTGAAACGTCCTTTTTCGTTTTTTTCAGTACACGTAAATGCATCAAAATTTCATTTTCAATACAGCGTGCTGCATACGTCGCAAGTTTTGTGCCTTTTCCTGCCGAATAGCTCTCGATCGCTTTAATAAGCCCGATTGTACCAATTGAAATTAAATCTTCTGCATCTTCCCCTGTGTTTTCAAATTTCTTAACGATATGAGCTACAAGCCGTAAATTATGTTCAATTAACAAATTCCTCGCTTGAGCATCACCTTGCTCCATTAACTCTAAGTACTTTCTCTCATCGTCTGATGATAACGGCTGCGGAAACGCATTATTCTTTACATAAGAAACAAAGACAAACACTTCTCGAACCATATATCCAATTGCGGCGAATAGACTCAAACCTTTCACCTCCGCCAAAATAGTGGTCTTTATTATGTGTATGTGGGCGTGAGGTTGTTTGTGTCTGTACAGTTTATTTATAAAACTCAACACTTCCAATATTTAAAATATTTTATTGTTATATTATAATTATATAAATTATTAGTTATATATGAATATGCTATTAAAGGGGACACTATTCATGCTTACATTAGATCGATTATTAAATGTAACAATTTATTTAGGGGTATTTTTACTTTTCATTTCGTTCATTACTTTTGTTATTAAGAGAGGACCTGATTTATTATTTTTTCAATTTGGAATTTCTTTGTTTTTTGGAGCTCAAATTATAATTGGAATGAAATTTCTTCATAACTATGGTTTCTCCTTTCACTCAAAACTAGAACTACTTATCTTTATTTTCTATGTAATTGGATTTATTACATGTATACTATTGTTCTTTCAAAATCACTATCGAATTTTTTTATTAATTTGTAGTTTTTTATTTTTAACTGGATCCAATTATTACTTTAAAGAAACATTAAAGTTTAGTGAAAAAATTCCAAAGCAACATAAAACTTTTTTAAGTACAAAAGAAGAAGACTCTTTCCCAAAAGAAGTCCGTAAATTTTCCGAGGATTACAACAATATAATAAGGAATGATTTTTATGAAATACCGATGATTCCCACTGAATTACAGATTACAAGCAAAAAAGATTCTTCCCATAGTACATCTTTCTTAGTTGAACTTCATAATATGGAGGATGAAATTACTGATGACTCTGTACAATTAACTCCATCAGACCGTTTTTATATACTGTTAAATACACAAAAAACAAAAATATCAAAAATAGTATATGAAGGGCGAAATTTTTTCACATTAACAGTCACACTAAAGGCTCTTAATTTACAGCAAGAACCAGAAATTCATAATATGTTTTTAGAAATAGATAAACGTAGAGCAATGAACCTTCTTGATTTCGAAATTAAAGCTCATTCTAAAGAATGGAAAGTAACATTTAAAAGTGATAGTTCTCCTTGCAACCTTCCTATCACATTTACATTTGAAAAACGAACAGGCAAATTATAAAAATAAAAAGAGTTATTTTCTTTGAAAAATAACTCTTTTTATTTTACTTGCTCCAAATTTTCTCCCCAGTATGCGCATCAATATAACGAATTTCTCGACTACAATCGAAGGATTCTTTATAATTTTCATCCGTCGTTTGTCTATACAGTAGTTCGTAGTTCGTTTCCTCTACGTCATTTTCTAAAAACCATTCTAAATTAACTCGCATGGCCCCTCTGTATATTGCTAACGCTTTTTCCTTTTTTACTTTTGGTGTTGTTTCGTATGTAAGCAATTCTTTTATAAGGTTGCTAGACTCTCCGGAATAATGCACCACAGCCCCATTTTCCGCATTGATATTAACCATAAATTGCTTATACTCTGCCGGAATGCCATTCACATATACGGAAAAGATAAACCTTTCAATTCCATCTTCTGCTTCTTCACGTTCTTCCCAAAGACGAAGATATTGTGTGACATCTGGAATAACTTGTTCCAAAAATTGAAGTGCTTTTTGTAAACATTCCTCTCTAGACAGTATTTGCTTTACTTCTTTATCGTCTGTAAGTTTTATAAAACCAGTTAATTCATTCGTAGATTTATCAATCATAATGCACACAAAATTATTATATTTTAACATCGGTAAATGCTTCTTAAAAAATTCATTCATTAAATATGGATTTTTTTCTTCTTTTTGTTTCTGTAATTCCTCTTTTGGAACAAATTTCATCCTTATTTCATCATCATCTTCCGTCTCAGCTACTTTTGTAAAACTGTCTTTATCCCAGTCAAGCAAATCGAATATATCATCTTGCTGGCTACCTTTTTCCATTATTTCAACAGCTACAGTTGGAGGCAATTTATAGTGATCTGGTCCAAACAAATCTTTACCTGTACTTGCATTAATAAACGCATGGCTAGGTTCTGATTCATATACAAGATGGTACCCTTTTACTTCCTCTCCATTTTCATACTCACATGAAGAGTGTGTTAAATCCACAAATACAAGTCTCATATCTTGTCTAGCTTTCAAATTTTCTAAGACGACGTTCTCCTCAACAATTTCACTTGGCCATACCGTTTTTTTCTCGATAGCTTTTTGTCCATTATAACGAAAATGCACAACATTACCTGAAGGACAAACTTGCACGACACATCCTGTATTCGGCAGTGGATAGCCATTCACTTCTTGCATATAATTTACTTCTTTCCAACCACTTCTGTCGTCCTTAACCGTTACATATGTATAACATTCATAACCTTCTTTTGTATATTTTTTTAAAAATACATTTGCAATCTCTCTTGCTTTATTCTCCTCTAGCGCTTCCTTACCACTCGAAAAATATTTTTTATCATCTATACTAAATTCGATTAAATTACCAGTATGTCTATTCAGCGTAATTTGTATCGTTCTCTCCTCATCATCTTTATGCTCCCACCATAATAGATGATATGGGTCATCCACACCTTCTTGATCATCTACAACAAGCCTAAAATCATCTGGAATATCAATCATATGAGCCACTTGCTCTTTTCTTTCTTTATCTTTTTGATTCATCATACCTCTCCCTCATTACAATTTAAGGTAATTATAACAAATAAAACTAAATGGCTATAAACAAAAAGACTAGAGATATCTCTAGTCTTCTACTTCGTCTCACGATGTAGCGTTACTCGCTTTAATCGTGGACAATATTTTTTTAGTTCGATGCGCTCTGGATTGTTTCGTTTATTTTTTTTAGAAATATAATTACGATCACCGCACTCTGTACAAGCTAATGTAATATTTACACGCATATGTAATTCTCCTTTCCTTCAAAGATCGCAAACTAAAACGTAATGATTACGATTTATATATTATATAACTTCATTCTATTTGTCAATTACAAAACAAAAGGGATCTAAATAGAACC
The DNA here is from genome assembly GCF_044908765.1 of Bacillus sp. RC251. Classification (NCBI taxonomy): domain Bacteria; kingdom Bacillati; phylum Bacillota; class Bacilli; order Caryophanales; family Bacillaceae; genus Bacillus; species Bacillus sp. RC251. The sequence goes on along the minus strand of NZ_JBIYDP010000002.1, from coordinate 166,381 downwards.
CTTTTGTTTAAGTAATCTATACCTTTTTTTAAAATGTTTCATATGTAACAAACTCACTAATCGGCTTTCGATATCCTCGTGGGCGAATTTTAGTAGTATCGCTTTTTCCGATCGTAATCATTAAAACAGGTGCTACATGCTCCGGCATATTTAATTCACTTTGCACTGCTTTTTCATCGAAACCGATCATTGGGCACGTATCATAGCCGTAATATTTAGCTGCATACATAAAAGTCATCGCACTTAACGATGCATTTCTAATCGCTTCCTCTTCCATGAAGCGTTCTCCTTTTCCTTCATATAGCCCTTTCGTTTGCTTAATTGTATCTTTATATTCACATTCATCAATCATCTTTAAAACCTTCATACCAAAATAAATATTTTCGACATTTTGGTATGCTCTCTTATCACCACAAACAAGTATTACCGCAGATGCACTCGAAACTTTATATTGTCTGAAAGCTAACTCTTTTAATCTTTCTTTTCGCTCTTGATCACGAATTACAACATAATGTGTATGTTGCAAATTGTAACAAGATGGCGAAAGCTTTGTTAGCTCAAATATTTTTTTAAAATCCTCATCAGGGATTTCTATTCCTTGTACAAATTTCATTGCGGAACGTCTAGCAATTGCTAATTCTTCAAAGTTCACCGTATAGCCTCCTTAATAACCGTAAATTCAAATATACATTAATTTATACAATTAAATAAATAAAATGAAAACACTTTAAATTATAGATAATGATGCTTTACAAAAAAAGACAAAAATCTGAAACAATTAGTTCATACGAAATTCACACGAATCTATTACTATAAGAATTGTACATAGTGAATTTATTAACAATCACGTTTATTCATATAGAATCTTACTCGAAAGGAGTTGAAAGTATGAAAACTAAATATCGTTTTATGATCTCCTCATTTGCTGCTTGCGCTTATATGCTTTGGTATTTAGTATAATAACAACCTCACTTGTAAATAGGAAAAGGTGTGTATATAAATGGAATATAACCAATCAACAGTTAACTACTGGAAAGCTTTTGTACTACCATATACATTTGCTTTAGAAGAGTTAAAAACTAAATTTGAAATTATGAACCGGGAAGCTCAATTTTTAGAGGATTACAACCCGTTTGAACATATAAAAACAAGATTAAAACAACCTGAAAGTATTATTAAAAAGCTTGAACGTAAAAATTTATTACCGACAGTTGAGAATGCACAAACACATTTACAAGATATCATCGGCATTCGTATTACATGTTGCTTCGTAGAAGATATTTATCATTTAAAAGAAGTCATTCAAAAGCGTGAGGATATGGAAATCATAGAAGTAAAAGATTATATCGCTAATCCAAAGGGAAACGGATATAAAAGTTTACACATGATCATTAAGTATCCTTTATCACTGAATTCTGGTACAAAAGATGTATTTGCAGAAATCCAGTTACGTACACTTGCTATGGACTTTTGGGCAAGTTTAGAACATAAACTTTATTATAAATATGAAGGGAAAATACCTGAGTATTTAAAAGATGAACTACATGATGCGGCAATGAAGGCTGAAGATCTTGATAATAAAATGGCAACAATTCGCCAAGATATTGATGATATCGAAGCATGTTCAAATCAAATTCTATTACCACTATAAAAAGGTTCTCTCCAATGAGAACCTTTTTTATTTCGCTATTTACGGGCAGTAAGACTCCCTGATTAAAGTTTCACTTTATTTCTTCCCTATCGTGCGAACCTCTTCAATTTTCCATCCATCCTCTTCTTTTCCAAGTGCATACTGTACATTTTTCTGAAGAGTGACCTCCCCATCTATTTCCTTTTCCTTTGTTTCAACTACAACATACCCTGCTTTACTAGCTTTCATGTCTATATGTTCCAATTCAATTTTCTTATTTCCCTTTTGAAAAGCGGCTTCTTTTTGTGTTTTTAAGTCTTCAGCACTAGGCAGCTTCTTTGAGAATAACTCCATATGTTCAGCAAGATTTTTTTCATTTGTCGTCCGTACAAATTTCTCCATAACATCTTGAATCGATTTTTCTTCTTCTTTCGTTATTTGTACCTTCTCCTCAATTTTTTTAGTAGTAGATTTTTGTTCTATATAATTCTCCTTGGATTGACATCCAACTAGCAATAATACACCTATTAGAAGGGCTCCTATCCCTCTGAAAAAAGTCCTCATCATTCCCATCTCCTAAAAAGAAAAGTGAGGCATTTCGCCTCACTTTTCTTGATAATTAGCGTCTTCCTTTATTCGGATCGCCACCGCCAACAATATCAAAGACACGTTTAGCGATATTTGTATTCTCTTGAACGCCAGAGAACAAGTATTTACCAGGGCCAAATGCATATACGTTTACATCTTCCCCCGTATGTCCACCTGTTGTCCATCCTGTAACCGAACGCTTATTGAAAATATCCTCAATCGCATTATCAATCTTTGTTACATCTTTTGAAGGAGCAATATCATTTACCGCTTTAATTTCTTCTGGTGTTAATTGTAAATCAATATATTTTTTTAATGTCTCTTCTACATTTGCACCTTTTGCAATCTCATTTGCCATGAAGTCTGGTGTGCGTTTTGCAGCTTTAATTGGATCTACTTTAAAGTTATACTCACCATTCGCACCTAAAGATAATCCGCCAGTAGCGTGGTCTGCCGTTGCAACGACTAACGTATTTTTATCTTTTTTCGCAAACTCAATCGCTGCTTTAAATGCTTTTTCAAAGTCTTCCATTTCACTCATTGCACCTACGATATCATTATCGTGTCCAGCCCAGTCGATTTGACTTCCTTCAACCATTAAGAAGAAACCATTTTTATTTTTGTTCAAACGCTCAATTGCTGCATTTGTCATTTCTTCTAATGAAGGTGTCTTCTCATTACGGTCAATCATTTTATCTAAACCGCCTGGTGCAAATAAACCTAAAATTTGATCGTTTTTATCATTTAACAATTGATCTCGATCTGTTACGTAGCTATAACCAGATTTCTTAAACTCTTCTGTAAGATTACGATCTTTTCTAACAAAGTTTTTTACACCGCCGCCAAGCATAACATCTACTTTATGCTTCCCTTTAATTTTTTCATCAAAATAATCATTTGCAATTGCATCCATATTTTTACGACTAATGTCATGCGCACCGAAAGCAGCTGGTGTTGCATGTGTAATTTCAGAAGTAGCAACGAGTCCCGTTGATTTCCCTTTTTCTTTCGCTTGTTCAAGAACAGTTTTCACTTCTGCTTTATCATTATCAACTGCAATTGCCGCGTTATATGTTTTAATTCCCGCTGACATAGCTGTTGCTGCTGATGCAGAGTCTGTGATATTTTCATGTTCATCTTCCGGATATGTTTTTTGTGTTCCTACAAGATGCTTATCAAACTCTGTAGATTCCATCTCGAATGTTTTTGGATTATCTTTCATATAACGATGAGCCGTCATGTATGAAGGACCCATACCATCTCCAATTAACACAATAACATTTTTAATCTTTGCATTGCTTCCGCTCTCATCTGCATTTACTTCACTAGAACGTGTAAAATTCCATGTTGCCACCGAAGTAACTGCTAACGACGCCACAACTGCAAATGGCCATGCTTTTTTCACAAACTTTTTCACTGTCTTGTCCCCCTAATTAGGTTATTCATTTCCCACTATCAAATTTAATAGAAGACTATTAAGAGAAAATTAGTTATATGTAAATTTTTTGTTAACTTATGTAAATATCAGTTATAATTTGTATAAGTTTGTCTGTTCGTATCAACCTTCTTCCCCTTTACAATTAAAATATAAACAAGTTGGATTTCATGTAACGTAAATCTCTTATTTAACATTTTCAATCTACTTTTATGAAAATTAATAGAAATGTGGGGCGTATTTATGAAAACAATAAAGCTAGATGAATCTTTTATTTTTGATTTACTCGACCTTTGTAAAGCTATTGGATGGTTACAAGATAAAGAATTTATGAAAAAACAATTCGAAATGTATCTTTCTCTCGGCACACTTATCGGTTATATGCATGAAAATAAACTGATTGCAGCTGGAGGAGTATTTCCTTTTAAAGATAGTTTTTCTACTATTGGCATGTTAATCGTCCATCCTAATTTTCAAGGCCAAGGCATCGGACGTATTTTGCTAAATTGTTGCTTAGAACACACTCATCCAAAGCAACCAATTGCACTTATTGCAACAAAAGCTGGCGAGCCTCTTTATACATCATGCAAATTTCAAACAGTAACGACGATTCATCGTTTTGAAAAACAAACTACTAAGACAAATATCACTCATACACAACAAGTAAAAGAAAAAGACCTTATCTCACTTATTTCTCTCGATCAAATTACAACTGGTGCCGATCGTTCTTTACTTTATTCATTACTATTACCAAGAACGAGCCACTCTTTTAAAATTGAGAGAAATAACTGTATAGAAGCTTTTTCCTTATGTATACAAAAAGGGAATATATTATGCGTCACTCCACTTATCGCAAAACAAGAGAAGGATGCTATTCAATTATTCAAGAGAATCTGTGAATGTTGGAATGGCACAGTAAGGATTGATGTCCCACATTCACAATTTTCATTTCGTAAATTTCTTCAAACAGAAAATTTCCAAGAAACGCTCCTTTCACCTCTTATGATGAAAAATGGTAGCCAACTTCCTGGAAATCGTAATATGCTATTTGCTATGATAGACACAGCCTTATGTTAGAAAGGGGACACCTAATTGACGCGATTTAGCTATTTTATGGTAGGTTGTCTTACTCTTACACTATTAGTAGGATGTAGTGCAGCAGAAAAGCCAGTAGAGCAAGTAAAACAAGTGAAAAATACACTTACAGCGAAACTAGCTACCGAGGAAAAAATGGTAGAAATAGATGGTCAAACCATTTACTTTAAAAAGATTGGTAATGAAAAACCACCTTTACTTATGATCCATGGATTTGGAGGATCGTCAGATGGTTTTCAAAAGATTTACTCAGACTTAGCAAAAGATCATACAATTATTTCTGTAGATGCTTTAGGATTCGGGCGCTCATCTAAGCCAATGGATTTTTACTATTCTTTCCCAAACCATGCAAATTTGTATTATAAATTAATGAAAAAACTAGGTTATGATTCGTTTGCAATACTAGGACACTCAATGGGCGGAGAAATTTCTCTTAATTTAACGTATTTATATCCTGAAGCCGTTACCCACCTTATTTTAACTGATGCTACAGGCGGTCCTCATACATTCGTTAATAAACAAGGTTCACCAAAACCACAGTTGTCGACTGATTTAAATACTGTTTCTACTATTGCAGATTATGATGAAAACAAAGTTAAATCCAAGCGTAATGATGAAGAGCATTACAATAAAATGAAATTATGGCCTAGACGTCTTCAAATCAATGCAAATGAAATTAAACAACCAACCTTAATTATATGGGGAAGAAATGATAGTAGCGTTTCTTGGAAAGAAGGAGAAACGTATCATCAATTCTTAAAAAATAGTACTTTCCATATTATCGAAAAAGGTTATCATGCACCATTTCGTCAAGAGCCACAAGAATTTGTAGGTTATGTAAAAGAATTCTTTAAGAACAATAAAGTTGAAAAATAACATAAGCGGGTATCTCATTTTGAGATACCCGCTTTCATATATTAAGCAGCTTGCTTTTGGCGCTTTTGAGTTTTTGATCCTAATACTTTCGGAATAACGAAACCATCTATTCCAAATTTACCAGCATTCATACCAGAGACTAGAACGAACATTGATAGGATAACCATTTCAGGATTTACACCAATTGACCCACTAAGCATATAGGAAAAGTTCATTACAAGACCGAAAAAGACCGCTGTTTTTGTTAAACAGCCTACAATTAAACCAATTCCGACTAAAATTTCTCCCCACGTTACAAGTGTATTAAATAGATCAACGTTTGGAATTGCAAAATCTTGTAAAAATGATGCCCACCAAGATTGAACAGCCGGTTGTGCTCCTTTAGCTTTTTCAATTGCACCTTGTAAATAACCAGTTGCATCGAACCCTTTTCCTTGTAGTTTACCGATTCCAGCCATTAACCATGTATAACCAAGATACACTCGAATTACTGCTAACACAAAAGAAACTGCTTTGTTTTCTCTTAAAAATTGAATAACCATATCTTCCTCCTAAAGTTGTAATTAAGTTAGTTACAGATAATATAATAACATTAGTTACTTATTTTTCAAACGTTAATTATGAATAATTCGTGACATGTGTATGAAACATTAAAAACTAACGTTTATATAGTAACTTTTATTACCTGTAAAAACTTGAACATATCATACCATAGGTGATAATCATTTTCATTGAAGAAAATGTAAAAAAAATGTGAGTTAAATGTGAAACGCATTTATTCAAATATAGAATAAATGCATTTTCACTATTTATAGAATTGAAATGTACGTGTCTCCTCATCGATTAATTTCGCCTCTTGAAAAGCATCTTCTAACGTTTTTTCATGGCTAATAAGCCCATAAAATAAGCGTATTGTAAACATAAGTGCTGCATTCCCATCTACATAATCTATCGATCCAATATACGATTTCGCCCCACTATGTAAGAAAGATTCTGCTAGTTTTCGCTCCCCTAACGTACACCCGCTATTTACAATATGTGTATTATGCAATTTTGCATATTTATAAAGTGAAACTTTAATCAGTGGGGGTTTTGTTCATCCCCCACTGATTATTAGTTGAACCAATCGGACGTTTACGGACAGTTGATCTCCCACCTAACTTCTTTGCTCCAACTGAATTTTGAGGTGGGAGTTTTACTGTCCGTTAACGCGGGATAAATTTCTGCTGCACCAAAGTATCCCCTCGGTTCATCTTGCTCATATATATCTTCACCTAACTCTTCCATGACAAACTTTCCTTCCTCACCATGAAAGCAAAAAATAACATAATTGATATCATTATATAAACCCTTTCCAGAAAGAATATTAATGAACTCTCTCGGTCTACCAATCCAGTATGTTACAACTTTTGCCCCAAAATATTCAAGCGATGCTCGGATTGATTGCGCCTCTAAATCCGAATTGAAACCAACTACTAATGCAACATTCAACATACACCTTCCATCCTATAATTAGATTTCATCAATCAGACTTTTAAAAGATACATCCATTTCATATATACCCGTTTCTTGCAAAAAATCAGATCTAGTTAAAACGACTTTCTGTACATATTGCCTATACGCTGTAATTGTCCCGTCGTGAGATACAATGCAAATTCTTTCAGCGCCTAGCTCATAACACCAAAGAAGAAATTCATCTACTATTTGCTGAAAACGATTTTCTGAAATAGTATTTATACCTTCCGTCCATAACTTCTTATTTGTACTTTTCTCTATCGAAAAATGTGGAAATAAATTTGCTATCATTTCCTGATCTATTATGTCATCACATGGTAATGTTTTCGCTCCTTCTCGATAAGGAAAAATACGTGGGGATACATATGGATGGACGATTTTTTGACAAACTACTTTCGCACTCCATATTGCCGCTGTTTGTAAAGTTCTACGTGTAGGACTAACAATTAATATATCCGTTTCTTGTAATGGCACATTGCATTGAAGTAATTTAGCCTGATTCTTTCCCTCATCCGTTAATGGAGGATGAAGCACTTGTAAACTTGAAGGCAAATCCTTTGTATGTTCACCTTCTCCGTGCCGAACAAAGACAAGCTTCATACCCAGCCTCCTCTCTCTATGAAATCCTCTTACATATTTCTTCCCTATCTCATTCTTTATTCCTGCTATATGAAAAACTGGTATGTAAAAAACATTTGACACAATTAATTGAAAAACATTACAATTATAATATGTAAAATACTTTTTACAAGAGAGAGGTGAATCACAAATATGAAATGGATTATCGCCTTTATCGGAATGATCATATGGGGATACATAAATGGATTTTTTAATAGTGATAAAACTGCTAATCCTTGGATTACAGATGATGAACGTGAAACAAAAATTAAGCAGAAGGCAATTATTGCAAGCTGGTCTGGTGTTTTCATGTTTTGTATCATTAACCTCTTAAACAAATGGTTAGGTTTAGGAACGAGTAATACATCACCTTACTTACCATCTTCTGTCGCAACTATTTTAAAAGAAAATGTAGAGTTACAAGTTTTACTTATGCTATTTATTACGTATGGCATATTTTACGTATACTATCGAAGAAAATTAAGCGCTTAACTTTTATCTCATGATTATCCTCCTAAATGGTTATAGTAATTAGGACGAAATGAAAGGAGCGATATAAAAATGAGTAACTCGAATGACTTTTTAGATACACTACATGAAAAACAAGCAAAAGATGAACAAAATAGAAAGCGTCAGGGAAACGGAAACCCCGCGAAAAAAAAGCCAAATAAAACACATAAATAACAATAAAAAACCTGCCTAAAATTATCTTTTAGGCAGGTTTTTTATTCTTCTTTTACCGATATGACATTTTCCCAGTTCCATTTCTCATAATACCATTCTGGTACATCTATATTTTCAATCCACTTCTTTTCCTGTTTTCCATCACTACTGGAAAGCCATACATTGGCTTTCTTACGGTCTGAACGTATCCATATTAATTGATTGTTCTTCTTCATAAAGATGGGATGATAGTCACCTTGCTTATGGGGTGGCTTTGTGATTTGATGTTGTTCGTCGCTTGTACTATCGATCTCATATAAGGATGGCAGTGGCCTTTTTTCTGGCGGAGTTTCTATCCCTGCCTCTTTTGCTCGTGAAACGATCATTACTTTATCGTTCTTCCATACAAAATCCCAATCGACATATCCTTTCGGCGTAAAGGTGTTCTGCTGAAGTGCCGGCAACTCTTTTACTTTTAAATGTTTATTCTCTAACGCAACTCTTCCGCTTCCTTCAATATAAGCTAAAATATTCTTGGATGGCGCCCATTTGAACCATTGCGTGTTTAATAACATTTGATCTACCTTTTCAAAGCGACTGCCATCTGCTCGAACTAAGCAAAGCGTATTACTATCAGCTGACCACGAAGCTGTCGGTACCGCTAAAAATGAAATCCACCTTTGATCCGGTGACCACTCAAATCCACTTGCAACTAGCGCTAGAAAATCATCATGTTCATTTGGTAATGCATACAAATGCTTCATTTTGTGAGGATTCATATGTGCATCTTTTTGCACTTCATATAGCTGAGCTCCTGTCCATCCTGTTGGAAGTAAGTGTGCTTCAGAAGATACGAGAAACTTCTTTCCATCAGGGTACCATGCATAATCACCTACACCAGCTGACACATTTTCAAAATCTGTATTCTTATTTTTGACATCAAACGTATTTAATGTATTTGCAAATACAAATGCAATTATATTCTCTTTCGGTGACCATTGATAATTCGATACCTCAGATTGCAATGGCCTAACTTTTTTTCCATCTTCCAGTCGGTACAACTCCAAGGTGTTTTGCTTCTTTCCTTTAGCATAAGAAATCCATTCTCCATCATGAGACCATTTCGGCCCTGTTATGTACTCGCCTTTTGTTATTTGTTTTTCTTTTCCATCAATTTTAACCCAAAGATCATGATGACGAATAAAAGCAACCTTCACCCCATTATGTTCCGCACTAGTACTAAAAATTGAAGATAAAAAAATAAAAAAAACCACACTACTACTCACGATAATTTTTTTCATACGTTCCTCCATTTTCTTATAGCATTCCTCATATTCCACTTACTATATGCGAATTTCACTCCTTATTAATTGCAGAATTATTGTGGATTTATCCCCAATAAGAATGGGCTTTCCTCGCTGAATATTAGCCATTCGACATAATCCCAAAAAATTTCCCGAAAAATTTTTAATTCAAAGAGGATTGGTATGAATTATGTCGAAAGTATAGTTTATCCAACATTCGATTTTATATTTCAGAACAAAAATGTAAGATAACTTTTCGGAATATTGGCACTTTTTATTAGGGGGAGTTTCAATGAAAAAAACTACATCTGCACTATTAAGTATGGCGCTTGTCTTTTCTAGTTTTGGAGCTTTAAGCGCGCATGCTGAATCGCTGCAAAAGGAGAAGCAATTTAGTCCACAGTTAAAAGCGAATATTGAGCAATGGGGAGAAAACAAAATCGCGCAAAATGTTGAAACAAAAACATCAAAAGAAATTTCAGTCATTGTAGAATTGCAACATGCTCCGCTCGCTTCACAAAGTAACATTCAGCATGCTCCAGATTTAAAAAATGGAAATGTGCAATCATACCATGCACAACTAAAAAAGGCGCAAGAGGATACAACAAAGAAAATTAGAGAAAAAGCACCAAAAGCAAAGATAAAAGAAACGTATAGCACATTATTTTCTGGATTCTCTATTTCTATCCCAGGAGATCAAGTTGCTGCTTTAGCTTCTTTACCCGAAGTAAAAGCTGTTTATCCGAACTTAACATATAAATTGCATGAAACAGCAAAAAGCGCTACTAAAGAAGAAGCGCCAAATATTGGCGGACCGACAATCGGTGCACCTGAAGCATGGAATTTAAAAGATCCATCTGGCAAACCGCTTGATGGAAAAGGTATGAAAGTCGCTATTATTGATTCTGGCGTAGACTACACACACCCCGACTTACAAGCAAACTATATCGGTGGATACGATACAGTCGATGAGGATAACGATCCGATGGATGGTAACGTACACGGTACTCATGTAGCTGGTATTATTGCTGGTAACGGAAAAATTAAAGGCGTTGCTCCGAATGCTTCTATACTCGCTTACCGTGTCATGAACGATGGTGGAACTGGTACGACCGATGATATTATTCAAGGTATTGAGCGCGCTATTCAAGATGGTGCTGACGTTTTAAATTTATCTCTCGGTCAAGATTTGAATGTCCCTGATCAACCTGTAACAATGACGTTAGAACGCGCAGCAAAACTTGGTGTTACTGCAGTTGTTTCAAATGGAAATGATGGACCAAAACCTTGGTCTGTTGATGCTCCTGGTAACGCACGTAGTGTCATCTCTGTTGGCGCATCAACTGTTTCTATTCCGTTCCCAGCATTCCAAGTAGCTGGTTCTAATAAATCTTACCAAGGATTACCGTTATCAAAAGCAGATTTCCAAGTAGGAAACGATGCTCAGCTTGTCTATGTTGGCTACGGTAATTCAAGTGATTACGCTAAACAAGATGTGAAAGGGAAGTTCGTCCTTGTTTTACAAGGAACTTCAAGCACGTTAGTAAAGGCAGAACAAGCGAAACAAGCTGGAGCTATCGGGGTGCTACTAATTTCTAATGAAAAAGAAATTAATATTATGCCTGAATATTTTGGCCGTGAAGAGATAGCTCTTCCAGTTATGCAACTATCAAATACAAATGGTGAAGAGTTGAAAAATTTAATTACAAAAAGAAAGAAAAATATAAAAATTGGACAACCGAACAAAACAGAACTTATTGGTAACTTTAGTTCCAGAGGACCATCACAAGGAAGTTGGCTCATAAAACCTGATGTTGTTGCACCTGGAGTACAAATTACTAGTACGGTACCAAGGGGTGGCTATGAATCTCACAACGGAACAAGTATGGCTGCGCCACAAGTAGCAGGAGCCGTTGCCTTACTACGTCAAATGCATCCTGATTGGACGACAGAACAATTGAAATCTGCTCTTGCCAACACTGCAAAAACATTAAAGGATGTCAATGAAAATACATATCCTGTTATGGCACAAGGATCAGGTTTAATTAACATTCCGAAAGCAGCTCAAACGGATGCGTTAGTGAAACCGAACAATGTAAGTTTCGGTCTTATTAAACCAAATAGCGGTAAAGTGAAACTAACACAAAATATTACGTTACAAAATCTTTCTAACAAAAAGAAAAACTTTTCAACTCGTATTGAATTACTAGATACAAAAACAAAAATCCAAACTTCTTTCCCTTCTTCTATTAGTATGAAACCGAATAGTAACATTGAAAAACCTTTTACTATTACTGTAGATAGCTCCTTACCGCAAGGCGTATATACAGGGAATCTGTATGTAAAAGAGCAAGGGAAAACGGAAGAAATGCGTATTCCATTTACATTTAGCATCGATCCGAAAGAATACAAGCGTATTGATGGCCTTGAAATCGTTAATTCTACTTTCAGTCCAAATAATGACAAAATATTAGATGACAACCTAATCAATTACTATTTAGTTACACCAGTTGAAGATATAGCGTTTCATGCCAATTTAATCACGAAAGACCGTGTGACATATCAAGGTAAGGTATATCAAGGTAAAAACGAAACACCAGGTTATAAATCTTTCAAATGGAATGGTACAAGAGCAGACGGATCTCCGTTGCCTGATGGCTTATACCAAATCGAAGCCGTTGCTTCTAACTCTGGTGGAGAAACAAAGCAAACAGGAGCTGTATTTATCGATCGAACAGCACCTAAGTTAACTCACGAAATTGATCAAGAAAATCTTATTATTAGAGGAAACGTTGATGATATTCTACTAGATTGGATGACAGAATCTGGTTGGATTGCACCTGGTATTCCAGTGGGAATACAATATGAGATTAACGGAAATGGTGTATGGGAGAGTGCATTCTTAAACACATGGGAGAAAAACTACGAAATTTATTTCGATCGTAATCAATTACAACAAGGAAAGAATACAATTCACATTGTAGCAACAGATGCAGCTGGAAATACATCTAATTTAAATGTTGATTTAAATGTAAAATAAAAAATTATTGTTGACAATTTTTTAAATATAGTTTTATAATACAAAACATAGTTTAGTTGAACGAATTATATATCGGCTTTGAAGGAATACTAGTAGCGACTTATATCCCTGTCTCAGAGAACTGATGGTTGGTGCGAATCAGTACATATACAAGCGTGAATTACAATTCTGGAGCTTCTTTCCCGTAATGCTTTTTATGCATGAAGAGAAAGACGGATTTTTCCGTTATCTTAAAGTGAGTGGTAAACAATTACTTGTTTACAAATAGGGTGGTACCGCGATTTTTATCGTCCCTATCGGATTTTCCGATAGGGACTTTTTTGCGTCCATCCTTTTACATAATTTCATAATATACGCGTTGAAAGAATCGCAGTAGTATCTTATATCCCTGTTACAGAGAGCTAATGGTCGGTGGAAATTAGCACATATATAAGTATGAATTACAATTCTGGAGCTTCTTTTTCGTAGTGCTTATAGGCATGAAGGAAAAGACGGAGTTTTTCCGTTATCATTAATTGAGATGTAAGTATATTTTCACTTACAAATAGGGTGGTACCGCGATTCTTTCGCCCCTATCGGATTTTCCGATAGGGGCTTTTTCTATTTCTCACAGAAACAAATGTTAAATAATTCCGAATCTTATGATAAAATTTTATAAGCGCTTACAATTTTGAAAGGGGGTGATACAAGCTATACAAAACCGATACTTAATTTTATTTAAAAAAAGGAGGATGTCTAAATGACAAAGAAAACAGAAATTCCATCACATTTAAAACCATTCGTATCCACGCAGCATTATGATCAATACACACCGGTGAATCACGCTGTGTGGCGTTACATTATGAGACAAAATCATAGTTTCTTAAAAGACGTTGCTCATCCAGCCTATGTGAACGGATTACAATCATCTGGTATTAATATAGATGCAATTCCAAAGGTAGAAGAAATGAATGAGTGTTTAGCACCAAGCGGCTGGGGTGCTGTAACGATTGACGGGCTTATTCCTGGCGTAGCCTTCTTTGATTTTCAAGGACACGGATTATTACCAATCGCAACAGATATTCGCAAAGTAGAAAACATCGAGTATACACCTGCTCCAGATATCGTACACGAAGCAGCAGGACACGCACCTATTTTACTTGATCCTACATATGCAAAATATGTGAAACGATTTGGGCAAATTGGTGCAAAAGCTTTCTCTACAAAAGAAGAACATGATGCATTCGAAGCTGTTCGTACATTAACGATTGTAAAAGAAAGCCCTACTTCTACGCCTGATGAAGTTACAGCTGCTGAAAATAATGTAATTGAAAAACAAAACTTAGTTTCTGGCTTATCAGAAGCGGAACAAATTTCGCGTCTTTTCTGGTGGACAGTAGAATATGGCTTAATCGGAAGTATAGACGCTCCAAAAATATATGGCGCTGGTCTCCTTTCCTCTGTTGGCGAAAGCAAACATTGCTTAACAGACGCTGTAGAAAAGGTTCCATTTTCTATAGAAGCATGTACTGGAACAACTTATGACGTAACAAAAATGCAACCTCAACTATTTGTTTGTGAATCATTTGAAGAGCTGACTGAAGCACTTGAGACATTTGCTGAAACGATGGCCTTTAAAACAGGTGGAAAGGAAGGTTTAGAAAAAGCGATTCGCTCTGAAAACTATGCAACTGCTGAACTAACTAGTGGATTACAGATTACAGGTACATTCAGCGAGACAATTGAAAACGATGCAGGTAAAGTGATTTACATGCGAACAAATTCACCAACAGCATTAGCAATTCACAATAAACAGCTAGCGAATCATTCTACGTCTGTACACAGTGACGGCTTTGGAACACCAATTGGATTACTCACTGAAAATATTGCATTAGAAAATTGTACAGATGAACAACTACAATCATTAGGAATTACAATCGGAAATGAAGCAGCATTCACTTTTGCAAGTGGTATTCATGTAAAAGGAAAAGTAACAGATATTGTAAAAAACAATAAGAAAATTGCGCTTATTTCCTTTATCAATTGCACAGTTACTTATAACGACCGTGTTTTATTTGATGCTTCATGGGGCGCATTTGATATGGCTGTTGGTTCAACAATTACTTCCGTATTCCCAGGTGCCGCAGATGCAGCATCATTTTTCCCAATTGATGAAGAAACAGAGGAAACTCCAGCACCTCTTGCATTAACTGAGCTGGATCGTATGTATCAAACAGTTCGTGATATTCGAGGTGGAGGTATTTTACACGACGCACATGTCGATCAATTAGTAGCAATTCAAGAGGTATTAAATAAATTTTATCCGAAAGAATGGCTGCTTCGCCTTGAAATATTAGAATTACTTTTAGAGCATAACAAAGGACACGAAACATCAGCAGCATTATTACAACAACTTTCTACTTTCACAACTGACGAAGCTGTAACACGCCTTATTAACAATGGTCTTGCACTACTGCATGTAAAGGATGTGAAAAATGATGCTACGATTAACTGAAGAAGAAGTTCAAGGGGAATTATTAAAGGTGGATAAATGGATGATAAAAGATGAAAAATGGATTGAACGAAAATATATGTTTTCCGACTATTTAAAAGGAGTCGAATTTGTCTCTGAAGCCGCCAAACTATCAGAAGAACGTAATCACCATCCATTTATCCTTATCCAGTATAAAGCAGTCATTATTACTTTGTCATCTTGGAATGCAAAAGGTTTAACGAAACTAGATTTTGAGCTTGCAAAGCAGTTTGATGAACTATTTTTACAAAACGAAAAAGCAATTATAAGAAAGTAAAAAAAGAGAAGCCTTTTTTAGGCTTCTCCTTTTATTTTGAAATGAATACAATGTCCAAATGGATCCTGGGCTTGTAATATTCCATCTTTGTACGTAGCGACTTTGCCAATATTTTTTAAGCTTTCACATACTTGCTCTTTTTGTTTTTCATCCGCTAGTACAATTGTGAAATATTTCAAGCCGACGGAATTTGGCATTTGCGGCGGTATTTCTTCACCTTGCCACGTATTTAAACCGATATGGTGATGATAGCCACCTGCCGATACGAACAACGCTCCATTACGAGCTGGGATTGTTACTTCAAAACCAAGACCATCCACATAGAAACGTTTCGCTTCTTCCAAATCAGCTACATGGAGATGAATATGTCCCATCACAGTACCCGCCGGAAATCCATTCCATGTACTTCCTTGCTGTAATAGTTCTTCACCAGCTAACGGGTTACTAACAAATGGTAGTTCTCCATTCTCATCACGCCAAACTTCTTTTTGGCGATCATGATAAATTTCAATCCCGTTTCCATCTGGATCAGCTAAATAAAGGGCCTCACTAAAGTAATGGTCGGCTCCGCCGTGCAGTGGATATACCATTTCTACAAGATGACGAAGAATATTCGCTAAATCCTGTCTGCTTGGTAATAAGATTGCGTAATGATATAACCCCGTTCTCCCTCTTTGCTTTGGTAGAGCTTCTTTCTTTTCTTCAATGATAAGGAGTGGTTCGTTATTTTCATTGCCAAATGTAACAACCATTTCATCTTCTTTTAGTACTTTCATACTTAGTACTTCTGTATAAAACTCTAGTGATTTCTTTATATTTGATACATATAAATGAACAACATCAAGTGTTGTGTCGGGATGAAGTTGAAAACTCATCTTGTTAGCCCCCCATTTAATTTAGTTCTTCTTTAACATTCTCTCTTTTAAGAAATTATCTACAAAACCGTCTGCTTTCGCAACAAATAAGTACGCACCCATTGCTAACAATGCAAGTTCTAATTCGAAGCCAGGATTTTTTCCATCTCCTAATAAACCAGCTGACCATTTTACTTTTACAATTGCTCCAACCATTACAAGTGCAAATAATAATCCAATATATCTTACACCTAAACCTAGAATTAACAATATACCACCAACTACTTCCGCTGTTGCTACACCGTATGCAAGACCTCCTGGTAAACCAATGCTTGTAAACCACCCTGCAATATTGTCAATCCCCGATTGGAATTTTGTTAAACCGTGCATAAAGAATGTTACCCCTAACACGATACGAATAATTAAGTTACCGATATGTTGATTCATTTCATTCTCTCCTTTATAGTTTTCTTATACAAAACTTTTATTTACATTACAAAACATACACTAATTTTTTTTATTCGTCAATTCATTTTCACTGGGAAAAAATATATTTTTTTTGCTATGATACAAATAGTTGTTTACAAAAAGGAGCTTGATTTTATGAATATTGGTTCTGCAATACGTGAAATTCGTCAACGTAGAGGCATAACAATCGCACAAATTTGTGAGGGAACAGGTCTTTCTAAAGGATTTATGAGTCAGGTTGAAAATAATAAAACATCACCATCTATCTCAACTTTAGAAACAATCTCCAATTTTTTAAACGTTCCCCTTCCCTATTTATTATTAGAACAAAAAGATCGGTTGAAAGTTGTTAAAAAGGTAGAGCGTAAATACAGTGTATACGGAAAAGATGAACAAAGAATTGAACATGTTGCAGAGCAAGGTGGCCTCCGCCTAAACCTCGTGGAAATTCCTGCTGGGTTTCCGAAAGAAAATATACCAAATGCCCATGAAGGGGAAGAATGTCACCTTGTATTACGCGGAAAACTAGAAGTTCAACATGGAGAAGATATTGCAATTGTAGAAGAGGGTGATTCTTTCTCTTGGAATGCATGTGTTCCTCATATCGTTCGTAATATAGGAGAAGAAACTGCATTATTACTCATCTCTAGTCATGCAGAAAATCGAAAACGTGTTTATTAAATAAAAAAGAAGCCTGTAAATCAGGCTTCTTTTTTATCCCCTTATAACGCCATAACTTGTCCCAACTAGTACAGTTTTTTCATGTTGATTGCGATAAACTGACTCGATTGAAACCTTTTTATATCCTTCCATCTGTTCAATATTTGTCAAAGTTAGTTCACAAGTGATCGTATCTCCTGTAAAAACCGGTCTAATAAACTCACTTACTAATTCTCTTGCTATGTAATGTAATTCTTCTCCTACTTTTGTTCCAATACTAGCGGTTAATAAACCATGAACCATTAAACGTCCTTTTTCATCATATTCCATATGATGCCTACCTTTATCTCCTGTAATATTTGCAAATTCAAAAACCTCTTCCTCAGTAAATCTTCTTTCGTATTTAAATACATCCCCAACTTTTACATTCATTTTTATCCCCCGTTTAATAAACAGAATTTTCTTTTATTTTATCATAAAATGAGTCTCAGTTCAGTTTCTATTATTAAAATAGCGATCCTTTTTCTACACCATCTTACTTTTATCGGTGCCCATCTTTTTTTGCTACTTGATACCCGTAGTACGCACATGTTCCATTTCTCGATAACTCTCTCACCTCAAAACCACAACTTCTATAAAAATCAAAATTACTCGCAGATGTATGTGCAAACCAGTCTCCATGTGGCAACTTTTGCAAACAAAGAGCGACAAGTTTCTTACCTAACCCCTTCCCTCTATATTCACATTTCACAACTAAATTTACTATGTTCGCGATCATGATTCCATCAGAAATGACTCTAACCATCGCAATCATCTCTTCTTCATCCCAAATTGTGAATGCCCATGTTGAATTTTCAAATGCTATCGTGAATTTTTCAATTTGCCAAGAAGGGATATTATCATTACCCCAACCAGCATCTTCGAATAAAGTTTTAATTGCATATGCTGGCACACCATTCGTTCCCTCACGAATAATAAGGCCATTATGATAAATATACATGTAATCCCCCCTTTATTTTTATATACCATTCTTCAAAAGATGAAATTTACCTTTTTTCATCCAACGCGTTTAATGGAATAAACAAGAACGTCCATCCCATGAAATGAAGTTGTTTTCTCATAACTAAGCCCTGTTTTTCTAGCAACAAAGATTGAGGCGGGGTGATCCGGATTAATAAGAGAAATTAATTTATTCATTCGTAACGCTCGGAAACCATAGTCTCGAAATGCTGCCGCTGCTTCTTTCGCATACCCTTTTCCCCAATACTGAGGTAATAACCAATAACCAATTTCAATTTCTTCTTTTCCATCTATCTGCTGCTTTACTAACCCTGCATGACCAATTCGTATTCCCGTTTCCTTTTCAATCAATACAAATAAACCAAGACCGTTTTTATAGCTAGGAATCACCCACTCCTCCAAACTTTTTTTACATTGCATATATGTTTTTAACGTCCCATTTCCAATATAGCGCATTACCTTCTCATTTCCCCATAGCGAAGCATAGAACTGCAAGTCATCCATTGTATATTTGCGAATTTGTAAATGATCTGTATGAAACATCTCTGCACTCCTTCCCACGAATTTGTACTTAACTACACGATCATGTTTTGTATGTATACTAAAATGTTACTATCTATTATAAATGAACCAAGAATAAAATACAGAATATTCAATCTCCCAAGAATCTAAAAAAGGCAGTAGACAAATATTGTCTACTGCATCCATATCATAACTAGCATAAAGAAAACTACAATTGAGGGGGTGTAGGATTTTCAAATATACTAGATACTTATCCCGTTCTAACGGGCGGTAAACTTTTCAATTATATGAAAGTGAAAAGTTTACCGCACATAAGAACCTTTGCGGTCATTAAGAGATCACCGTTAAGTACTCAAATACACGCTGTGCTTGTTCTCCACCCATTCGTGCATGTTGAAGAAGGGAAATACCATGTGGACCCGATGCACGCAATGCCTCTGGTTGTGCTACTAAAATAGCTTGTACAACTTCTAATTCTCCAAGCATCGCGGCCGCAAAAATGTCCATTCGAGCACCCTTTTCTAGTAAATAGAGAGCAATATCTTTACGACCTACATGTGCCGCCGCTCCTAACGCACTTTCCCAATCTGATCCGCCCCAATTGTAAGAGGCATGAAGTAAGCTTGGCGATTCAGCCAACAGTTCTTGTACTTTTTCTAAATCTCCGTGAGCTGCCATAACAAATTCTCTTACTAACTCAGTGGTAATACATTCTTCTGTTCGCATCTTGCTCCTCCTTTTTTAGAAATTCGTTTTGGTGTAAAAAATGGCTTGTCACTTCCTTGAAAAATATCTACCTCTATGCCGAACACACGTTGAAACATTTCATGACATAACACTTCTTCTGGTATACCGTCATACTGAAGCTGCCCTCGCTTTAATACGAGTAAACGATCACTATATTGAGCCGCTTGATTAATATCATGTAAAACCATTACAATTGTCATGCCAAACTCCTCGTTTAACCGTTTCACAAGTTCCATTACTTCCAACTGATGAACGATATCTAAAAAGGTTGTTGGCTCATCTAATAATAAGACATTTGTACGTTGTGCTAGCGTCATTGCAATCCAGGCACGTTGTCTTTCTCCTCCTGATAAAGATTGTAAAAGACGATATTCATATCCTTCAAGATTTGTAACAGACAATGCCCAATCAACAATTTCTTCATCGTCTTTATTTAAGCGATCTCTCCATGATTTATGAGGTCCCCTTCCAAATTCGATTAATTCTTTCACTGTTAAATCTAATTTATGATCATGCATTTGTGGTAACATCGCTAATTGCTTCGCTACATCGGCACTTTTCATCGTATGAATACTTTTTCCATCTAAAATGATATCCCCTTCGCTTTGTTTAAGTAGTCTTGCCATTAAACGAAGCAAAGTAGATTTCCCCGATCCATTCGGTCCAATTAAACTAACGACCTCTCCAGCTTTAATATGTACATTCATATTTTGCATTTGAAATCTTTCAGAATGTGCGTAAAACACTTTATTAACGGAAATCACGTTGCCTTCCTCCTCTATGAATTAAATATAAGAAGAACGGACCGCCTAAGAAGGATAATAAAATACCAACAGGCAATTCAATTGGATCGAACCAACTTCGAGCTATCGCATCCGCGAAAACAAGTAATATACCTCCGCCAAGGCATGATAATGGCAGTAAATATTTATAGTCATTTCCAACTAATAAACGTAACATATGTGGTACAACAAGTCCGACA
This sequence comes from Bacillus sp. RC251, assembly GCF_044908765.1. Lineage (NCBI taxonomy): Bacteria > Bacillati > Bacillota > Bacilli > Caryophanales > Bacillaceae > Bacillus > Bacillus sp. RC251. The sequence continues at coordinate 145,575 of NZ_JBIYDP010000002.1, read as the reverse complement.
AATCCAATAAGACCAGAAACACTAACTGCAATTCCAGCTAATAGTGTACTTACTACTATTAAATAAAACCGGCTTTTCTCCACGTTATGACCTAATAATTTCGCCATTTCATCTCCAAGCATTAATACTCGAATATGCTTTATACCAAAGAAGGCTAATATAATAGCGAATATTGCATAATAAATAATCATGTTTAAATGCGCCCAACTTACACCACCAATGCCACCTGCTAACCAGGGTAACACCGATTGTACTTTGTCACTATGTAATAACATTAACGCTGACGTCGCTGCACCAATTAATGCATTGATTGATACACCTACTAAGACAATCCTTGAAGGCGGCGCCCCTTTTTGCCATGATAAAGCATAAATGACCATCGCCGTTATGAAAGCTCCTATAAACGCCCCGAGCGGTAAAAATGCCATATGCTGAGGGAATAAAATCATAATTACAATTGCTACAAGGCCTGCTCCAGATGAAACCCCGATAATACCAGGGTCTGCAAGAGGATTTCTCATAACCCCTTGCAGCAGTGCACCAGATGCTGCTAAACATGTTCCTACTATAAATCCAACGAGCACTCTCGGTATACGAAGGTCCCATACAATTCGATGAACCGTCGAACCTTCATCTTGTATCCCTGTTAGAATTTCTCGTAAAGAAAAGGATAGGCTTCCTGCGAAAAGACCATAAAAAAGACCTAGAATCGTTAATACAACTAAAGTAACTGCTATTATCCATCTTTTTTTCGCAAAAGGATGTTCCTTTTCCCTTACTACTTCACTACTTTCCATACTTATCATTTCCTTACATCTTGTATACTTTTATACATAAAGTCCATTGCTTCTGTAACTTTTGTTCCAGGATTTGATCCAAATAAGTCTGGTGGCAAAATAACTACACGATTTTGTTTTACTGCATCTAAATTTTTCCACGCTTCATTTTTCATCATTTCACCTTCAAATGCTTTTTTAACGCTATTTGGATCTCCATGTGTAATTAAATAAATCACATCTGGATTTGCCTCAATAATACGTTCTACACTTAGCTGCGCATATTGCGGATATTCCTTCATTTCCGGAAAATCAGCTGCAATATTTTTTCCGCCTGTTTTTTCTAAAATATTACCTGATAAAGATGTTGGTAATGCTGCTAAATAAGTACCTGGTGCTCCGTATACTAACAGTGCTTTCACATCACTCTTTTTCTCATATGTCTTCATTTGATCATTAATTTTTTGATTAAGTTCTTTTGCTTTATCTTCTTTCTTCATTATCGTTCCATATAGTTCAATATTCTTTTGAATATCTTGTACAGAATTCGCAGAAGAAATCATTACTTTCGTTCCTTGTCCTTCAACCGTTGGAACATTCTTTTGAAACCCATTGTTAGCAATAAGTACATCCGGTTTTAAACTAGCGATTTGCTCAAAATTCGGTTGATGTGCATTCCCGATTACTTGTACTTTCTTTACATCCTCTGGAAGAGTTATTTTTGCATCCGGACGACCTACTATTTTTCCGCCTAAAGCATGAATAATATTCATGTCTCCCATACTTAATGTTGCAAAACTCTCTGGCACTTTATCGAATGTTACCTTTCTTCCTGATAGGTCGGTAACTTCGATTTTCTCTTTTCCTTTTTCTGTTTTTGTTGCAGATGCTTTTTCGTCTCCCTTTGCATTGCAACCTATTAACAAGAAAAAAATAGATAAAATCGCTGTGAATAGCGTAATAGATTTTTTCATTCTTTCACCTCTAACTGATAATGATAATCATTAACTACTATTCTACTTTAATTGATAAGGATTATCATTGTCAATATAAACCGCATACATTTTTTACAAAAACAAAAAGCACTACAAAAAGATTCGTTCTTTTTGTAGTGCTCTATTTCATAATATTACTCACATTCATTTCCCTCTAACTGATCTCGCATCACTTTCACACGCTGAAAGAAAAAGAATGATAAACTTAAAAATATAATGGTGCTCCCCATCATAACAAAAGATTGTATTGTTTCTTTTGCTCCATTCGGAATCAATAAGCCAACCATTAACAATGTACTTACAGCGAGAAGAATTTGTCCGAACCGAGTATAATCTTCTATTTTCCCTTGTAATTCTTTCATTATATTCTCACTCCTCCATTTCACTGTATCATATTCTATTAAACTTAAAGACCAGTAAATACAGCCATTCTGGGAGATGTTTTCCAAAAGAAAAAGAGCCGCTTTATTGCGACCCTTTCATAACCATTACTCACCTTTATATGCTTCCATATAAATTTCTTTCAGCTCTGAAATGAGAGGTAATTTTGGATTAGCTGTTGTACATTGATCTTCAAAAGCTCTTTCTGCTAATAATCCAACAACCTCTTCAAATTGGTCTTTAGCAACTCCTTGTCCTGCAATACTCATATTTATATTTAAGCTTTTTCCAAGCTCAATAATTGCTTGGACGAGTGATTCCACACCTTCTGCTGTCGAGCCTGCTGGAAGCCCGAGCATTCTCGCGATATGTGCATAGCGTTCATCAGCTACAAAGTGCTCATATTTTGGGAACAATGCGTGTTTTCTTGGCTTAATAGCATTATAGCGAACTACGTGCGGCATAAGAATTGCATTCGCACGCCCATGCGGAATGTGAAATTCTGGTCCAATTTTATGTGCTAAGCTGTGATTAATGCCTAGGAAAGCATTTGCAAATGCCATCCCTGCGATTGCAGAAGCATTATGCATTTTTTCTCGTGCTTCTTCGTCATTTCCATCTTTAAATGCTCTTGGTAAATATTTAAATACGAGATCAATGGCCTTTAATGCTAATCCATCTGTATAGTCATTTGCTAGAACAGACACATACGCCTCGATTGCATGCGTTAATACGTCCATCCCAGTGTCTGCTGTTACATGTGGTGGTACTGTCATTACAAACTGTGGATCAACAATTGCTACATCTGGTGTTAATTCATAATCCGCGAGCGGATACTTTATATTATTTTTCTTATCTGTAATAACCGCAAATGGTGTCACTTCTGATCCTGTTCCTGATGTTGTTGGAATGGCAACAAACTGCGCCTTACTTCCTAATTCCGGATATTTACATGTACGTTTTCTTATATCTAAAAACTTCTGTTTAATTCCATAGAATGTTGTTTCTGGGTGCTCATAGAAAAGCCACATCCCTTTCGCTGCATCCATAGCTGAACCACCACCAAGTGCGATAATTACATCTGGCTTAAAACTTCTCATCATTTCCGCACCTTTAAACACAGTTTCATCTGATGGATCTGGCTCGACCTCAAAGAAAACTTCGACTTTTACATCATTTGCATGTTTACGTAAATAATGCGTAACCGTATCTACATATCCGTGCTCAACCATTCCTGGATCCGTTACAATAAATGCGTGTGAAATGTTAGGCATATTTGCTAAATATGCTGTCGCATGTTTTTCAAAATAAATTTTTGGTGGTAATTTAAACCACTGCATATTCTTTTTTCTATTTGCCAACCTTTTTATATTTAATAAATGCGTCGCTGTTACGTTTTGAGAAACTGAGTTTTTCCCATACGAGCCGCAACCAAGCGTAAGTGATGGAATAAATCCATTATATATGTCACCGATTCCACCTTGTGATGAAGGGGCGTTTACAATAAGACGGCAAGCTTTCATACGTAATCCAAATTGTTTTTGTACTTCTTTATTTGTAGAATGAATGACTGCTGAATGTCCTAAACCACCGAGGTCTAACATGTCTTCGCAATATGTAAGTCCCTCTTCTAGTGAATTTGCTTTTACACAAGCTAATACTGGACTCAGTTTCTCACGAGATAGTGGATATGCTGCTCCGATACCTTGTATTTCAGCTACAAGCATTTTTGTATTTTCAGGCACAGTAATTCCAACTAATGCGGCAATGTACTGTGCTGATTTCCCTACAATATCACTATTGACTGCACATGTATTTTCATTAATAACAAGCTTTTCTAATTTTCTTCTCTCTTCTTCTGTTACAAAGTAACAATTGTTTGCAATCATTTCTTTTTTCACATCATCATAAATTTCCTTATCTACAATGATTGCTTGTTCTGATGCACAAATCATACCGTTATCAAATGTTTTTGATAAAATTAAATCATTAACAGCTCGTTTTATATGCGCTGATTTCTCTATATAGCATGGTACATTACCAGGACCTACACCTAGCGCTGGTTTTCCAGTAGAATAAGCTGATTTCACCATACCTGCTCCTCCAGTGGCCAAAACAAGTGCAACCCCTTCATGGTTCATTAATTGTTTCGTTGCTTCGACAGAAGGTCTTTCAATCCACTGAATACAATGTTTTGGTGCCCCGGCCTTCACCGCAGCGTCATATACTGTTTTCGCTGCTGCAATGGAACAGCTTTGTGCTGAAGGATGAAATGCGAAAATAATTGGATTTCTCGTTTTTATCGCGATCAATGCTTTAAACATTGTTGTCGACGTTGGATTCGTTACTGGCGTTACCCCAGCTACTACACCGACAGGTTCCGCAATTTCTATTATTTCTTCATGAGGATCTTCGTGGATAATCCCTACTGTTTTATCTTTTTTTATGCTATGCCAAATATATTCAGTAGCAAAAATATTTTTAATACATTTATCTTCATATACACCACGACCTGTTTCTTCAACAGCCAACTTTGCAAGTGGCATATGTTGATCCACACCTGCTAATGCCATTTCGTGAACAATGTTGTCAATTTGCTCTTGTGTAAAACTTTCTAATGCTTGTAAAGCCTTTCGACCGTTATTCACTAACGTATCAATCATCTCTTTTACTTCCTGCATTTCATTTACAACTTTCTCTTTGACTACCATGTAAATTCCTCCTATTCTGCTATTATGGACTAAATAAGACCCTATAGGTCATAATAAGTCCCGATTAGCGCAAAAAAAATAGAGTTGCTTTCCTACATGAACCTCATTGTTTGTGAAACGTTTCACAAGTTTGTTCGTGATTAACATTTCATGAATTTAATATACATGAAATAATTTCATTTGTGTATGTCTATTTTGTGAAACATTTCACAAAAGTGATGTAATAAAAATGCACTGCCTATATGAGCAGTGCATTTTTATTATGCTAGTGCTTGTGCTAAATCTTCAATTAAATCTTCACCATCTTCAATACCGACAGAAATTCGAATTAATGTATCTGTAATTCCTAGCTCTTTACGACGATCTGCTGGGATTGATGCATGTGTCATTTGAGATGGAATAGAAATTAAACTTTCTACTGCTCCTAAACTTTCAGCAAGTGTAAAGTATTGTAATTTCTCAAGTACTTTATTTAATGTTTCTTCGCTATCTACATCAAATGAGATAATAGCACCAAATCCATTTGCTTGTTCTGTCGCTAGTTCATGGTTTTGATGTGATGCAAGACCTGGGTAATATACTTTATTTACTTTTGGATGGTTATTTAAAAACTCGGCAATTGCGCGTGAATTCGTTTCATGCTCTTCCATTCGAATTCCTAATGTTTTTAAACCACGAAGTAGTAAGAAGCTATCTTGTGGGCCAAGAATGCCTCCTGTTGAGTTTTGTACAAAGTGAAGGTCTTCTGCTAATTGCGGGCTATTTACAACTACTAGGCCTGCAACTACGTCACTATGACCTCCTAAATATTTCGTTGCACTATGAAGTACAATGTCTGCTCCTAAAGTAATCGGCGACTGCCAATATGGCGTCATGAATGTGTTATCGATAATTGTTAATAAATCTTTCTCTTTAGCAAGAGTAGATATTTTCTTAATATCAGTAATTTTCAGTAATGGGTTCGTTGGTGTTTCCACATAAATCGCTTTCGTATTCGGACGAATTGCTTCTATAACTTCCTCTAAGTTGGTTGTATCTACAAATGTATGCTCAATACCGAAGCGATTTAATACTTTCGTGATAACGCGGTACGTTCCACCATACACATCATCTGTTAAAATAACGTGGTCACCTTTTGAGAACAACATAATTGTAGCTGTAATAGCAGCCATTCCTGAACCAAATGCAAAACCAGCATGACCGTTTTCTAATACTGCAATCATTTCTTCTAAAGCTGCACGTGTTGGGTTGCCTGTACGTGAATATTCATATCCTTGATGCTTACCAACTGCTTCTTGTTTGTACGTACTTGTTTGATAAATCGGTACATTTACAGATCCAGTTGAAGGTTCTCCTATGCGAATACCATGAATTAACTTTGTCTTTGCTCTCATTTTTTATTCCCATCCTTTGTATATGTCTTTACTTAAATAACGCTCACTACTATCAGGAAAAATCGTTACAATATTTGTACCTGGTGCCGCTTGCTCTGCTTCAAGTAAACTTGCATGAAATGCTGCTCCTGAAGAGCTCCCAACAAGCAGTCCTTCTTTTTGCGCTAATTCCTTTACTCGTAAAAATGCATTTCGATCAGAAATTGTATGAATTCCATCAAAATAAGATGTTTTCAAAAATGGCGGGATGAATTCAAGGCCGATCCCTTCTGTTTCATGCGAACCAGCTTTACCACCATTTAAAATGGATCCTTCTGGTTCCACAATAACCGTTTTTATATCTACATTTTTTTCTTTCAAATAAGATGCAGTCCCCATGAATGTACCACCAGTTCCTGCTCCTGCAACAAATATGTTAATCTCTCCGTTAAGTGCCGACCAAAGTTCAGGACCTAGTGTTTTGAAATAAGCACGCGGGTTTGCTTCATTCGCAAACTGACTTGGAGAGTATGAATTCGGTATTTCATTTACTAATTCTTTTGCTTTTGCAATTGCGCCGGTCATTCCTTGCTCAGTCGGTGTATGCACGACCGTTGCGCCTAGTGCTTTCATTAATTCTTGTTTTTCAATACTAAATTTCTCTGGTACACAAACAATAACGCGTAAATCATGTTGTAACGCTGCAAGTGCCAGTCCAATACCAGTATTTCCAGCAGTTGGTTCAATAATTGTTCCACCCTGGGTAACAAGCCCTTTTTCTAGCGCATCTTCGATTAATTCTCTTCCTAAACGGTCCTTAACGCTTCCACCTGGGTTATAAAATTCAAGCTTTGCAAATAAACGGACCCCTTCTGGAAGTGAAAAACGAGTAATTTCTACAATTGGTGTATGACCAATCAACTCATGAACTCCACGATATACATTCATCGTGTTCTCCCCCTTATTTGCCAATAAAGAAAAGGCAACTGTATGTATTTTCTTTATATGAGACAGTTGCCTTTTTGTTACATTACTTTAACTCTTCTAATACTTTTACGATAAAGTTTGTAGAATGAAGAGCTGCTTGATCTAAAAATTGATCAAATGAAACATTTGATTCTTTACCAGCAATATCAGAAAGTGCACGAATAATAACAAACGGAACTTCATATTGGTGGCATACTTGTGCAACAGCTGCTGCTTCCATTTCTACTGCATAAAGGTCTTCAAATTTATCACGGATTGCTGCAACGCGGTTCGGATCACTCATAAATGAATCACCTGTTGCAATCATACCTTTTACAACTTGAATATTTTCTTCTGCCTGCATACATTTCTCAGCTAATGCAACTAATGCTTCATCAGCTTTAAATCCAGGCGGCATTCCTGGTACTTGACCATACTCATAGTTAAATACTGTTACATCTACGTCATGATGACGAACTTCTGTTGAAATAACTACATCTCCAACGTTTAGAGAATGATGGAAGCCACCAGCTGAACCAGTATTAATTACTTTTTCAGGCTTATATCTTTCTAATAAAATTGTCGTTGACATCGCTGCATTTACTTTACCAATACCAGACTTTAACAAGATTACTTCATGTCCTGCTAATTGTCCTTTCGTAAATTCACAACCCGCAACCGTTTCTGTTTCTGCTTGTTCTAATTTGTCACGTAAAATACGTACTTCTTCTTCCATTGCTCCAATTACAGCAATTCTCAATCTAATCCCTCTTTCTATTGCTTAGTTGCCTCCATTACCCAAACGAAATGATTTAATCTCGTAAACGTTACATGGAAGCCATTGTTTTCAAAAATAGACTGCATGATTGGAATACGTGTATAATATTCCGTTTGCAAATCGTTCGCTAACTGATGGAAACCTCTTTGTTTTGCTGTTTCAACAGTTTTATCATATGCATCTTGATCTGCAAATATCGTATCAGCAAACACTATTTTACCACCTTTGTTTAGCAATTGACTATAGTTCGCAATCGCTACATTTTTTTCATCATCTGTTAAATGATGAAATGCATAGGTGCTTACAATGGTATCAATTGAATTTGGAACTTCAAACGAAAGAAAATCACCTTCTGTAATCGAAAACTCTTGCGGCAATTTCTCTTTTGCAATCATGCGCATTTCACGTGACGGTTCTATACCGTAAACTATGTGGCCAGCAAGTAATAATTTACTTGTTAAATTTCCAGTACCAACACCAAATTCTAATACATTACCAAATGACTTGTTAACTACATCCTCTAGAATATCCTCATAACGAGCGAAAACTTCTTTATATTGTATATCTTCGCCTTGTACGAATGAGTCGTACGTATGAGCCCACTCATCAAATAAACCATTAAATTCTGTCCCCATAAAAATTCCCCTTTTTCTTATCGGTTTTATCAGTATGATATGCCCTCTTGCTAAAAATGTCAATTGAAATGTACATGGTATTTCCTTCTTTTCTTTGTTACACTATAGTTGATTACATAGGAGAGGGGTCGTCTTCGTGTCATTTACCTTTGAAATGTTAGAAGATAAAGTAGAGTTTTTCGAAGCAGGAGACTTAGCTTCTTTGGAACGAAAAATTAGCGAACAAATCGATAATAATAAAGCACTTATGCTTGAAGTTCATCACATCTCGCATCAAACGGTTATGGATCCCGAAAGCAAAAGACCATATTATAGCGCGGTTGTTCATTTTAAATTAAAGAAATTACGCTAACTAAAAAAGAGAAGCTCTTAAGGAGCCTCTCTTTTTTAGTTTAGAGTTTGAACAAGTACTGGTTTCCAGCCCTCATTTTCTACCCAATCAATATTCACATAATATTTTTTACCTGATTGTTTATCTTGTACGTTACCGTAAGCTTTATTCTTACCGTTATTTCCAATTCTATGGATAACTAATTGATTTACTGGAACGTCAATTGCAGCTGAAATCGCTTGATTCATCTCATTCCAATCTGCTGTACCTTTTTTAAACGTCATCGCAGGTGTTGCACCTTGCTCTGTACCTACTGGCTTCCAAGAAGATTTCGTATAAGCATCTGTTGCCTGTGACTGTGTTTTTTCAGCTGGTGCTTTCTCGTTAGCTTTCGCTTCTTCTTCAGCTTTTTTCTGTTCTTCCTCAGCCTTTTGCTTCTCTTCTTCTTCCTGCTTCTTAGCCTCTGTCTTATCTTGCTCGTTCTTCTTCGTCTCTTCTTTGCCTTTAGCTTTCTCAGCTTTATTCTCTTTTGTTGTTTGCTGAGCTACTTTTTTATCACTAGAAGACGCTTGCTCTTTTCTTTCAGGAACAAACAATTGATATGATACAATAGCTACTAATATTAATACAATTGCAATTGCAATATTTAAAACACCGTTTTGACGACGTTTTTGTTGTTTCTGTTGGAATCTAGATCCTCCTGCCATTCTTCAAACCTCCATGCAGTTTTTCATACTTGCTATTGTAACATTAAATCTAGAAAGGTTGAACATTTACAATAATATTTTCACGAAATGAAAACATTTCACTATGAATTGCAAGATTACTTTTCATTCTCTAATCGATAGATTGATTCTACGATAGCTTTGAAAATAGGTGTAACTTTATTTACATTGCTATTCGTTTCTATATCCACGACAACTAAAGCATATCTTGGATTTTCATATGGAAAATAACCTGCAAACCAACGATTCACTTTCATCCCTTTTCCTGTTTGCGCTGTCCCAGATTTTCCGGCAACACTTAGTGGTAACGACCTGAATGCTGCTCCTGTTCCTTTCTCCGTTGTTACAACGCCCCTTAATAACTCTTGTAATGTTTTCACCGTTTCATAGGAAAGCTGTTTTCCACCTAATGTATGGTCTTCAAATGTATAGAAGTCCGTTCCATTTTTATACATTATTTTTTCCACAGCTTTCACTTCCATCTTTTCTCCACCTCTAGCAATCGTCGCCATCATATTTGCAATCGCTAGAGGTGACATACGTACATCTTTCTGTCCAATTGCTGTTTGCGCTACCGCCTTTTTACTATTCTTATTTCCTTCACTACCCCAAATCGTAACCCTCTTCTCCTCTGGCATTTGCTCAAAATGAGTTGTATGAAATACAGAATCTTTCCATCCAACCTTACTAGCGGCTCCTAACGCCGCTACGTAAGTTTCTAACACCATCTTATCCTTTTGTATTAGCTCATTACCTAACTCTGAAAATGTCCTGTTACAGCTTCTAGCAAAGCTCTCTTTAAAACTAAGTGTACCCATCATAACCTGTGGGTGGTCTTCACCATATAAATCTTGATTACAATTAAATGTACGATTAAACACATTTTCATTTTGATCAATCACTGCCGCTGCAACTATTGTTTTAAAAACAGAACCAGGAAAATGTGGTGTCAACATTTGATTTTCAAGTGTAGTTGTATATAAACGCTCATCCTTCACCTGCACAGATGGTTTACTGACCATCGCTAAAATTTCATTTGTCTTTACATCAAGTAATACTAATCCCCCCTTCTTTATTTCGCTTGCTTCAAGCACTTCTTCTGCTTTTTGCTGTAACCTGTTATGTAAAGTTGTTTGAATCGTCACTGGATAAAACGGATTTCCAGGAGCAGTATATTTTGCTTGTTTTCCAAAAATCGGTTCCCCTTGTCGGTCCACTTGATACAATACTTTTGCCTCTCCATCGGTCAAAAGAAATTCATCAAATGATTGCTGCAATCCTGAAATACCAATTGGCGTTTGCCTTGAAATTTTTCTTACTTCTCCGTATCGTTTTTGAAATTCTCGTTCATTCTCCCCCACATCGCCAATTAAATGATTCACCCTGCCAGTTTGTCGTAAACGAACTTCAGCTGCTACAATACCTAATACATTTAATTGATTTATCTTCTCCATCTGCTCTCGTGCCAAGCGAAATGGACCATTTCCCCTTTGCATGATAAATGCACTTTTCTTGTCTTTCATTTGACTTTCAATCTCTTGTCTCGACACACCAATGATATGCGCAATTTTCTCTAACATGTCATTTTTTATTTGTAGAAATGGAAAAATAATTAAAACAGGATACTTTTTCTCACCTATTTCCTTACCGTTCCGATCTATAAAATGGCCTCGTCCATCATCTACCGTAATGGACTGCGTCCGTTGTGTAACACTTTTTTCAATTAAATTTATCTTACGATCTGTAAATGATTCTGTATCTATAATTTGTATTTGAATTAAACGACAAAGTAAAATAAACATGATACATATAAAACAAATTAAAACAATTGTAATTCTCCGTTTTATTTTCATAAAAAACACCTCGTCTATTATAGTTTGGACGGAGTGTTTCATCTTTTATACAAATAAAAAAATCACTCGCTTTTACACGAGTGATTTTTTATTATTTTACAGAGATAATCTCTACTTGCATTTCTCCACCTGGAGTTTGGATTGCTACCTTCTCACCAATTTGCTTACCTAATAAGCTTTTTGCAATTGGAGAATCGTTAGAAATTCTTCCTTCAAATGGATCTGCTTCTGCGCTACCTACGATTGTGTAAGATTCTTCATCTCCACCTGGTAACTCTTTAAATGTTACTGTTTTACCTAATGTAACAACTGTAGACTCTTCGCCGTTATCTGTGATGATAACTGCGTTACGAATCATGTTTTCTAATTGTGTAATACGTCCTTCTACGAACGCTTGCTCATCTTTCGCTGCATCGTACTCAGAGTTCTCAGAAAGATCTCCGAAGCTACGTGCAATCTTAATTCGCTCTACAACCTCTTTACGTTTTACCGTTTTTAAATCTTCAAGTTCGTTCTCTAGCTTTTGCTTACCCTCTTGCGTCATAGGGTATGTTTTTTCTGTTGCCATATTTTCCACTCCTTTTATATACCAATCCCCCGAAAAAAAAGAGGAGTTCCATATGAAAACTCCCCCACTTATATGTATAGCGGAGGTTTCTAGCACGCCTGTACTAGCGGAGTTGTCACATACAACCCCGTATTCCCAATTCCTCTTTATATAAAGAAGATATGTATGGAAAGTTGATATAAATATGCCCTCACCTATATATAGATGAGGTTGCATGTTTCATTGTATTCGATAGGAAGGGAAAAAATCCCTTCCTATCGTATATCTTTTACTATGCTATTACAAATTTACTTTTTGTTCAAGAATTGTTGCAATTTTTGTCACCATAATATCAATTGCAACATGGTTTTGTCCACCTTCAGGGATAATAATATCCGCAAATTTCTTAGAAGGCTCAATAAATTGATTGTGCATTGGACGTACAACACTTACGTATTGATCAATAACTGAATCCATCGTACGGCCGCGTTCCTTAATATCACGCTGCATGCGGCGTAAAATACGAAGATCTGCATCTGTATCAACGAATAGCTTAATGTCCATTAACTCACAAAGACGTGGGTCTTCTAAAATAAGAATTCCTTCTAAAATGATTACATCTTTCGGCTCAACTGGAATAACTTCTTCTGAACGCGTATGCAATGTATAGTCATATACAGGCTTATCAATTTGCTCATATGCAAGTAACTGCTGCAAATGTTCAATTAACAGATCATTATCAAACGCAAGCGGATGATCATAATTTGTTTTTAAACGCTCTTCCATTGGTAAATGGCTTTGATCTTTGTAATAATAATCTTGCTCTAAGATTAAAATAGAATGACCTTTAAAATGGTCAAAAATCGCTTTCGTTACACTCGTTTTACCTGATCCCGAACCACCAGCAATTCCAATTACAACAGGCTTATTCGTCCCCATTCGACTATCAACTCTTTCTTATTGAAGTATGCTTTTGCGCATCATATTATTCACATACACTGGTTGATCCACTTTGAATTTCACGATTTGCAGCGGATGTCTCGCTGCATCTAATTCGTTTCCATCCTCATCCCAAATTTTCTCCACCGTCTGCGTAAAGTTTTCTATTTCTGGCCCAAAGAACTCCACTTCATGTCCTGGTTTGAAATGATTACGTTGCTCAATCGTTACGATGCCTGTTTCTTCATTATAATCTAACACTAAACCAGCGAAATCATACGTTGTTTTCTTACTATGATTTCCAAACATTTGCTCTTGATGTCCTGGAACCCCTTCAAAGAATGCGGGAGCTGTATCACGATTTGCACATTTATCAAGCTCATCTAACCATTCTTGTTTAAACTCAAAATTATCCGGATCCGCACAATACGCATCAATTACTTTACGGTATACCGTTGCTACAGTTGCTACGTAATGGATTGATTTCATACGTCCTTCAACTTTTAAGCTATCAATTCCAATTTCAATCATTTTCGGAATTGATAAAATTAAATTTAAATCTTTTGGACTCATTGCAAAGTGAGCATCTTCTTCTTGGAATAGAGGAAGCTCTTTTGCATCTTTATGTTGTGATACTGTTTGAACTAAATCATAGTCCCAACGGCAAGATTGACAACAACCACCACGGTTAGAGTCACGTGCTGTCATATGGTTACTTAACGTACATCGGCCTGAATATGCGATACACATTGCACCATGGACGAATGCTTCAATTTCAATATCCACTTTTTCTTTAATTTCTTTCATTTCTTCATAGCTTGCTTCACGAGCTAATACAAGACGATGTAAACCTTCTTCTTTCCAATACTGTGCTGCTTTCCAGTTGGATAGTGATTGTTGTGTACTTAAATGCACTTCAACAGAAGGCGCTACACGTTTACAAGTCTCAATAATAAGCGGATCAGCAACGATAATTCCCGTTACGCCAGCTTTTTCAATCCCTTTTAAATATTCCTCTAGCCCGTCCATATTTTCATTATGTGCAAAGATATTTGTTGTTACATATATTTTTGCTCCATATTTCTTTGCAAATTCAACACCTTCTGCCATTTCTTCCAGTGTAAAGTTACCTGCATTCGAACGAAGACCAAATTCTTGTCCACCTAAATATACAGCATCTGCCCCATAATGGATAGCTACTTTTAATTTTTCTAAGTTACCCGCAGGGATTAACAGTTCAGGTTTCTTCACAATAACGCGTTTGCCATCGATTACTCGTGAAATTTCTTGTACAGTCATTTCCTACACCCTCCTCGTTTAGTAAACCGTCTCTTTAAAGAAGAATCCTGTATCTAACGGACGATTTACTGGTTGCATTTCTTCTATCTCTTTATATAAATCGTCTTTCACGTCATAATACGCATCACGATCTTCTACACATAAATCAATTGCTTTACGATATTTCTTCGTTACCTCAATAATGTATGCAGAGCTTTTTAGTACACCATCAACTTTTAAGCTAGCGACTTCAGCGTCAATTAGTTCTTCTAACTCATCGATGAAACAAATATCGTTTGGACTCATAATGTGAGTACCATTTTCATCTTCATAAATTGGATATTTATTGTTACGCTCTGGGTCATATAAGAACATATTCTCTTCATATTTTTTCTTTTCAATGTCAAGATTACGTCCTTGATACTCAAAGTAGTTTCCTACTAAGGAACGCTTCGATTGGAACATACAAGTCATACCGTGAATTTGTACTTCAAGTTCCACTTCAGCATTTTCTTTTAATTCAACAATCTCATCTAAGCTAAGCTCACGAGCTAATACAGCGCGTTTTGCTCCTCTTTGTCCCCAGTAGTTACAAGTAAACCAGTTTGTTGCTGTTGTTTCTGTATTCCAGTGCAATTGCATATTTGGCGCTACCTCTCGGACCGCCATTAATACTGCTGGGTCTCCGAAAACAATTGCATCTACACTTACTTCGTTTAAAAATGCAACATAATCTGTTAATTCGTCTACTTTATCATTGTGGAACATAGCGTTCATTGCTACGTATACTTTCACACCATTTTCATGCGCAATCTTCACAGCTTGTTTCACATCTTCACGTGAAAATTCCCCTGCTAAACGTAAACCGAACTTTTGCTCACCGATCATTACCGCATCTGCTCCTGCTTTCGCAAGAGGTTCGATATCCACTACTGCTTTTGGCGTTACTAACAATTCAGGTTTCTTCATACCTTGGTCACCCTCTCTTTTTACTAACAGCTACTCCATCACCAATTGGGAAAATCGTTGTATCATATCCTTCATGGTTCATAAGCCATTCATTGTACGTCTTAATACGACGGATTAAACCACGTGTACGTCTGTTTTCAATTTTCTCTTTTGTCGTTACAAGGCCATGGTACATAACATTATCTGAAATAATTACGCCACCAGGGTTTAATAACGGTTCATATAAGTCAAAAAAGCGACGATATTGTCCTTTTGCTGCATCAATAAAAATAACGTCAAACGTTCCATGTTCTTCTACTTGCTCACCTGTTTCTAACGCATCACCGTAAATAACAGAAATACGCTCTTTAACTGATGAACGTTCTATATATTCAAGTGCTTTTTCATATCGCTCGCGATTGCGTTCAACTGTCACAATACGAGAATTTGGAATAGCTTGCATCATACGAATACTAGAATAACCAATTGCTGTACCAAGCTCTAAAATGCTTTTTGGTCCAATTAAACGTAAAAATTGCAACATAAATTCCATTCCAAGTCGATCCATAATCGGCACATGATTTTCTTTTGCATAATCTTCCATTTCAAGAATTAATTTATCTTTCGGATCAATAAATGATAATAGGTACTCGTTAACTGCATCCTCCATAATGGTCCTCCTTATTTACATGGAGAAGTGCCTCTATGACGTCTTTTCACACATAGAATGCAATAAAAATACAAGCCAGCTTCATCCTTAGCTTGTACGTCCCGTTTTGATATTAAAAACGATTCTTCTGCCAGTTTTTAACCCGATATATTTTACCACAAAAAAGAGGGATGTGCGACATTTTTCGCTATCCCTCCCCATTTCACTGTTTTTTCGTAATATATTTTTGCTTTAATGCATTATGCTCTTCCAATGTTTTCGCATAGTACACTTCACCAGTTGGTGCAGCTAAGAAATAATAATAATCTGTTTGTGCAGGCTCTAACGCCGCTTCCACTGAATGTTTACCAGAGTTTGCGATCGGACCAACCGGCAATCCTTTCACAACATACGTATTGTACGGTGAGTTTACCTTTAAATCTTCGTATAATACACGTTGTTTATGCTTTCCAAGTGCATATAATACCGTTGGATCAGTTTGCAGGGGCATACCTTTTTCCAAACGATTATAAAAGACACTAGAGATTTTTTGACGATCTGTAAAGCCTGTTGCCTCTTCTTCAATAAGTGAAGACAATGTTAAAAGCTGATGAACATCCCAGTTTTTCGCTTTCATTTTTGCCTCGTTTTGAACAATGATTGCATTCGTTTTCTCAAGCATTGGAATTACAATTTCTTCTAACGTCGTATCTTTTTTATAGAAAGAGTACGTCGCAGGATATAAATAACCTTCTAATGGATATTTAATATTGCTATCAAAGATTTTATCCGTTAACAACTTCGGATACTTTTGCTGCATTTTTTGAATAAATGCTTTATCGTTTAATTGACGTACGACATCATCTTTATTCCACTTTAATTCGTTTGCAACCGTTTCTGCAATTTCAGTTACTTGTGCACCTTCTTTTATCGTCACTTTATAAAGAGCTGGACGATGTACATTACCAGATGACATTTGTTCAATAACATCTGAGGCACTCATTGAAGGATTTAATAAATATGTACCCGCTTGTAAATTTTTAGATTTAGCCTTTGTATAAAAACTAAAAACTGTACCGTTTTTCACAGCACCTTTTTCTTCTAAAATCTCACCAATTTTACTAGTAGATGATCCTTTTGGAATTTCTACTTCAATCTCTTTTTTATTCCCGCTATCAACTGGTCCTAATGCGGATGAAATATACGCATAGACTGAACCACAAACTAAAAGCAGTGCAATAATCGAAAATAAAAAAAGACGTCTACGCTTTTTTTTCACTTGATTCTCTATCAACACTCTTCCTCCTTAATTAAATTGTAGACCGTATGTATATCTTTCTATACAACACGATATAAAAACACAATAAATTTATTTATCTTTTTTTTAGATAGACATTTTATTTTTCTACAATCCGTCTCATTATACTACAAAGGATTACACGGTTTCGACAAAAAATCTTTCATTTTACATATAAAAAAAGGTGGACTATATGTCGTCCACCTTTTCAGTACTTATTATTCAGCTTCTTGCTCATCAGCTAGAGTGTTGAACATTTCTTGTACCATTTCCCACTCTTCTTCAGATTCGATTGGAAGTAAACTTCCGCCCTCTTCTTCATTTTGCTCATAAGCCATTGCATCATAAATTTGGTCTCCATCTTCGTCTACTTCACCGATTGGAGAGAAGACTACGTATGATTTTTTGCCAAATTTTTCAGCATCAAAAGTGAAAATAATTTCACATAAATGTTCGTTACCTTTTTCGTCTACAATTGTAATTTGATTTTCTTCCATTTTGGTCACCTCTTATTTACTATCTAAAAATCCTTGTAAGATTACGACTGCAGCCATCTTATCAATTACCTGTTTTCGCTTCTTACGACTCACATCAGCTGAAATGAGCAGACGTTCCGCTGCCATCGTTGACAAACGCTCGTCCCACATTACAACTTCTAATTGTAACAGATTTCGCAGGTTTTCTGCAAATTGCTGGCACGCTTCACCACGTGGGCCAATTGTACCATTCATATTTTTAGGTAAACCTACTACTATTTTGTCCACATTGTACTGCTTTACTAACTCAGAAATACGATCAAAACCAAAGTGACCTCGTTCTTCGTTAATCCTGATTGTTTCCAGCCCTTGCGCTGTCCAGCCCATTTCGTCGCTCATTGCAACTCCGACTGTTTTTGTACCTACATCTAAACCTAATATCCGCATAAACTACTCCTCACGATGATGTTTCAAGTACGATTTCACAAGCTCTTCAATTAACTCATCACGTTCAAGCTTGCGAATAATGCTTCGTGCATCTTTATGGCGAGGTATGTATGCTGGGTCTCCACTTAATAAATAACCGACGATTTGGTTAATCGGATTATAGCCTTTTTCTTGAAGTGCATCATACACAGTTAAAAGTACATCATTTACATGGACACTCTGTTTTTCATCTTGAATGCTAAACTTCATTGTTTTATCAAAACCGTCCATTTCAAGCACCTCACTTATATAGTAAGTATAGGGAGAAGAACTTCTCCTCTCCCTACCATTGTACACTACTATCTCTTTATTTTGAAACAGATTTAACGTACTCTTGTACAAATGCTAAAGCTTCCTCAACTTGCGCTGGGTTTTTACCGCCTGCTTGAGCCATGTCAGGACGGCCACCACCACCGCCGCCACAACGAGAAGCTACTTCTTTCACAAGTTTACCAGCATGGTAACCTTGGCTAATTAAATCTTTCGTTACGCCAGCTAAGATGTTTACTTTATCATCATTTACAGACGCTAATACGACAACTGCAGACTCTAATTTATTTTTCAGGTCATCCATCATCGTACGTAAGTTGTTCATATCTGCAACGTTTACCTTCGCTGCTAATACGTTTACGCCATCAACTGTCATTACTGAATCAGTTAAGTTTCCAGCTTCAATATTGCTTAATTTTGCAGCAAGAGATTCGTTTTCTTTTTGAAGTTGTTTTACTTCAGCAAATAAACCATCCACTCTTGTTAAAATATCTTTCGGGTTTGTTTTCATTTTTCCTGCTGCTTCTTTTAATAAACCTACTTGATCGTTCATTAATTCGTATGCAGATTTACCAGTTACTGCTTCAATACGACGCGTTCCTGCACCGATACCAGACTCAGCAACGATTTTGAAAATACCAATTGAAGCTGTGTTATCAACGTGACAACCACCGCAAAGCTCTAAGCTATAATCGCCTACTTGTACAACGCGTACAACATCACCGTATTTTTCACCGAATAATGCCATTGCGCCCATTTCTTTCGCTTTTTCAATTGCTTTTTGAGAAATCTCAACATCAATACTTTCCCAAATTTTCTCGTTTACGATACGCTCAATTTTTTCTAATTCGTCAGCTTGTACTTGACCGAAGTGAGAGAAATCAAAGCGTAAACGTTCAGAAGTTACAAGAGAACCTGCTTGGTTAACATGCGTTCCAAGTACGTCTTTTAATGCTTGGTGTAGTAAGTGAGTTGCTGTATGGTTTTTCACAACGCTACTACGGTTTTTCGTGTCGATAATAGCTTTCACAGCCGCATCTTTCGTTAATGTACCTTCTTCAACAACAACTTTGTGTAAGTTTTGACCATTTGGTGCTTTTTGTACGTCTTTTACAAGTACTTTCACGCCGTCAGCAAGAAGGTAACCACGGTCTGCAATTTGCCCACCGCTCTCAGCATAGAATGGTGTTACATCAAGCATTAATTGCCCTTCTTCACCAGCTTGTAAGCTATCTGTGTATTCGCCGTTTTTCACAAGTGCAACAACGTTACTTTCTGTTGCAACTGTACCGTAACCAACGAACTCGCTCGCTACTTTCACTTCTCCAAGGACACCGCCTTGAACTTGCATAGAATCAACGTCTTGACGAGCAGCACGTGCGCGCTCACGTTGTTTTTCCATTTCACTTTCAAAGCCTTCCTGATCAACTGTCATACCAGCTTCTTCTGCATATTCTTCTGTTAATTCAATCGGGAAACCATATGTGTCATATAGACGGAACGCATCTACTCCAGAAATAACAGTTGTTTTTTCTTCTTTTGCTTTTGTGATAACTTCAGCTAAAATTGCTTCCCCATCATGAAGTGTTTCATGGAAACGCTCTTCTTCATTTTTCACAACTTTTGCTATGAAATCTTTCTTTTCAAGTACTTCTGGGTAGAAGTCTTTCATTACCTCTCCAACAACCGGCACTAATTCAAACATGAATGGACGGTTGATGTTTAATTTTTTCGAATAACGAACCGCGCGGCGTAATAAACGACGTAATACATAACCACGGCCTTCGTTAGATGGAAGAGCACCGTCACCTACAGCAAATGTTACTGTACGGATATGGTCAGCAATTACTTTAAACGCCATATCTTTTTCTAAGTCACCATTACGATACTTCTCACCAGAAATTGATTCTGTTGCGCCAATCATCGGCATGAATAAGTCTGTATCAAAGTTTGTAGGTACATCTTGAACGATAGATGTCATACGCTCTAGACCCATCCCTGTATCGATGTTTTTCTTAGGAAGCGGTGTATATGAACCGTCTGGATTATGGTTAAATTGAGAGAATACAAGGTTCCATACTTCTAAGTAACGCTCGTTTTCTCCGCCTGGATATAATTCTGGGTCACTAAAGTCATTACCATAAGCTTCTCCGCGGTCATAGAAAATCTCTGTATTCGGTCCGCTTGGTCCTTCACCGATATCCCAGAAGTTTTCTTCTAAACGGATGATGCGCTCTTTTGGAACACCCATTTTTTCATTCCAAATTGTGAATGCTTCTTCATCTTCTGGATGGATTGTAACTGATAGTAATTCTTTATCGAATCCGATCCATTTGTCGCTCGTTAAGAATTCCCAAGCCCAAGTAATTGCTTCTTCTTTAAAGTAATCACCGATTGAGAAGTTTCCTAACATTTCAAAGAATGTATGGTGACGAGCTGTTTTCCCTACATTTTCAATATCGTTTGTACGAATTGATTTTTGGGCATTTGTAATACGTGGATTTTGCGGGATTACACGTCCATCAAAATATTTTTTTAATGTCGCTACACCACTGTTAATCCATAACAGAGATGGATCTTCATGCGGAACTAGTGATGCACTAGGTTCTACTGCATGTCCTTTTTCTTGGAAAAAGTCTAAAAACATTTGACGAATTTGTGCGCCTGTTAGTTGTTTCATTGTATTTTCCTCCTTAAATATAAAAAACTCCCGCCCCTATAAAAGGGACGAGAGTTAACTCGCGATACCACCCTAATTATGAATTGATTATTATAACAATCAATTCATCACCTCATGGTGCCGTAACGTGGCAAGACGGCAGTGATTAGCTGCTCTCAGGATTAGCTTTCTGTTACCCTTCATTTAAAGCTTCTTTCAGCCATATGGAAGCTTCTCTCTATAAATGGACTGTAACGTACTTTTTCCGTCATTGATTTAATGTATTATATGACTAAATATAATAGAATTCTCTTAAGTTTGTCAATGTAGATAATCATTTATATTGCATTAACCATAGTTATTCTACTATTCATTCTTAACAGCCTTTCAATATATTATGCATTTATTAATAAATTGTACTACCTCTATATTTTTTTCAGAATATTTTTTTTGTTATAATTAAATTATCAATAATAAAGGAGTGAGCAAAATGACAACTTTATTGAACAAGGCTAAAAACATATTAACGACTGACGAAACGATATTATTTTACACTGCATGTTCATTAGATATATTTATTTATCGTTCCGTTGCAAGACCAGGACTGTTAATTTTAACGAACAAACGGCTCTTCTTTTATGGACCAGATGTAAGTAAGAACCCAATATTTGAAGAGTACTCTTTTGCAAACATTTCTAATCTAAAAGAGCAAAAGCGGCTTTTCAGCAATCAAATTATATTTATGTACGATAATGAATGGAAAAAAATAAAGCATATTCAAACAAATGATGTAAGCTCTCTCGTTCAACAAATACACGAGCAACTCTCTACATAATGAAAGCCCTCTACTTTTATAAGTTGAGGGCTTTCATATTACACATCTTCTTTTTTCCAAAGAGGTCTTACATGAACAATCACTGTACGAATAACCGCTAAAATTGGAACTGATATTAGTAATCCTACAATCCCAGCTATCTCTCCTCCAACTAGTAATGCAAGCATAATAATAACAGGATGCATACGAAGTGACTTACCAACGATGTAAGGTGATAAAATGTTACTTTCTAAAAACTGCAAAATAGCAATCGTAATTCCCGCCTTAATGAGTAAACTCGTTGATACCGTTGCCGCAATCATCAATGTCGGAATCGCCCCTAAAATAGGACCGAAGTACGGGATTATATCCGTTACCCCAATAATAATGCCGAGTAATAGTGGATATTTCATACCGATAAACCAAAAGGAAAGAACAGATACTCCCCCTAATACTAAGCAAACAAACAACTGTCCTCGAATATAACTTCCGAGTGACTTATCAATTTCTTTCGCCAGCATTTGCCCTGTACTACGCCACTTACTTGGGACTAGTTTCCAAAAGATGTGATAAAATTCACCGTAATCTTTTAATATGTAAAATACAATGAACGGTATTAAGAAAATAATAAGCAACGAATCCAGTACGCCACGAGCCGTACTCATCACTTTATTTAAAAGTGATTGTATCTTCGTTTCTACACCAACAAAAATTTGTTTCACCTTTTCATGAATAAATGATGGGAAATTTGCTGTTTGTTCTGTGACGCCATCCATCCAAGAATCATACATTTTTGTAAACTGCGGAAATTGTTCATTAATCTCTTGTAACTGTTTAATAACAACTGGCGTTCCTTTATAAATCCCATAACCAATTCCGCCAAAGAAAAGGATGTAAATAAGCAAGATAGCAAGTGTACGTGGCATCCCTTCTTTATGAATTTTTTCAATTAAAGGATGTAATAAATACGCAATAAAGCATGCAATAAGAAACGGTGTAATTGCCACTTTAAATACAAAAATAATCGGTGCCCATAGCGGCTTAATTTTTAAAAAGACAAGTAAACAAAGAAATACAAGTAACAATAACCCTAAACGATATATCCAAATGATTTTAAGATTCTTCACACGAAAAACCTCCTCCACCTTTATTTTGAAAATAAACAGGGTAGGTTATGTGCAAAAGTTTTAAAATCTTTTCGTGCAGACCATACTGTTTTGTAAAGACATACATATACATAACATAACAAGGACAACCACCCCTGAGAATGCAGCATGAAACAATATAATCAGGAGGGCTAATAATGGTTTTATTTATGCTCGTATTATCAGCACTTTTTATGATTCTTGAATGGGTTTGTATCGGGTTTGGGATTTGGAAAGGTTTCTTTATTCGTTCCTCGCGAAAAGAAAGGGCGAAGCAGTTATTTCATTACGGAATGCTTGGCGTTGGATGTTACGGCCTATCTTATCTCTTCTCTGAAATTGGACTTTTATATTTACATACAAGTGCATAAAAAAACTCCCTTATCATGAAGGGAGTTTTTTGCGCTTATAAATAAGATTTAATCATCTTACGTGCTTTTTTCATATTGCGTTTTGAAAATACATCTTGCTTGCGAGCATATTGATATGCTGCCGCTCCAACACCTAATGCGATTAATGAATTGCGTAGATTCAAAGTAAATCCCCCTTTTCGTTATCCGATTGTTCTTTCGTTCTCATCAAATAAATCATCAAGAGAGCTTAATGAACCATCTTCCTCTACTTGATGCGTATGGATTTTCCCTTTTGAAACCGATAATTCGATATAACAATTCCAGCAATAAAATTGGTTGACACCTATTTTTCCAATGTCTTTCCCTTTGCAATTTGGACAAATGAACATATGGCTTTCATCTCCTTACAGTCTCCCAGATTCTATTCGCCATTATGTCCAAACCGCATTCATTTATACATTGCTGGAGCCTTTCAACGTTATACGTTTGAAAGTTTCACTATATAATTTCACCTTGTTACATGAAATCATACGGTGAAATGTTTTCCACGTCCATTTCTTCGCCATTAACTGTCACCATCTGTACTTCTCCTTGTGATTCTTGCAAACGATTCGCTAAAGTCGTTTGACGCATTGCATCATCAAGGCGATTTACACCAGATTGGAAAGCTGCTTCCTCACCGCAAATAATGAGGAACTTTTTACTTCTTGTAATACCAGTGTAAATTAAATTACGACGTAACATACGATTGTAACTTTTCACTATCGGCATAATCACAATCGGAAACTCACTACCTTGCGATTTATGAATCGAGCAGCAATAGGCATGTGTAATTTGATTTAAGTCTGGCTTTGTATACGTTACCTCAATTCCATCAAATGAAACGATAATCATATCTTGTTGTTCAACGTTCTCTTTCGCATAAAACACCGAAACAATTTCTCCGATATCACCATTAAACACTTGGCTCTCCGGTTGATTAACGAGTTGCAGTACTTTATCGCCTCTTCGGTATACAACATCACCGTAAGCAATTTCTTTACTCTTTTCCCTTTTCGGATTAAACACTTCTTGCAACGCTTCGTTTAGTACATTAATACCGGCAGGGCCACGATACATCGGGGCCAGTACTTGTACATCTCTTGCGCTAAACCCTTTTGTCTTAGCATTTTCACAAACCTTCTTAACAACCTCAACAATTTGAGCTCCTGTACAGCCGATAAATGAACGATCTTTTTGATTTTGCGCTAAATCTGGTGGGAGCGTTCCATTTTTTATCGCATGGGCAAGTTGAATAACAGATGAGCCTTCCGCTTGACGATAAATTTCAGTAAGCTTCACTGTTGGAACTGCACCTGCATTCAATAAATCTTTCAACACTTGTCCAGGTCCTACAGATGGTAATTGATCTTCATCACCTACAACGATAACTTGAATGTTAGTCGGCAATGATTTAAACAGCTGATTTGCAAGCCAAATATCAACCATTGAAAATTCATCAATAATAAGCAATTTCCCTTGTACCGGATCCGTTTCATTACGCTGGAAAGACCCTTCTGGGGTCCAGCCAAGTAAACGGTGAATTGTACAAGCTGGAAGCCCTGTTGATTCACTCATTCGCTTCGCTGCTCTTCCTGTTGGGGCCGTTAATAATATCGGAAATGGATTATCGTCACTGTATTCATTCGGATTTAACGATAGGCCGTGAAGTGACGCATACATTTCAACAATTCCTTTAATAACTGTTGTTTTCCCTGTTCCTGGTCCACCTGTCAATAACATCATCGGTTTATGAAGTGCCGTTTGAATCGCTTCTTGCTGAAACGGTGCATACTGTACATTCAGTTGTTCTTCAATTTGACCTAACGTCTTTAACACTTCTGCTTCAGGAAATGAAGGTGTTTCCTCCTGATTCATAAGCCTGCGAATAGACTTTACAACACCTTTTTCAGAGTAGAATAACGATGCTAAATACACTCGTTCTTCTTCTATGATAACTTTCCCTTCACTTTGCATCATTTCAACGCAAGCTACAATGTCTTCCTCGGTCACTCTTCCTTCTTGATTATTTAAAAGTGACATCGTTTCTCTTACAAGTTGATTTTTCCCCATATAAACATGACCAAGTTGCAATGAAACATTCTCTAACGTATAAAAACAACCCGCACGTACACGGTCATTATGATTACCCGATATACCTAACGCACGTCCTATATCATCCGCTCTTCCAAATCCAATCCCGTCCACTTCTTCAATAAGCTTATACGGATTATTACGAATCACTTCTAATGTCATCTCTTTATATTGCTGGTAAATCTTAATAGAAAGCTTCGTTCCAAAACCGTAACCATTTAAAAAACTCATTACTTTCTCTAGTCCTTGATGTTCAACAATTGTCTCATATATTTCTTGAGCTTTTTGCTTATTGACAACACCATTTAACGCATCCGGATCATCCATAATTTTAGAGATGGCATGTTCCCCAAGATGATCCACAATTTTTTCAGCTGTACGCTTTCCTATCCCTTTAAATAAATCACTCGCTAAATATTGCACCATACCAGCTTTTGTTTGCGGTAACTCTTTCTTAAATGTTTCAACTAAATATTGTTTCCCATACTTCGGATGGTCTTTAAAATGCCCTGTCAATGTAAACACTTCATCTTCATGCATGCGGGGAAAATGACCGTTTATCATCACTTTTTTTTCGTCGTACGTTTCATTCGTCTCAATGACTTTCATACTGACAACGGAATAGAGGTTTTCTTCGTTGTGGAAAATGGTATGAAGAACTTGCGCTTTTATAAACTTTTTATCTTCCTCAAACAAATCCATTGCATGTTGATTTCCCATCTTTCCTCTCCTTTCCGGTTCGTTTCACTTTAATGAGCAGTACATCCCCCACCTATTTAGATGAGGGATAACTACCCATTAAACTATATTTTCATCTTATTCAGCTTCTTGCTCCAATAAACGAACACCATTACCAGCTAAAAAGTGATCTGGCTGAATTTCAGTTGCTTTCTTAAATAAAGTAAGAGCCTTCTCGTTATTTTCTTCAAATACGTACGCAACACCTAAATTATAATACGCATCTGCATGCTCTTCATCCATTTCTAATACCTTTTCAAAATAAGGTTTCGCCTCTTGAATATGTTCTAAACGTGCAAAGCAAAGTCCGCACTGGAACACAGCTTCTACATCGTTTTCATCTAATTCTGTTGCTCTTTGTAAAAATGGAAGTGCAAGACGATCATTTCCAAGCTGCACATGTGTAATACCTAACATAAATGTTACATCAGCTGATTGTAATCCCGCTTGCATCGCTTGTTCAAATACAGCCTTTGCCTCTGCAAATTGCTCTTGACCGTAATATACATTTCCTAATCCATAATAAGCAGCTGCAGATTTATCATCTAATTCTACTGCACGTTTATAAAATAAAATTGCTCTTTCACTATCACCTAGTACATCTAATAAGTTCGCAAAATTAATGTATCCAAGCGCATCTTTCGGATTTTCTTCGATTGCTTCTGTGAAATTTTTAGCAGCTTCTTCCCAGTTTCCTTCTTGCATATATTGAATACCTGTTTCAAGTTTGTTTGACATGTCCTTCACCTCTACAACAAATTATAACAAAGAATGTATTTTCCAAGCGAACGAAAATTCGCTTTATGTAAAAGAAACCTCTAACCGCTAATCGGCAGAGGCTTCTCATTTTATCCTAAATAATCCAATTTCTTACCACTACGATATACTTCATCAATTGTAGCACCGCCTAAGCACTCATCTCCATCATAGAAAACAACTGCTTGTCCTGGTGTAATTGCACGAATTGGCTCATCACAAAGAATACGAACTGTATTTTCATCAACGATTTGAACCGTTACTTTATTGTCTTCTTGACGATAACGGAATTTCGCTGTGCACTTAAATTCTTTTTCTTTCGCTTCATTACTTACCCAGCCGATATTCGTAGCAATAACTTCATCACCATATAGAAGTTCGTTATGGAATCCTTGATCAACATATAAAATGTTTTCTTTCAAGTTTTTCCCAACAGCAAACCACGGATCACCGTTACCACCAATACCAAGACCATGACGTTGTCCAATTGTATAGTACATTAAACCGTCATGTTTTCCTTTCACTTCACCAGATAATGTTTGCATCACACCTGGTTGCGCTGGTAAATAGTTGCTTAAGAAATCTTTAAAGTTACGCTCACCGATAAAGCAAATACCAGTACTATCTTTCTTCGCCGCTGTCGCTAAACCAGCTTCTGTCGCCATTTCACGAATTTGCGGTTTCTTTAATTCACCTAATGGGAACATTGTTTTTGATAATTGCTCTTGGCTTAATTGATTCAAGAAATACGTTTGGTCTTTATTATCATCAACGCCGCGAAGCATTTTATATTCGCCGTCCATATAAGCAACGCGTGCATAATGACCTGTCGCTACATAATCAGCACCAAGCGCAATCGCATGCTCTAAAAATGCTTTAAATTTAATTTCTTTGTTACACATTACATCTGGGTTTGGTGTACGACCAGCTCGGTACTCATCTAAGAAGTACGTAAATACTTTATCCCAGTATTGTTTTTCAAAGTTTACTGCATAATACGGAATGCCAATTTGGTTACACACTTCAATTACATCATTGTAATCTTCTGTTGCTGTGCAGACACCATTCTCATCTGTATCATCCCAGTTTTTCATAAAAATTCCGATTACATCATAACCTTGCTCTTTTAATAAAAGAGCTGCTACAGATGAATCGACGCCACCGGACATCCCGATGACAACGCGTGTTTCTTGAGGTAGTTTGTTCATCATGTCACCTCCCATGCTAATTTTGTGTTAATCGCTTCACGATTTTCACTGTTTCGTACGCCGCTTTCTCAATTTGCTCTTTCGTATTTCCAAGTCCGAAGCTAAAGCGTACGGATGAACGTATTTGATCGGAGTCTTTTCCGAACATCGCTACTAATACATGTGATGGATCAATCGAACCAGCTGTACAAGCCGAACCACTTGATACTGCAATGCCAGCTAAATCTAAGTTCACAAGAAACGGTTCAATGTTCATTCCTGTAAAACTAATATTAAACACATGTGGTAAGCGATATTCTAAGTTTCCGTTTACCTCGAAAGTAATGCCTTCATTTTTGAAGACAGATACCATTATATCTTTAAACTCTTCATATTGGGCATTTTTTTGCTCACGAGTTTTTTCAGCTAACAAAATCGCATGCTGAAGCCCGGCAATACTCGGTACATTTTCAGTACCAGCACGGCGTTTTCTTTCTTGCTCCCCGCCTATTAATAACGGTTCAAATTTCACATTTGCACCAGCGTATAGGAACCCGACACCTTTTGGCCCGTTAATTTTATGAGCTGAAATTGATAATAAATCAATACCAAACTCTTTCACATCTATTTCTACTAAACCGTATGCCTGTACCGCATCTGTATGGAAATAAGCTTGATGCTCTTTTAACAACTTACCTATTTCCGCAATTGGCTGCATCGTCCCAACTTCATTATTCCCAAACATAACAGATACGAGAATTGTCTCTTCTGTTAATGTCTTTTTTATGTCAGAAACTTGAACGCGTCCTGTTTCATCGACAGGTAAATATGTCACTTCAAACCCTTCACGCTCTAACAGTTCACACGTATGCAAAATTGCATGATGTTCAATTTGCGTCGTTATAATATGGTTACCTTTATGACGGTTTGCACGCGCTACACCGATAAGTGCTAAATTATCAGCTTCTGTACCACCGCTCGTAAATATAATTTCATTCGGATTCGCATGAATGCTACGTGCACACGCGCGTCTCGCCTCATCTACTGCATGGCGCGTTTGACGTCCATAAAAGTGAATACTAGACGGATTTCCGAATGTTTCTGTCATATATGGAATCATCTTTTCGACCACTTCTGGGTGAGTCGGAGATGTCGCAGCATGATCTAAGTAAATGCGTTCCATTAAATCTCCTTCTTTCCAAATCGTTTCACAAGGAATTAAATGTAAAACATATAGCCCCCGTGATTTTCTTCCTCATAACGTACTAAATCTTCTAACGTTGTACTATCTAACACTTCTTGCACCGCATCACGAACACGCATCCATAATTGGCGTTGTGCCGGTTCCTCTTCTTCTATCATTTCTACAACACTAATCGGACCCTCTAATACACGGATTACATCCCCAGCTGTAATGTTAGCTGGCTGATCAGACAATACATATCCGCCATATGCCCCGCGCGTACTCTTTACTAGACGAGCGTTACGAAGTGGTGAAATTAATTGCTCTAAGTAATGTTCCGATAAATCATGTGCCTGCGCAATTGATTTTAAGGAAATTGGACCTTCACCAAACTTTTTTGCAAGATCGATCATAATTGTTAAGCCGTAGCGGCCTTTCGTTGAAATCTTCATCTATTTTGCACCTCTTTTCAAATTTTCACTTCTATTGGTTATATCTTATTTATAAAAGAACACAATTTAAAATCCTATGAAATTATAGCATAATATAGTATTATAAGAAATTTCAACTTGTGTATCAAAATGATAACATAAAATCACATTGAAAAACTCGGAAATTATTACAATTGAAAGAAAAATGAAAATATTTATATTCATTTTTTCCACAAAACAGCATCCTATTTCAAATTCCACTAAAAAAAATGATACGATAGAAAGAGATTATACATTAAGGGAGACGGTAAAAATGAAACAGCCACTCGCACATCGAATGCGCCCTACAAATATTCAAGAAATTATCGGACAACAACATTTAGTTGGTGAAGGAAAAATTTTATGGCGAATGGTCCAAGCAAATCATTTTCAATCTATGATTTTATACGGCCCTCCAGGCACAGGAAAAACATCCATTGCGAGCGCAATTGCAGGAAGTACTGGAACCCCTTTTCGCCTATTAAACGCTGTTACTCATAATAAAAAAGATATGGAAGTTGTCATACAAGAAGCAAAGATGCATCGACACCTCGTTTTAATTTTAGATGAAGTACACCGTCTAGATAAAGCAAAACAGGATTTTCTATTACCTCATTTAGAAAGCGGACTCCTTACCTTAATCGGTGCAACAACGAGTAATCCGTTCCATGCTATTAATTCTGCTATTCGAAGTCGTTGTCAAATCTTCGAATTACACGCATTAACAGAAGATGATCTTTTAATTGGCTTAAAACGAGCACTTGAAGATAAAGAAAAAGGTCTTGGGGAATATGATGTAACGGTTACGCCGGAAGCATTACATCACTTTGCAAATGCATCTGGTGGAGATATGCGTTCTGCTTATAATGCACTTGAACTAGCTGTTTTATCTAGCTTTACAACGGACGAAAAAGCTGCGGTAATTACGCTAGAAATTGCAGAAGAATGCTTGCAAAAAAAGAGCTTCGTTCACGACAAAGGTGGAGATGCTCATTATGACGTATTATCGGCATTTCAAAAATCGGTGCGCGGAAGTGATGTAAATGCAGCACTTCATTATTTAGCACGTCTTATTGAAGCTGGTGATTTACAAAGCATTGGTAGACGTCTTCTTATTATGGCATATGAAGATATCGGACTTGCTAGCCCGCAAGCCGGACCTCGTACACTAGCAGCTATAGAATCCGCTGAACGAGTTGGATTCCCGGAGGCACGCATACCACTTGCAAATGCTGTTATCGAGCTTTGCTTATCACCAAAATCAAACTCAGCTTACAAAGCACTTGATACTGCATTACACGATTTACGTAACGGTCAAACAGGCGACATTCCAAGTCATTTAAAAGATAGTCATTACAAAGGCGCAGAATCACTTGGAAGAGGCATTGGATACTTGTATCCACACGACCATCCAAATGGATGGGTACAACAACAATACTTACCTGATAAAATAAAAAACAAACAATATTATAAACCGAAAACGACAGGGAAATTTGAGCAAGCACTTTCTACTGTATATGAAAGATTACAAAGTTCGAATAAAACGAAAAATAAAGGGTAACCTAAGCGAAAACGTCACCATTATGGAGGCTTCGCTTATGAAAACACGTCAAGATGCATGGACAAAAGAAGACGATCTCCTTTTAGCAGAAACTGTTTTACGACATATTCGCAGCGGTAGCACACAAATAAAAGCATTCGATGAAGTCGGCGATACATTGAACCGCACTTCCGCAGCTTGCGGATTTAGATGGAATGCTGAAGTAAGACCGAATTACGAAGATGCGGTGCAACTTGCAAAAAAACAACGTAAAGAATTAAAACGCTCTGAAGCTAAAATAGAAAAAGAGCATTTCACGCAAACGAAACAACTCGTAATTGATGCCGAGTTCTCAGAAGATATTATGCCAAACAAACAGGATCTTACAATGCAACATGTCATCTCGTTTTTGCAAAACTTAGAGCATACCAACCCTTCACTCGCAAAGTTACAAACTGAAAATGAAGTATTACAAGCTCAGCTCACGACTTTGAAAAAAACGAATCATGAACTGGAAGCAAAATTAGCGGTACTCTCAAAAAAACAACAAGCAATCGAAGAAGATTATGCAATGCTTGTTAGAATTATGGACCGTGCTCGAAAACTCGTTTCGGTTGAAGAACAAGAAGAACAGATCGCTCCCATTTTCAAAACAGATCAAAATGGAAATTTAGATATTATTTATTCTGCAGAGAATTAAAAACAGGGATGTCACTTTTTTGACTAAGTGACATCCCTGTTTATTTTTTCTGTGAATGATATATTGGTAAATGAAATTATATCGACGATTTTTCAAATATATATATCGTAACTTACAATATATCAACGATTTTTTTAATTATATCAACTATTCGACAAGAGATATCGATTTACCAACAAATATTGACAAAACAAGTCGATTTGTCATAAAAGGAAATTTATAGGGTTAATTAGATATATTTAACTTAAATGTTACTATAAACATTACGATTGAAAGGAGCTAATTGCCATTTCATTAGTAGTCTTCAAAATAACACTCGGTATTCTCGTTCTAACATTAGGACTTTTTACCATTCAGAGTTTAAAAAAGACTTCCGCCTATAAGTCGGATAAATACGATTATTCTTTATTAGGATTACTTACATTCGAATTATTAGTATTGCAAATATCTGCGATTCTTTAAAACATAATTAGAAAAAGCATATACCCTAGACGGATATATGCTTTCTTTTTATTCTTGCCCTACACGCTTCACTTCAACGTTTTTAATACGTTCACGTACAACGTGACTTGCCATAATTAGGCCTGCCACAGATGGTACGAATGCATTTGATGAAGGTGGTAATTTCGCTTTACGAATTTTTGCATTTTCGTCTGGTACGATTTCTTTACGTACTTCTTCACGAATTACGATTGGGTTTTCGTCAGAGAAGACAACTTTTACACCTTTTTTAATACCATCTTTACGAAGCTTCGTACGAATTACTTTCGCAATTGGATCTGTATGTGTTTTAGAGATGTCCGCAATACGGAAACGAGTTGGGTCCATTTTATTTGCTGCACCCATGCATGAGATAATTTTAATTTTTCGACGTAAGCACTGTTTAATTAAATGAATTTTGAACGTAATCGTATCAGATGCATCTACTACGAAATCCAATCCATGTTTGAAGAACTCTTCATATGTTTCATCAGTATAAAACATTTCTAGTCCAATTACTTCACACTCTGGATTAATGTCTGCGATACGCTCTTTCATTAATTCTACTTTTGAACGTCCTACAGTAGATACTAACGCGTGAATTTGACGGTTTACGTTTGTAATATCTACAACGTCTTTATCGACTAATACGAGACGTCCTACGCCAGAGCGTGCTAACGCCTCTGCCGAAAATGACCCTACGCCGCCAATTCCTAAAATACCGACTGTACTATTTTTTAATATTTCAAGTCCTTCTTTACCGAAGGCTAATTCATTACGTGAAAATTGATGTAACATTCAGCTCTACACTCCTATTACAAAAATGGTCTATCATGTATTCTAGCGTTTTTCCGACTATTTGTATAGAAAAAGTTATAGAATTCCTAAAAATACATATTTCGAGAATAAAAACATAGTGTAAACCGGACTTTTTAAACAACCCTTTCAATATACGTTTAAAAAGGAGGATTTAGAGAACCGAGCAGATCGAGGCACGTGTGCTAGGAGGAGCGCAGTGTAGGAGTACTACTCGAGCACCGGACTAGCATACGTAACGATGAGATGCGACAGTTATCTAAACCGGACTTTTTAAACAACCCTTTCAATATACGCTTAAAAAGGAGGATTTAGAGAACCGAGCAGATCGAGGCACGTGTGCTAGGAGGAGCGCAGTGTAAGAGTACTACTCGAGCACCGGACTAGCATACGTAACGATGAGATGCGACAGTTATCTAAACCGAACTTTTTAAACAACCTCTCAAAAAAAGTCTAGACGGCTATAGTATAACCATCTAGACTTTATTCTTACTTCTCTTCTTTTAAGCTTAATTTTAAGTTTAACTCTTCAAGCTGTGCTTCTGCAACTGGGCTTGGAGCTTCTGTTAATAAGCAGCTTGCGCTTGCTGTTTTCGGGAATGCAATTGTATCACGAAGGTTCGTACGGCCTGCAAGTAACATAACAAGACGGTCTAAACCTAATGCGATACCACCATGTGGTGGAGTACCGTATTCGAATGCTTCTAATAAGAATCCGAATTGCTCTTGTGCTTCTTCTTGTGAGAATCCAAGTGCTTTGAACATTTTTTCTTGTACGTCACGCTCGTAAATACGAAGTGATCCACCACCAAGCTCATAGCCATTTAATACAAGGTCATATGCTTGTGCACGTGCTTTTTCTGGTGCTGTTTCTAATAGCTCAACATCTTCACGGAATGGCATTGTGAATGGGTGGTGAGCTGCGAAGTAACGATCTGCATCTTCATCGTACTCAAGAAGTGGCCAATCCGTTACCCATAGGAAGTTAAATTTACTTTCATCGATTAACTCAAGCTCTTTACCTAGACGTAAACGAAGTGCACCTAAGCTATCTGCGACAACGCTCTTCTTATCTGCTACGAATAGTAATAAGTCGCCAGCAGTAGCTTCTAATGTAGCCATTAACGCGTTTGCTTCTTCTTCACCGAAGAATTTCGCAATCGGTCCTTTTAAGCCGTCCTCTTCCACTTTAAGCCAAGCTAGACCTTTTGCACCGTATACTTTTACGAATTCAGTTAATGCATCGATATCTTTACGAGAGTATTTGCTCGCAGCACCTTTTGCATTAATTGCTTTTACTTGTCCGCCACTTTCTACAGCACTTGTAAATACTTTAAAACCACAACCTACTGCAAATTCAGATAGGTCTGTTAGTTCCATTTCAAAGCGTGTATCTGGCTTATCAGAACCGTAACGAGCCATTGCATCAGCATATTTCATACGAGGGAATGGTGCACTCACTTCTACACCTTTTGCATCCTTCATAACTTTCGTCATCATGCGCTCCATCATATCTAAAATTTCATCTTGTGTTAAGAATGAAGCTTCGATATCGATTTGCGTGAATTCTGGTTGACGGTCTGCACGTAAATCTTCGTCACGGAAACAACGTGCTACTTGATAATAACGCTCAAATCCGCCGACCATAAGAAGCTGTTTAAATAATTGTGGAGACTGTGGTAACGCATAGAATTCACCATCATGTACACGACTTGGTACTAAATAGTCACGAGCTCCTTCTGGTGTACTCTTCGTTAAAATTGGTGTTTCCACTTCTAAGAACTCTTCTGTGTCTAAGAAGTTACGAATTGTTTTCGTTACGTCGTGACGCATTTTGAATGTGTTAAACATTGCAGGACGACGTAAGTCTAAATAACGATATTTTAAACGCACATCTTCTGATGCATCTGTATCATCAGCAATAATGATTGGCGTTGTTTTTGCTGCATTTAATACGTTTACTTTCGTTGCTTGTACTTCAATACGACCCGTTGCCATATTGTCATTAATTGCGCCTTCACCCCGCTCAACAACTGTACCTTCTACGTGCAATACGTATTCACTACGAATAGTTTCTGCTATTTCTAACGCTTCTTTTGATGTTTCTGGGTTAAATACAACTTGCACGATACCTGTACGGTCACGTAAGTCGATAAAGATTAATCCACCTAAATCACGGCGTTTTTGTACCCAACCTTTTAATTGAACGGTTTGTCCAACTGCTTCTACTGTTACTTTTCCACATGCATGTGTTCTTTCAGCCACTGTAAGTTCCCCCTATATTAATTTCTCTGCTACGTATGAAGCAAATACATCTAATGCTACTTCTTCTTGTTCGCCTGTTGCCATATCTTTTAAGTTAATGATGCCTTTATCTAGCTCATCTTCCCCTAATACAGCTACAAATTTCGCCTTTAGACGATCTGCTGATTTAAATTGTGCTTTCATTTTACGGTCTAAATAATCTTTTTCAACTGATAATCCAGCTTTACGAAGATCAAACGCAACTTTCGCAGCATGGTCTTTCGCTTTTTCACCAAGCGCTACAACATAACAATCAATACTATGTTCAATTGGTAATTCGATGTTTTCAGCTTTTAGCGCCATAATTAAACGTTCGATACTCATCGCAAAACCGATACCTGGCATTTCCGGTCCACCGATTTCTTGTACAAGTCCGTTGTAACGGCCACCACCGCTTAATGTAGTGATAGCACCGAAACCTTCTGCCTCACTCATAATTTCAAAAACAGTGTGTTGATAGTAGTCTAAACCACGTACTAAGTTCGGATCTTTTTCAAACGGAACATCCATCATCGTTAATAGTCCTTGAACTTTGTCGTAGTATACTGCTGAATCTTCGTTTAAGTATTCTGTAATAGATGGTGCTGTTCCCATTAATTCATGGTTACGGTCCTTCTTACAATCTAAAATACGAAGAGGGTTCTTTTCTAGACGAGATTGACAGTCAGAACAGAACTCGCCGATACGTGGCTCAAAGTGTGCGATTAACGCATCGCGGTGCGCTTGACGGCTCGCCGCATCACCTAAACTGTTTAATACAACTTTAATATTTTTTAAGCCCATGCCGCGGTAAAACTCTACAGCAAGTGCAATTACTTCTGCATCAATCGCAGGATCGTTACTACCGATTGCTTCAATACCGAATTGTACGAATTGACGATAGCGACCTGCTTGTGGTCTTTCGTAACGGAACATTTGACCAATATAGTATAATTTCGTTGGTTGTGTTGCATCACCGAACATTTTGTTTTCAACGTAAGAACGTACAACAGGTGCAGTACCTTCTGGACGTAATGTTAAACTGCGCTCTCCACGATCTTGGAATGAGTACATTTCTTTTTGTACGATATCTGTCGTATCACCAACACCACGTAAAAATAGCTCAGTGTGTTCAAAAATTGGTGTACGAATTTCTTTATAGTTGTAACGACGGCAAATTTCGCGTGCTTGTCCTTCGATATACTGCCATAACTCAACGCTACCTGGAAGAATATCTTGCGTTCCGCGTGGGATTTGAATAGACATATTCAGTTCCTCCTCAAATTGTTTTAATCTTAATAAAAATAAAAAACTCCCGCCTCTACTGTTTGAACAGTAGGGACGAGAGTATTATACCCGTGGTGCCACCCTAATTGAAGCACGTATGCTTCCACTTTTTTAATAACGCTTAAATGTGCGTTCATTCCCTACTAAGCATATATGCCGTTCAAGTTGAAACCTCTAGAGTGTCATTCAATCAGTCATCATGCAGAAATGTTTTCAGCCTAAGACATTTCTTCTCTTTCCATGTGTGTCTCATTTACTCTTCTCTATCAACGGTTATATTCATATGTAAATATAAAATTACTATACGTTTGTTGAGTAGGATTGTCAAGTACTCTAAGAGCGTTCAATCTGCTTCTTTAGGCGCTTTACATCTTGAAGAGAAATCCCAAACTCAGAAGCAAGCTCCATTGAAGTATTGTTTTGCTCTTTTGAAATAAAATCATGAAAATTTACGTTAAACAGTTGATTTGCACCATTTGTAACAGAATGCCCTTTTTCATTCATACGCATACGTATATCCCTCACATTCAATATAGATGTTTTACTTTTTATTGTTCCATATTGATGAAAGAGTTATACATAATTGAAACAGCTATTGATTCCAAATAAAGTGAAACTTTAATGAATAAGGGTTTTGTCCATCGCCACTCATTATTAGCCCTCACTAATCAGGCTTCGACGGGCAGTGGATCTCCCAAAAATAGCGAGATAAATGAACAAAACATACAACAATGTATAAAAAAGAGGGGATTATATAATCCCCTCTTTTTTAAGCAACACTATTTACTATCCACAATTAAGGT
Organism: Bacillus sp. RC251; assembly: GCF_044908765.1. Classification (NCBI taxonomy): domain Bacteria; kingdom Bacillati; phylum Bacillota; class Bacilli; order Caryophanales; family Bacillaceae; genus Bacillus; species Bacillus sp. RC251. Next base: position 107,814 of record NZ_JBIYDP010000002.1, on the reverse strand, counting down.
CACCGGACCATCATTGATTAAAGAAACATCCATCATTGCTCCGAACTTCCCTGTTTCTACATGCAATCCTTGCTTACGAACTTCCTCATTAAAGAAATCATATAAACGCTCTGCATAATCAGGTTTGGCAGCATCCATAAAGTTGGGACGTCTTCCCTTGCGGCAATCTCCGTATAATGTGAATTGCGAAATTGATAGAACTTGTCCTTCTACATCAAGTACAGAATGGTTCATCTTTCCACTCTCATCTTCAAAAATACGTAAGTTCGCAATTTTTTCTGCAATGTAGGTTGCATCTTTTTCTGTATCTTCATGCGTAATGCCAACTAGTAATGTTAAACCGAACGGAATTTGTCCTACGATCTCACCGTCTACTGTGACAGACGCTTCTTTTGATCGTTGTAAAACAACTCTCATCTTTTCTACACTCCCTATTAATGCATCATGCGTCGTACTGCATAAATTTCTGGAACACGTTTAATGCGTTCTACTACTTTTTTCAAGTGCTGTAAGTTACGAATAGAGATTGACATATTAATTGTCGCCATCTTATTACGGTCACTTCTACCAGAAACTGCCGAAATATACGTTTTCGTCTCTGTAACAGCTTGTAATACTTCATTTAATAAGCCACGGCGATCGTAACCTGAAATTTCAATATCAACGTTATACTCAATTTCTTTTTCAGGACTACCTTCCCACTCTACTTCCAATAAACGTTCTATAGCTTCTTCTGTATGAACATTTACACAATCACGGCGGTGAATCGATACACCTCGGCCTTTCGTAATATACCCAACGATATCATCACCTGGAACCGGGTTACAGCATTTTGATAAACGAATTAATAAATTATCCGCACCACTTACTTTAACGCCAGAATCCCATTTTCGAATTTTCATCGGTTTACGAACTTCTTTAACTTCAACGATTTCTTCTTCTTCACGTTGCTTACGGAATTTGTCCGTTAGTCGCGTAACAATTTGCGACGCTGTAATCCCGCTATATCCAACTGCTGCAAACATATCTTCTTCATTTGCAAAATTGAACTTCTCGGCAACACGTTTTAAATTGTCAGGAGCTAACACTTCTTTCATCTCATACTCTAGGCTACGCACTTCTTTTTCAACAAGTTCACGGCCTTTTTCAATATTTTCATCTCTACGTTGCTTCTTAAAGAATTGACGTATTTTGTTTTTCGCATGAGATGTTTGAGCAAGTTTCACCCAGTCTTGACTTGGCCCATACGAATGTTTCGATGTTAAAATTTCAATGATGTCACCAGTTTTTAATTTATAATCAAGCGTCACCATTTTGCCGTTTACTTTTGCACCAATTGTTTTATTTCCAATCTCCGAATGGACACGATACGAAAAGTCAATCGGAACAGATCCAAGTGGCAATTCCATTACGTCGCCTTTCGGTGTAAAGACGAATACCATGTCCGAGAATAAATCAATTTTTAATGACTCCATAAACTCTTCTGCATTAGAAGCTTCATTTTGCCATTCTAATATTTGACGGAACCATGTAAGTTTCTTCTCTAATGTACCTGTTGTTTCTGCTGTTTTTCCTTCTTTATACGCCCAGTGCGCCGCGATTCCGAATTCTGCAATCTCATGCATTTCTTTCGTACGAATTTGCACTTCAAGCGGATCACCTTTCGGCCCAATTACAGTCGTATGAAGAGATTGATATAGATTTGCTTTCGGCATCGCAATATAATCTTTAAAACGACCTGGCATCGGCTTCCAGCACGTATGAATAATTCCAAGTACCGCATAACAATCTTTAATACTATTTACAACGACACGTACAGCTAATAAATCGTAAATTTCATTGAACTGTTTATTTTGCAGTGCCATTTTACGATAAATACTGTAAATATGCTTTGGTCTTCCAGAAATCTCAGGTTGAATTGCAACTTCTTTTAATTTCTCACGAATACCAGTCATTACTTCGTCTAAATATTCTTCACGCTCTGCACGTTTACGCTTCATTAAATTTACAATACGATAGTATTGCTGTGGATTTAAATAGCGAAGTGACGTATCCTCTAGCTCCCATTTAATAGTACTAATTCCGAGTCTATGTGCTAAAGGTGCAAAGATTTCTAACGTTTCATTTGCAATGCGACGCTGCTTCTCTTGAGGCAAATGTTTCAATGTACGCATGTTATGAAGACGATCAGCTAGTTTAATTAAAATAACTCGAATATCTTGAGCCATTGCAATAAACATTTTGCGATGGTTTTCTGCTTGTTGTTGCTCATGAGATTTATATTTAATCTTTCCGAGCTTTGTTACACCATCGACAAGCATAGCAATTTCTTTATTAAATTCCCGTTCAATATCTTCTAATGTAATTTCTGTATCTTCCACTACATCATGTAAGAAACCTGCTGATACTGTAGCTGGATCCATGTGTAAATCAACTAAAATACCTGCAACTTGAATTGGATGAATAATGTACGGTTCACCCGATTTTCTGTATTGTTCGCTATGCGCATCACGTGCATATTCATAGGCACGTGCCACTAGCTCAATATCTTCATCTGCTAAATATTGACTTGCTTTCTCGAGTACCTGTTCAGCTGTTAGTACCTGCTCATTTGCCATCGAATCACCTTTTATTGAAAATTGACTTTATCTTAATTAAGTAGAATAAATTATATTCTATCATTATAACCTAATGATTGTGAATTGTGAAAAGGAAAAGATTTTACTGACATTTCACCTTATTTTTTTGTGCAATTATACAAAAGTACCCGCTCCTCTCCAAGAGATTCACGGGTACTTTTTATCACCGTAGTTTTACCTATATAGTGATTAGTATTTTTCTAATACTAATACATCGTAACCATCTAACATTTTACGACCATCTAAGTAAGTAAGTTCTACTAAGAATGCAATTCCTGCTACAACTCCGCCAAGTTCTTCAACTAGCTTAATTGTCGCTTCAATTGTTCCACCTGTAGCTAATAGATCATCTGTAATCAATACGCGTTGACCTGGCTTAATTGCATCTTTATGGATTGTTAAAACATCTTTACCATATTCTTTACCGTAGTCAACTGTAATTACTTCACGTGGTAATTTCCCTAATTTACGAACTGGTGCAAAACCTACTTCTAACGCATAAGAAACTGGGCAACCGATAATAAAGCCACGTGCTTCTGGCCCTACTACAACGTCAATGTCTCTTTTCTTTGCATACTCAACGATTGCATCTGTTGCTGCTTTGTATGCTTTACCGTCGTTCATTAACGGTGTAATGTCTTTAAATACAATACCTTCTTTTGGATAATCCGGTACAATTGCGATATGTTGCTTGAAATCCATATTTCTGAATCCTCCTCAGATCTAAAAGGTTTGTAAATACAAATCCTTTACCCTAACTGTTCTACTTCTTTATGATTACGAATCGTTTCAAACCATGTATATAGTTGCTGATATGTGCTATAAACCAATTCTTTTTCTAATTGTAAGTGGTTCATTTTCTCACGATATGTGTTCGATTCAATTAAATCACGCTTTTGTTTTTTGTCTGCCATAAAAATGACGCCATCTTTTATTGTAACAAATTCTAACTCAAAAAACACCTGTGTCATGAAATTTACTGTATCTTTTGACCAACCTTTATGTCGACATAGTTGTTCTCCATATTGTCTTAAAGAAAATGGTGCTTTTTGGCTCAAGAAAGAATAGTACCATTTAAAATGTTCCCTCGTTGGAACAGTACTAAATAAATGATTATTCTCTTGATAAAATAGCGTATAAATTCGCGACGGGAACCCCACTTTAAATAAATCTCGTAATTCATCTGTTCCTTTTGGCAAATCAAGTAACACGATGTATTGATCGTCTAAATGAGTCACTTCTGATGCATGCATCATATGCTCTTTATAGTCTTCTAAAGAAAATTTATTCAATACCTCTTCAGAAAAATACACCATCGTTATTTTTTCTTTCGGAAGTTCTGATACATTCGCTTCTACGTTACGCATACTACGCCAATCAAATAATTGCCATGCCTCTACAGCAATATCTTGTACCATTAATTGCGGCTTCTTAAAATTATTCCATTCATTGATAGATGCTTCTCCTATTACAGATACCTTTGCAACTGGAGAAATTTCTTTCGCATACGCACCAAATCCAAATCCGATTGTATCCAGTGTCGCTTGTCCATCGCGAAGAGCCATTTTCAAATGAGAGCCATCTGATCCGATTGCACGAATACTTTCTAACTCTGCATCCTTCACTGCAATACGCGGTTTTGGATTCCCAACACCAAATGGCGCTAACTTTTGCATGTCTTCAATTGCTGCCAGTGTTACATCCTCCACTTTACAAAAGACATCAACAGCTGTAATTGGAATAAAATCTTCTTCTGTTAAAATTACCTCTGCTTGTTCATTTAAGCGGCGGCGCAATTCATCTACATCATTCATATGTAGCGTCATTCCCGCTGCCATCGGATGCCCTCCGAAGTGTGGCAATAACTCTCTACAATCTGACAAGTTTGCAAACAAATCAAATCCTGCAATACTACGTGCTGAACCTTTTGCTGTTTCTTTTACAGGATCAATGCATAATACAATCGTTGGACGATAAAAACGTTCCACTAATTTAGATGCGACAATTCCAATTACACCTGGATTCCAGCCTTCTTTTGCCAGTACTAGTACTTTATTGTCTTCTGGCGGGAAATTATTTTCCACTTCAGCGATAGCTTCTTCTGTAATTTGCTTTACAATATCTTTTCGCAGTTTGTTCAGCTCATCAATTTCTTCAGCTAGCTCTTTCGCTTCTTCTGGATCATCTGATAATAAAAGATGTACAGCCGGCGTAGCATCTTCTAAACGGCCAACTGCATTAATACGTGGTGCGAGTGAGAATCCAATGCTCTCTTCTGTAATTTCACTTTGCGAAACGTTAGCAACTTTAAATAGCGCCTTTAGTCCGATATTTTTCGTCATGCGCATATGTTTTAAACCGCGCTTCACTAGCAATCTATTCTCACCATGAAGTGACACTAAATCGGCTACTGTACCAATTACTGCAATTTCTAATAAATGTTCTGGTACACGACCTAGTAGTGCATGTGCAACTTTAAATGCAACACCTACACCAGCTAAATAGTGAAACGGATATACACCGCCATCTAATTTCGGATGAATAATCGCAAGTGCTTCTGGCAATTCTGGTGGTGGCTCATGGTGATCTGTAATAATAAGATCTATTCCAAGCTCCTTCGCTACCTTCGCTTCATGTACTGCTGCGATACCAGTATCGACAGTAATAATTAGTGAGAATCCTGCGCTATGCGCCCAACGAAATGCTTCTTCGTTTGGTCCATAACCTTCTGTGAAACGGTTTGGGATATAAAATTCTACATTTGCACCTAATTCTTGCAAAGCAAGATATAACACAGTCGTACTACTTACTCCGTCCGCATCGTAGTCACCAAATATTAATATTTGCTCTGCATTTTGAATCGCCTTATTGACACGTTCTACCGTTCTATCCATTCCTTCTAATAAAAATGGATCATGAAATTCTTGATTTTCTGTATTTAAAAAATCTAAAATCTTATCTTCTGTATCTAGTCCTCTACCGAGGAATAACGAAACGACAAGTGGTGATAATTTTAATTTACTTGCTAATTCACTCACTCGCTCGTCATTATATTCTTTTTCTTTCCAACGCGTCTTCGGTTGTAACACGAAATCACCCCTTAACCTGTTCATTATACAAGACAGATTAAGGGGTGACAATATAATGCAAACTACGCTGCAATATCTATATACTAAAATGTTAATAATGTTTAATTTGGAGAATACGGATTTATATGTACAAACACATTTTGTACGTTATCTTGTTCCATAAGCGTTTCTTTCACATGCTTTCCAATGCGGTGCCCTTCTTCTACAGTAATGTATGGATCTACAGAAACTTTAATATCGACAATAACGTAATGACCATGCTCCCTTGCATATAAAGAACCGATTTTTTTCACACCGTCTATTTGAAGTACTGCTTCTCTAAGCGGAACAACATCTTCCTCATGAAGAACATGATCAAGCGTTGCATGAATTGCTTCTGCCCCAATACTCCATGCCATTTTTGCAACAAGAAGTGAAACAAATAATCCTGCAATTGGATCGGCATATACAAGCCAATCTAACCCGAGCTTACCACCAATAATCGCTGCACAAATACCGATTAAAGCTGCAATTGAAGAAAATACATCCGAACGATGTTCATATGCATTTGCAATAATTGCATCACTATTTACCCTCTTCCCTAATCGGAATTTATATTGAAACATTCCTTCTTTCACGATAATTGAAAGAACAACAGCAAAAATCGTAATTCCCTTCGGTGGTTCTAGTTCCTGCGAAAAAGCTTTTATAGACGAAATCGCTATCTCAATTCCCACAATAAATAATAATACTGCAACAATAATCGCTGAAATCGATTCCGCTTTACCATGACCGTACGGGTGATCTTCATCGGGCGGTTGCTTCGCTGCTCGCAATCCAAACAATACAGCGAGTGAACCAATTACATCTGATGCAGAATGCACGGCATCCGCTAATAGCGCTTTACTGTTCCCAATATAACCAATTACCGCCTTTACAATCGCTAATATAATATTACCAACGATCCCGACAATAGCACCAAACTCGGCCTGTTTAAAACGTTCATCTTTTTCCATAATTAAAATCCCTTCTTTTCTTAACCTATCTTTTTATTATAACAAAAACAGTGATAACAACACCAGTTTTTCCCATATCCCTTCTGTTAAAAAGTTGCTATCTTATTGTATCCACAAACGAAAAAAGAGATGCCTCATAAAGAGACATCATCTTTTTTATACTTGCGGTTCAGATTCTACTTTCTCAACCTTTTTCTTATTTTTTCCCTTTTTCAAACGACGGTTTTCAAGCATTAACCAAATTTGAGAAGCAACGAAAACAGAAGAGTACGTACCTACAACTAATCCAACAAGTAACGCAAACGAGAAGTTACGTAATGACTCACTACCGAAGATAAGTAACGCAATTACTGGGAATAACACTGTTAATACGGTGTTAATTGAACGACCAAGCGTTTGGCGAATACTTGCATTTACGATTTCTTCTAAGTCTTTTATATCGCGAACTCGTTTTTTCTGTTTGTATAATTCACGGTTTCTATCAAATGTAACAATCGAGTCATTAATAGAATAACCGATGATTGTTAATACCGCAGCGATAAACGTTAAGTCTACCTCTAATTGGAAAATACTAAATATAACAATCATAACGAACGCATCATGTAATAATGCAAGTACTGCAGATAATGCGTACGTAAATCGGAATCGAATACTTACGTATAAAATGATAACCGCAGAAGCAATTAATACTGCGATAAATGCATTTCGTGCAATCTCTTTACCGATTGTCGGTGAAACTGTACTTACGTTTGGATCTGTACCGTATTTATCATGGAAGAATGTTTTTGTTTTCGCAATTTCATCTTTTGATAGAACACCTAAAGTACGAACGGCGAATCCTTTATTGTCATCTCCAGTAGGTACAATATTTTCTTCCTTCACATCAATGTTCAATTCTTTAAAATCTTTATGAACATCTGATACAGTCACTGATTGTTTTGATTGCAAGTCGATACGTGTACCACTCGCAAAGTCAATACCAAGATTCAATTTGAAAATTGGTAGTATAATTGCACCTGCAATTACAACTACAATCGAGAAAACAAGGAATTTATGACCGATATTTACGAAGTTAATACGATCAAATCTTGTCGGTGGATGTACTACACCTTTTGTTAATGGAATAATATCCTTTTCCTTAACACCAAAGTATCCTGGTTTTTTATCGAAGTAACGGCTCTTTACAAGTAAACCTAGTAAGAAACGCGTACCGAATACGTTCGTAATAAAACCGACTAAAATACTTACGATTAAACTTGTTGCGAACCCTTTTACAGAACTATTACCATAAACGAATAATACACCAGCTGCTGCAAGAGTCGTAACGTTTGCATCTAAAATTGTTGCTAATGAACGATGGTTACCAGCACGGAATGCTGACATCATTGACTTACCAATTTTCAGCTCTTCTTTCAGTCTCTCGTACGTAATAATATTCGCATCAACGGCGATACCCACCCCGAGCACTAACGCCGCAATACCTGGCAACGTAAGAACTGCATGCATCCAGTTAAAGACAAGTAATGTAACGAAAATGTATAAACCTAACATAATAACCGCTACAAGTCCTGGTAAACGGTAGAATACAAGCATAAATAAGAAAATAAGAGCGATACCAATCGCACTAGCGAAAATCGTTTGCTCTAACGCTTGTTGACCAAATTTTGCTCCAACAGATGTTGAATACATTTCTTTTAAATCAACAGGAAGTGCACCTGCATTTAATAAAGATGAAAGTTCTTTCGCACTTTCAACTGTGAAGTTTCCACCTACGATAGATACTTCAGCTTGGTTAAATACTTGTTCTACTGTTGCTGCTGATAAAAACTTCGGATTCGGTTTTGCTGATTCTGCTTTATACGAATCTTTTCCTTCTTCAAAATCAAGCCAAATTACCATTAAATTCGTTGGTGGTGGCATTTTTGAAATCTTTTCTGTTACTCCACGGAATTTTTCAGCGCTTTTTAACGTAAGTCCAACACTTGGACGACCTTTATCATCAAATGTTTGCTTCGCTCCGCCGCCTTTTAAATCCGCCCCATCCATAAGAAGATTGTCATCTACATCACGGAATGTTAATTTCGCTTGTGTTGATAACATTTCACGTGCCTTTTGCTGATCTTGTACACCAGCAAGCTGTACGCGAATTCGATCTTGCCCTTCAATTTGAATGTTCGGCTCACTTACACCGAGTGCATTGACACGGTTTTCAAGAGCACCTACTGTACTTACAAGTGCCTCTCGGTCAATTTTATCACCTTTTTTGGCTGGTTTTACTTCATACAGAATTTCAAAACCACCGCGAAGGTCTAGTCCTAGACTAATTCCTTTTGCTATGTCTTTTCCTGCCGCACCAATTACTCCACCGATTAATAAAACGATGAGGAAAAAGGCGGCAATTCTCGTACCACGCTTTGCCATATGTACCCTCTTTCTGCTACTAACACTTTAAATAAATCTCTTACGATTTACTTTTACACGTGTGCATACGCCTAGTTAGTAGACTTCCTTTCTATAATTTTGCTAGTTCATCACTAGCTGTGTCGGTAAGTTTTTCACAATACCTACACTTTCATTATTTATTTTTTCTCTTCACTACCCCCTTTATATATAATCTTAGACATAATTATTTCCTCATTATCAATACCTATCATTATACTGCAAAAGGAAGAACAAACCAATTGCAGTCGGTTATTTATTTTCATATTCATCAAATGACCAAAGTGGCGCTTGATATGCTTCAACAGTTAAATAATTCATATATTCATTAGTACTTACTCTTAATACATCATTTACTAATTCATATAATCTAACATCACTGTTTATTTTTTTCCACTTCTTCACTTTAAGAAACTTCCAAATATCATCATCTGTTACTCGGTCATAACCGAACATGTGAAACTCTTCTACTTTGCTTTCTAAAACGACTTGTAACTGTCCGCGGTATGATTCTACCAAAGCCTCTTTTTCTAACATACATAAACATCTCCTTCTTATTTCAGCACGAAAAGTCGCTTTTAATCCCGCTCTAATGGACAGCAATAACTACTTTCAAGAGCACTCTCATACTTCACTCTCTTAAATGCTTGTCATTCTTGTCTCATACGTGCATATAAATTATTGTAAATCATTCCACTGATTTTGAGAAGGTAGGAGAAGACCATGACGAGACAAAGCTTTTTAAAAGGTGCATTTATTTTAATGATAGCCGGCTTTATTACCAAAATCCTTGGATTTATTAACCGGATTGTAATGGCACGTATTTTAGGGGAAGAAGGTGTTGGCCTTTATATGATGGCCGTTCCTACATTCATTCTAGCAATTACATTAACACAAATCGGCCTTCCTGTCGCAATCGCAAAATTTGTAGCAGAAGCGGAAGCTGTGAACGATAAACAAAGAGTTAAAAAAATATTAACAGTATCATTAGCTGTTACATCCGTTATTAGTATCATTTTAACAATCGGAATTATGCTCCTTACACCTATTTTAGCAAAAACATTATTAACTGATGAACGAACGTACTATCCATTAATGGCCATTTTACCTGTCGTTCCTGTTATTGCTGTTTCTTCTGTTTTACGCGGTTATTTCCAAGGGAAACAAAATATGAAACCTAGCGCTTATGCTCAAGTTATAGAACAAGTTGTCCGCATTACAATTATCGCTATATGCATTCAGTTATTTTTACCTTACGGTGTAGAATATGCTGCAGCTGGCGCTATGTTATCAGCCGTTCTCGGTGAAGTTGCATCGTTATTATTTTTACTCACTTTATTCCAGCGCGAAAAACATTTATCTATACGCTCTGGATTTTTCACTACTGTAAAGGAGAGCAAGGGTACATTTTATTCTCTTATGGATATTGCCCTTCCAACTACAGGAAGTCGTTTAATCGGTTCCGTTTCATATTTTTTTGAGCCTATCGTTGTTATGCAAAGCTTAGCGATTGCCGGAGTTGCTGCCTCTGTCGCAACCCAGCAATACGGTATATTAAACGGTTATGCATTCCCACTTCTATCACTGCCAGCCTTTATTACATACGCTCTTTCTACAGCACTCGTTCCATCTATTAGTGAAGCGATGGCTAAAAGACAGCATAAATTAGTGGAACACCGCCTCCAACAAGCTCTTCGGATCTCATTAATTACTGGTGGGTGGTCAGTCGTTATATTATACGTATTCGCTTCTCCTATTTTAACTCTTATGTATGGATCGGATAGTGCAACAGCATTTATCCAGCTTCTTGCACCTTGCTTTTTATTTCATTACTTTCAAAGTCCACTTACCTCTGTTCTACAAGCTTTAAACTTAGCAAGAGCTGCAATGATGAATACATTTATTGGCGCCATCGTGAAATTAATCGTTATTTTTGTACTAGCTTCAAGGCCAGATTTTCAAATGATGGGGGTTGCCCTTGCAATTGCAGCAAATATAGTGACGGTAACATTCCTTCATTACGCTACTGTTTTAAAGAAAATTACATTTACTATTTACGCAAAAGACTACATTTTTGGCGGACTTGCTATCGGTATTGCAGGCGCTTTCGGTTTTTACCTTCATAAATATATAATTTTCTCTCATTCACTCGGCGTACAAACATTATGGGAAATCACTTTAACAACAATCGTTTATATTATCCTCCTCTTCACTTTCAAACTCATTCGAAAAGAAGAATTAAGTCGACTTCCAATCATTCGAAAACTTTCATTTTTGAAGTAAACGGGCTTACTATTTCATATAGTAAGCCTCTAGTTTTCTTTCAAATCAACAAAAAATTGTCCGTTTTGAAAGCTGCAGTATAAAATTTGTGTGATATCGTTATAACCTAAGTTTTTTAATTTTCCAATGAGCCATTCGTCTGTATGTTCAATCATTTGTAAATGATTCAATTGAATTTCTCCATCAATAATAAGAGGAAGAGTAAAATGCAATGTATCCTGCCCGCCTTTTTGTTTTTGAAAGACAGATAACTTCCCAGATGGTTCTAAAATAGCGTATTCTACATCTCGGATATCTCCAACTCCTTGCTCCCTTAATTGCATCAATAAATCATCTATATTATAACGCTGCTTTCTCATCTTCTTTTCATCAATTTTCCCCGCATTTACAAGAATAGCCGGCTCACCTTCTATTAAATGCCGAAATCGTTGAAACTTTAATGAAATGACTGACAAAATAATCTGTATACACATAAGAAAAGTCATCGGAACTAATTGGTGCCAAAGTGATTTATCGGTATTTTCAATTGCGACTACAGCCATTTCCCCAAGCATAATGAATACGACTAAATCTAATACACTTAACTCTCCAATTTCACGTTTACCCATAAGACGAAAAATAATTAATATGATGATATACAAAAGCATCGTCCGGCCAATGATTGATACCCATTCCATTTCTACATCTCCTTTTTTACGTATAGACTCCCCTATAAAAAATAAACTAGTCTAACTTGGGCAAAAAGAAAATATGCTTGTATTAAAAAGGGGGAATGTATAAATGGATGGAACGAAAAAATTATCAACCGCAATTGGCTTTGGTATCATTACCTTATTAATTTTCGCATCAATTATTAGCATGGTTATGGCTCTTTTATTAAAGTTTACAGATATGACTGAAGAGACATTAGCCGTTACTATTTTTATACTAGCTCTTTTATCTATGCTTATATCCGGATTTACTGCCGGCAAAAAAGCACAAGGGAAAGGTTGGCTAGTAGGTTTCACAACAGGTCTTACATTCGCTATACTTGTTTTTCTAGTTAACTATTTAGGCTTCTCTCAAACTTTATCGAACTCCCAGTTACTTTATCAATTAGCATTAATGGGCGCGAGTACACTCGGTGGTATTTTCGGGGTAAATATGTCAAAACAAAATAACTAAAAAAGGCCCTGCACATTTCATGCAGGGCCTTTCTCATTAGTTTTTCACAACTTCACGAATCGCATTACGATCGAAAGTTAAGTGTGAACCACCAGATTTAATAACGATTTTCGTCTCATCTACTGATTCGATTGTACCGTGTAAACCACCGATTGTTACGATAGCATCACCTTTTGCTAACTCATTTTGCATTTGAGCAACTGCTTTTTGACGCTTTTGTTGCGGGCGAATTAATAAGAAATAGAAAATCGCAAACATCGCAACGATCATAACGATATTCATCATACCTGGATTCATCTTTTGTTCCTCCTTTTAAATTATGTATTAGAAGTTTTTAGCATTCGGTTTATTAAAGCCATACTGTTCAAAGAATTCTTCGCGGAAATCGCCAAGACGGTCTTCACGAATAGCTTGTCTCACCTGCTCCATTAAGTTTAACAGAAAATGAAGGTTGTGATAAGACGTTAAACGAATTCCAAACGTTTCATCACATTTCATTAAGTGACGAATGTACGCACGAGAGTAATTTTTACATGTATAGCAATCACAATTTGGATCAAGCGGACCGAAGTCTCTTGCAAATTTCGCATTTTTTACAACTAGACGGCCTTCACTTGTCATGCATGTACCATTTCGAGCGATACGAGTTGGAAGTACGCAGTCAAACATATCAATACCACGAATTGCACCATCGATTAACGAGTCAGGAGAACCTACTCCCATTAAGTAACGTGGCTTATTATCTGGAAGAAGTGGTGTTGTAAACTCAAGTACACGGTTCATAATATCTTTCGGTTCACCTACAGATAAACCACCTACAGCGTAACCAGGGAAGTCCATTGAAACAAGGTCTTTTGCACTTTGACGACGAAGCTCTTCGAACTCTCCGCCTTGTACAATACCGAATAAACCTTGATCTTGTGGACGTTCATGCGCTTTTAAACAACGTTCTGCCCAGCGGCTTGTACGTTCTACAGATTTCTTCATATATTCAAAAGTAGCCGGGAAAGGTGGACACTCATCAAATGCCATCATAATATCAGATCCTAATGCATTTTGAATTTCCATCGCTTTTTCTGGTGATAAGAATAATTTATCTCCATTTAAGTGGTTACGGAAGTGAACGCCTTCCTCTTCAATGCGACGGAAGTCACTTAAACTGAATACTTGGAAACCACCAGAGTCCGTTAAGATCGCACGATCCCAGTTCATAAATTTATGCAAACCACCTGCTTCACGAATAATTTCGTGACCTGGGCGTAGCCATAAATGATACGTATTACTTAAAATAATGCCAGAATCCATTGCTTTTAATTCTTCTGGTGACATTGTCTTAACTGTTGCAAGTGTACCAACTGGCATAAATGTTGGTGTATCAAATGAACCGTGCGGCGTATGTACACGTCCTAAACGGGCACCTGTTTGTTTACAAGTTTTAATAAATTCATAACGAATTGCTGTCATAATTTACTCCTTTTATTTGTTTCCCATTTTAGCGTGAGATGCAACGAACATTGCATCACCGAAGCTAAAGAAACGATATTTTTCTTTTACTGCTTCATTATAAGCATGAAGTACATTATCTCTATTTGCAAATGCACTTACAAGCATAATTAATGTTGATTTCGGTAAATGGAAGTTTGTAATTAAACCATCAATTGCTTTAAATTCATAACCTGGGTACATAAAAATGTCTGTCCATCCAGAAGCAGCACAAAGCTTACCGTTATGATCTGTCGCAATTGTTTCTAACGTACGAGTTGAAGTCGTACCTACCGTAATAATACGTCCACCATTCTCTTTCACGCGATTTAATAACGCCGCTGTCTCTTCAGACATATGGTAATATTCTGCGTGCATATGGTGTTCTTCAATCGTATCTGCAGAAACTGGTCTAAATGTTCCAAGTCCTACGTGAAGTGTAATGAAAGCTAACCCGACGCCTTTTTGTTTTAACTTCTCCAGTAACTCTTCTGTAAAGTGAAGTCCCGCAGTCGGCGCCGCTGCTGAACCGATTTCTTTCGCATATACTGTTTGATAGCGATCGCGATTTTCTAGCGTCTCTTTAATATATGGAGGAAGTGGCATTTCCCCAAGTTCATCTAAAATTTCATAGAAGATGCCGTCATATGAAAATTCAAGATGACGTCCACCTTGATCTGCAGTTCCTATGCAAGTTGCTTTTAATTTCCCTTCGCCAAAAGAGATAACAGTTCCTTCTTTTACACGTTTCGCTGGCTTAACAAGCGTTTCCCACTTATCGCCTTCTTCTTGTTTTAGAAGAAGTACTTCAATGTGCGCGCCTGTATCTTCTTTCACACCGTGCAAACGAGCAGGCATAACTTTCGTTTCATTTAAAACTAAGCAATCCCCCTCATGTAAGTAAGAAAGAATGTCTGTAAAATGTTTATGCTCAATATCGCCTGTTTCACGATCTAACACCATTAATCTTGATGTTTCACGATCTTCTAATGGGATTTGTGCAATAAGTTCTTCTGGTAAATGAAAATCAAACAGATTAATATCCATAAATATATCCACCTATTTCTTATTTAAATCGATTTATTATATACATAATAAAAGATAATACAATACTTAACACAATACATGTAATGACAGGAAAATAAAAGGTAACGTTACCTTTTTTCACAAAAATATCGCCTGGAAGCCTTCCTATGAACTTCCAAGCTAATCCAACAACAATGAGCAAAATACCAGCTGTAATAAGCAGCTTTGGCATCTCCGTCATACTTTTGGCATCTCCATTCCGAAATGCTCATATGCAAGCGGCGTTACGATTCGGCCTCTTGGCGTTCGTTGTAAAAAGCCAATTTGTAATAAATATGGCTCATATACATCTTCAATCGTATGAGATTCTTCTCCAATCGTTGCCGAAACCGTTTCTAATCCGACTGGGCCACCACGGAATTTCTCAATAATACCAAGCAATAATTTATGATCGATATGATCTAGACCTAATTTATCTACTTGCAGTAGTTCTAACGCCATTTGTGTAATTTCCATCGTAACCGTTCCGTTACCACGAACTTGTGCGAAATCTCGTACACGTCGTAATAAACGATTCGCAATACGAGGTGTACCACGAGCACGTCTTGCAATTTCTAGTGCGGCTAACGAATCAATTTCAACTTCGAATACTTCTGCTGTACGTTCAACAATCTCAGAAAGCTGATCTACTGTGTAATACTCTAATCTTGAAAGTACACCGAAACGGTCACGAAGCGGCGCTGATAATGCCCCCGCACGGGTCGTTGCTCCAACTAATGTAAATGGCGGTAAATCTAAACGTACAGACCGTGCTGATGGCCCTTTTCCAATTACGATATCAAGGCAAAAATCTTCCATCGCAGGATATAACACTTCTTCAATCGACCTATGCAAACGATGAATTTCATCAATAAATAATACATCACCCGGCTGAAGTGCTGTTAATACAGCTGCTAAATCTCCCGGCCTTTCAATTGCTGGACCTGAAGTTGTTCTAACATTTACGCCCATTTCATTGGCAATAATATTGGCAAGCGTCGTTTTACCAAGTCCTGGTGGTCCATATAGAAGCACATGATCTAACGTTTCTTCACGCATTTTCGCTGCTTCAATAAACACTTCTAAATTATGTTTCGCTTTATCTTGGCCAATATACTGACGGAGCGTCTGTGGCCGTAATGAATATTCTAAATCCGAATCTTCATATGCAGATTCCCCTGAAAGGAGACGTTCGTCCATTATACTCACCTCTTACCATTTAGTAAAAGACTAAGTGCCTTTTTAATATACTGATCCGTCGTTAATGATTCTTTTAATAACTCTGGTACAACGCGAGAAACTTCTCGTTCTGCGTATCCAAGTGCGCGCAGAGCTTCCAGCGCCTCATCAAGCTCAGCTGATGAACCTTTCTTCTCATCAAAACGTTCTGTGTCTGAGAATAAATCAACAAATGCATCTGGCACGACATCAGCTAGTTTTCCTTTTAAATCTAAAATCATTTGGCGTGCTGTTTTCTTTCCGACGCCCGGGAACTTCACTAAAAACTTCTCGTCTTCGTGTTCAATCGCTTGAACGACCTGTCCTGTTTGACCAGACGCTAAAATTGCAAGAGCGCCTTTTGGTCCAATACCAGACACACCTAACAACTTTGTAAATAATAAACGCTCTTCACGTGTTTTAAACCCGTAAAGTGCCATAATATCTTCTCTCACATAATGATATGTATAGACACGGATTTCTTGCTTACTTCTTTGAAATACATACGGATTTGGTGTGAAAATTTGATAACCAATTCCATTATGGTCAATTACGACATATTCCGGTCCTACATACTCCACGTAACCTGTAACATATTCAAACAAAATACGATCTCTCCCTCTTAAATCATGTATTCCATTTTAACATATTTAATGATAGAAAAGCGAGACTACCCCAACAAATGTTCCCTATTTGAAACTTCTGTTATTTTCCATTGACAGAAAGTATGAAGCACCTTAATATACAGAAGTCGATAATGATTATCAATATTAATTAAAGGGGTTACATCAGGATGAAACAGAAGCTATTTATTTTATTTACTATTATGCTAGTTGTTCTTTCTATCGTTGGCTGTTCTTCTCAAAAAGAAGAATCGAAAGCGAAAGAACAACTGAAAACAAAAGTTGTAAAACACGCTAAAGGAGAAGCTACAATTCCAGTAAATCCAAAGAGAATTGTTGACCTTTCTGGATCAACAGAAGAATTATTACTTCTTGGACACAAACCTGTTGGTACAGCAAACACATATAAAGATAAAATCCAAAATCATTTAACAGAAAAATTAGACGGAGTAAAAGCAGTAGGGTGGTACTGGGCACCTAAAGTTGATCTAGAAGCTGTTACTGCATTAAAACCAGACTTAATTATTTTAAATAATCGTCAATTGAAGATCTATGATCAATTAGAAAAGGTTGCACCAACAGTTGTTTTAGAAACAAACTTAGAAGACTGGCGCGGCAAGTTTAAAGAAGTAGGTAAACTATTTGACGAAGAAAAGAAAGCAGACAAATGGATTGCAGACTACGATAAAAAAGCAGACTCTTTATCTAAAAAAATTAAAGAAAAAACAAAAGATGAGAACTTTATGTTCGTCGCAGTTACACCACAAAACTTCCGTGTATACGGTAGCTTCGGATACGGTGACATCATCTTTAATGACTTAAAACTTCCAGCAACAAAAGGTACAGATTTAAAACAAACGATGGCACAAGTATCGTTAGAAGGTCTTGTTGCATTCCATCCTGACCAAATGTTTATTGTAAACTTCGGCGGCGAAGCTGATAAAGTTTACGAAGACTATAAAAACAGTGCCGTTTGGAAAGACAATAAAGCAGTTAAAAACAATCACGTATATGAAGTATCGAATGAAATCTTCAATACGAAAGCTTTCAATCCAATTGGAAAAGATATGCTAATCGATGAAATCGCAAAACAAATTTTAGATAAAAACAAGTAAGAAAAAAAGCAGCTCACCACGAGCTGCTTTTTTTCTTACTTTGCACTGCGTATTGCTTCATTTTTTCAATCGTCTTCACAAAACCTTCTTTTGATTTAATGCGAATACCACGCTTCAATTTCGCACGCTCATAACTCTCAAGCTTTTTCATATCAATTTGAAAGAAGGAATGAATCGCATTATCACTTTTCGGTACACCTTTGAAAATTTGTAATATCCCTTCCTCTGACACACCGAAATAACCGCTCGTCTTTAATAACGGAGAAATATCATCAACTTTCTTTTGTAATACAATTTGTACATCATCACGATCAACGAGCTGCCATTCTTTATACTGCTGTAAAAACTTTTCTAAGTCCGCTACTTTTTCTGTAAATATTTCCTCGCTTACTTCTCCATCAACATACATTCGCTCTAATAAAATTGTAACTTCCGGCTCTTTTTCTGTTACTTCTGGTACTGGCCCTTCCGCCTTCACATTCGTTTCATAAACGAAACAAAACATCATAACGAAAGCTTGCATCGCAATCAGTATCCATTTCATTTCCGTTCACCTCTTTTAGGCAAGATCAAACTTTCATTAGTAGTTTTTCCGGAAATGGGGGTTTTATCCCTAATTCATAGATTGTTCTCATTAAGACTTATAGAGTCCAATTATTTCTACCTATTTCGAAACGTATTGATTATGTGAAAGCTTTTTTATATCTTTATTTGATTGTACCGTAGCTATATAAACCCCGATTAGTACAATTATCATTCCGACTACTTGTTGCCATGTAACAACTGCTCCATATACTATAACTGCTATGCCAGTAGCTACGATGGGGGTTAAATTCAAATACATACTCGCTTTACTTGCACCTAACTCTTCTACTCCTTTATTAAACACGATATACCCAATTAACGTCCCGCATATGACCATATACAACATTTCTAGCCATCCTTGTAAAGAAAGCGTTAAAACCTTTCCCCACCCATCTTCATATAGAGAAAATCCTGCTAAAAAAACGGTTCCTAATACCGTCATACTCATTGTAGTTAACAAAGGTGATACACCACTCATAACTTTTTTCCCTGTTAAGCTATATAACACCCCACAGATTAAAGCAGCTATAAATAAAAGATCTCCCTTATTAAATGACAAAGACATAAGTATATTCATTGAACCACTCGTAATAACAACTATTACACCTATAAGGGACAACATTAAACTTATTCCCACTTTTATACTCCAAGACTCTTTAAAAAATAATATTGCTCCCAATGTTACAAAAACGGGCATTGTAGCAATAATAAGCGAGCCATTCAGGCTGGAAGTATAGTTAAGTCCCATAAAGAAAAAAACATTATAACCAAAAATACCTGTTAGCGATACAAATAACAGCCCTTTCCAATTCTTTAATAACAAACTTGTATTCCACTCAGATTTCATAAAAATTATGCCTATTAAAATAAAACTAGCTAAACCAAAACGAATTGTTGCTGCAGTAATCGGTGGAATTTCAGTAATAACATGCTCTGCTGTTGCAAAAGATCCACCCCAAAACAAAGGAACAAGTAACATAATTACATACATACGGTTTATTCTTTTCATTTTTATTACCCCTTTTAAGCAAATAGGTTTAAAAGTTTAAACTTGTTTACTTGTTATTTAAAAAAAATTAATAATTTGACTCTATTGCTTGAAGTAAATCCTTCACCTGTTTTAAAAATTCTCCTGCTATTATAGAATAAAAAATTTCTTTTCCATTTCGATCCGCTACAATTAATTCTGCTTGTTTTAAAATTTTCAAATGGTGTGAAACAGCCGGTCTAGAAATCCCCATTTTATCTGTTATTTGTGTTACATTCATCTGCTTGTTTTCTAATAGAAACATAATAATTTGCTGACGATTCTCATCTCCTAACGCCTGAAATATAGGTGTTACGACCTGAAATTTCTCTAATACAACTTCTGTATTTCTACATTCAAAATTCTCCATATCCTATTCATCCCAACCTTTTATATCTAAAAAACATGTAATATATTACCATTAAATAGTAACTCTTTCATATACACTTGTAAATAACTTTATTTTCCGACTTTCATTTCAATAAAAAAGGGAAGATTGGATTCCTCCATTCTTCCCATTACATTCATATAAAATGAAAGACGCCTGCAAAGCAGGCGTCTTGATGCGTTTACGGCGAGAGACCAGGCGACCACATTCGCGTGTTTAGCACTTAAGCATATCTCTCGTCTTACGTAAATTAGCTCATCGCTTTGCTAATATAACATTAATAAAGTATAAGTGCAACATGTTTATAAAAATATTTTATTTCCTCTTTCACCCAAACAAACTTTATGTAAATTATAAATTGATAAATGCAATATATATGTTACAATTAATATAACAGCGAAATCATAATAAACAGGAGATGGATATTGTGAAAAAAATAAAGGATGAACGTCTCATTCTGAAAACATTAAAAAACATACGTATTGCCTTTCTTTTTCAATCGCTTGGTATAATTGGCATTTTAGGATATATCGGATTCACTGAAGGAATGGATCAAATTACGAAATCTCCATTATGGTTATTATTTATCCTTACAAGTATTGTACTTAGTTATTTACAGTTAAGCGTTTCTATCGATGTAGAAGAAGGCGAAAAGGATATAAAGTTAACTCCTTATTACAAAATTATTTTACGCTCTCTTATTGTAGGAACTATTATAGCCATTATTTATATTATTTTCAGTCCAGAAAGACCTCTCTTTGAGGCTATTCTAACAGGTAGTATTTTCTTTATATGTTTTTTAATTTCTTATTCCATTAGTTATTTCATTAAAAAACGTCGTTTACAAGACAATGATGAATAAAGAGGAAGGGCTCCCCCTTCCTCTTTTATTTTGCTATCGCATAGTACCAGTAGTACCAGTTAAACCGTAACGAATGTCTCGGAACATATTCCCTATATCACGATTAAAATCGTTTGTAACTGTACCATTACGTAGGCGTGTACTCATTGCATCGACACGAGTAAACATGTCATTTCTTACAGAAACATATACATTTCTGTTTCCAACTTCATTTGCAACGGCTTGACGAACTTCGTTTGCAAGTGCCGTTTCATTCGATACTGGATTACGCGGTTTTACCGCAATCGCCACATCGTTTCCATATACAACTGTAGACACGCGGTCTACGTTATTCATACGCTTTACACGATTTGTTATTTTTTCTGCTGTTTTACCATCATTGTTAATGTATGAATTGTTCATTGTAATATTACGTGTTGGATGCGGGTTAGCAATTTGACCGTTGTAATTTACATCACGGTAATAATTGTTATATCCTGTATCGTTACGACCATTTCTATATGTTACATAATCTGTATAACGATCATTACGCGTTACATTATCACGGTACTGGTGTGTATCGTTATAAGATGTACGCTCGTAATTGTAGTTACGTCCATCCATTGCATTGTTATCTTTTGGTGTACCACATGCAGCTAATGCACTGGTAACTAACAAAGAAGCAGCAATCACTTTTACTTTCGTATTCAATACAAAAACCCCCTCTGTTAGAATGAGCTTCTCTTCTGAAAAGCTCCCTCTTATGATGAGTAACAGAGAAGGTTTTTACACTGTTAATATTTCACTGGGGATTTTCTAACATTTGATGTAAATCTTCCATTTTCAGAACGACTCTACATAAAAAAAAGGCGGGAATAATCCCACCTTTTTTAAACTTCCTCTTCGTCCTCTTCTTCTGAAACTGGATCTCCAAATACATTTGGTGGATCTGGTTGATAATACATCGTTCCTGGCTGTGGCGCATATGCCGATTGAGTTGGTTGATAATATAAAGGATTTGCGTATTGCGGTCCTCCGGGTTGAGGACTATATAACCTACTCTCTCCTCCGCATCCACAATCTTCCTCACCTTGTACGAGCGGCGGCATATTATTATCCATTGGCATCATATTTGGATTCGGCATAGACGTATATTGCGGTCCAAACGGTGCTCCTTGCTGATATGGCATTTGATACGGATTTTGTTGTTGATAATACGGATTAGGCGGCATCATAGGCTGTTGGTATGGCATTTGATATGGCATCATATTCGGTGGTTGATTATTATCCATTATCGGCATCATATTTGGCATTTGATTATTATCCATTATCGGCATCATATTCGGCATTTGATTGTTATCCATGATTGGCATCATATTTGGCATTTGATTATTATCCATGACTGGCATCATGTTTGGCATTTGATTATTATCCATGATTGGCATCATGTTTGGCATTTGGTTGTTATCCATTATCGGCATCATATTTGGCATTTGGTTGTTATCCATTATCGGCATCATGTTTGGCATTTGGTTGTTATCCATGATTGGCATCGTATTTGGCATTTGGTTGTTATCCATGATTGGCATCGTATTTGGTGGTTGATTATTATCCAACATTGGCATGATGTTTGGTATTGGGTTATTATCCATGATTGGCATCATATTTGGTGGTTGATTATTATCCAACATTGGCATGATGTTTGGTGGCTGATTGTTATCCAACATTGGCATGATGTTTGGTACTTGAATATTTGGCGGTATTACTTGCGGAATGACTACATTCTCTTTCGATACATTTGGTGACACTATATTTCCTACATTTTCTTTCTTTACTTGTGGTGATACTATGTTTCCTATATTTTCTTTCTTTACTTGTGGTGATACTATGTTTCCTACATTTTCTTTCTTTACTTGTGGTGATACTATGTTTCCTATATTTTCTTTCTTTACTTGTGGTGACACGATATTCCCTACATTTTCTTTCTTCACTTGCGGTGACACGATATTCCCTACATTTTCTTTCTTCACTTGCGGTGACACGATATTCCCTACATTTTCTTTCTTTACTTGCGGTGACACGATATTATCTTTTTTCGTTTGCGGAGAAATGATGTTATTAGGTTTCATTTTAGTAATTTGAGGAGCAATTAACTCGCTTCCTTTTTTAATTACATCTGAAATTTTATATTCTTTTTTTGCTTTTATTGGTGGTTGCGGCGGCTGTGGTAATACATTTATCGAAAACTTCGTGTTTTCTTTTTCTGCTGGTTTTTGTTTTTCTATAACAGGTGGTTTTTGAATAACAGATGGTTTTTCAACTGGTTTTTCCATTTGAATTGGCTTTTCTTTTTGCACCTCTTTTTGTGGCTTTACCTGTACTTCTTTTTGCTGTTTCACTTGCACTTCCTTCTGTGGTTTTACCTGTACTTCTTTTTGTGGTTTTACTTGCACTTCCTTCTGTGGTTTTACCTGTACTTCTTTTTGTGGTTTTACTTGCACTTCTTTTTGTGTTTGTTGCATAGCAGGTTGCTGTGTAATTGGCGCTGATTGATACGTAACTTCTTCCTCATCCTCTATTCCAAGCGGAGTTGGCGTTGCTGCAAATTCTTTTTGTTGTACTTCTTTTACGTATTGTTTTGGAGGTGATGAACCTGCTCCAGCATGTTGTTTCACGTGAACGCTGTTTGATGGTACTTTAATTTTCATACCTGGCATGATTAAATCTGGATTACTAAGTTGTGTATTTGTATTTTTCAACGTATCAAAATCCACTCCGTACTTTTTCGCAATTTTCCAAAGGGTATCCCCTTTTTGCACGATATGAATTTTCAAATTTTCCCCCTCCTGTATAACTTATCTATAAGTAACAAATCTCATGAAGTAACACCTTCTAAATAACATGAACTTCTTTTCACTTTTAACACTTCTTCTATTTCCAATATAGTTCGAAGTGGAATAAGTATAAAAAAATCGCAATGATTTCTTCAAAACAATGTATGCCCATTTCGTTCTCGTTATGATTATATGCATGAAAAAAAGCAACAGAAATACCGTTGCTTTACACACGCTCTAACATACGATTTAATGCAAGAACCGCTTCTTCAGTCACTTGTTTATCTACGCTAATAACGTTAATTTCTTCTCCTCTTTCTACCGTTTCAAGCACCCATAATAAGTGCGGCAGATCAATTCGGTTCATCGTTAAACACGGACACATAAATGGATTAAGTGAAACAATCTCTTTATCTGGATGTTGCTGAATAATTCGGTTCACTAAATTCATCTCTGTACCAATTGCCCATTTACTTCCAGGTGGCGCTGCTTCAATCATATCAATAATATATTTCGTTGATCCTGCGTAATCCGAAGCATCAACGACCTCATAACAACATTCTGGATGTACAATAATATTCATATCCGGATGATTTTTCCGTACATTCTCAATGTTTTTCACTGTAAAGTTTTGATGAACCGAACAATGCCCTTTCCATAAAATCACTTGAATTCCTTCTATATCTCCATCGTACTCTAATGAATCTGTATGTGGGTCCCATACTGCCATTTTATCTAATGGGATACCTAAATCGTATGCTGTATTTCTTCCTAAATGTTGATCCGGTAAAAAGACAAGACGCTCTTTTTGTGTAAATGCCCAAGACACCATTTGTTTTGCATTAGAAGAAGTTACTGTTGCTCCGCCATTACGACCACAAAACGCTTTAATTGCAGCTGTAGAGTTAACATATGTTAACGGAATCATCGTATCTCCAAATAATTTTGCGAGCTCTTTCCATGCCCTTTCTGTTTGTTCAATATCTGCCATATCTGCCATCGAACAACCTGCACGCATATCTGGCAAAATAACGATTTGATTATCTGTCGTTAACATATCTGCTGTTTCTGCCATAAAGTGTACACCGCAAAATACAATATATTTCGCTTCTTTATTGCTCGCTGCAACTTGTGCAAGCTGAAGTGAATCTCCTGCTGCATCAGAAAATTGTACCACTTCATCTTTTTGGTAATGATGTCCTGGAATAAATAATGTTCCCCCCATTTTTTCTTTAATTTCACGAACACGCTTTTCCATTTCTTCTGTTGTCATCGTGTAATAACGCTCTGGTAACATCGTTTCAATCGGTTGCACTTTTTCTAAAATACTCATATTCCTTTTTCCCCCTCTAAGCCACTTTCCTTACGCCTCAATATTGAAACTAATATCAAGTGCTTTCACTGAATGTGTTAACGCTCCAAGTGAAATATAATCGACCCCTGTTTTTCCATATTTCGATAAATCTTCAATTGTAATGCCTCCTGATGCTTCCGTAACGATGGCACTTGGTACAATCTTTGAAAACTCCCGGATCTCATCTGGCTTACGATTATCAAACATAATAATATCTGCACCAGCAGCTACAGCCTCTCTCACTTGCTCCTCCGTTTCTGTTTCCACTTCTACTTTCACCATATGTCCTAATTTTTCTTTCACCGATGTAACAGCTTTCGTAATAGAACCAGCAAAAGCAATATGATTGTCTTTAATCATGACACCGTCATATAAACCGAAACGGTGATTAAATCCGCCTCCGCACACAACTGCATACTTATCAAACATGCGTAGCCCTGGCATCGTTTTTCGCGTATCGCAAATACGTGTATGGCCGCTATCTAAAGCAAGAACAGCTTTATGTGTCATCGTAGCTATCCCGCTCATACGCTGGATAACGTTTAATATAACGCGCTCTGCCGTCAATAACGAAGCAATTGGTCCTTGCGCAGTTGCTATTATTTCGCCTTTTTCTACAAGATCTCCATCTTTTTTATGAAGCGCCACTTCAATTCTTTCATCAATTAATTTAAATCCTTCTTCAATTACTAAACGCCCCGCAAAGACACCTGTATCCTTCGCAAGAAACGTTCCTTTTGAAAGTAAATTGTCTGGAAAAATAAGCTGAGATGTTACATCTCTTTCTCCTATATCTTCTAGAAAAAATCGATTTAATGCTTCTTTCACTTTTATCGTGTTCATAGAGCCCCTCTTCCCTTCATCACACAAGTTGTAGTTTTCTTCTCACTCGAACGATCTCTTTTTTTACGCTATTTCTATCTGGATAGTCATTTCGATAATGGCCACCAATACTTTCTTCTCTTTGCAAAGCTGACACGACTATAAGCTCACAGGCTGTTAACATATTAATAAGTGTTATCTCTTCATTTGTAAGAGCATTATGTTGTAATATCATATTTCGAACACCGTACTTACTAAGCCATCTCTTTGCATAAGATAAACTTTGCTCTGTTCGTACAATCCCAACATATTTCATCATGCATTCTTGTATTTCTTCTTTCGCCGGCAAATGATTCAGAACGATAAACTTCTTTTCCTTCTCAGCCACGTTGTTCCAGCTTTCTTTTGTCGCTTTGGTTAAAATATGTTGTCCTATTCTTTTTCCAAACACAAGACCTTCTAATAATGAATTACTTGCTAATCTATTTGCTCCATGAACACCATTACAAGCTACTTCACCGACCGCATATAAATTTGGAATGGACGTCTCTCCATCACAGTTCGTTTTCACGCCGCCCATATGAAAATGAG
This sequence comes from Bacillus sp. RC251, assembly GCF_044908765.1. NCBI lineage: Bacteria > Bacillati > Bacillota > Bacilli > Caryophanales > Bacillaceae > Bacillus > Bacillus sp. RC251. The sequence goes on along the minus strand of NZ_JBIYDP010000002.1, from coordinate 81,260 downwards.
CACCGGGTACGACTGGAATGCGTTTTTCATTTATATCGACACCATTCTTTTTACACAATGATGATACAGTCGGAAAACGTTCTTCGAAATTTTGGATAGACTCGATATTTACATACACTTGTTCACCCGCCAAAAGCTGCTCATGAATCGCTCTTGCTACTACATCACGTGGTGCGAGATCGTGATCAGGGTGTATATTCATCATAAAACGCTGCCCTTTTCCATTCATAAGGATAGCTCCTTCACCACGGACAGCTTCAGAGACGAGGCCGCAGCATCGCCCGTTCGCGTATAACATTGTTGGATGAAACTGTACAAACTCTAAATCTACGAGCTCCCCGCCTGCGCGGTACACCATCGCAAGTCCATCACCCGTAATTGTCTTATCGTTAGAAGTAAAGGCGTATAAACCGCCAATCCCACCTGTTGCTAACACCGTATAATCTGCAACGTAACGCTTCAACTTCCCTTCACTAGTTCTTGTTAAAACTCCAACACATTTATCATTTTCTATAATAAAATCGAGCACCATTTCCTGTTCCACTACCGTAACGTGCGGAGCTACTTCTTGAATGAAATGCTCTAATAAATTCTTTCCTGTTGCATCGCCACCTGCATGTAAAATACGACACTTTCGATGTGCGCCTTCTTTTCCAAGATGAGGACCCGTTTCATCTCCATCAAATTTCATTCCATTTTCAATGAGATTATTCATTTCTTTCGGTCCTTCCTCGACTAAATAACGGACCACATCTTCATTGTTATAATGACATCCTGCTACTAACGTATCTTCAAAATGATCATTTGGATTGTCATATGTTGCAACTGCTGCGGCAATTCCACCTTGCGCTAAATATGTATTATTATTACGATTTGTTTCCTTTGTGATAATAATCACATTCTTTTCGTGACAAATCTCTTTCGCAACACGAAGTGCCGCAACGCCACTTCCAATAATTAAGACATCTGCACTTGGCATAATTGTTGCCTCCTACTTTACACTTTTCAACTGTCTTGACACCTATATTTACATAGTTTTAAAATAATGACAAGAGTTTTTTATAATTCTTATTTTCACTACCATTTAAAAAATACAAGAAATGTAACTCTTACTAGGGAGAGGAACTTACATGATGATATATCTTGACTATGCAGCTACTACACCTATGAGTGAAGAAGCATTACACACATATATGAAAGCAGCATCGCAATACTTCGGAAATGAACAAAGTTTACATGATATTGGAGGAACAGCCTCTTCTTTATTACAAGTTTGCCGAAAAACATTTGCTGAAATGATTGGCGGAAAGGAACAAGGGGTATTCTTCACAAGCGGCGGCTCGGAATCCAACTACCTTGCGATTCAATCCCTTCTCAATGCTCGAAATAAGAAGCACATTATTACGACACCTATGGAACATGCATCCATTCGAAGTTATTTTCAATCCTTACAATCAGAAGGGTATACCATTACTGAAATTCCTGTTGATGAAGGTGGGCTAATTCATTTAGATGATTTAGAAACAGCCATTACAGAAAATACTGTTCTAGCAAGCATACAGCATGGAAACTCTGAAATCGGAACCGTTCAAAACATCACAGAGATCGGGGCACTTTTAAAAAAATATAACGTTTTATTTCATTCAGATTGTGTACAAACATTTGGTAAACTTCCTATCAATGTTTTTGAGATGGGAATTGATAGTCTCTCTGTTTCAGCACATAAAATATACGGACCAAAGGGTGTTGGCGCTTGCTATATAAATCCCCAAGTTCGCTGGGCACAAATATTTCCGGGAACTTCTCATGAAAAAGGATTTCGCCCAGGTACAGTAAACGTTCCTGGCATCGCATCTTTTTTAACAGCTGCTGAGAATATATTAAAAAATCAACAAGAAGAGAGCTTACGTTTTAAAGAGTTACGATCCTACTTTTTAAGACATTTACAAGCGCTTCCTCTAGAAATTCAAGTAGAAGGTCATTCTACTTCTTGTTTACCACATATTGTTGGGGTTACAATAAAAGGAATAGAAGGTCAATATACAATGCTAGAATGTAATCGCCATGGTATTGCCATTTCCACTGGAAGTGCTTGCCAAGTCGGTAAACAAGAACCTTCGAAAACAATGCTTGCAATTGGAAAAACGTATGAAGAGGCAAAACAATATGTTCGCTTCTCTTTCGGACAACAAACAACGAAAGATCAAATTGATACTACTATTCATGCACTACACACAATTGGAAATCAATTTTATAGAGGTGTTAAATCATAATGAAACAAAATGAACAAAAAAAGATTTTAGGTGAAGAAAGACGACAACTTATCCTTCAGTGGCTTCTCGCTGCAAATGAACCGTTATCTGGGAATGAACTATCGAAAAAGACAAATGTAAGTAGACAAGTTATCGTGCAAGATATTTCCTTGCTTAAAGCACGAAACGAACCAATTATTGCGACTGCTCAAGGGTATTTATATTTAAAACCACAAGAGAAACAACAAGCTTTCGAACGCGTAATTGTATGCCAACATAAACCAGCGGAAGTACGTCAAGAACTTACAATGCTTGTTGACCACGGCGTTACGATTAAAGATGTAAAAGTTGAGCATCCTGTATACGGTGACTTAACAGCGTCCATCATGGTAAGTAATCGCTTTGATGTAGAGCAATATTTACAAAAAATTGAAAACACGAATGCTTCCTATCTTTCGCAACTAACAGATGGTATTCACTTACATACAATTGAGGCAGATTCAAAAGAGAAATTAGACGCTGCTTGCGAGGCACTAGATAAAGCAGGATTTCTCGTTTATTAATTCATGTAAAGCACAGAGTTTTTATCATTCTCTGTGCTTTTTTAGTGATATAATATTGTAATCAATTGTAAAGGGGATCAAACATGGGAATTGAACTCGTTCACTTTAGCATTGGCAAACCAAAACAAATGAAATATAGCGAAGATAAAGAAATGATTACTGGTATATGTAAAGAACTTGCAGAAGAAGCTTTTCTCTCAAAAGATGGATTTCGTGGTGATGATGTGGCGGATTTAAAACACCACGGAGGACCTGACCGCGCAGTTTGTGTGTACCCACACGAACATTACGCACTATGGGAAGAAGAATTTCAAACTACGCTTCCAGCTTCCACATTTGGCGAAAACATTACCGTAACAAATATGTTAGAGCGTGATGTTTGCATCGGAGATACATATCAACTAGGTGAAGCAATCATTCAAGTGACACAAGCGAGAGTACCTTGTAGCACAATTTCAAAACGCCTTGGTATTCCTGGCATACTGCCGCGCATTGTAGCAACTGGATTTACTGGTTATCTATGTCGCGTTCTTCAAGAAGGTACTGTACGTAAAGATTCTAAAATTACATTACTAGAACGTCAACCGCGCAATGTTTCTGTATTGTTCTCTAACGAAATTTATTTTCATAATAGAAAAGATAAAGATGGCATCGAAAAGATTCTTGCTGTTCCAGAACTAGCCGATATTTGGCGTGGGCAGTTAGAGGATCGTCTTGCGAAGTTAAAATAAATAGAATCTCACCATTTATAGGTGGGATTCTATTTATCTATCACAAAATGTATTATCTGATGAAATTATACCAGCGATTAGAAGGGAAATGTCGACAGTTCATCCACCTCTCTTACAACCAATAAGAAGAATAACTCCCAAGCACAGTCACAGAAAAGCCGAGTGCTTCAAGTTCCATCGTTACGCCTGGTAATAATACATCATCGTATGCTTTATCGACATCGATTAAGAAAAAGTAATTTCCAAGACCTGTTTTCATCGGACGCGATTCGATTTTTGATAAGTTTAATTTTCTCCATGCGAAAGCTGATAACACTTGATATAGCGCCCCTGCATAATCAGCAGGTAACGTTATCATAAGCGTCGTTTTCTCTCCTCGGTTTTCTCCGTTATCCGGGAGTATTGCTCTCTTTTTCTTATGGAGAACGAGGAAGCGTGTATGATTATTTTTATGCGTATGAATGCTACTTCTTACGATCGTTAATCCGTATTTTTCTGCGGCTGCTTCATTTGCAATGGCAGCGATTTTTTCTTCAGGGTGTTCTTTCACATATTGCGCAGCGGCACTTGTTGATGTCATATCTCGGACGGTTACCCCTTTTAATTCTTCATTTAAAAACTTATGACATTGTGCAATAGCGTGCGGATGAGAATGCACTGCATATACTTCTTCCCACACTTCTGCATACTGCGGATGTACAAGTAAATGTTGCTGAATCGGTACTGTAATTTCTCCTACAATGGAGAGCGGCTGCTCATGTACAAGATAATCAACCGTTATATTCACTGAACCTTCTATGGCATTTTCTAACGGTACAACTGCGAAGTCTACATTTCCATTTGCAGCTGCATCAATACAGTCTGGAATCGTGCGATACGGTACATGCTCTGCTTCCGGAAAAAAACGACTCACCGCCATATTTGTAAATGTTGCTTCCGGTCCTAAATATCCTACTCGAATCATCGTCTTTTCCCCTCTTTTTCGTTTTCTTACTGTTATACCATACTTTTTTATATTCTTCTATGTAAATTTCGAATATTTAAAAAAGACTAGCATTCGCTAGTCTAAATGTTTCCTATATTCTCTTTGAGCGAAAAAGAAATAAACGATGCATGCAGCGATATAACACAGAATAAACAAGCCTACTTTTCTTAATGAACCATCCATAAAGATCGTATTATGAAACGTATATAGCGCAACTGCACTATGCATACTTCCTACTATAATTGGCGTAAAAAATAGCATACACAATTGCCAACGGGAAATTTTCCACACTTCTTCTTTCGTCATTCCAAGCTTAGAGAGCGCCCCGTACCCTTTACGATCCGATGAAATGTTATGAAACCATTTAAAATATACGATGCTACATGAAGTAAGAAAGAATAATATACTAATAAATGAGCCTAAAAATAGAGTAATATCGCCGCCTTCTTTCATATTTACATATAACTCCATATTGCTTCGAAATGCATTATTATCTTGTTTCATATGTTTCCGTAAATCTTCATTTAATTTCTTCGTATTTTCGATATTTGGTAATGTATAGCCTCTATATATCATTTTTTCAGAATCAGGAACCTGATTTGCTATACTGTCAAAGTCTTCATCATGCATGACGAAGAACAGACCATTAATGTGCGAAGGATGATGGTTAAATTGAACTCCTTCCTTCTGACCGTTAAATACGAATGAATATGTTTGATTTATTACTTGTAGTTGGATTTCTTTTTGATCATACATATACGGATAATTGTATTTACTATAATAAACGAGTGTAACTGTTCCTTTTTTAGGATGATACGTTTTCTGTTTTTGTTTTCTTGCCTCTTGATTGTATTCACTTTCTTTAATGAGCGGCGCTACTTCTGTTTCTCCCTTATTGGACTGAAAAGATGCATACACTCCAACAAAACTCATAGTTTGAAAATCATTATACCCATATTGATGCAATAATTGTTCAACCGCACCTTCCGCAAAGACTTCATGAGAAGAAGTACCTTTTTCTATGTAAGAAAATGAGTGTACTCCCCCGCCCCGCCACATATCTTGCATACCAGAAAAATATAAAAATACCGTACCTGTTGCCGTAACTACAAACGTCGTTGCCATTGACATTAGAAAGAAAAAACGACCATTTTCCTTCATTCGATGTGACAATTGATTCACTATAAATAAATACGGGTATGTATACATAATCTTTTTATTTCGTTTTATCATTTCTAATATTTGAGCAGTGCCGTGTGTAAAAGAAAAATACGTTCCGAAAAAGACAAGTATAGACACAGGGAAAAAATAGAATGCTATCGTTGTCACCGTCGCTTGTAACGCTAACGCATATCCTATCCCTAAACAAATAAAGCCGAATATACAAAGCCACATTGATGTTTTCTTCTCTTTTTTATCTGCTCGAAATTCTTTCAATAACCGAATGATTTTTATATTCCATATTCGTAAAGCACTTATAAAAGATAAAACAACAAATACGAACATATACGTAATAAACGTTCCCCCAATTGCTCTCACATCAAATATGACAGGGAGTTCTTTCGGAAGCCCCAATAACATACTAAACACCATGAAAAAGAGCTTTAAGAAGATCATACCAAGCCCAATACCGAAAATATTAGCAAATACCCCGATCAATATTTGCTCGGTCATAATCACTCCTATTACGTTAGATTTCGTTGCTCCCATTAACATATATAATCCTAATTCTTTCTTACGTGCCTCTATGAAAATAGAAGTAGCGTACAAAATAAATATGACGAAAAAAGAAATAATTATAACATTACATATGATAAGTCCCCAGCGTACGTTTTGATACCACATCGTCTCTTGCATATACGGATGTACAATGACAGACATGTATGCAAAAGACGCAAATATCGCAAAACAACTACTTAAGAAAAACACTTTATAATTACGCCAATTTCCTTTTATATTTTGCAGCGCTAGTTGCCGAATGTTCATCTATCGTCCCCCTATAACTTACTACATAGGCAAAAAGCTAGAGGTTTCTCTAGCTTTGCACGTGTTTCAAATATCCCCTTTGCGCGATCATAAAGTAAATCGCAGAAGCTACAATGTATGCTCCAATTACAATCGCACCTGATTTCCATAAATCAATATAAAGCATTTTCCCTAACGTATGAAGAGCAAATCCACTATGAATTGCACCGATCAAAATTGGGATAAAGAAGATAACGCCCATTTGTCGAATCGCAATTTTACGAATTTCTTTATCTGTCATACCGATTCTCTTTAACGATTTAAATTGAATACGATCTTGTTCTTTATCGTTAAACCATTTAAAGTATGTCATACTACAAGCGAAAAAGAAGAACAGTACAGCTACGAAGAAACCGATAAACATCGTAATTGCTCCTGATTCCCTTATATTTTTATAAGCAAACACCGAGTTATTTAATTCCCCTTGCTTATCTGGTGCAATTTCCTTTTTCAAATCTAACACAAGGTCTTCCGTACTTTTCCAGTCTTCTATATAATAACCGTAATATTTCGTCTTTTCTTCATCTGGTACGAGCTTTGCGTATTTCTCAAAATCTTGATCATTCACAATGAGATATTCACTATCATTAAAAACAGAAAATGAAGTTGGATCATTTAATTGAACAGACTGCGTTTGTCCGTTAATTTTAATTTCATACGGTTTCGTACGATCTATCTTCATCATATCGTTCGCCATATCCATTACGACCATCGTTGCACTACCTGGTGCATTATGAACTTCTCTAACTTGCTCTCTCTTTTGTTTACGTACTTCAGCATTATATTCTTTTTCTGAAACAATCGCCATCGGTACTTCATGTTCACTGTTAAACATCGTGATTTTTTGAGTTCCAGGAAGTTTTACGTACATTACTTCTCGCGCTTCTTCAAATCCGTGTTTTTTTATTAATTCTTTTGCCTTTTCTTCTTTTATGACATTATGCGTATTTATTCCCTTTTCCTCATACGAAATAGCATGCGGGGTACTAGTTACTGCCTTATAACTCATATCCTCAAAAAATACGTACAGTGTACCAACTGCTGAAGATACAACGGCCGTAATGATAGAAATTACAAATAGAAAACGAGCATTATCTTTCATTTTATAAATAAGATTGCTAAGTACGAACATATTTGGATATGTATAAAAAGATCTTTTTCTTTTTTGCAATGCTTTTAATACGACTGTACTACCTTGTGTAAACAGTAAATAAGTTCCGCCTATCGTCAGCCCTACAATCGGTAAAAACAGAATGATAAAATTCATAAATGTCACTTGGAAGCTCAGTACATATGCAACAATAATACATCCTATACCAACTACACATAACGATGTAAATGCAAAAGGTTCTACTTTTTGTTTTCTTGCTTCTCTTAATAAATCAATAATTTGCAAGCGCCCTACTGTCCAAACACTAAACAATGATAAGATTAAAAATAGAATAAAGTATACACCTGCTGTAATCAAAACTGCTTTACTATTCCATACGAGTGGAAGTGTTTTATCTATTTTCAATATTACGCTTAATGCTTGGAAAAATAACTTTGAACAAAGCATGCCAAGCCCAATACCTACTACAATTGCAATGCTACCTAACATAAGCTGTTCTAATATAATCATTCGGCCAAGTTGAGATTTTGTTCCACCTATTAATGTTAATAGACCAAACTCTTTTTTTCTCGCTCGTAAAAATGTTGAATTTGCATATAAAATAAAGAGTGCTGAGAAGATGACTACAATATAATTCATCGATTCTAGCCCTTTTGAGATCATCTCCCTCATACTAATATTACCACTTACGACATCTGGATGATAAATAAAGGAAGCATACATGAAAAATACGACAATCGATAAACAGCTACTAATAAGGAAAGCTTTATAATTACGCCAATTTCCTTTTACGTTATTAAGCGCGAGCTGGCGAAAGTTCATGATATTCTCCTCCTAGCACCGCAAGTACGTCCAGAATTTCTTGGAAAAAGGCTTGTTTCGTTCTTCCTTTATGTATTTCCGAGAAAATTTCTCCGTCGCGAATGAAAAGAATACGTTCACAATAACTCGCCGCCACTGGATCATGCGTTACCATTGCAATTGTCACTTTCTTTTGTTCATGTAAATCTTGCAACGCACTCATTAATGATTTTGCTGACTTCGAATCTAAGTTTCCAGTTGGCTCATCCGCTAAAATTAGCGTAGGTTCATGAATGATCGCTCTCGCTGCTGCTGCACGTTGTTGTTGTCCGCCTGACACTTCATATACTTTTTTATTTAAAATTTCTTCGATGTTTAAAAACTTTGCAATCTCAAGCACTTTCGCATCGATTTCATTTACAGATTTCTTCGCCATTACAAGTGGTAAAATGATATTTTCTTTAATCGATAACGTATCAAGTAAGTTAAAATCCTGGAAGATGAATCCTAAATGTGTACGACGAAACTCCGCTAATTTTGCAGCACGCATTTGATTAATTTCTTCACCATTTACAAGCACATGACCTGAAGTTTGCTTATCAATTGTTGCTAATAAGTTTAAAAGCGTTGTTTTCCCGCTCCCTGAAGGCCCCATAATTCCTACAAATTCGCCTTCTTCTATTTTAAAATTTATATCGTTTAAAGCAGTCGTCGCTACTGAACCTTTTGATTGGTACACTTTTGTTAATCCTTTTACTTCAAGAACACTCATTTCTAGTCCCCCTATGTGTTTTCTTCTTACACTTACTATAAGAAAAATAAGAAAAAGAAACGAGTGATTTCCCTTACAAAACGTTTTGTTATCTTACAGTTTTGTCATTTTTCTCATTAATGTATGATATTCTTCATCTTTTGCAAATTGGAACGTGAATGTTGTCCCTTCCCCTTCAGCCGATTGCACATACATTCCATGATGTAAATTATCGCAAATTTCCTTCGTAATATATAAACCCATTCCAGTCGCTTCTCTCGTTTTACGGCCATTTATCCCCGTAAAAAATGGATCAAATATACGCTTTACATCTTGCTCTGGAATACCGATTCCATTGTCCATAATATGTAGTAACACTTTTTGATCTTTCTCTTCAATTTGAAATTGGATTTCCTTTTTCTCTACTTCTGAAATTTTCGTATACTTAATTGCATTTACAACAATTTGACCTATAGCAATACTGAGCCATTTTCTATCAGATGCAACCATACAAGTATCTTCCTCAAACATCACTTTCGGAAATACAGACGATTGAATGAAAGATTTTCTATTTTCATTAATAATACCCCTAATGATATCTATCACATTTACTACTTCTACTTTATAATCTTTCGCAAACTGCTCTAACCTTGCCATATGTAACGCTAAATCTAAACCATTTAGTATGCGGTTATTTTCTTCACGAATACTTTCAACTGTTGCTCTTGCTTCACGATGCTCTTTACCAAACTTTTGTAATAGCAATTCTATAACCGATACTGGTGTTTTCATTTGATGAATCCATTGGTTCATAAATATCATTTGCTGTTGTTCTTTCGCATATTGTTTATGAACTTCATTCATATATTGCTGTCTTAATAGCGTAAACGATTCAACAACCATCTCTTGCTCTGACGTATAAGAAGTATCAATAAGTAAAGAGTCGTGTAATGTATTTCCGCTAGCAACATATTTTTCGATTCTTTTTAAAAATACACTTCTTTTTCGATAATCGTAAATGAGGTATACAGTAAATACAACTGTCCCTAATAAAAGCCCATATAACCACGTACTCCAATCAATGGATCTTTTTTCTAAAAAACTTTGCAACTGCAAAACGAGCCCAAATAAACAAAGGCTAATAATATAAGAAAGAAGTAAAGAAAAACGGTCCATGAGGTAATTTTTAACCTTCATGCCCTTCGCCCCACTCTGTAAGAAGCGCATAACCATATCCGCGTTTCGTTACAATTGCATTTTGAATGCCTAGCTCCTCTAGTTTCTTCCTTACGCGTTTTACATTTACGGTTAATGTATTATCATCAACAAAAGCTACCTCGTCCCACAGGGCTTCTAACAGTTCTTCACGCGTTACATATTGATTTGCTTGTTTCATTAAACATTCTAATAAGTAAAATTCATTTTTTGTCAGCTCCGTTTGTTGCCCCTGCCACTCAACAATGTGCTGGGACGGAAATAACAACAGTCCATTTACACCTAAACAATCACTCTCAGCAACAGAGGCATACTCACCATAGCCACGGCGAAGTGCACTTTTCACCTTAGCCATTACAATATCTAAATGGAATGGCTTCGTAATGTAATCATCTCCGCCATTCTCGATCGCCATTACTTGATCCATTTCCCCTGTTCTTGCAGAAACAAAAATAATCGGTGCATTCGATACAGTACGAATTTGACGACACCAATAAAAACCATCAAAATATGGTAAATTAATATCCAGTAATACGAGATGAGGATTTATTTTCACGAACTCATCTTTTATATGACGTAAATCACTTGCTCTAAATGATTGATAGCCATACCTTTCTAAATGCTCCTCTAATATTCCCGCTATTTTTTCATCGTCTTCTACAATTAATATTTTATACATGTTCGTTTTCTCCCCATAAAAAATTCTTCCAAAGCTACTCCTTGTTCTATTATAAATTGAAAATTTAATTAGTGGGTATTTTTCCCTATATGAATCAGACATTTACAATAAAAAAAGACTGCCATATTTCGGCAGTCTTAATCGATAAATTCAAATTGATATTCAAGAATTTTTACAATATCTCCGTCTACTGCACCACGTGCACGAAGGGCTTCATCAATACCCATTCCACGCATTTGACGAGCAAATCGGCGTACAGATTCATCACGTGAGAAGTCTGTCATTTTGAATGTTTTCTCAATATCATAACCAGAAATAACAAATGTGCCATCACTTTCGCGTGTAATTTCAAAATTAGATTCAGATTCAAATTTGTACATTACACTTGCTTCAGATTCTTCTACATCATCGTACATTGGGAATTCTGGTGTTGTTTCTAATAAGTTCGCTACTTCAAATAGTAAGTCACGAACACCTTGTTTCGTTACAGCTGAGATTGGGAAAATTTTCACTTCGTCTCCCAATTTTTCTTTAAATGCTTGTAAGTTTTCTTCTGCACCTGGCATATCCATTTTGTTTGCAACAACAACTTGTGGACGCTCAGTTAAACGCATATTGTATTCTTTTAGTTCACTATTGATTGTTACATAATCTTCATATGGCTCACGGCCTTCTAAACCAGACATATCGATAACGTGCACGATTACACGTGTACGCTCAATATGACGTAAGAATTGGTGTCCAAGTCCGACGCCGGCATGTGCACCTTCAATTAGTCCAGGAAGGTCAGCCATAACGAAGCTGCGGTTATCACCAGTTTCAACAACACCAAGATTCGGAACGATTGTTGTAAAGTGATACTCTGCAATTTTCGGACGCGCTGATGATACAACAGATAATAATGTAGATTTACCTACACTTGGGAATCCAACAAGTCCAACATCTGCTAGCACTTTAAGTTCTAGCGTGACATCACGTTCTTGACCTGGTTCACCGTTCTCAGCGATTTCTGGCGCTGGGTTCGTCGGTGTTGCGAAACGTGAGTTACCACGACCACCGCGGCCACCCTTTGCGATTACAGCTGTTTGTCCATGCGTTACTAAATCGGCAAGAATTTCACCTGTTTTTTCATCTTTTACTATTGTTCCCGGTGGAACCTTTACGATTAAATCTTCAGATTTACGACCATGCTGACCTTTACTCATTCCATGCTGACCACGATCAGCTTTGAAATGACGTTGGTAGCGGAAGTCCATTAATGTACGTAAGCCTTCCTCAACAACAAAAACAACATCTGCACCTTTACCACCGTCGCCACCTGCTGGGCCACCTTTAGGTACATACTTCTCACGACGATACGCAACCATTCCGTTACCACCGTCGCCGCCTTTTACATATATCTTGACCTGATCTACAAACATTATTTCACCACACTTTTTTCGATTGGTTGTAATATAACTGAGACTTCTTCGTCTCGTACTGTATAAGAAATGGAATACCATTTATTGTTTTGGTTCGCAAGCCAATTCTGTAGTTCTTCTACACTCGTTAGCTTACCACGAAAATCAAAAAAGAAACGAGCATTCTCCGCGTCACATTCAATTGTGATACAAACATAATTTTCAACATATATGTCTAAACTATGCTGAAGTATTGAGAAAAATTGATTCGTCCATATACATACAGTCTCATCTAAGTGAGATAAGTTATGTAATTTCCCTAATACTTCGTACTCCAATAAGCACGGCTGCTGTTTCCAATTATATGTTAAAATCCACTCTGAAAATAAAGGCATTGATAGCCCTATCAGATTGGATTCTTGTCTCGCTTCTTGGACAAAACGATCGATGAGACTATGAATCTCTTCCACTTTTCCAAGGGAAAGGTTTCCTTTCACCATCTGCATACGATTGAGCCAATCATGTCTTGAATGACGCAATGCATCTATAATTGTCCATTTTTCATTCATTTAGATACCCCTTAATATAGAAAAACTCTAACCTGCACTCAGGTTAGAGTTTTCCGTGAGTTCTTATGCTTCTTGAGCAACAGGATATACGCTCACTTGTTTGCGGTCACGACCAAGACGCTCAAAGCGTACTACGCCGTCAACTTTCGCGTATAAAGTGTCATCGCCACCACGACCAACGTTAACACCTGGATAAATTTTTGTACCGCGTTGACGGTAAAGAATTGAACCACCTGAAACCGTTTGACCATCTGCGCGTTTAGCACCAAGACGTTTTGACTGAGAGTCACGACCGTTCTTTGTACTACCTACACCTTTCTTAGATGCGAAAAACTGAAGATCTAATCTTAACATACGTTACACCTCCTGCACTTTTTCTATTAAACGGATATACTTTCCGTAATCAAGTTCGATCGTCTTAAGCGAAACAACCAATCCTTCTAAAAGCGTTTGTGCTTTTTCTGCTGCATGAACGTCTAAATCATTAGGCAATTCATACGTTAAGAATCCGCCATCACTTCCGAGTTCAATAGTTGCCTGCACATTACAAAGTTCTTCCACTGCATTTATAGAACCAAACACAACCGCTGTAGTTCCAGCACAGACAAGATCTTGTCCATGTGGCGCATAATCGGCATGTCCAGTCATTTTAAATGATTGGATACTTCCTAATTTCGTGCGACTTATCGTAATTTTAATCATGTTAACCTGGATTAAGCGTTGATAGCTTCAACAACTAGCTTAGTGTAAGGTTGACGATGACCTTGTTTCTTACGATTGTTCTTTTTCGCTTTGTATTTGAAAACGATAATTTTCTTAGCGCGACCTTGTTTTTCAACTTTCGCAGTAACTGTTGCACCTTCTACAACTGGGCTACCAACTTTAACGTTTTCGCCACCAACGAAAAGAACTTTGTCAAAAGTAACAGTTTCACCAGCTTCAACATCTAATTTTTCAATGTAGATTGCTTGACCAGCTTCAACTTTAATTTGTTTTCCACCTGTTTCGATAATTGCGTACATACTTGCACCTCCTCTTAATTACTAAGACTCGCCAAAAACGAGGTAGACATAAATGTCTTTAGGGAACCTGTCTTGTGCGGTTGTAGCATATAGCCGTTTAGGTGCTATAAACTATAACATAAAGATGTTATCATGAATCATAGACGGTTGTCAATAAATGTTCTGCTAACTATTTTTTCCGTTCTACAATTTCTGTTTTACTTCCAAAACGAATAATTGCGTACTTTTCGATCATATCATCTTTGAAATAAATTTCAAATGGAATATTTTTTTGTAATTCTTTTTGCAAAAATTGTTTTTGCAACTTTTTAGGCGCAGCGATTAATACTGCCTCATCCTCTATATTTCCATATGTGATTAGCTCTCTCTCTAACTCATACGCAATTGTTTCATATGACATTACATACCCCGTCGCTTTGCAAGGTACACACTCTTCTAGTAATACGTCGCGTAAAGAATGTTTCTTACGTTTACGTGTCATCTCCAAAATCCCTAACTCTGTAAAACCGAGCACTCTTGTATATGTGCGATCATTTTGCATAGCAGCCACCAGACATTCTCTTACCTTTTCTTTATCTTCTCTTCTTTTCATATTAATAAAATCAATTAATATCATACCACCGATATCACGCAGTCTTAATTGACGTGCAATCTCTTCAGCTGCCACTTCATTTGTACGAAGGACTGTATCTTGTAAATTCTGTTTTCCAGTAAACTTGCCCGTATTCACATCAATTACAGTCATCGTCTCCATTTGTTCCACAATTAAATAAGCACCATTCGGGAGCCACACAATTTTTTGAAGTGCTTTCTCGATCTCACGCTCTATTCCAAAATGGTTAAACATTGAAGATCTTTCATTATAAAAAGATACTTTTTCTTTTCCGACCTTTTCTTCTAATTCTTTTACTATACTTCTTGTATCTACAACTACTTTTTCAATCGTTTCAATCGGATTCTCTTGGAATACACGATCTAAAAAGGTCGCCGGTCGATGAAGTAGTAACGGTGCCTTTCCTTGGCCCTCTTTTCTTTTTAGCTCTTCATATAACTGCTGTAAACTTTGCATTTCAGCTTGTATTTCTTCAATTTCTCCTTTTTCAGAAGCAGAGCGGAAAATATAACCTCCTGTCCCTTCTACCTCAATTTGGAGTAGCTGTTGCCTTCTTTTATTGTTTTTTATTTTCCGAGAAACCGCACGCATTTCATCATATGGCATATAAACGACATATTTCCCGGTAAATTCTACGTTCGCCGTCAATTTCGGCCCTTTCGTATCAATTGCCTCTTTCACAACTTGCACGAGTACTGCTTGCCCTTCATGTATACGATAAGAAGATGGTACATCATCGTATGAAAGGTACGCATGTTTTTCTAAACCGATGTTTACAAAAGCTGCGTTCATTCCAGCAATCGTTCTTACGATACGTCCAACATAAATATGCCCAACAATCTCTTGTTCTTCATTTCGTTTCCATAAAAACTCAACAATTTTTTTCTTCTCTTCAATTGCAACGCGTTTTTCCGATCCTGCATAGTTCATATATAACGTTTTCAAAATTCTTTCCTCACTTTATAATCTTCTTTGCTTTTACAATAATAAAAGGTTAGTGCTATCGTCAACACTAACCGATTAATTCTTCAACAGATGAAGTTGTTCGTTTTTCAGTAAAATACGCATAGAGTAATTCATTTTCATCCAATGTGTAATGTTCTTTATATTTTCCATGGACGATAATAGAGTGCTTATACCCTCTACGAAATTTTGTGAATATCTTATATAAATGATCTTCTGATTGCACTTCAATAGGTGCAATCTTTTCAATTCCTCTTTTGTTCCCATAATAACGTTCTAATAAAAAACGCATAAAGGCATACTGTCTTTGTTTCCACTCTTGATATAACGACACCGCTAAAAATATGAGTAGTACCCACATCATAATATTGTTACTATTCCAAAGTAACTGCCACACTAGTATTACACTAAAAAAAACACATGATAATTTCATCATCTTTTCATGTGCTTGTAAATAAGGAAAACGATATGATAATACGTTAAACAATACTTTTCCACCATCAAGCGGCCAAATAGGTAGTAAATTAAATGCTAAAATAATTATATTATTCCATATAAAGAAATAATATAAATCCGCACCCAGCCAACCAGCTTCAAAGACTATATAACCTACCACCATCATCCAAATATGTTGTATAGGCCCTGCAATTACAACAACAAGCTCCTCTTTCAATGACTTATTCCCATGCTCCTCAAGCTCAGCCACACCACCAAACGGTAAAAGTTGAATCTTTTTAATACGCCAATTGTAGTGTGCCGCCGCAAAGGCATGCCCAAGTTCATGGATAAGAACGATACAAAATAACAGTAGTAACTCTTTAAAACGTGCCGTAAAAATACCAATGACAATAATAACCCAAAACAACGGATGCACTGAAATCTTCGTTAAAACTTCTCTATATTTAATCAAATGAAATCACCTGAATCGGGTCAATAAATTTTTCATTCTTTTTTATCGCGAAATAAAACTTACCATTTTTATTATTCGCATCATTATTCACCGTTCCAATTTTTTGTTTCTTTGAAACGTAATCATATAATTTCACTGTCATGTCATTTAAATTCGCATACCACGATTCTGTTCCATCTGCATGCTGAATTTGAACCGTATTACCAAGTTCCTCTTTCTTGCCTGCAAAAACAACTAGCCCTTCATTCACTGACTCAACAGTTGCATTTATAGCTGTTTGAACAAATACACCTTGGCCATTTTTTTGAAACCCTTGCATCACCTTTCCAGAAGCAGGGATGGCATAATCTTTTTGCTGAATAGTTCCTTCTTTTTTCTCAGTAGGTGAATAAAATACGAGCGGTTTTCCAAACTGCTTTTCGTACCATTTTGCTACAGTAGCAAACTGAAATTCTTCTTTCATCACTTTTTCTGTAACAGCTTTAGCACCGTCGAAAGAAGAGGGTGCATTCTTATATAAAATAGCGACAGAAAGAACTAATATTGCTGATAACAAAAATTTGAAGAAAAATACTTCTTTTCGAAATAAAGGATGAATTTCCTTTTCTCCTTCTTCAATAAATACTGTTTCACTATCAAAATTCCCTCCAGCAAAATACTGCTCTTCCTCCATCCTTTCTTGCTCTGCCTTCCTTTTCGCAATCCGTTTTTTAATTTCTTCTACACGACTATTCTTCATACTGTCTCCTTTCTTTCGTTAAGCTAATTTAAATAGAAACAGTTGTATACAGTTTGTACATATGTATGAGCTAAGAAAGGAAGATATTCGTGTGAAGAAAAAAGAAAGCACTTCGCATATGTGCGAAGTGCTTTTAACGGATTCCAAAGAAGTTTTTCATCTTTGTAAATACCGATACCTTTTCTTGTCCAAATGCTTGCAATGGTACATTCTCACCCAACAAGCGTCTTGCAATATTACGATAAGCTAACGCTGCTTTTCCGCTCGGTTGCAACGCTACAGGTTCACCCGTATTTGTAGCACGAATAACTTCATCATCATCCTCGACAACACCAAGAAGCTCGATTGACAATGTACGTACGATTTCATCAACATCTAACATATCCTGCTCATGAAGCATATGACTACGCACACGATTAATAACAAGTTTTGGTGGTTCAATATCCTCTTTTTCTAAAAGCCCGATAATACGATCCGCATCGCGCATTGAGGATACTTCTGGCGTCGTAACAACGATTGCTTTATCCGCACCAGCTACCGCATTTTTAAATCCCTGCTCAATCCCCGCAGGACAATCAATTAATATGTAATCATAATCTTGACGTAATACTTGTATTAATTCATCCATTTGTTCAGGTGTTACCGCTGATTTATCACTCGTTTGTGCTGCAGGTAATAAATAAAGATCATCAAAACGCTTATCTTTAATAAGCGCCTGAGGTAAACGGCAACGCCCTTCAACGACATCAACAAGATCAAATACAATACGATTTTCCAGCCCCATTACTACGTCTAAGTTTCGAAGACCGATATCTGTGTCAATTAAGCACACTTTCTTTCCAGATAACGCCAGGGCTGTACCAATGTTCGCAGACGTTGTAGTTTTACCTACTCCGCCTTTTCCAGATGTAATTACTATTGCCTCTCCCACAGCTATACAATTCCCCTTTCTAACTTTGTTAAATTAGGTCTAAGATGAGTGAGAAGTTGCAGTCGATCGACAACAATGTGATTGTTCTCATTAATATACGCACATTCTGCCGCCTCCGCTCCGTCTTCTTTCTCTTCCGGAGCCCGCATTGCCACATCACTAATTCGAAGTTGCATCGGGTTCATATCAGATGCAGCGATTACGGCATCCGAATCCCCATAATACCCAGCATGCGCAATTCCTCTTAATGATCCTACGACAAAAATATTCCCCCCAGCGATAACCGTTCCGCCTGGATTAACATCTCCAATTAACAATAAATTTCCTTTTACATGTAAAACTTGTCCAGAGCGAACAATTTTGGAAATAGGGACAATTTCTGTTTCTTCTTTCCAAGCTATTGCTTCTGCTTTCGTTATAACATCACTTTCAATTGAATCCACAACAAGATTCTTTTTATTACGAATTAACGTACGAATCTCTTCTTGTTGGACTTCTGTTAAATAACGATTTCCCACTTTCACATGCACTTCAATTAAAGAGCGCCCATCACCATCATAGTAATGTGTAGAAAGCTTTTCATCCAGTTCCTCCAGTAATTCAGAGAATGAACAACAATCATCTAAATGAAGCGTTATTCCGTCTTTTGTCCCTTTTATTGTTACATTTTGTTGCTTTTTTTCTTCCACTAAAGTTCACCCCACCGATTCAATTCGACATAAAATTAGAAAATCCTTTTTTCTTTTTCTTCCATCGCTTTTGAAAGACGCACTAAATATCGTCTCAGTGGGAAACAAACTATCAATAAGAAAATTGCATTTAGCAATAAAGTAGACAGGAGACGATCTGTGAAAAAGACATACGCTGACATATGAGTACGTCCTAACAAAGTTAAAAATCCATACACATAATACTCTAGTGCTACAATGCTAGCTAGTACAATAGAAGCAACAATAAATAAATTCAATTGTAGTATCTTCATCACACTATAAACTAAATAAGCTAAAATCGGATACGCAAATATATATATACCGACAAGTTCTGTGTATACGGTATCAAATAAGAAACCAAATAAGAGTCCGTAATAAATCCCTTGAACCGGACTATAGTACACAGTAATAAAACATAATACAATTATAAAGAAATGAGGTGCTGCTATACCGTCTTTCCAAAAAACCTCTGTCGGAACAATAGTAGCAAACATATTTTCAAATAGAAAAACAAAAAGGAGCAAAAGAGGAAGAGCTGCTCTTTTTAAAATCTTCATCATCTCTTCTCCCCCTCCTATTCTAATGGCGCTGAAGGTATTGCACGTTTCGCAACCATAACATGCTCTACGTCATTCAAATCAGCGGCAGGTTTTACATAAGCTGTTTTTGTTAAACCGTATGGATCCGGCTGAACATCAACGATTGTTCCAATTACAAGACCTTTCGGGAAAATATCACCCAGTCCAGATGTTACAACTAATTGATCTTTCGCTACCTGAGCATCAGAGCCGATCTTTGTAAAAAGAAGTAAGTGCTTTTCTTTGTCGTAACCTTCAATCAATCCGAAGATTTTCTCATCACCTTGTACGATAGCAGAAACACGATTTGTTCGGCTCATAGAGCTTAGCAATTCTACTGATGATGTAAACTGAGATACACTTTTCACTCGTCCAACTAAACCTTGTGAAGTTACTACAGCCATATCTTTTTTAATTCCTTGCTGTGCCCCTTTATCAATTCCAACTAGATCGTACCATTTATCCGGGTTACGAGAACCGACAGTAGCTGGAATTTCAGTATAATCACTAGGCAACTCTTTTTTACCCGTTAACTCTTGTAACTTCTTTTTATCATCTTCTAATTGTTTTACTTTCCCTGATAGACCTGCATAATTATCTAATTTTGCTTTTAATTCTTTATTCTCTTCATACGTGCGCTTTACATCCTCTACATTTTCGAAGAATCCAGCTACGTATTTCGCTGGCTTTTGGAATACACGTTCTACAACACCGACAGTGTCTTTAACAAACTGCTCTGGCCATGTTAAACTGTTCCGTTCTTTCAATGAGATTCCAATCAATGCCACGAGAAGAATAATACTAACTAACAAAACAATTAATCTTTTGTTTAAGAAAAACTGTGGCACGTTCACACCCTCTTAATTTCATTGATTTTTATTTTGCAATATTATCGAGCAGCAGTTTTGAAAAGATCGATATTGTCTAATGCTTTACCCGTTCCAATTGCTACGCAATCTAATGGGTCTTCTGCAACAAGGACTGGCATATTTGTTTCTTCACTAATCACTTTATCTAAGTTACGTAGTAATGCTCCGCCACCTGTTAATACGATACCACGGTCCATAATGTCTGCCGCTAATTCAGGTGGAGTTTTCTCTAACGTATTTTTAACAGATTCTACAATTGCATCTACTGTATCTTTTAATGCATCTGCAATTTCTTCTGGCTGAATTAGTACTGTTTTTGGTAAACCACTTACTAAATCACGACCGCGAATTTCCATAGGCTCGATACCTTCTGGCTCGCCTGCAGAACCGATTTCTAATTTTAATGCTTCAGCCGTTCTTTCACCAATCATTAAGTTATAGCTTTTCTTAATGTACTGAATGATTGAATCGTCCATATCATCACCAGCAACACGAACTGATTGACTTGTTACAATACCACCTAAAGAAATGATTGCAACTTCTGTTGTACCGCCACCGATATCAACAACCATACTACCAGTTGGTTCCCAAACAGGTAAGTTCGCACCAATTGCTGCTGCAAATGGTTCTTCGATTGGATAAGCATCACGAGCACCCGCTTGACGAGTCGCATCGATTACTGCACGTCTTTCTACAGCTGTAATACCAGAAGGTACACATACCATTACGTAAGGCTTACGTGAGAAGAATCCATTTGATTTTTGAGCTTGTTGAATGTAATATTTCATCATTGTTGCTGTCGTTTCGTAATCAGCAATTACACCGTCTTTCATCGGGCGAAGTGCCACAACGTTTCCTGGTGTACGACCAATCATTTGTTTTGCATCGCTACCTACAGCAACGATTTGTTTCGTATCAGTTTGTAACGCTACTACTGAAGGTTCACGTAAAACTACACCTTTTCCTTTTACATATACAAGCGTGTTCGCAGTTCCTAAATCTATTCCAAGATCGCGAGTAAAGCCACCAAATCCAAACATATTATTTATCTTCCTTTCTTGTTTTCACGGACTCATTTTTTCTTACTTTATATTATAAAAACAGTACGTTTTTTATATCTTTATCCTTTTTGTAGATAAATTTCTACAAAAAACTCATAAATCACATTATAAAACAAAATAAGTAAAAAGCATAGTCTTAAATATGACCTTTTTCCTTTAAACTCACGAATTTATGGTCACCTATTATAATATGGTCAAGCACTTCAATTCCGATAATCTGGCCGCATTCTACTAAGCGTTTTGTTACTTCAATATCCTCTCGGCTCGGCGTGGGGTCTCCTGAAGGGTGGTTATGAAGACATATGATAGAGGCTGCTGCGCGGCGGAACGCTTCTTTAAAAACTTCTCTTGGATGTACAATTGATGTGTTTAAACTTCCAATGAAAACCGTTTGCCTATGTATAACTTGATTTTTTGTGTTCAAATATAAACATACAAAATGCTCCTGTTGCAGGAAGCGCATTTCTTCCATCATATATCTCGCACAATCTTCTGGGCTTCGAATGCTGTATCTATTTTGATATTCTAAACGTACCATTCTTCTACCAAGTTCAAAAGCAGCTATAAGCTGGGCTGCCTTTGCAATCCCAACACCATGTATACTGACAAGCTCTTCTAACGTTGCATCTTTCAACATACGTAAACCATCAAAGTGATGTAAAATTTTATCTGATAACTTTAAAACTGTTTCTTCTTTAGAACCTGTTCTAAGTAACACAGCAAGAAGCTCCCGATTCGATAAACTTCCAGCTCCTTCTAACAATAAACGCTCCCGTGGCTGTTCTTCTTTGACAACATCACGAATACCGTTCATTTCTCCACCCCTTTTATTTGTTCTCTCAAAGAAAATCCCATGCAATTTTACGCATGGGTTACATCAATATTAAATTGTTTTAATTCCCGAACAAGACGTGAAATTGGTAACCCGACTACACTATAGTAGTCCCCTTGAATATGTTGAACAAAAATAGATCCTTTACCTTGAATTCCATAACTTCCTGCTTTATCAAGAGGTTCTTTTGATGCAACATATACGTCAATTTCCTCTTCTGTTAATTCCCAAAACGTAACTTCTGTACGCTCGTAAAAAGTGACTGTTTTGTCTTTTGCTATAATTGCAACACCAGTATACACTTCATGTGTTTTCCCTGATAATAATTGCAACATTTCTTTCGCCTCAGCCTCATTAGAAGGCTTTCCAAGAATACGCGATTCATATGTAACAATTGTGTCTGCACCTAACACAATGTAATCACTATTCTTTTCTGCTACCGCAGATGCTTTTTGCAGGGCGAGGGACATAACGATATCAGAAGGTGATGAGTACGCACCAATCGTCTCTTCTACTTCACTTACAATGATTTCAAATGGTACATCCGCTAACTCAAGCAATTCCTTCCTGCGAGGTGATCCTGATGCTAAAATAATTTTTCTCATATTTTCTCCTTCCTTTCTCACATGAAGCAGAATCATTTACATCAATCGTATCAAAGGAATAGTTTGTCCACAAATGAAAGAAGTATTATTTTCTCTAAATAAAATAATACTTTTTACTAAAATACGATTATATTCCTACCATAGAGAAAGCACTTTGCTCTAAATTCAAAAGAAAAGAAAGAAGTACCTATACTTCTTCCTTCGTCACTTCATTATCCTATTATTTCACCTTTTGGGAAACAATTTTTTCATATGAAAGTATACCATCAATAATAACTTGATTTAATTTCGCCAAAGATTCCTTATCACCTTTTCCATCCTTCACTGTTTGCACAGCTATTGACGTATACATATACAATTTCTTTGCTTCTTCCTGCTTCATACTTTTCCCTTCTTTTTCAATTGCTTTCCACTCTTTTTCAATCGCACCTATATCTTTTGCATTACTTTTTCCACTAGCTTGTACGCTGGAAGCATATTTTGCTAAATGAGTATATAATGGCTGTACTTTTGTTAAAAATGCCCCAACTTCTTTATCATCTTTAAGTAATGCTTTATCTGTTATATCCCAGTTCTTTTTCAATACGGAGACATTATCATTTTTATACTGCATCATTAATTGATTTATGCCTTGTTCATCGCTAGCAATACCAACAACTAATGCATACTTATCACCGCTCAGTTTTAAAGCTGCAACGCCTCCATTACCTTTCCACTCTTCAAGAGCGGCCTGTCCCTTTTCTTCGGAAGAATAAATCCCTCCTTGCACAAAAAATAATTTCATTGGATCTAATGACGTTCCTGTCTGTGCTTTTTGTTTTTCCTCTTTTGGTGCCGGTGTTTGTTCTGCCGTTCCGCCCACCTTTGATTCTTCATTTCGCATCTGCTTCGAAGCTGTTACTTCGCTTCCCCCTGTCGCACCTTGTCCTTTAAGTAACTGTAGCATTCCCATCCCAAAAGCCGTACCAATAACAATCGCAGTTGCAACGATTGCAATTAACGTATTGCTCCACTTCTTTCGTTTTTTTTCCTTAGACACCAATTTCGCTTTTTGAAACGGAACAACGTTTTTCGGTCTTTCACTTTCTACTACCATCCATTCAAATTCATCTTTCTTCTTCTCCTCATATTTCGCTTCGCTTCCATTCACTTTCACTGAGATCGTTCGTGATTGCTTGTCCATACACTCACACCTCACCTCTTATCGTTGTCCGCATCATATCATATTCATTTCACAAAAAAACGAGATATTTGTCAGAGGAATTCGCCAAATAACCCTATATATTTATCTTATATGTATGCATTTGACTTCATTTGTAGAACAAAAAAACTAGATAGCAAAGACTATCTAGTTTTTCTCGCAAATATATTTTCGAACTTCCGAAATGAAATAAAGAGAACCTGTTATGATAAAAACATCATTTTCTCCAATCATTTCAACCTTCGTATCAATTGCCTCTTTCCAATTTTCAAAAACTAGTTTTGACTCTTTCTTTGAATACGATGCAAGCTTGTCAGCAGAAATAGCACGATCAAAGGCGAATGTTGTAAAAATAATTTCATCGGCAATGGTTTCTAATTGATCTACCATATTATGCAATTGTTTATCACCTAGGGCAGTAAATAAAACTATTACATTTTTATTTTTGTAATGTGATTCTACTGTTTTCACAAGACTTTCGATACCTTCTGGGTTATGGGCACCATCTATAATAATATCTGGATTGCTTTGCAGTTTTTCAAATCGCCCAATCCAATACGCTTCCTGTAATCCAGTTCTTATTTCTTCTTCCTCAATTAAAAATGATAAGTATGTTTTGACATACATGACTGCCATAAGTGCAAGTGCTGCGTTTCCTACTTGGTGAACACCTTTCATTGAGATTCGCACATCTTCAAAGGTGGCGAAAGGACAAATGAAATCGAACTGTTCTCCATCTTCGCCAGACTGTTTATGTAACACTGTAAAATGCTTGCCCATCTCGTATAAGTTTGCATGATTTTCCTTTGCAACTTTTTGAATGACTTGCAATGCTTCCTCATCTCGTACACCAGTAATAACCGGAACACCAGACTTAATAATCCCCGCCTTTTCATATGCAATTTCTCCTAGTGTATTCCCTAAAATATGCATATGATCGTGGCCGATATTTGTAATAATCGTGAGAACAGGATGAATAACATTCGTAGAATCAAAACGCCCTCCAAGCCCTGTTTCAAATAAAACAACATCACAGAAATTAACTTTACCGAAATAACAAATTGCCATAACAGTAATAATTTCAAACTCAGTCGCTTCCCCTAAATCTGTCCCATCTAGTTTTTCAACGACTGGCTTTACCATCTTTACAAGTTCAGTAATCTCTTCATCTGCAATTGGTGTCCCGTTCACACTAATACGTTCGTTAAATGTTTCAATATATGGAGAGGTAAATGTTCCTACCTTATATTTTGCATCTTCTAACATGTAGCGCATATATGTTAACGTTGAACCTTTTCCATTTGTACCAGCAAGATGAACACATTTTATGTGACGCTCTGGATTTCCGAGCTCTTCTAGCATCCATCTCATTCTTTCTAATCCTGGTTTAATACCAAACTTCAATCGGCTATGAATCCACCCTATCGCTTCTTCGTATGTATGTATCACGTATGCTTTCCCCTTTCAAAAGACAACCTTCATACTCCTATTATACGCAAAGAAAAGAGACTCACCAATATAGTGAGCCTCTAAAAAATATTTTACTTTTCAAGATCTGCTAGACGTTGGCGAACTGCTTCACGTTTTTCTAGGTAGTCTTGCTCTTTCGCACGCTCTCCGTCAATAACTGCTGCAGGAGCTTTCGCTACGAAACCTTGGTTTGAAAGTTTCTTCTGTACACGTTCTACTTCTTTGTCGAACTTCTCAAATTCTTTCTCAAGACGTGCTCTCTCTTCATCAAGATTGATAAGATCAGCTAACGGTAAGAATAACTCTGCACCTGATACGATTGCAGTCATTGCTTTTTCTGGTGCTTGTAAATCCGTTTGAATTATTAATTCGCTTGGGTTACAGAAACGCTCAATGTAAGAGCTGTTTTTCGTAAGTTGAGCAAGTACAGCCTCATCTTTTGCTTTAATTTGCATTTGAACTTTTTTGCTCATTGGCGTATTAACTTCTGCACGGATGTTACGAACAGAGCGAATGATATCAACTAGAAGGTGCATTTCTGCCGCAGCTTCTGTATCTTGTAAATCTTCACGAACTGTTGGCCATGCTGCTACTGTAATAGATTCGCCTTCATGCGGTAAATGTTGCCAAATCTTCTCTGTTACGAATGGCATGAATGGGTGTAATAGACGCATTGTTTGGTCTAATACGTAAGCTAAAATAGAACGAGTTGTTTTCTTAGCTGCTTCATCTTCACCATATAGTGGCAGTTTCGCCATTTCAATGTACCAGTCACAGAAATCGTCCCAAATGAAGTTGTATAATGAACGACCAGCTTCACCGAACTCATATTTATCCATGTTACGCGTTACGCTTTCGATTGTTTCGTTTAAGCGAGTTAAAATCCACTTATCCGCAACTGATTTTTCCCCAGTTAAATCGATTTCTTCATACTTCATATCATCCATGTTCATTAATACGAAACGTGATGCGTTCCAAATTTTATTAATGAAGTTCCAAGTAGACTCTACTTTTTCCATACTGAAACGTAAATCTTGACCTGGTGCGCTTCCTGTTGATAAGAAATAGCGCATTGCATCTGCACCGTACTTCTCGATAACATCCATTGGATCAATACCGTTACCAAGAGATTTACTCATTTTACGTCCTTGCTCATCACGAACTAAACCGTGAATTAATACATCTTTAAACGGACGCTCGCCTGTAAACTCTAAACCTTGGAAAATCATACGAGATACCCAGAAGAAGATGATGTCATAACCCGTTACTAGTGCATCTGTTGAATAGTAACGTTTGAAGTCTGCTGAATCTTCATCCGGCCAGCCAAGTGTTGAGAACGGCCATAACGCTGAACTGAACCATGTATCCAGTACGTCGTTATCTTGATTCCAGTTTTCAATATCTGCTGGCTCTTCTGTACCTACGTATACTTCACCAGTTTCTTTATGATACCAAGCTGGAATGCGGTGTCCCCACCATAATTGACGAGAAATACACCAGTCGTGAATGTTTTCCATCCAGCGTAAATATGTGTTTTCGAAACGCTCTGGTACGAACGTTACTTTCTCTTCTTCTTTTTGTTGAAGCTCTACTGCCTTCTCAGCAAGTGGAGCCATTTTTACGAACCATTGTGTTGATAAGTAAGGCTCAACAACTGCACCACTACGCTCACTATGACCTACTGAATGCATATGAGGCTCAATTTCTACTAATACGCCCGCTTCTTGTAAGTCCTTCACTAACGCTTTACGGCATTCGAAACGATCCATACCGTTATACTTACCAGCTTTTTCGTTCATTGATCCGTCTTCGTTCATTACTAAGATACGTGGTAAGTCATGACGGTTACCTACTTCAAAGTCATTCGGGTCATGAGCTGGTGTAATTTTTACAACGCCTGTTCCGAAATCTTTTTCTACGTACTCATCAGCAATAATCGGAATCTCACGGCCTACGATTGGAAGTGTAACTGTTTTTCCGATTAAATGTTTGTAACGATCGTCTTCTGGATGAACCGCTACTGCTGTATCACCAAGCATCGTTTCTGGACGAGTAGTCGCAAGACGAATATGACCAGAACCATCTGTTAACGGATAGTTCATATGGTAGAATGCACCTTGAACTTCTTTATGAATTACTTCAATATCAGAAAGAGCTGTGCGTGTTGCTGGGTCCCAGTTGATAATATATTCACCGCGGTAAATTAAGCCTTTTTCGTATAATTGAACGAATACTTTATTAACCGCATCAGATAAACCTTCATCTAATGTGAAACGTTCGCGAGAATAGTCTAGTCCTAAACCAACTTTCCCCCATTGTTGACGAATGTGAGACGCGTATTCCTCTTTCCATTCCCAAGCTTTTTCAAGGAATTTCTCACGGCCAAGATCGTAACGTGAAATACCTTCTTCACGAAGTTTTCCTTCTACTTTCGCTTGTGTTGCGATACCCGCATGGTCCATTCCTGGAAGCCATAATACATCGTAACCTTGCATACGCTTCGTACGAGTTAAAATATCTTGAAGAGTTGTATCCCAAGCATGACCTAAGTGTAACTTACCAGTTACGTTCGGAGGTGGAATTACAATTGTGTATGGTTGTTTCTTCTCATCTCCTGTTGCTTCGAAATATTTGCCTTCAAGCCACCATTGATAAAGGCCTTCTTCAACGGACATATGATCATATTTAGTTGGTAAATTCTTTTCCGTATTTGACATTATTTTCCCTCCTTAAAATAAAAAATGTCCCTCATCCAAAAAGGACGAGGGACATCGCGGTACCACCTTTATTTACAAACAAATTCAGGAATTTGCTTATACTCTTAATTTGATAACGGACAAATCCGTCTTTTCCTAATAAGAACTATTCCGTTCAGAAAAGATGCTCCAGGGCTACCTTCTAACATAACTATCTAGAGAATCTCCCAGCTAATGATTCTCCTCTCTGAAGACGTTTCTTGTTATACTCTTCCCCTTCAAGGCATTTATATGATTGTTAATTATTATATACAATAGTGTAAAAAACGAAACCCTATTCGTCAAGATAAATTTAATACTACGGCTTTTTGGGCAAAAAAAGAAGATAAGTAGCATCCTCTACTTATCTTCTTTATCCCGCTATTTGCGGGCAGTAAGACCCCCACTGATTAAAGTTTCACTTTATCCATTCCCTTGCTGGGCAGCTTGTAATTGCGAAAGGAAATATTCTATATTGCTAACGAGCCAATGCGATTGTTGTAAGCTCTTTACTCCGAGAAGTTCATTTTCCTTATTGCGACTCCCTCTTCTTTTCTTATAAGACTGGATTTGCCGAATAAATTGCGATGGATACGTCATATACGCAAACATGAGTAGTTGCTCTTCTTTCGTAAAAGGGAAATTTTTTTGGTACATTTGATACCATTCAAACCGATCACTTCGCGCAATTGGATACGTATTTAAAGACCGAGAATAAAACCCTACTATATCTTGCACCGGTGTGGCAAACTTCGATTTTTCTAAACTAATAAAATAGCCATTCCGTTCATAATCAAATAAGAAATGATTAAGCGCTACGTTACCATGTACAAAAGTAATACGTGTTTTTTCTTTTTCTTTCATCGCATCGTTCCACTCAGTTAATTGCTTCATTGCAAACTCACGCGCCCTCATTACATGATGATAGTACGTACAATATTGCAATTCAAACGGAGACATATACCACTTCGCTTCAGATTCTACGAGAAACTCTTCTAACATCTCACCATCATTCTCCCAGCGATCGGATATATTTGTATAATGTTTTTCTAAATCTTCTTCTGTATACGTTTCTTCTTTCACCGTTTTTTGATGTAACGTCCCGAGAGTTTGAAACATTTTATGGTATTGATCATTATCCTCGCCATTGCCTTCCGCACGTTCTAACCAAGGCATTAAATAATAATTATACGTCCCGTCACTTAAAATATAATTTCCATCCGTCGCATGGTATATAGGTACATAATTTGAAAAACCGTTCTCCTTCAAATATTGAATATGGTGCAAAAAGTTATTCCGCTCTAACTTCCCGTCTTCTATTTTCTTGAGCGCATACGGACCTTGATTCGTGTAAATTTTCGTTACACTTCCGTGCTCTTCCATATGCTGTGTATCCAATCTATATTGCCTTACAATGGGTTCATAGCGATTTCGTAATTCAATATCCATACGAATAACCCTTTCTATTCAAAACATTGCCTTTAGGAAAATAAGTGAGTGAAAACACTCACTTATTTCGCTTTTGCCCTTGAAACAGGAATATAAATAATTTGTCCCGCAGTTAAATATATATCTTCTGTTTGATTGACACGATATAAGTTTTGTACAGACGTTTCATAACGGTCTGCAACAGATTCGATTGTATCCCCTTCTTGCACGAAATACATTCTTAACTTTGTAAATTCTTCTTCCGGTTCTTTCGTAAATATTTTCGTTAAATAAAGTGCATTTTCATCTCGCTGTGAATACGTTTCTTCTTCTTGCTCTTCTTGTTTTTTCGCTTTTTCTTTCTTGAAATCTTTTCTTCCGAACAATTCAAATTGTGGCGTTGATTCTTTCTCCTCTTCACGCTCCACAAATTCATGTTCTTCTATTTCCTCTTCCTCTACTTCCTGCTCTTTTCTTTCCTCTAGTTGAAACGGTTCAAATGCGTAATCTTCCCACTCATCTGATTCCTTATAGACTGGTTCTTCTACGTGCATGGCGGGTCTATTTTCATCTTCTTGTGCGGAATCAGCCTCTAACTCAGCATACGCTGTTTCTTCCTCTTCATCCTCGATTCTTTCTTCATCACATAAACCAGTGATAGATATATCCGCTAATAATTGTAAGCAACCATTTTCCTTTAATTCATAATCAAACTCCTCAATAGATACATATAGTTCTTCAATTACTTTCACACGGTTTCTCGGAATTGATATTTCAAGCGGAAAGGAATGAACAAGTTCATTAACCCCATCTTCCCTTGTTTCTACATAATCAATCGACTTCGCTGGCGATAAATCTCTTAATGAATAAGCCGAATCATCTTGCCGCGCAACGTACTCTCCCGTTAAATCTAATTGCCCTCTCACGATAACTTCATGATCAAGCTCTTCTATCTCAACGTCTGGATCTAACGAAATTGACAAAAGTTCTTCGACTTCCTGTCCTTTTTGGAACCAAACAGATTCTTTTAATGAAAAACGTAATGAATGATCTGTTGCCACTTCTTTTCCCCCTCCCAAACTATATGTCATTACAGATTTATGTATGGAAAGCTGACTTTATGAATAAAAAAAATCGCTCCCCTTATGGAGAGCGATTTTCTTTCAACAATTAAGCTTTTAATTTTGACATTGCAATTTCAGCTGCTGCAATCGTCGCTTCAATATCTGCATCACTATGTGCTGTCGATAAGAATAGGCCTTCGAATTGAGATGGTGGCAAGAATACACCTTGTTCTACCATTTCACGATAGTAAGCCGCAAAGAATTCTAAGTTTGAAGATTTTGCTGCATCGTAATTAATAACTTGTTCATCTGTAAAGAAGATACCAATCATAGAACCCGCACGGTTAATATGATGCGGAATGCCATGTTTTTCAGCCGCTTTACGTAAGCCAGCTTCTAACATTTCAGCTTTACGCTCAAATTCTACATATGATTCTGGCGTTAACTGTACTAACGTTTCATAACCTGCTGCCATTGCAAGTGGGTTACCTGATAAAGTACCTGCTTGGTAAATCGGTCCGCTCGGTGCAACTTGGCGCATAATTTCTGCTTTACCACCGTATGCTCCTACTGGTAAGCCACCACCGATTACTTTACCTAAACAAGTTAAATCAGGTGTTACACCGTAATAACCTTGTCCGCAATTATAAGCAACTCGGAATCCTGTCATGACTTCATCAAAAATAAGCAATGCACCATTTTGCTCTGTTACTTCACGAAGACCTTCTAAAAATCCTGGTTGCGGAGGAACAACACCCATATTTCCTGCTACTGGTTCTACAATTATACAAGCAATATCATCACCAAATTGTTCGAAAGCGTATTTCACACTTTCTAAATCGTTATACGCTACGGTAATCGTATTTTTCGCTACACCTTCTGGTACACCTGGGCTATCTGGTAAACCTAGCGTCGCCACACCAGAACCCGCTTTAATTAATAACGAATCACCATGACCGTGGTAACAACCGATGAATTTCAAAATTTTATTACGTCCTGTATAACCACGAGCTAAACGTAGCGCACTCATTGTCGCTTCTGTTCCAGAGTTAACCATACGTACAATCTCAATTGATGGTACGCGCTCAATAACAAGTTTCGCTAATTTATTCTCAATTTCCGTTGGGGCACCGAAGCTTGTTCCTCTTTCAGCAACAGATTTTAAAGCTTCAACAACACGATCATTCGCATGACCATGAATTAAAGGACCCCATGATAATACGTAATCGATGTATTCATTTCCATCGATATCATATACTTTAGAGCCTTTTCCGCGCTCCATAAACAACGGATTCATACCAACAGACTTAAAAGCACGAACGGGACTATTTACGCCACCAGGCATTAAATCTTGCGCCTCTTCAAACGCCGCAATCGACTTATCAAACTTTTTCATTATTTAGCGCCTCCTTCTTGTAACCATCTTGCTGCATCTTTTGCATGATACGTAATAATTAAATCTGCTCCTGCACGTTTCATGCTAATTAATTTTTCAAGTACAACTTCTTTTTCATTAATCCAACCATTTTGCGCTGCTGCTTTAATCATCGAATATTCACCACTTACGTTATAAGCAACGACTGGTAAATTAAAGTTATTTTTCACATCACGAATGATATCTAAGTAAGAAAGAGCTGGCTTTACAATTAAGAAATCTGCCCCTTCCATTACATCTGATTCTGCTTCACGGAATGCTTCCATACGGTTCGCTGGATCCATTTGATATGTTTTACGATCACCAAATTGCGGAGCACCGTGCGCCGCATCACGGAATGGTCCGTAAAATGCTGATGAATATTTCACAGCGTACGACATTACTGGTACGTGTCCAAAACCATTTTCATCTAATGCATGGCGAATTGCTGTTACGAATCCGTCCATCATGTTTGATGGCGCAATAATGTCCGCTCCTGCTTTCGCTTGGCTTACAGCTGTTTTCGCAAGAACTGCAAGAGACTCGTCATTTAAAATAATACCATCTTCAATTACACCGCAATGACCATGGCTTGTGAATTGACATAAACATGTATCTGCAACTACTACTAGCTCAGGGAATTCACCTTTAATTTGCTTAATTGCACGTTGCACAATTCCATGATCACAATATGCTGATGATCCAACTTCATCTTTTTCAGCAGGTAAACCAAATACAATAACAGAACGAATACCTAAATCAACAACCTCTTGCATTTCAGCTTGCAATAAATCTAAAGATATTTGATATACGCCTGGCATAGAAGGCACTTCATTACGAACATTTTCTCCTTCTAATACAAAAATAGGGTAAATAAAATCTTCCGTATGTAAAAACGTTTCACGCACAAGCGCACGCATATTACCGCTTTGTCTTAAGCGACGATGACGATTAAATTGTAAAGAGTTCATAGATTTCTATCCCCATTCTTTTATTTTATAGATTCACAAATGCATTGTAGTAATGCTTCTACAGTGTACTCTTTCGGCATAATAACATGTGGAAAATAAAGGATCGCCTCTTTTTCCGTAATAGGCCCTATACAAGCAATTGTACAGTTTTTTGTCCATTCTCTCCAGTTTGTACCCTCAAGTAAACGAACAAAACTAGTAACAGTTGAAGGGCTTGTAAATGTAATAATGTCTACTTTCCCTACTTCTAACGCTACTATAAGCTCTTGCCTTTTCCCTACATTCTCTTTCGTACCATATACGATTAGCTCATCTAGAGAAACACCAATTTCGCGAAGTGCAACTGGAATTACATCTCTTGCTAAATTCCCTTTCGGAAATAAAATGCACTCGTTTCCACTTAGTCTTTTTACAAACTCTTCTGCAAATACTTCTGCAACAAATGCAGTTGGAACGAAGTCCACTTGATAGCCCCGCTTTTCTAACTCTAACCTTGTTTTCACGCCTACTGCAGCAATTTTAGTCTTTGCGGGTAGCTTCTTTCTCAAACTATCTAGAAAAAAAGCTACTCCATTTTTACTCGTAAAAATAACCCAGTCATACGAATGCAGTTGCCCTGCTATATGTTGAATTTGCCTATGAGACATACCTTCCATACGCAAAAGCGGAATTTCCAATGGAATTCCGCTCTTTTCTTTCACCGCTACACTCATTTGTTTCGCTTGATGCTGGGCACGTGTAATTAATACCGTTTTGCCAGCGAGAGCGTTCATATTTATTGTTGCCCCTTATTTGCAGCAAGAATGAGTTCTTTGGCGCCTTGTTTAATTAAACGGTCCGCAGCCTCTAATCCTACTTCCTCTGGATTAGTTCCTACTACTGTCTCTTTCAATAAAATAGAACCGTCCATAGAACCGACAAGAGCTGTTAATTCGATTGCATCATTTTCTGTAAAAGTTGCATATCCAGCGATCGGAACTTGGCAGCCACCTTCAAGTTTATGAAGAAATACTCGTTCTGCCGCCACTGTTCTTTCTGTTACTGCATCATTCATATGCGCTAACAACTGTAGTAAATCCTTATCATCCTCACGGCATTCAATCGCTAATGCACCTTGTCCTACAGCAGGTACACATAACGTCTCATCTAAATGTTCTGTAATAACTTCATTATCCCAGCCCATTCTTTGTAATCCAGCTGTTGCTAAAATGATTGCATCGTAATCCTCTTCTTGTAATTTACGTAAACGTGTATCGATATTTCCTCGAATCCACTTCACTTGTAAATCTGGTCTCGCAGCTAATAATTGTGCACTGCGTCTTAAACTACTCGTACCTAAAATAGCGCCTTCTGCTAACTCTTCAAACGCTGCTCCGCTTTTTGAGATAAAAGCATCACGAGGGTCAACACGCTTCGGTGTACAACCAATCATTAATCCTTCTGGAAGTACGGCCGGCATATCTTTCATACTATGTACAGCCATATCAATTTCTTTCGTAAGTAACGCATGTTCAATCTCTTTAACAAACAAGCCTTTTCCGCCTACTTTTGAAAGAGTAACATCTAAAATAACATCACCTTTTGTGACGATTTCTTTCACTTCAAATTCATATGGTAAACCTAGTGCTTTTAACTGATCAATAAACCAGTTTGTTTGCGTTAATGCTAATTTACTCTTTCGTGACCCTACAATAATTTTGCGCATAATTCTCTCTCCTCATTATAAATACCAAAAGTGGAAGTTGGATAAACTGCTTAATAGAAAAATATTGATTAGCATTACGAGAAATGCTCCGATGTTCCACTGCACGATTTTCTTCCCTTGCAACACATCTGCCACTCGTAAATATAGGCCAGCACAATATACAAATAGAACGACAAAAGACCCAATCACTTTCGTATCATACCAATGGAAATTGTCCAATTTCGTATATCCCCATATGCATCCTAATAAAATAGCTAATAAGAAAAATGGAACAGAAAATAAATTTAATCCGTAAGACATCGATTCTAGCTTCGGTAAATTCCCTAACCTTCTTAATCTCGCATTCCATTTTTTCTTTTTTAATAGGCGATATTGCAATAAATACATAATAGAAAAAATGAACGATACAGTGAAAGTTGCATAAGAAATAATAGCCATACCGACATGTACATATACAAGTTCTGAAACTAATTGCTCTGCCAGTACCGGCGACATCTTTCCGAGCGGTGTAAAAATAGAAAAAGCGCTTACGCCAAATGCAACAACATTTGTAAAAAAGACTAGAAAGTCAATTCTCATAAATCGATTAATGACTAACGACATCGTAATCAATAGCCAAACATAAAAATAAATCCCTGATAATAAAGTTAATATAGGGTTCGTTTCTGAATCTGTAGCCCTAAGTAACATAAAGATAGACTGCAGAACCCATACAATCGAAAGTAACCAAAAAGCAAATCGGTTCGCCTTTCGGTTACTTTGGAAATAATCTATAAAATATAAACTAATGCTACAAGCATATAAAATAATTGCAATATGATAAATAATACTGTTATTTAAAAAACTCATCCGATCATCCTTCCAAATTATAAAGATGGAACGGATGGTGTCCACGCTCTTTTATGTTCTACTTCTTCCGCACAACTCTCTACATCTTCCATTTCTAAGTCGAAAATCTTTGCAAATAACGCTAATTTTTCGTCTGCTCCCTCTTCAGCAGCAATTTCTTTCGCTACTAAAATTGGGTCTTTTAATAATTGATTAATAATACTTTTCGTATGCTTACTAATTACTTTTCTCTCACGATCACTAAGATTCGGTATTTTTCGTTCCAAGCTTTCCATCGTTTCACTTTGGATAGCAAGTGCCTTATCACGAAGAGCTGCTATTAACGGAACAACACCAAGTGTACTTAACCACGTTTTAAATAAAACAATTTCCTCTTCAATCATAAATTGAATTTTCTCTGCTTCTTTCAAACGCTCAGCACGATTCGCTTCCACTACTCCTTGCAAATCATCAATGTCATATAAGAAAGAACCTTCTAGTTCATCAATCGCTGGATCAATATCACGTGGCACTGCAATATCCACCATAAATAACGGACGACCAGAGCGCATTCTCTCTACCTTTGTCATCATCTCTTTCGTAATGACATATTCAGATGCACCAGTTGAACTAATTAAAATATCTGCTTCTAATAATGCACATTGCAATTCACTTAAAGGCTTTGCATGTCCCATATATTTCTCAGCCATTACTTCCGCTTTCGTAAACGTCCTATTCATGACGGTTACTTTTCGAGCACCGCTTCCATATAAGTTTTGCAGTGCCAGTTCACCCATCTTACCAGCACCAAGAATAAGCACATGACAATCTGTTAACTCACCAAATATTTTCTTTCCGAGCTCAACAGCAGCATAGCTAACAGACATCGCACTTTCACCAATCGTCGTTTCTGAGTGCGCACGTTTCGCTAACGTAACCACCTGCTTAAACAACTCATTAAAAATTGTTCCTGTCGCTTTTACTTGTTGCGCTTCTAAAAAGCTATCTTTTATTTGGCCTAAAATCTGTGTTTCTCCAACTACCATAGAATCTAAACCGCACGTCACGCGGAATAAATGATCTATTGCACCGTCTTGTTCAAAAATAGTTAAATATGGTGCGACTTCTTCTATTTCAAGCTGAAACCAATCAGCTAAAAACTTCTTAATATAATACCGTCCCGTGTGTAATTGATCGACAACAGCGTAAATCTCAGTGCGATTACAAGTTGATACAATGACATTCTCTAACACGCTCTTTTGATTTTGTAATGTAGTCATTGCTTGCTCTAGCTCTGCTGCCTGAAATGTGAGTTTCTCACGAAATTCTACAGGGGCTGTTCGATAATTTACACTAACAACAAGAATATGCACGCAGCATGTCCCCCTTCACCCGTTTTATCACTTTATCTACTATCATAATACAACTTTCCTCTTATGAATCTGACAATCGTGTGAACAACCGATTATTTTTTATTTATTCTCCGTATGTAATAAAGGAGATTCAGTAAAACTAATAAAGACTTTCTACTTTATAATGATTATAAATTAATAACTCTATTTGTACGTTACCAAAAAAAGCACTCATAATCAAGTGATGGAAACTATTCCATATGAATTATAACATCATCTTTCCTATCTTCTTTCATCATGAAGAAAAATATGTATG
This sequence comes from Bacillus sp. RC251, assembly GCF_044908765.1. NCBI lineage: Bacteria > Bacillati > Bacillota > Bacilli > Caryophanales > Bacillaceae > Bacillus > Bacillus sp. RC251. Next base: position 43,861 of record NZ_JBIYDP010000002.1, on the reverse strand, counting down.
ATTGTTCCAAATTGTAGCACAAACTTTCTCAATACAATGTATTTGACATTGTATTTCTTTTTCGTTATATTGATTTTATAAAATTAAATTGTGCACAACTTAATTAGAAAGGAGTTATGTATGACAGAGAATTCTTTACATCTAGATAACCAACTTTGTTTTTCTATTTACGCCTGTTCTAAAGAAGTTACCCGCTTTTATCGACCATATTTAGAAGAGATGGGTATTACGTACCCTCAGTACATTACTTTACTCGTACTATGGGAGCAAGATGGACTAACAGTAAAAGAAATTGGAGAACGTCTATTTTTAGATTCCGGTACATTAACACCTATGTTAAAACGAATGGAATCATTAAAACTTGTAAAACGCGTTCGTTCCAAAGAAGATGAGCGCAAAGTTTATATTAAATTAACAGAACAAGGTAAAGATTTAAAAGAAAAGGCTTGTTCATTGCCGACAACAATGGCAACAAATTTAGGAATTACAGAACAAGAATATCGTTCTTTATTAATTCAATTAAATAAACTAATTGAAACAATGAAAACAATTAATGATAGAAAAGGGGAATAAACATGGATAAATTATATACTGCTTCAGTAACTGCTACAGGTGGAAGAAACGGAAAAGTAATTTCAGATGATGGCATATTAAATCTTGATGTAAAAATGCCGAAAGCACTAGGTGGTGCAGGCGGAGAGGCAACGAATCCAGAACAACTATTTGCTGCTGGCTATGCCGCTTGTTTTGATAGTGCATTACAACTTGTCATTCGTACAAAACGTGTGAAAGTAGAAAGTACAGAAGTAACTGCTCACGTTTCTATCGGAAAAGATACAGATGGTGGTTTCGGCCTATCTGCTGTACTTGATGTACATGTTGCTGGCGTCTCTCATGACGAAGCACAAGAACTTGTAGAAGCCGCTCACGGTGTATGTCCTTATTCAAAAGCAACAAGAGGTAATATTGAGGTTACATTAAACGTACGATAAAAAAATTTAGTAAATAAAAAAAACGCGCGACATTCGTCACGCGTTTTTTGTTTTTGTCATTCTATGAATTGCCTTCCACGCTTCTTCTTTTCCAAGTCCTGTTTCAGAAGAGAATAGAACGATTTCATCGCCAATTTCAACAGCAAGCGTTTCTTTTACAACTTTTAAATGCTTTTGCCATTTCCCTTTCGGAATTTTATCGGCTTTCGTCGCAATAATAATTGTTGGGATTTCATAATGCTTTAAGAAATCATACATCATCACGTCATCATTTGTTGGTTGATGACGTAAATCAACTACTAATACAGCTGCGTCTAATTGCTCACGTGTTGTAAAGTAAGTCTCAATCATCTTGCCCCATGCTGCGCGCTCTGTTTTAGATACTTTCGCATATCCATAACCTGGAACATCAACAAAATGCATCATCTCATTGATCAAGAAAAAGTTCAACGTTTGCGTTTTCCCTGGTTTAGAAGAAATACGTACTAACTTTTTACGATTTAAAATTTTATTAATAAAGGAAGACTTCCCGACATTTGAACGACCTGCTAATGCAATTTCTGGTAAATCACTGTCTGGATATTGTTCTGGTTTAACAGCACTAATTACAATATCTGCTTTTGTTACTTTCATTGTTTCACTCCTACTAATGCGTGCTCCAATACTTCATCTAAATGAGATGCAAGCACAAACGTAAGGTTTTCTTTTACGCTTTCTGGAATATCATCTAAATCTTTCTCGTTTTCTGCTGGCAAAATAATTTTTGTTAAGCCTGCGCGGTGAGCACTTAATGTTTTTTCTTTTAAACCACCAATTGGTAATACACGACCACGAAGTGTAATTTCACCTGTCATCCCCACTTCTTTACTTACAGGAATACCTGTTAGTGCAGAAATAAGTGCCGTTGCCATCGTAATACCTGCTGACGGTCCATCTTTTGGAACTGCTCCTTCTGGAACATGAATATGAATATCATTTTTCTCATGGAAATTCGGATCAATCTGAAGTTCTTCTGCACGAGAACGAATATAGCTAAACGCTGCTTGTGCGGATTCTTTCATAACATCCCCAAGTTTCCCTGTTAAAATTAATTTCCCTTTACCTGGCGCTACAGACACTTCAATCGCAAGTGTATCACCGCCTGCTGCTGTATACGCTAACCCTGTTGCCATACCAACTTGGTCTGTTTTTTCAGCTTGCCCATAACGGAATATGTGCTTACCAAGTAAATCAACAATGTTTTTCTCTGTTACTACAATACGCTTACGTTCTGCTGTAACGATAATTTTTGCTGCTTTACGACAAACTTTTGCAATTTGACGCTCTAGCGTACGAACACCGGCCTCACGTGTATAATAACGAATAATTTCAAGAAGCGCTTCATCACGTACTTGTAAATTACCTTTTCGTAAGCCATGCTCTTTTAATTGTTTCGGCAATAAATGTTCACGGGCAATGTGAACTTTTTCAAGTTCTGTATAACCAGCAATTGAAATAATTTCCATACGGTCAAGCAACGGACCTGGAACACTTGAAAGTGTATTCGCAGTTGCTACAAACATAACTTTCGATAGATCATACGGTTCTTCAATGTAGTGATCACTGAAGTTATGGTTTTGTTCTGGGTCTAACACTTCAAGTAATGCCGCTGATGGATCTCCACGGAAGTCGTTAGACATTTTATCAATCTCATCTAATAAAAAGACTGGATTAACTGTTTTCGCCTTTTTCATACCTTGAATAATGCGTCCTGGCATCGCTCCAACATACGTACGACGGTGACCACGGATTTCAGATTCATCACGTACACCACCAAGGGATACACGGACAAAATTACGATTTAATGATGTTGCAATGGAACGCGCTAACGATGTTTTCCCGACCCCAGGAGGTCCTACTAAGCAAAGGATAGGTCCTTTTAATGAATTCGTTAACTTCTGCACAGCTAAATATTCAAGTACGCGCTCTTTTACTTTCTCAAGCCCGTAATGATCTTTGTTCAAAATCTCTTCAGAATGAGTAAGATCAATCATATCTTCTGTCGCTTCTGTCCACGGAAGTGCTAATAACCAATCCATATAATTACGAATAACACCGCTCTCCGCAGAACTTGCTGGTAACTTTTCATAACGGTCTAATTCTTTCAGTGCAGCCTTCATTGTTTCTTCAGGCATTCCTGATTGTTCAATTTTCTCACGAAGTTCTTCAACTTCCCCGCCCTTACCTTCTTTATCACCAAGTTCAGTTTGAATCGCCTTCATTTGCTCACGTAAGAAATATTCTTTTTGCGTGCGCTCCATTGAACGTTTTACTTTTTGTCCAATTTTCTTTTCTAAACTAAGTAACTCTTGTTCATCTTGAATAATTGAAATAAGTGTATGTAATCGTTCCTTCACAGATACAATCTCTAATATTTCTTGTTTCTGCTTCGTTTTAATCGGCAAGTGAGAAGCAATTAAATCAGCTAATCTTCCTGGCTCTTCCACATCAGTTACCGTTGCAAATGTTTCATTTGAAACTTTTTTCGAAACTTTAATATATTGTTCGAAATGCTCCAGTAATGTACGCATAAGAGCTTTCTCTTCTAGATCATCTTCCACTTCTTCCGTTACCGTTTTGATAGAAACCTGCACTACATTATCTTCTTCGATAAACTCTACTACTTCAGCTCTATGTAAACCCTCTACAAGGACACGAAGCGTACCGTTCGGCAATTTTAACATTTGCTTCACTTTCGCCACTGTACCTACACTATATATGTCATCTTCTTTCGGATCATCGATATTCATTTCTTTTTGCATCGCTAAAAAGATGATATTTTCATCCATTGCCGCCTGCTCTAGTGCTTGTATCGATTTATCACGTCCTACATCAAGATGCAGAACCATCGTTGGATATACGAGAACGCCTCTTAATGGTAGGAGGGGTACGATTCTTTCATTCGTATTCATACTAGACATAGCACCTCCATAATAAATTAAACTCCTGTTCAACTATTTTATATTACAATACATCTAGATGCAATTGCAGAGATTTTCCGCAATTGTAAATCCCTCGTTTTTTCTCCCTTTTAAAAAGGAAAAAAGACTCCGCTTAAGCATACAAACTTAAACGAAGTCTGGCAAATTTTATTATCGCTCATTCTCACATTGATTGTGCATCTGTTTCGTCTACAGTAGTATGTATATCAAGGTCTCGATGCATATTTTCCTGCATAAATGTTAGCTCAAATACTTCTTTTAACTTACGAACAGGAATGATTTCAATTCCTTTTATTGTATACAAAAACGGTTGCATGTTTTCAGCAGGAATGATGACTTTCTTAGCACCTGCTTTTTTCGCGGCTTTTATTTTTGCGTACACACCACCAATAGGTTTCACTTCCCCGTGTATACTTATCTCACCGGTCATCGCTACTTCATTATTCACATACGTACGATGCACCGCTGAATATACACCTGTTGCCATAGCAATACCTGCCGAAGGCCCATCAATTGGGATACCACCTGGAAAATTAATATGTATATCGTAACCTTCTGGCAACACATCTAGAGAACGAAGTACTGTTAATACATTATCTACAGAACCTTTCGCCATACTTTTACGGCGAATGGATTTCGTTTGACTACCAATACTTTCCTCTTCCACAATCCCGGTAACATTTACCGACCCTTTATCTTTCGCCTTGATTGCTGTTACTTCAATTTCTAATAACGCGCCTGTATTTGGTCCATATACAGCAAGTCCATTTACAAGACCGATTCTCGGAATAGGATAAATACGTTTTTCATATTTCGGTGTAAGTTGACTAGAGTGAACAACCCACTCTATATCCTCATCTTTAATGAAAGAACGTTCTTCATTTATTGCCATACCAGTAGAAATTTGTACAAGGTTAATCGCTTCTCGTCCATTTCTTGCATACATCCCAATCATTTCAACACCATTTTTACCTATTTGCATTTCCACTTTATCAGCTGCATTCTTCGCTACTTTTTGAATCTCTTCTGTATCTAACTCACGGAAAAACACTTCTAAACAGCGTGACCGAATAGCAGGAGGAATCTCCTCTGGCGAACGTGTCGTCGCCCCAACTAAGCGAAAATCGGCTGGCAAACCTTTTTGAAAAATATCATGTATATACGTTGGAATCATCGAATTTTCTTCACTATAGTACGCACTTTCCAAAAATACTTTCCGATCTTCTAGCACCTTTAACATTTTGTTCATTTGAATTGGATGTAATTCACCAATCTCATCAATGAACAAAATACCACCATGCGCATCTGTTACAGCCCCTTTTTTCGGCTGTGGGATACCCGCTTGCCCCATTGCACCTGCCCCTTGATAAATCGGATCATGGACTGAACCAATTAATGGGTCCGCAATACCACGTTCATCAAATCTTGCTGTCGTCGCATCAAGTTCGATAAATGTTGCATTCGTACGAAATGGAGATTTCGGATTGCGTTTCGCTTCTTCCAATACAAGACGTGCTGCCGCTGTCTTCCCGACACCTGGCGGACCATATATAATTACATGTTGCGGATTTGGACCACAAAGAGCCGCTTTTAACGACTTAATCCCGTCCTCTTGCCCTACAATATCTAAAAAGGATGTAGGACGTACCTTCTCCGCAAGCGGCTCTGTTAAAGAAATCTCACGCATTTTACGAAGCTGTTCTAATTCTTTTTTCGATTCTCGATCAATTGAAACTTTTTGTGTTCGCTGATTTCGAAGTAAATGCCAAAAATACAATCCGACAATTACACCAAAAACAAGTTGAACAAGTAAAAATATATTTGTCCAGCTCATAATTTATTTCCTCCCGCAATGTTTTATCATTTAGTATTTCCGCGGAGGAACATAGCTAAACATAAAGAAAAACAGCAATTATAAAAATTGCTGTTTCTTCTTCGCACTATGCAGATGTTTTTGTATCAAGTACAGTACCATCTTGTAACACCAATTTCGGTGGTTCATTATCAGCTACTGTTTCTTTCGTCAGAATACACTTCTCGATATCTTTGCGAGATGGAAGTTCGAACATTACATCAAGCATTAAGCCTTCAATAATAGAACGAAGTCCACGAGCACCTGTTTTACGTTCAATTGCTTTTTTCGCAATCTCAACTAGTGCACCTTCTTCAAACTCTAACTCAACATCGTCAAGCTCCAATAATTTTTGGAATTGCTTAACAAGTGCATTTTTCGGTTTCGTTAAAATATCTACAAGAGCATCTTCATCAAGCGGCTCTAGGTTCGCAATAACTGGAAGACGACCGATAAACTCCGGAATTAAACCGAATCTTAAAAGATCCTCTGGTAAAACGTGAGATAAAACATGCTTCTCATTTACATCAGCATTTTTCTTCTCAGCACCAAATCCAATTACTTTCTCACCAAGGCGACGTTTAATAATTGGCTCAATGCCATCAAACGCTCCACCACAAATGAATAGGATGTTCGTTGTATCAATTTGAATGAACTCTTGATGCGGATGCTTACGACCACCTTGAGGTGGAACGCTCGCTACAGTACCTTCTAAAATTTTCAGAAGTGCCTGCTGTACACCTTCACCAGATACATCACGTGTAATTGATGGATTTTCGGACTTACGTGCCACTTTATCAATCTCATCAATATAAATGATTCCTTTTTCCGCTTTCTCTACATCATAATCAGCTGCTTGGATTAATTTTAGTAAGATGTTTTCTACATCTTCCCCTACATAACCAGCTTCTGTTAAAGATGTTGCGTCCGCGATTGCAAATGGAACATTTAAAATACGCGCTAATGTTTGTGCCAATAATGTTTTACCACTACCAGTTGGCCCAATAAGTGAAATATTACTCTTCGCTAATTCTACATCATCAATTTTACTGTTAGAATTAATGCGTTTGTAATGGTTATATACCGCTACCGCTAGTGCTTTTTTCGCGTTATCTTGTCCGATGACATACTCATCTAAGATTTCACGAATTTCTACCGGTTTCGGTACATCTTTGAATTCTACTTCTTCGTCCTTCGCAAGCTCCTCTTGTACAATTTCAGTACAAAGTTCGATACACTCGTCACAAATGTAAACACCTGGACCTGCAACTAACTTTCGAACTTGCGTTTGTGTTTTACCACAGAAAGAACATTTTAATTGACCTTTTTCATCATTAAATTTAAACATATTTTCACACCCCTTACAAAGTGCTAACCTCTTGCCTTCGTATGTACACGATAAATGTATCGTATGTAAATACATATTATGTCACTACGTGGCGAGAAATACAAATAATATGACTAGTTATGTACAAATAAAAAAATTTTAAAACTTTTGAAATATGTATATTCGACTTGTAAAGGAAGTTTTCCTTCTTCATCGAAAAGTTTTATAAATATATTTCTATATTTATAAAACAAGGCACGATTAAAATCGCGCCTTGTTATTTTATTATGCAGCGTTGTCTACTAAGAAGTCTACAGCTTTACGCACTTTAAGGTCTTCAGATAAAGCGTCTACGCTTCCAAGAGCTTGCTTGATAGCGTCTACTGGCATACCGTACATTTCAGCCATTTTTTCAACTTCTGCAGTTACTTCTTCTTCAGTAACTTCGATGTTTTCAGCTTCAATGATAGCTTCAAGAACAAGATTGATTCTTACGCGTTTTTGAGCGTCTTCTTTCATTTGCTCTTTTAACTTGTCAGCGTCAGTACCTGTGAATTGGTAGTAAAGCTCAAGGTTCATACCTTGTTGGCTTAAACGTTGCTCGAATTCACGAACCATACGATCTAACTCAGTGTCGATCATAGCTTCTGGAATCTCGATTTCAGCGTTAGCAGCAGCTAATTCTACTACTTCGTCACGTACTTTGTGCTCAGCTTCGTGCTTTTTGCCTTCTTCTAAGTTTGTACGAAGTTTTGTTTTTAATTCATCAAGAGTTGCAACTTCTTCGTCAGCTTCTTTAGCGAACTCGTCGTTTAACTCAGGAAGTTCTTTTGTTTTGATTTCGTGAATTGTTACTTTGAATGTAGCTGGTTTACCAGCTAATTCAGCAGCGTGGTACTCTTCTGGGAATGATACTTCAACTTCTTTAGAATCACCAGATTTAAGACCAATTACTTGCTCTTCGAAACCAGGGATGAAAGTACCAGAACCGATTGCAAGAGAATAGTTTTCGCCTTTTCCGCCTTCAAATGCTTCGCCATCAACGAAACCTTCGAAGTCGATTACAGCTGTATCACCGTTTTCAACAGTTCCTTCTTCTTTAACAACTAGTTCAGCTTGACGCTCTTGTAAAGATTTTAATTCGTTCTCTACATCTTCGTCAGTTACAGTTGTTTCAACTTTTTCTACTGCTAAACCTTTGTACTCACCTAATTTAACTTCAGGTTTCACTGTAACTTTTGCAGTGAAGATAAGGTTAGCATTTTTTTCGAACTTCTCGATGTTGATTTCAGGATGATCAACTGGGAAGATACCAGCTTCATCGATCGCTTCACCGTATGCTTTTGGTAAGATGATATCTAAAGCATCTTGGTATAAAGATTCGATACCAAAGCGTTGTTCGAATAACGGACGAGGCATTTTCCCTTTACGGAAACCTGGTACGTTAATTGTTTGTACTACTTTTTTGAACGCAGCGTCGATAGAGTTGTTTACTTCTTTAGCATCAACTTCGATTGTTAAAACGCCTACGTTACCTTCTAATTTTTCCCATTTTGCAGCCATTTATTCTTTCCCTCCAACTATAATAATGTATGCACATACCTCTATAGATTAAAATCTTCATTATCTCTTTTTTGAAATAACAAAAGTACAAATAATCCTCTAGCAAAAGCTTTCAGATATAATGTTCCAATCTACTAATTGCCTAAAAGACAACTACGGTATATTTTGTTCGAGAATAATATGAAACATATTAAGTAAGAGAATTACACTTCTCTTCTCTTACAAACAGGCAGATTTCTGCCTTTTGCAACCCTTACATTATAACATAGAATATGCTCGTTTCAAGAACCGAACGATTCTTTTTCATAATTATACGGGCAAATATCCTTCTCTTTCAACACGTAATAACCATTGATAGGCAATATGAAACTCTTCTAATTCAATATTATACGCTGTCATAAGCTCTTCTTCATCAATAGTCAATCCGAAACGCTTTCTTCCAATTCTCTCTAAAACAGCAGCCCAAATCTCCACTTTATCCATTAATAGAGCGAATGGGAAAACGCTAATTCGCAATTCTTTCCAATATGTAACCATCGCATCAAATATATCGGGATAATTTTGCTCTAATCGGCTTGATAATGTATGTATAATGTTATTGGATTGCTCCTCATTATGACCTGTAAATGCTGGAATCACCTTGATCGTATTTCCAAACTTTTCTACCTCTATCTCTTCTTCTATTTGATTTTCTATCATTTTATATAAAATAGAAGTTTTCAAATAAGGGTGCTGTTTTTCGTCTATTAAAAATTTCTTTAAAATAGGTAATGCAAGATCCAAGTCTTTTAACGAAAGTTGCTGAATCGCTCTTAGCTTTTGCCCAAAGTTTTCTCCAAACATTTCATTAGTAAACTCATCCAATTCAAAATTCGAATCGACTAGTGACGTATCTACTTCACTTAACATACCTTCTGCAAATAAAGCGAGCTGTGCTAATTTTTCCTTTTGCTCAGGCATTACATCTTTCGTTTGCAAAACCTTTTCAACGATTTCAATGACACCTTCATAATCATTTGTTTGAACTAAAATCGTCACATATGTTTCAAGAATATCACCAAATAATACAGCTCCTGTTTCAAGTAACTGTTCACATTTGTCTTTCGCTTCTTCCATATGTTTTAATTCTAACAAACAAATAACAGAAGCGAGTTCCGTTTGTTCCGTTTCTGCATTATACTGACGTAATATTTCAAAGCAGCGCAATGCATCTTCGAATTTCCGCTCTTTCAGTGCTAAAAAACCTTCATCAATATATCGCTCTGATAGTTGTGGAAACAATACGACCGTATTTTCTTTTTTATCCATACGTCCGCCTCTTTTTCTAGATTTTAATTATCTTTAAAGTAAATATATCAAATGAGTAATAAGAACACAACATCCCAAAACCCTTTGTTTGAAATATGGAAATATTTAATTTTTATATTTCGATATAAACAAATCCTTACTAAAAATTAAAAATGTACAAATAAAAATCCTCAGCAATTAAAGCAGAGGATTCATCATTAATGGAAAGCTTTTATAATAGTGGGGTATATAACAAGGGTAATAATTTGGAGAACAATAATTGCCATAACAATCATGCTAAAATAGAAGATTGGTTTACTTCGCTTCATTAAAAACATAATAATAAGCATCGTACAAGCAAACAAACTTAAGAAGAACAAACTCGTTGTCGAACTAAGTATACCGCTCGGGACAAAGAACAATAACACTACACTACAAGTACCTATAATTCCAAATAACCATTCCATTCATTCACTCATTCCCTTTCCCTCTCATGGCAGTTTTTTTACTAAGCGATTAAATGTTTTACAACATCAACTACATACGTTAATTTCTCATATGCTACAAATCCAAAAGCAACTGTTAAACCCGTTACGATTAACCCTTTCATCATTTCTTCCTCCTCGTTTTATCGTTGTTACCTTCATTATAGAGGATTAGCAATTTGTTACCATCGAACTTCCTTACAGTTACCTTACAGAATTGTAAGATTTCAAAATGGATAGAAAAAAACCTCATATTACTTGAGAGGTTTTCACGGAATTTCTCTATAATTACTTGCAAAATTAACTTTTTTCTCTTGATTATTTTTCGGAGAATCCACTCTTAAACTGATAGATTTACTAAATAACTTAGGGTTGAAATAATTATTCGTTACTTTTCTTAACTTACCTTCATATATTTTCGTATTACAAGAAAACAACCGATGAAAATCATGTTAATATATTTTTATACAATTAAGAATTTATTTTACAAGGGGGATTATGTATGTTTAAAAAAATGGCTGCAGATGTATTAGGGCTAAGCGATGTAGGTTCTGTCATTACACCGAAAGATTACGATAAAGTTGATGCTGATGATTACGTGATGCATGAAGATGGGGAGAAAATTTATTTTCTAATCAAATCAAAATCAGATGAATATTGTTTCACAAACAAAGGATTAATCCACCTAGATGGTACAAGCGCAACAAGTAAAAAACGTACACTACGCCGCTTTAGTTATAGTAAGTATCAAATTAAAAACGTAGCACTTGAAACTGCAGGAACGATTGATTTAGACGTAGAAATTAAGTTCCAGATGGGGGATGAGCATTATTCAATTGATGTTCATAAAAAACATATTGAAGAATTAAAAGATTTATATAAGGCTTTACTTAAAATAGAAGAAATTTCATACGACAACGATATTACATTGCAGTATGCACATAAAAGTCTAGATATGGCATCTAACGCTTTCAGCCGTATTTCAAACGCACAAGTAAATTTAGCAGAACAATTTAAAGAAATGAACGAGATCGCCTTTAACTGGCTCGTTGATACGAAGAAACAATATAACGTGAAAGATTATGGTTTTGTCTTTGAGAAGTTTATTAATAATTAATTTAAAACAAACAAAAAACCTTGTTATCAAAAGATAACAAGGTTTTCTTAGCGTCCCAAGAGAGGTTCGAACTCTCGGCCCGCTCATTTCCGTACTATTTTATATATTTTGATCGCAGTCTTAATATATCTTCTCCTTCACGAATGCCTGCCGATCCCTTCCTCACATTTTTTACGACAGTCCAATCTGGGTTAGTTTCATCACCGATGTTCTGTACTGTAAAGTTGCCATCACCATATTTCCGGTGACCTTCTGCCAATTTCTCCGTTAAATCATTCTCATTTGATCTCGCCATCTTTGCGCCATCTCCCTTTTTTATACAACCTTCTTAAACTGTCCAACCAATCACACGTCCAGTCAATTGGAGATTCTCGTTTTCCGCTTCTATTAATTGTAACACACTGTCGGGGATAAGTTCCGATAACGGCTGCTTAATCGTACTAGAATGGTAAAAAGTTTTATAACATTCTAAGTGAACAATTGGGATAATATAGATATGAAGTTTCCTCATAAGCCTATTGATTCTTTAAATTAAACAAGAGAAATAGGGCGCATAAATAGCGCTCTTTCTTAATGCACTTTAATCTGTTGTATATAATAATTATCATATGTTACTTTATATTTTTTACACCTCTTGCACATACATCAATTTTTAAACAAACAAAAAACCTTGTTATCAAAAGATAACAAGGTTTTTTTAGCGTCCCAGGAGAGATTCGAACTCCCGACCGTACGCTTAGAAGGCGTATGCTCTATCCGGCTGAGCTACTGGGACATGGAGCGGGTGAAGAGAATCGAACTCTCGACCAGAGCTTGGAAGGCTCTTGTTTTACCACTAAACTACACCCGCATATGTTATTTTATTTTCCTTCGTTAGCGCTGTTGCCCTATCGACAATATTTATTATATGCATAACCATACATAAAGTCAACACCTTTTTTAAAAGAGGATAATTTTTCTTATCCTCTTTTAAAAACTGCTTGTTCAACTAGTTGTCCGTCTAATGTTTCAAAACGAACTTCCATTTGATTTTCATCCATTTCTAATAAAGCAAATGTCTTTTCTACACGCTGACGTGGCAATAAAATACTGCCTGGATTAATAAATAAAACGCCATCGATTAATTCTGCACCTAATACGTGAGAGTGTCCGAAGCATGCAACTTGCGCCCCTACCTCTTCCGCATGGTACGCTAATGTTTGTAATGTCATTTTCACGTTATGACGATGTCCGTGCACAACTACGAAACGAATGCCATCTACATCAGTTACAATTTCATCTTGAAAGTTAGCATAATCACAGTTCCCTTTTACAACATGGAAACCTTGCAGCTCTTCATGAGCAGGCGTTAGCTCTGAATCACCGCAATGAATCATGACATCTACTTTTCCTTCATAGTTTTCTTTCAACTGCTGTAATTCCTTCACGGAGCTATGACTATCGCTTACGATTAAAGCTTTCATCAATCTCTCTCCCTTATTCTCCTAAAAACCATTCAGGGATTTTTTCTTCTAGCTTACGAAGAGCACGTCCACGGTGGCTAATGGCATTTTTCTCATCTGAACTTAGTTCCGCCATCGCTCTTTTATATTCTTCCACATAAAAAATCGGATCATATCCAAAGCCGTTTTCCCCACGGCGCTGCTCTAAAATATACCCTTCGCACGTCCCGTTTACAATGACAGGCTTTTTATCACCTTCAGGGAAAGCCACTGCTAATGCACAGTAGAAACGAGCTTTACGCTTTTCAAACGCTATTTCATTTAATTCTTGTAACACTTTATCAATATTCGCTTGATCATCTTTCGGCTCTCCAGCAAAACGAGCTGAATACACGCCCGGTTTTCCATTTAAAGCATCTACAATAAGACCTGAATCATCCGCGATTACGATCGCATTCAGCTGTCTACTCAGACTATCCGCTTTTAAGATTGCATTTTCTTCAAATGTTTCACCAGTTTCTTCGACTTCTTCAATATAAGGAAAATCGTGCAATGATTTTACTTCTAAATCAAATCGCTCAAATAACTCAGCAAATTCACGTACTTTCCCCATATTTTTTGTCGCTACAACAACTTGTTTCATACTTTCCACCTCTACTCTATATGAGATACGATGTCACCTAACGCTTCTTTTTGCATGTCGATTAGTTGGAAGATACCTTGTTCCGCAGCATCAAGTAATTCATTTAACTGCGCTCTGCTAAACGTCGCCTCTTCTCCAGTTCCTTGCACTTCAACAAACTGACCTTTTCCAGTCATAATTACGTTCATATCAACGTCTGCTTTAGAATCTTCTGCGTAGTTTAAATCTAAAACAACACCTTGCTCTTCAACAATTCCTACTGACGTTGCTGCTAAATAATCTTTTACTGGAATTTTAGATACTTTTTCTGCTTGTAATAACTTCTCAAATGCTAATACCATTGCTACATATGCACCTGTAATAGAAGCAGTTCTCGTTCCACCATCCGCTTGAATAACATCACAATCAATCCAAACCGTTCTCTCACCAAGTGCTTCTAAGTCAACTACCGCACGTAATGCTCGTCCAATTAAGCGCTGGATTTCCATTGTACGTCCTGTTACTTTCCCTTTACTTGATTCCCTAATTGTACGTTGTTCTGTTGCACGTGGAATCATCGCATATTCAGCTGTTACCCAGCCCTTTCCTTCTCCACGCATAAACGGTGGGACACGCTCTTCAATTGTCGCCGAGCAAATTACCTTTGTATCCCCAACCTCAATTAATACTGATCCCTCTGGATGTTTTAAATAATTCGTATGAATATGTATATGGCGTAATTCTGTTTTCTCTCTACCATCTACTCGCATAAAAATAACCTCCTCATAACTACTTGTTAGTATAGCCAAATTTAAATGTATGATATGTATACAATAAAAGAAGAGGAACCCAAAAAGCAATTCCCCTTTCTTACTTAAGTATATCAAATTATTGAAGATTAAAAACTACCTGTATTCACGTTTTCTGGACGATCGACAGGTTTTATTAACTTTCCGCCCTTTTCATCTATAAGATTCGCTTTACCATTTACTTCAATAGAAACACTTTTCACGCCTTTCTTTTCTGTTAAAGATAAAACTAACGACTTCAATACGTAATTTGAAACCATATTTTTATCTGGGTTTATAAATATATTTTCATTAAAGTTTAATGTAAGATTTCCATCTTGTAACTTCGGATTCGTAATCAACTTAACTCCTGGATTAAAATCATTCAGAAGCGATTGATGAATCGGTCCTTTTACAAGTTCATCTATAATTGCTGCATAATCATTTTCTTTTCCTTCTACAACGCGGCGTGTTACTGGTACGTAGTATTGCTGCTTATTATTATTTTGTGCCATAAAATAAAGTGTAACCGGTTTTGTATTTGTTACATCCGCTACTTGTTCATCATCGAAGTTGATACCGTTAGCACGGCTCACCCCTTCACCAATCGGTGTACCACCAACAGGCATCTTTGCCAATTTCTCACCATTTATTTGGAACTGCACTTGTTTTATTTCTTTAAATTGCGTCAACGTCCAGGCTATTGACTCAACCATCTGACGCTCTTCCTCTTTTGCATAGTTTTTCATTTCTTTAGAGAAATCAATGACTGCCGTCCCATCTTTTTTCAAATTTAGGGTCATCGACGTATTCGCTGGAATGACTGCACGGAACCCATTCGGTAATACATTCGTTACCGGTCCATCTTTCACAAGGTACTCTAACGTTTGCTGAATAACCTCATTTGCTTTCGGAGTAGGTATAGCTAGCGTTTGAGGTACAACATAGCCATTTTTATCAACAAGGTATAGTTCTCTATTCACCATTTGCCCTTGCTTAACTTTCTTAGATACTTCTTTCTTTCCACCCTCTGTATACGTAACTTGTTTTGGCGGATCAATTTGTTCCGTTGCTTTCTCCTGATTTATAAAGCCACACCCTGTTAGTAAAACAGCGCTCACAGTAGCACCAACAACCCATTTAAAAGTGGATTTAGGCATGCCATTCCCCCCTAAAATCTAAGTTTGTACTATTATGTATACGAGCTGTTTCACTTTTTAGAACAAGCTGTGCTTCCTATAAACAAAAAAACTCCTGATTTCTCAGGAGCTCACTTATACGAATTCTACTATTATTCTTTTTCTAAATAAATATGTTTTACATTTTCAATCGGTTGACCGAACCATTTTGATGCAATTTCTTTAAATAGGCCTATTTTTCCTGTCGTTAAGAAGAGATGATCACTTTGTTCCTCTCCCTCATTCAACATTTTACTATGGTATAAAATTGTACTTACTTCGCGCGCTGTTTCATCACCTGAACTAATGAGTTGTACTTTATCTCCCATTACTTTTTTAATAACAGGACCTAAAATTGGATAATGTGTACAACCTAAAATAAGTGTATCAATATCAGTATTTTTCAGCGGTTGCAACGTTTCTCGTACAACTTCATACGCCATTTCACTTTCAAAATTCCCACTCTCTACAAGCTCAACGAAAGGCGGACACGCTAAACTTTCTACCATAACACGGTTATTAATAGACTTTAGCGCTTCTTCGTATGCACCACTTTTCACCGTTCCAATCGTTCCAATAATCCCAACATGATACGTGTTTGTCACTTTTAAAGCTGTACGTGATCCTGGGTGAATAACTCCTACCACTGGAATTGGTAATTGTTTCTGCATCTCTTCTAATACAACCGCAGTTGCTGTATTACACGCAATAACTAACATTTTGATATTTAAATCTAGTAAATGCTCCGTCATTTCCCACGTAAATTGACGCACTTCTTCTCGAGAACGTGGACCATAAGGGCAACGTGCCGTATCCCCTAAATATATAATACGCTCTTTCGGCAACTGACGAATTAATTCCTTCGCTACTGTTAAACCGCCAACTCCTGAATCGATAACACCGATTGCTCTATTCAACTTCATCACCCGTTTTCTCATTCATCATCTTATTTTATCATTATATTTTACACAGTTTAAGTTCGCTAACTTAAACTGCTTCTGTATGAAAATTTTCATTTGTACCTGTATAGACTAGGACCTTTTTTATTTTGCTCCTTTTTTTCATAATTTGCAAGACAGAAAAATAACCGACCTTCTATATGAAAGTCGGTTTCTTCTATAATAAAGTGCGTATTTATTGCTCCATCTTTTTTTGGAAAGAAGACATTCCTATTAATAAGAAGAAATGAGCAGAAATTAAAGCGAGCACCTTTTCTATAATTTATTTACAGCTCTTCTTATAGCTTTCCCTATTTCCATACTAGACTGCGGGTTTTGCCCTGTAATTAAACGCCCATCTACTACTACATGCGGTGTGAAATTTGGAGCAACATAAAACAAAGCTCCTTCTTCTTTCAATTTACTTTCTAATAAAAACGGCACTCGCTTTTCTAAATGCACAGCTTTTTCCTCATCGTTTGTATAACCTGTTATACGCTTACCAGCAACAAAAAACGAGCCATCTTTATTTTTCACACCGACTAAAGAACTTACTCCGTGACAAACAGCCGCTACAATCCGGTTATTGTTGTACATATTCTCAATCAAATTTGCAACATATGGATTACCTGGAAAATCTACAATTGCCCCGTGCCCACCACCAAATAAAACCGCATCATAATCCGAAAAATGAACCGTCGAGATCGGCTTCGTATTTTGCAATAAAGAAGCGACATACTTAAATTCGCGAGGTATCCCGTTCGGAATAGACACTCTATCAATAGGTACTTTACCGCCCTTTATCGACACAATATCAACATCGAACTTAGCTTTTTTAAATACATTATAAGGAGCTGCGAGCTCTTCCAGCCACAAACCAGTCGGGTGTCCATTCATATCATGAGCGCTTGTTGAAACTAACAATATCCTTTTCAACATATCCCCTCCTTACTACCTATTTATGTATGGAGTGTTCCTATCATTCATATAGCAAGCGAAAAAAACGATAACAACAAGCTGACCTTTTGTATAAAAGTCAACTTGTTGTTATCGTTTGAATTCTTTCGTACGAAGATTTTCACAACCTTATAACTTTTATCTCCAACGCCACGCAATCGTGTTATCCTCCATATGAATAGCAGGTATATCAATCCCTAAATACCGCTGATTATCCTCATCAAAAACAGACCAATTTCCTTCATATAAAAATTCAGGATCTATGCTTTCAAAATCAAATCCACTATCTTCGTCTACCATCTCACGAAAATATTTTTGGAACGGTTTACTATTTTCATATAGACGAATTGTTCCATACATCCATGGCATGTCTCCAAAAACATCTTTAATTTCACCTATCTCCATATCCTTAAAATACAACTTCATATTTGCACCTTCTTATTTGTGAATGACAAAGATACCTACCCTGAATGCCTCATCATGTTCTAAAGTAGTTATTCTTAACGTTTCTTTCTTAAACATATCTTCCTTCTCAAAGTCTGAAATACCTTTTTAAGTTCAAAATATAAACAGAAAAATAGCCGACTCTTCATATAAAAGTCGGCTTTCTTTTTATAGTTCGAGCTCTCCCATGCGAAGAAGCTCAACAACTGCTTGTGAACGTCCTTTAACTCCTAGCTTTTGCATTGCGTTTGAGATGTGGTTGCGTACTGTTTTTTCACTGATAAAAAGTTCACCTGCAATTTCCTTCGTTGTTTTATCTTGAACCAGTAATTCAAATACTTCTCTCTCTCTCTTTGTGAGTAACGGTTTAGATTGATACGCTTTTTCCTTCAACTGGTATAAACCTCCTTGCTTAAGCCAGAGCCGTGTATGTGTAAGTTGGGTGTTTATTTAGTCAAGATATTGTATGAACGAAATGTGCGGGTGGTGAATGAAAATAGGCTTTATTTCACATGTTATTTTAGACTTTTATACAGTGCAGACACTCTTTGTATCCACTCACTTTTCATTACGCCATATTTGTTCTAGTAATATGCTGACAACTGTACCTACGAACAAACCATTCCCGAATATATATTGCATAACAGACGGCAGTGATTGGAGTGCTCCAGACGGTAAAAACATAACACCGCTTCCAAATAATACAGAAACTCCTAAAACCGTTACATTCCTTTCGCTCATTGGCACTTGTTTTATATTATGAAACCCAATTCCAATTAACTGTACGAACGAAGCCATTAAAACCGCAGATGCGACAGCGGGTGGTAACGATGCTAAGTAACGAATAATATTTGGAAGCAACGACATTACGACTAGTAACAAACATGCTAGTAAGAACGATCGTATATATTTTTGTTTCGTTAAACGTATAAATCCTGCCGTTGCTGGTAACGGCACGACACCTACAGTTGAAAATACAGAAGAAATGATATGCGAAATCCCTCCAACCCACGTACCACCCTTCAACTGTTTTTGTTCAATAGTCCCCTTTTGAATGGTAGCTTGATTAATTGCTATAATAGCTGCCACTGTATTTGAAACTAAAATACATACCATAACAAAACTGGATACAGCCATACCTGTATTCCACTTTGGAAGTCCCCAAGCAAATATTTGCGGAAGTTGCACAAAATGAGTTACTTGAGATGGAATCGTCATTTTTCCTGCAATGAGAAAAAGAATCCACCCACTAATTAATCCTATTAAAACCGCATAACTTTTGACAAAACCTTTTCCGAAGTTAGATAGTATAATAACGAAAAGAAATATGCTAAACGCAATTATCGCTGTAAATCCATCGATTTGAGAAACAGTAGCAGTAATTCCTAGCATTCCTTTTAGAAATACACCGCTTAATTGTAAACATAATAAAAGTAAAAACGTCCCTGTCACAAGCGGCGTGAATAAAAATAAAATACGTCCGATAAAACCAGTGACTCCTAATCCTATTAAAATAACACCGGAAATTATCATTCCTAATTCTAAAGTTTGCAACGTACTATGTAATTGATCTTGCCCGGCCGTTGCATAAGCAAGTACGGTAAATACTCCAACCCACGATCCAGCTGGTCCATCCGCAATTGGTAGTCTATGTCCAAGCCACCCTTGTAAAAAAGAAGATATACCAACTACAAAAAACGTACGCTGCATTAAATAAAATATTTCTTCCGTTGTAAGATGAAATAATCCGCCAACGACAATTGGTAGTGCGATTGAATTCGCTAATAAAAATATAAACCATTGCAAAGTTCCCATAATATGATTTTGGTTATGTTGATTGTCCAAATTTTTCATCCTTTCTAGCTTCCCTATAAGAAATATATTGCAAGCATAACAAAGAAGGGTTCTACACTCACAATTAGAACCCTCCTCAAAACATTTACACGATTCTTTTACACAAGATTATTTAATTCCACCTCATTTAAACTTCCAACAACAATATTCCCTTTATGCACGACTAAACGTTTCTCTGTTTGACGCGCTACCGCTTCAGCAGTACATGTTGCATTCGTCAAAACAAAACTCGCTTCATCTCCTATATTCGGCCATGCTCGCTTCCCTTCATTGTTTAACGTTTCTTTTCCTCCCGTAATAAAGCGAAGGGCTTTTCCTAAAGACCTTTCGTCACTCCAGCCAAAACGTTCCGCTAATCGATTTGCCTTTTGCAGCATATCACCTGTGCCAAACGGTGACCAATGATCAGTAATACTATCATTTCCTAATGAAACTTTCACACCTTTTTTATCTAATAACGGAATTGGGATTACTTGTTTCCCAATTGGCACCGTTGAAGTAATATCAATATTTAAAGCAGCTAGTCTTTCCGCCACTTCTTCAACTTCTTTATCCGTAACACCACCAAGTCCAAGTGCATGACTAATTGTTACGCGACCTTGCCATCCCGCTTCTTCTGTTAAACTTGCCAATCGCTTCATCGTAAACGTCCCAAGATTATTCGCATCATGCAGATGAATATCAACATCCGCATTAAATTCTACTGCGATATCCATAATGGTATGTAATGATTTTTCAATATCATTATCCACTGTAGCTGGATCCACTCCACCGACTAGATGCGCACCCATACGCATCGCATCTTTCACAAGTTGTACAGAATTACTACGCAATAATCCATGTTGCGGAAAAGCAACAATTCTACCAGAAACCTGATTTTTATACGTTTCCAACGCCGCTAACGTCGCCTCCAAATTACCAAGTCCAATAATCGGATCAACATTACAATGCGTTCTTATATTCGTTGCACCATTTCGAAGCAATAACGCTAACATATTTTCCGCCCTATCTTGAGCAGTTGCTAATTGCTTCGGCAGAATTTTTTCTTCTTCATTAAAACGCGTAAAAATATTCTCTGCTGGCATACAAGCTTTCCAAGGGCCACTATAATATGTCTTATCAATATGAATATGCATCTCTTCGAAAGCTGGCAAAATCAATAAACGATTAGCATCAAGAATTAATACTCCTTCCTCTTGAACAGCCCCTGCTATCATTTTTTTAATTCGTCCATCTTCAATGAGTAAACTACATAACTCTGTTTCTGTTTGGGAAATTCTCCCCTCTTCATATGTATACCCCGATTCAAGCATTACATTAGTCAGCCAATATACTGTCATCTCTATTTCCCCCACCCTTTATTAAAAGTTACCTCTTACTATAATTTTAATATCAACTGAAAATTAAGACAATTAATACGACTGTTCCCTAAAAAAAATGTAATACAACGGCATAGTCTTCTCATAAATTTCCATATAGAATAGAAGTATATAGCTTGCTATAAAGTGAAACTTTGATCAGTGGGGGGGCATCCCCCCCACTGATCATTAGTTAAACCAATCGGGCTTTTACGGGTAGTTAACCCCCATCTAACTTCTTTGCTTTCGCTGAATTTTTAGGTGGAGTTCTTACTGCTCGTTAAAGCGGGATAAAAAGGAGTGGATTGGAAGATGTCAAAAAGGTTATGTAAATCCGAAACTGATAAAATGCTATTTGGTATATGCGGTGGTTTAGGGGAATATTTTGATATTAGCTCTACTCTCATTCGCATACTTTGGGTCATTGCTATTTTATGTTTTGGGACGGGGTTTTTAGTTTATTTTATTTGTTTATTACTTATGCCACGCTCTTACTAGTGGCATCCTGCATATACTTAATCTAAATATAAAAAATCGCCTATAGAATTCTATAGGTGATTTTTTTATGAAGAATATTTCATCGTTAAATGTAATACTGCTACTTCATCTTCTTCATTTCTATAACTATGTTTTTTATTCGCTTCAAATTGAATAGAGTCAAACTCATTTAATTCGTATACATCGCTTTCTACTTGAATCAATACTTTCCCTTTCATTACTGTTACAAGCTCAATAGCACCTTCATGATGAGCTTCTGGTTCATATATACTATTCGATCTTAAACAAGCACGATGCATTTCCATCCCCGTTTCTTTCGTATAGCGGAACATCGTTTCTAAATGCCATGCTTGTCCTACATCTACTGCAAATCCTTCTCCGCAGCGCGCCACAGCTACAGGTTCTCCAACAACCATCAATCTCGATAAAGGAATCGATAACCCTTTCGTTATTTTCCAAATGACAGCTAGCGTCGGATTCGTTTCGCCTCTTTCAATCTTTCCTAATGTTAATTTACTAACCCCAGTTTTTTGGGCTAATTCTTCTAAACTTAATTTTTGTTCATTTCGAATTTGTCTTAACAGCTGACCTACTTGCTGAATGACTTCTTTCGTTTGCATATCTTCATGTTCTTTCATCTATAAAACCACCTTAAAGTATAAAATAGTTTACTTTTATTATTTTTAAGTATATTATACTATACATAATCATCAAATTCCGAAAGGAGTGCTATACTTCATGCGCGCAATTTTATTAGGCCTTTTATCATCAGCCTTTTTTTCCGCAACCTTTATTATTAATCGAGCGATGAATGTATCTGGAACAAGCTGGGCCTGGACAGCTTCCTTCCGTTTTTTATTTGCTCTCCCTATTTTATTCCTTATCGTTTTATTTCGCAAAAACTTAAGGGGTTTATGGGAAGAATTAAAGAAACATCCATTAGCGTGGATCGGATGGGGTTCCGTTGCTGGTATTGGTTTCTATTCTTTATTAAGTTTCGCAGCTGTCTTTTCTCCAGCTTGGCTCGTTGCTGGAACTTGGCAAGTTACTATATTAGCAGGTTTACTTTTATCACCATTATTCTTCGTTAAATTAGAAACGAAATCAGGCACAAAACTTGTACGCGGAAAAATTCCACTTCGTAGTTTATATGTCGCATTATTTATTTTACTTGGTGTAATTTGTATGCAAGCGACTGCAGCAGGTCATATTACAATGACTCAGTTCATTTCAGGTTTTTTACCTGTCGTAGTAGCAGCCTTCTTATATCCATTCGGCAACCGAAAAATGATGGAACTTGTTGGCGGACGTCTTGATACGTTCCAACGTGTATTAGGAATGGCAATAGGAAGTCTACCTATAACAATTTTACTTGGTATATACGGATTTTCTACTACTGGTATTCCAACATCCAGCCAAATGTTGCAAGGATTTTTGTTAGCATTATGTTCTGGCGTGATTGCGACGATGACATTTTTCTTTGCTACTGACTTAGCCAAAGATAACCTCTCTCTACTTGGAGCTGTTGAAGCAACGCAAGCTGGAACGATGGTCTTTACCGTGCTTGGCGAAATTGTTTTCTTGAATGGTTCATTTCCGAGTGGTCTTTCCCTACTAGGAATGATTATTATTATGTTAGGAATGGTTGCAAATAGCGTTTTAAACCGTTCTGCTCCAGTCGTTAAGCAGAAAAAAACTGCATAAAAAAGAGTATAGTTCTCTAACAAAGAACTATACTCTTTTTTTATTGTCCCCCTATTTCGCCTTATCAGAATAGTATTTCATTAGCTGTTTATACTAAAACCTATGTTATAATACGTTTCATGCGCAATATTAGGAGGTAAATTATGTTAAAAAAAGCAATCGCTGAATTTATTGGTACATTTGTACTTGTATTATTCGGAACTGGAGTAGCTGTCATTGGCGGCGGAATTGAAGGAATTGGAACATTAGGAATCGCTATGGCTTTCGGTCTATCTATTGTGGCTATGGCATATAGCATCGGAACAATTTCTGGATGTCACATTAACCCAGCAGTATCAGTAGCTATGTTCATCAACAAAAGAATGAACGCTATGGAACTTTGTTATTATGTATTAGCTCAAATTTTAGGTGGTTTATTAGGAACTGCAACGTTAGTAACGATTTTACGCTCTGCTAAAACACCTTTAGATAATTTAGGACAAAATGGTTTTGGAACTCTTGGTTTATCTGGAGCATTTCTAGTTGAATTTATTTTAACTTTCGTATTCATTTTAGTTATCGTTGCTGTAACAGGTAAAAAAGGAAGTTCTTCTCTAGCAGGATTAGTAATTGGTTTCACATTAGTTTTAGTTCACTTATTAGGAATTCCGTTAACTGGAACTTCTGTTAACCCAGCTCGTAGTATCGCACCAGCTCTATTCGCTGGCGGAGAAGCACTTTCTCAACTATGGGTATTCATCGTAGCACCAATTCTTGGTGGTATCGTAGCAGCTATTGTTGGTAAATTCATTTTAAATACTGAAAAATAGAATTTTCAATATTTCTGAATAAAAAAAGGCGAGCCCTCATTATGAGGTTGCTCGCTTTTTTACTCTTTCATTTTAGACTTTAAGTTTGTAACTAATTGATCTACCGTTACATTTGCAAGTACGTTTTCCATCGCTTCTTGCGCTTGCATTAAAATAATTTCTAATACTGATTGAATATTAGCTCCTACTGGACATTCAATGTTGGGATTTTCATGGAAGGAAAATAGTTGTCCTTCTTCTACAACTTCCACTGCTTTATATACATCAAGTAATGTAATTTCTTCTAAATCACGAGCAAGTGTCGTACCACCTTTACCAGCTTGTACATCAACAAGTCCTGCTCTCTTCAACATTCCTGTAATGCGACGAATCACAACTGGATTTGTATTCACACTACCAGCAATCCATTCAGAGGTACAGCGAGAGTTTCGATCTATCGCAAGTAACGTTAACATATGAACACCTACTGTAAAACGACTACTAATCCCCATCTGCACACCCTCCTTTGTATTCATTCTATTAAAAGACGACTCTTATTATTATATACTATTTTTAATTTATACATAAAGAAAAAGCATGATTCCAATAGGAAATCATACTTTTCTCTCATTATTGACGCTTTATAAACTTCGCTAAATCTTTAAATTTCACTTTATCTGAGTAATTCATTACGCCATTTACGTAAATGCGACTTGTAAGCATATTGATGATAACGATAGTCACCAATAAAATTACTAATGTCACACCAATTTCTACAGCACCTGCTTCACCAGCTACAAGTCTTGAAAATGTAACCATAGGTGTAAAGAATGGAATATATGAACTAACTACAGCTAATGTACTATTAGGATCAAATAATGATTTAATACTAATGAAAAATGCTGCTATACCTAACATAGTAATTGGGAACGAAAGAGATTGCACATCCTCAATTTTTGATACAACAGCCCCAACCGCTGCATATAACATTGCATATAGTAAGTAGCCCGTAACAAAATATACAACGAACATACTAATTACTACCGCATCCAATTTAGAAAAGTCTAGTGTAAGTCCTATTAAAGATGCGTTTTCTAAATCTACCCAACCTAATAAATATGGTACAAGAAAACCGAAGGAAGCAATAACTAGTAATAGTAAAGCGCTAGAAACAATTGCTAAAATTTTGGCATGTAGCATTGTTAATGGTTTTACTTTCGGAAGCATTAACTCCATAACACGAGATGACTTTTCAGAGGCTATCGTCGTCCCAATTGCAGTTCCAAACACAATAATAAACATATATAAAGCAAAGGAGAAAACATAACCAATTCCAAAGGAAGATGCATGATCCTTTACTGCTTCTTGTTTTAACGGAATTTCCATCTGTAACTGTTTTGCTACTTCGGCAGATACATTATTTTTTTCAATCATTACCGCTGTATACTGTTCCTTTAAATAACTTGCCATAAGTGTAGCAGTTGATTGACTCGGAAAACCACTATACATATACGTCACTTCCGGAATACCATTCTTTTCTGTAATATGGAATAAACCGTCTAAATCCCCATCTTCCACTTGCTTACGTAGCTCATTAAATTTATCCTTATTTTCTACAGTTACTTTAGCAGACGGAAGTAACTTTGTTACATCACTTTCTTGCACTTTATAAGTATCGCTTTCCGTTATTACAGCAAATTTATCTTTTCCTTTATCGTTATCAGCAGTGAAATGATTAAATGCGAAAAGTCCAAACACAACTAAAAATAAAATCGCACTCGTAATTAATGATTTTTTAGATAAAAATGCTTCCCTGAAATAAAATGAAAATACGTGAGAAAATTTACGCATCGTTATTTCGCCCTCTCTACAAAGATTTCGTTTAACGTCGGCTCTAACATTTTAAATTGTCGTAAGGTAACACCTTGTTCTTGCAACTGTTGTAAAATCTTTAGAGCTTCTGCATCATCTTGTACTTGCACATAAAGAAGGCCTTGTTGTTTTTCATAGGATACATGAATAGCTTCTAATCCCTTCGCGTTCTCTTCTGTATCTTCAATCGTTAAATTACGGAAACCGTACTCTTTTTTAATATCACTTAACTGGCCTTTTACGACTGCTTCGCCTTTTTTCAAAATACATACATGTTGGCAAAAAGCCTCTACTTGTTCCATACGATGACTAGATAAAATAATGGTCTTTCCGCTCTGTACTTGTTCTTCAATAATGCTAGCTAACATTCCAGCATTAACTGGGTCCAGTCCACTAAATGGTTCATCTAAAATGAGAAGTTCAGGATTATGAAGAAGAGCAGCAATTAATTGGATTTTTTGCTGATTTCCTTTTGAAAGCTCTCCTGCCGTTTTAAATTTATATTCCGGTATTGCTAATCGCTCTAACCAGTGATCAATAGCAAGATCTACTTCTTTTTTCGACATTCCTTCTAATCTACCAAAATATCGCAACTGGTCTATTACTCTACTTTTTGTATATAAACCTCTTTCTTCTGGTAAATACCCAATCGTTACCCCACTAGTCCCAAATGTTTTTCCATCCCATGTAATAGAGCCTTCATTTGGCGTTAATAATCCGAGAAGCATTTTGATTGTCGTTGTTTTCCCTGCACCATTACGTCCAAGTAATCCTAGTACTTCACCTCTTGGTAACGAAATTTGCAAACCGTTCACTGCTTTTGATTCCCCAAATAGTTTCGTTAAGTTCTGAATTTGTAAACTCAAAGTATAAAGCCTCCCCTTTAATATCATTCATACTCTCTTTCAAAGACTATGTTTATTCAGGATAAAATATAGCACTACACTTCATCCTCTTAGTATGTAACATCTCCTTAATCCATCATTTGTTCTATTTAGTTAAAATTGTAAATAATATCATGTCATTTGTCAATTATAATTGTCATTTCGACAATAAAAGTTGTCAAAACGATTTCCATTATTTTTCTCATCTTTCTAATATAGGACATACTACTATATATACAAAAGATAATATGCAAATGTTCATAAAAAATTTTTATATTTTAATATATAATATAAGATGATTTTCTAACATCAAGGAGGATACATATGAAGATGAAGAGGGGTATTACCACTTTATTATCTGTAGCGGTTCTATCTACATCGCTTGTAGCATGTTCAGGAACACCAGAGAAAACAGTGGCAAAAGAAGAAAAAGTAAAATTAACAGAACAGCAATTAATGGCTGATTTATGGTATCAAACAGCCGGTGAAACGAAAGCACTTTACTACCAAGGGTACAATATCGGTCAATTGAAGCTTGATGCAGCTCTTGCAAAAGGGACAGAGAAAAAGCCTGCTATCGTACTTGATTTAGACGAAACTGTTTTAGACAACAGCCCTCATCAAGCAATGAGCGTAAAAACAGGAAAAGGCTATCCTTACAAATGGGATGATTGGATTAATAAGGCCGAAGCTGAAGCCCTTCCAGGCGCAATTGATTTCTTAAAATATACGGAGTCTAAAGGTGTAGATATTTATTACATCTCAAATCGTAAAACGAACCAACTAGATGCAACAATTAAAAATCTTGAGCGTGTAGGTGCTCCTCAAGCAACGAAAGAACATATATTACTACAAGATCCGAAAGAAAAAGGAAAAGAAAAACGCCGTGAACTCGTTTCGCAAACACATGATATCTTCTTATTCTTCGGTGATAACTTATCTGATTTCACTGGTTTTGATGGAAAGTCTGTAAAAGACCGCAATCAAGCAGTATCAGATTCGAAAGCACAATTTGGTGAGAAATTTATTGTTTTCCCGAATCCAATGTATGGCGATTGGGAAGGCGCTTTATATGATTATGATTTCAAAAAATCAGATGCAGAAAAAGATAAAATCCGTCGCGACAACTTAAAATCATTTGATGCAAAATAAAGAGGATGGCATTCGCCATCCTCTTTATTTTCCCTTCTCTGTTAAAGGCAAGATAAACACTTCCACACGCCTATTCTTTGCCTTTCCTTCTTGTGTATCGTTTGGAGCAATTGAACGGTATTCTCCGTAACCAATCGCACTAAATTTTTCTGGTTGTAATTCTTTATTTTGGAGTAATACTTGCATAAAATTAACTGCACGCTGCGTACTTAATTCCCAGTTCGATGCAAACTGCGCATTGGCAATAGGGACATTATCCGTATGACCAGATACTGTAATCTCACGAGGTGACGCTGAAACAAGTAAGCTAGACATCTCTTTTGCAATCCCTAGTGATTCTAACTTCACATCTGCTTTCCCCGAATCAAACAGCACATTCTCTAATATTGTCACCATTAATCCCTTTTCAGTTAATTTAGTTTGAAAAGAAGAGGATAATTGTTTCTCATTAATATATTGATCAATCTTTTTTTGTAATGCTTTCAATTCATCCATTTCTTTTTTTTCTTTTTCTCTAGCTTCTTCTTGTTTTTTTGCTTGTTCTGCCTCAAGGCTACTTGCTGATAATTCCTTTTCATCATTTGGCTTCTGATCACTTAAAAACTCTTTATTTCCTGTTCCACCTGCTAATTCGCTTCGAAATGCTACTGCCATCTGTTTGAACTTCGCAGCATCTATACTACTCATCGCAAATAAAACGATGAACAATGCAAATAACAACGTTAACATATCAGAATAAGGGATTAACCAAGTTTCATCGATATGTTCTTCGTGTTTTTTCTTTTTGCCTCTTCTATTTTTTTTACTCCGCATTTTTTTCTGCTCCTTTTTCTAGCTTTTTACGCTCAGTTGCAGAAAGTGCACCTAAAATGCGGTTCTTCATAATAAACGGATATGTACCCTCTTGTAACATTAATAAACAATCAATAATTAAACGTTTTTTCTCTAATTCAGCTGCAGATTTTTGCTTTAGTTTATTTGCAAATGGATGCCATAATACATAGCCTGAAAAAATACCAAAAATCGTTGCAATAAAAGCACCCGAAATAGCGTGACCTAACTTTTCAATATCAGTTAGATTGCCAAGTGCAGCTACAAGACCAATAACAGCACCTAAAACCCCTAATGTCGGTGCATATGTACCAGCTTGAGAAAAAATTGCCGCTCCTTTTGCATGCCTTTCTTCAATTGCTTCTAATTCAGCTTCTAAAATCTGTTCTAGATCTTCTGCGGATACGCCATCAATCACAAATTTCATACCACGCAAAAGAAATTCATCTTGAATTTTGTCTAATTGTTGCTCTAAAGACAAAATACCGTATTTTCTACTTTCTGATGTCCAATGAACAAATAATTCTAGCAACTGTTCATAACTTAAATCCTTTTTATTTGAACCAAAAAGAACTTTAAATAATTTTGGAACCCTTTTTAGTTGATTCATCGGAAATGCTATACATACTGCAGCAAATGTACCGATAAAAATAATTAATGCTGCGGCAGGATTCAATAAGGCTGTTATGTCAGCGCCCTTGACGACCATCCCTACTACTACCGCTACAAATCCTAAAATGAGCCCAATAATTGTTGCAAAATCCATTCCCATTCACTCCTAGTCTATACAAGAAGTTCTTCATTCTCGATAATCGCTACATCTTCTTATGTATATATATTACATAAAAAATGAATTTCATGAAAGATAAGAAATGAATTATATGAAAAAATACTACAATTTCACACATTTTCTGACATTTTCTTTGCATTTCTATTACGTTACGACTCTTATATTTCTTTTTCAGTAAACTAGACTTATAATAAAAAACGATACATATTTTATTAAGAAAGGACTGTGATTACAAGGTATCATGAAAAAGATAATCATTATTTCTGCCACTACTATTGTAATCGGTATCACTTCTTTCGCTTACTTTAGTTCTAAATCACCACTACAAAATGAGGCGAAAGCTGTCGAAAGTCAACAGCATAGTAATCACCAAAAAGAAGAGATTCCTGCTTTTCCAAAAGCTGATCATACTACAAAGAAGCTAGAAAATGATTTTTCCGTTGTAACAAATCCAGAGTCTAATCTTGTCTTAGTGAATAAACATCGAAAACTACCAGACGGATACATACCTGAAGACTTAACAAGACCAAACGTACCATTTACTAGTCCAAAAGATAAAGAAAAAACATTGCTGCGTAAAGATGCTGCAGATGCGCTTGAAAATATGTTTGAAGCGGCAAAGAAAGAAGGCCTTGAACTTACAGCTGTATCTGGTTATCGTTCATACAAACGCCAAAAATCATTACATGATACATACGTTAGACGTCAAGGAAAAGCTGAAGCTGATTCAGTAAGTGCCATTCCTGGTACGAGTGAACATCAAACTGGTTTAGCAATGGATATTAGTTCAAAATCTGCTAAATTCCAATTAGAGCCTATTTTTGGAGAGACAGCCGAAGGAAAATGGGTTGCAAAACATGCCCATGAATTTGGCTTTGTCATTCGTTATTTAGAAGATAAAACAGAAACAACAGAATATTCATATGAACCGTGGCATTTGCGCTACGTTGGTAATCCATACGCTACATACATATATAAACATCATTTAACATTAGAAGAAGCAATGAAAGACAAAAAATAAGAGAGCAAATTGCTCTCTTATTTTTCTTTCACTCTATCATTGTAGTAATTTTTTCTTCCATTCTTCAGGCCACGGTTCGCCTTTTCCCGTTTTTTTCGATGCTTGAACCATCATTCCACGGCCGACTAAACAAGCTTCTCCTTCTGCATTCTTCACCATGTAATGCAAATCTAAAGAAGAATTCCCAACCGATCCCGCTTTTACATACACCTTCAACTGTTCATCAAAATATATTTGCTTAATAAAATTACATTGTAAATCTGCAACAACGATCATCGTTTCTGAAGATTCATGCGTCCATTCTTGCATAAATCCAAGTTCTTTAAACAATGCGATACGTGCTTCTTCAAAATAGGTAAAGGCAACGACATTATTTACATGCCCAAACATATCTACTTCACCAAAACGAACTTTTACAGGATTGTAAAATGAAAAACCACTTTCCCATCGCTCAAAGTCTTCAATATAAGAAATCCTCTTCATTGTTTCCTCTCCTTTTCGCTCTAAAAATAAACAGAATAAACAGAAAAATAAAGTTATAAATATTGCCTCTTCAACATGAAGAGGCAATATTTATTAATAGTTATTGTCGCTACCAAAGAAATCTTTAAACGATTGAATTGTTGTATCACGGTTTAATGCCGCAATTGAAGTTGTTAATGGAATACCCTTCGGACATGATTGCACACAGTTTTGAGAGTTACCACAGTTTGCAAGTCCTCCATCTCCCATAATTGCACGTAAGCGATCTGCTTTATGCATTTCACCCGTCGGATGTGAGTTGAATAAACGAGCTTGTGATAACGGTGCTGGTCCAATAAAGTCAGATTTACTATTTACGTTTGGACATGATTCTAAGCAAACACCACATGTCATACATTTTGAAAGCTCATAAGCCCATTGACGTTTCTTCTCAGGCATTCTTGGTCCTGGTCCTAAGTCATACGTACCATCAATTGGAATCCAAGCTTTAACGCGTTTTAGAGCGTTAAACATGCGACTACGGTCAACTTGTAAGTCACGTACAACTGGGAATGTCTTCATCGGCTTTAAGCGAATTGGTTGTTCTAACTGATCAATAAGAGCTGTACATGATTGACGTGGTTTTCCGTTAATCACCATCGAACATGCGCCACATACTTCCTCTAAACAGTTCATATCCCATGCAATCGGAGTCGTTTGGTTTCCTTTTGAATCAACAGGATTACGACGAATTTCCATCAGTGCCGAAATAATGTTCATATTTGGACGATATGGAATTTCAAACTCTTGGTCAAACGCTTGAGCGTCTGGTCCATCTTGTCTCGTAATGATGAGGCGGATTGTTTTCTCAGACATGTTGCTTATCCCCCTTCTCTTCACCCTTAGCAGCTACATCATGTTTTGAGGAATAGTCACGTTTACGTGGTTTAATTAATGAAACATCCACTTCTTCGTAATGGAATGCTGGTGCATTTCCTTCTCCTTCAAATTTCGCCATCGTAGTTTTTAAGAAGTTTGCATCATCACGATTTGGGAATTCAGGTTTGTAATGCGCCCCGCGGCTCTCATTACGGTTATATGCGCCAATTGTAATAACACGTGCTAACTCAAACATATTTGCAAGTTGGCGTGTAAATGAAGCACCTTGGTTACTCCATCTCGCTGTATCGTTAATGTTAATGCGTTTGTAACGCGCCATTAACTCTTCAATTTTCGCATCAGTTTCTAGTAGCTTTTTATTTTCACGAACTACTGTAACGTTATCTGTCATCCATTCTCCAAGCTCTTTATGAAGAACATATGCATTTTCGTTACCATCAAGCATTAAAATATTGTTAAATTTCTCTGTTTCGATTAATTCATTTTGCTCATATACAGTAGATGAAACAGCATCAGACGATTTAGAAAGACCTTTCATATACTCAATCGCGTTCGGTCCTGCTACCATACCACCGTAAATTGCTGATAATAGTGAGTTCGCACCTAGACGGTTACCACCATGCATAGAATAATCACACTCACCTGCTGCAAATAAACCTGGAATACTTGTCATCTGCTTATAATCAACCCATAGTCCGCCCATTGAATAGTGAACTGCTGGGAAGATTTTCATTGGTAGTTTACGAGGATCATCACCTGTAAACTTCTCATAGATTTCAATAATTCCACCAAGTTTAATATCTAGTTCTTTCGGATCTTTATGAGAAAGATCTAAGTACACCATGTTTTCACCGTTAATACCTAGTTTTTGCTCTACGCAAACGTCAAAGATTTCACGCGTTGCAATATCACGAGGTACAAGGTTTCCGTAAGCCGGATATTTTTCTTCTAGGAAGTACCATGGTTTACCATCTTTATATGTCCAAACACGGCCACCTTCACCACGTGCCGATTCACTCATAAGACGTAATTTATCGTCTCCAGGAATTGCCGTTGGATGAATTTGAATGAACTCGCCGTTTGCATAATATGCGCCTTGTTGATATACAGCAGAAGCTGCTGTACCTGTATTAATAATAGAGTTAGTTGATTTTCCAAAGATGATACCAGGGCCCCCTGTTGCCATAATTACGGCATCAGCTTGGAAACTTTTAATCTCCATTGTTTGTAAGTCTTGTGCAACGATTCCTCGGCACACACCTTCGTCATCAACAACAGCTCGTAAGAAATCCCAACCTTCATATTTCGTTACAAGTCCTGCTACTTCGTGACGACGTACTTGCTCATCTAATGCGTATAGTAATTGCTGTCCAGTTGTTGCACCAGCAAATGCTGTACGGTGATGTTGTGTTCCACCAAAACGACGGAAATCAAGAAGTCCTTCTTCCGTACGGTTGAACATAACACCCATACGGTCCATTAAATGAATAATACCAGGTGCTGCTTCACACATTGCTTTAACTGGCGGTTGGTTCGCTAAGAAGTCCCCACCATAAATTGTATCGTCAAAGTGGATCCATGGAGAATCCCCTTCACCTTTCGTATTTACGGCACCGTTAATTCCACCTTGGGCACATACAGAATGTGAACGTTTTACTGGTACTAAAGAAAATAGTTCAACATTTACTCCTGCTTCCGCCGCTTTAATCGTTGCCATTAAGCCGGCCAAGCCACCGCCGACTACTATAAGTTTCCCTTTCATGCTCTCCCACTCCTTACTGGTTTGCTAGCTGTGGATCGATGAACGCTAATAATGCACTCACACCTACATAAGATAGACCTAAGAAAATAGCTAATGTTACATAAGTAGAGATTCTTTGTGAACGTGGAGATACTGTAATTCCCCAGCTTATGCAGAATGTCCATAGTCCATTTGCAAAGTGGAAAATTGTTGAAACAACACCAACTAAGTAGAATGCAAACATAGCTGGATTGTTTAAAATATCTGCCATCATATCATAGTTTACCTCTTTACCTAGCATTGCTTGAATACGAGTTTCCCAGACGTGCCAAGAAATGAAAATCAGTGTAACGATACCTGAAATTCTTTGGAAGACGAACATCCAGTTACGGAAATAACCGTAAGAAACCGCATTGTTCTTAGCTGTAAATGCAATATATAAGCCATATATAGCATGGTACAGTATCGGTAAAAAGATGATAAAAATCTCTAGCGCATACCGGAATGGAAGGAGCTCCATAAAGCCTGCAGCTTTGTTAAAAGCCTCTGCTCCTCTTGTTGCAAAGTTGTTTACAATTAGATGTTGCGTCAAAAAGACACCAACCGGGATGACCCCCATTAATGAGTGCCACTTACGAAACGTATACTCGCGGCCTTTCATGTCCCCATTACCCCCTTGAATGTTTGACTGCTGTTTTCAGATTAATTTACAACAATAATGTTTTTTCACTATTGGCATAAGAAAAACTGAAAAAATTATTCGAAATATTTCAGCATAATTTGATAACAAGTTCATTTTACCCCTATTTTTGTCGAAGCGTCAAGAAAACGTATACATAATTTGCATATAATTTGCCAATTCTTTTTCCCTTCTTATATATTCAGATTTCCCCAAAGAAAAATCTGTTTTTATAAATGAGAAATGTTATATAATAATCCCTATAGAAAGAGGGGAATATTGTGAGTAAAAATACAATCGATACAACATCTTTAGAAGATGTTTCATTGAACGCCTTCGCTTATGAATTGCTACGTGAAGAATTACTACCTGATTTAATCGGTAACGATTTAGATGGTATTTTATACTGGTCTGGTAGAAACCTTGCAAGAAAATATCCACTAGAAACAATTGAAGAAGTCATTCAGTTCTTTGAAAAAGCTGGCTGGGGCACTTTAAGCATTATTGAACATAAGCGTCGTGAAATGCAGTTCCAACTTAAAGGCACACTCATCGCTGAACGTCAAAAACAAAACAGACATTCTTCTTATCAATTAGAAGCTGGATTCATCGCTGAACAAATTCAAAAGCAACGAAACGTCGTTGCAGAGTCCTATGAAGAAAAGAAAAAACGTTCAGACTCTATTACATTTCTTGTGAAATGGGATATAAAAGATCTCATTGAAGTGTAGCATTACCTACAGTCAACTAGACATATAAGTTTAGTTGACTTTTTTGTATTTTCATTCAGTTAGGTTTATTTTAAATCTTCAGAAATTATACCAGAAAATAGAAGACGTTGTAAACTACAACGTCTTCTTATCTGTTAAATAAGTATAAATCGTCTCTGCGACATTTTTCGGCATACCCGCTTCGACAAATTCAGCTAAAGAAGCTTCTTTCATCTTCTTTAATGAACCAAAATGTTTCAACAATATCTTTTTTCGTTTATCTCCAATTCCAGGAATATCATCCAGTGCTGATTGAATGACAGATTTCCCGTGTAATTGACGATGGAATGTAATCGCAAATCGATGCACTTCATCTTGAATGCGCTGCAATAAATAAAATTCTTGGCTATTTCGCTCAAGCATCACAGGTTCAGGTGGATCTCCAATAATTAAATGGGAAGTTTTATGTTTGTCATCTTTTACAAGCCCTGCCATCGGAATATATAAACCGAGTTCGTTTTCTAGAACATCACTTACAGCTGCCAGATGCCCTTTTCCACCATCAATAATGATTAAATCTGGTAAAGGCAAACTCTCTTTCAGCGCCCTTGTATAACGGCGTCTCACAACTTCTCTCATAGACTCATAATCATCTGGCCCTTGAACCGTTTTAATTTTATATTTCCTATATTCTTTCTTAGCTGGTTTCCCATCGATAAAAGCAATCATTGCAGAAACAGGATTTGTCCCTTGAATATTTGAGTTATCAAACGCCTCAATACGATAAGGTGTTTCAATCCCGAGCTGCTTCCCTAAATGATCTACCGCCTTAATCGTTCGCTCTTCATCACGTTCAATTAAGTAGAATTTCTCTTCAAGAGCAATCTTCGCATTTTTATTTGCTAATTCTACAAGATCTTTTTTCTTACCACGTTTCGGCTGTGTCGCTTCAACTTCTAAAAAGCGCTCTACTAACTCTGAGTCTATACTTCCTGGAACGACAATTTCCTTCGGCTTAAAATGACTGCTGTTCTCATAAAATTGACCAATAAACGTTAAAAATCCCTCTTCTGGTTCATCGTAGATTGGAAACATAGAAACATCACGTTCAATTAACTTTCCTTTTCGAACGAAGAAAACTTGAACACACATCCATCCTTTATCAACTGCATACCCAAACACATCACGATCCACTAAGTCACTCATAATCATCTTTTGTTTTTCCATAATCGCATCGATATGAGCAATTTGATCCCGCAACTCTTTTGCACGTTCAAATTCTAGTTTCTCTGAAGCTTCATACATCTTTGTTTCTAATTCTGAACGAACTTCTTTATGCCCACCATTTAGAAACTTAATAATTTCATCTACAATTTCTTTGTTTTGTTCTTCCGTCACTTCTTTCACACAAGGCGCTAAACATTGACCCATATGATAATATAAACAAACTTTATCTGGCATATTTGAGCACTTACGAAGCGGATACATACGATCTAGCAGCTTTTTCGTTTCATGAGCTGATTGTGCATTCGGATAAGGACCAAAATACTTTCCCTTATCCTTTTTTACATTTCGCGTAATAAGTAATCGCGGCTGTTTCTCAGCTGTAATTTTAATAAAAGGATATGTTTTATCATCTTTTAATTGAATATTATATTTTGGATCATGTTTTTTTATTAAGTTTAACTCTAAAATGAGAGCCTCTAGATTTGAGGAAGTTACAATATATTCAAAATCTACAATTTCTCCTACAAGCCGCAGTGTTTTTCCATCATGCGAACCAGTAAAGTACGAGCGCACACGATTTTTAAGCACTTTTGCCTTTCCGACATATATAACCGTTCCTTGCTTATCTTTCATTAAATAACAACCAGGTTGATCTGGTAAAATAGCCAATTTTTCTTTTAAATGTTCGTGCACTCGTTACCCTCCATTTCTACATGCTTAGCATCTTTATTTTCACATGAAAACATACTATGCCAAAACACCCAACATACGTTCTTTTATTGTAACGGAAAGGTGTAAAAAAGGAAAATAAAAAAGGCTACCAAATGGTAGCCCTTTATTTTAGAAGTGTTTAGAAACTAATTCTACTAACGCTTCTTTCGGTTTGTAACCTAACGCTTGATCAACTACTTTACCGTCTTTTAATACGAAAAGAGCTGGAATGCTCATTACTTCGAATTGACGAGCAGTTTCTTGGTTTTCATCCACGTCTACTTTTACTACTTTTACTTTTTCGCCTAATTCTGCATCAATTTCCTCTAATACAGGAGCGATCATTTTACAAGGTCCACACCAAGGTGCCCAGAAATCTAATAATACAACACCTTCGCTAGTTTCAGCTGCGAAGCTTTGGTCATTTGCA
Source organism: Bacillus sp. RC251 (assembly GCF_044908765.1). Taxonomy (NCBI): domain Bacteria; kingdom Bacillati; phylum Bacillota; class Bacilli; order Caryophanales; family Bacillaceae; genus Bacillus; species Bacillus sp. RC251. The sequence goes on along the minus strand of NZ_JBIYDP010000002.1, from coordinate 6,276 downwards.
TTTACAATTGCCATTTTATTTCCTCCTTCAAGTATATTCTACCAAGAGTATATCATTAACTTATATACGTGGCGAATAATATGTATCGTTATGTATTGTAACAAAAAAGTGTTCCTTTATACTATATAAAAATACGGATTAAATACTAAAAAGATGAGAGACAGGGGATCTCTCACCTTTTCTATATATAGGGGTACTTCACTTGGAACTCAAGGGTACTCAAATCATGAATGTACTTTTAACTTTTTAAACTCTTCTGTTAAAAGAGGTAAGACTTCAAATAGATCGCCAACAATACCATAGTCAGCTACTTTGAAGATACTTGCTTCTGGGTCTTTATTAATTGCAACGATTATTTTTGAGTTAGACATACCAGCTAAATGCTGAATCGCACCAGAAATACCGCATGCAATGTATAAGTCTGGCGTAACAACTTTACCAGTTTGACCAATTTGTAATGAGTAATCGCAATACTCAGCGTCACAAGCACCACGAGATGCTCCAACAGCGCCGCCCAATACGTCAGCTAACTCTTTTAATGGCTTGAACCCTTCTTCACTCTTCACACCGCGTCCACCAGCGATAATAACTTTTGCTTCAGAAAGGTCAACACCTTCTGCCGTCTTACGGACGACATCTTGAATAATTGTACGTAGGTCTTTCACATCTACTGTAATAGAAGATACGTCACCACTGCGAGACTCATCTTTTTCAAGCGTTGCAATGTTATTTGGACGTACTGTCGCAAATAAGATACCGTCCGTTACAATCTTCTTCTCAAATGCTTTACCAGAGTAAATTGGACGAGTAAAGATAACATTTCCACCTTCAACTTCTAAAGCAGTTACGTCAGAAACTAGACCAGCTTCGAGCTTCGCTGCTAATTTTGGTGATAAATCTTTACCAAGTGCTGTATGTCCAAATACAATACCTTCTGGCTTTTCTTCAGCATATACAGCTGAAAATGCTTGTGCATAACCATCAGATGTATATGATTTTAATTTATCATTTTCAACTGTCACAACGCGATCTGCACCGTAATGAATCAATTCATTTGCAAAAGAGGCAACGCTGTCTCCAACTAGAAGACCTACTACTTCACCGCCTTCTGCAATTGTTTTTGCTGCTGCTACCGCTTCAAACGAAACGTTACGTAGCGATCCATCACGAACCTCACCCATTACTAATACTTTACGAGCCATAGATTTTCCCTCCTGCATATATAATTTCGTATTTTATTAGATTACTTTCGCTTCTGTATGGAGCAACGATACAAGTTCTTTTACTTGATCTTGCAGCTCGCCTTGTAACACTTTTCCTGCATCTTTCTTAGGAGGCAAATAGATTTCAATTGTTTTTGTCTTTGCTTCCACATCATCTTCTTCTAAATCTAAATCATCTAATTCTACTTCTTCTAGTGGCTTTTTCTTCGCTTTCATAATACCTGGAAGCGATGGATAACGAGGTTCATTTAAACCTTGTTGTGCTGTTACTAAAACTGGTAATGAAGTTTCAATCACTTCCGTATCACCTTCAACATCACGCTCAATCTTCACGTTTGTACCGTCAATTTCAAGTTTTGTAATTGTCGTTACGTACGGAATATTTAACGCTTCTGCTACGCGTGGACCAACTTGTCCAGATGCACCATCAATTGCAACGTTCCCGCCTAAAATTAAATCTACATCTTTATCTTTTAAATATTCAGCAAGTACTTTTGCTGTCGTGAACTGGTCACCATTTTCCACATCATCTTCAATATTAATTAATACAGCTTTATCGCAGCCCATCGCTAATGCCGTACGAAGTTCTTTCTCACTATCTTCGCCACCGACTGTTACAACAGTAACTTCGCCACCTTGTGCGTCTCTTACTTGAATTGCTTCTTCAATCGCATATTCGTCGTAAGGGTTGATGATGAATTCCGCTTCGCCATCGTAAATTGCACCGTTTTTAATTACGATTTTTTCTTCTGTATCAAATGTTCGTTTCATGAGTACGTAGATGTTCATTCCATTTACCCCCTTGTTTTTCAGAAAGATTCTATCAATTTTAATTTTCTGTTAATTTATATTAAAAAAATAATTGAACTACCTGCCATTAAATGAAGGCTTACGTTTTTCTAAAAACGCTGCTACACCTTCTCTTCCATCTTCACCCGTAAATACTTCACCAAAGATTTGAGCTTCGCGTTGTACACCTTCATAATAATGAGACGATTTCGTCGTTTGCAATAACTCTAGTACAGCACGAGTCGTCGCTGGGCTTTTTCCAGCAATCTGTTTTGCAACTTTAAGCGTATCATCTAAAAATGTTTCTTCAGCAAAAACTCCGTTAACAAGTCCCCATTTTAATGCTTCTGCACCAGTAATCGGTGTACTTGTTAACATCATTTCACAGGCTTTCGCTTTCCCAACATAACGTGGTAATCGCTGTGTACCTGCAAATCCAGGAATTAATCCAAGTGTTAATTCAGGTAAACCAAGTTTTGCACTTTCAGTTGCAAAGCGCATGTGGCAAGACATAGCAAACTCAAGGCCGCCGCCAAGTGCCGCTCCATGAATTGCCGCGATAACTGGTTTTGAACATTTTTCAACACGCTCAAACGTAACTTGTCCAAGCTGCGCTAATTCTGTCGCTTGCTTCGCTTCAGTAACAGATGTAAATTCTTTAATATCTGCTCCCGCCGAGAAGAAGCGCCCTTCACCGTGAATAACAACAACACGAATGTTATCATCCTTCTCCACTTGATCAATTAATTCAGTAACGTCATGCATAACTTGTGAAGACATCGCGTTTGCCGGCGCATGATTTAACGTCGCCACCGCGATATGATCTTCAACTCTTACAGATAGGAATTTCAACATGATCCCTCCCATTATTGACGATAACCACAAGCTGCAATAAGTAGCCCATGTACCGTTTTTGAAAGTGCGACCAGATCATACTTATGATCGCTCATTACCCAATTGGTCACAACTTCATCTACTGTTCCAAAGATCATTTGTCTTGCCACACGAACATTTAAATCCGCTTGGAATTCACCTTGCTTTATACCTGTCTCCAAAATCTCATCCATAACTTGTAAGTAGCCTTTTAATACTTCATTTATTTTCAGGCGTAAGTCTTGATTGGACTGTCTTAGCTCTAATTGCGTAACGATAGCAAGAGGATCATTTTGTGATAACAGCAAGAAGTGCGTTTCTACCAACATGAATAACTTCGATACAGCGCTTTCAATTCCTGCTGTTTTTTGACGAATTGTTTCGACAAAATCTCCCATCTTCTCTTGGAATAAGGATATTAATATATCTTCTTTATTTTTAAAATATAAATAAATCGTGCCATCAGCTACCCCAGCTTGCTTTGCTATTTTAGAAACTTGCGCTTGGTGGTACCCATTCTCCGCAATCACAATGACTGCCGCATCAATAATTTGATTGTATTTCGGTCTATTTTTCTTCACTTTACTGTCCCCTTCAAGAAGATGACTGAATGAATAGTCATTCATATTCTTATAATACTGACTATTTAGAAAAGTGTCAATCCTATTTTTTCAAAAAGAAAGGGCCTTAGCCCGTTTGCTCATCCTCATTTTTTCTTTTCTCTTCATCTATTAGGACACGGCGTAAAATTTTTCCGACAGTCGTTTTCGGCAGTTCATCTCTAAACTCATATACCTTCGGCACTTTATAAGCCGCTAAATATTTACGCGCAAACTGGTTTAATTCTTCCTCAGAACACTCCGCACCTTCTTTTAACACAACAAATGCTTTAACTGTCTCTCCCCGGTACGGATCGGGAACTCCAATCGTCACTACTTCTTGCACTTTTTCATGCTCATATAATACTTCTTCTACTTCGCGAGGATACACATTAAATCCACTCGCAACAATCATATCTTTCTTACGATCTTTCACATAGAAAAATCCATCTTCATCCATGTAACCAACATCCCCTGTATGAAGCCATCCGTCTTGTAATACAGCTGCTGTTTCTTCTGGCTTATTCCAATACCCTTTCATAATTTGAGGACCCTTTACAACAATTTCACCAATTTCACCCGGAGGTAAAGCCTCTCCAGTTTCAAGCGACATAATGTTTGCCTCTGTATCTGGCCACGGCACACCAATACTTCCTGGCACGCGTTTTTCCCACAAAAAATTCCCATGTGTAACTGGCGACGACTCCGTTAATCCATAACCTTCTACCAATTTCCCACCTGTAACTCTCTCAAACTCTTCCTGTACTTCTACAGGAAGCGGGGCAGATCCACTAATACAAGCTTGAATGGAAGAAATATCATATTCTTTTAAGAGGGGACTATTTAATAGAGCAATATAAATGGTCGGTGCCCCTGGAAATAGTGTGACTTTATGTTTTTTTATCGCTTCAAAAACCATTTTCATATCAAACTTCGGAATCAGCACCATTTTATATCCTTGCATAATACTTAAATTCATTACAGCTGTCATCCCATACACATGAAAGAACGGAAGGACACCAAGAATTACTTCTTCCCCTTCTTTACAATTATATAGCCAATGAGCTCCCATTAAAGTGTTCGAAACAAGGTTTTTATGCGTCAACATAACGCCTTTCGGAAATCCAGTTGTTCCTCCAGTGTACTGTAAAAGAGCTAGATCATTTTCAGGATCACAAGGCACTTCAACATTAACATTACTTTCTCGTTCTACTGATTTCCATAGATGAATCGTTTCGCTTTCCGACACATCCACAACAAGATTTGCCTGCTTTTTTTGTACAAATGGATAAAGTAAATTTTTAGGGAAGGGTAAAAAGTCCGCAATCCGAGTTACGATAATATGTTCAATTTTTGTAGCAGATTGAACATTCGTTACTCTTGGAAACACTAAATCGAGACAAAGAATTACTTTTGCTCCCGAATCATGAAGCTGGTATTCTAATTCTCTTTCTGTATATAGCGGATTTGTTTGTACTACGATACCTCCCGCAAGTAATGTACCATAATAACCAATTACAGATTGCGGACAGTTTGGCAACATAATAGCAACTCGATCACCCTTTTCCACACCGAGTTTTTGAAGATAATTTGCAAACCTCTTCACCTTATCGTGGAAGTCTGAAAATGTAATATCCTTCCCTAAAAAGTGAAGCGCTTTCTTTTCCGGATAACGTGAAGCCACCTGTTCCACATATCCATGAAGCGGCTGAATATCATAAGAAATCGCACTTGGAATTTCTTCTGGATAACTTTTCAACCATGGTTTTTCCACCTTCATTCCCCCTTCAAATACATAAAAATAAATGAATGTTCATTCATGAAGTTGTTTTCATTATATTATAGTCACCATAACGTTACAATCATAATATTCTGACTTTTGTATAACTATGCTTTACTTCATTAACTTCTTATTATATGTATAAACTCTCCTAATCTTAAAAAAGTAAGAGAGTTATTATTTAGCTTAATCTTATTATCGTTAACACAGCTCCTGGTGTAGTTGTTGATAACGTTGCAACAGCTAACAAACCAAATAGTTGCAAACTAATGGCACTTCCAGCCGCAAGAGTCGTAATAATTGTTGCACTAAATGATGTAGTTGCTAACGCAGGAGAATTGATCGTTCCAGCAAGAGGTGCACCATTAATTGTAATCCGCGAACTGACTAATAATGAAGCCGTTATATTAATCGTATATGAAATATAATAATTCCCCGCATTTGCAGCCGTAAATACTGTATTCCCCCCAGAAACAGTAATACCTGGACCAATATTTTGATTATTCGGAAGCGGGACATTCGTTCCACCAAGAAGTACCGATATCGCTGTTCCCGATGTATTATTTGCAAAAGCGTATGTTGCAGTTATACTTGTGCCAGTTGCCCCTGTGTCTCCTGTTGCTCCTGTTGGACCCGTTATTCCCGTCGCTCCTGTTGGACCTGTTGCCCCTGTTATTCCTGTTGCTCCCGTCGGACCCGTTGAACCTGTTATTCCCGTTGCTCCCGTCGGACCCGTTGAACCTGTTATTCCCGTCGCTCCTGTTGGACCTGTTGAACCTGTTATTCCTGTCGCTCCCGTTGGACCTGTTACCCCTGTTATTCCCGTCGCTCCTGTTGGACCTGTTGCTCCCGTTGGACCCGTTATTCCCGTCGCTCCTGTTGGACCTGTTGAACCTGTTATTCCTGTTGCTCCCGTTGGACCCGTTGAACCTGTTATTCCCGTTGCTCCCGTCGGACCCGTTGAACCTGTTATTCCCGTCGCTCCCGTTGGACCTGTTGCCCCTGTTATTCC